>NZ_JAHRXF010000016.1 GCF_019104725.1 Streptomyces corallincola | reverse complement strand
ATACAGATCACCGACCCGCGCGGTCAACCGCTCCGCACGACCCGGATCGGACGCGAACAACCCCCGCAACGTGAACTGTTGAGCGTCACGGTGTTCGACCAGCGCCGCCCACTCGGGGCGATCGACCGGACGGACGGAGTCTGACGGTGTGTGAGCCATGTCAGGCGTTCTCCTTGGCGGCCTCGCCCCGCAGGGCGACGGCGTACATCTCGTCGGCGTCGAGGCGGCGCAGCTCCTCGGCGATGAGTTCGGAGGTCGGGCGGACCTTCAGGGCGAGGGTCCGGGGCGGCTGGCCCGGCAGGGTCAGCGTGGCGAGCGGGCCCTCGGGGCGGTCGATGACGACCTCGCCGTTCGGGGTGCCCAGGCGTACGGCGGTGACCACCGGACCGGCGGACACCACCCGCTCCACGGCGACCCCGAGCCGGGCCTCCAGCCAGCGGGCCAGCAGTTCCGCGCTCGGGTTCTCCGCCTCGGCCTCCACGGCCGCCGACGTCACCCGCGCGCGGGCCTGGTCCAGCGCGGCGGCCAGCATCGAGCGCCACGGGGTGAGCCGGGTCCACGCCAGGTCGGTGTCGCCGGGCGCGTAGGTCCGGGTCCGGCCCTCCAGCACCTGGAGCGGACGCTCCACGGCGTACAGGTCGGTGATACGGCGCTGGGCGAGCGCGCCCAGCGGGTCGGCGGACGGATTCTCCGGGGCGTCCACCGGCCACCACACGACGACCGGGGCGTCGGGCAGCAGCAGCGGCAGCACGACCGAGTCGGCGTGGTCGGACGCCTCGCCGTAGGTGCGCAGCACCACGGTCTCGCCGGTGCCCGCCTCGGAGCCGACCCGGACCTCGGCGTCCAGCCGGGAGGTGGTGCGGTCGCGCAGGGTGCGGGCGTGCCGCTTGATGACGACCAGGGTGCGCGAGGGGTGCTCGTGCGAGGCCTCCTCGGCGGCCCGGATCGAGTCGTAGGCGTTCTCCTCGTCCGTGACGATGACCATCGTCAGGACCATGCCGACGGCCGGGGTGCCGATGGCCCGGCGCCCCTGCACCAGCGCCTTGTTGATCTTGCTTGCCGTGGTGTCGGTCAGATCGATCTTCATGGCCTGCGCCAGCTCCGTCCGTCTCGTGCGAGCATCTCGTCCGCCTCCCGAGGACCCCAGGTACCCGACGCGTACTGGGCCGGCCTGCCGTGCCGGGTCCAGTGCTCCTCGATCGGGTCGAGGATCTTCCAGGACTCTTCCACTTCCTGGTGGCGGGGGAACAGGTTGGCGTCGCCGAGCAGCACATCGAGGATGAGCCGTTCGTACGCCTCCGGGCTGGACTCGGTGAACGACTCGCCGTAGGCGAAGTCCATCGACACGTCCCGGATCTCCATCGACGTACCCGGCACCTTCGAACCGAACCGGACGGTCATGCCCTCGTCCGGCTGGACGCGGATGACGACCGCGTTCTGGCCCAGTTCCTCGGTGGCGGTGGAGTCGAACGGGGAGTGCGGGGCGCGCTTGAAGACCACCGCGATCTCGGTGACCCGGCGGCCCAGCCGCTTGCCGGTGCGCAGATAGAAGGGGACGCCCGCCCAGCGGCGGTTGCCGATCTCCAGCTTCACGGCCGCGTAGGTGTCCGTCCCGGACTCCGGGTCGATGCCGTCCTCTTCGAGGTAGCCGATGACCTTCTCGCCGCCCTGCCACCCCTGCGCGTACTGCCCGCGCACGGTGGAGGCGCCCAGGTCGTCGGGGAGCCGCACCGACTTGAGCACCTTCAGCTTCTCGGTGAGCAGCGCCTCGGCGTCGAAGGCGATGGGCTCCTCCATCGCGGTGAGCGCCATCAGCTGGAGCAGGTGGTTCTGGATGACGTCACGGGCGGCGCCGATGCCGTCGTAGTACCCGGCCCGCCCTCCGATGCCGATGTCCTCGGCCATCGTGATCTGGACGTGGTCCACGTACGAGCGGTTCCAGACCGGCTCGTACATCTGGTTGGCGAAGCGGAGCGCCAGGATGTTCTGGACGGTCTCCTTGCCGAGGTAGTGGTCGATCCGGAAGACCTGCTCCGGCTCGAACACCTCGTGGACCACGCGGTTCAGCTCGATGGCGCTGGCCAGGTCGTGGCCGAACGGCTTCTCGATCACCGCGCGGCGCCAGGCACCCTCGGGCGGGGTGGCCAGGCCGTGCTTCTTCAGCTGCTGGACGACCTTGGGGAAGAACTTCGGCGGCACCGAGAGGTAGTACGCGAAGTTCCCGCCGGTGCCGCGCGAGGCGTCCAGCTCGTCCACGGCATCCTTGAGCTGCTTGAACGCGGTGTCGTCGTCGAAGTCGCCGGGCACGAACCGCATGCCCTCGGCGAGCTGCTGCCAGACCTCCTCGCGGAACGGGGTCCGGGCGTGCTCCTTGACCGCGTCGTGCACGACCTCGGCGAAGTCCTGGTCCGCCCAGTCGCGGCGGGCGAAGCCGACCAGCGAGAAGCCCGGCGGCAGCAGACCCCGGTTGGCGAGGTCGTACACGGCCGGCATCAGCTTCTTGCGGGACAGGTCGCCGGTCACCCCGAAGATGACCAGACCGGACGGGCCCGCGATCCGCGGCAGCCGCCGGTCGCGCGCGTCGCGCAGCGGGTTCACCCAGTCGTCGGCCGGGACGGCCGGGACCCGCGCCTCCGCCTCGGCGGCGGGCCGTGCGGCCGGCCGCTCCGGCTCAGGGGCCTTGGTGCTCATGACGCGTCCACTCCCTTGCTCCTCAGCGACTCGCTGACGGCGTCCAGCAGGTCCTGCCAGGCCGCCTCGAACTTGGCCACGCCCTCGTCCTCCAGCTTGCGGACCACCTCGTCGTAGGAGATGCCGAGGCCCTCCAGGGCGGCGAGGTCGGCGCGTGCCCGTGCGTAGCCGCCGGTCACGGTGTCGCCGGTGATGTCACCGTGGTCGGCGGCGGCGAGCAGCGTCGCCTCCGGCATGGTGTTCACCGTGCCGGGCGCGACGAGCTCGTCCACATACAGGGTGTCCTTGTACGCCGGATCCTTCACCCCGGTGGACGCCCACAGGGGACGCTGCGGGTGGGCGCCGGACGCCGCGAGGGCGCTCCAGCGGGCGCTCGCCGGGGTCGTGCCGCGCAGCGAACCGAAGACCTCCTCGTACGCCGCGTAGGCCAGGCGGGCGTTGGCGAGGGCCGCGCGGCCCTTCAGCGCGGCGGCCTCGTCGGTGCCGAGCCCGCTGAGCCGCCCGTCGATCTCGGCATCCACGCGGGAGACGAAGAACGACGCCACGGAGTGGATCGCGGAGAGGTCGAGACCGCGCTCCCGGGCCTTCTCCAGACCGGCGAGGTAGGCGTCCACCACCTCGCGGTAGCGGTCCAGGGAGAAGATCAGTGTGACGTTGACGCTGATCCCGAGCCCCACGACCTCGGTGATCGCGGGCAGACCCGCCCCGGTCGCCGGGATCTTGATCATCACGTTGGGGCGGTCCACCAGCCAGGCCAGCTGGCGGGCCTCGGCCACGGTCGCCACCGTGTCGTGCGCCAGACGCGGGTCCACCTCGATGGAGACCCGGCCGTCCCGGCCGTCCGACGTCGCGTACACCGGGGCCAGGACGTCGGCGGCGGCGCGGACGTCGGCGGTGGTCATCATCCGCACCGCCTCGTCCACCGTCACGCCCCGCACGGCCAGCTCCGCGAGCTGCTCCTCGTAGCCCGCGCCGGAGCCGATGGCCGCCTGGAAGATGGAGGGGTTGGTGGTCACGCCCACGACACCGCCGTCCGCGACCAGACCGGCCAGGCCGCCCGAGGCGATCCGAGTGCGCGACAGGTCGTCGAGCCAGATCGAGACGCCTTCGTCGGCGAGACGCTTGAGGGCTCCCGGCGTGGAGGCCGCCGTGGAGAGTGCTTCGGTCACAGTGATCATCTTTTCTGATTGCGGTGGTGTCAGGCGCGCGCGGCGGCCAGCGACTCGCGGGCGGCGGCGGCGACGTTCTCGGGGGTGAAGCCGAACTCGGCGAACAGGGTCGCCGCGTCGGCGGAGGCGCCGAAGTGTTCGAGGGAGACGATCCGCCCGGCGTCCCCGACGAACCGGTACCAGGTGAGGCCAATCCCGGCCTCCACGGCGACACGCGCCTTCACGGCCGGCGGCAGCACCCGCTCGCGGTACTCGCGCGGCTGCTCCTCGAACCACTCCACGGACGGCATCGACACCACACGGGTGCCGACGCCCTCGGCCTCCAGCAGCTCGCGCGCGGCGACGGCGAGCTGCACCTCGGAACCGGTCGCCATCAGGATCACCTCCGGGGTGGCCGTCGAGGACTCGATGAGCACCCGGCCGCCCTTCGCGGTGTCCGGGTCCGGCGCGTAGACCGGTACGCCCTGGCGGGTGAGCGCCAGCCCGTGCGGGGCGGGGGCGGTCGTGTGCCTCTTCAGGATCTCGGCCCAGGCGATCGCGGTCTCGTTGGCGTCGGCCGGGCGGACGACGTTCAGGCCCGGAATGGCGCGCAGCGAGGCGAGGTGCTCGACCGGCTGGTGGGTCGGGCCGTCCTCCCCGAGGCCGATGGAGTCGTGCGTCCAGACGTACGTCACCGGGAGCTGCATCAGCGCCGACATGCGGACGGCGTTGCGCATGTAGTCGGAGAACACCAGGAAGGTGCCGCCGTAGATCCGGGTGTTGCCGTGCAGGGCGATGCCGTTCATCTCGGCGGCCATCGAGAACTCGCGGATTCCGAAGTGCACGGTTCGGCCGTACGGGTCGGCCTCCGGGAGCGGGTTGCCCACCGGCAGGAAGGAGCTGTCCTTGTCGATGGTGGTGTTGTTGGACCCGGCGAGGTCGGCGGAGCCGCCCCACAGCTCGGGCACGACCGGGCCGAGTGCCTGGAGCACCGTGCCGGACGCGGCGCGGGTGGCGACCGCCTTGCCGGTCTCGAAGACGGGGAGCTTCTCCTCCCAGCCCTCGGGCAGCTCGCCCTTGCCGATCCGGTCGAACAGCGCGGCCCGCTCCGGGGCGGCGGCGCGCCACTCGGCGATCCGCTTGTCCCAGGCGGCGTGCGCCTCGGCGCCCCGGTCCAGGGCGCGGCGGGTGTGCGCGATCACCTCGTCCGCTACCTCGAAGGTGCGCTCCGGGTCGAAGCCGAGCAGCCGCTTCGTCGCCGCGATCTCCTCGGCGCCGAGCGCGGAGCCGTGCGACGCCTCGGTGTTCCGGGCGTTCGGCGCGGGCCAGGCGATGACCGTGCGCAGGGCGATGATCGAGGGGCGGCCGGTCTCGGCACGGGCCGCCTCCAGCGCCGCGTGCAGCGCGGGGGCGTCGATGTCGCCGTCGTCGGTGGGCGTCACCCGCTGGGTGTGCCAGCCGTACGCCGCGTACCGCCCCAGCACGTCCTCGGAGAAGGCGGTGGCGGTGTCGCCCTCGATGGAGATGTGGTTGTCGTCGTAGACGAGGACGAGGTTGCCGAGCTTCTGGTGTCCGGCCATCGAGGACGCCTCGGCGGAGACGCCCTCCTCCAGGTCGCCGTCGGAGACGATCGCCCAGATGGTGTGGTCGAAGGGGGAGGTGCCCTCGGGGGCCTCCGGGTCGAACAGGCCGCGCTCGTAGCGGGCGGCCATCGCCATGCCGACGGCGTTGGCGACACCCTGGCCGAGCGGCCCGGTGGTGGTCTCCACCCCGGCCGTGTGGCCGTACTCCGGGTGACCCGGGGTCCGGGAACCGTGCGTGCGGAACGCCTTGAGGTCGTCCAGCTCCAGCTCGTACCCGGCGAGGTAGAGCTGGGTGTAGAGGGTCAGCGAGGTGTGGCCCGGGGAGAGGACGAAGCGGTCGCGGCCCGCCCACTCCGGGTCCGCCGGGTCGTGACGCATCGTCTTCTGGAAGATCGTGTACGCGGCCGGGGCCAGGCTCATCGCCGTGCCGGGGTGGCCGTTGCCCACCTTCTGCACGGCGTCCGCCGCGAGCAGCCGGGCGGTGTCCACGGCACGGCGGTCCAGGTCGGTCCACTCGAAGGCATCGGATGTCTGCGTGCTCATCTTCAAGAGTCCTCGTTAGCTGCGGGTTGGCTGGCCGGACGCGTTCAAAAGTAAAAGTCTGACTTTTGGGCCGGTAGGGCGAGGTGTGTCACTCTGTGGTGAATCTGGGACAGTGATCACGCGGGAAGAGCGGTGCGAAGGGGACATGGCGGACATGGCATCCGAAATCGCGCCCACCGTGGGGGGTGGCGACGCCATCAGGACGTTCCCCTTCCCCGTCGAACTGGCCGTGGGCGGTGTGGGCATGCAGGTCTGCCCGATGGGCGCCGGGCGCACCTGGCACGCGGATGCCCCGCTGCACCGCGTTCACCGCATCGACTTCCACGTCGTGATGCTCTTCACCGAGGGCCCGGTCCGGCACATGGTGGACTTCGCGGAGTACGAGGCCCGCCCCGGCGATCTGCTCTGGATACGCCCCGGCCAGGTCCACCGCTTCTCCCGCACCGACGCCTACCGGGGCACCGTCCTCACCATGCAGCCCGGTTTCCTGCCCCGCGCCACCGTCGAGGCCACCAACCTCTACCGCTACGACCTGCCCCCGCTGCTGCGCCCCGACCCCGACCGGCTCGCCGCGCTGCACGCCTCCCTCGCCCATCTGCGGCGCGAGTACGAGGACACCACGACCCTGCCGCTCAGCCTGCACACCGCCGTGCTGCGGCACACCCTCACCGGGTTCCTGCTGCGCCTCGCCCACCTCGCGGCCGGTGCCGGGCGGCCCGGCGGACGCCAGCCGGACAGCGCGTTCACCCTCTTCCGGGACGCCGTGGAGAAGGACTTCGCCGCCAACCACAGCGTCAGCGCCTACGCGGACGCCCTCGGTTACTCCCGCCGCACCCTGGTCCGCGCGGTCCGCGCCGCCACCGGCGGGACGCCCAAGGGGTTCATCGACAAACGCGTCGTGCTGGAGGCCAAACGCCTCCTCGCGCACACCGACCTGCCCGTCACCCGCGTCGGCGCGGCCGTCGGCTTCCCCGACCCGGCCAACTTCTCCAAGTTCTTCCAGCTCCGCACCGGCCACACCCCGGCGGCCTTCCGGGCGGAACTGGGCTGACGCGCCCGGGGGCGGCCCCGCGGCGGCCCGTCGGCCGGTGCGCGGGACCGCCCCCGGTGCGGTCCTGCCGTCGTGCGGTGGGGCTCAGCGCCCGAACTGGAACCAGTTCACGTTCACGAAGTCCGCCGGCTGACCGCTGCTGAACGTCAGGTAGACGTCGTGCGTGCCGGTGACCCCGGAGATGTTCGCGGGCACCGTCCGCCAGGACTGCCAGCCCCCGGTGCTGGACAGCGCGAAGCTGCCGATGGGCGCGTTGGAACGGCTGTCGAGCCGCACCTCGACCAGACCGCCGACTCCGGTGGCGGCACCGCTGGCCACCCGCGCCCGGAACTGTGTGGCGGGCGAGGAGCCGAAGTTGACGCCCTTGTACTGGGCCCAGTCACCGTTCGCCAGCGAGCCGATGTCCTGCCCGCCCCCGGTGTCGGTCGTCGCCTCCGGGACCACACCGGACTGCGCGTCGTAGGACTCGGCCTGGATCGTGCCGTAGGCGTCCCGGCCGCCGGACGGCGGGGGAGTCGTGCCGCCACCGCCGCCGCTGCCGGACTGGAGCACCTGGACGTAGTCCACGGCCATCGGGTGGCCCGGCTCGGTACCGCCGTCGGGGCCGCCGCCGAACGCGCCGGGGAAGCCGCCGCCCATCGCCACGTTCAGGATCACGAAGTACCCGTGGTTGGTGGCGTTCGCCCAGCTCGTCGCGTCCATCTGGTTGGCGCGCACGGTGTGGTACGTCGTGCCGTCCACCGAGAAACGGATCTCCTCGGGGCTGGTCGAGCGGTCCCACTCCATCGCGTAGGTGTGGAAGCCCGACTGGCAGGTGGAGCCGGGGCACGGCCGGGAGTTGCCGATGCCGGTCGTCTCGTTGCAGGGGCCGCCGGGGTTGGTGCCGCAGTGCATGGTGGCCCACACGTTGTTCAGGCCCTGCACGTTCTCCATGATGTCCAGCTCGCCGATGGACGGCCAGTTCCAGTAGTTGCCCCGGAACGGCGACCCGAGCGCCCAGAACGCGGGCCAGTACCCCTTGGCCGCCGCGCCCGTCACGTTCGGCATCTGGATACGGGCCTGCACCCGCAGCTTGCCGCCCGCGGGGGGCTGGAAGTCGGTGCGGTTGGTCTCGATCCGCCCGGAGGTCCAGCGGCCCGAGGCATCCCGGCGGGGCGTGATCAGCAGGTTGCCGCTGCCGTCGAGCGCCACGTTGCTGGTGCTGGAGGTCATCGTCTCGACCTCGCCGGTGCCCCAGTTCGCGGCGCCGCCCGGATACGAGGTCCCGGTGTCGTAGGTCCAGTTGCCGGTGTTCACACCGGACCCGGCCGCGCCGTTGAAGTCGTCCAGGAACACCTGGGTCCAGCCGGACGGCGGGGTGGGCGCCGACGCGTCGGCGGGCGTGGTGGCGGCGGTCGTGACCGCCGCCGCCAGGGACAGCGTGGCGGCGGCGGCGAGGAGGGCCCGGCGCAGGGCGCCGGGTCTGTGCGCGCCGGAAGGCTCGGTCATGGAGGTGCCTCTCCGATGGTGAGGGGGTGCGGGGGACGCCTGTCGGAGCGCTCCCGCCCACCAGGGTGAGAGCGCTCTCAGGGTGTCGCCAATGTGCTCTCGGGCGACCGGAGCGTCAAGAGTTCCGACAGGTAAATCCATTACTGGGAGCGGGAGTTGGGCGAACTTGGGGTGATGTGCGGTGCGGCCGGTGCCGCGTCGCGGGCGGGCGTGCCGTGGGTGGTGCGCGGTCCGGTGCGCGTCCGGGGTGGTTGACTTGCGGCGGTGACCGGCCGCGTTCCGGCCCGCGTCCGGGGGCCGCGGGCGGGCGCGGGGAGTGGCGCCGGGACGGCCCGGCGGGAAGGACACGAGGCGTGAGGCTGACGATTCTGGGCGGCGGCGGATTCCGGGTGCCGCTGGTGTACGGGGCGCTGCTGGCGGACCGGGGCGCGGGCCGGGTGACCGAGGTCGTCCTGCACGACACCGACGAGGCCCGGCTGCGCGCGGTCACCCGGGTGCTGGCCGAGCAGGCGGCCGGGGTCCCGGACGCGCCCCGCGTCACCGCGGCCACCGGTCTCGACGACGCCCTGCGCGGCGCCGACTTCGTCTTCTCCGCGATCCGTGTCGGCGGTCTCGCGGGCCGCGCGGAGGACGAACGGGTGGCGCTCGCGGAGGGCGTCCTCGGGCAGGAGACGGTCGGCGCGGGCGGCATCGCCTACGGCCTGCGCACCGTCCCGGTCGCCGTGGACATCGCCCGCCGGGTGGCCCGGCTCGCCCCGGACGCGTGGGTCATCAACTTCACCAACCCGGCCGGGCTGGTCACCGAGGCCATGTCCCGCCATCTCGGGGACCGGGTCATCGGCATCTGCGACTCCCCGGTGGGCCTCGGCCGCCGCATCGCCCGGGTGCTGGGCGCCGATCCGGCGCGGGCGTCGATCGACTACGCCGGGCTCAACCACCTCGGCTGGGTGCGCGGGCTGCGCGTGGACGGCCGGGACGAACTCCCGCGCCTGCTGGGCGATCCCGCGCTGCTCGGCTCGTTCGAGGAGGGCCGCCTCTTCGGCGCCGACTGGCTGCGCTCGCTCGGCGCGGTCCCCAACGAGTACCTGCACTACTACTACTTCAACCGCGAGACCGTACGCGCCTACAGGGAGGCGGAGTTGACCCGCGGTGCCTTCCTCCGCGACCAGCAGGCACGGTTCTACGAGGAGGCGGTACGGCCGGGCAGCGGTGCGCTGGACGCCTGGCACCGCACCCGCGCCGAGCGCGAGGCGACGTACATGGCGGAGAACCGGGAGGCCGCCGGGGCCGGGGAGCGCGAGGAGGAGGACCTGTCCGGCGGGTACGAGAAGGTCGCCCTCGCGCTGATGCGGGCCGTCGCCCGCGACGAACGCGCCACGCTGATCCTCAATGTCCGCAACCGGGGCACCCTGCCGAGCCTGGACGCCGAGGCCGTCGTCGAGGTGCCGTGCCTGGTGGACGCGGGCGGGGCGCGTCCGGTGGCCGTTTCACCGCTCGACGGGCACGCCGCCGCCCTGGTGGGCGCGGTGAAGGCGGTCGAGCGGGAGGTGCTGGCCACCGCGGAGTCCGGGGAGCGGGCGCGGGCCGTGAAGGCGTTCGCACTGCATCCCCTGGTGGACTCGGTGGCGGTGGCCCGTCGGCTGGTGGACGGGTACACGGCCGTCCATCCGGGGCTCGCCTATCTCAAGTAGCTTCCTTAACGAGTGAGTTGGGGCCCGTCGGAGCCCGCCCGGCCACGCGTGGCCGGGCGGGTCCTGGGTGCGGGTGTGCGGTGGGTCGGCGGTGTCAGCCGGTGAAACCGGCCGTGATCGAGGTGAACTGCCAGGTGTTCTGGCTGATGCCGGAGCAGTTGCTGACCACGCCGCCGCCGGGGCAGGCCCGGTCGCGGTTGACGGCCCAGTAGGCGAGCCGTGCGATGTGGTGGGAGTTGCTCCAGTCCTTGATTTGCGTCCAGATGGCCGGAGTGGTGTTCTCCTGCTGGTCCGACAGCCCGTTCATGCCGGAGATCCCGATGTGGCCGTAGGCGGTCGCGTCGTCCCAGCCGAACGTGGACTTCAGCTTGTTCTTCAGCCCCTCGGCCGCGCTCACCGTGTTGCCGTACATGTCGGCGCCGCCGCCGAAGTCGAACGGCATGATCGTGAACACGTCGATGTTGGCGCCCAGGGACTGGGCCTGCTCGATGAGCCGGTTGCCGGAGGCGGTCGGGCCGGTGGTGGAGGTGCCGAAGGTGACGATGGTCCTCAGACCGGGATTGTTGACCTTGACCGTCTTCAGCGCGGTGAGGATCTTCGCCCGGACGGCCTCGTTCTCGAACTCGTCCGTGTTCTCGACGTCCATGTCGATCGCCTTCAACGAGTAGGCGTCGATCACCTTCTGCATCGCGCCCGCCAGCGCGCTCGCCGAGGAGCAGTTGGCGCCCAGCTTGCTGCCGGACCAGCCGCCGAACGACGGGACGACGTCACCGCCCGCCGAGCGGATCTGGTTGATCGCGGTCTGGTCGGCGCCGCCGGTCAGCGGACGGCTGCCGTCCCAGGACGGGGTGCAGCCCCCGGAGTCCAGCACGAACGCCATCGTGAACCACTTCACGCCGGTCGCGCTCATCACGGTCGCTGGGTTGGGCGGATCGCCCCAGCCCTCGTACAGATACGGCGCTGCCTGCTTGAAGCCGGTGCCGCCGCCTCCGCCGCCGCTGCCCGCGTTCGTCGTCACGGACAGGGAGTTGGAGGCCCCGGAGGTGTTCCCGGCCGCGTCCCGCGCCTTCACCGTGAAGGTGTACGCGGTGCTGGGGGAGAGCCCCGAGACGGTCGTGCCGGTGGAGCCGACGGTGAGAATCCGGTTGCCGCCGCTGTAGACGTCGTAGCCGGTCACACCGACGTTGTCGGTGGAGGCGTTCCACTTCAGCGAGACGCTGTTCGCGGTCTTGGCGGTCGAGGTCAGGCCGCTCGGCGCGCTCGGGGCCTGCGTGTCGCCGCCGCCCCCTCCGCCGCCGGGGCCGTCCAGGCTGATGTCGTCGGCGGTGTAGCTGCCCTGCCCGTACCAGCCGTGCACGTAGATGGTGGCGCTGGTCTGTGCCGCGCCGGTGGTGAAGGAGAGGCTGAGCCTGCTGTACGCGGTCGGGGACGACGTCCAGGTGGAGGCGCCGCCGCCCACCCCGAGGTACACGTAGGAACCGCGCACCCAGCCGCTGAGCGCGTACGTGGTGTTCGGCTGGACGGCGACGGTCTGGCTGCACTGGGCGTTGTCGCTCGCCGAGACCGCGCCCTGGAGGGCCTTGGTGCCGCCGTGCACGGGGGAGGAGACGATCGAGCCGAGGTTGCCCGAGCAGCTCCACGGGGAGAGGCCGCCCGATTCGAAGCCGGGGTTGGTGAGGACGTTGGCCGCCTGGGCGGTGCCCGGAAGCGCGACGGCTCCGCCGAGCGCGAGGGCGGCGGAGCCGAGCAGGGCGAGGACCCGGTGTCTGGGACGTCCGAGGAGGTGGCGCACACGATCTCCCTGGGGATGAAGGGGTGTTCGGGCGTGCGGAGCGGTTCGGGAGCGGGAAGCTCCGTGCGGTGCGGGAGCCGGAAGCTCCCGGTGCGCCACCCAAGTTGGTATGGACCAAAGATGGTGTCAAGAAGGCAGACCGGATCGGTCCGCCCCCGGCAGCGGGTCCGCCCCGCGCACGCGGTCCGGTCCGGACGGCCGCTCCGCCACCGGCGCGCCCACGAGGGCCGGGGTCGCGGGCAGCGGGTCGGGTCCGGCCGTGCGCTGCCGGGGGAGGGAGACCGGGCGCAGCGGGCGCGGTCCGGAGACCACCGTGTAGTCCTGCCCGAGGAACGGCGGTTCGAGCACACCGGGGTCCTCGCCCAGCGCGAGCCGCACCGCCGCCCAGGGCGCGTTGATCCCGCACTGCGCGAGCTGGTGCAGCCCGCCCGCCGCACGGGTGTTGACGTCCAGCAGCACCGGCCGGTCGCCGAGCATCCGGAACTGGATGTTGGACAGATGGCGCAGCCCGAACCCCTCCGCGATCAACCGCGCGGGTTCCAGCCACCGTTCGTGCAGCGTGAAGCCCCGGCGGCGGCCGTTCTTGGTGCGGCCCACCGCCATCCGCAACCGGCTGTCCGCGCCGGTCAGACAGTCCACGGACACCTCCGGCTGCTCCAGGCGCGGCATCACCAGCCAGTCCACCGGCCGCTCCGCCCGCCGCAACGCCTCGACCACCGGGTCCAGTTGGACCCACGGACCGGGGAAGCCGTCCAGGTTCTCCAGCGAGAACGGCGACCGTGTGATCATCCGGAAGCCGACCCCGCCCGCGCCCGCCGCCGGTTTGAAACACGCCCGGTGTCCGCCCGCCTCCAACTCCTCTACGGCGCACAGGAGTTCGTCGGCCGTGCGGACCCGCCACCAGGGCGGCACCGGCACGCCGACGGACCGCACGGCCTCGTAGGCGGTCGCCTTGTCCTCGAAGACGGCGGCGCCCTCCGGGGTCGGGCCCAGCACGGCCGTGCCCGCGGCGGCGAAGTCGGCACGGTGCCGGACGATCTCCGCCTGGTGCAGCCGGGGCACGAACACGTCGATGCCGCGCCGGGCGCACAGATCGAGGGCGTACTCCACGTACCCGGCCGGGGACAGGCCCTCCGGCTCCAGCTCGGCGGTGTCGGCGGCGGCCAGCACGGGGGAGTCCGCGTCGCCGTGCGTGGCGTGCACCCGCACCGCCCGGCCGTCGGGATTGCTCCGGAGCTGGTCCATGAAGAAGACGTTCTCCGCGTACGTGCGGTTGAGCCAGACGCGGACGCGAGAGCGCATGCGGGCCGCCTTCGGGACGGTACGGGCAGGACGGGGCGGTCCGCGACCCGGACAGGAGGGAGGAGGGTGCGCCAAACGGCCCTGTTCGAGGGGGAGTTAGGGGCGTCGGCTTGCGGCGATCATACGGCTTTCAATCGCCTGGGCGTGCAACGTGTGGGTCACGGATTCCCCGGGGGCCGGCGCCCGCCCGGACCGGGGGTGCGGGCGGAGTGCGGCCGGGGTACGGGGTGTGGCCGGGACGGGGTGGCGGGCGCCGGACGCGGTCCCCGGGGCGGGCCGGAGGTGATCCGCCGGGCGGGGTGGACAACCCCGGTGACCGGCCGGTTTCCCTCTTGTCGTGGTCCGGCGCGTGTGTTCTCGTGGTGCCGACCGATGATCGGGAAGACGTCCGGAACGGTTCCGGAGGAGAGAGGTGCGCGGGGTGGGGTCCACGGCGGAGTCCGGACAGCTGCTGGCCATCAGCGATCTGCACATCTCCTATCCCGAGAACCGCGCCCTGGTGGAACGGATGCGCCCGGAGAGCGAGGACGACTGGCTGATCGTGGCCGGTGACGTCGCGGAGACCGTGGCGGACATCCGCTGGGCGCTCGCCACCCTCGCCGGACGCTTCCGCAAGGTGCTGTGGGCCCCCGGCAACCACGACCTGTGGACCCACCCGAGGGACACCGTCACGCTGCGCGGCGCCGCCCGCTACGACCATCTGGTCGAGGTGTGCCGGGACCTCGGCGTCACCACCCCCGAGGACCCGTACCCGGTGTGGCACGGCCCCGGCGGCCCGGTCGCCGTCGCCCCGCTGTTCCTGCTGTACGACTACTCCTTCCTGCCGCCCGGCTGCGCCACCAAGGCCGAGGGCCTCGCCCACGCCGAGGGCACCGGGATCGTCTGCACCGACGAGCACCTGCTGCACCCCGACCCGTACCCGACCCGCGAGGACTGGTGCCGGGCCCGCGTCGCCGGGACGGAGCGCCGTCTCGCGGAGATCCCCGAGGACCTGCCCACCGTCCTCGCCGCGCACTACCCGCTGGACCGGCACCCCACCGAGGTGCTCCGGCACCCCGAGTTCGCCATGTGGTGCGGCACCGCGCTGACCGCCGACTGGCACCGCCGCTTCCGGGTCGCCACGATGGTCTACGGCCATCTGCACATCCCGCGCTCCACCGTCCACGAGGGCGTCCGCTTCGAGGAGGTGTCGGTGGGCTACCCCCGTGAGTGGCGCAAGCGTCCGGTACCGCCCGGCCGTCCGCGCCGCATCCTGCCGATGGAGGTCCTGGCCCGGTGATCGAGGAACTGCTCCCGCCGTCCGTGGTGGCCGTGGAGACGTTCGGGGACGCGGAGGCCGACGAGGACGCGCTGTACCCGGACGCCCTCCACCCGGAGGAACGGGCGCTGGTGGCCCGCGCGGTGCCCAAGCGGCGCCGCGAGTTCACCGCCGTACGGGTCTGCGCGCGGCGCTGCATGGAGAAGCTCGGCCTCGAACCCCGGCCGGTGCCGACCGGGGAGCGCGGGGCGCCGGTGTGGCCGGAGGGCATCGCCGGGACCATGACGCACTGCGACGGCTACCGGGCCGCCGCCCTGGTGCGCACCGCCGACCTCGCCTCGCTCGGTATCGACGCCGAACCCCACGGACCGCTCCCCGAGGGCGTGTTCGACACCGTCGCGCTGCCCACCGAGCGCGACCGGCACCGCGAGCTGAGCGCCGCCCACCCCGAAGTGCACTGGGACCGGCTGCTGTTCAGCGCCAAGGAGTCCGTCTACAAGGCGTGGTTCCCGCTCACCCGTGCCTGGCTGGACTTCTCCGAGGCCGACATCACGCTGACCCCGGGACCGTCGGCACCGGGCGCGGCACCGGGCACCTCCGGCGGCCGGGTCCCGCCCGCGCGGGGCACGTTCCACGCCCGGCTGCTGGTGCCGGGGCCCCTGGTGGGCGGCGCCCGGCTGTCCGGCTTCGAGGGGCGCTGGCTGATCGGCGGGGGACTGGTGCTGACGGCCGTGTCGGTCCGGCACGGCTGACCCGCCCCGCCGCCGGGCTCACTCGGGGCGCTGCACGCTCTCCAGCAGCATGTCCAGCCACTCCGCGACCTTGTCCCGGTGCTGGTCCGTGGGGAGCTGGGCCGCGCGCCAGGCGATGCCCCGTACGCCGTGGTCCTGGAGCAGCCGCTGCACCGGGTCCGCCGTGCCGTCCGCCGCGCGCTCCCGGTCCTCCCGGTCCGCGAGCCTCTGCAGCAACTCCTGCTCGGCGCGCTGGAGCGCGCCCGCCAGCGCCTCGGGGTCCTCGGCGGTCAGGAAGCCCGCGTGGACCCGGAAGTAGCGCTGGAGCGCGTCGCAGTGCTCCATCGTGGGCCGCCGGTCGCCGTTGAGAAGGGCGCCCGCCTGCTGCCGGGACATTCCGGCGCCGTCGGCGATCTCCTGCTGGGTGTGGCGGCGGCCGTTCGGTTTCAGCCGGGTGCGGCGCAGCAGGTCGAGGCGTTGCAGGAACCGTGCCTGCACGTCCGGTTCCCCCGCCGGCCGACCGCTCAGCAGCGCCTTGACCACCGGCTCCGGCACACCGCAGGCGACATGCAGCCGCCCGACGTCGAGGACCTCGGTGTGCGGCACCCCGAGGCGGTCGGCGAGCGCGGTGACGCGGGCGACGACGGCCGGTAGCCGAGCGGTCTCCGGGGCGCCCGCGTCCTCGTAGCCATCCGTCACCGACAGAACTCCTACGTCTCTTGAAGGCTTCAGGTAGGTCCGGGCTTCGCACAGGCGGTTCATCCGGACTTCCGGGAGAGTAGCCGGTACGCCGAACCCACATCCAGGTCTCGCCACAACTGTGGCGAATTTCGGCCGTCGCCCGGCAGGAAATGCCACGATAGTTGACACGAGTTGCGTCGGGCGGACAGGATCGCATCGCCGCGTGAAGGCCGCATAGGCAAGAGGGGTGACCTCCCGATGGCACATCAGGCAGAAGGGCAGTGGGCGCCACCGCCCGTCGCCGAGAGCCCCGAGGCTCGGGCTTACCTGGAGGACTACGCCGCGCTGGTGGACGCCGTGGCGTTCCCGTCGCTGGTCGTGGACCACCGCTGGACCGTCGTCACGGCCAACTCCGCCTACGGCACGCTCTTCTCGGGCGTCCGCCCGCACCCCACCGCGATGCCCGCCGTCAGCTTCCTGCGCTTCGTCCTCTTCCACCCCGACGCCCCCGGCATCCTCGGCGACCACGAACCGGGCTGGTGCCTGCCGATGCTGGCCCACCTGAAGACCGCCGTCGAACACCATGCCCACGACCACGAACTCCTCGCCCTGCGGCGGGAGGTGGCCCAGGACCCGATCATGGAGGCCGCCTTCCGGCAGGGCCTGCCGCACTGGCTCGGCGCGGTCGGTGAGCGCGGATCGCGGCTCGACAGCGCCGTACGCCTGCTGCGCCACCCCGACCCGCGTCGGGAGCCGACCGAGTGCCGGATCGTGGACGAAACCCCCGCCGCGCTGCGGGAGTTCGGCTACACCCGGCTGACGATGGTGCTGCGTGACAACCGCCGCCCCGGCGCCGTGACACGCCGTCGCCGTCGCCCGCGCACCTCCGGCGCCCGCCTCACGGTCGTGCCCTCCCCCGAGAACTGACCCGGTTCCGTCGGCGTTCAGGTCGCCGACGGGGCCGGGCAGACAACCGCCCGCGCCCGATCCGCCGTACCGATCCCTCCGTGGCGGTCGGTCTCCGGCGGACCGGGATTCCGGCGGCCGGGTCCCGCCGCCGTCCGGACACCACCGCGCGGGGAATCCCGCAAACCGTTTGCAAGCCTTGCGCTAAACTTGCGCGCATGACGCGACGACTTGCGGAAGTGGCGAAGAAGGTCGGGGTCAGCGAGGCCACGGTCAGCCGGGTGCTCAACAACAAACCCGGAGTCTCCGAGGCCACCCGGCGGGCGGTGCTCACCGCGCTCGACGTCCTCGGCTACGAGCGTCCCACCCAGCTGCGCGGTGAACGGGCCCGCCTGGTCGGCCTGGTCCTGCCCGAGCTGCAGAACCCCATCTTCCCGGCGTTCGCCGAGGTCATCGGTGGCGCGCTGGCGCAGCTCGGGCTGACCCCGGTGCTGTGCACCCAGACCAAGGGCGGCGTCTCCGAGGCCGACTACGTCGAACTGCTGCTCCAGCAGCAGGTGTCGGGCGTCGTCTTCGCCGGTGGTCTCTACGCGCAGGCCGAGGCGCCGCACGACCACTACCGGCTGCTCGCCGAGCGCAACATCCCCGTCGTGCTGGTCAACGCGGCCATCGACGACCTCGGCTTCCCCGGCGTCTCCTGCGACGACGCCGTCGCCGTCGAACAGGCGTGGCGCCACCTCGCCTCGCTCGGGCACGAGCGGATCGGCCTGGTCCTCGGACCCGGCGACCACGTGCCCTCCGCCCGCAAACTCGCCGCCGCCCGCGCGGTCGCCGGGGGCCTCCCCGACGCGTACGTGGCCCGCGCCATCTTCTCCATCGAGGGCGGCCACGCCGCCGCCGCCCGGCTGCTGGACCGGGGCGTCACCGGCATCGTCTGTGCCAGCGACCCCCTCGCCCTCGGCGCGGTGCGCGCCGCCCGCCGCCGGGGACTTGACGTGCCCGGCCGGATCTCCGTCGTCGGCTACGACGACTCGGCGCTGATGAACTGCACCGAACCCCCGCTGACCACCGTCCGCCAGCCCATCGAGGCGATGGGGCGCGCCGCCGTGGAACTCCTGAACGCGCAGATCGCGGGCACCTCCGTGCCCGCCGAAGAGCTGCTGTTCGAGCCGGAACTCGTGGTGCGCGGCTCCACCGCGCAAGCCCCGCGCGACTGAGGTCCAGAAGATCACAGCTACTGTCGAATAATTTCAATTCTCACGCGACATCTTGCGGACCCCTGGTGTCGGTGCTTGAGTGTGCCGCGCCCACCGCTCCTGCCCTGAGGGGTCCACCGATGACAAGCACCGGGTTCCGCCGCACCCTCGCCGCGATCGGCGTCTGTTCCTCCCTCGCACTCACCGCGTCCGCCTGCGGGTCGGGCGACGACGGCGCCTCCGGCGGGAAGACCCGCATCACCGTCAACTGCGAGCCGCCCAGGAGCGCCAAGGTCGATCGCGCGTTCTTCGAGGCCGACACCGCCGCGTTCGAGAAGGCCCACGCGGACATCGACGTCGTCGCCCACGACGCGTTCCCCTGCCAGGACCCCAAGACGTTCGACGCCAAACTCGCCGGTGGGCAGATGGAGGACGTGTTCTACACGTACTTCACCGACGCCCGGCACGTCGTGGACATCCACCAGGCCGCCGACCTCACGCCGTACCTCGGGGAACTCAAGAGCTACGGCACCCTCAGCAAGCAGCTCAGGGACATCTACACCGTGGACGGCAAGGTCTACGGCATCCCGCGCACCGGCTACAGCATGGGGCTCATCTACAACCGGGCCCTGTTCGAGAAGGCCGGACTCGACCCCGACCGGCCCCCGGCGACCTGGGACGAGGTCCGCGCCGCCGCCAGACGTATCGCCGCCCTCGGTGACGGCACCGTCGGGTACGCCGACTACAGCGCGCAGAACCAGGGCGGCTGGCACTTCACCGCCGAGCTGTACTCCCAGGGCGGTGACGTCGTGGACGCCTCCGGCAGGAAGGCCACCATCGACACCCCGCAGGGACACGCGGTCCTGCGGAACCTGCACGACATGCGCTGGACCGACGACTCGATGGGCAGCAAGCAGCTCCTCGTCATCAACGACGCGCAGCAGATGATGGGTTCGGGCAAGCTCGGCATGTACCTCTCCGCGCCGGACAACATCCCGATCCTCGTCAAGGAGAAGGGCGGCGACTACAAGGACCTCGCCCTCGCC
Source organism: Streptomyces corallincola (assembly GCF_019104725.1). Classification (GTDB taxonomy): domain Bacteria; phylum Actinomycetota; class Actinomycetes; order Streptomycetales; family Streptomycetaceae; genus Streptomyces; species Streptomyces corallincola. The sequence goes on along the minus strand of NZ_JAHRXF010000016.1, from coordinate 101,086 downwards.
CCCATGCCCGGCGGCCGGGGCACCCTCATCGGCGGCGACGGCTACATGTTCAACCGCCGGGCGACCCCCGCGCAGATCCGGGCGGGCCTGAAGTGGCTCGACCACATGTTCCTCAGCCCCGGCAAGGGATTCCTCGGCGACTACGCCCGCGCCAAACGGCACGACGCACCCGTCGGCCTGCCCGAGCCCCGCCTCTTCACCGGCGCTGCCGACGCCAGGGACCAGCAGGTCAAGAAGGCCAACGCCAACGTCCCGGTGGAGAACTACCAGGCGTTCCTGGACGGCAACCAGAAGCTGGAGATGAAGATCGAGCCGCCGGACGCCCAGCAGATCTACTCCGTCCTGGACGGCGTGGTGTCCGCCGTCCTCACCAAGAAGGACGCCGACATCGACCGGCTCCTGGAGGACGCCTCCGGCAAGATCGACAGCATCCTGGCCCGGAGCTGACCGCCATGACGAAGACGGCCGAGCGGCCCTCCGCCCAGCGGGCCGCCGTCCCGCCACGGACGCGCCCCGCGCCCCGCCCCGACGGCCGGTGGCGGCGCACTCTCACCGACCAACTCCACGCCTACGCATTCCTGTTGGGCGGCCTGCTCTGCTTCGCGCTGTTCTCCTGGTATCCGGCGGTCCGCGCCGTCGTCATCGCCTTCCAGAAGTACACCCCCGGCTCCCCGCCCCAGTGGGCCGGCACCGCCAACTTCACCCGCGTCCTGCACGACCCCGAGTTCACCGCCGCCTGGCGCAACACGCTCACCTTCACCGCGCTCGCCCTGCTCCTCGGCTTCGCCGTCCCCTTCCTGCTCGCCCTGGTCCTCAACGAACTCCGGCACGCCCGCGCCTTCTTCCGGGTCGCCGTCTACCTCCCGGTGATGATCCCGCCGGTGGTCAGCGCCCTGCTGTGGAAGTGGTTCTACGACCCCGGCGCCGGACTCGCCAACGAGGCGCTGCGCGCCGTCCACCTGCCCACCTCGAACTGGTCCAACGGCGCCGACACCGCCCTGATCTCCCTGGTGATCGTGGCCACGTGGGCCAACATGGGCGGCACCGTCCTCATCTACCTCGCCGCCCTCCAGTCCATCCCCGGCGAGCTGTACGAGGCCGCCGAACTGGACGGCGCCAACCTGCTCCAGCGCGTCCGGCACGTCACCGTCCCGCAGACCCGGTTCGTGATCCTGATGCTGATGCTCCTTCAGATCATCGCCACCATGCAGGTGTTCACCGAGCCGTTCGTCATCACCGGCGGCGGACCGGAGAACGCCACGGTCACCGTGCTCTACCTGATCTACAAATACGCCTTCCTCTACAACGACTTCGGCGGCGCCTGCGCGCTCAGCGTGATGCTGCTGGTGCTGCTCGGGGTCTTCTCCGCCGGATACCTCCGGCTGACCCGATCGGAGGGGGACGCGTGAGCACGCTCCGAGAGGGACGTACGGGGGCGGTTCGAGGGACGCGCGCGGGTACGGTCCGACAGGGGCGTACGAGGACGGTCCGAGCGGGACGCGGGAGCGCCGTGCGCACCCTGGTCTCCCCGGCCACCCTGGCCCGCCCGCGCGGCCGGATCGTCTACTGGACCGTCTTCACCGCCACCGTCCTGCTGTTCGCCCTCGCCTTCCTCTTCCCGGTCTACTGGATGGTGACCGGTGCGATGAAGTCGCCGGACGAGGTGGCGCGCACCCCGCCCACCCTGGTTCCGCACCACTGGCACACCGGCGGCTACACGGACGCCTGGGACCTGATGCGGCTCCCGGCCCACCTGTGGAACACCGTCGTGCAGGCGGCCGGTGCCTGGCTGTGCCAGATCGTGTTCTGCACGGCCGCCGCCTACGCCCTGTCCCGACTCCGGCCCGCCTTTGGGAAGTTCGTCCTCGGCGGCATCCTCGCCACGCTGATGGTCCCGGCCCAGGCACTGGTCGTGCCCAAGTACCTGACCGTGGCCGATCTCCCGCTGCTGCACACCAGTCTGCTCAACGACCCGCTCGCCATCTGGCTGCCCGCCGTCGCCAACGCCTTCAACCTGTATCTGCTCAAGCGGTTCTTCGACCAGCTGCCCAGGGATGTGCTGGAGGCCGCCGAGATCGACGGCGCGGGCCGGACGCGCGTCCTGTGGTCCGTCGTCCTGCCCATGTCGCGGCCGGTGCTCGGCGTGGTGTCGATCTTCGCGCTGGTGGCCGTGTGGCAGGACTTCCTGTGGCCGCTGATGGTGTTCTCCGACACCGACCGGCAGCCGATCAGCGTCGCCCTCGTCCAGCTGTCGCAGAACATCCCGCTCACCGTGCTCATCGCCGCGATGGTCATGGCGAGCGTCCCGATGGTGGCGCTGTTCCTCGTCTTCCAGCGGCACATCGTCGCCGGGATCAGCGCGGGCAGCACCAAGGGCTGACCGCCCGCGCCCCGCCCGCCCGGACCTCACCCCACAGAAGGGACCGCACCGTGGGACAGCCCACCCCTGCCCGCACCGCCACCCGCACCCGGGCCACCGACCGCGACTGGTGGCGCGACGCCGTCATCTACCAGGTGTACGTGCGCAGCTTCGCGGACGGCGACGGCGACGGCACCGGCGACCTCGCGGGCGTCCGCTCCCGGCTGCCGTATCTCGCCCAACTCGGCGTGGACGCACTGTGGTTCAACCCCTGGTACCCGTCACCGATGAAGGACGGCGGCTACGACGTCGCGGACTACCGGGGCATCGACCCCGCCTTCGGGACACTCGCGGAGGCGGAGAAACTCATCGCGGAGGCCCGTGAGCTGGGCATCCGCACCATCGTGGACATCGTGCCCAACCATGTCTCCGACCGGCACCCGTGGTTCCGCGCGGCCGTCGCCGCCGGACCAGGCAGCCCCGAGCGCGAGCTGTTCCACTTCCGGCCCGGACGCGGCGCGCACGGCGAACTCCCGCCCAACGACTGGCCGTCGCAGTTCGTCGGCTCCACCGAACCGGTGTGGACCCGGCTGCCGGACGGCGAGTGGTACCTGCACCTCTTCACCCCCGAACAGCCCGACCTCAACTGGGCGCACCCGGTGGTCCGGCAGGAGCACGAGGACATCCTGCGCTTCTGGTTCGAGCGGGGCGTGGCCGGTGTCCGTATCGACTCCGCCGCGCTGCTCGCCAAGGACCCCGCGCTGCCCGACCTCGCCGCCGGACCCGACCCGCACCCCTTCGTGGACCGCGACGAACTCCACGACGTCTACCGCGCCTGGCGACGGGTCGCCGACGCCTACGACGGGGTCTTCGTCGGCGAGGTCTGGCTGCCCGACCCCGAGCGCTTCGCCCGCTACCTGCGCCCCGACGAACTGCACACCGCCTTCAACTTCTCCTTCCTGTCGTGCCCCTGGGACGCCGGACGGCTGCGCGGCTCCATCGACAGCACCCTCGCGGAACACGCCCCGGTCGGCGCCCCCGCCACCTGGGTGCTGTGCAACCACGACGTGACCCGCACGGTCACCCGGTACGGCCGCGCCGACACCGGGTTCGACTTCGCCACGAAGGCGTTCGGCACCCCGGCCGATCTCGCGCTCGGCACCCGGCGGGCGCGGGCGGCGGCCCTGCTGTCCCTGGCGCTGCCCGGCGCGGTCTACCTGTACCAGGGGGAGGAACTGGGGCTGCCCGAGGCCGATGTCCCGGTCGATCGCCTACACGACCCGATGTACTTCCGGTCGGGCGGTGCCGACCCCGGCCGGGACGGCTGCCGGGTGCCGCTGCCGTGGACGGCCGACGCGCCCCACGCCGGGTTCGGCTCGGGGGAGGAGCCCTGGCTGCCGCAGCCGGTCGGTTGGGGGGCGTACGCGGTTGACCGGCAACAGCACGACGCGGACTCCCTGCTCACTCTCTACCGCCGCGCCATCGCCGCCCGCCCGGCCTTCGGCACCGGCCCGCTGACCTGGCTGCCCGCACCCGAGGGCGTACTCGCCTTCACCCGGGGGCGGGACGAGTCCCGCACGGACGCGATCTGCGTGCTCAACCTCGCCGCCACCCCCACCGAACTCCCCCCGCACACCGGCCTCCTGCTCACCAGCGGCCCCCTGGACGACACCGGCCGCCTGCCCCGCGACACGGCGGCCTGGCTCACCCCCTGAGGCGCCGCGCCGCCCCCGAGACCGTTCCACCCCGCACCCGCACCACTCCCACTGCTCCACCCCGCACCGACTCACCCCGTACCCCTCTCAGCACCCCCACCCGAAGGGATCGGCACATGCACAGCAGCAGCGCTCTCACCGCCAGATATGTCAGGCTCATGCCAGTAATCGGGACGGTCGTCACCCTGGCCGCCGGGATGCTCACGGCCGTCGTACCGGCCGCCCACGCGGCCACCGGCGCGACACTCCCGTTCACCTCCGTGGAGGCCGAGTCCGCGACCACCACCGGCACCAGGATCGGCCCCGACTACACGCAGGGCACCCTCGCGTCGGAGGCGTCCGGGCGGCAGGCCGTCCGGCTCGGCTCCGGGCAGCGCGTGGAGTTCACCGTGCCGCGCACCGCCAACGCCGTGAACATCGCCTACAGCGTGCCCGACGGACAGACCGGCTCCCTCGCCGTCTACGTCAACGGCACCCGGCTCACCCAGACGCTTCCCGTGACCTCCAAGTACTCGTACGTGGACACCAGTTGGATCGCGGGGGCCAAGACGCACCACCTCTTCGACAACACCCGTATGCTGTTCGGCCGGACCGTGCAGGCGGGGGACAAGGTCGCCTTCGAGTCCACGGGAACCCAAGTCACTGTGGACGTGGCCGACTTCGAGCAGGTCGCGGCGGCCGGGAGCCAGCCCGCCGGATCGGTGTCCGTCGTCTCCAAGGGCGCCGACCCCACGGGCAACGGCGACTCCACCCAGGCGTTCCGGGACGCGATCTCCGCGGCCCGGGGCGGCACGGTGTGGATACCGCCGGGCGACTACCGGATCACCCAGTCCCTGAACGGCGTGCAGAACGTGACCCTCGCGGGCGCGGGCGCCTGGTACTCCGTGGTGCGCACCTCCCGGTTCATCGACCAGTCGAGTTCCGCGGGCAACGTGCACATCAAGGACTTCGCCGTGATCGGCGAGGTCACCGAGCGGATCGACTCCAGCCCCGACAACTTCGTGAACGGCTCGCTCGGCCCCGACTCCACTGTCTCCGGCATGTGGTTGCAGCACCTCAAGGTGGGGCTCTGGCTGACCGGGAACAACGACAACCTCGTGGTGGAGAACAGCCGCGTCCTCGACACCACCGCCGACGGTCTCAACCTCAACGGCAACGCGCACGGCGTGCGGGTCCGCAACAACTTCCTCCGGAACCAGGGCGACGACTCCCTCGCCATGTGGTCGCTGAACGGCGCCGACTCCGGCTCCAGCTTCGACAACAACACCATCTCGCAGCCCAACCTGGCCAACGGCATCGCCATCTACGGCGGCACCGACATCGCCGTACGCGACAACCGGATCGCGGACACCAACGCCCTCGGCAGCGGTATCGCCATCTCCAACCAGAAGTTCCTCGACCCGTTCTCCCCGCTCGCCGGGACCATCACCGTGGACGGCAACACCCTGGTCCGCGCCGGGGCGATGAACCCCAACTGGAACCATCCGATGGGGGCGTTGCGCGTCGATTCCTACGACAGCGCGATCAACGCGACCGTCAACATCACCAACACCACGATCACCGACAGCCCGTACAGCGCCTTCGAGTTCGTGTCCGGCGGCGGCACCGGCCACCCGGTGCGCAACGTCAACGTCACCGGGGCGACCGTCCGCAACACCGGAACCGTGGTCGTGCAGGCGGAGGCGCAGGGCGCGGCCACCTTCACGAACGTCACCGCCACCCAGGTCGGCTCCGCCGGGATCTACAACTGCCCCTATCCGGCGAACTCCGGGACGTTCGCGCTCACCGACGGCGGCGGCAACTCCGGCTGGAACAGCACCTGGGCGGACTGCTCCACCTGGCCCCAGCCCGGCCAGGGCAACCCCGCCCCCGACCCGAACCGCAACCTGGCCAAGGGCCGCCCGGCCACCGCGACCGGCTCCCAGGACGTCTACACCCCCGGCAGGGCGGTGGACGGGGACACGGGCACCTACTGGGAATCGGCCAACAACGCCTTCCCGCAGTCCCTCACCGTGGACCTCGGCGCCACCACCCCGGTACGCCGCCTGGTGCTGAAGCTCCCGCCGTCCTCGGCGTGGGGCGCCCGCACCCAGACGGTCACCGTCCTGGGCAGCACCGACGGCACCGGGTACTCCACGGTGGTCGGCGCCACCGGCTACCGCTTCGACCCGGCCACCGGCAACACGGCCACCGTGAACCTGCCCGCCTCCACCAGCCTGCGGTACCTGCGGCTCACCGTCAGCGGCAACACCGGCTGGCCGGCGGGGCAGTTCAGCGAGGTGGAGGCGTACCTGAGCACGTCGTGACGCCGTACGGCCGACGCGCCCGCCCGCCGTCCGGGACCGGCCCGACCGGTTCCGGACGGCGGGTCCGGGTCAGCAGGTGGGCACGTCCGTCAGCCAGGCCGGGCCCTTCAGATAGATGTTGGTGATCCAGGAGCCGTCCGTCAGCTTCGACCAGGCGTCGTTGGTGTACCCCTCGGCGGTGACCTCCTGGGCGTGTCGCTGGCAGACCACGTTGACCGTGGTGGGCTGGGCGAAGTAGTCCACCACGGCCGCGTTCACGTTCGGCTCGCCGTGCGTGCGCACCCCCGTGCCCCACGTCTGGTGCGCCGTGCTGCCCCCGCCGGGCGGCGGCGGGTTGCTGCCCCCGCAGTCCGGGACGCCGGGCAGCGACGCCGGGCCCTTGATGTAGATGTTGGTCAGCCAGGAGCCGTCCGCGAGCCGCGACCAGATGTCGTTGGTGTACCCCTCGGCGGTCACCCTCTCGGCGTGCTTCTGGCACTGCACCGACACCTGCGTCGGCCCCGCGAAGGTGTCCACCACCGAGGACCCGGTGCTCGGCGAGGAGTGCGTGCGCACGCCCGTACCCCAGGTCTCGAAGACCGTGCCGCCGTCGGCGGGCGGGGGAGTCGGGGTGCCGGTGCCGTTGATCCGGACCGCGCCCGCGTAGTCGCCGCCGGTGCGCACCGGGGTCACCCGGATGTGCGTGCCCGACTCGTACGCCTCCACCATCTGGCCACCGCCCAGGTACATGGCGACATGGTGGATGTGCCCGCTGCCCCAGAACATCAGGTCACCGGGGAGCAGCGGCGCGGTGCCCTGCCCGGCCGAGAAGCGGGCGGACGCCTTGGAGGTGTGGAACTGGTCGTCGGCGGTGCCGTTCAGCAGGTCCTTGCCGGTCGCCCGGTAGTAGGCGTACCGCATCAGGCCCGAGCAGTCGAAGCCCTTGCGCTCGTTGTCGTGGGCGCTGTCCGGGTCCTGGCCGTCGTAGTAGCCGTAGGTGGCGCCCGGCGTGGCGCCGTGCCCGCCGCCCCACGAGTACCAGACGCCGATCTGCGAGCAGGCCGCGTCCACGGCGGCCTGCGCGGTGGCGGAGGCGCCGGACGCGAGGACCCCGCAGGCCGCGTCGGCGGCCGACGCGGACGTACGGACGGCGGGCGTGGCGGCCCGCGCGGTGGCCGCGTGCGCGGTGGCGGGCAGCAGCGCCACACCCGCCGTGGCGGTCGCGGCGGCGAGCACGCGCCCGATGAACAGGCGGGTGGAGCGGGTCGGCCGGGCGGGCCGGACGGATCGGGTGGTCACGAAGCACATCCTTCACTGACGTTCCGTCACCCGGTCGTGCGGGTGACGACGGTGGGGGGTCGGTGCCGGTCCCGCAGGACCGTACCGCCGCCGCGCCCACCCCCGCGGGACACGACGGCGGAGTCCATGTCCCTAACGGCCCAGCGCGGCCCGCATCTTGGCCAGCGCGCGCATCCGGTTGCGCTGCACCGTGCCCCGGTGCGCGCCGAGGCGTTCGCCCGCCGTGTCGTGGCTGAGCCCCTCCAGATCGACGAGGATCACGGCGGCGGCCTCCTTCGGCGAGAGCACGCTCAGCAGCGCCAACGCGGTCGTCCGCGCCTCCCAGTTGGCGAGTCCGCCGTCCCAACCGGCCTCCGGGACACGGTCGGTGACGCGCTCCCGGCGGGAGGGATGCGCCCACGAGTCGCGCAGCAGGTTCAGCGCGACGGCGCAGGTGTAGGCGTACGGGTGCCGCCGGTGCCCCAGACCGGGCCCGCGTGCCCGCCGGGACAGCCGCAGATACGTCTCCTGGAGCAGGTCGTCCGCGTCGTGCGGATTGCCGGTGAGCGCGAGCAGCCGCCTGCGCAGCCGGGGCATGTCGGCGGTGAAGCAGGCGTCGAACTCCTCCGGATTCCACGGAGTTTCGGGGTGTGCGGGCTCGGGATGCGGGTGGTCGCGGTGCGGGTGTTCGGGGCGTACGTGGTCGGGGCGGGGCGCGGGTGCGCAGGTACCGCCGGTGGTGGTCATGGTCGTCCCCCGTTCGTTCTTCGTGCCGCGGTGAGGGCCCGGACCGCTGGTCGGGCGGTCCGGACGGGTGGAGCGGGTCGAGCCGGTCAATGGGCGGGTGCGGGTGGTGCGACGGGGCCGTAGCGGGTGGCGGGCGCGCCGGTGAGGAGGGCCCAGTACCGGTCTCCGTACGACCAGTGCCACCACTCGGTGGGGTAGTTGACGAAGCCGACGGCGGTCAGCGCCCGCTCCATAAGCCGCCGGTGCGCCCGGGCCTCGGCCGGGATGCCGGGCGCCGCGGTGCGGCAGGCGCCGTCGCTCTCCTCCGGGGTCGCGTTGACCTCGGTGCCGAGCGGCAGTTCGGTGCCGTCCGCGCGGCACAGGGTGAGGTCCACCGCGCCGCCTCCGACGTGCGGGGCGACCTCGGGCGGGGAGATGTAGGCGCTGGCCAGCTCCCGGATGCGGTCCGGCGGCGCGTCGGGGTGTGCGGTGCGCAGGGTGGCCGCGTAGCTCTCGTAGTGGGCGCGTTGCAGGCCGGGCGGGCGGTAGCCCTCCACGACGAGGAACCGGATGCCGTCCGGCAGCAGCCGCTGGGCGTCCAGCAGCCGGGCGAGCGCGCCGGAACGCAGGTGGGCGTAGGCGCCGGTGGCGTCGGCCTTCCGCGCGTCGAGCCGCAGCCCGGCCGTCGCGCGCAGGTCCACCAGGGGTTCGCCGCAGTCGCGTTCGGCGACGCGGGCGACCCGAGGATCGGAGAGCGGGATGATGTCCGTCACACCGCACAGCGTGCCGGACGGCTCTGCAAAGCCTCTGCAGTTTCGCTGCAAGGGAGTTGAACTGCGCGGATGCGGCGGAATCGGTGGCCCGGTCAGTCCGGGGCGCGGCGGTCCCGGTCCTCCCTCGGCTCCGGTGGGTTTCCGTGCTCGGTGTGCTCGGTGTGCTCGGTGTGCTCGGTGTGCTCGGTGTGCTCGGTGTGCTCGGTGTGCTCGGTGTGGTCGGCGTGCTCGCGGGCCTCGCGGCAGCCGAGCGCGCCGAACACCTCCAGGGCCTCCGCGCGCAGGGCCCGCGCCGACTCCGTGTCCCCGTCGGCCGCGTGGACCGCCGCGAGGTTCCGGAGGGTCCTGGCCCGCCACACCGGGAGCCGCAACGCCGACCAGAGGGCGAGGGACCGCTCCAGCGGGTCGCGGGCGGCGACGGGATCACCGGACGCGAGCCGCGCCTCGCCCAGGGTGCGCAGGCCCAGCGCCTCCCCGAACCGGTCCTGCCGCTCGCGCGCCACCGTCAGACACCGGCCGAGCCGTTCGACCGCCCGGTCCGCCCGCCCGGTGCGCAACTCAACCTTGGCCAGGGACTGTTCGGTGTACATGGTGCCGAGGCTGTCGCGCGGCTCGCGGAACAGCTCCAGCGCCCGGAGCAGCCCCCGCTCGGCCGCCTCGTACCGGTTCTCCGCCCGGTCGCACAGCGCGAGGGACCGTACCGTCAGACCCTCGCCGTGCCGGTCACCGGCCCGCTGGTACAGCTCCAGCGCCTCCGACAGAGCCGTACGGGCCTCGGCGCCCCGACCCTGCTCGCGGTGCACGTAGCCGATGCCGCTCAGCACCCCGGCCCGCGCGACGGGGTCACCGGAGCGGCCGTACCGGTCGAGCGCGGCCCGCAGCAGCGTCAACGCCTCTTCGTGGCGGCCCTGTTCACGACGGACGGTGCCCATCCCGGCCAGCGCCGCCGCTTCTCCGTGCGGTACCTGCCCGAGCGTCTCGAACCGGTCCAGGGCGTGCGCGAAGTCTGTGTACGAGGCGTCGAAATCGTCCTGCTCGTAGCGGAGTTGGCCGTAACCGGTGAGCAGCCAGCCCTCGCCCTCGCGGTCGCCGCCGCGCCGGACCGCCGCGAGGGCGGCCGTGTGCGAGCGGGACCAGGCGTCGAACTCGTTGTAGAGCGCCGCCGAGCTGGCTGTCAGCGCACCCGCGAGATCCCGTGCGGCACGCGGGAGTCGGTGGTCGGCGCAGTGCACGGCCGCCGCGAGCAGACCGGCCTGTTCGGCGGCGAACCAGGCGGCGGGCCGCGCCAGCAGCGACCCCTCGGTCTCCGGATCGAGCGGCCGTACAACCTCGGGCTCGGGGAAGTGCCGGGTCGAACCGCCGGGCCCGCGCGCGGCTGCCTTGCGGGCCAGGTCCAGCCAGCACGCCACCAGCCGCAGCACGGCCGCCGCCCGCTCCCCGGGGCTCTCCTCGGTGAGGCACCGCTCGCGGGCGTGCTCGCGGGCCAGGTCGTGGATGCGGTACCGGGCGCGGCCCGTGCCGTCCACGCCGAGCACGTCGATGAAGTGGCGGTCCACCAGCCGCTCGACCGCCTCCTCGGCCTCCTCCGTGCCGATGCCGAGCAGCGGCGCCGCTATCCAGGCCGCGAAGTCGGGCAGGTCCAGCAGGGCCAGTCGGCGCAGCGCCCGGCGCTCCTGCGGGTCCAGATCGGCGTACCCGAGTTCCAGACTGGTCCGCAACTCCAGGTCGCCCGCGCTGAGTTCGCTGAGCCTGCGCCGCTCGTCCCGCAGCCGTCCGGCCAGCCGCCCCGGCGCCCAGTGCGGGCGGGCGGCCAGCCGGGCCCCCGCGATACGCACCGCGAGCGGCAGCCGACCGCACAGCGCGACGATCTCGGCGGCCCGTTCCGGTTCGGCACCGGTGCGCTCGGCCCCGGCCACCCGCCGCAGCAGTTCCAGCGCCTCGCCCTCGTCGGGCACGGTCAGGTCCAGATGCGCGGCGCCCTCCAGCGCGACCAGCCGACGCCGGCTGGTGACCAGCACCGCGCAGCCGGCGCCGGGCGGCAGCAGCGGCCGTACGTGCGCCTCACCGGCCGCGTTGTCCAGGATCAGCAGGATGCGCCGGTGCCCGACGTGGGTGCGGTACAGCCCGGTCAGCTCGTCCAGGGAACCGGGCAGCGTCTCCGGTTCGGCGCCCATCGCGCGCAGCAGCCGGGCGAGCGCGTCGGCGGGCTGGAGGGGCGTGGTGTCGGCGGCCCTGAGGTCTATGAACAGCCGCCCGTCCGGGAAGAGTTCGGCGGTGCGATGCCCCACATGCACGGCCAGCGCGGTCTTCCCCGATCCCGAGCGCCCCGAGATCACCCCGATCGGCGGTGCCGTACGCCCCCCGGCCGTCACCCGCTCCAGCAGCCCCGCCGCCCAGTCGATCTGCTCCTCGCGGCCCACGAAGTCCGCGATGTCCGGCGGGAGATGGGAGGGAGCGGGTGCGGTGCGCCGCTGCGGCATCGCGGCGACGGGGGAGGAGGCGGGGGCGTTCCGGCCGGGCGCCATGTGCGGCGGGGCGTCGGCGGCGAGGCGGGGATGGGGCGGGGCGGAGCCGGAGGCGTGGCGGGCGGCGTGGCCGGGCGGGTGACCAGAGGGGTGAGTCGCGGTCGGCGGGCGGTCCGGCACACCGTCTGCGGCGGCTGCTCCGCCCGCGGTGCCTGTGCTGTCCATATGGCCGGGGCCCATGTGGCTCGCGCCCATGCTGCCTGGACGGTCCATGTGGCGCGCGTCCATGTGGCCTGCGTCCATGTCGCCCGGCCCCATGTCGCCCGGCCCCATGTGGGCCGGACCGCCCGAGCCGCCCGAACCGCTCGAGCGGTCATGTACGTGCGCCTGCTCCGACACCCCTGGTGCCTTCGGCGGCCCGCTCGGCCCGCTCGACTCGTGCGGCCCGCCCGGCCACTCCGGCCAGACGGGCCACGCGGACCGGGCGTGCTGGTCCCCCGTCGTGTCGCCGGTTCCGGTTCCGGTTCCGGTCCCTGCCCCGGTCCGTACGGCCCGCGTCGCGCCGGACGCCGTACCGGGCGCCGTACGCCCGCGCGCGGCCGGTGCTCCGAGCACGTCGGTGTCGTCGGCCAGTACCGCGCGGTGCACGGCGCGCAGGTGCGGGCCCGGTTCGATGCCGAGTTCGTCGCGCAGGACCGTACGGCCCTCCCGGTAGGTACGTAGGGCGTCGGAGACGCGGCCGGTGCGGAAGAGGGCGGTCATCAGCTGGCCGCGCGGACGTTCGCGCAGTGGATGCGCGGCGACGTGGGCGAGCAGCGGGGCGATGGTCTCGTCCTCGCGGCCGAGGTCGAGCCGAAGGCCGAACGACTCCTCGCGCGCCACCAGCCGCAGTTCCGCGAGGCGGGCCGACTCGATCCGCGCGAAGGTCTGGCCCAGGCCCTCCAGCGCCTCCTGTCCGCGCCACAGGCCCAGCGCCGCGTCGAGGGTCACCACCGCCTCGGCCGTCCGGCCCTCGGCGGCGGCCTCGCGGGCGGTGGCGAGCAGGTTCTCGAAGCGCCGGGCGTCCACCCGGTCCGGGTCGAGTACGGCGACGTAGCCGGGCGGTCGGGTGACCACGAGGTCGGCGGCGCCGATCCGGGACAGGGCCCGGCGCACCGCCGACACATGGGTGGCGACCAGCGCGCCCGCCGTGGCCGGGGCGTGTTCGTCCCACACACAGTCCACCAGGCGGTCGGTGGACAGGACCTCTCCGAGGCGCACCACCAGGGCGCCCAGTACGGCCAGCGGTCTGACCCCGCCGAGCGGTGCCCGCCGCTCCCCGTCCCACACCTCGACCGGCCCGAGCAGACGTACCTCGAACATGGCTGGCACCCCGATCGCCGTACCCCGTCCGCCCCCGTGCGGACCGGGACAACGATATCCGCGAACGTCCCGGAGACACGCGGAGCACGGCGCCGCGCCGTCCTGATCCGGCCGTACCCCGGCGCGGCCTCCCGTACGACGACACCGGTCATCCGGAACCCGAGCCGCCGCCCGGATACCGTCCCCGCACCGGCCGCCCCCGGTACGGCAGTTGGCCGGAATCCGCTGATGCTCCCGCGGTCGGCCCCGGCGGCACCGGCCCGGCCGCGCCCTGTGCCACCCGGGGTGGAGCGGGGCGGGGCTTCCTCCGCCGTACTCGTGACTTTCATGTAGGCGCCACCGGACCCTTCCGTCCCGTTCGGTGCCGTTGGAACACTCGCTGCGCGCCGGTGCCGGACGGGTCGGTGTCGCGGATGTTCGGACGACGAGAGGACCCCCACGCCATGACCGATGTGAACCGGCGGCGATTCCTGCAGCTCGCGGGCGCCACCACGGCGTTCAGTGCGCTGTCGAACAGTATCGAGCGTGCGGCGGCGGTGCCCGCGCATCGTCGGACGGGTACGGTGCGGGACGTCGAGCACGTCGTCGTCCTGATGCAGGAGAACCGTTCGTTCGACCACTACTTCGGGTCGCTGCGCGGGGTGCGCGGCTTCGGGGACCCGCGTTCGGTGTCGCAGAACGGCCGCTCGGTGTGGAAGCAGTCCGACGGCACCAAGGACGTGCTGCCGTTCCACCCGGACGCCGACGACCTCGGCATGGCGTTCATCCAGGACCTGCCGCACGGCTGGAACGACGGCCACGCCGCGTTCAACGGGGGCAGGTACGACGGGTGGGTGCCCGCCAAGTCCCCGACGACGATGGCGTATCTGACCCGTGCCGACATCCCGTTCCACTACGCGCTCGCGGACGCCTTCACCATCTGCGACGCCTACCACTGCTCGTTCATCGGCTCCACCGACCCCAACCGCTACTACATGTGGACGGGACACACCGGCAACGACGGCAAGGGCGGCGGCCCGGTCCTCGGCAACGACGAGAAGGGGTACGGCTGGACGACGTACCCGGAACGTCTCGAAGCGGCCGGGGTCTCCTGGAAGATCTACCAGGACGTCGGCAACGGCCTTGACGCGAATGGTGGTTGGGGCTGGATCGACGATGCCTACCGGGGCAACTACGGCGACAACTCGCTGCTGTACTTCAACCAGTACCGCGAGGCCCGGCCCGGTGACCCGCTGTACGACAAGGCCCGCACCGGCACCGACGCCCGCAAGGGCGAAGGGTACTTCGACCGGCTGAAGGCCGACGTGAAGGCGGGCAGGCTGCCCCAGGTGTCCTGGATCGCGGCGCCCGAGGCGTTCACCGAGCACCCCAACTGGCCCGCCAACTACGGTGCCTGGTACATCTCCCAGGTGCTGGACGCGCTCACCTCCGATCCCGAGGTGTGGGCGAAGACGGCGCTGTTCATCACGTACGACGAGAACGACGGCTTCTTCGACCACGTGATCCCGCCGTTCCCGCCCGCCTCCGCCGCGCAGGGCCTGTCCACCGTTGATCCGGCGCTGGACCTGTTCAAGGGGAGCGCGGCCAACCCGACGGGGCCGTACGGGCTGGGACAGCGGGTGCCGATGCTGGTCGTCTCGCCCTGGAGCAAGGGCGGTTACGTCTGCTCCGAGACCTTCGACCACACCTCGATCATCCGGTTCATCGAGGGCCGCTTCGGGGTGCGGGAGCCCAACATCTCGCCGTGGCGCCGGGCGGTGTGCGGCGATCTGACCTCCGCGTTCGACTTCTCCCGCCCGGACACCCGTCCGGTGTCGCTGCCGTCCACGGGCGGCTACGCCCCGCCGGACCGCGACCGGCACCCCGACTACGTGCCGACCCCGCCCGCGCACCCGGCGCTGCCGAAGCAGGAGCGCGGCAGCCGTCCCACCCGGCCGCTCAAGTACGCGCCGGTGGTGGATGGTTCGGCGGACACGGCCGCCGGGAGGTTCACCCTGACCTTCGCCTCCGGCGCACAGGCGGGCGCCGCCTTCCTGGTCACCTCGGGCAACCGCGCGGACGGTCCCTGGCCGTACACCACGGAGGCGGGCAAGAAGCTCACCGACACCTGGAACTCCGCTTATTCGGGAGGGAGTTACGACCTGACCGTGCACGGTCCCAACGGGTTCGCGCGCAGCTTCAAGGGCGTCAACAAGACCGCCGGACCCGAGGTCACCGCCCGCCCCGTCGGCGACGACCTCGAACTCACCTTCACCACCGGGGGGTCGGCCACCGTCCGGCTGAAGGTGACGGACGGCTACGGCGGCGCTCCGGCCACCGTGACCGTCAGGCCCGGCGCGACCGTGCGGCACACCGTGCGGCTCGCGTCCGGCTCCCGCTGGTACGACCTGACCGTCACCTCGGAGACCGACGCCGCGTTCCGGCGCGGCTTCGCCGGGCACATCGAGAACGGGCGCCCCGGCGTCAGCGACCCGGCTCTCGTGACGGTCTGAGCCGTCCCCGTACGGGGCGGCGCGCACTGCCCCGTACGGGACCCGCCGGACCGTCGAGCCCGTACGGGACCCGCCGGACCGTCGTCGTACCGGCCGGGTCACGGCCCCGTACGGACCCGGTCACCGTCCCGTACGGGCCCCCCGTCACGCTGGTCAGGTACCGGTCAGGCCGGGGTAATGTGCCCCGGTGACCACGCAATCGAACACCCCCGCAGGCTGGTATCCCGACCCGCACGGGGCCGCGCAGACCCTCCGTTACTGGGACGGCGTCCGCTGGACCGAGCACACCAACGCCGCGCAGCAGGCCGCCGGACAGGTGCCCCCGCAAGCCGCGCCCCAGGCGCAGGCCGCGCCGCACCCCGACCCCCGTGTGCAGCGCCAGGTGCGCGACCAGGCCGGTGTCACGGCGGGCGGCCCCGGCGGCGGCACCCTCTTCACCGAACCGGTCCTGGTGGTGAACCAGAAGGCCAAGCTGATCGAGCTGACCAACGAGTACACGGTCATGGACCAGAGCGGTCGGCAGATCGCCTCGGTCGCTGAGGTCGGCCAGAGCGCGCTGAGGAAGATACTGCGCTTCGTCTCCAGCCTCGACCAGTACATGACCCACCGGCTGGAGATCCGCGACGCCCACGGGCAGCCGGTGCTGCTGCTCACCCGGCCCGCGAAGATCTTCAAGTCCCGTGTCCTGGTGACCCGTCCGGACGGCACGCCGGTCGGTGAGATCGTCCAGCAGAACATGATCGGCAAGATCAACTTCGCCATGAACGTGAACGGCCAGAAGGTCGGCGCGATCAAGGCGGAGAACTGGCGGGCGTGGAACTTCGCCATCACCGACCACACCGACACCGAGGTCGCGCGGATCACCAAGACCTGGGAGGGCCTGGCCAAGACCCTCTTCACCACGGCGGACAACTACGTCCTCCAGATCCACCACCAGCTCCCCGACCCCCTGCTGAGCCTGGTCGTGGCCACCGCGCTCACGGTGGACACGGCACTCAAGCAGGACTCGCGCGGCCTGGGCTGAGCGCGGAGGGGGACACCCCGTCCCGGAGCTGCCCCGCCCCGAGTCCCGTGGGCTCAGTGGGGCGTGAGGTGCCGCCGCCGTCCCCGCTGGCGCGGCTTCAGCGCGGGTTCCGGGGTGGCCGTGCCGGGCGGGAGGGCGAGCACCGCCGCCACCGGGTGCTCGGCATCGGCATCGGCGGGAGCGCCCGGACCCGGACCCGCAGCGCCGTCGCCGGGCGGGCCGGGCGGTACGCCGGGTGTCGCGCGGGCCAGCAGGAGCACGCCCCGCGCGGCCAGCACCGCACCGCCCAGCGCGAGCAGGACGCCCTCCGGGCCGCCGTGCAGACCCTGGCCGAGCAGCGCGAGGCCGATGGCGGCGGCGGCCACCGGGTTGGCCAGGGTGACCACGGCCAGCGGAGCGCCGAGCCCGCCCCGGTACGCGGTCTGCGACAGCAGCAGCCCACCGGCGGCGAACGCGGCGACCAGCACCGCGACCACCGCCTCACGGACCCCGAGCGGCGGCCCGGTCCGGTCCGTCGCGGCCACCGTCACGGTCTGGGTCAGCGCCGACGCCACGCCCGAGGCGAGGCCGGACGCGGTCGCGTGGCGCAGCCCCGGCCGCCCTCCGCGCCGGGCCAGCAGACCGATCGCGGCGGCCGTCGCTCCGGCCACCCCCAGCGCCTCGGTGAGACTCAGCACCCGGTGCGGCGCCGGTCCCGACGCCGTCACCAGCAGCGCGCCGAGCCCGGCCAGCGTCAGCGCCGTACCGCGCCACTCCACCGCGCGCACCCGGCGCCCGGCCGCCCGCGCCCCCAGCGGTACCGCGGCCACCAGGGTGAGCGCGCCCAGCGGCTGGACCAGGGTCAGCGGGCCGTACTTCAGGGCCACCACGTGCAGCAGCGCGGCCCCGGCGTTCAGACCGACGGCCGCCCACCAGGCACCCGTGCCGAGCAGCCGTACCAGCCCCGCGCCCGCGCCGCGCGCGGCCATGCGTTCCTGGGCGACGGCGGCCAGCGCGTAGGCCACGGCGGAGACCAGCGAGAGACCCACGGCGAGCGGTGCGGCGGCGCTCATCGGCCCGCCCCCGCGAACACGGGCCGGTGCGCCGGGGCGCGCGGCGCGGTCGTGTCGCGTACGGCTCCCGGCCGGGGTACGACGGCGAGCGCGGCGGCGAGCATGACGGCCGCCGCGGCCGAGTCCAGCCAGTAGTGGTTGGCCGTGCCCACGATCACCGCGAGGGTCAGCAGCGGATGCAGCAGCCACAGCACGCGCAGGCGGGAGCGGGTGACGGCCGTCATGCCGATCGCCACCATCAGCGCCCACCCGAAGTGCAGCGACGGCATCGCGGCGAACTGGTTGGAGAGGTGGTCGGCGGCCGGGGGGCCGTACACCGACGGGCCGAAGACCCGGCCGGTGTCGATCAGACCGGTGGCGGCCAGCATCCGGGGCGGGGCCAGCGGGAAGACGAACGGCAGCACCAGCGCGGCGCCGGTGAGGACGGCCAGTACGCGGCGCGCCCACAGGTAGTGCGCGGGGTGCCGCAGATACAGCCAGACCAGGAACGCCACCGTCGCCGGGAAGTGCACGGTCGCGTAGTAGGTGTTCGCCACCTGGACGAGATCACCGCCGTGCAGCAGCAGCGACTGCACGCCGTTCTCGCGGGGCAGGTCCAGGGCGCGTTCGAGGCCCCAGACGCGGTGCGCGTCGCGGAAGGCGGCGCCGGTGTGGCCGGTGGCCAGTTGGCGCCCGATTTTGTAGACGATGAACAATCCGGCGACGAGCAGGAACTCACGGAGCAGGGGCGGGCGTACAGGGCCGTCTCCCCGCCGGGCCGGGTTCTCGCCGCCGCCGGTGGGAGGCCGCGGCGACCCGGTCGCGGCATGCGGCGGTTCGGCCGCGGCGTCCGCCTCCGCCGGGGCCGGCGCGCTCGGCGCCGCTCCCGCCGGAGCGGACTCGCTCGCGTCCGCTGCCGCGTACGCGGGCTCGGTTCGGGTACTCATCCCCCGGCCCCTTCACTGAATTCGCTGAACATGTGTCAGATACATCGATACGTTTGCGTACCGATACGCCAGTGTACCGATACGGTTCGGTACCGGTACACTGGCGTATCGATTCAGCAGCCGGTGCGGGCGCGGGCCCGCCGGGACGAGCGAGGGAGAGGGCGCGCATGACGTCGCAGGCCGCGGACGCACCGGAGCCGGTCGTACCGGACTCGGTCGCCGCTTCGCGCCGCTCCAAGATCACGCCGGAGCGTGAGCGGGAGTTCTTCGACGCCGTGCTGGAGCAGATCCGCGAGTGCGGGTACGACTCCGTGACGATGGAGGGGGTCGCCGCCACCACCCGGTGCAGCAAGTCCACGCTCTACCGGCAGTGGAAGACCAAGCCCCAGTTCGTCGCCGCCGCGCTGCGCGCCAGCCGCAAGGTGCGCTTCGCCGGTATCGACTCCGGGACGCTCGCCGGGGACCTGCGACTGGCCGCGCGGGCGGCGGGCGACTGGTCGAAGAAGGACGCGCGGCTGATGCAGGCCCTCGGGCACGCGGTCACCGCCGACGAGGAACTCGCCCAGGCGCTGCGGGAGGCGCTGGTCCAGCCCGAGATCGCCGCGCTTCAGCTGATGCTGGCGCGGGGCGTGGAGCGCGGGGAGGTCCCGGCGGACCATCCGGCGCTGGAGTTCGTCCCGGCCATGATGTTCGGGGTGCTGCGGGTGCGGCCGGTGCTCAGCGGTCTGTACGCCGACGCCGCGTATCTGGTGCGGTTCGTCGAGGCCACCGTGCTGCCCGCGCTGGGGCTCGATCGTCCCGGTGGTCGGGGCATGTGAGACCCAGGTCGCCGTTGCCGGATGAGCGGCGGTGGCCTGATCGCGTCGCACCGTGGGGACGGGAGCGGCGCATTGCCCGGCCGGGTGGGGCAGCCTTCGAGTGGAGGCTGCCCCACCCGGCCGAATCCTTTGTGCGGGGCGCTGTTCTTCCGGGTGCGGGGCCGTCGTGGCCGGTCCCGCGGTTCTCCCCGCCCCCTGGGGGCGTTGGCCGTGGGGGCTCCGGGGTCCCTCAGACGTTCTGGCCGGTGCCGTCGCCTCCGGTGTACGGCTTGACGCCCTTCAGTACGTCGTCGATGACCGACGTGGGGTGGCCGACGTCGATGCCGAAGCGGAGGACGACGATGAGTTGGGGCTTGGTGGGGGAGGGGAAGGCGACGGACTGGACCCAACCGTCGGCGCCCTTGCGGGTCACGGCTTTCCAGCGGACGAGGTAGCCCTTCTGCCCGGCCACCGTGACGGCACGGGAGGCGGCGACCTCGTGCGAGGTGATGCCGCCGTAGGTCGAACCCCCGTAGGACTGCTCGGCGTTGGCGGATATGTCGGCCTTGGCGACGGCCTCGGGGGTGCTGCCCTTGGTGCCGAGGGCGAGGGCGGGCGCGGAGGAGAGGCCGCCCGGGGTGCACTTGTTCTTGGTGTCGCCGGGGCAGGCGTAGGTGTCGTCGGAGGTGAGCTGGGCGCCGACGCTCATCGGTGAGCCGGTCCAGCCCTTCGGCACCGGCAGACTGATCCCGTCGAGACGGTCCGGCAGGGTGCCGCCGCCCTTCACCTCGGGCGCGGCCGACCCGCCCGGATCGGGCTGCCCGTCCGGGCCGCCGTCCCCGCCGCGCCTGCCCTGGCCGCCCCGGCCGTCCTGGCCCTGGCTCTGCCGGGCCTCCGGGCGGTGGTCGCCGCCGCCGTTCCCGGCCAGCGCCCACACACCGACCCCGATGCTCGCCAGTACCGCCGCCGTCACCGCGATGGCGATCCCGGTGCGCAGCCCCCGGCGCGGCCCGCCGCCCGGCTGCGGGGGCTGACCCGGATACCCGTACCCGTAGGGGTACGGCGGCCCGCCCGCGGACCCGCTCGGATACGCCGGGTGGGCCGGGTGCGCCGGGTGGGGCGTGCCGTCCTGTCGCGGCTGCTGTGCCGTCCCCTGCCACTCCGGTGCGGCGGGCTGCGGGGGAGTCGCCGGAGGGGCCCACGGGTCGGCGGCACCGATGGGCCGGGTGCGCTCGGTCCATGCCGCGCCGTCCCACCAGCGTTCGGTGGGCGGGCCGTCGTTCGTGCGGCCGGGGTCGGGGTACCAGCCGGGAGGAGTCGCCTGCGTCATGCCCCCACCGTAAGAGGCATCGGTGAAAGTGTGATGAGAGCACCCCGCTTTGCCGCTCCACGCCGGGAGGAACCGGCGGCGGAAACTCGCATTACGGATGAAATCGGCCTTCTCGCTCCGGTGTTGTGCCGCTGTCCTGAAGTCGCCCGCGTCCCGGCCTGTCGTCCGTCCGTCATCCGTACGTCCGACGGGTCGTGGGACGTACGGCACGGACGGGCCTCCGGCCCGAGCCCGGTCGTGGGGCGCGCTCCGGCGCGTGCTCCCTTCGGTCAGCTCTCCGGACCCCCCTCCATCCGCGCCGCCGGGCGGCTAGGCTCCTGGCCAGTACGTCGTTCGGGGCCGGCTGGGGAGGAACGGGATGACGGAGGAACGGCCGGGCGGGGACGGTTCGGCCACCCTGTGGGAGCGGGACACGGAGATCGAGGTCGCCAAGAGGGCGCTCGACGCACTCCGCGAAGAGGGCTCGGCCACCGGCGGGCTGATCGTCTTCCGGGCCGAGGCCGGTCTCGGCAAGACCGCGCTACTGGCCGAGATCCGCCGGGTCGCGGAGGCCCGCAACTGCACGGTGTGGTCCGCGCGCGGCGCCGAGACGCTGCGGTCGGTCCCGTTCAACACCCTGCGCCAACTCCTCCAGCCCGCCCTGGTCTCACTCTCCCCGGACGAGGCCCGCGCCTACCTCGGGGACTCGTACGACATCGCCGGACCCGCGCTCGGCATAGCCGACCCCGGCGAGGGCACCACGGCCGACCCGCGCTACGTGATCGACGGTCTCGTCTCCGTCGTACGCCGTCTCGCCACCCGGGACTGGCCGCTGGTCCTGCTGCTGGACGACGCGCACTGGGCCGACCAGGAGACCCTGGGCTGGCTCGCCGCGTTCGTGGAACACCTGGACGACCTCTCCGTACTGGTGGTCCTCGCCCGCCGCCCCGGCGGGGTGGACGGCGACAGCGCCCGCCTCCTGGACAAGGTGACCGACGCCTCCGCCGGGCCCGTCCATGTGTTCAGCGCCCTCACCCCGGACGGCGTCGCCGGGCTCACCCGGCACATCGTCGGCCCGCACGCCGACGACGCGTTCTGCCGCGAGGTCTGGGCCGTCACCGCGGGCAGCCCCTACGAGACCGTCGAACTCCTCACCAAGGTGCGGGACGGCGGACTCCGGCCCGTCGAGGCACAGGCCGCCGAACTGCGTGAGCTGAACCGGGGCGCCAAGGGCGGCGGGCTCATGGACCGGCTGCACGAACTCGGTGTGGAAGCCGTCGCGTTCGCACAGGCCGCCGTCATCCTCGGCACCGGCATCCGGGTGGACATGGCCGCCACGCTCGCCGGTCTGGACCTGGACACGGCCCTGCGCACCGTCCAACTCCTTCAGGACGAGCGCATCCTGACCGCCTCGCAGCCCGCCGCGACCGCACCCGGCGCCGAACCGGCCGAGCGGACACTGGAGTTCGTGCACCCGCTGATCGCCGGAACCATCTTCGACGCCATCAGCCGCGCGCGGCGCACCGCGCTGCACGGGGCCGCCGCGCGGCTCGTCACGGTGATGGACCTCGGCATCGTGGAAGTCTCCCGGCACCTGCTCGAAGTGCACCCCGAGGGAGACGACAACGTCGTCGAGCAGATGCGGGAGGCGGCCCGTGAACACCTCGCCGTCGGCGCGCCGGACGCGGCCCGCCGCTGTCTGGAACGCGCCCTGCGGGAGCCGCCCCGGCCCGAGGCGGAGCCGCATGTGCTGTACGAGCTGGGCCGCGCCGCCCACCTCACCGAACCCGGCGTCACGGTCCAGCACCTCCAGCACGCGCTGTCGTTGCCCGGTCTCGACTGCGACCGCCGGGTGAACGCCGTCATCACGCTCTCCCAGGTGCTGCTGCACAACAACCAGTTGGAGGAGGCCGTCCGCACGGTCGAGGCGGAGGTCGCCCGGCACGAGCCCGGCCCGGTCCGACTGCGGCTCCAGGCCGTGCAGTTCATGTGGGAGAGCATCCACGGCGAGTCCGGCTCCCCGGAGCGGTCCCGGCGGCTCGCCGAACTCGCCGCCGCCGGTACCGGCCGGGACAACTCCGAGCGGGCGCTGCTGATCCTGCGCGGTTTCGACCTGATGACGCACGGCGAGAGCGCCGAGGAGGTCGCCCAGCTCTGCGACCGCGCGCTGGTCAACAACCGTCTCGCTCCCGGTCTCGGCTGGACCGACGACGAGTGGGGCATCGAGCTACTGATGATGCTCGGCAGCGCGTACACCTACACCGACCGGCTCTACCGTGCCGAGAGTCTCTTCCAGGAAGCGTTGCGTGCCTACACCGGCGCCGGGTGGAGCGGCGGTCATCTCTCCCTCGCCAACGCCTACCTGGGACTCGCCTACCGCAGGCAGGGCAAGCTGGCCGACGCCGAGGTCGTACTGCGCGAGGCGCTGAGACTCGCCGAGCGGGTCGGGCGCGGCCTGCCGCTGTACTGGTCCGCCACCTGCGGTCTGGTGGACACCCTGCTGGCGCGCGGGCACGTGGAGGAGGCGTGGTCCCTCGCGGAGCGGTACCAGTTCGCCCCGCCGTATCCCACCACCATCGTGCTGCCCGACATCCGCTCGGTGCGGGGACGGCTGCTGCTCGCCGTCGGCCGGGTCGAGGAAGGGGTGGACGAGTTGCAGGCCGCCGAGAAGACCGCGCTGGCGCGCGGCGGCCACAACCCGGTGCTCGCGCCGTGGGCCATCGACCTCGCCAAGGCGCTCGCCCCGCGGGAGCCCGCCCGTGCCGCCCAGCTCGCCACCGACGCCCGTCGGCAGGCCGAGCGGTTCGGCACCGACACGGCCATAGGGGAGGCCCTGCGCTGCCAGGCCGCCCTCGCCACCGGCCGGGAGGCGGTCCGGCTCGCCGAGCAGGCCGTCGCCTACCTCGAACTGTCCCCGTGCCAGTACGAGCACGCCGCCGCCCGCGTCGAATACGGCATCGCCACCCGCTCCGTATCCGAACTGGAACGCGGCGAGGAACTCGCCCGCCAATGCGCGGCCGACGGCCTCGCCGCGCATGCCCGAGAAGCCCTCCGGACGGTCCGCGGCCTCCACTGAACGCCCACCCGGCCACCACGGTCCGGCCGCACTCCCGCGCCCGGAGGCGAAGGCCCGGACGCGTCCCGCAGGGGGAACCCCCTACGGGCCCAGGATCTCCGCGAGGTCGTACCGCACGGGCTCCTCCAGCTGCGCGTACGTGCAGCTGGAGGCCGTACGGTCGGCCCGCCAGCGGCGGAAGCGGGCGGTGTGGCGGAAGCGGGCGCCGTTCTCCATGTGGTCGTAGGCGACTTCCGCGACGCGTTCGGGACGGACCGGCACCCAGGAGAGATCCTTCTTGCCGGACCAGCGGCTGGGCGCCCCCGGCAGCCGGGCGGACTCGTGGGCGGCCGCCTCGCCCCACGCGGCCCAGGGGTGCCCGGAGACGTCGGCCATCCGCAGCGGCTCCAGCTCCTCGACCAGTTCCGCGCGCCGTTTCATCGGGAAGGCCGCCGAGACACCCACGTGCTGAAGCCGCCCCCGCTCGTCGTACAGCCCGAGCAGCAGCGAACCCACCACGGGACCGCTCTTGTGGAAGCGGTACCCGGCCACCACCACGTCCGCCGTCCGCTCGTGCTTGATCTTGAACATGGCCCGTTCGTCCGGCCGGTAGGCCAGGGTGAGCGGCTTGGCGACGATCCCGTCCAGACCGGCACCCTCGTACTGCTCGAACCAGCCGCGCGCCACCTCCACGTCGGTGGTCGCGGGAGCGAGATGCACCGGCGCGTCCGCCCCGGCGAGGGCGCGTTCCAGCAGCGCGCGCCGGTCGGTGAGGGGCACGTCCAGCAGGGCCTGGTCGGCGAGGGCCAGCAGGTCGAAGGCGACGAAGGACGCGGGGGTCCGCTCCGCAAGGGTCCGCACCCGCGAGTCGGCCGGGTGGATGCGCTCGGTCAGCGCGTCGAAGTCCAGCCGCCCGTCCCGCGCGATCACGACCTCCCCGTCCAGCACGCACCGCTCGGGCACCCGCTCCCTGAGCGCCGCGACCAGCTCGGGGAAGTACCGGGTCAGCGGCTTGCCCGTACGGCTGCCCAGCTCGACCTCGTCGCCGTCGCGGAACACGATCGCCCGGAATCCGTCCCACTTCGCCTCGTAGTGCATGCCGGGCGGGATCGCCGCGACCGACTTGGCGAGCATGGGTTTCACGGGCGGCATCACCGGCAGGTCCATGCGACCGATTCTGCGCGCCACCGCCCCGGTGTGCCCGGTGTGCGTGGTTCATTCGGCTGTCGCCCGGTATGCGGCCCGCCGGAGGGGCGCCTACGGTGGCCGCATGGCTGAAGCGGTGGAACTGGAGGTCGCCGGGCGGACCGTACGGCTGTCCAGCCCGGCCAAGCTGTTCTTCCCGGAGAGCGGCTACACCAAGCTGGACCTGGCCCGCTACTACGCGGCCGTCGCCCCCGGCATCCTGCGCGCCCTGCGCGACCGCCCCACCACCTTGGAGCGCTACCCGGACGGCGTCGGCGGCGAGTGGTTCTACCAGAAACGCGCCCCCAAGGGCATGCCCGACTGGATTCCCACCGCGCACATCACCTTCCCCAGCGGACGCAGCGCCGACGAGATGTGCCCCACCGAACAGGCCGCCGTGGTGTGGGCCGCGCAGTACGGCACCCTCACCTTCCACCCCTGGCCGGTGCGCCGCGCCGATGTGGACCACCCCGACGAACTCCGCCTCGACCTCGACCCGCAGCCCGGCACCGACTTCGACGACGCCGTCCGCGCCGCACACGAACTCCGCGCCGTACTGCACGAGTTCGGCGGCCTGCGCGGCTGGCCGAAGACCTCCGGCGGACGCGGACTGCACGTCTTCGTGCCCATCGAACCCCGCTGGACCTTCACCCAGGTGCGCCGCGCCGCCATCGCGGTCGGCCGCGAACTGGAACGCCGGATGCCGGAGCTGGTCACCATCAAGTGGTGGAAGGAGGAACGCGGGGAGCGGATCTTCGTGGACTACAACCAGACCGCCCGCGACCGCACCATCGCCTCCGCCTACTCCGTACGCCCCCGCCCGCACGCCCCGGTCTCCGCACCGCTGCGCTGGGAGGAGGTCGGCACCGCCCACCCGCGCGACTTCGACCTCGTCACCATGCCCGCCCGGTTCGCCGAACTCGGGGACGTGCACGCCGACATGGACGACCACGCCTACTCCCTGGACGCCCTCCTCGAACTGGCCCGCCGGGACGAGCACGATCACGGGCTCGGTGACCTGCCGTATCCGCCGGAGTACCCGAAGATGCCGGGCGAGCCCAAGCGCGTCCAGCCGAGCCGGGCCCGGCACGAGCAGGCGTGACTGGTTATCCTGGGCCGTCGGCGGCGCAGGCCGTGTCCGCGAAGTCTCGCCCGGCGGCGTCTGGCACCCAGGCTCGCCGCGTTGTCGGGACCTGGGAGGAGTTCCGGAAGTGACCGAGGCAGTGTCGCGCCCCACGCTGGAGGCCGTGGCCGCGCGGGCGGGGGTCTCCCGCGCCACCGTGTCCCGCGTCGTCAACGGCGGGGACGGGGTCAGGGAACCGCTGGTCGAGCGGGTCCGGCGGGCGGTCGAGGAACTCGGCTACGTCCCCAACCAGGCCGCCCGCAGCCTGGTCACCAAACGGCACGACGCCGTCGCCGTCGTCATCGCGGAACCGGAGGCCAGGGTCTTCACCGACCCCTTCTTCGCCCTCCAACTGCGCGGCATCAGCAAGGAGTTGACCGCGCACGACAACCAACTCGTGCTGATGCTCACCGAGGGCCGCGCCGACCACGCCCGCGTCGCCCGCTATCTCGCCGGGGGACACGTGGACGGCGCGCTCGTCTTCTCCCTGCACCTGGACGACCCGCTGCCCGCCCTGATCCGCAGCGCCGGGGTACCGACCGTCTTCGGCGGCCGTCCCGACTGGAGCGACGGCACCCCCGGCCCGCTCTACGTGGACAGCGACAACCGGGGCGGCGCCCGCGAGGCCGTACGCCATCTCGTCGCCCTCGGCCGGACCCGGATCGCGCACATCACCGGCGCCCTCGACCAGACCTCCGCCGTGGACCGGCTCGACGGCTACCGGGACGTCGTCGGAGGCGGCGCGGCGGAACTCGTCGCGGAGAGCGACTTCACCTCCGCCGGGGGCGAACGCGCGATGCGTGAACTCCTCGCCCGCCACCCCGACGTGGACGCCGTGTTCGCCGCCAACGACCTCTCCGCGCTCGGCGCGCTGCGCGTCCTGCGCGAACAGGGACGCCGGGTGCCCGAGGACGTGGCGGTGATCGGCTTCGACGACGTGCTGCCCGTCGCTGAGGAGGCCCGGCCGCCGCTCACGACGGTCCGCCAAGACATAGAGGAGATGGGCAGGCTGATGGTCCGGCTGCTGCTCGGCGGCACCGGCCGCGCCCGCGCCGACGGCCCGGCCGCAGAATCCCCGGCCGGGGTGATCCTGCCGACCACCCTGATCCGCCGCGCCTCCGCCTGATCCGCCGCGCCTCCGCCTGACCCGCCGCGCCTCCGCCTGCCCGCGTTCCGCGCGGCGCGTAATCAACAGGTCCTGGGCGCGCCCAGTTGACGCCGAGCGCGCGTTGACCCGGCGTTGATCGAACGTTTCGCGCCGCACGGCAGGCTCCTGCCATGCACATCGACACGATCGCCCCGGCGGACCCCACCTGGCAGACACAGGCCCTGTGCGCGCAGACCGGAGCCGACTTCTTCTTCCCGGAACCCGGCAGCTCGGTGCGCGAGGCCAAGCGCATCTGCGGCATGTGCGAACTCCGGCCCGCCTGCCTGGACTACGCCCTGCGCAACGACGAACGCTTCGGGGTGTGGGGCGGCCTGTCCGAGAAGGAACGCCTGGCACTGCGCCGCGCCAACGCCTGACGGATCGTCAGGTCGGCTCTTTCCGGCGACGCGTCATGCGTACAGTTCGCGCATCCGGACCGACAGGCACGTCACGCACCCCTCCAGTTTCTCGAACTCCCCGATGTCCACCGTCACCACGTCGTGGCCCAGGTCGGTGAGCAGTTCCGCCGTGCGCGGGGCGCTCGCCGCCATCAGCAGCCGGTGCCCGCCGAGCCGCACCACGTGCGCCCCGGACTCCTCCGGCACCGCGAGGAATCCGGGGAACAGCGAGGGCCGGTCCATCATCGGGATGTGCCCGAGCGCGGTGCCGTCGGGCAGCGCGGTCACCGCCGACTTCAAGTGCAGCACCCTGTGCACCGGGACGGCCACCACCCGTGCCCCCAACGGCTCGAAGGCTGCCCGGAGTTGCTGGATTCCGGCCGCGTTGGTGCGCCCGCCCCTGCCGACGTACACGGTGTCCCCGACCCGCAGCACGTCGCCGCCCTCCAGGGTGCCAGGGTCCCAGATCCAGTTCACCGAGCAGCCGAGCCCGGCGACGGCCTCCTCCACGGCGGCCGTCTCCGCCCGCCGGGACTCCGCGCCCGGCCGGGCGATCAGCGCCACGTTCCGGAACATCACGACGGTGTCCTCCACGAACACCGCGTCCGGGCAGTCGTCCGCCGGGGCCACCTCGACCGTCTCCCAGCCGTCCGCCCGCAGCGCCCCGGTGTACGCCTCCCACTGCTCGACGGCGAGTCCGACGTCCACCTTCTCCCGTTCGCGGTGCGTCACCAGGCCCTCGGCGAGTCGCGGGCCGGGGCGGCGGACGAGGGCCTTCTTGCTGGGCACGGGCGGCCTTCCCTTCGGTTGCGCGGACCGGTGCGGCGGACCGGCGCCCACGCGCGGGCGCCGGTCCGCCATCATGCAGGGCGCCCCCGCGCGGACAAAACCCCACGTCACCGGTCGTTGCCGGGCCGTGTCCCGGCCGAGACCCGGCTCACGGCGCCCCGACGGCCTCCTCCCGCGTGATCTCCCGCAGCACCCCGTCCTCGATCAGCAGCCACCGGGTGATGCCGAGCGACTCCAGGAACGGCAGGTCGTGACTGGCCACGAGGAGCGCGCCCTCGTACCCCGCGAGGGCCGAGGTCAGCTGCCGTACGCTCGCCAGGTCCAGGCTGTTGGTCGGCTCGTCCAGCAGCAGCAACTGGGGTGCGGGCTCGGCCAGCATCAGCGCGGCCAGCGCGGCGCGGAAGCGTTCGCCGCCGGAGAGCGTCCCGGCCGGCCGGTCGGCCCGCGCGCCCCGGAACAGGAAGCGGGCCAGCCGCGCCCGGACCCGGTTGACGCTCGCGTCCGGCGCGAAGCGGGCCACGTTCTCCGCGACCGTCAGCGCGTCGTCCAGCACATCGAGCCGCTGCGGCAGGAAACGCAGCGGCACATGGACCACCGACTCCCCTTCCACCGGCGGCAGTTCACCCGCGATCGTCCGCAACAGCGTCGTCTTCCCGGTCCCGTTGCGCCCGACCAGCGCGACGCGCTCCGGACCGCGCAGCTCCAGTACGCCGTCCACCCGTGCCCCGTACGCCGTGCGCGGGGCGTCGAGGGTGAGCACCCGGCGCCCGGCGGGTACGGCCGTGTACGGCAGCTCGACGCGGATCTCGTCGTCGTCGTGGACGGCGTCCACCGCCTCGTCCAGCCGCTCCCTGGCCTCCGCGAGCCGGTCCTCGTGCAGGATGCGGTGCCTGCCCGCCGACTCCTGCGCGGAGCGCTTGCGGTTCCCCATCACGATCTTCGGTTCGCGCTTGGACTCCGCCATCTTCTCCCCGTACCGCTTGCGGCGGGCCAGCTTCATCCGGGCTTCGGCCAGTTCGCGCTTCTGCCGGCGTACGTCCGCCTCGGCGGCCCGCACGGTGCGTTCCGCCGCCTCCTGTTCGGTCTCCAGCGCCTCCTGGTAGGCGGTGAAGTTGCCGCCGTACCAGACCACATGGCCGTCGCGCAGGTCCGCGATCCGGTCCACGAGGTCGAGGAGCGCGCGGTCGTGGCTGACCACCACCAGCACGCCGGGCCAGGCGGCGACGGCCGCGTGCAGACGCCGACGGGCGTGCAGATCCAGGTTGTTGGTCGGTTCGTCCAGCAGTAGCACGTCGGGGCGGCGCAGCAGGAGCGCGGCCAGCCGCAGCAGCACCGCCTCGCCGCCGGAGACCTCACCGGCCCGGCGGTCCAGGCCCAGGTGGGCGAGGCCGAGCCGCCCGAGGGTGGCCAGGGCGCGTTCCTCCACGTCCCAGTCGTCGCCGACGGTGTCGAAGTGGACCTCGGAGGTGTCCCCGGACTCGATGGCGCGCAGCGCGGCCCGGCGCCCGGCGATGCCGAGTGCCTCGTCCACGCGGAGTGCGGTGTCCAGGGTGACGTTCTGCGGCAGGTGTCCGATGTCGCCGGTGGCGCGGACACCGCCGCCGGTGGGAGTGAGTTCGCCCGCCAGCAGCTTCAACAGGGTTGATTTGCCCGACCCGTTGACGCCGACGAGGCCGGTGCGTCCGGGGCCGAAGGAGAGGTCGAGGCCGTCCAGGACGGGGGTGCCGTCGGGCCAGGTGAAGGAGAGGGCGGCACAGGCCAGGGAGCCGGGCGCGGAGAAGCCGGGGGTACGGGGGTGGATTGACACGATTACCTCGCGGTTGCCGGTGCGGTCGGGTTCGAGTGCGTGTCGAAACACCGCGAGGCGGAACCGGGGCGCGGGGGCGGGGATGTCCGGGAATGGCCGGAACACCTGTGCCGGAGGACGGCTCGCACGCCGAGGTCGTACGCCACGGGACACACCGGGGCCCGGTGTGAACGCGGTGTCTCGCAACCTCAGACGAGCAACGTCCCTCTCCCCTCGACGACAACAGGACGTCGTCCACGGTAGGAGAGGGCGGGGAACGGGGCAACGGGATTTGTCGGCGGGCCGGGTCAGCAGGTGTCGCGCATCAGCTCGTCCAGGTCGTGGTCGAGGTCGAAGTGCAGGTGCTCCAGGCCGACCGGGACGAGGTCGCCGGTGGCGTCCAGAAACGCCCGGATCTCCCCGGACCGTACGTGTACGACCGCCGTGCCCTCGGGCGCGTGGAACTCCAGCACCGTGCGGTCGTACCCGTAGGGGCGGACCCGGACGTCGCCGTTGCCCTCCGCGCCGCGCAGCCCGGCGGCGAGCAGTTCGCGGGAGAACGTCCAGCACACGTCCACGCCCTCCAGCGTGGCCGGGGCGGGGAACGCCATGCGCACGGCGAACGGGTCGGCCTCGTCGTAGCGGAGCGTGGCCGGGATGGACTGCATGCGGGGTGCTGCGGAGACGAGGCGGGCCTCGACGGGCTGCTCAATGACGGTGGACAACGCCTTGCTCCCTCGTTACGGCTGAACGACCTGCGGGTGGTGGGACCTGGCACGGGTAGAGACGTGCGAATCGACTTCCGCGTGCATCTGGAGAACGGGTGACCTCGGTCACCGAGTTCATGCTTTGGGGCGAGGGATCGCCGCTGACGCCCTCTGGACGCCTCCGGGGCGGTGGACTAGCTTCGCGGGGCATGAGGCGTATGAGGGGTGCGGGGAGTACGAGGCGGGCGGGGCTCGTGGGTCTTCAGAGGCGTACGGGGCGCAGGGGCCTTCAGGGGTGGACGCGACGGAGGGGGCGTACGGCCGTGGCCGGGATCATGGGCGGGGCGGCACTGATCGCGCTGGCCGTACCGGCGGCCGAGGCGGGCCCGGCCGCTACGGGGACGGCTGCCACGGCGGGCACGCCGACCGCCACCACCGCGTCCCGAACGGCCGCCACCGCGTCCCGGTCCGCCGCCGTGGACTGGTCCGCCACCACCGCCAACCGGTCCTCCGGTGTGCACTGGGCGCTCAAGGACACCGGCACCCCCACCACCCGTTTCCGCGGCCTCGCCGCCGTCTCCCGGAACACCGCGTGGCTGGCCGGGACCGGCGGGACCGTGCTGCGGACGACCGACGGCGGCGCCCACTGGGGGAACGTCTCCCCGCCCGGCGCGGGCGCGCTGGAGTTCCGGGACGTGGAGGCGTTCGACGGGCGCCGGGCCGTGGTGCTCGCCATCGGTGAGGGGGACGCCTCCCGCGTCTACCGCACCGAGGACGGCGGGGCGACCTGGAAGGAGTCGTTCCGCAACGCCGACCCCAAGGCGTTCTACGACTGCCTCGCCTTCTTCGACAGTCGGCACGGCCTCGCTGTGGGCGACCCGGTGGACGGGAGGTTCCGGGTGCTGTCCACTGCTGACGGCGGCCGGTCCTGGCGGGTGCTGCCCTCCGCCGGGATGCCGCCCGCCCTCGACGGCGAGGCGGCGTTCGCCGCGAGCGGCCAGTGCCTGGTCACCTCCGGCGGCCGGGACGCCTGGATCGCCACCGGCGGCGGCGCCCGCGCCCGGGTGCTGCACTCCGCCGACCGGGGCCTGACCTGGCGCGCCACCGACACCCCGGTCCCGGCGGGCGATCCGGCCAGGGGCGTCTTCGCGCTCGCCTTCCGCGACCGCGAGCACGGGCTCGCCGTCGGCGGCGACTACCGCCCCGACCAGGCGTCCCCGCACGCCGCCGCCGTCACCTCCGACGGCGGCCGGAGCTGGCGCCCGGCCGCCGTGCCGCCGCCCGCCTACCGCTCCGGCGCGGCCTGGCTGCCGTACAGCCGCACCACCGCCCTCGCGGTCGGCCCCACCGGTACGGATGTGACGGCCGACGGGGGCCGCAGCTGGCGCACGGTGGACACCGGGTCGTACGACACGGTGTCCTGCACGCCCGACCTCGGGTGCTGGGCGGCGGGGGAGAAGGGGCGGGTCGCCCGGCTCGAACGCTGAGGTGCCGGTCGGCGCGGGCGGGGTACCCGTGCCCGCGTCGGCCGCCCACCGCGGAAGGGAGCCCACCATGCCCGCCGGTTCCAGCCCCAAGCGGGAACGCCAGTACGAGCACATCAAGCAGAGCGCCCGGGACCGGGGTGAGAGCACCGGCCGCGCCGAGGAGATCGCGGCCCGCACCGTCAACAAGGAACGCGCCCGCGCGGGCGAGTCGAAGACGGCGAGCCGCTCCTCGCTCCAGGACATGTCCTCCGGCGAGCGCGGCGGCCACCGCTCCCACTCCGGCGCCCGGGGCCCCACCTACGACCAGCTCTACAACGAGGCCAGGCAGCGCGGCATCCCCGGCCGCTCCGGCATGAACAAGGCCCAGCTCCGACGAGCGCTGGACGAGAGGAAGGGCTGACCGGCGGGGCCACGGATCACCCCGGCGCCCCTCGGCCGACGCGCTCACCCCCCCCGTACAGTCGCCCCATGACCTTCCCCCTCACCCCGCCCGACACCCCCGCCACGGTGGAGGAAGCACGCGCGGTGCAGAACGCTCTGCGGGGGCGGCTGGTGCTGGGGGAGGTGGGGCCCGAGCCGGGGTTCGGGACGGTGGCCGGGGTGGATGTCGCCTACGACGACGCAGCCGATCTCGTGGCCGCCGCCGCCGTGGTGCTGGACGCCGAGACGCTGGAGGTCGTCGCCGAGGGCACCGCCGTCGGGCGGGTGGCCTTCCCCTATGTGCCGGGGCTGCTGGCGTTCCGGGAGATCCCCGCCGTGCTGGCCGCGCTGGAGGCGCTGCCCGAGCCGCCGGGGCTGGTCGTCTGCGACGGGTACGGGGTCGCGCATCCGCGCCGGTTCGGGCTGGCCAGTCATTTCGGGGTGCTGACGGGGCTGCCGACCATCGGGGTGGGCAAGAACCCGTTCGCGTTCCGCCATGAGGAACCGGGCGCCGGGCGGGGCGCCACCGCGCCGCTGCTCGCGGAGGGCGAGGAGGTCGGGCGGGCCGTGCGGACGCGGGCCGGGGTGAAACCGGTGTTCGTGTCCGTGGGGCACCGGGTGAGCCTCGGCAACGCCGTGGCCCACACCCTGGCACTCACGCCCGCCCACCGGCTCCCCGAGACCACCCGCCGGGCGGACGCCCTGTGCCGACGCGTGCTGCGGGAGGCGGCCACGCTCACGGACGGTCCCCGGCGGACCGTTCCGCCACCACCCGGAACCTGATCCCGGCCGCCCGCAGGCGCTCGGTCAGCTCCACTCCCATCGCCACCGCCGGGGTGACCTGGCCCGCCGTCGGGGGCAGGTCGTCCAGGGCCAGGCAGAGGGCCGACTCGGCGAGGATCTTCGCCGTCTCGTCGTAGCCGGGGTCGCCGCCCGAGACCTCGGTGAGGACACGGCGCCCGCCGCCCTCCCCGACGAAACGCACCCGGAACCAGCTCCGGGCCCGGCGTTCGGGGGAGGGGCCGGTGCCGGGGGCGAGTCGGGCGGACAACCAGCTCCGGACGGGCGGGAGTTGGGCGGTCACGGCGAGCGCGCCGACCGCCGCGACCCCGCCCGCCGCCATCGGCAGGCGCCGTACGGCCGCGTAGTGCCGGTAGCGGAAGTCGGGGCCGTAGCGGTCCAGGGCACGGGCCGAGCGGAGGACGACCCGAGGGTCGATGGTGGGCAGCGGCAGGGCCCACGCGCCGACCTCCGCCGCGTACCGGGGGACGCCCGGCGGGGCGGTGGCCCGGCGGCCGTGCGGCCGGGGCTCGTGCCGGGCGCGGTCGCGGGCCGCCGCCCGCATCCGCCGCCCGCGCGCGAACTGGTTCAGCGCCGAGGCGAGCGTCCCGCCGGAGAACGCCGCGTCCGCCGTCACGAACCCGTCCACGGTCAGCGGCACCCCCTCCGGCAGTCGCCGCACGGTGAAGAACGCGCCCAGGTCATGGGGTACGGAGTCGAAGCCGCAGGAGTGCACCAGGCGGGCGCCGGTCTCGCGGGCGCGTGCGTCGTGACGGACGTACATCAGGTCCACGAACTCCGGCTCACCGGTCAGGTCCACGTAGTCCGTGCCGCTGTCGGCGCAGGCCGCGACCAGTTCGGCGCCGTGCTCGAGGTACGGGCCGACCGTCGTGGCGACCACACGCGCCGCCTCGGCCAGCGCGCGCAGGGACGCCGGGTCGGCCACGTCCGCCCGCACCACCCCCACGGCCGAACCGCCCGGCAGTTCCGCGCGGAGCCGGTCCAGCCGTCCCGGATCGCGCCCGGCGATCGCCCAGCGCAGCCCCTCGGGCGCGTGCGCGGCCAGGTAGCGGGCGGTGAGACCGCCCGCGAAGCCGGTCGCGCCGAACAGCACGATGTCGTACGGCCGGTCCGTCCGGTTCGGCCTGCTCATGGCACCCCTCCGTCTCGCGCCGTACGCACGGCACCCGCGCGCGTCACACCGTACGTTCCGCCCGGCACCGCGCGGGTACGCGCGTCCGGCGCGGTGCCCGGTACCGTGCGGGGTGACTAAGCGCTCGCTCGTTCACCCCTTGTGCCCGGTGGGGCGGGTTCCTAGCATCACGGGTGGGACAGCGACGGGGCCGGACGACAGCGCGGCGGGAGACGGCATCATGACGACGGCAGGGACGCCGACCGGCACCACGAGCGTGCCCGACCCCACCCCCGGCGCCTCCGGGCCGTCCCATGCGGCGCCCGCTTCCCCCGGCCCCCTCGCCGGAGTCCGCGTCCTGGAACTCGCCGGTATCGGCCCCGGCCCCTTCGCCGCCATGCTGCTCGGGGATCTCGGGGCCGACGTGGTGCGGGTGGAGCGGCCGGGCGGGCCGGGGCTCGGCATCGACCCAGCCCGTGACGTGACCAACCGGAACAAGCGCTCCGTGGTCCTGGACCTCAAGGCCCCCGACGGCCCCGCCCGGGTGCTGGACCTCGCCGCGCGGGCCGACGTGCTGATCGAGGGGTTCCGGCCGGGCGTCGCGGAACGGCTCGGCGTCGGCCCCGGCGCCTGCCACGCCCGCAACCCCCGTCTGGTGTACGGCAGGATGACCGGCTGGGGGCAGGACGGCCCGCTCGCCCCGCGCGCCGGGCACGACGTGTCGTACATCGCCGTCACCGGCGCGCTCGGCATGATCGGTGACCCCGGCCGCCCGCCCGCCGTCCCCGCCAACCTGCTCGGGGACTACGCGGGCGGCTCCCTCTACCTCGTCGTCGGCGTGCTCGCCGCCCTGCACCACGCCCGCGCCACCGGCACCGGCCAGGTGGTGGACGCGGCCGTGGTGGACGGCACCGCGCATCTCACGTCGATGATCCACGGCATGCTCGCCGCCGGTGCCTGGCAGGACCGGCGCGGCGCCAACCTGCTGGACGGCGGCTGCCCCTACTACGGCACGTACGAGACGGCCGACGGTCGGCACATGGCGGTGGGCGCGCTCGAACCCGCCTTCTACGCCGAGTTCCTGCGTCTGCTGGAGCTGGACGGCCTGGAGTCCGCGCACGCCGACCCGGCCCGCTGGGACGACCTGCGCGACCGGGTCGCCGCCCGCTTCAAGTCCCGTACCCGCGCGGAGTGGACGGCCCGCTTCGACGGCTCGGACGCCTGTGTCGCCCCTGTGCTCACGCTGCGCGAGGCCCCGGACCACCCGCAACTGGCCGCCCGTGCCACCTTCACCGAGCACGCCGGTCTCACCCAGCCCGCCCCCGCCCCGCGCTTCTCTGCCACCCCGACCGCCGTCCGTACCGGCCCCGCGCTGCCCGGCGCGCACACCGGGGAGGTCGCCCGCGACTGGGACGTACCCGCCCTGCTCCCCGCACCCCCGACCCCATCCGCCTCCGCGCACCCGCGAACCACCCCGAAAGGCACACAGTGACCACCGAAGCGTACGTGTACGACGCGATCCGCACCCCGCGCGGACGCGGCAAGGCGAACGGTGCCCTGCACGGCACCAAGCCCGTGGACCTCGTCGTCGGCCTGATCCACGAGATCCGTGACCGCTTCCCCGACCTCGACCCGGCCGCCGTGGACGACATCGTGCTCGGCGTCGTCGGCCCGGTCGGCGACCAGGGCTCCGACATCGCGCGGATCGCGGCCGTCGCCGCCGGACTGCCCGACACGGTCGCCGGTGTGCAGGAGAACCGCTTCTGCGCCTCGGGTCTCGAAGCCGTCAACATGGCGGCGGCGAAGGTCCGTTCGGGCTGGGAGGATCTGGTCCTCGCGGGCGGCGTGGAGTCGATGTCACGGGTGCCGATGGCGTCCGACGGCGGCGCCTGGTTCAACGACCCGATGACCAACCTCGCGGTGAACTTCGTACCGCAGGGCATCGGCGCCGACCTGATCGCCACCATCGAGGGCTTCTCCCGCCGGGACGTGGACGAGTACGCGGCGCTGTCCCAGGAGCGGGCCGCGACCGCCTGGAAGGAAGGCCGCTTCGACCGTTCCGTGGTCCCGGTGAGGGACCGCGCCGGACTGACCGTCCTCGACCACGACGAGCACCTGCGCCCCGGCACCACCGCCGACTCCCTCGCCCGGCTGAAGCCGTCGTTCGCGGACATCGGCGAGCTGGGCGGCTTCGACGCGGTCGCGCTGCAGAAGTACCACTGGGTGGAGAAGATCGACCACGTCCACCACGCGGGCAACTCCTCCGGCATCGTGGACGGCGCCTCGCTCGTCGCCATCGGCTCCCGCGAGGTCGGGGAGCGCCACGGCCTCACCCCCCGCGCCCGGATCGTCTCGGCGGCCGTCTCCGGCAGCGAGCCGACCATCATGCTCACCGGTCCCGCCCCCGCCAGCCGCAAGGCGCTCGCCAAGGCGGGGCTGACCATCGACGACATCGACCTGGTCGAGATCAACGAGGCGTTCGCCGCCGTCGTGCTCCGCTTCGTCAAGGACATGGGCCTGAGCCTGGACAAGGTCAACGTCAACGGCGGTGCCATCGCGCTCGGCCACCCGCTCGGCGCCACCGGCGCGATCATCCTGGGCACCCTGGTGGACGAGCTGGAGCGGCAGGACAAGCGGTACGGCCTGGCCACCCTGTGCGTCGGCGGCGGCATGGGCATCGCCACCGTCGTCGAGCGCGTCTGACCCTCCCCGCGGCACCCCGAGACCTCACGAAAGACGGCTGTCATGACCGAGAGCACCACCATCCGCTGGGAGCAGGACGACACCGGGATCGTCACCCTCGTCCTGGACGACCCCGACCAGTCCGCCAACACCATGAACGCGGCGTTCCGCGCCTCGCTCGCCGCCACCGCCGACCGGCTGGAGGCCGAGAAGGACTCCGTGCGGGGCGTCATCGTCACCTCCGCCAAGAAGACCTTTTTCGCGGGCGGCGACCTGCGCGACCTGATCAAGGTCACCCCGGAGACCGCCCAGGAACTGTTCGACGGCGGGCTGGCCCTCAAGCGTGACCTGCGCCGCATCGAGACCCTCGGCAGGCCGGTCGTCGCCGCGATCAACGGCGCGGCCCTCGGCGGCGGTTTCGAACTCGCCCTCGCCTGCCACCACCGGATCGCCCTCGACACCCCCGGCACCAGGATCGGCTGCCCCGAGGTCACCCTCGGCCTGCTGCCCGGCGGCGGCGGTGTCGCCCGCACCGTACGGCTGCTCGGCATCACCGACGCGCTGCTGAAGGTGCTGCTCCAGGGCACCCAGTACAACGCGCGCCGCGCCCAGGAGAACGGCCTGGTCCACGAGGTGGCCGCCACCCCCGAGGAACTCCTCGCCAAGGCGCGGGCGTTCATCGACACCCACCCCGACTCCGCGCAGCCCTGGGACGTGCCCGGCCACCGCATCCCCGGCGGCACCCCGGCCAACCCCAGGTTCGCCGCCAACCTGCCCGCGTTCCCGGCCACCCTGCGCAAGCAGACCGGCGGCGCCCCCTACCCGGCCCCGGCGCGTATCCTCGCCGCCGCCGTCGAGGGCGCCCAGGTGGACTTCGAGACCGCGCAGGTCATCGAGGCCCGCTACTTCGTGGAGCTGGCCGCCGGGCAGACCGCCAAGAACATGATCCAGGCGTTCTTCTTCGACCTCCAGGCCGTCAATTCCGGTGCCAGCCGCCCCCGGGGAGTCGAACCCCGCCCGGTCCGCAAGGTGGCCGTCCTCGGCGCCGGGATGATGGGCGCGGGCATCGCCTACTCCTGCGCCCGCGCCGGGATCGACGTCGTCCTCAAGGACGTCACCGCCGAGGCGGCGGCCCGGGGCAAGGGCTACTCGGAGAAGCTGTGCGCCAAGGCCGTCGCCAAGGGCCGCACCAGCCAGGAGAAGGCCGACGCGCTGCTCGCCCGGATCACCCCGACCGCCGAGACGGGCGACCTCGCGGGCTGCGACGCGGTGATCGAGGCCGTCTTCGAGGACACCGCGCTCAAGCACAAGGTGTTCCAGGAGATCGAGTCCGTCGTCGCCCCCGACGCGCTGCTCTGCTCCAACACCTCCACGCTGCCCATCACCGCGCTCGCGGAGGGCGTGGCACGGCAGGACGACTTCATCGGCCTGCACTTCTTCTCGCCCGTGGACAAGATGCCGCTGGTGGAGATCATCAAGGGCGACCGCACCGGCGACGAGGCGCTGGCCCGCGCGTTCGACCTGGTCCGGCAGATCAACAAGACGCCCATCGTCGTCAACGACTCGCGCGGCTTCTTCACCTCCCGGGTGATCGGCCACTTCATCAACGAGGGCGTGGCGATGGTCGCCGAGGGCGTCGAGCCCGCCTCCGTCGAGCAGGCCGCCGCCCAGGCCGGATACCCGGCCAAGGTGCTCTCCCTGGTGGACGAGCTGACCCTGACCCTGCCCCGGAAGATCCGCGCGGAGTCCCGCCGGGCCGTCGAGGAGGCGGGCGGCACCTGGACCCCGCACCCCGCCGACGCGCTCATCGAGCGCATGGTGGACGAGTTCGGCCGCCCCGGCCGCAGCGGCGGCGCCGGGTTCTACGACTACGACGACAGCGGCAGGCGGGGGGCGCTCTGGCCGGGCCTGCGCGAGCACTTCACCCGCCCCGGCCGCACCCTGCCGTTCCGCGACATGCAGGAGCGCATGCTGTTCGCGGAGGCGCTGGACACCGTACGGCTGCTGGAGGAGGGCGTGCTGACCTCCGTCCCGGACGCCAACATCGGCTCGATCCTCGGCATCGGCTTCCCCGGCTGGACCGGCGGTGTCCTTCAGTACATCGACGGCTACGCGGGCGGCCTGCCCGGCTTCGTGGCCCGCGCCCGGGAGCTGGCCGAGGCGTACGGCGAGCGGTTCACCCCGCCCGCGCTGCTGGTGGAGAAGGCGGAGAAGGGCGAGCGGTTCGGCGGGGCGCCCCGCGCGTGAGGCCGTAGCACCGACCGGGCCGACGCGGCGGCCCGGAACCTGGCGGGCCCGGAGAGGCCGAACCCTCTCCGGGCCCGCTTCCGCGCGTGCCCGCCGACGCGACGGCCGCTCTCCGGGCGTCACGCTCCGCGACCTCCCCGTCGGACCGTGCGGAACGGTTTTACGAGGCAGACGGTGTGTGTATACGGCATGGATCGTGTGAGAAGTCACGCTGTGTGATGCGGACCACCGTGTATCCGGCGCTCCTCTGGGAAGCTGCTGGCTTGGTCCGTACCGCGAGAACACCGGGTGGTGCGGGCCGAACCGTACGAACGCGGGGCCCCGGATCCGCGCGCAGCAGGGAGTGGAGCCACCCGTGAACAAGGAAGCCGTGGAACCGGCACAGGCCGATGTCCGTCAGGGGGCGGAGCGGGCCGCACCCGCGGACGCGGGCGACGCCGGTTACAGCAAGGACCTCAAGGCCCGCCACGTCAACATGATCGCCATCGGCGGCGCGATCGGCACCGGACTCTTCCTGGGCGCCGGTGGCCGACTGCACACCGCCGGACCGGCGCTCGCCATCGCCTACCTCGTCTGCGGCGTCTTCGCCTTCTTCGTGGTGCGGGCGCTGGGCGAGCTGGTGCTCTACCGCCCGTCCTCGGGCTCGTTCGTGTCGTACGCGCGCGAGTTCCTCGGGGAG
The DNA here is from genome assembly GCF_019104725.1 of Streptomyces corallincola. GTDB lineage: Bacteria > Actinomycetota > Actinomycetes > Streptomycetales > Streptomycetaceae > Streptomyces > Streptomyces corallincola. The sequence goes on along the minus strand of NZ_JAHRXF010000016.1, from coordinate 60,906 downwards.
AAGGGCGCCTATGTCGCGGGCTGGATGTACTTCCTCAACTGGTCCACGACCGGCATCGCGGACATCACCGCGATCGCGCTCTACACGCACTACTGGTCCATGTTCACCTCGGTGCCCCAGTGGGTGATGGCGCTGATCGCCCTCGCCGTGGTGCTCACCGTGAACCTGATCTCCGTGAAGATCTTCGGCGAGATGGAGTTCTGGTTCTCCATCGTCAAGGTCACCACCCTCGTCGCCTTCATGATCATCGGCATCGTCCTGCTGGCCACCCACCACCAGGTGGACGGCCACACGCCCGGCCTGAGCGTGATCAGCCAACACGGCGGCATCCTGCCCCACGGAGTGCTGCCCGTCGTCCTCGTCATGCAGGGCGTGATCTTCGCCTACGCGGCGCTGGAACTCGTCGGCGTCGCCGCCGGTGAGACCGCCGAGCCGCACAAGGTGGTGCCGCGCGCCGTCAACTCGATCATGTGGCGCGTCGGTCTGTTCTACGTCGGCTCGGTGGTGCTGCTCGCGCTGCTGCTGCCCGGCTCCGTCTACTCCGCCGACCAGAGCCCGTTCGTCACCGTGCTGTCCAAGATCGGTATCCCGGCCGCCGGTGACGTGATGAACCTCGTGGTGCTCACCGCCGCCATGTCCTCGCTGAACTCGGGCCTGTACTCCACGGGCCGCATCCTGCGCTCGATGGCGTCCGCCGGTTCCGCGCCGAAGTTCACCGCCCGGATGAACCGCAGCCAGGTCCCCTACGGCGGCATCCTGCTGACCTGCGCGGTCTGTGTGATCGGCGTGGTGCTCAACTACCTCATGCCGAGCCAGGCGTTCGAGATCGTGCTGAACGTCGCCTCCCTCGGCGTGGTCAGCACCTGGATCATCATCATGGTCTGCCACCTCGTCTTCGTCCGCCGCGCCCGCGCCGGGCAGGTCACCCGGCCCCGCTTCCGGCTGCCGTTCAGCCCCGTCACCGAGATCGTGACCATCGTCTTCCTGGTCGCCTGCCTCGGCATGATGTGGGACGACGCCCAGGTCGGCCGCGAGACCCTGCTGCTGATCCCCGTCATCGCCGTCCTGCTGGTCGCGGGCTGGTTCGGCGTCCGCCGCCGGGTCACCGCGAACGCGGAACAGCGGCCCGAGGGCCTGCCCCGCTAGGCGGAGCGCCCGGCGCCCGGCTCCCGGGCCACCAACGGCCGCGGGAGCCGGGCGCCGCACGTCCCGGCCCGCGCGGTGCCCCGTGAGCGGGGCACCGCGCCGCCCCGGCGGCTCAGTGTCCGTGCACGCCGTTCGTCGCCTGGATGGACTTCCACGACTTCGGCCGGGCCGGGACCGCCGCGCCGGGCGCCGCGATCGACGCCGCACGGGCGGCCGGTGCGGACGGCTTCGTCGGCCGGTAGAGCCAGGTGTCGAACAGCGCGGTGAGCGACGTGCCGGAGATCCGCTCCGCGTACGTCCGGAAGTCGGCCACCGAGGCGTTGCCGTAGGCGTGCTCGGCGGGCCAGCCCTTCAGTACCCGGAAGAACGCCGGGTCGCCGATCTTCTCGCGCAGCGCCTGGATGGCGAGGGCGCCCCGGTCGTAGACGGCGATGTCGAACTGGTTGTCCGGGCCCGGGTCACCCGGCGCGACCGTCCAGAACGCGTCGTCCGCCGGATGGGCCGCGTAGGTGAAGTCCGCGAGCTGCCGCGCGGTGCCCTCGCCCTCGTGCTCGGACCACAGCCACTGCGCGTACCGCGCGAAGCCCTCGTTGATCCAGATGTCCTTCCAGTCCTTCACGGACACGTCGTCGCCGTACCACTGGTGGGCCAGCTCGTGCACGACCACCGAGGTGTTGGACCCGGCCGCGAACTGGCGCGGGCTGTAGTAGACGCGGGTCTGCGTCTCCAGCGCGTACCCGGTAGTGGTGTTCGGGACGTAACCGCCCGCCGATCCGAACGGGTACGGGCCGAAGTAGTCGCTCAGCCAGTCCACGATCTCGCCGGTGCGCTCCACGCTGGCCCGCGCCGCGCCGTCGTTGGCGCCCAGGTCCTTGCTGTAGGCGTTGATCACCGGGACCCCGCCGTCGGAGACGGAGGTGGTGATGTCGAAGCGGCCCAGCGCGAGGGTGGCCAGGTAGGTCGCCTGCGGCTTGTCCTGGCGCCAGTTGTAGCGGGTCCAGCCGAGCTTCGAACTGCTCGACACCAGCGTCCCGTTGGAGATCGCCTGGGTGCCGTCCGGCACGGCCACCGACACGTCGTAGGTCGCCTTGTCGCTCGGGTGGTCGTTGCTCGGGAACCACCACCAGGCCGACTCGGGCTCGTTGGCGCCGATGCCGCCGTCCGGGGTGCGGTGCCAGGAGGTGAAGCCGTACGCCGACTTCGAGGACGGGACGCCGCTGTAGCGGACGACCACGGTCAGCGGGGTGCCCTTGGCGAGCACGGTCTTCGGGGTGACGACCAGTTCGTGCTCGCCGGACGTGGTGAACGACGCCTTCGCGCCGTTGACCCGGACCTCGCTCACGTCCAGCAGGAAGTCCAGGTCGAACCGGGACAGGTCCTGGGTGGCGGTCGCCAGGATGGTGGCGGTGCCCTGCAACTCGTCCGTCGTCGGCTGGTACTGGAGCCGGAGGTCGTAGTGCGAGACGTCGTACCCGCCGTTGCCGTAGGCCGGGTAGTAGGGGTCGCCGATGCCCGGCGCGCCGGGGGTGCCGCTCGCGGCCGACGCCGGGATCGCCAGCAGCAGGGAGGCCGCCGCCAGTGCGCCCGGCGCGATGATTCTGCGGTGCACGTCAGCTCCAAGTCGTGGGGGCAGGAGGTCGGTTCGGAGCCTATTCAGCACAGCACCCCCTCGACCTGTCCACGGCACCTGCCGTCACACGATCGCCATTCGGCCGACATATGACGCCCCGTCCGAAAGTCCTCCTACGGCAGGGGAGTTGACGGAGGTACCGTCCCACGCATGCCGAAACGCACCCCCACGCGCACGCGTTCCGCCGGGCTCGCCGCGTTCGTCGCGGCAGCCGTCGCGGCCCTGCTCGCCGGGCTCCTCGCCCCCGCCGCCCAGGCCGCCCCGCGCGAGAGCCGCCCCGTCTACTCCTACGCCGACGCCGTGCGCGAGTCGGTCTGGGTGGACACCGGCCTGGACCTCGACCGCGACGGCCGCACCGACCGGGTCGCCGCCGACGTCGTCCGCCCCGCCGAACCCGCCCGCGCGGGCCGCCGGGTACCGGTGATCATGGACGCCAGCCCGTACTACTCCTGCTGCGGACGCGGCAACGAGAGCCAGCTCAAGACCTACGACGACCAGGGCCGCATCGCCCGACTGCCCCTGTTCTACGACAACTTCTTCGTCCCGCGCGGCTACGCCGTCGTCGGCGTGGACCTGGCCGGAACCAACCGCTCCGACGACTGCGTGGACGTCGGCGGCCCCTCCGACATCACCTCCGCCAAGGCCGTCATCGACTGGCTGAACGGCCGCGCCACCGCCTACACCTCCCGCACCGGCACGACCACCGTCCGCGCCGACTGGAGCGACGGCCGCACCGGCATGATCGGCAAGAGCTGGGACGCCACCATCGCCAACGGCGTCGCCGCCACCGGCGTGCGCGGCCTGCGCACCATCGTCCCGATCAGCGGGATCTCCGCCTGGTACGACTACTACGTCGCCCAGGGCGCGGAGATGCGCGACGACGGCCCCGACCGGCTCTCCGACTACGTGCAGAGCGCCGACGCACGCGCCCGCTGCACCGCCGTACGCAAGGCGCTGACCGACGGCACCCCGCGCACCGGCGACCTCACCCCGACCTGGACCGAGCGGGACTACGTCAAGGACGCGGCGAAGGTACGGGCCAGCGTGTTCCTGGTGCACGGCACGCAGGACCTCAACGTCCGCGCCAAGAACGTCGGCCAGTGGTGGGACGCCCTCGCCCGGAACGGCGTCCACCGCAAGATCTGGCTCTCCCAGACCGGGCACGTGGACCCCTTCGACTACCGGCGCGGCGCCTGGGTGGACACCCTGCACCGCTGGTTCGACCACGAACTCCTCGGCTACGACAACGGCATCGACCGCGAGCCGATGGCCGACGTGGAGCGGGCCCCCGACCGGTGGGCCACCTCCGCCGTCTGGCCTCCGGCCGGTACGGCGGCCACCACCCTGCACCCGGCCCCCGGCCGCACGGCGGGCGTCGGCACCCTCGCCGTGCGACCGGCCACCGGGACCGCGACGTTCACCGACGACCCCGCGCGCGGCGAGAGCGACTGGGCCGCGCACGCCGCCGAACCCACCCCGGAGAAGGCCGCGTTCCTCACCCCGCCGCTCGGCGGGGACCTGCGCCTGTCCGGTTCCTCACGGGTGAGCGTCACCGTCACCCCGAGCACGGCCTCCGCGCGGCTGTCGGCCGTCCTGGTGGACCTCGGCCCGGCCACGATCCGCGACTACACCGACGACGGCGAGGGCATCACCACCCTCACCGACCGCACCTGCTGGGGCGCGAGCACCCCCGCCGACAGCGCCTGCTTCCTGGAGACGGCGGCGAAGACCGCCGACGTGGGCAGTACCGTGTTCAGCCGGGGCTGGGCCGACCTCGGCCACCACGCCTCCCTCACCCACGGCGAACCCCTCGTCCCCGGCCGGGCGTACACGACGACGCTCGAACTGGCCACGAGCGACCACGTCGTCCCCAAGGGCCACCGCCTCGCCCTGATCGTCGCGGGCACCGACCGGGGTCTGATCCTCCCCGCCTCCACCCGCCCCGCCCTCACCCTGGACCTGGCCCGCACGACGGCCACCCTGCCGCTGGTCGGCGGCGCGGACGCGTTCCGGGCGGCCGTGACGGGGCGGGGCGGCGCGGTCCGTGCGCCGCACGGGACGGCGGGGCTGCGGGTGCCTGACGTGACGGGGGTGCGGGTGCCGTAGCTGAGGGGGCGCGAGCCGGGGGGTGGGGGGCCGGGACACCGGCTCCCGGCACCACCCCGCCCCGCGCCCAGCCCCGTGCCGCCCCGCATCCCGGCCCCGTACCGCCCCGCGCCGTCCCGCCCCCGCCGCGCATTAGGATCGGCTCCCTGATGACTGCCACCCTCGTCGCCAAGAATCTCTCCGCCGGGCACGGTGACCGCCCCCTCTTCTCCGGGCTCGACCTCGTCGTGGCGCCCGGTGACGTGATCGGGCTGGTCGGTGCCAACGGCGCGGGGAAGTCCACGCTGCTGCGGATGCTCGCCGGGCTCGTGACCCCCGACCAGGGCGAGCTGCGGCTCTCCCCGCCGACCGCCGCCGTCGGCCACCTCCCGCAGGAACCGGACCGCAGGCCGGGCGAGAGCGTCGCCGCCTTCCTCGCCCGCCGCACCGGCGTCGCCGAGGCGCAGCGGGTCATGGACGCGGCCACCCAGGCGCTGGTGGACGGCGCGCCCGGCGCCGACGACGCGTACGCGGCGAGCCTGGAGCGCTGGCTCGACCTGGGCGGCGCCGACCTGGAGGAACGCGCCGAGGAGGTCGCGGACACCCTCGGCCTCGCCGTCGGCCTGGACCAGCCGATGACCTCCCTCTCCGGCGGCCAGGCGGCCCGCGCCGGCCTCGCCTCCCTGCTGCTCTCCCGCTACGACGTGTTCCTGCTGGACGAGCCCACCAACGACCTGGACCTCGACGGCCTGGAACGCCTGGAGCGCTTCGTCACCGGCCTGCGCGCCGGTACGGTCGTCGTCAGCCACGACCGCGAGTTCCTCACCCGCACCGTCACCAAGGTCCTCGAACTCGACCTCGCCCAGGGGCAGATCAACCTCTACGGCGGCGGCTACGCGTCGTACCTGGAGGAACGGGACGTGGCCCGGCGGCACGCCCGAGACGAGTACGAGGAGTACGCCGACAAGCGCGCCGCCCTCCAGGACCGGGCGCAGACGCAGCGCTCCTGGATGGACAAGGGCGTGAAGAACGCCCGCCGCAAGGCCGGGAATGACAACGACAAGATCGGCCGCAAGTTCCGCAGCGAGGCCAGCGAGAAGCAGGCGGCCAAGGCGCGGCAGACCCAGCGGATGATCGAGCGGCTGGACGTGGTCGAGGAGCCCCGCAAGGAGTGGGAGCTCCGCATGGAGATCGCCGCCGCCCCGCGCTCCGGCGCGGTCGTCGCCTCCCTGCGCGACGTCGAGGTACGGCGCGGCGACTTCACCCTCGGACCGGTCTCCCTGCGCATCGACTGGGCGGACCGGGTCGCGGTCACCGGCGCGAACGGCGCGGGCAAGTCCACGCTGCTCGCGGCCCTCCTCGGCCGGGTCGCACCGGACGCGGGACACGCCACGCTGGGCTCCGGTGTCCTGGTCGGCGAGGTGGACCAGGCCCGCGCGCTGTTCCACGGCGGCGAGTCCCTGCTGGACGCGTTCCGCGCGGCCGTGCCCGACACCGAACCGGCCGAAGTCCGCACCCTGCTCGCCAAGTTCGGGCTCAAGTCCGACCACGTCCTGCGCCCCGCCGCCACCCTCTCCCCGGGCGAACGCACCCGGGCCGCCCTCGCTCTCCTCCAGGGCCGGGGCGTCAACCTCCTCGTCCTCGACGAGCCGACGAACCACCTCGACCTTCCCGCCATCGAACAGCTGGAATCCGCCCTCGACTCCTACGAGGGCACCCTCCTCCTCGTCACCCACGACCGCCGCATGCTGGACGCCGTCCATGTGACCCGGCGGCTGGAGGTGCAGGACGGAAAGGTGACGGAGCACTGAGCCGCGCACCGGCGAACTCCCCACCCAGATAGGTGAGTTGACGCGCGGCGAGGTGCTCGGCCCCGCTCTCCGGGAGCAGTTGCGGCGCCGGACGGGCAGCGCGCCCGGTCCGCCGACCGGAACCCGGTGACGCCGGAGGGCGGCCCCCCGGAATGGGGAACCGCCCTCCGCGACGCGTCTCCGGCGGGCGTCAGTTGTCCGGCTTCAGCAGACCCGCCCGGCGCAGCGCGTCCGTCATCGCGCTGTTCGACGGGGCCGGGGCCTGCCGGGAGCCGCCGCGATCGCCGCCGCTGGTGCGGGACTTGGCGCGGTCGCGGTCGCGGTTGCCGCCACCGCCACCGCCCTGCGGACGGCGCTGCTGCGGCGGGCGGTTGGCGTCGCCGCCGCGCTGCTGGCGGCGGGGGGCGGCGTCCTCGCCCTGGGGGACCGCCTCGTCGTCCAGGCGCAGCGTCAGGGAGACCCGCTTGCGCGGGATGTCCACGTCGAGCACCTTCACCTTGACGATGTCACCCGGCTTGACCACGTCACGCGGGTCCTTGACGAAGTTCTTCGACATGGCGGACACATGGACCAGGCCGTCCTGGTGGACGCCGATGTCCACGAACGCGCCGAACGCGGCCACGTTCGTCACCACACCCTCCAGCACCATCCCGGAGGACAGGTCGGAGAGCTTCTCCACGCCCTCCCTGAAGGTCGCGGTCCGGAACGCCGGACGCGGGTCGCGGCCCGGCTTCTCCAGCTCCTTGAGGATGTCGGAGACCGTCGGCAGACCGAACGTGTCGTCCACGAAGTCCGCCGGACGCAGCGAGCGCAGCACCCCCGTGTTGCCGACCAGGGACGCCACCTCCTCACCGGTGGTCTTCACCATCCGCCGCACCACCGGATACGCCTCCGGGTGCACGCTGGAGGAGTCCAACGGGTCGCTGCCGCCCCGGATGCGCAGGAAGCCCGCGCACTGCTCGAACGCCTTCGGGCCGAGCCGCGCCACCTTCTTCAGCTCCGACCGCGAGGAGAACGGCCCGTTCGCGTCCCGGTGCGCCACGATGTTCTCCGCGAGCCCCGCCGAGATCCCCGACACCCGCGAAAGCAGCGGCACGGACGCGGTGTTGACGTCCACACCGACGCCGTTCACACAGTCCTCCACGACCGCGTCGAGCGAGCGGGACAGCTTCACCTCGGACAGGTCGTGCTGGTACTGCCCGACCCCGATCGACTTCGGGTCGATCTTCACCAGCTCCGCCAGCGGGTCCTGGAGGCGCCGCGCGATGGACACCGCGCCGCGCAACGACACGTCCATGTCCGGCAGTTCACGCGAGGCGTACTCCGACGCCGAGTACACCGACGCGCCCGCCTCGGACACCATCACCTTCGTGAGGTTCAACTCGGGGTGCTTGGCGATCAGTTCGGCGGCCAGCTTGTCCGTCTCGCGGGAGGCGGTGCCGTTACCGATGGCGACGAGGTCCACATCGTGCGCGCGGGACAGCGCGGCCAGCGTGGCGATCGCCCGGTCCCACTTGTTGGCCGGGACGTGCGGGTGGATGACATCCGTGGCGACCACCTTGCCGGTGGCGTCCACCACGGCGACCTTCACCCCGGTACGGAAGCCGGGGTCCAGGCCCAGCGTCGCCCGCGTCCCGGCGGGCGCCGCCAGCAGCAGATCGCGCAGGTTCGCGGCGAACACGTCCACCGCGCCGTCCTCGGCGGCCGTCCGCAGCCGCAGCCGCAGATCGATCCCGAGATGCACCAGCACCCGCGTCCGCCACGCCCAACGCACCGTGTCCCGCAGCCACTTGTCGCCCGGCCGCCCCCGGTCCGCGATCCCGAACCGGTCCGCGATGATCCCCTCGTACGACGACGGGCCCTCGGTCGGCTCCTCCGGCTCCAGGACGAGATCGAGCACGTCCTCCTTCTCGCCGCGCAGCATCGCCAGCACCCGGTGCGAGGGCAGCGCCGTGAACGGCTCGGTGAAGTCGAAGTAGTCGGCGAACTTCGCGCCCGCCTCCTCCTTGCCCTCGCGCACCTTCGCGGCCAGCCGCCCGCGCGTCCACATCCGCTCGCGGACCTCACCGATCAGGTCGGCGTCCTCCGCGAACCGCTCGGTCAGGATCGCCCGCGCGCCGTCCAGCGCGGCCTGCGCGTCCGCGACGCCCCTGTCCGCGTCCACGAACGCGGCGGCGGCGGTGGCCGGTTCCACCGACGGGTCCCCGAGCAGCCCCTCGGCCAGTGGCTCGAGGCCCGCCTCGCGGGCGATCTGTGCCTTGGTGCGCCGCTTCGGCTTGAACGGCAGGTAGATGTCCTCCAGGCGCGCCTTGGTCTCCGCGCCGAGGACGCGCTCCTCCAGCTCCGGGGTGAGCTTGCCCTGCTCGCGCACCGAGTCCAGGATCGCGGTCCGCCGGTCCTCCAGCTCGCGCAGATAGCGCAGCCGCTCCTCCAGCGTGCGGAGCTGCGCGTCGTCGAGCATCTCGGTCGCTTCCTTGCGGTAGCGGGCGATGAACGGCACCGTCGAACCGCCGTCCAGCAGCTCGACCGCGGCTCTCACCTGCCGCTCCCGTACGCCGAGCTCCTCGGCGATCCTGCCTTCGATGGACCCTGTGCGGGGTGTGGTCACGTTCCCGTACCGCCTTCTCCACTGAGGTTGCGCGGCAATTGTGGCAGGTGGCACCGGCCGCAGGGAGCAGGGCGCCCGGTGGACTCACGTCCGGCCGGGCACCGTCCACGTGAAACGCGGCGGCCTGCGCTCCAGGAACGCGGCCACCCCCTCCGCCGCGTCCCCCGCCGTACGCGCCTGCTCGCGCCAGTGGGCGTCCCGGTCGGTACGGCCGTGCACGAACTCCTTCGCGGCGGCCTGGGTGAGCTGGGAGCGGGCGGCGAGCACGGCGGCCAGCTCCGCGACCCGCGCGTCCAGCGAGCCCACGGGCAGCACCTCGTCCACCAGCCCGCTGCGCAGCGCCCGCCCGGTGCCGATCAGCTCCCCGGTGAACAGCAGGTACTTCGCGGTCGCCGGACCCACCAGCGCGACCAGACGCCGGGTCGCGGACGCCGGATAGACGATCCCGAGCTTCGCCGGGGTCACCCCGAACAGCGCGCCCTCCTCCGCGAGCCGCAGATCGCACGCGGCGGCGAGCTGCGCGCCCCCGCCCACACAGTGCCCGCGCACGGCCGCGACCGTCGGCTTCGGGAACGCGGCCAGCGCCTCCTCGGCGGCCACCGACAGCTCCTGCGCCTCGGCCGGTGACCCGCGCAGCGTGGAGATGTCGGCGCCCGCGCAGAACGTCCCGCCCTCCCCGGTGAGCACCAGCACCCGCACCGCCGGATCGGCCGCGAGCTTCTCCAGCAGCGGTGGCAGCGAGCGCCACATCGCGGCCGTCATGGCGTTGCGCTTGGCCGGATGGCGGACGACGACCGTGGCGACCGCGTCCGTGACCGTGTGCGAGAGAGCGGCATCCATGCGCCGGATCGTAGCCCCGGTGTGGGCCGGGCCGGTGGACCGAGGCATGCCGGAGGGCAGGGCCGGGGACACGGAGACAGGGGCCGGAACCCGGCGGGGCCCCGGACGGACGCGCAGAGCGGCGGGGCGAACGAGGAGGCGGCGATGGCCAGGTCCGGCAGGTCCAAGGGAAGGGCGGCGGCCGTGCGCCGCGACTTCGGCTGGCTCGCGGTGCTCGGGGTGCTGCTCGTGCTCGCCGGGGTGGTCGGCCTCGTCTACACCGGCGTGGCCACGCTGACCTCCATGCTGCTGTTCGGCTGGCTGCTGCTCATCGGCGGCGCGGTCGGCCTGCTGCACGCCGTCCAGGCACGCGGCACCAGCTTCTTCTGGCTCGGTGTCATCGTCGCCGCCCTGAACATCGCGGCCGGGATCGTCGTCATCCGGATGCCGCACGCGGCCGCCGCCGCGCTCACCATGTTCGCGGCCCTGCTGTTCCTGTCCGCCGGACTGTTCCGGCTGGTCGGCAGCCTGGTGGTGCGCGGCCCCCAGTTCGGCTGGACCCTGCTGCTCGGCGCGTTCGACCTGCTGCTGGGCATCCTGGTCCTCGGCGCCTGGCCGAGCAGCAGCCAGTATGTGATCGGCTGCTTCTTCTCGCTCGCCCTGCTCTTCGACGGCCTCGGCCTGATCGCCTCCGGCTACGGCGGCCGCCGCGTCGTCGGCATGGTCACCGAACCCGAGCACCCGGCCGCCTGAGCACCCGGCCGCCTGAGCACCCGGGGCGCACACCGGAGGCGTACGCCGTCCCGCGCGCCGTCCCGCGCGCGAAGCCGGTCGGGAACCGGAGCCGTACAACCCGAAGAGTTCGGGAACCGGCGCCCGGAGGACAGGAACGGTCGTGCGGCCGACCATGCCGTGCGCGAACGGTCGGAAATGCTCGATAGTCGCTGACTTCTGTTCAGTCATCGGGTACGGAGCGCGTCGTTGCCACCATTCGACATGTGGTGACAATCGAGCGCGAGGGCGGCGACCGGACGATGGACGACCACGGGGGCGAGAGCGGACCGCGTCCGCCGGGTGCGGTCGGGCAACCGGCGGCCCCCCTGCCGTACGAGGGGGTGTGGCGCTTCACCGCGCCGGCCGAGGACGCCTCGGTCCCGCAGGCCCGGCGCGCCGTCCGGGACCTGCTGCTGCGCCAGGGCGTGCCCGTCTCCGACGACCTGGTGCACGGACTGCTGCTGATCGTGTCCGAACTGGTCACGAACGCGGTACGGCACGCGGCGCTGCTGTCGCCGGTGCTCGCCGTGGAGGTGGCCGTCGGCGCGGAGTGGGTGCGGGTGTCGGTGGAGGACAACCACCCCTACCGCCCCACCGCCCTGGAGGCCGACCACGGCCGGACCGGCGGCCGGGGCCTGCTGCTGGTCCGGGAGATCGCGCGCGAGGCGGGCGGGGCGGTGGACGTCGAGCACACCGCGAGCGGCGGCAAGGTGATCTGGGCGGCGCTCCCGCTCAAGCCGCCGTACCCCGCGCTCTGAGCCGGACGCTCCGGGGCGGCTACCAGCCCGCCGAGGGGCCCGTCAGCTCCCGGACCGCCGGGCGCGCCGCGTCCAGCACGGTCATGAACCACGCCGAGAACGGGTCCCGCGCGTGCCGCTCCGCCAGCTCCGCCGCCGTCACGAACGCGGTGGCGCCGACCTCCTCCGGGTCGGCGGCGAGCGGCGCCTGCACCATCCCGACGAACAGATGGTTGAACTCCTGCTCCACCAGCCCCGACGCCGGGTCCGGGTGGTTGTAGCGCACCGTGCCCGCCTCGGCCATCAGCGACGGCGAGACCCCCAGCTCCTCGAAGGTCCGCCGGGCCGCCGCCGCGAACGGCGCCTCACCGGGGTACGGGTGGCCGCAGCAGGTGTTGGACCACACACCGGGGGAGTGGTACTTGCCGAGCGCCCGCTGCTGGAGCAGCAGCCTGCCCTGCTCGTCGAAGAGGAACACCGAGAACGCCCGGTGCAACTGCCCCGGTGCCCGATGGGCGGAGAGCTTCTCCGCGGTGCCGATGGTGACGCCCTTCTCATCGACCAGTTCCAGCAGAATCGCCTCAGTGGTGCCGTTCGACGAACTGTGCGTCTCGCTGGCAGGTGTGATCGGCATACCCATCCTTCGCCTCGGTCTTCGCGTCCCCAGTCTGCCGTACCGGGCCGGTGCTCCCGGAACTTCCCGGCATGTCGCCCGCGCGGGGCCGCACCGGCAGGGGACCCGGTAGATCATCGTGCCCGGCCCGCTCCGGGCGGAACCGCTCCGGGCCGTCGAACGGATGTGCCGGGGGTCAGCGGGGTGTGGACGGGGTGCGGAGGTGGCCACAGGCCCCGTTCAGTGGCACAGCCGTACCTCGTGCTCCGCGTGACCGCCCGGTTCCAGCTGGAAGGTGCAGTGCTCCACGTCGAAGTGGTCGCCGATGCAGCCCTGGAGCTCGTGCAGCATCTTCTCGTGGCCGATCGCGCTGAGCTGCTCGGAACTGACGACCACGTGCGCGGAGAGCACCGGCATGCCCGAGGTGATCGTCCAGGCGTGCAGGTCGTGCACGTCCTCCACGCCGTCCAGGGCGAGGATGTGCGCCCGCACCTCCGCCATGTCCACGCCCTTGGGCGCCGCCTCCAGCAGCACGTCCAGCGTCTCGCGGAGCAGCTTCACCGTGCGCGGCACGATCATCAGACCGATGACCAGCGAGGCGACGGGGTCCGCGGCCTGCCAGCCGGTGGTGAGGATCACGGCCGCCGAGACCAGCACCGCCACCGAGCCCAGCGCGTCCGCCGCCACCTCCAGGAAGGCGCCGCGCACGTTCAGGCTCTCCTTCTGCCCCCGCATCAGCAGGGTCAGCGAGACCGAGTTGGCGACGAGGCCGATCGCGCCGAACAGCACCATCAGCCCGCCGTGCGTGTCGGCGGGCGTCATGAACCGCTGCACCGCCTCGACCAGCACATAGCCGCCGACGCCCAGCAGCAGCACGCAGTTGGCGAGGGCGGCCAGGATCTCGGCGCGGGCCAGCCCGAAGGTGCGGTTGGTGCTCGCCGGGCGGTTGGCGGCATGGATGGCGAGCAGCGCCATGACCAGGCCCACGGCGTCGGTCGCCATGTGGGCGGCGTCCGCGATCAGGGCGAGCGAGTCGGCCAGCAGCCCGCCGACGACCTCCACCACCAGGACGATCAGGGTGATGCACAGGGCCGCGCGCAGCCGCCCCCGGTAGGCCGCGGCGGCCGTCCCGGTGGGCGGTGCGTGGGTGTGCGTGTGCCCGTGGTCGTGCCCTGCCCCCATGAGTGGACCGCCTCTCCGTGTCACGCCGGGCCACCCAGTGAACTACGGGCGGGGGGTATCGGGCAACGTGGTGCTGAACACCGTTGTCATATGCCCTGACCTGCGGAAACGATCCCCAGGTCAGGGCGCTCACCGGTGGTCCGGGCGGCGGGCCGCGCTCCGCCGTCCGGGGTGTCCGCGGCGGCTCCCGCTCAGCGTGCCCGGTGCTGCCGCCGACCGGCCCAGGCGGACTCCACCATCTCCTCGACCCCGCGCCCGGCACGCCAGCCGAGGGTCTTCGCGGCCAGTTCGGCGGAGGCGACCGCGCGGGGCGCGTCGCCCGGGCGGCGCGGCTCGACCACGGCGGGCCGCCGCTCGCCGGTGATCTCCTGGATCGCCGTGATCAGCTCGCGCACCGAGACGCCCTCGCCCCGGCCGATGTTCAGCGTCAGGTCCTCGCCCGGCTCCGCGTCCGCCAGCCGCCGGGCCGCCGCGACATGCGCCTCGGCGAGATCCGCGACATGGATGTAGTCCCGGACCGCGGTGCCGTCCCGGGTCGGGTAGTCGTCGCCGAAGATCCGGGGCGCCTCGCCCCGCTCCAGCCGGTCGAAGACCATCGGCACGATGTTGGACACCCCGGTGTCCGCCAGCTCCGGCGCCGCCGCGCCCGCCACGTTGAAGTACCGCAGACACGTGGTGGAGATCCCGTGCGCCCGGCCCGCCGCCCGGACCAGCCACTCACCGGCCAGCTTGGTCTCGCCGTACGGGTTCACCGGCGCGCACGGGGTGTCCTCGGTGATCAGGTCCACGTCCGGGTTGCCGTACACCGCGGCCGAGGAGGAGAAGACCAGTCGGCGGACGCCCGTCGCCGCGACCGCGTCCAGCAGGGTGGCCAGGCCGCCCAGATTCTCCCGGTAGTAGCGGACGGGCTCCGCGACCGACTCCCCGACCTGCTTGCGCGCCGCGAGATGCACCACACCCGTCACTCCGTGCTCGGTGAGCACCCGCTTCAGCAGGTCCCCGTCGAGCGTGGAGCCCTGGACCAGGGGCATCCCGGCGGGCAGCCGCTCCGGCACCGCGCCCGACAGGTCGTCCAGCGCCACGACACTCTCCCCGGCATCCGCCAAGGCCCGCGCCACATGCGCCCCGATGTATCCGGCTCCGCCGGTGATCAGCCACGTCATGGTCGCCCACCCTATGCCGGTGACGGCCCGGCTGTCCGGGTTGACGTGGGATGCCCGGAGTTGCGTCCGGAAGTTTGTCCGGGGGCCCCGGATCGCCCATGATGATCGCGGCAAAGGCCCGGTCGGCTGCCGTGGACCGGGCCGTGAACGGCCGGTGAACAGGGTCTCGGACCCATCCGATAGCCTCTGCCGACATGCCGCCCCGAGGTGCCGCGCCCAGGGCACCCCGCACATGACAGACCGGTGCCCCGCGCGCCGGCACCCAGGGAGATGAGTTCGGTTGCCGACCGCCATCGTCACCGGTCAGCCGGTGCCCGGATCGACGCTGGAGGCCGACCTGCGGTCCCTCGGCTTCGACGTACGGGCGGCCGGTGACACCCCCGAGGCGGAGACGCTGATCGCCGCCGTACCGGCCGACCGGCGGGTGGCCCTGGTGGACGCCCGGTTCGTCGGCCACCGGCACGCGCTGCGCCTCGCGCTCACCGACCCCCGGTACCCGCTCGCCGCCGTACCCGGCGCCGTCACCGCGCAGCCCGCCGCCCGGCAGGCCCTCACCCGCGCCCTGGCCCGCGAGACCTCCGCCGGAGGCGGCACCGCCCTCGCCGTGGACAGCCTCGCGGACCGCGTGGTCACCGCGCTCGGCGCCGACGGCGACGAGGTGCACCGCCCCGAGCTGGGCACCCTGGTGGCCGCCGTCCCCGCCGACCCGCAGGCCCGCAACGAGGCCCGGCAGTCGGTCGCCGCCGTGGACGACGAGGCGGTCCGGCTGAAGTCGGCGGTCAAGGCCCGCGACGGCTTCTTCACCACATTCTGCATCAGCCCGTACTCCCGCCACCTGGCCCGCTGGTGCGCCCGCCGGGGCCTCACCCCGAACCAGGTCACCACCGCCTCGCTGATCACCGCGCTGATCGCGGCCGGCTGCGCGGCCACCGGCACCCGCGCCGGGTTCGTCGCGGCCGGGGTGCTGCTGCTCGCCTCGTTCGTGCTCGACTGCACCGACGGCCAGCTCGCCCGCTACGCGCTGAAGTACTCCACGCTCGGCGCCTGGCTGGACGCCACCTTCGACCGGGCCAAGGAGTACGCCTACTACGCGGGCCTCGCGCTCGGCGCGGCCCGCGGCGGGGACGACGTGTGGGCGCTCGCGCTCGGCGCGATGGTCCTCCAGACCTGTCGGCACGTCGTGGACTTCTCCTTCAACGAGGCCAACCACGACGCCACCGCCAACACCAGCCCCACCGCCGCCCTCTCCGACCGGCTCGACGGCCTCGGCTGGACGGTCTGGCTGCGCCGGATGATCGTGCTGCCCATCGGGGAGCGCTGGGCGATGATCGCCGTGCTCACCGCCGTCACCACCCCCCGTATCACCCTCGTCGTGCTGCTGATCGGCTGCGCCTTCGCCGCCTGCTACACCACGGCGGGCCGGGTGCTGCGCTCGGTGACCCGGCGCGCGGTGCGCACCGACCGCGCCGCCGGGGCGCTGGCCGACCTCACCGACTCCGGCCCGCTCGCGCACCTCCTCGGCCGCCTCGCGCGCCGGGGCCTGCCCGGCCTCGCCGTCCCCGCCGTCGCCCTGCTCGGCGGCGCCGCCGTCGTCGCCTGCGCCGCCCTCACCCGCTTCGGCGGCTGGCTCCCGGTCGCGGGCGCCGCCCTCTACGTCCTCACCTCCGCGCTCGCCGTCGCCCGCCCCCTCAAGGGCGCCCTCGACTGGCTGGTCCCGCCGCTGTTCCGGGCCGCCGAATACGGCACCGTCCTGGCGCTGGCGGGCAAAGCGGAGGTGAACGGGGCGCTTCCGGCGGCTTTCGGGCTGGTGGCCGCCGTCGCCTACCATCACTACGACACGGTCTACCGCATCCGCACCGGCGCCGGTTCTCCCCCCGCCTGGCTGGTGCGTGCCGTCGGGGGGCAGGAGGGGCGCACGCTGCTCGTCGCCGTCCTGGCCGCCGTGCTCACCGCCCCGCAGTTCAAGGCCGCGCTCACGGTTCTCGCCGTGGCCGTCGCCCTCGTGGTGCTCGCCGAGAGCATCCGCTTCTGGGCGTCCTCCGGGGCGCCCGCCGTACACGACGAAGGAGAACCCGCATGATCGGCCTCGTTCTGGCGGCCGGCGCCGGACGGCGTCTGCGCCCCTACACCGACACCCTCCCCAAGGCCCTGGTGCCGGTGGGCCCCGAGGGCGACGAGGAGTCGCTGACCGTCCTCGACCTCACCCTGGGCAACTTCGCGGAGGTCGGTCTCACCGAGGTCGGGATCATCGTCGGATACCGCAAGGAGGCCGTCTACGCCCGCAAGGAGGCGCTGGAGGCCAAGTACGGGCTGAAGCTGACCCTCATCGACAACGACAAGGCCGAGGAGTGGAACAACGCCTACTCCCTGTGGTGCGGCCGTGACGCCCTCAAGGACGGGGTGATCCTCGCCAACGGCGACACCGTGCACCCCGTCTCCGTCGAGAAGACGCTGCTCGCCGCCCGCGGCGACGGCAAGCGGATCATCCTCGCCCTGGACACCGTCAAGTCCCTCGCCGACGAGGAGATGAAGGTCGTCGTCGAGCCCGGCAAGGGCGTGCGCCGCATCACCAAGCTGATGGACCCCGCCGAGGCCACCGGCGAGTACATCGGTGTGACGCTGATCGAGGGCGACGCCGCCGAGGAGCTGGCCGACGCGCTGCGCACCACCTTCGAGCGCGACCCGCAGCTGTACTACGAGGACGGCTACCAGGAGCTGGTCAACCGCGGCTTCACCATCGACGTCGAGCCGATCGGCGACATCAGCTGGGTCGAGATCGACAACCACGACGACCTCGCACGGGGCCGGGAGATCGCGTGCCAGTACTGACGCGGCTCATCCCCTCGCCGCTCGTCGTGGACATCCGCGCGGGTGCCCTCGACGACCTGGCCGCGGTCCTCGCGGACGAGCGGATCTCGCACGCCGGGCGGCTCGCCATAGCCGTCAGCGGCGGCTCCGGCGCCCGTATCCGCGAGCGCATCGCGCCCTCGCTGCCCGGCGCCTCGTGGTTCGAGGTCGGCGGCGGCACCCTGGACGACGCCGTGCGGCTGGCGGACGAGATGAAGTCCGGCCACTACGACGCGGTCGTCGGCCTCGGCGGCGGCAAGATCATCGACTGCGCCAAGTTCGCCGCCGCCCGGATCGGGCTGCCGCTCGTCGCCGTCGCCACCAACCTGGCGCACGACGGCCTGTGCTCCCCGGTCGCCACCCTGGACAACGACGCGGGCCGCGGCTCGTACGGCGTGCCCAACCCGATCGCCGTGGTCATCGACCTCAACGTGATCCGGGAGGCCCCGGTCCGCTTCGTGCGCTCCGGCATCGGTGACGTCATCTCCAACATCTCCGCCGTCGCGGACTGGGAGCTGGCCAACCGGGTCAACGGCGAGAAGGTGGACGGCCTGGCCGCCGCGATGGCCCGGCAGGCGGGCGAGGCCGTACTGCGCCACCCCGGCGGGATCGGCGACGACGGGTTCCTCCAGGTGCTCGCCGAGTCCCTGGTGCTCACCGGCATCTCCATGTCGGTCTCCGGCGACTCCCGCCCCTCCTCGGGCGCCTGCCACGAGATCAACCACGCCTTCGACCTGCTGTTCCCCAAGCGCGCCGCCGCCCACGGCGAACAGTGCGGGATCGGCGCCGCGTTCGCCATGTACCTGCGCGGGGCGCACGAGGAGGCCGCCGAGATCGCCGGTGTGCTGCGCCGTCACGGCCTCCCGGTGCTGCCGGAGGAGATCGGCTTCGACGTGGACGAGTTCGTCCGCGCCGTGGAGTTCGCCCCGGAGACCCGGCCGGGCCGCTACACGATCCTCGAACACCTCGCCCTCACGACGACCCAGATCAAGGACATCTACGCCGACTATGTCAAGGCCATCGGTAGCTGAACTCCGCCCGGTCGTGCACCCCGCCGGGGTGAAGGACCGGCGCAGCGGTGAGCACTGGGCGGGACGCCTCTACATGCGCGAGGTGTCCCTCCGCATCGACCGCTACCTGGTGAACACCAGGGTCACGCCCAACCAGCTCACGTACCTGATGACCGTCTGCGGTGTGCTCGCCGCACCGGCGCTGCTGGTGCCCGGCATCACCGGCGCCGTGCTCGGCGTCCTCGCCACCCAGCTCTACCTGCTGCTGGACTGCGTGGACGGCGAGGTCGCCCGCTGGAAGAAGCAGTACTCGCTGGGCGGGGTCTACCTGGACCGGGTCGGCGCCTACCTCACCGACGCGGCCGTCCTGGTCGGCCTCGGCCTGCGCGCCGCCGACCTGTGGGGCAGCGGCCGTATCGACTGGCTGTGGGCGTTCCTCGGCACCCTGGCCGCGCTCGGCGCGATCCTGATCAAGGCCGAGACCGACCTCGTCGGTGTCGCCCGCCACCAGGCCGGGCTCGCCGTCGTCCAGGAGTCCGCCGCCGAGCCCCGCTCCTCCGGCATGGCGCTGGCCCGCCGGGCCGCCGCCGCGCTCAAGTTCCACCGGCTGATCCTCGGCATCGAGGCCGCCCTGCTGATCCTGGTCCTCGCGGTCATCGACCAGATCCGCGGCGACCTGTTCTTCACCCGGCTCGGCACCGCCGTCCTCGCCGGGATCGCCCTGCTGCAGACCCTGCTGCACCTGGTGTCCATCCTCGCGTCCAGCAGGCTGAGGTGAGCGGTATGAAGATCGGCGCCGTCATCATCACGATGGGCAACCGCCCCGACGAACTCCGTGCGCTCATCGACTCGGTCGCCAAGCAGGACGGCGACCCGGTCGAGGTCGTCGTCGTCGGCAACGGATCGCCCGTCCCGGACGTCCCCGAGGGCGTACGGACCGTCGAACTCCCGGAGAACCTGGGCATCCCCGGCGGGCGCAACGTCGGCATCCAGGCGTTCGGCCCCGGCGGAGGGGACGTGGACGTCCTCCTCTTCCTCGACGACGACGGCCTGCTCGCCCGCAACGACACCGCCGAACTGTGCCGCCGCGCCTTCGCGGACGACGACCGGCTCGGCATCGTCAGCTTCCGCATCGCGGACCCGGAGACCGGCGCGACCCAGCGTCGGCACGTGCCCCGGCTGCGCGCCGCCGACCCGATGCGCTCCTCCCGCGTGACCACCTTCCTCGGCGGCGCCAACGCGGTCCGCACCGCGGTCTTCGCCCAGGTCGGCGGGTTGCCGGACGAGTTCTTCTACGCCCATGAGGAGACCGACCTCGCCTGGCGTGCCCTGGACGCCGGGTGGATGATCGACTACCGGTCGGACATGGTGCTGTACCACCCGACGACCGCCCCCTCCCGGCACGCGGTCTACCACCGCATGGTCGCCCGCAACCGGGTCTGGCTGGCCCGGCGCAACCTCCCCGCCCTCCTGGTCCCCGTCTACCTCGGGGTCTGGCTGCTGCTCACCCTGGCGCGCCGCCCGTCCGGACCGGCGCTGAAGGCATGGTTCGGCGGCTTCAAGGAGGGCTGGACCGCCCCCTGCGGACCCCGGCGCCCCATGCGGTGGCGCACGGTCTGGCGGCTCACCCGGCTGGGCCGGCCGCCCGTCATCTGACAAGCTCGACCCTGCGGGTCCACGTGCGCGGCGCGCCGGGGGAGGGACCCGGACAGCGCGCACGACGAACATGACGGACCCGACGACGAGAGCATCCGCCTGTGAGTGAGAGAACCAATGACGGAGGTGTCGCGGTGAGCGCGGCCCCGTCGCCCGACGAGGGACTGACCCCGGCGGCCCTCGCCGCCAAGTACGGGCTCGCGGTGAGCGGCGCCCGCCCCTCGCTCGGCGCGTACGTGAAGCAGCTGTGGGGGAGGCGCCACTTCATCATCGCCTTCTCCCAGGCGAAGCTGACCGCGCAGTACAGCCAGGCCAAACTCGGCCAGCTCTGGCAGGTGGCGACCCCGCTGCTGAACGCGGCCGTGTACTACTTCATCTTCGGCGTCATCCTGCACGCCAGCCGGGGCATGTCCAAGGACGTCTACATCCCGTTCCTGGTGACCGGTGTCTTCGTGTTCACCTTCACGCAGAGTTCGGTGATGTCCGGGGTCCGCGCGATCTCCGGCAACCTCGGCCTGGTGCGCGCGCTGCACTTCCCGCGCGCCGCGCTGCCGATCTCGTTCTCGCTCCAGCAGCTCCAGCAGCTGCTGTTCTCGCTGATCGTGATGTTCCTGGTGGCCATCGGGTTCGGCAACTACCCCGGCATGTCGTGGCTGCTGATCATCCCGATCCTGCTGCTCCAGCTGCTGTTCAACACCGGGCTGGCGCTGATCGTGGCGCGGGCCGGGGCGAAGACACCCGACCTCGCGCAGCTGATGCCGTTCCTGCTGCGGACCTGGATGTACGCCTCCGGTGTCATGTTCTCCATCTCCGGGATGCTCAAGGACCGCCCGGAGTGGGCCAAGCTGCTGCTCCAGATCAACCCGGCCGCCGTCTACATGGACCTGATGCGGTTCGCCCTGATCGACGGCTACGGCGCCGCGCAGAACCTGCCCCCGCACGTCTGGGGCATCGCGCTGGGCTGGGCCGTGGTCTTCTTCGTGGGCGGCTTCGTGTACTTCTGGAAGGCTGAGGAGCGGTACGGCCGTGGCTGAGCAGACCCCTGAGCGCGACCTCGTACGGGACCGCGACCCGCGTCCCACGGTCATCGCCGACGAACTGCACATCGTCTACCGCGTCAACGGCGCCAGGACGGGCAAGGGCAGCGCGACCTCCGCGCTCAGCCGCATCCTGCGGCGCGGCGACGAGCGGGGGGTGCGCAAGGTGCACGCGGTGCGCGGTGTCTCCTTCGTCGCCCGGCGCGGCGAGGCCATCGGCCTGATCGGGTCCAACGGCTCCGGCAAGTCCACGCTGCTGCGGGCCATCGCCGGTCTGCTGCCCGCCGAGAGCGGCAAGGTCTACACCGACGGCCAGCCCTCGCTGCTGGGCGTGAACGCGGCCCTGATGAACGACCTCACCGGCGAGCGGAACGTCATCCTGGGCGGCCTGGCGATGGGCATGTCCCGTGAGCAGGTCAAGGAGCGCTACCAGGGCATCGTGGACTTCTCGGGGATCAACGAGAAGGGCGACTTCATCACGCTGCCGATGCGGACGTACTCCTCCGGCATGGCCGCGCGGCTGCGGTTCTCCATCGCCGCCGCCAAGGACCACGACGTCCTCATGATCGACGAGGCGCTGGCCACCGGTGACCGCAAGTTCCAGAAGCGCTCCGAGGCCCGTATCCGGGAGCTGCGCAAGGAGGCCGGTACGGTCTTCCTGGTCAGCCACAACAACAAGTCCATCCGCGACACCTGCGACCGCGTCCTGTGGCTGGAGCGCGGCGAGCTGCGCATGGACGGGCCCACCGAAGAGGTGCTCGGGGAGTACGAGAAGTTCACCGGCAAGTAGCCGACGACGTACCCCGCGGCCCCGTCCGGAACGCTCCGGGCGGGGCCGTCGCCGTGCCGCGGGGGAGGGCCGCGGGGAGTGCCGCAGGGGGAAAGGGGGAGTGCCGCAGGGAAAAAGGGTGTCAACTTCCGGTCGGCTCAGGAATCTTGACGGCGATCGACGTGTTGTTGTGACGTGCGGGACACCCCGGCGGACCACGCTGCGTTGTACAACGTAAGCTGTAGCGGTCCCGTAAAGCGGCAAGTGGGGCGATAATGCGCGACACCCTCCGCCGGAGTCCCTGCGCAGGACTGGGCGGCGTGTCCGAAATAGTGTGTATTGGGTAGGCAGTGTAGAACGGGAGATGTGACGGCAATGGCTACGGAAACTCCCCGGCTCAGCGCAGCACGTGCCGTCCCCGCCCCGGGCAGCGCGCGATGACGGGAAGCGGTACGGCGCCCGGACTGGAACGCGCCACCCTGGACAAGGCCGCGAGCGAGAACTTCCCCGTGGCCCCCTTCTTCCTGCCCCGTGCCTGGCGCGCCGACCTCATGGCCGTCTACGGCTTCGCCCGCCTGGTGGACGACATCGGCGACGGCGACCTCGCCCCCGGTGGAGCCGACGCCCGCGCCCTCGGCGTCTCCGAGGCCGACGCCGCCGACCGGCACGGCCTGCTCGACGCCTTCGAGGCCGACCTCGCCCGCGTCTTCGACGGCACCCCCCGCCACCCCCTGCTGCGCCGCCTCCAGCCGACCGTGCGCGGTCGCGGTCTGACCCCCGAGCCGTTCCACGGCCTGATCGCCGCCAACCGCCAGGACCAGCTCGTCGCCCGCTACGAGACCTACGAGGACCTCCTCGCCTACTGCGAACTCTCCGCGAACCCCGTCGGCCGCCTCGTCCTCGCCGTCACCGGTACCTCCACCCCCGAACGCGTCCGCCTCTCGGACGCGGTCTGCACCGCGCTGCAGATCGTGGAGCACCTCCAGGACGTCGCGGAGGACCTCGCCCGCGACCGGATCTACCTCCCGGCCGAGGACATGAAGCGGTTCCACGTCACCGAAACCGACCTCGCCGCGCAAACCACGGGCGCGTCGGTGCGCGCCCTGGTCGCGTACGAAGCGCAACGCGCCCGCGATCTGCTGAATGAAGGCGCCCCCCTGGTGGGTAGCGTCCACGGCAGACTGAAGCTGCTGCTGGCGGGGTTCGTGGCGGGGGGTAGGGCGGCGGTCGGCGCGATCGCCGCCGCCGCGTACGACGTACTTCCCGGCCCGCCCCGCCCCGGCAAGGTCCAGTTGCTGCGCGAGGTGGGCACGACCCTGCGAGGAGAGGGGTGATCCGGACCGTGGAGTCCGTACCACACGCGTCCGCGCCGGTACTCGCCGCCTACGGCTACTGCGAGACCGTCACCGGGCAGCAGGCCCGCAACTTCGCCTACGGCATCCGCCTGCTGCCGTCCGCCAAGCGCCGCGCCATGTCGGCGCTCTACGCCTTCTCCCGGCGCGTGGACGACATCGGCGACGGCGACCTGCCCGGCGACGCCAAGGTGGCCCGGCTGGAGGAGACCCGCACCCTGCTCGCCCGGGTCCGCGCCGGTGAGGTCGCGGAGGACGACACCGACCCGGTGGGCGTCGCCCTCGCGCACGCCGCCCGCGTCTTCCCGATCCCGCTCGAAGGGCTCGACGAGCTGATCGACGGCGTCCAGATGGACCTGCGCGGCGAGACCTACGAGACCTGGGACGACCTCAAGGTCTACTGCCGCTGCGTCGCCGGGGCCATCGGCCGCCTCTCGCTCGGTGTCTTCGGCACCGAACGCGGGGCGCGCGGCGCCGAACGCGCCCCCGAGTACGCCGACACCCTCGGCCTCGCCCTCCAGCTCACCAACATCCTGCGCGACGTCCGCGAGGACGCCGAGGGCGGCCGTACGTATCTGCCCGCCGACGACCTCGCCAAGTTCGGCTGCTCGGCCGGGTTCGCCGGTCCGACCCCGCCGCCGGGCTCCGACTTCGCCGGGCTCGTCCACTTCGAAGTACGGCGCGCCCGCGCCCTGTTCGCCGAGGGCTACCGGCTGCTGCCCATGCTGGACCGGCGCAGCGGCGCCTGCGTCGCCGCGATGGCCGGTATCTACCGCCGCCTGCTGGACCGTATCGAACGCGACCCCGAGGCCGTGCTGCGCGGCCGGGTCTCGCTCCCCGGACACGAGAAGGCGTACGTCGCCGTGCGCGGACTCTCCGGCCTGGACACCCGGCACGCCTCCCGGCGGCCCGTCAGGAGGCGCGCCTGATGGACCGCGTAGACCCTGCCGACCCCGCGGCGCGCGGGCGCCGGATGCGAAGGGCAACCCTCCGCACCGGCGTGGCGTCCCTGACTGCGACGGCCGACCGTGCACCGTTCATCCAGCACGCGCGGCACACGGGGAAGGACGCACGATGAGCGAGGGGCCACGCCACCCACAGGCGTCCGGTGAGGACACACCGGAGGGGCACCGGCGTGCCGTCGTCGTCGGCGGCGGCCTCGCGGGCGTCACCGCCGCGCTCGCCCTCGCCGACGCGGGCCTCGCCGTGACCCTGCTGGAGACCCGGCCCCGGCTCGGCGGCCTCGCCTTCTCCTTCCGGCGCGGCGAACTGACCGTGGACAACGGCCAGCACGTCTACCTGCGCTGCTGCACCGCCTACCGCTGGTTCCTCGACCGGATCGGCGCGGCCGCGCTCGCCCCGCTGCAGGATCGTCTCGACGTGCCCGTTCTCGACCCGAGACGGCCCGCCGGGCGCAGACTCGGGCGGCTGCGTCGCGACGCGCTGCCCGTGCCCCTGCACCTCGGCCGCAGCCTCGCGGCCTACCCGCACCTCTCGCTCGCCGAGCGCGCCGCCGTCGGCCGCGCCGCACTCGCGCTGAGACGTCTCGACCTCGCCGATCCGGCCCTCGACGCACAGGACTTCGGCGGCTGGCTGGCCACGCACGGCCAGTCGGCGCGCGCCGTCGAGGCCCTCTGGGACCTGGTCGGGGTCGCCACGCTCAACGCGGTCGCGGGCGACGCCTCGCTGGCACTCGCCGCGATGGTGTTCAAGACCGGTCTGCTGTCCGACCCGGGCGCGGCCGACATCGGCTGGGCCCATGTGCCGCTGGGCGAACTGCACGACCGGCTGGCCCGCAGGGCGCTCGACGCCGCGGGCGTGCGTACCGAGGTCCGTACACGCGTCACCTCCGTCTCCCCCCAGGAGAACGGCGGCTGGAGCGTTCGGGTTCCCGGCGGGACGAGGTCCGCCGACGCGGTCGTCCTCGCCGTACCCCAGCGCGAGGCGCACGCCCTGCTGCCGCCCGGCGCGCTGGACGCCCCCGAGCGCCTGCTGGAGCTGGACACCGCGCCCATCCTCAACGTGCACGTCGTCTACGACCGCACCGTGCTCACCCGGCCGTTCTTCGCCGCCCTCGGCAGCCCCGTGCAGTGGGTGTTCGACCGTACCCACGCCTCCGGGCTGACGGACGGCCAGTATCTGGCGCTGTCCCAGTCCGCCGCACAGGGCGAGATCGACACCCCCGTGGCGGAGCTGCGCGAGCGGTATCTGCCGGAGCTGGAGCGGCTGTTGCCCCGCGCGCGGGGTGCCGAGGTACGGGACTTCTTCGTCACCCGCGAACGCACCGCCACCTTCGCCCCCGCACCCGGCACCGCCCGGCTCCGCCCCGGCGCCCGCACCCGGGAACCCGGCCTCTACCTGGCCGGGGCATGGACCGCCACCGGCTGGCCCGCGACGATGGAGGGCGCCGTCCGCAGCGGGGTGTCCGCCGCCGACGCGGCCCTCGGCGCGCTGGGCAGAGCCCGTCCGCGCGGCCTCTACACGGCCGACGCGACGGCCCGTCCCGCCCCCGGACCCGACTTCGCGGAACACCTCCGCACCCCCGGCCGACAGCCGCAGGCCACCGGCGCCCCGCGAGGCGGTGCCCGGTGACGGCCCAACCGTACGCGGCAGCCCCGCGCACCCCCGGTACCGCGACAAGAGGAGAGACTGTGCCCACTGTTCCCCCGGCCCCGACGCCCGCCCGGAGAGCCGAGGTGGACGTGACCGCGCTCCTGGAGCGCGGGCGCACCCTGGCCGCACCGGTCCTGCGCGCGGCCGTGGACCGGCTGGCCCCTCCGATGGACACCGTCGCCGCCTACCACTTCGGCTGGATCGACGCTGCCGGAAACCCGGCCGACGGCGACGGCGGCAAGGCCGTGCGTCCCGCCCTCGCGGTGCTCTCCGCCGAGGTCACCGGCGCCGCCCCCGAGACCGGCGTGCCCGGCGCGGTCGCCGTGGAGCTGGTGCACAACTTCTCGCTGCTGCACGACGACCTGATGGACGGCGACGAGCAGCGCAGGCACCGCGACACGGTGTGGAAGGTGCACGGCCCCGCCCAGGCGATTCTGGTCGGTGACGCCCTGTTCGCCCTCGCCAACGAGGTGCTGCTGGAGCTCGGCACCGTCGAGGCGGGCCGCGCCACCCGGCGGCTCACCAGCGCCACCCGGGCCCTGATCGACGGTCAGGCGCAGGACATCTCCTACGAGCACCGCGACCGGGTCAGCGTCGCGGAGTGCCTGGAGATGGAGGGCAACAAGACCGGCGCCCTGCTCGCCGCGTCCAGCTCCATCGGCGCCGTCCTCGGCGGCGCCGACGACCGCACCGCCGACACCCTGGAGCGCTACGGCCACCACCTCGGCCTCGCCTTCCAGGCGGTGGACGACCTGCTCGGCATCTGGGGCGACCCGGATTCCACCGGCAAGCAGACCTGGAGCGATCTGCGCCAGCGCAAGAAGTCGCTGCCCGTGGTCGCCGCCCTCGCGGCCGGGGGCCCGGCCTCCGAGCGGCTCGGCGAGATGCTCGCCGCCGACGCCAAGAGCAGCGACTTCGAGAACTTCTCCGAGGCCGAGTTCGCCGCCCGCGCCGCCCTCATCGAGGAGGCCGGGGGCCGCGAATGGACCGCCGAGGAGGCACGCCGCCAGCACCGCGTCGCCCTTGACGCGCTGGACGCCGTGGACATGCCCGACCGGGTGCGCGACGCGTTCGCGGCGCTCGCCGACTTCGTCGTCGTACGGAAGAGATGAGCGCCATCGGCCGGAGCCTCGCGTAGTCGCCGGCCGGACGCCCCCGCGAGGGGCGGGCCGGCCGACGGCGGACCCACAGCAGCACGACTCACGACTGCACGAAGGGGAAGCCATGACAGCGACGACCGACGGAAGCACCGGGGCGGCCCTGCCGTCCCGCGCTGCCGCGGCCAGTGACACCGACCGCACCGCCCACGAGGCGGCCGGGACGCGGGACACGGCCGCCCGCGCCACCCGCCGCGCCACCGAGTTCCTGCTCGCCCTCCAGGACGACCAGGGCTGGTGGAAGGGCGATCTGGAGACCAACGTCACGATGGACGCCGAGGACCTGCTGCTCCGCCAGTTCCTCGGCATCCGCGACGAGGCGACCACCCGCGCCTCCGCGCTGTTCGTGCGCGGGCAGCAGCGCGAGGACGGCGCCTGGGCCACCTTCCACGGCGGCCCGGGAGACCTGTCCGCCACCGTGGAGGCGTACGTCGCGCTGCGGCTCGCCGGGGACGCGCCCGACGCCCCGCACATGGCCCGCGCCTCCGCCTGGGTCCGCGAGCGCGGGGGGATCGCGGGGGCCCGGGTCTTCACCCGGATCTGGCTCGCTCTGTTCGGCTGGTGGAAGTGGGAGGACCTGCCCGAACTCCCGCCCGAGATCATCTACCTGCCGACCTGGGTGCCGCTGAACATCTACGACTTCGGCTGCTGGGCGCGGCAGACCATCGTGCCGCTCACCGTGGTCTCCGCGCACCGCCCGGTGCGGCCCGCGCCGTTCCCGCTGGACGAGCTGCACACCGACCCGGCCGACCCGAATCCCGCCAAGTCCCTCGCTCCGGTGGCCAGTTGGGACGGTGCGTTCCAGCGGCTCGACAAGGTGCTGCACCGGTTCCGCAAGGTGGCGCCGCGTCGGCTGCGCAAGGCGGCGATGCGTACGGCGGCCCGCTGGATCATCGAGCGCCAGGAGAACGACGGCTGCTGGGGCGGCATCCAGCCCCCGGCCGTCTACTCGGTCATCGCGCTGCACTTGCTCGGCTACGACCTCGAACACCCCGTGATGCGCGCGGGACTTGAGTCACTGGACCGGTTCGCGGTGTGGCGCGAGGACGGCTCCCGGATGATCGAGGCGTGCCAGTCGCCGGTGTGGGACACCTGCCTCGCCGTCATCGCGCTGGCGGACGCCGGAGTGCCCGCCGACGACCCCAGACTGGTCAGAGCCGCCGACTGGATGCTCGGGGAGGAGATCGTCCGGCGCGGCGACTGGGCCGTCAAGCGGCCCCAACTCCCGCCGGGCGGCTGGGCGTTCGAGTTCCACAACGACAACTACCCGGACATCGACGACACCGCCGAGGTGGCCCTCGCGCTGCGCCGGGTCCGCCACCACGACCCCGACCGGGTGGAGGGCGCCCTCGGCCGCGCGGTCCGCTGGAACCTCGGGATGCAGTCGAAGAACGGCGCCTGGGGCGCGTTCGACGTGGACAACACCAGCAAGTTCCCCAACCGGCTGCCGTTCTGCGACTTCGGCGAGGTCATCGACCCGCCGTCCGCCGATGTCACCGCGCACGTGGTGGAGATGCTGGCCGCCGAGGGCCTCGCCCACGACCCGCGCACCCGGCGCGGCATCGACTGGCTGCTCGCCGAACAGGAGCCGGACGGCTCGTGGTTCGGCCGCTGGGGCGTCAACTACGTGTACGGCACCGGCTCGGTGGTGCCCGCCCTGACCGCCGCCGGACTGCCCGGCACCCACCCGGCGATCCGGCGCGCGGTGACCTGGCTGGAGCGCGTCCAGAACGAGGACGGCGGCTGGGGCGAGGACCTGCGCTCCTACCGGTACGCCAGGGAGTGGAGCGGACGCGGGGTCTCCACCGCCTCGCAGACCGCGTGGGCGCTGATGGCGCTGCTCGCGGCGGGGGAACGGGACTCCGCCGCCGTCGAGCGCGGGGTGCGGTGGCTGGTGGAGACCCAGGCCGAGGACGGCTCCTGGGACGAGCCGTACTTCACCGGCACCGGCTTCCCCTGGGACTTCTCCATCAACTACCACCTGTACCGGCAGGTGTTCCCGCTCACCGCGCTCGGCCGCTACCTCAACGGCGACCCCTTCGAGCGCCCCCCGCTGGCCCGTACCGCCCGGCCGCACGGCCGCGGCGCCGCCGGGGAGGGCTGAGTGGACGGCGCGCCCGCCCCGGCCCCGCTGCTGATCGCCTGCGCGCTCGGCATCGAGCACCTCGCGCTGCGCACCGGCGCACGCGGCGTGCCCGGCGGCCCGTACCGCCTCGTACGGACCGGAATGGGCCCGAAGGCGGCCGAGCGGTCGGTCGCCGGACATCTGGCGGACCCGGCGCTGGCCGGTGCGGCCGTGCTGGCCACCGGGTTCTGCGCCGGGCTCGCCCCCGGCACCCACCCCGGCGACCTGATCGTCGCCGAGGAGACCCGCGACACGTACGGGACCGTCCCGTGCGAGGGCACCGAACTGCTCGTCGAGGAACTCACGCGGCTGCTGCCCGGCCGCACCGTCCACACCGGTCCGCTGACCGGTTCCGACCACGTGGTCCGCGGCCCCGAACGGTCCGCGCTGCGCGCCACCGGGGCGCTCGCGGTGGACATGGAGTCCGCCGCCACGCTCCGGACCGCCTCGGGCGCCGGTGCGCGCCCGGTTGCGGCCGTCCGGGTGGTCGTGGACGCTCCAGAACATGAACTCGTCCGGATCGGCACGGTACGCGGTGGAATATCGGCTTTCCGCGTTCTTCGGTCCGTTCTTCCCGCGTTTTTCGATTGGCACCGTTCATTGCTGCTCCCCCGGAGGTGAGCCCAGATGGCCATGCCGCTGCGCCAGTCCATCAAGGTCGCTACATACCTGGCCGAACAGAAGATCCGCAAGCGCGACAAGTTCCCGCTGATCGTCGAGCTGGAGCCGCTGTTCGCCTGCAACCTCAAGTGCGAGGGCTGCGGCAAGATCCAGCACCCGGCGGGCGTGCTGAAACAGCGCATGCCGGTCGCGCAGGCCGTCGGCGCGGTGCTGGAGTCCGGTGCGCCGATGGTCTCCATCGCCGGTGGCGAACCGTTGATGCACCCGCAGATCGACGAGATCGTGCGGCAGCTGGTGGCGAAGAAGAAGTACGTCTTCCTCTGCACCAACGCCATGCTGCTGCGCAAGAAGATGGAGAAGTTCACCCCCTCGCCCTACTTCGCCTTCGCGGTGCACATCGACGGGCTGCGAGAGCGGCACGACGAGTCCGTCGCCAAGGAGGGCGTGTTCGACGAGGCGGTCGAGGCCATCAAGGAGGCCAAGCGGCAGGGCTTCCGGGTGACCACCAACTCCACCTTCTTCAACACCGACACCCCCCAGACGATCATCGAGGTGCTCAACTTCCTCAATGACGACCTGGAGGTGGACGAGATGATGATCTCGCCCGCCTACGCCTACGAGAAGGCCCCCGACCAGGAGCACTTCCTCGGCGTCGAGCAGACCCGCGAACTCTTCAAGAAGGCGTTCGCGGGCGGCAACCGGCGCCGCTGGCGGCTCAACCACTCCCCGCTCTTCCTGGACTTCCTGGAGGGCAAGGTCGATTTCCCCTGCACGGCCTGGGCGATCCCCAACTACTCCCTCTTCGGCTGGCAGCGCCCCTGCTACCTGATGAGCGACGGGTACGTCCCCACGTACCGCGAACTGGTCGAGGACACCGACTGGGACAAGTACGGCCGGGGCAAGGACCCGCGCTGCGCCAACTGCATGGCGCACTGCGGCTACGAGCCGACCGCCGTCCTCGCCACGATGGGCTCCCTGAAGGAGTCCCTGCGGGCGATGCGCGAGACCGTCTCCGGGAACCGGGAGTAGGCCCGTGACCGCCGTACCCCCGGAGCGCTCTCCGGGGTTCCGGCCCGTCCCGCCGCCCGCGGCACCTGTCGCGGGCGGTCCGGGCCGGGCCGGTGGCGGTCGGCTCCACCCCGCCGCACGGAGCGGACCGGCAGACAGCACGGCACGGACCGAGAGGGGGCCAGCGTGACGATCCTGGAGAACATCCGGCACCCGCGCGACCTGAGGAAGCTGTCCGAGACGGAACTCGGCGCGCTGTCCGAGGAGATACGCCAGTTCCTGGTGGAGGCGGTGTCCCGGACCGGCGGACACCTCGGACCCAACCTGGGCGTGGTCGAGCTGACCATCGCCCTGCACCGGGTCTTCGCCTCGCCGGTGGACCGGATTCTGCTGGACACCGGCCACCAGAGCTATGTGCACAAACTGCTGACGGGACGCCAGGACTTCTCCAAGCTGCGCGGCAAGGGCGGCCTGTCCGGCTACCCCTCGCGCGAGGAGTCCGAGCACGACGTCATCGAGAACAGCCACGCCTCCACCGCGCTCGGCTGGGCCGACGGGCTCGCCAAGGCCCACCAGGTGCGCGGCACCGGGGGACACGTGGTCGCCCTCATCGGGGACGGCGCGCTCACCGGCGGCATGGCCTGGGAGGCGCTGAACAACATCGCCGCCGCCAAGGACCGCCCGCTGATCATCGTCGTCAACGACAACGAGCGCTCCTACGCGCCCACCATCGGCGGCCTCGCCAACCACCTGGCCACCCTGCGCACCACCGACGGCTACGAACGCTTCCTCGCCTGGGGCAAGGACGTCCTCCAGCGCACCCCCGTGGTCGGCGGCACCCTCTACGACTCGCTGCACGGCGCCAAGAAGGGCCTCAAGGACGCCGTCGCACCGCAGGGCATGTTCGAGGACCTGGGCCTGAAGTACGTCGGCCCCATCGACGGCCACGACATCGCCGCCGTCGAGTCCGCGCTGCGCCGCGCCAAGCGGTTCGGCGGCCCGGTCGTCGTGCACTGCCTCACCGAGAAGGGCCGCGGCTACGAACCCGCCCTCGCGCACGACGAGGACCGCTTCCACACCGTCGGCGTGATGGACCCGCTGACCTGCGAGCCGCTCACCCCGGCCGCCGCACCCTCCTGGACCTCCGTGTTCGGCGACGAGATCGTGCGCATCGGGGAGGAGCGCCCGGACGTCGTCGCCGTCACCGCCGCCATGCTGCACCCCGTGGGACTCGGCGCCTTCGCCGCCCGCTTCCCCGGCCGGGTCTGGGACGTGGGCATCGCGGAGCAGCACGCCACCGTCTCCGCCGCCGGACTCGCCACCGGCGGCCTGCACCCCGTCGTCGCCGTCTACGCCACGTTCCTCAACCGCGCCTTCGACCAGCTCCTGATGGACGTGGCCCTGCACAGGTGCGGGGTGACGTTCGTCCTGGACCGCGCCGGGGTCACCGGGGTGGACGGGCCCTCGCACAACGGCATGTGGGACATGTCCATCCTCCAGGTCGTGCCCGGTCTGCGCATCGCCGCCCCCCGCGACGCCGGACAGCTGCGCGCCCAGCTCCGCGAGGCCGTGGACGTGGCGGACGCGCCCACCCTGATCCGCTTCCCCAAGGAGTCCGTCGGCCCGGACATCCCGGCGCTCGACCAGGTCGGCGGCCTGGACGTGCTGCGCCGCGACACCGCGCCCGAGGTGCTGCTCGTCGCCGTCGGCGTGATGGCGCCGGTCTGCCTCCAGGCCGCCGACCTGCTCGCCGCACGCGGCATCGGCTGCACCGTCGTGGACCCGCGCTGGGTGAAACCCGTCGATCCGGCGCTGCCCCCGCTCGCGGCCCGGCACCGGCTGGTCGCCGTCGTGGAGGACAACAGCCGCGCCGCCGGGGTCGGTTCGGCGGTCGCGCTCGCCCTCGGGGACGCCGACGTGGACGTACCGGTACGCCGGTTCGGCATCCCGGAGCAGTTCCTCGCGCACGCCAAGCGCGGCGAGGTGCTGGCCGACATCGGGCTGACCCCCGTGGAGATCGCCGGCCGGATCGGAGCCGCCCTCGCCGCGCACGAACCGGCCACCGACCTGGGCACTCTCAAGGAGACGACTGAATGACCACGGAGTTCGACCTCGGCGCGCTCCTCGCCGAGCGGGGAGCCGAGCGCTACGAGCTGCACGCCAAGTACCTCAACCCGCAGCTCCCGCGCATGCTGCACACCATCGGCTTCGACAGGGTCTACGAACGGGCCGAGGGCGCCCACTTCTTCGACGCCGACGGCAACGACCACCTGGACATGCTCGCCGGGTTCGGTGTGATGGGCCTGGGCCGCCACCACCCGGTCGTCCGCAAGGCGCTGCACGACGTACTGGACGCCGACCTCGCCGACCTCACCCGGTTCGACTGCCAGCCGCTGCCCGGCCTGCTCGCGGAACGCCTGCTGGCGCACAGCCCGCACCTGGACCGGGTGTTCTTCGGCAACAGCGGCACCGAGGCCGTCGAGACCGCCCTGAAGTTCGCCCGGTACGCCACCGGGAAACCCCGCGTCCTGTACTGCGACCACGCCTTCCACGGGCTGACCACCGGCTCCCTGTCGGTCAACGGCGAGGACGGCTTCCGCGACGGCTTCGCCCCGCTGCTGCCCGACACCGCGATCCCCCTCGGAGACCTCGACGCGCTCGCCCGCGAGCTGAGGAAGGGCGACGTCGCCGCCCTCATCGTGGAGCCCATCCAGGGCAAGGGCGTCCACGAGGCCCCGCCCGGCTATCTCCTCGCCGCCCAGGAACTCCTGCGCAAGCACAAGGCGTTGCTCATCGCGGACGAGGTGCAGACCGGCCTCGGCCGCACCGGCGACTTCTACGCCTACCAGCACGAAGACGGCGTCGAACCCGACCTGGTCTGCGTAGCCAAGGCGCTCTCCGGCGGCTACGTCCCGGTCAGCGCCACCCTCGGCCGGGACTGGATCTTCAAGAAGGTCTACTCCTCGATGGACCGCGTCCTGGTCCACTCCGCCAGCTTCGGCGCCAACGCGCAGGCGATGGCCGCCGGACTCGCCGTGCTGTCGGTCATGGAGAACGAGCAGATCGTCGCCAACGTCCGCACCACCGGCGAACTCCTCAGGTCCCGGCTCGCCGCCCTCATCGACACCTACGAGCTGCTGGCCGACGTACGCGGCCGGGGCCTGATGATCGGCATCGAGTTCGGCCGCCCGACCTCGCTGAAGCTGCGCGGTCGCTGGACCATGCTCCAGGCCGCCCGCAAGGGCCTGTTCGCGCAGATGGTGGTCGTACCCCTGCTCCAGCGGCACCGGATTCTCACCCAGGTCTCCGGCGACCACCTGGAGGTCATCAAGCTGATCCCGCCGCTGGTGCTGGACGAGGCCGACGTGGACCGGTTCGTGGACGCGTTCACCGCCGTCATGGACGACGCGCACAGCGGGGGCGGACTGATGTGGGACTTCGGGAAGACGCTGATCAAGCAGGCGGTGGCCAACCGCTGAGGGAGCTTCGGCGCTTGGCTCGGGCTTGGCTTGGGCTTGGGCTTGGGCTTGGGCTTGGGGGCGGGGGTTGGGGTTGGGCTTGGGGCGGGGATTTTGCCTCTGAGGCAAGAAAATTGCCCCGGAGGCAAGGTTCCGGCTGAATGGAGGCATGAACGCCTCGGACGCCGTACCGGCGGGGGAGGGCGGCGATCCGCTGCCCGCCGTCGCGCCTCAACTCCGCGCCCTGCGGCGGCGCGCGGCCCTCACCCTGGAGGCCGCCGCCCGCTCCGCCGGGCTCTCCCCGGCCCACCTCTCCCGGCTGGAGACCGGCCTGCGCCAGCCCTCGCTGCCCATGCTGCTCGCACTGGCCCGCGTCTACGGTACGACCGTCTCCGACCTGCTCGGTGAATCCGCAGCCGACCGGGACTCCGTCGTCCGTGCCGCCGACATGGAACCCACCCGCGCCGGTGGCTGGACCTACCTCCGGGCCGGGGCCCAGGGGCGCGGCATGCAGGCCCTGCGCGTCCAGGTGCCGTACGGCGCGCAGGGCGACATCGTGCGCGTCCACCCCGGTGAGGAGTGGCTGTACGTCCTGAAGGGGCGGCTCCGGCTGCGCCTCGGGGACACCGCGCACCTCCTCGCGCCCGGCGACAGCGCCCACTTCGACTCGCTCACCCCGCACCGGCTCGCCGCCGAGGACCACGAAGGGGTCGAGCTGCTGTTCGTCCACACCCTCTTGCAGAGTCCCACGGCCACGCTGTGCCTGGGCCCGACCACCGGAGAGCAGTCGTCATGACCGACATCGAGGAGAAGTTCCCCCGGTCCCTGTGGATTCGGCTCATCATCTACATCGCGCTGGGGCACGTACTGGCCGCGTTCCTGTACCTGCTGTTCTCGGTGGGCGCCAAGAGCTGAGCCGTACGACGGGACAGGGGCGGGGGCGGGGGACTCGGGGTGGGCCGGGTGCGGGTGCCGGGCCGGGGCTGGGGCGGGGCTCAGTGCACGAGGTGGTCGCGCAGCCGTTCCCGTGCCTCCGGGGTCAGGTTCAGCCCGCGCTCGTAGTAGGTGTCGAAGTCGCCCCAGACCTCCTCGATCCGGCTCAGCGCGGCCAGCAGGTACTCGGCGCGTGCGTCGAACAGGGGGCTGAGCAGCTCCATCACCTCGGGGGTGTGCGCGGTTTCGGCGTTGCCGCCGCGGCGCACCCGGTAGCGCCGGTGCGGGGCGTTGGACTCCAGGTAGTCCGCGACGACCGCGTCCCGCTCCACGCCGACGGCGAGCAGTGTGACGGCGACCGAGACACCCGCCCGGTCCTTCCCGGCGGCGCAGTGCATCAGCGCGGGCAGACTGTCGTCGGCCAGCGCGCCGAGCACCCGCGCGTGTTCGTCGGTGCGCTCGGTGACCATCGCGCGGTACGACGCGATCATGCGGTCGGTGCCCTTGGTGCCGTCGAGGATGTCCCGGAGCTGGTCCACGTCGCCGTCGCGGACCATCCGCCAGAACTCGGCACCGTCCGCCGGGTCGCTGAGCGGCAGGTTCACGTTCCGCACGCCGGGCAGCTCGACGTCCGGGCCCTCCAGCCTCTGGTCGGCCGCGTTGCGGAAGTCGAACACGGTACGCAGGCCCAGCGACCCCAGGAAGACGGCGTCCGCGGCGGTCGCGTGCGCGAGATGGCCGCTGCGGAACAGCACACCGGGGCGCACCCGGCGCCCGTCCGCGGTGGGCAGTCCGCCCACGTCGCGGAAGTTGCGCACACCGGTCAGCCCGGCTTCGGTCGAGGGGACCTGCTGCGTCACGGGGGCTCTCCTTCGGGCCGGCCCCGCCCGCGCGGCTCGCGGGCGGTCATGGCGACGACGATACGACGCCGGGTCCGGGAGCGGCCCGGACACCGTCGCAGGCGGGACACTTGTCCGCTTCCGTGCGCTGTGGGCCTTCTGTAGGCAATGGGGCTTTCTCTGTCAACTCGCCCGGTAATGGGGTGACATGAAGTCCCCATGCGTGAGGAGTGTCATATTCTGACCCTGCGTCGCGTGTCAGGGACACGTAATAGGCGATGTTTCCTGGGGAGTTGGGGACCGTGATCCTCTCCGTCTCACCCAACGTGACCATGAAACGGGCTGGTGGATCTTCGGGGCGCGCGGGCGGAGGAACCGTTTGCTTGTCGGGCCGTGTCCTCGCCGCTTACGTTCACCGCAGATCCGGACGGAACGCCGAATCCTGCCGCCGACCGGACCTCCCACACCCATGACCCGTGCCCGGCAGGAGCGGGGGACCCACCGGCATCAACGCCCGTCACGGTCTCCGCGACAGGCTTGGGGTGCAGCCGCGCAAGCGGCCGGGCAACTCCAGCCCGAACCCGACAGCTCACCTCGCAGGCGCCGGAGAGGAACAGCGCCATGCCCGCCTCGGGTAAGCACAGACGTCCCAAGCCCCACCGACTCGGCCGCTCCATCGCCGTCGCCGGAACCGGCGGGGCCGCCCTCGCCCTGCCGCTCATCGGCGCCACCGGCGCCCACGCGGCCCCCGGCCATCCGGCCGCCGCCCGGCCCGCCACGGCGCCCGCGCCCTCCGCCCCTTCCGCCGCGCCCTCCGCCCCCACCGTGTCCGCCGAGCGGCAGACCCCCGACCACCGGCCGCAGGGCACGCGCACCTACACCGTCCGGTCCGGCGACTGGCTGGCGAAGATCGCCGAAGAGCACGCCGTGGACGGCGGCTGGCAGCGCATCTACGACGACAACCGCCAGGCCGTGGGCGGCGACCCCTCGCTGATCCACCCCGGCCTCAAGCTCGCCCTCGACGGCCGCTCCGCCCCCGCGCCCGCCCGGCCCGCCACTCCGCCGCGCCCCTCGCGCCCCTCGCGCCCCGCGCCCGAACGCCCCTCCGCCGCGCCGAAGTCCGCGCCCACCGCGCCGAGTACGGCCACCGGGTACGCGCTGCCCGTCGTCGGCGCGACCATCGGCACCGGCTATCACGTGCCGGGCGGCATGTGGTCCAGCGGCTATCACACCGGCATCGACTTCGTCGTCCCCACCGGTACGACCGTGCGCTCCGTCGCCGCCGGAACCGTCGTCTCCGCCGGGTGGGGCGGCGCGTACGGCAATCAGGTCGTCGTCCGGCTGCACGACGGGCGGTACGCGCAGTACGCGCACCTGTCCCAGTTGTCCGTCGTGGTGGGGGAGTCGGTGACCGAGGGGGAGCGGCTCGGGCTGTCCGGCGCGACCGGCAATGTCACCGGCCCGCATCTGCACTTCGAGATCCGCACCGCGGCCGGGTACGGCTCCGACATGGACCCGGTCACGTATCTGCGGGCGCACGGGGTCGGTCTCTAGGAACCGTCAACCATTGACGCCGGACCCCGGTCACCGGGGTCCGGCCTTTATGCCGCTCAATGCCGCTCAACGCGACTCATGTCATGAGCGGCATGAGTCGATGGATCAACAGTGGATCAACGCGGGTCGGCGGATCAACATGTTGACCGGTGGGTGTATTCCGGAGTTGACAGAATATTTAAGGGTGTCTCATGTCACCGTTCGTCAACCCTTTCCTACGGTCGCGTAGGTCACACCGCGAGGTGAATCATGGCGCGACGTGGCAGACGATTCGAAGAGTGACAGCAGAGCGATGATCGGGTCGTACGTGGCGGTGGGGGACAGCTTCACCGAGGGCGTCGGTGACCCCGGCCCCGACGGGGCGTTCGTGGGCTGGGCGGACCGCCTCGCGGTCCTGCTCGCGGACCTCCGCCCCGAGGGCGACTTCACCTACAGCAACCTCGCCGTGCGCGGGAAGCTGCTCGACCAGATCATGGCCGACCAGCTCGACCAGGCCGTCGCACTCGCCCCCGACCTGGTCTCCTTCTGCGCCGGTGGCAACGACATCATCCGGCCCGGCACCGATCCGGACGAGGTGGCCGAGCGGTTCGAGCGGGCCGTGGCCCGGCTCTCCGCCGTCGCGGGCACCGTCCTGGTCACCACCGGCTTCGACACCCGTGGTGTTCCCGTCCTCAAGCACCTGCGCGGCAAGATCGCCACGTACAACGGGCATGTGCGCGCCGTGGCCGACCGGTACGGCTGCCCCGTGCTCGACCTGTGGTCGCTGCGGTCCATACAGGACCGCAGGGCCTGGGACGGTGACCGGCTCCACCTCTCGCCCGAGGGCCACACCCGTGTCGGCCTGCGCGCCGCCCAGGTGCTCGGCCTCCCCGTACCCGCCGACCCCGAGCAGCCCTGGCCGATGCTCCCGCCGCGCGGCACCCTGGAGGTCCGCCGCGACGATGTGCAGTGGGCCCGCGAGTACCTGGTGCCGTGGATCGGCCGCCGCCTGCGCGGTGAGTCCTCCGGCGACACGGTCACCGCGAAGGGCGCGCTGTCCCCCGAGGACATCCGGATGCGTATCGCCTCCGTGGCGTGAGTCCGGTCGAAGTGGCTCGCGGGCGGGCCGGGCCGGGGTCGGTCGGGCCCCGACCCGGCCCGCGCGGGGCGGAGTGACTGCGGGGTGGCCGCGCGGCCCTCAGCGGTACCACCCGAAGCGTTCCCCGATCACCGGCAGGCGGTCCGCCGCCACCGCGTGGGCGGCCGCGCGCGGGGTGGTGGCGTCCCGGTCCGCGCGGTCCAGGACCAGGCCGACCAGGGCCCGCATCGCCCGGCGGATGTGTGCGAACGCCTCCTCCGGGGCCGGGCCGATGTCCCCGAACAGCGTCCACCACCACCAGGCGTTGGTGGCGGAGTTGACCACCACGTCCGGGAGCACCGTCACCCCGCGCGCCGTCAGCGCGGCCTCCGCCTCCGGCAGTACGGGCATGTTGGCGGCCTCCACCACCCAGCGGGCGGTGATCAGACCGGCCTCCGCCGCGCCGACCGCGTACGACACCGCGGCCGGGACCAGTACCTCCGCGTCCGCCGACAGCCAGGCGTCGCCCGGCAGTTCACGGTCGTCGGGCCGCAGCGCCGCGCGGTCCACCGTGCCGAACGCGTCCCGCGCCGCGAGCAGCGCCTCCACGTCCAGGCCGTCCGGGTGGGCGATGGTGCCCTTCACATCGGCCACCGCGACCACCGACAGACCCGCCCGCGCCAGGAACCGCGCCGTCGCCCCGCCCATCGTGCCGAAGCCCTGAAGCGCAACCCGCGTGCCCCGGTGCGGTACCGCCGCCCGGTCCAGCGCCGTCAGAACCGACTCCGCCACCCCGCAGCCGCCCGCCAGTTCGTCCAGGCCGATGCCGTCCACCTCGGCGGCGAACGCGTCCGCGAGCCGTCGCCGGGCCGCCGACTCGTCGTCCAGCAGCGGATACACCGCCTGCACCGACGACACGAGCCCCGCCTCGGCCGCCGCCCGGTCCACCAGATCCTGGGTCAGCCCCAGGTCCTCACCGGTGGTCCAGCAGCTCTCGACGTACGGCCGCATCGCGCGCAGGTAGCGGACCAGCAGTCCGTACGCCTCCGGGTCGCGCGGGTCGCAGTCGATGCCGCCCTTGGCGCCGCCGAGCGGGACGTACCGGGCCGCCGGGTCGTAGTGCAGTGCCTCCTTCATCGTCATCCCGCGCGCCAGTCCGGCCACTTCCTCCAGCGTGCAGCCCGGCCGCATCCGCAGTCCGCCGCTGGACACGCCCCGTACCAGCCGGTCCACGACGAGGAAGCCCCGGCGGCCGGTGACGTGGTCGGTCCAGACGAGCGAGATGAGCGGGGTGGTCATGAGGGCTCCGGGTACGGGGAGACGGTGAAAGGGCCTGGTGGCGAGCGCGGGGCCGGGCGGGCGGCCGGGGCGCGGGCCAGTATCGGAAGCCGTCGCGGAGGCTGTCAACGCGCTCGGCGCGCCCCCGCCGGGGAATACCCCGCCCCACCGAACGGTTGCGCGGGGCGACCATAATGGAGGACTCACCGATGTCATCTGGAGGTACCGTGACCGGTCTGCGTTCCCAGCGTTTCGGGCTCGGCTCGCTGCGACCCGAAGCCTTCGGCGCGGAACCGCGCGGTGAGCGACTCGCCCGTATCCGGCGCTCGCCCCATTTCAAGGACGGTGTCTTCCAGAACCCCGGAGGCAGGGGCGGCAGCCGCCCGGACGCCTCCTCGCTGGAACTCGCCAAGGCATTCTTCGACAAGGACACCCGCCCGCTGCGCTCCCCGAGCGGCACGGTCCCGGTGTACCCCACCACCCTCGCCGACATCGCCCGGCCGCCCGCCACCGGACTCCGGGTGACCTGGCTCGGCCACTCCAGCGTGCTCGCCGAGATTGACGGCCACCGGGTGCTGTTCGACCCGGTCTGGGGCGAGCGCTGCTCCCCGTTCTCCTTCGCGGGACCCAAGCGGCTGCACCCGGTGCCCGTCCCGCTGACCGCGCTCGGCCCGGTGGACGTGGTCGTCATCTCCCACGACCACTACGACCACCTGGACATGCCCACCATCAAGGCGCTGGCCGGGACCGAGACCGTGTTCGCGGTGCCGCTGGGCGTGGGCGCGCACCTGGAACACTGGGGCGTGTCCGCCGACCGGCTGCGCGAACTCGACTGGCAGGAGGCCACCAAGGTCGGCGGCCTCACGCTGACCGCCACCCCGGCCCGCCACTTCTGCGGGCGCGGCCTGCGCAACGCCCAGCAGACCCTGTGGGCCTCCTGGACCGTCGCGGGCGACCGGCACCGGATCTACCACAGCGGCGACACCGGCTACTTCGAGGGCTTCAAGGGCATCGGCGCCGAGCACGGCCCGTTCGACGCCACCATGATCCAGATCGGCGCGTACGGCGAGCTGTGGCCCGACATCCACATGACCCCCGAGGAGGGTGTCCGCGCCCACCTGGACCTCCAGGGCGGCGCCCCGCACGGGGTGCTGCTCCCGATCCACTGGGGCACCTTCAACCTGGCCATGCACGCCTGGGCCGAGCCCGGCGAGTGGACCGCCGACGCCGCCGAGGACGCCGGGCAGACCGTCGCGCTGCCCCGGCCCGGCCAGCCCTTCGAGCCCGGCGGGGAGATCCCGGCCGAGCGGTGGTGGCGTGTGGCCGCGGACCCGGTGACGGCTCCGTGGCGCCGGAAGCCGGGAGCGGCGTCCGGGACGGGGACGGCCGCGGGTGCCGCTCCGGCGGCGCAGGCGGAGCTGGATCTCGCGTCGGACGGCTGAGTCCGGAGACGGCTGGGTACGGAGACGCCGGAGCCCGGAGACGCTGGAGTCCGGTGTCGGCGGGGCCGGTGTCGGCCGGGCGGTCTCGGCTGGGGTCCGGTGTCGGCCGGGTCCGGCACCGAGCCGCCGGGTTCGCTGAGTTTGCTGGGTTTGCTCCGATGGCCGGTACGCACACTCGTGCGTACCGGCCATCGTCATGTCCGATCACCGTTCCTGACCGAATCCGACCGTTCGAAGCCCGCTTCCGCTCGGCGTTGCGGCGCGGTTATCGGTCTGTCGTACGACGGCTCATACCAGAGCGGGACCCTGGGCGGGGGAGTTTGTGAACTGCGCACCGGACGCCGTGCGCAGCCGACTACTGTCAGTGTCCGCCAGGCGTCGCGGGGGCTCATTTCCGCTGCCCACGCCCGTCCGGCACCGCGAGGACCCAGGCCCGACGGACCAGTACGAGGAAGCAGATGTCCCACCTCCGTGCACCGGCCGCCCGTGCCGACCGCCGCGAGGGCGGTCGGCACGGGCGGCCGGTGACCCGCCCCGCTCCCGCACTGCCCGAGGCGCTGATACGGCCCCAGCTCATGCGGCTCGCCGTGCTCCCGCCGCTCGCCGTCGCGCTCAGCGGCAGCGCGGCCGTGCTGTTCAGCGTCCGGTCGGCGGGCGCCCGTACCGGACCCGTGCTGTGGGCGGTGCTCGCCGGGGCCGTCGCGGTCGCCGTCGCGGGCATCCTGATCGCCGCCGTCGCCGC
Organism: Streptomyces corallincola; assembly: GCF_019104725.1. GTDB lineage: Bacteria > Actinomycetota > Actinomycetes > Streptomycetales > Streptomycetaceae > Streptomyces > Streptomyces corallincola. The sequence goes on along the minus strand of NZ_JAHRXF010000016.1, from coordinate 18,840 downwards.
CGACCGGGCCGCCCGCGCCGTCAGCGACCGGATCGACGCGCTCCGCCGCACCGCCGCGCGCGGCGAGGCCGACCTGCACGCGCTGGTCGAGGCGCTGCGCCGGGGCGAGGCACCCCCGCAGCGCGGCTCGCGCGGCAAACCGCCCGCCGACGCCGACGAGTTCGAACTCCTCGCCGCCGACCTCGCACGCGCCCACGACCGCGCCGTCGCCGCCGTCGTCCAGGCCGCGCAGCTCTCCAGCCAGGCGGGCAGCGAACAGAAACTGGAGGTCTTCGTCAACCTCGCGCGGCGCCTTCAGTCCCTGGTGCACCGTGAGATCTCGATCCTGGACGACCTGGAGAACGAGATCGAGGACCCCGATCTCCTCAAGGGCCTCTTCCACGTCGATCACCTGGCCACCCGCATCCGGCGGCACGCCGAGAACCTCGCCGTGCTCGGCGGCGCCGTCTCCCGGCGGCAGTGGAGCAACCCGGTGAGCATGACCGAGGTGCTGCGTTCCGCCATCGCGGAGGTCGAGCAGTATTCGAGGGTCAAGCTCGTCCCGCCGGTGGACGGTGACCTGCGCGGCCACGCCGTCGCGGACGTCATCCACCTGCTGGCCGAACTGGTCGAGAACGCCACGGTGTTCTCCGCGCCGCACACCGAGGTGCTGCTCCGCGCCAACCTCGTCACCTCCGGGCTCGCCGTCGAGGTCGAGGACCGGGGGCTCGGCATGCCGACCGGGGAACAGGAGCGGATGAACGCCCTGCTCGCCGACCCCGACCAGGTCAACGTCGCCAGCCTGCTGGCCGACGGGCGCATCGGCCTCTACGTCGTCTCCCAGCTCGCCCGCCGCCACGGCATCGGCGTCCGCCTCCAGGGCAACATCTACGGCGGTGTCCAGGCCGTACTGGTCATCCCGCAGGCGCTGTTGGGGGCCGCCTCGCAGGGGGCGACGGGGGATCTCGGGATGCCGGACGCACCGGCCGCGGTGCCCCCGCTGCCGGACGGTCCGCTCCAAGGCGTGCCGGAGGCCGGGGCGCCGGGCGGTGTGGTGTCCGGCGGTGCCGTGCCCGGAGGTGTGGTGCCCGGGGGTGTGGTGCCTGGGGGCGTGGTGCCCGCACATGTGGACCGCGCCCGTACCGGGCCGGTTCCTGTGGTGCCGGACCACATGGGTGACGCACACACAGCACCTGCCGCTCCTACGGGGTCAGCCGCGCCCGCCGTGCCCACGGCACCCGTCGCCCCCGCCCTCCCCCCGACCCCGCCGCTCATCACGTCGTACGACGCCACAGCCACGGGAGCCGCCGGGGGCGGCCGTAGACGCCGCGTACCGTCGGAGCCCGAGCGGGACGGGGCACCCCCGCCGCTGCCCGTACGGGGCTCGCGCCAGCGGGGCAACCCGGCCGAGGCCGTACCCGGTATCGCACCGGAACACCGGCCGGTGGTGGAGTCGCACACGGGCGCCGTGCCCACTCCCCGTGCCGCCGAGGTGGTGCGCGGCACCATGAGCCGGCCCCAACTCCCGCGCCGACGCGCCCAGGAGCACATCGTGCCCCAGTTGCGGGGCGGCCCGGCACCGCGCCAGGAGAACGACTCCCCGGTGGGCCACGACCCGCAGCTGATGGCCGCGTTCCAGCGCGGTGTCGGACTGGCGGAGGCCCAGCAGAGCCTGGAGTTCGAGGAGGCGGCCGAGCGGGTGGACACCGGTTCCGTCCCCACCACGGCCCACCAGTCCTTCACCGACACCGGCTCGCTGCGGCTCGACGCCCTCGACCGCTACGAACTGGGCGCCCACCACACGGGCTCCCCGCACATGAGCTCCCCGCACACGGGCTCCCCGCACATGGGGCTTTCCGACCTGGGCCCGGCGGACCTGGCCCCACCCGACCACGGCACCCCGACAGGCTGACCGGAGCCCCGGCCGCCCACCGACGGCGTACCCCCACGCCCCACCCGTACCAGCCCCCACCCCACCTCCGCCCACCCCCGGCCTTTCCCACCCCAAGGAGTCGATCCACCATGCCGAGCGATGCGCAGACCCCCCACGCATCCGATCTCGACTGGCTGCTGAGCGGCCTCGTCCAGCGTGTGCCGCACACCTCCAGCGCGGTCCTGCTGTCCTGCGACGGACTCGTCAAGTCCGTGCACGGACTCGACGCCGACAGCGCCGACCACATGGCGGCCCTCGCCTCCGGCCTGTACTCCCTCGGCCGCAGCGCGGGCATCCGCTTCGGCGATGGCGGCGACGTACGCCAGGTCGTGGTCGAACTGGACTCGACGCTGCTGTTCGTCACCACGGCCGGTTCCGGCACCTGTCTCGCCGTACTGGCGAGCCGCGAGGCCGACGCCGCCGTGCTCGGCTACGAGATGGCGATGCTGGTCAAGAGCGTCCGCCCCTACCTCGTGACCGCCCCCAGGCTGCACGCCGGTGAGCCCACCGCGACGAGGCACTGAGCGTGGCCGCAGCCGGCGACGGACCCTGGCTCGACGACGCGGCCGGACGGCTGGTGCGGCCCTTCACGGTCAGCAACGGCCGCACCGAGCCCAGCAACGCCCTCGACCTGATGTCGCAGGTGATGACCACCGGGGTCACCCCCCTCGGCTACCTCGGCCCCGAGCACGCCCAGGCGCTCGACCTGTGCCGGGCCCCCGTCCCGGTCGCCGAGGTGGCCGCGCACCTGAAACTGCCCGCCGTGGTCACCAAGGTGCTGCTGTCGGACCTCCTCGACTGCGGGGCGCTCACCACCAAGCCCCCCGAGTACCACCACAACCCCACCGACCGGTCCCTGCTGGAGGCAGTGCTCGATGGACTACGACGACAGCTCTGACCCGTTCCCGACCGCCCTGAAGATCCTCGTGGCGGGCGGGTTCGGGGTCGGCAAGACGACCTTCGTGGGAGCGGTCAGCGAGATCGCCCCGCTCAGCACCGAGGAACTCCTCACCACGGTCAGCGCGGCCACCGACAGCCTCGACGGCATCGAGAACAAGGTCGAGACGACCGTCGCGATGGACTTCGGGCGCATCACCCTCGACCCGGAACACGTCCTCTACCTCTTCGGCACCCCCGGCCAGGAACGCTTCTGGTTCATGTGGGACGAGCTGTCCGAGGGGGCGCTCGGCGCGGTCGTCCTCGCCGACACCCGGCGCCTGGAGGAGTGCTTCGCCGCCGTGGACTTCTTCGAAGAGCGCGGGCTCGGCTTCATCGTCGCCGTCAACGAGTTCGACGGCGGCCACCGCTACGAGCCCGACGAGGTGCGCGCCGCCCTCGATCTCGACCCCGCGATCCCGGTCGTGCGCTGCGACGCCCGCATCTCCAGCTCCGGGGTGCAGACCCTGCTGGTCCTCGTACGGCATCTCATCGCCCACGCGCCCACGCCCGCGCCGAGCCACGGCGCCCACATGTGATCCCACCACACCGTTCAGGGAGCCGACCCATGTGCCACGCACACAGTGCAGCCGCCGCAGGAGCCCGGCCATGAGCTACGAACCGTCCCGCCCGGCGCGCGGCCTGCTGCTCACCCCGGAGGACCCGGACGCTCCCGCCCGGCTGGCCCGGCTGCGTCTGCTCGGTGTGGGGGAGCGGCCCGAGCCCGGACTCGACGCCTTCGCCGACCACCTCGCCCGGTTCACCGGCGCGCCGTACGCGATGGTCAACTTCCTCGGTGCCGACCGGCAGTTCTTCGCGGGCCTGCGCCTCCCGCCCGCCGATCCCGCCGACCCCGACGCCGGAGCCCCGCGCCACCGCCCGCCCGGCCGCGTGCTGCCCCGCGCCCACGGCTTCTGCCCCCATGTGGCCGTCCGCCGCAAGGCCCTGGTACTGGACGACGTGCGCGACTACCCACGGTTCGCCGGAAACCCCGTGGTGGACGACCACGGGCTGCGCGCCTACCTCGGCGCCCCGCTGATCGACAGCACCGGTATGGCGCTCGGCACCGTGTGCGCCTTCGACACCGCGCCCCGCACCTGGGGCCGCTCCGGACTCGACGCGGTCAAGGCGCTCGCCGCCCAGGTCGTCGCCCGCGTCGAACGCGCCGCCGACGACGGCCTCCCCATCTGATCCCGAGCGCCGCCCGCCCCACCGCCCCGCCCCGGCCCCCGGCCCCGCTTCCGCTGGCCCGCCGGTGTGACGGCCGCGCCGCCACGCCGGTGCGCTGCCCGCCCCCGGCGGGGCGTGAAGGAAAGCTGAGGCGCCGGTTAAGAAAACATCGATGGACCCGGAGCCCCGCGTACGGCAGATTGCGGGGTGAATCCACCCCCCTGCCCCGGTGCGGGCCGCGACAGCGCGCCTCTGTGCCGGGACCGCACTCTCACAGGAGCCGTAGCGTTGAAGGCGCTGGTCAAGGACAAGGCGGAACCGGGACTCCGGCTCGCGGACGTGCCCGAGCCGGTCATCGGTCACGGTGACGTGCTCATCAAGGTGATGCGCACCGGCATCTGCGGCACCGACCTGCACATCCGCAACTGGGACGGGTGGGCGCAGCAGACCATCAGAACGCCCCTGGTGCTCGGGCACGAGTTCGTCGGACAGGTCGTGGAGACCGGCCGTGACGTGGCCGACATCCGCGTCGGGGACCGGGTCAGCGGCGAGGGCCACCTCGTCTGCGGCAAGTGCCGCAACTGCCTGGCCGGGCGCCGTCACCTGTGCCGCGCCACCGTCGGTCTCGGTGTCGGCCGGGACGGCGCGTTCGCGGAGTACGTCGCGCTGCCCGCGTCCAACGTGTGGGTGCACCGCGTCCCCGTGGACCTCGACGTGGCCGCGATCTTCGACCCGTTCGGCAACGCCGTGCACACCGCGCTGTCGTTCCCGCTGGTCGGGGAGGACGTGCTGATCACCGGCGCCGGACCGATCGGCCTGATGGCCGCCGCCGTCGCCCGGCACGCGGGCGCCCGCAACGTCGTCGTCACCGACGTCAGCGAGGAGCGCCTGGAGCTGGCCCGCAAGATCGGCGCGAGCCTCGCCCTGAACGTCTCCCGCACCACCATCGCGGACGGCCAGCGCGAGCTGGGCCTGCGCGAGGGCTTCGACATCGGCCTGGAGATGTCCGGCCGCGCCGAGGCGCTGCGCGAGATGATCGCCAACATGACCCACGGCGGCCGGATCGCCATGCTCGGCCTGCCCGCCGAGGAGTTCCCGGTGGACTGGGCGCGGATCGTCACCTCGATGATCACCCTCAAGGGCATCTACGGACGCGAGATGTTCGAGACGTGGTACGCCATGTCGGTGCTGCTGGAGGGCGGTCTCGACCTCTCGCCCGTGATCACCGGCCGCTACGACCACCGCGACTTCGAGGCCGCCTTCGCGGACGCGGCGAGCGGCACCGGCGGCAAGATCATCCTCGACTGGACCGCGTGACGCGCGGCGGCGGCGCCCCCTCCCGGCCGCGCCGCCGCCCGCCCGGCCCGCACCACCGCCCCGCACCGTTGGAGTAACAGCATGTTCGATTCCGTCCGCGACGACCTGCGCGCCACCCTGGACGAGATCCGCGCCGCCGGTCTGCACAAGCCCGAGCGCGTCATCGGCACCCCGCAGTCCGCGACCGTCGCCGTCACCTCCGGCGGCCGTCCCGGCGAGGTCCTGAACTTCTGCGCCAACAACTACCTCGGCCTGGCCGACCACCCCGAGGTCGTCGCCGCCGCCCACGCCGCCCTGGACCGCTGGGGCTACGGCATGGCCTCCGTCCGCTTCATCTGCGGCACCCAGGAGGTCCACAAGGAGCTGGAGGCGCGGCTGTCGGCGTTCCTCGGCCAGGAGGACACGATCCTCTACTCCTCCTGCTTCGACGCCAACGGCGGTGTCTTCGAGACCCTGCTCGGCGAGCAGGACGCGGTGATCTCCGACGCCCTCAACCACGCCTCCATCATCGACGGCATCCGCCTCTCCAAGGCCCGCCGTCTGCGCTACGCCAACCGCGACCTCGCGGAGCTGGAGACCCGGCTCAAGGAGTCCCAGGACGCCCGCCGCCGCCTCATCGTCACCGACGGCGTGTTCTCGATGGACGGCTACGTCGCCCCGCTCGCCGAGATCTGCGACCTGGCCGACCGCTACGACGCGATGGTCATGGTGGACGACTCGCACGCCGTCGGCTTCGTCGGCCCGTCCGGCCGGGGCACGCCCGAGCTGCACGGCGTCATGGATCGCGTGGACATCATCACCGGCACCCTCGGCAAGGCCCTCGGCGGCGCCTCCGGCGGCTACGTCGCCGCCCGCGCCGAGATCGTCGCCCTGCTCCGCCAGCGCTCGCGGCCGTACCTCTTCTCCAACACCCTCGCCCCGGTCATCGCCGCCGCCTCCCTCAAGGTCCTCGACCTGCTGGAGTCCGCCGACGACCTGCGGGTCCGGCTGCGCGAGAACACCGCGCTGTTCCGGCGCCGGATGACGGAGGAGGGCTTCGACATCCTCCCCGGCGACCACGCCATCGCGCCCGTCATGATCGGCGACGCCTCCAGGGCGGGCCGCATGGCCGAACTCCTGCTGGAGCGCGGTGTGTACGTGATCGGCTTCTCCTACCCGGTCGTCCCGCAGGACCGGGCCCGCATCCGCGTCCAGCTCTCCGCCGCGCACTCCACCGAGGACGTGAACCGGGCCGTGGACGCGTTCGTCGCGGCCCGCGCGGAACTGGACGGCTGAGCACCGGCCACCGCGAGCGCACGAGGGGAGGGGCGGCCCGGCCGGGCCGCCCCTCCCCTCGTCCCGCGGCCGCACCGCGCCGAGAGATCCCCTCGGGACCCGCCTGACCAGGACGGATGTCCCGTCCCGTCCGCGCCCTTGCGATACTTGCCGCATGATCGAGGCACGGCGGCTCCACATCCTGCGTGCGGTGGCCGACCACCGCACCGTCACCGCGGCGGCTGCCGCGCTGTACCTCACCCCGTCCGCCGTGTCCCAGCAGCTCACCGCCCTGGAGCAGGAGACCGGCCACCGCCTGGTCGAGCGCGGCGCCAAGGGCGTACGGCTCACCCCGGCCGGTGAGATCCTGCTCGCGCACACCCATGTGGTCCTCGCCCAGCTGGAGCGGGCCGAGGCGGAACTCGCCGCCTACGGCTCCGGTGAGGCGGGCACGGTCACCGTGGCCGCCTTCGCCACCGGCATCGCGGAGGTCGTGGCGCCCGCGCTGGCCCGCCTCGCCCGGACCTCGCCGGGCATCCGCCTCCGCGTCCAGGACGCCGAGGGCGACGCCAGCCTGCCGATGGTGCTGGACCGGCAGGTGGACGTGGCCGTCGCCGTCGAGTACCGGGGAGCGCCCTCCGCCGACGACCCCCGCCTCACCCACCTGGCCCTGTACGCCGAGCCGTTCGACGCGGTCGTCCCCGTACGCCACCGGCTGGCCGACGCCCCGGTCGTCCCGCTCGGCGAACTCGCCAAGGACCCGTGGATCGGCCCCTATCCGGGCAACCCCTGTCACGACGTGGTCGTCCTGGCCTGCGAGAGCGCGGGGTTCCAGCCCCGTCTGGAGCACTCCTCGGACGACTTCCGCGCCGTCGTCGCCCTCGCCTCCGCCGACGCGGGCGTCGCCCTCGTACCCCGGTCCGCGCTGCACGGCACGGACCTGACGGGCGTGGTCGTCCGCCCGGTGGACGGCGAAGCCCCCACCCGCCGCGTCTTCGCCGCCGTACGGCGCGGAGCGGAGGAGCATCCGCTGATCCGCCCGGTGCTGGACGCGCTGCGGCGGGCGGCGCGGCCTTAGGGCCTGTCTTCACACTCCCCTCGTCGTCCGGAGGACGGCCCCGGGGCGTCCGGTGCGTGCTCTCGGTGTGCCGGCCGTGATCCCTCGTACTGGGCGTACTCGGGGTCGCGGCCGGTGCGGCGAGAGGGCGTGCCGGGCGTCGTGGGGCAGAGGGGAGTTTGAAGACAGGCCCTAGAGCCGGTGGGAGCGGCCGGACGCCGATGAGAGGTGCCGGGGCGGTCACCCGGAGGGTCACCGGAGCCCTCGCCCGGGTGGTCGGCGTGGTGGTCGCCGGGCGGTTGTCCACAGGCCAGGGTGACTGTCAGTGGCAGCGGCTACCGTGCGTTGTATGCCGGACGCAGAAGACGTACGCCGAATCGCCCTGTCCCTGCCGGACACCACCGAGAAGACGGCCTGGAGCATGCCCACCTTCCGGGTGGCCGGGAAGATGTTCGTCACGCTCCCCGAGGACGAGACCTCGCTCGCCGTGCGCTGCCCGAAGGAGGAGCGCGACGAACTGGTCCTGGCCGAACCGGAGAAGTTCTGGATCGCCGCCCACGAGGCACAGTTCGCCTGGGTCCGCGCCCGCCTGGCGGCACTGGACGACGAGGCCGAACTCCGCGCCGTCCTGACCGACTCCTGGCGTCAGGCGGCCCCACCCCGCCTGCTCGAAGCACATCCGACGCTGGGTCTGCCGGAGGACCACGCGGACGTGGGATGATCCCGCGCGGCGGGGGACGGGGGAGGACACCATGACCGGAGCGGACGCGCGCCGTGCCATCGACGAGGGGGAGAGCACCGGGACCGAGGCCGTTCCCGTCGGCGTACCGGCGGCCCGACGCGCCGTGTGGTCACGGGACTTCGCGCTCTTCTTCACCGCCCGCGCGATCGCCCGGCTCGGGGACACCATGCTGCCGGTGGCCCTCGCCGCCGGGCTGTTGCAGCACGGATACGGAGCCGGCGCGGTCGGCCTGGCGATGGCGTCCACGGCCGCCGCGTTCGCCGGACTCGTCGTCTTCGGAGGGGTGATCGCGGACCGCTTCGGCACCCGGCGGCTGATGATCGGCGCCGATCTGGTCCGGCTCGGCACCCAGTCCGTCGCCGCCGCGCTGTTCTTCACCGGGCACGTGGTGCTCTGGCAGATCTGCGCCATCGGCTTCGCCAACGGGGTCGCGGGCGCCGTCTTCCAGCCCGGCGTGGCCAGCACCGTGCCCCGGCTCGCCTCCGACGTCCAGGGCGCCAACGGCGCGATACGCGTCGCCGAGTCCGCCGCACAGCTCGCCGGTCCCGCCGTCGCGGGCGTGTTGGTCGGCTTCGCCTCGCCCGGCGGGGTGTTCGCCGCGCACGCCACGACCTACGCCGTCAGCGCCCTCTGCCTCCTCCTGCTGCGGCTGCCCCCGCTGCCCGGCGGCGCCCGCGTACCGAACCGGGGACCGCGCGCCTTCCGGGCCGATCTCATCGAGGGCTGGCGGGAGTTCAGGGCCCGCTCCTGGCTCTGGGGCGTGATCGCCGTGTGGTGCGTCTACATGATCGCGGTATGGGGGCCGACCGTCCCGTTGGTGGCGACCGAGGTCGTCCAGCAGCACGGCGCCCGCGCCTACGGCCTGGTCAACTCCGCCCTCGGCGCGGGCACGGTCGCGGGTGGCCTCCTCGCCCTCCGGCTGCGCCCCCGCCACATGCTCCGCGCCGGTGCGGTCGCCCTGTTCGCCTTCTTCGTGTTCCCGGCCGCCGTCGGCCTCGGCCTGGACGTGCCCGCGATGGCCACCGGCGCTGCGGTCGCGGGCGCCGGGACGTCGTTCTGGGGCGTGATGTGGGCGACGAGCGTCCAGACCCAGGTCCCGGCCGACGTGCTCAACCGCATCCACGCCTACGACGTCGCCGGATCGCTCGCCATGATGCCGGTCGGCCAGGCACTCGCGGGCCCGGCCGCCGGACTCCTCGGCGCGGGGCAGGTCCTCCGCATATCCGCCGTCGTCAGCGTCGCGGTCGCGGCAGCACTCCTCGCGCTGCCCGCCGTACGAGGGCTGGTCCGCGCCGACCTACGACTCCGGGCGCCGGGCCCGCACTGACCGACGCGGGGCCCGCGCACCGGCGCACACCGGTCCCGCACGGGGTTGGCGCCGACTCACGCCGGGGTAGCCGCCCCGGCCCGGCCCCGAGGCAGGGCTCCACGAGGATGGCGCCCGTACGGTCCAGCCATCCAGCGTGTCCAGCGGCACCACGTCACCGGCGCCATGTGGGTGTAGCCCTCGGACGGCCGGTCCAAGAGGCGACGGCACTCACCAGCACCGCGCCCACGCCCCCCGCCCCACACCCCCGCGTCCCCAGCCCCAGCGCGGTGCGCACTGCCAGCGGCAGCCCGTGCCGGGGCGACCCGCTGGAGATCTCCAGCTCCGGCACGAGCCCCGGTCAGCAAACGGAGGCGCGACCACCGACCCGAGTGCGGTATTGTTTCCCTGCGCGTTCCGACCGGGGAAACCCCAGGTCAGACGGGCACCGGGACGTGGCGCAGCTTGGTAGCGCACTTGACTGGGGGTCAAGGGGTCGCAGGTTCAAATCCTGTCGTCCCGACCACGCGGAAACGCTGGTCGGAGGCCGTTCTCTCATCCACGAGAGGGCGGCCTTTCGTATGTCCGGCTTGCTCGGCGGGCGCGGCCGTGTGCGGTCTCTGTGCGATTCCTCGCGGGCCCCTTGTCCCGGACCGGTGGGTCTGGTTTGGTACCGGCTGCACAGGCCCGATCGGCGAGACGCGAGGAGCACGAGCGGCGTGGAACATGCAGCACGGACGAGCGCCCCGGACACCCTGCCGGACGGGCTCGGGCGGGCGATACGGGAGACCGCGCACGCCGTCGCCGCGCTGCTGAACGGCGCCGCCGACCCGGCCCTTCCGGTACCGGGGCTGGCGTGGACCGTCGGTGAGACGGCCGCCCACCTGGCGCTGGCCAACGGGCTCATGGCCGACCTGGTGTCCGGCCGGGAACGCCCCTACGGCGACGGCACGCCGCGGAGCCTCGCGGCGGCCAACGCCCGAAGCCTCACCGAGTTCCCCGAACGCGCCGCGAAACCGCTGGCCGCGATGATCGTCACGCAGGCTGAAACGTTTCTTAACGCCGTGGACCGAGCTGCCGCGGACGGGACCGCCGACCGGACCCTCCTGACCCCGCTGGGCCGGATGGACCAGGACGTACTGGCCTCGTACCTGCTGACCCACATGCTGGGCCACGGCTACGACCTCGCGCGCGGCCTGTGTCGGCCGCACATGATCGACGAGACGCGGGTCGGCCTGTGTCTGCCGTTCCTGAAGGCGGTGATGCCGCGCGTCGCCGTCCCGTCCACGCTGACGGCCCGTTTCACCCTGCGTGTCCGGCGCGGCCCGGCCTTCGGCGTCACCTTCACCGACGGTACGGTCGAGGTGCTGCCCGGGCCGCCGGAGCGCCCGGACTGCACCATCCTCGTCTCGCCGGTCGGCTTCCTCCTCATCGCGCTGGGACGGCTGGGCCCCTGGCAGGCCATGTCACGCGGACATGTGCTCGCCTGGGGGCGCAGACCCTGGCTCGCCCCGCGCTTCCCCACCCTCTTCGCCGCACCCTGAACCACGCGGGTCCCGGCTACCCGATCACACCCACATGGGCCAGCGCCTGCTTCAGCAGTGCTCCGTGGCCGCCCGGCATCTCGTTCTGCACGGCGGCCGAGGCCGCATCTTGGGGGCTGAACCAGACGAGATCCAGGGCGTCCTGGCGCGGGCGGCAGTCCCCGGTGACCGGGACCACATAGGCCAGCGACACAGCGTGCTGGCGGGGATCGTGGTACGCGGTCACACCCACCGTGGGGAAGTACTCCGCGACGGTGAAGGGCTGGAGCGAGGCCGGGACGCGGGGCAGGGCGACCGGGCCGAGGTCCTTCTCCAGGTGGCGCAGCAGGGCGTCACGGACGCGCTCGTGGTGCAGCACGCGGCCGGACACCAGGGTGCGGCTGACCGTGCCGTCCGGGCCGATGCGCAGCAGCAGTCCGATGCTGGTGACTTCACCGCTGTCGTCCACCCGCACGGGTACGGCCTCGACGTACAGGATCGGCATCCTGGCCCTGGCCATCTCCAGCTCGTCGCTGGACAGCCAGCCGGGCGTGGTTTCGGTCATGTCAGACATTGCTTGATCATACTTTCCGGGTGGGGCGCCCGCCGGGCAGCGGGCCGGATCGGTGCGGGAAGTCCGTGGGGGCGACGGGGGATCGCCGCCCAAGTACCTTCCCCGTCAGGCTGGTTCGGGGTGCGCGAGGTGGGTCCCCGGTCGCCGTGGTCAGGGTTTCACCGCGACCGCGCCGTACTGCGGCACCGGCGCGGCGTCCGCCTCGGCCCGCCACTGGGAACACGGCACCAGGCCCGGCTCGACCATGTCCAGGCCGTCCAGGAAGGCCGCGATCCGCGCATGGCTGCGCGCGGTGATCGGTGGGGTGGCGTTGGCGTTCCAGAACTCCATCGCCGCGACATTGCCCTCGCCGCCCACCTCCGCGTCGTACGTCGGATGGGTCAGTACCAGATGGCTGCCGGACGGGACGGCGGCCATGATCCGGCGCACGATGTCGTGCGCCTCGTCGGTGTCCAGGACGAAGTTCAGGATGCCCAGCATCATCACCGCGACCGGCTGCGACAGGTCCAGGGTGTCGGCGGCGGCCTGCACGATGGACTCCGGGTCGCGCACATCGGCGTCGATGTAGTCGGTGACGCCCTCGGGGGAACTGGTCAGCAGCGAGCGGGCGTGCACCAGGACGATCGGGTCGTTGTCCACGTAGACGATCCGGGAGTCCGGTGCGACGCGCTGTGCGATCTCGTGGGTGTTGTCCACCGTCGGCAGCCCGGTGCCCACGTCGAGGAACTGGCGCATCCCGCGCTCCCCGGCCAGGTGGCTCACCGTGCGCCCGAGGAAACCCCGGTCGGCGCGGGCCACGGCCCGGATCACCGGGAACATCCCGGCGACCTGCTCGCCCACCCGCTGATCGACCTCGTAGTTGTCCTTGCCGCCGATCCAGTAGTTCCAGACGCGCGCGTTGTGCGCCACGGAGGTGTTCAGCCTCGCCGGCCATGCCGTCGTGGAGTCGCCCTCGGTCACGTCGCCGCCCCTCTCCTCGTGGCCCCGTGGTGGTCCGCCGCCATTGTGCAGTCACCTTGATCGCGCTGTCCCGGAAACCGCGCACCGTGACGGCCCGCCCACCCTGCGGAAACGGCTCGCCGGACACCTCGCCGAGGGGCGGCACCGGGCCGCGTGGCCCGTCCCCGGATGAGGAACACTGGAGCGGCACCCGATCCGCCATACCCTCACCGGAAGAAGTCATGCCCGCCACGCCCGCGCCGCTGATCAACCCCTCGCCCGTGCCCGCCGGTCCCGCCGACATCCGTCTCGTCGTCACCGACATGGACGGCACCCTCCTGGACGACGCCAAGCACCTCCCGGACGGCCTGTGGCCCATGCTGGCCGAACTACGGCGCAGGGGCGTGCGGTTCAGCCCGGCCAGCGGACGCCAGTACGCCACGCTGGCCCGGCAGTTCGCCCCGGTCGCGGACGGTACGGCCTTCATCGCGGAGAACGGCACCTACGTGGTACGCGACGGGGTGGAGCTGCACTCCGACCCGCTGGACACCGCCGTCGCCGCCGAAATAACCCATACCGTAAGGAAGTTGACGGAGGGTGGAGCCGACGTGGGTGCCGTGGTGTGCGGCAGGCGGGCGGCGTACGTCGAGCGGACGGACGAGGCGTTCCTCGCCGAGGTGCGCCGGTACTACGTCGAGCACCGGGTGGTGGAGGACGTCACCGCCGTGGACGACGACGTGATCAAGGTCGCCGTCTTCGACTTCGGACCCGTGGAGCACGGCACGGCACCCGCGCTCGGCGCGTTCGCCGCCACCCATCAGGTCGTCGTGTCCGGCGAGCACTGGGTGGACATCATGAACCGCACCGCGAACAAGGGCACCGCGCTGCGCCTGCTCCAGCGTGACCTGGGCATCACCCCCGCGCAGACGATGGTCTTCGGGGACTACCTCAACGACCTGGAGATGCTGGACGCCGCCGACTGGTCGTACGCCATGTCCAACGCGCACCCCGAAGTGGCCCGTCGCGCCCGCCACATGGCGCCCTCCAACAACGAGAACGGGGTGCTGCGGACGATCGCGGAGGTGCTGGACATTCCACTGCCGCCCGCCTGACAAATGCGGGGCGGCGGTCCGGCCAACTCGGCCCGGCGGCAGGCTCGTCGGCGGTCTACGACGTGCGGCCCACCGCTCCGTACAGCGGCACCGGAGCCGAGCCCGCCGGGATCGGCTCCTCGGGGTGCCACTCCGCGACCGGTACGACACCGGGCTCCAGCACCTCCGACTCGCCGAAGAACGCGCCCACTTCCGCACGGGAGCGGGCGACCAGGGTCACCCCGCCCGCCGCGTACGCGTCGATGCCGCGCCGGACGTTCACCGGGTCGAAGTCGGCCGTCATCATCGACAGCACCAGGAAGCTGCCCGGCGCCAGCGCGTCCACCAGGGTGTCCACCATCGCGTGCGGCCCGTCGTCGTCCTTCATGAAGTGCAGCAGGGCGATCAGCGAAAGGGCCACGGGGCGGCCGAAGTCCAGAAATTTCGCGGCCTGTTCGAGAATCGAGGCGGTGTCGAGCGCGTCGGCCTGGAGGTACTCGGTGACCCCTTCCGGGGTGCCGCGCAGCAGGGCGCCCGCGTGGGCCAGCACGATGGGATCGTTGTCCACGTAGACGACGCGCGCGTCCGGCGCGACGGACTGGGCGATCTGGTGCAGGTTGGGCTCGGTCGGGATACCGGTGCCGATGTCCAGGAACTGACGGACGCCCTGCTCCGCGGCCAGATGGCGTACGGCACGCCGCATGAACGCGCGGTTGGCACGCGCGGACTGCGGCGCGGTGCTCTCGATCTCCGTTATTCTCCGGCCGAGTTCCTCGTCCACGGGGTAGTTGTCCTTGCCGCCGAGGAACCAGTCGTAGACCCGCGCCGGATGCGGGCGGGTGGTGTCGATCCGTCCGACTGCCTCTTCGGTACCCGTCACGCCGACTCCTCCGGTCCGCGCGTCCCCGGCGGACGCGCGGTGCAGTCTGCCACGAGCATGCCGCGCGGTGCAGACGGTCTTCGGCCAGCTCCCTGTCCGGATAAGGAGGAGGTCAGGGACGGGGTGATGAGGTGGGGGAGGGGTCTGCCGGGTTTCCGGAGCGCGGGAGTACCGAGTCCACGAAATCCAGCAGCTCCGCGAAGGCCTCCTCGCGGTTGGTCTCCAGGAACACCTCGTGTCGTGCGCCGGGGAAGACCCGCTCCACCGCCCGGCCCCCGCTGAGCCGTGCCACGCCCGGCCTGCTGCCGTCGATCGGGACGAGTCGGTCGTCCGAGCCGTGCAGCCAGAGCATCGGCAGCGCGGGCACCTCGCCCTCCTCGGCGATCCGCTCCAGGGTGTGCGTGAACGCCAGAAGTGTCGGCCGTTTCATGGGGCCGTGCCACACCAGTGGGTCGGCCGCGTAGGCGGCGCCCACCACCGGGTCACGGGACAGCGCGGCCGGGTTGATCGGGACGTCCGGAATCTCGTCCAGGGCGAGCAGCCGGACGGGCAGCTCCCAGGCGCCGATCACCGGCCCGGACAGCACGAGCGCGCTCAGCTCGTCCGGGTACCGCTGCGCGTACCGGGACGCGATGAGCCCGCCCATCGAGTGGCCCACCATGAGCAGCGGCAGCCCTGGATGGGCGGTGCGGGCCCGCTCCGACACGCGGTGCACGTCCGCGACGACCTCCTCGAAGTCCTCGATCACCACCCGCTCGCCGTCGGACTTCCCGTGCCCGGTGTGGTCGGGCGCGTACACGGCGGCTCCGTGCCCGTGCAGGACCTCGGCCACTCCGGCATGCCGTCCGGCGTGCTCGCCGTAGCCGTGCACCAGCAGGGCCAGGTAGCGAGGCGCGGGGTGCGGCCACTCGTACGCGGTGATGCGGCCGAGCCGGTGCTCGCGGGGGTCGGGCATGGGGGCCTCCGGGGGTGGGTGGGTGTGGTGTCTCCGGCCATGCGGGGTGCCGCTATGTGGGTGGGGCTCGCGCAGGGGTGCTGCTCTGCTCGCGTAGGTGGGCTCCGCATATGTGGGCTCCGCATATGTGGGCTCCGCATATGTGGGCTCCGCATATGTGGGCTCCGCATATGTGGGCTCCGCACGTGTGGGCTCCGCACGTGTGGGCTCCCCACGTGTGGGGCCCGCACACGTGGGGAGCCCACATATGGGGGACATCCATAGGTCCGCCTCAAGGGCAGGGGTGGGGCAGGATGGCGGGATCTTCCCAGGCTGCCCGTCCGGGGTCTACAGTCCAAACTAGCAGTGCTAATTAACTGTGGTGCTGGTCAACTCGAACGCAGTGCTCGTCCTCAGGAGTCGTCCCGTGCGTCCCGTCCACTTCGCCGCCGCCCGCCGTACGCCCATCGGCAGACTGCGCGGAGCCCTGTCCGCCGTACGCCCCGACGACCTGGCCGCCACTGTCGTCCGCCGACTCGTCGCGGACGTGCCCGCCCTCGACCCGGCCCGGATCGACGACGTCTACTGGGGTGCCGCCAATCAGGCGGGCGAGGACAACCGGAACGTCGCCCGCATGGCCGTCCTGCTCGCCGGGCTGCCCGACTCCGTGCCCGGCGCGACCGTCAACCGCCTCTGCGCGTCCGGCATGGAGGCGGTCACCGCCGCCGCGCGCACCATCGCGTCCGGCGAGGCCGACATCGTGCTCGCGGGCGGTTCCGAGTCGATGAGCCGCGCGCCCTTCGTGCTGCCCCGCCCGGACGAGGCGCTGCCGCACCGCATCGAGACCCACGACACCCGGCTCGGCTGGCGACTGGTCAACCCGGCGATGAAGGACCTGCACGGCCTGCTGTCGATGGGCGAGACGGCCGAGGAGGTCGCCGCCCGCCACGGCATCTCCCGTGCACGGCAGGACGAGTTCGCACTGCGCAGTCATCAACTGGCAGCCGCCGCAAGGAAGAACGGCCACTTCGACGCCGAACTCCTCTCCGTGGAAAGGCCGGACGGAGTGGCGGTCGAGCAGGACGAATGCGTCCGCGAGGACACCTCGCTGGAGAAACTGGGCCGCCTCAAGCCGGTGTTCCGGGCGGACGGCACGGTCACGGCGGGCAACGCCTCCCCGATGAACGACGGCGCTGCCGGTCTGCTCCTGGTCAGCGAGGACGCACTGCGTGAACTGGGCCTCGAATCCCTCGGCCGCTACGTCGCCGGTGCCTCGGCGGGCGTTCACCCCGACGTGATGGGCCTCGGCCCGGTCCCCGCCACCCGCAAGGCGCTCGCCCGCGTCGGCTGGGAGATCGGAGACGTCCAGGAGGCCGAGTTCAACGAGGCGTTCGCCGCCCAGGCGCTGGCCTGTGTGGACCAGCTCGGTATCGACCCGGACCTCGTCAACCCGACCGGCGGCGCCATCGCCCTCGGCCACCCGCTCGGCTGCTCCGGCGCCCGCATCCTGACCACCCTCCTGCACCGCATGCGCCGCACCGGCGCCGGGCGCGGCCTGGCCACCATGTGCGTCGGCGTGGGACAAGGGAGCGCGGTACTGGTCGAGCGGGCCTGAGCTGTCATCGCCGTAGCGCTCCACCGGCCGGGGGAGTTGTGGCGGACCGGGCCGCGCCCCGCCGGGGGCGCGGCCGTCAAGTCACGCGAATTCAGGCATGGTTCAGGGGCAGGACGTGCGGGACTGGCCCCGTACGTACGCGGTGCCGAAGTTCTCGACCTTCACGTAGACCGGGCTGGACTGGTTGCGGCGGTCGTACGTGACGTGCCACTTCTTGGCCGGGATCTGGAACTCCACGAGCACGCACCAGCCCGCGTCCACCTTGAACGCGTCCCAGTCCTGGTCCTTCGGCGTACGGTAACCGTCGCTCAGCCAGCGGGTGTTGGCGAGTGAGACGCATCCCGTGCTCGCGGAGGCGGTCGTACCGCTGGAGCACGTCCAGTCCCGCACCGCCAGGACCAGGCTGCCGGAGTAGTTGACCGTGCCCGAGCAGCCGAGCACGGGCGTGCAGGACGTACCCGCCTGTGCCTGCTGCACCGGCGCGAGCGCCACGAGTCCTACCGTGGCGGCGGCAGCGGCGACCAGTCTTCTGAACAGAGCGCGCATCTTCTCTCCCGTTTGTCGTGTGCGCACGGCGGCCGGGCACGCGTGATGGTCGGCCACGCGTGACCGCCGTACGCGTGTGACGCGTGCGGACGCCGCGAGTATCGCGGACGGAGGTGTGGCCCGAACACCCCTTGTGGGAAGTCGAGTTGAGTGCCTCGTGCACGTACCATCGGTCTCTCCATGAACACGATGACGCTGTGGCACATATCCGGCTGGGGGTTCGCGGCGCTGGCAGCGGCGGCGCTGGTCGTCGGCTTCTCCAAGACCGCCGTGAGCGGCGCCAACACGGTGAGTCTCGCCGTGTTCGCGGCCGTCCTCCCCGCCCGCGCCTCCACCGGCATCCTGCTGCCGATCCTGATCCTCGGCGACGTGCTCGCCGTCCGCGCCTACCGTCGGCACGCCCACTGGCCCACCCTGTGGCGGCTGTTCCCGGCCGTCGCGCTCGGCGTGGTGGGCGGCACCCTGTTCCTGTTCTGGGCCGACGACGGCCTTGTACGGATTTCCATCGGCGCCATCCTGCTGGTCATGGCCGGTGTCACCGTGTGGCGCCGCCGCCGCGCCGAGGCGGCCGACGAACCGGACGCCGTCGCCACCCGTGCGGGCCGGGTGAAAGCCCGTTCGTACGGCGTGCTCGGCGGCTTCACCACGATGGTCGCCAACGCGGGCGGCCCGGTCATGTCGATGTATCTCCTCTCCGCGGGCTTCCGCAAGCTCGGCTTCCTCGGCACCTCCGCCTTCTTCTTCCTGATCGTCAACGTCTCCAAGGTCCCCTTCAGCGTCGGCCTCGGCCTCATCGACGGCCGCTCGCTACTGCTGGACGCGGCGCTGGCGGTGTTCGTGGTACCCGGCGCGCTGATCGGGACATGGGCGGTCGGGCGGATCGACCAGCGGCTGTTCGAGCGGCTGGTGATCGCGGCGACGGTGGTGGGCGCGGTGGAATTGCTGCTGTCGTAGCCGCCTCAACTGCCGTGACAGCAGTGGCTGCTGTGGCGGCTGTAGCTGCCGTGGCCGTTTTGGGTGGGCCATCGACGGGGGGTCGCCCCC
>NZ_JAHRXF010000015.1 GCF_019104725.1 Streptomyces corallincola | reverse complement strand
CAGTCAGTTCGGGTCCGGCCGTTAGGGCTGTGCCGCGTTCGCGTACCGCAGTGACGTACTCGGTCAGATGCTTGGCTTGGCGCCAGGCGACTGTCTGTTCTTCGAGGCGCTTAACGCGGTCGGCGTGGGCGTACGTGGCGTGGGCTTTGTGCAGGGCGACTTCTCGGTCTTGCCGTGTCGCTTCCCGGTATGAATCAGAGTGAACAGCCCCGGGTAAATAAGGATCTCTCTGCCTTCCCGAATGTGCGACGTGCAACGCCGAAGAAATCCGTTCAAGGAGGCGGCGGCCTGCGGAAGCGATGGGTGGATCCCAAGGGGAATATCTTCGAATGGGACTCTCAACACGGCACCGTCGAGAAGTACAACAAGAACGGTAAGCACGTGGGCGAAGATGATCCCGAAACTGGCGAGCAGACGAAGCCGGCGAACCCTGGAAGAAAGGTCGAAAAGTGAAGTATGTAGTCGCTTCATTCAATCGGGAAACCGGACAGCATGAGAAAGATATCGATCTCAAGATCGACGATGCGGCAGAGCTGGCTCGAATTTTCGATGAACCGGTGGAGAGGTTCGTCGATATGTATCCTATCGACGCTGCGCGCGCAGCCAGTCTGCACAGTGCGTATGGAGTCGAGGTTGACCTGACGACCTTCGACAATTTCCTCGAGGTCCAAGCTGACTGATTGCTGGTGGGTGGTGGTGTCTCAATTCATTGGGGTGCCACCGCGTCCGCTCCTATCCTGTGGATCAGCTGCCCTGTCCACCACCTACAGCAACACACCCTGTTCGATGCCAACCGCGCATTGTCACGCAGGGACGAATCAACCTTAACTCGGCGCTCACGGGGCGCACCACGGACCGGACCGAGCAGTGCACCGAGGGCGTCGTGATCACCCGCCAGAAGGTGTACCGGCGCGCGAGCGGAACTCGCGGGGCATGGCTGCGGTTCCCCGCATCGGCGGCCAAGGGAGGTATACCAACCGAACGGCTACCGCAGTACGTGCGGCTCATGCTGGGCCATCACGCATCGGTGCATCAGGCGAGCGAGCCTGTGCAGCTCTCAGCCCGTCTCACCCCGAAGGACATCGAGTCGGTGGACAGGACCGTCGGACGCAACTTGCGCCCCGCGACCACCATCGACGCCGACGCGTGGATCGACAGCAAGGGCAGGGTCGTACGCGTACGCCAAGAGGTCCACTACGCGCCGACCTCCCGCCCGCTCACCCGCGAGGCCGGGGTGGCCCGACACCGACTGGGGCCCTTTCCAAGGGTGCCTGAGCGGCTGGGTAACGGTCTCCGGTGAGGACCGGGGAGCGCGCCGCAGATGGGCCGTTCATCAGTCGTGCTGGTCCGCGAGTGGGGGAGTGGTTCCCGGAGGGAGTTCGGGGTCCGTCCTCTTGAATCCTGGGCCTGGCGGTGAGGCGCCGTTCTGGCGATCCGCTTCTGCTGTGAGGGCGTGATCGCTACTGGTGTGTGCGGCGGATGCGGATCGGGCCGTGTGCTTCTCGCTCGGTGACGGGGTGCCCGGACTGAGTTACTTGGACCTTGCCCGCTGCTGCCAGGCGCCAGGCTGCCTGGCGGGTGGGTTCCATCAGGTCCCGCCAGTTGTCGTCGGTGCCTTCGTACGCCGCGCGGGCGGCGTCGGAGGGGCAGATGGAGGAGGTGGCGGCGCGGCGGGCCAGCAGGGTCAGGATGGTCTGCTCCAGGCGTTGGCCCAATTGCCGGTCGGTCTCCGTCATGTCTCCAGTCTGCGCCGGTTTCGGTGATCCGGTCACCGCAGGCTCAGTTCCGCCCAGATCGTTTTGCCCGGGGCGCCCTCGCGGAGCGTGGTGGACCAGTCGGTGGCGAGGGCGGCGACGATGAGGAGACCGCGGCCGGAGTCGGCGTCTGCGTCGGCGGGGGTCTGGGGGGTGGGAAGGCGCTCCGTTCGGGTGTCGGTGACCTCGACGCGCAGTAGCGAGGGGGTGCCGGTGAGGCGGACATGGAAGTCGCGGCCGGGGATGTGACCGTGGCGGACGGCGTTGGCGGCCAGCTCGGCGGTGATGAGGGTCAGGCTGTCGTTGGAGTGGCTGCCGTAGGGGTGGCCCCAGGTGTCGAGGCGGTGCGAGACCAGCCGTCGGGCCAGGCGGGCGCCTCGCGTGGAGGAGGTGAACGCCATTGCGAACTGGTGGAGTTGGCCGGTCACCGGAAGTTGGGGGGTGGAGATTTCGCTGTTCATGTGGTCCACGTTGCCGTTGCCGTTCTAGCGTGAACAGACACGGCCCGCACACGGAGAGTCGCTGTAAGTCGTCGGTGTGCGCGTGTAGGTGGAACGGAGCGTGACGGCCCGCGCGGGCGCGCGTTGGCCGAGGGAGGCGGTACGGGGATGAGCGAATCCACGGAGCGTATGGACGAGGGACCCGGCGGTGAGGGCGAGGAGCGGCAGTCCGACACGGATACCGGCTCCGGCTCCGGTGTACTCCGCGTGTTCGGGCGGCAGTTGAAACGGTTCCGGGTGCGGGCCGGTCTGGAGCGGGCCGAGTTCGGCTCGAAGACGGGGTACTCCGTCTCCACCATCGCCGCGTACGAACAGGGGCGCCGGGTTCCGCCGCCCCGCTTCATCGACCAGGCCGACCAGATGCTCGATGCGAGCGGCGTCCTCCAGGAAATGAAGGACGAGGTGGCCCGGGCCCAGTATCCGGCGTTCTTCCAGGACGCGGCTCGGCTGGAGGGTGAGGCCGTCGAACTGTCGGTCTACGCCACGCATGCGGTGCCCGGGCTCCTTCAGACCGAGGAGTACATGCGCGCTGTGTACGGCATGTGGCGTCCGCTGCTGGACGAGGAGACCGTGGAACAGCGAGTCGCGGCTCGTCTCGCGCGCCAACAGGTGTTCGAGCGCAAGCCCGCGCCTCTGCTCAACTTCGTCATAGACGAGGCGGTTCTCCGTCGGCCGTTCGGCGGCTGGTCGGTTCTTCGCGGCCAGTTGGAGCAACTGCTGCTGGTCGGCGCCCTTCGTAACGTCGAGCTCCAGATCATGACGCTCGACCAGGAGGACAACGCGGGTGCGGACGGGCCGTTCACCCTGCTGAGCCGTTCCGGTGGTGATCAAGTGGCTTACCTGGAGACTCAGGGGCGAAGTACAATTGTCAGCGATGTGCGGGAGGTTCGTGGGATCGCGTCGCGCTACGGCATCCTTCGCGGGCAGGCTCTCAACCCGCGCAAGTCGCAGGACTTGATAGAGAAGTTGCTTGGAGAGGTGTGAAGGTGAACGAGAACCTGGGTGTGGTTGGCGGACTTTCCTGGCGGAAGAGCAGTTACAGCGGGGGAGCCGGTGGGGAGTGCGTCGAGGTTGCCGACTCTGCTCACGCTGTTCATGTCCGTGACTCCAAGGACGTCAGCCGTGCCGGGCTTGCCGTTCGGTCCGGGGCGTGGGCCGAGTTCGTCGGTTCTCTCGGACAGTAGTCGTTTGTAGGTCTGCCCCCGGTTCCTGTCGGGGGCAGACCTGTGTCCGGCTATGGATGGGCCTTCTCGTAGAGGGCTCGGGTGATGGCCAGCCAGGTCTCCTTCGGGAGGGTGGGGATGCGGTCCTCCTCCGCGTCGATGAGGAGTTCCTGGAGGATCTGGTGGTCGGCGGGGTCGTCGGAGGAGGCGATCGTGCTGAGGTACTTGGTGAGTTGGGGGGTGTGGGTCTTCACGCGGGGTTCCACCAGCCAGCGGAAGAACCAGCGGATCATGCGGGCGACGCGGCGGGTGTGGAGGTCGGTCAGGGGCGGGTCGGCCGTGTCCGGGGGGTCGATGATCCGGAAGTCGATGGACAGGAGCCCGTTGAGGAGGTCGCGGGCCGCTTCCTCCGCGTGAACGGCTGCCGGGAGATGGCCCAGGACGATGTTCTGGGCCGCGTGGCCCATCCGTTCCTTGAGCAGGAACAGAAGGTCCTCGTGGTGTGTCTGGGCCAAGTGCTCCTCGACCATGCGCCGTAGCTCGGCCGTACTTCTCGCCGGGTCCATCGCATCCGTCAAGTCCCTGGCCAGCGCCCGGATCTGCGGCAGTCCCGTGCGCTCCCGGCGGTCCCTCAGCGGCAGCAGCTTCGAGACCGCCGACCTTCCCGCCACCGGCTTCTCGAACAACACCGGCAACGCATCTGCTTCCAGCTCCTTTTGACGCTCCGGCGTCAGGCGGTCGGTGATCGCCCCCGGTGCGGGCGGGGTCGAACCTCCCGCCGGGAAGCCCGCCGAGAAGGCCGCCGGGAAGCCCGACGGGTGTGGCGGGAACCTCGGAGGGGGAGGGTGCGGAGAGGTTGGGGGTGGGAGCGCGGGCTGAGTCTCGGTCCGCTGCAACTGTCCGCCGTGGACAGGCTGCCCCTGCTGCCCCTGCTGCCCCTGCTGCCCCTGCTGCCCCTGCTGTCCTGATGGCCACAACTGGCCTGACTGGGACCCCAGTTGTTCCGGCTGTCCCGACTGCCCCGGTGGCCTCGACCGCCCCCGCTGCTCCAGTTGCTCCGGCTGTCCCTGCTGCCCCGACCGTCCCCGCTGCTCCAACTGGCCCGGCCCGCCGGAATGGTCCAACTGGGCTGACTTGTAAGACCTTTGACCTCCCGCTGGCTCCAATCCACCCAGCGTCCCCGCCTCCAGCCCCGCCCCTGGTGGCGGCGCCTTCTCCACCTGAGCCCGTTGCGCCTCCGTAGCCCTCCGCCCGCTCTGTCGTTCCTCGGCCCGCCACTCCCGTGGTGACACCCACCCCGCATCGGGCGCCGACTCGGGCGGGGGAGGGGATACCGGGGCCGGGACCATCGGGATGGGGCCCGTGTCCGTGGGGGGTGTGGGTTCGGGTTCGGTCGGCCACAGGTCGCGCAGGCGGGAGTGGAAGTGGCGTACGGCGGGGTCGGTGGGGGAGTGGGGGTCGGCGCTCAGGAGGCGCTGGTAATTGCCTGCGGTGGAAGGCCAGTTGAGATAGTCGTCCACCAGGGTGGCGGCGAGTTCGGCGGCGAGGTCCGTGCCGGGGGACAGGAGGTCGATCCGGCGCAGGCGGCTGTCCTCGGTGGGGGAGGCGCGCCAGGCGGGGACGAAGACGATCCGGTAGGGCTGGTCGTCCATCGTGTCGAAGGTGGCGAAGGACCAACTGGCCGGGTCGCCCAGCCAGGTGCCGAAGATCCGGTACAGCCCCCACAGCACCAGGAGCGCGGCCTCCGGCAACTCCTCGGCGGGGTCGGCCGGTCCGCGGCGTTCGTACTCCTTGGCCAGACACTCGTCCAGCTCGCCGGAGAGCGCCGACAGCCGGGCCCGCGGGGTGCGCAGGAACTGCGCGACCAGGCAGTGCAGCGGCTGCCGGACCAGCCGGACGTTCCTCGGCAGGCTCTCCCGTGTACGGCCGGCCAGTTGGCGCAGCCGCTCACGGGGCATCGGGTCGATCCGGCCGGTGACCCGGTCGGCCCAGCCCGCCTCCGCCCACGGAACGGCGCCCAGGCTGACGCAGTACAGAGGCACCAGCACCCGCGCCGGACCCAGCAGCGCGTGACAGACCGTGCTGTCGCGGCCGTTGGAGTCGTGGCCCGGAGCGCGGCGGAGCAGCAGGACCCGGCCGCCGGTGATGTGCCGGACCAGGCTGGGGCGCCGTTCGCCGCCCATGACCCGGAGCACCGGGCCGAGCCGGTCGGCGAGGTCGCGGGCCTCCGACTCCGGGCAGGAGTACGCGACGGCGGCCATGCCCGCGCCCCGGTGGCCGAGGTTGCCCGCCCAGCGGAACACCACCTGGTGCACCCGGTCGTCCGCCGCGTCCGCGTCCCCCGGCCGGGCGGGCTGCGTGCGCGTCACAAGCCCACCGCCGCCGGTCCGTCCTCGGTGCCGTCGTCGAGCAGCCCGCACATGGCGAGTACCGAGATCAGCGGCTCCAGTACGCGCAACGGCCGGGTGCCGTGCGGGAATCTGCCCTCGTGGTCGTGGCTGCCGGTGGCCGAGGCGAAGTGCAGCGTGCAGCGCAGCACGCTGTCGAACGGACTGACCCATGCCTGACCCGTGTGGCAGCGCAGGAACGCGTACGCGTCCTGGCTCTCCATCCGGAACCGCTCGGCCATCTCCCTTTCCGGCGGCGGGGGTTCACCCAGCCAGCGGTCCACCGGCGGTTCGAACCGCACCAGATCGCTCTTGTTGACCACCACCGCAGCCGCCACCCCGAGGTACTGCCCGCCCCCGCGCGGCAGCCGGTCCAGCACGGTCTGGAACGCCGGGTCGCCGCCTCGCGTGTGACCCAACTGGCCGCGCAGCGCGTCGAGATACGGCATCGGCAGCGCCCGCAGCGGGTCCACCACGAAGATCAGCGCGTCCACGCCCACCATGAACCGGGTCAGCGCGTCCGTACGGCGCAGATCCTCACCGGCCAGGTCGAAGAAGGCCACCGGCCGGGTGACCCCGCCCGCGCGGGTCAGCAGCAGAGCGTCCACGAACGGGGCGAACTCACCTGCGCTGCGGGTGTGTTCGAGCATCGTCCCGGACCGCAGCCGCTCCACCCGCTCGGTCATGAACGTCTGGTGGTCGCGCGGGTTCACGGACTGCATCTGCACGCCGTAGCGCTTCAGACCGCCGTCGGCGATCTCCGCGATCATCTGCGTGAGCAGATGCGTCTTGCCGGTCGCGGAGTCGCCGACCATCGCCACGGTCAGCGGGCTGCCGTTGGTCAGATACGGCACCGGGATGTAATGGGCCTGCCCGCCACCGGAGTTGCCGCACCGCTGATAGGCCGAGTGGAGGGTGTCCGCGAGGGTCAGCGGACTGGTTCGCCGGTCCAGACGCAGTTCCTCGAAGAGTTCCTTGTCGTTACGGACGAACAACTGCTGCTCGTCGTAGGAGATGACCTCCAGGCAGTACGGGCACAGGATCTCCTGGGCGGTGCCCGGCACGGGGGTGTTCATCGGCGGGTGTCTCCTTCCGGCCGGCTCCCGCCGGGCTCGTTCGTGCCGGAGGTGCGGCCTCCGCTGATCCAGGTGCGCAGCCGCCCGCGCTCGCGGGGCGGATACTCGTAGCCGGTGAACTGCTCCGGCGGCCCGTCGCCGTAGCGCGGCCCGTCCGGACCGAAGCCGTTCTGGTCGGCCGGGTGTTCCAGGTCCGCGAAGTACGGGCTGTGCGCGGGCGGTTCCGGGGTGAGCGAGGCGTGCTTGCGGCGCAGGATCTCGTCGAACTCGCGGCGGTGCTGCCGCAGCGGGTCCGACGGCAGCACACCCGCCGCCTCGGCGACGAGACCGGGCGGGCCCAGGGCCTTCAGCAGGGCCTGAGGTGTCGGCCGTTCGCCCGCGACCTTGGCGAACACCATGCCCAGGGTCTCCTGCACCGACCGCTGCGCGGCCAGATCGGCCGGGGGTCCGTCTGAGCTGCCCTGCCTGCCGGTGACGAGTTGGTACATCACCTGCGCCACGCTCCACAGCGCGTCCCGCGCGTCCGTCAGCCCCTCCCCGGCCCGCTGCTCGGGCGAGGCGTACGGCGGGATGCCGTACGGCACCCGGGGTTGGCCCGTCCGGACGACCGAGCCGAGGTCCCACAGCTGCACGCCCTCCGCGCCCCGTCGTACCGCGCCCGGCACGATGCCCCGGTGCACCAGGCCGACCGCGTCCATCAACAGGACCGCCAGCACCAGTTGGCCTTCCACGGCCCGCTGTTCGTCCAGCAACAGCCGCTCGGAGGGCCCGGACATGGGGCGTCCGATCGGCACCTTGTACAGCACGAACGGGGCCGGGGTGTTGACGTCGTAGCCGATGGGGATGGGGAAGAGACTCAGGAACCGGGTGCCCGTGTACGCCCGGTACAGCGCCAGTGCGGCGGTGATCTCCGCTTGGAGCAGGGCGTGCGCCTGCCGGTCTGCGCCCGCCTCCTCCGCCACCCTGACCTGGACATACGTCCTGCCGTCCGCGAAGTGGACCCGTCGGGCCAGCGCGGGCGGCCGGACCAGGCGCGGCCGGTCCGCCTCGAACCGCGCCCGCACCCGGTGCGTGGTGCCCTGCGGGGAGATGTACGACAGCTCCACGAACGGTTCGCCGGGCGCGGCCGGGCCGCCGCCGGTCTCCCGGCCGCCGTACTCGCGGTGCCGCGCGTGCTCGCCGTCGCCGTCGTAGGGGGCGTCCGAGCGGGCGGCCGTCCGGGCGCCGGGCGCGGGGTGCTCCGGTTCCGGCATCCGGCCGTACGGGTTCGGGTGGTGCGATGCGGGCCGGTGGTCGTTCACCATGAGATCCCCACTGGGTTCGTCCGGGCGCTCGTGGCGCGGTCGGTCATCGTCGTACGGGTGCGGTTCACCGCTGCGCCCATTCCTCGCCGGAGTCCGGGACCGTACCGGCGGTCCCCTCCGTGCCGCCGCGCACGTTCTCCACCACGCCCGCGCGCAGCGGGACGAGCCGCAGCGTGCCCGCGAAGCGGCCGGACGCCGTCCACACCATCGGGGCCGGACCGGCGCCGGGACCCCCGGTGCGTACCTCCACCACGGGCCGTACCGCTTGCGGGGCGAACGCGATGGACCGGGCGTCGGCCGGGTCCCGGCTGAGCAGCGTCAGCTGGGCCGGGGGGCACAGCAGCAGCGGTCTGCCCTGCTCGGAACCGGTGTCCAGCACGTCACGGACCCGGTGCGCCCCGATGCCCAGCAGCGCCGAGGCGTCACCGCGCACCCGGTCCTGCCGGGCGTACGACGGGCTGGGCACCACTCCGTTGTCCCGCAGGCTCAGCCCGGCCGCCGTGATGGCCCGGCGTACGGCGGCCTCCAGGGTGGTCGGCGCACCGCCCGGCGGCACGGCGCCGGGCGTGGTGCCGCCGGTGGCGGTGTGGCCGCGCAACGCAGCGACTGTCGCGTCGGCCAGATCCGCGACGAGGGTGGTGACCAGCTCCGGGCCGCCCTCGCCCGGACCCCGGTGCAGCCAGGGCGGGTCCACCCGTGGCAGGTCGCGCGGGACGACCGGCGCGGGGGGCTCGCCCCGGCCGCCGGACGGCGCCTCGGCGGCCGGGGCGTCGTCGGGCCAGTCGTCGTCCGGCCACGACGGGTCCGGCCGGGGCCCGGAAGTAGCCGGACCGCCCGTCCACGACGGCTCCTCCCAGTCGGGAGACCAGCCGGGTGCGGTCCACGCCGGGTCCGTCCAGGCGTCCGGTCCGGCCGGTCCCGCGCCGGACCCGTACGGCGGCCCGGACACCGGGTACCCCGCGTCCGCCTCGACGGCCGCGCCCCGCAGCACCGCCGCGAGCGTCCGGGCGCCGTCCGCGCAACGGGTGCGCTCCTCCGCCGCCCACCACTGACGGCGCAACGCGTCCGCCAGGACGGCGTCCACCCGCGCCAGACACGGCCCGAGATCCGCGGTTCCGGTCGCCTCCCACCAGTCGGCCACGCCCCGGCGCCACCAGGCCCCGACGCACAGCACCGCGCAGAGGACCCCTGCCACCACCCCGCCGAGCACCACCTCGCGGGGCACGGCGACCAGCCGGACCAGACCGGCTGCCGCCCCCGCGCCGACCAGCAGGGCCACGGCACGGGCCGTGTCCGCGCGGTGGATCGCGCCGCCCGCCGCACGGCCCGGCCGGACCGACCCGGCCAGCGCGCCGCCCAGCAGGAACACCGCCGCCGGAAGCAGCGCCAGCAGGGTGCCGGGCCACGGCGCGAGCGCGCACAGGAACGCCGTCAGCGCGGTGAGCCCCAGACGGACGGCGTCGGCGCGGGCGAAGTACAGGGGCCGCTCGGCGGACACCCGCGCCAGCGACCCGTCCGGGCAGGCGCGCTCCAGGTCCCGCAGCCGGGCGGCGGACGGCGTCGGAGCCATCCGCTCGGCCAGCGCCGACAACTGGGCGGCGACCGCGCGCAGCGGCAGCCCCGAGGTCAGCCAGCGCGCGGTGCAGCGCCGGAGCCCCTCGTCGGTCTCCGTACCGCGCGACGGGCGCACCCACGCCTCCTCCGGCAGCACCACACCCCCGTCGGCGAGCCGGGCCAGCGCGTCGCCGGGCGGGACACCGGGGGAGCCGCTGTCCCGCAGCACCCCCGCCACCACGTCCCGGTAGCGGCCGAGCGCGTCCACGGCCCGTCCCACCGCCGAGGGCACCCTGTCAGCGATCTGGCGACCCGTCAGAAGTGCTCGTGCGGAGTCCAGTTCGGACCGCGCCTCCGCGAGGTCGTCCACGGCCCGTACACAGGCGGCGCGGGCCGCCTCGGCCGGGCCGCCCCGGCGCAGCAGCGCAGCCGCCGGGCGCTCGGGACCCGGACCGAGCAACTCGGCCAGCCCCGAAGGGAGTTCCCGCTCGACGGGTGCCCCGGTCACCGGTACGTCGCTCCCGGCGAACCGGGCGAGCGCGCCCGCCCACGCGCTGTCCCGCGCGTCCGGGGTCAGGTCGTGCTCCAGCACGCGCAGCGACAGCGTGGCCACCGACACCGGGGCGTCGCGCAGTTCGGACAGCACCTCGTCGAAGATCTCCGGCACCCGGAGCAGTTCGGTCAGCGCGGCCAGCGCCGCCTCCGTCTCCCCGGCCGGGTCGGCGGTGCGCGGGTCGTGCCCCGCGCGCGGATCGGCCGCCCACAGCACGGCCGTACCGGAGGACCGCAGCACGGACGCCAGCCGCAGTCTGCGCCCCGCCCCGCCCGCGCGCGGACCGCCGTCCGCATACCCGCCGCCGTCCGGATACCCCCCGCCGTCCGGGTGCGGCGCGTCCGGGGAGGACCGCCGCTCCAGGTCGCCGACCACCAGGCAGAGCAGCCGTACCGCGCCCAACGTGGGCGCGGCGGCCACCAGTTCGTACGCCCCGGCGTGTGCCGTCAGCCCGCCCGGCTCGTCCACCACCAGGAACCGCAGGTCCCCGGCGTCGGCCCGGCCGCTGTCCGGCAGCCGCGCGCCCACCCGGCGGCGCAGGTCCGCGCCGTCCACCGGTACGTCCCGGCCGTCCCGGAAGTCGAGTACGGCGACCGGGCTCCCCGTCGCGTTCACGCGTGCTTCTCCCAGCTCTCGCGGTCGTCGCCGTCGCCGCCGGACGTGGTTTCGTCGTCGGGCCAGTCGGCGTCCCCGTCCGTGTCCGAGATGCCCCAGGGCGCCGCCGGACCGGCACTCGGCCAGCCCGGATCGGGTTCGGCCGCGCGCTGGAACGGCGGGTACTCCGGTGCCCGCGCGGGCACCGGACCGGTCACCGGCCGCCCGGCCGGTGCCTGCTGCACCACGGGCCGTCCGGCGAGTGGCGCGGACGGCACCGGCCGGACCCGGCCCGGCTCCGGGGGCGCGGTCCGGTCCCCGTCCGGCCGGGTACGGTCCACCGCGCCCCCGGCGGCCGGGTACGGGCCGTCCGGCCAGTGCCGGGTCCGCTCGTCGTGCGGGGCCGCCGCGGGCCAGTCCGCCTCGCGGTGGCCGTCGTCGCCGTGCCGGGTGACAGGGACCCCGGTACCGGGCACGGGTCCGGACCGGGCGGGCGGGACACCGCCCCGCCCGCCCCCGGAGCCGGTCCGGCCGTGTGCGGGCACGTCCCAGCCGTCCGCCCGGTGCGGCCCCGCCCCGTACGGTTCACCGGGCCCGCCCCCGTCCACCGGCGCGGGGCGCGGCCGGTCGGCGGGCCGCTGCCGCCGGTCCCGGTCGGAGGGGGCCCGGCGCTCCTCGCCGCCGTCCCAGAGGCCGCCCTCGATGTCCCGTCCCTCGCGCATCCCCGCCTCCAGCTCGCGAAGGTTCCGGAGAGCGCCGTCCTCCCCCTCGGGGAACGGCAGGTCGAGCGCGTCCGGCAGGGCCTCCCCCCAGAACTCGCGCAACCGGCGCGTCCGGTGGGCCACTCGGGGGCCGTAGCGGCGTTCCTGCTCGTCCAGCAGCCGCAGCTGACGCGGCGCCACCTCGTGGACGAGTTTCAGATACAGCTCCGACGGCTCGCTGCCCGAGGAACCGAGCCCGCGCGGCAGCGTGTTCATCACCACCTTGCAGAAGCTCTGCACGATGTTCTCCTCTTGGAGCAGCGCCCAGTCCTCGTACGCCCGCAGCAGGCTCGCCCAGCTGGAGAGGCCGTACTGCCCTCCGGTGAGCGTCAGTTCGATGCTCGGGGCGTCCGGCTCGGCGTCGTCGTGCAGGCGGATTCGCAACTGCTCCGGGGAGGCCGGGTCGCCCAGGTAGTCGATCTGGCCGTTCCACAGCGCGCACAGCAGCCGGTGCAGGATGTGCGTCCGGTCGTCGGGCGTGCTGGCCAGCCACTCGTCCCGGTACCCCAGCCGCTGCCGCCACCGCAGTACGTCCTCGGTACCCCGGCTCGCCCGCGCCCCGGCCCACCGGCGCAGCACCTTGCGCGCCTCCGGTACGTCGGTCAGGCTCATCTCGCTGCGGAACAGCACCACGGAGATGGAATCGGTGTCCACCGCCCGGAACTCGATGGTCCGCTGGCTGTCCTGGGGCAGCCGCAGATGCTTCTCCAGATACTCGTCCACGGTCACCCGGCGCGCCCCCGGATAGGTGATGAGGACCTTGAGCCGCCCGTTGCCCTCCGGGGTGAACGCGGCCGGGAGCATCCCCGCCAGCTTGTACCGGAACTGCTCCAGCGCGCGGGTGCTGACCTGCTGGGCGGCTTCGGTGTCGCCCGCCTCGGCGGCCAGCAGGGTGCTCATCCTGGGCAGCAGCGCGCGGGCCTGCCGTCCGTCGGGACGCTCGGAGAACAGCCGCTGCACCCGGTGCTTGAAGGCGGCCTTCACCTCGGACACCGCGGCGTCGGGGGAGAGCCGCCCGGCCGCGAAGGCGCTGCGGCGCA
Source organism: Streptomyces corallincola (assembly GCF_019104725.1). Taxonomy (GTDB): domain Bacteria; phylum Actinomycetota; class Actinomycetes; order Streptomycetales; family Streptomycetaceae; genus Streptomyces; species Streptomyces corallincola. The sequence continues at coordinate 108,619 of NZ_JAHRXF010000015.1, read as the reverse complement.
GCTCGGCATCGACCAGCCGGTGCAGCAGCGCCGCCTCGTCGCCGTTGGGGCCGAGCTGGTGGCTCTCCGCCAGCCGCTCCATCAGCGCCTGGTAGAAGCGGCCCAGGTTGCCCTGCGGGGGCAGCAGGTAGGAGACGCCCGCCCGGTCGTCGTACAGCTCCTTGACCTGCGCGGCGTGGGCGCGCGGCTCGTCGTCCACGTGCTTGCGGAACGCGTCGCCCACCGCGTGCACGTCGTTGCGCAGCTGGTTCGCGGCCTGCCGCCAGCGGGGTTCGTGCTCGCTCCACGCGCGGTGCCAGACGGTGCGCGCCCGCCACCTGTACCAGCGGTCCTGCTCCTCCAGCACGCCCGCCACCTCGTCGTCGGTCCAGCGCAGCCGGGGGCCGACCATCCGGCCCTTGATCCTCGGTACCGGCGGCGGCTGGATGTCCATCCCGGCGGGCGCCGCGGGGTCCTGGCGGCGGTTGTCGAGCATGCCGAGGAAGCCGAGCCGGGCCACCGCGCCGGAGTCGCCCGGCACGCCCGACACCACCCGCCCCAGGGTGAACAGGTCCGTCTTCAGCAGGAGTTGCTCGGCCGCGGCGCGCGGGGAGAACCCCTCCACCAGCGTCGGCATCCGGTGCGTCACCTGCCGTTCGAGGTCGCCCAGCAGCTGACGCAACTGCTCCAGCCGGTCCCGCAGCGCGGTCTCGATGTGGTGGCTGCCGAGCGGCAGCGGGTCCGGCTCGGACACCTCCAGCGGCTCCCGGCGCCACAGCTCGCCCAGCCCGGAGGCCGTGAACATCTCCTTCACCAGCGGCGCCGTCTCGTGCGGTACGAGGGCGGCCGGGTCGGTCAGCCCCGTCACCGCGTGGGCCAGCATCCGGGCCGCGACCAGCTCGGCCAGCTCGTCCAGCGGCGCGGTCATCGACGCGACCAGGCTGGTGGAGATGCCCTTGCGGCCGATCCCGGTCGCGGACCGGGTACGGCGGCTGATGTCACCGTTGACGAAGTTGCTGGCGAAGGTCTGGTAGTCGTCGTCGCGTCCACCGCCCCCAACCTCACCCAGGTTCAGGTCGGTGCCGACCAGGGACACCACCAGGGACACGATGGAGCGGCGCAGGTCCTCGGGACGGATCGCGGCCGTCTGGCTGAACAGGAACGCCGTGGGCACGGTGCCCGGCCGCAGCGACACCGGGTGTGTCTGCGGGTACCGGATGCGCAGCGCCCCGTACTGGGCCGTGTCGCCGAGGGCCGCCTCGGCGCGCGGCGCGTTCTGCTCGTCCACCAGCCGGGACAGATCCACCACCGCGCGGGCCGCGTTGAGTTCGGCCTCCCGGCCGCCGCCCTTGGCCTCGGGGAACGCCGACGGCATGACGACCAGGGGATAGATCCGGGCGCCCCGGAACTTCTTGTCCTTGAACGCCTGCCCGATCAGGTGCAGGTAGTCCAGGAAGATGCCCGCGCCGGTGCCCCCGGCCACCGAGAACGCCACGAAGACGTCACAGCCGTTGATCCGGTCCCCGCCCACCTCCTGGAGTTCCCCGCCGGAACCGGCGATGGCGTCGATGGCCCGGTGCAGCGGGGTCAGGACCGGCGCGGGACCGCCGGCCAGGGTGGCGAACAGCGCGGCACGGCCCACCGTGGGCAGCTGCCCGGCGCCGTTGCGCAGCGGGTTGATCCGGGGCTCGGTGCTGTCGTGCGGGGGCAGCCAGCCGGACACCTCGTCGCGCAGCATGGCGCGCAGCATCCGGGTCACCTCCTGCGAGCTGTCGAAGTCGGCGGGCAGCAGATCGTGCGTGGCGCGCGAGGTGCGGCTGTACGCCTGCCGCAGCGCGGTGTCCGCGCTCAGGTGCGGCAGCCGCCCCAGCTCCGCCTCGCTGTAGTCCGCGTACACGAACTGCAGGCAGCCGGGCAGCTCGTAGGGCAGTCGGCCGTTGCTGGTGAGGGCGGTGCCGTCCGGGCCGCAGAGTTCGGCGCGCAGCCGCCGCTCCAGTTCGGCGCCGATCAGACCGCCGGTACCGCCGAGGCCGACGAACAGCATCGGCTGGAAGATCTTCATCGCTTCGTTTCCCCCCTGTCCGGTGCGCGTGGCACCGGGCGTTCGATGGACCCCGGGTCCCGTGGCCGGGCCTGCCGTGGGCTTGGGTGCGGGACGGCCCTGCCGCCCGCCGTGCGTCTCTCAGGTGGCCTCGTCGAACTCGTCGTCGTACGAGGAGGAGCCGCGCGAGGAACCGCCCCGCGAGGAGCCGCCCGGCGAGGAACTCCCGTACGGAGAGCGCGCGTCGGGTTCGTCGCCGTAGGTGTCCCGGCCGCCGAGGTTGTCCCTGTCCCGCCGGTCGGACGGGGCCGGGGCGGTCCTGCGCCGCCCGGGCAGCAGGTCCGCGAGCCACCGGGGCGGTCCCGGCCGACGGCCGGGGGAACGGCCGCCCGCGCCGCGCTCCACCCGCAGCCGGACCCGGCCCTCCAGCGGGATGTCACGGGCCAGCGGATACGACTGGTCGCGCCCGTCCGGGGTGCGCAGCCGGACCCCGGTGCGCGGATCGCGCTGCACGGCGTACCGCCCAGTGGGCCGGGGGACCAGCCGGGGTCCGGCGCCGTCCGGGTCGGACACGTCGAACCGGTACCAGGGGACGCGCCTGCGGGGCACCGCCATCTCGCTGGTCGTCCGCTCGCCCGAGTCGTCCGACACGGTGAGCCGGAGCAGCAGCCCGCCCGGCGAGACACCCTCGCGGGTCTGCTCGCGGTGCCACACCGACCAGCCGACCAGCGCGGCCAGCAGCACGGCACCGGCGATCAGCGCCCACCACCACGCGTTCCACAGCCGCTGCCACCAGGTCGGCACCGGCGTGATGGCCACCGTCACCAGCTTGGCGTCGAGCGGCCGGGCGGAGTCGTCCGCGTCCGACACCTCCATCCGCGCGGTCAGTTCGCGCGGGCTCAGCCGCGCGCCGACGGTGAGCCGTCCGGCACGGTCCACGGAGGCGCCGGGCGCGAGCACGACCTCGGTGAGCGAAAGGGCGACCGTGCCAGGCTCGGTGTCCCGCAGCGCGAGGCGCAGGGTGCGCGGCCGGTCCGAGTCGTTGGACGCCAGCAGCCGGAACGGCACGCTGCCGCCGGGGTGCGTCTCGGCGTCGGACACCCGGAGCCCGGCCCGCACCTCGGGGTTGGCCGAGGCGGTGCGGGTCAGGAACGGGCGGTGGTCGGTGGTGAGTCCGACCGCGCCGAGCACGCCGACGGCCTTGAGCGCGCCGGTCGCCCCCCTGGGGATCGTCACGGTACCGGTGAAGCGGCCGTCCCCGGCCTTCCGGTCGCCGTTCTCCCCGTCGTCGGAGAGCGCGAGCCTCTCGGGCGCGAAACCGTCACCGGTCAGCCGCCCGGACACCTTCAGCCGCCGCAGGTCCGCCGGGTCCCCGATGCCCTTGTCGTCGCGGGTCTGCAAGGTCAGTTCGACACGGGCCCGCTCACCGGGGCGGGGCGCGGCGGGCGTCATCACGATCGAGGAGCGCACGGCACCCCGCCACTGCACGGAGACGCTGGCCAGCCGGTCCCGGTGGCCCTTCGGCGCGTCCAGGCGGACCCGCCAGCGCCCCGGCCGGGGATCGGTGACCCGCAGCGACTCCACCTCGCCGCCGGACCCGGCCAGCGTGAACGCCGAACCGTCGGACCAGCCGCCCGGCTCGACCTTCCGGCCGCGCGGGTCGTAGTACGTCGCCCGCACCGCGCGGTCGCCCTTGGAGACGACGATGGTGGCGAGCGTCGCCAGCGGGGACAGCGGTACGGAGATGTCGGCGGGCGGGGTGTCCTTGCGCGGCGGATCGGTGACCAGGCAGCGGGCCCCGGCGAAGGCACGCTGCACGGCGTCGCCCAGGGTCTGCGAGTCGGTCGCCCGGTCCGCGCGGGGGCGGGCCGCGTCCAGGTCGGTGCAGCCGCCCCGGTAGCCACCCTCGGCCATCGCCCGGAGCGCGTCCATGTCGATGTCACCGAAACCGAGGGGCCAGATCTGCACCTTGGCGGCGCGCGCCTCGGCCAGTGCCTCGGTCAGCGCGCGGCGGCCGTTCTTCTGCCGGTTGTCCGCGGTGCCGTAGGACGGGCTGCCGGTCACGTCCAGCCTGCCGTCGGTGAGCAGGAAGAGGATGCGCGGGCGGCTGCCGCCGTGCTCGCTCAGCCGGGTCACCGCCTGCCGGACGGCGTTCGGGAAGTCGGTCCCGGTGCCCTGTCCCGCACCGCGCCGGGCCAGCCTGCCGATGCAGCCGTCCATCTTCTCCCGCGCCACCGCGTCGAGTTCGGTGGTCGTGCAGACCTCGTCCACCGGGCTCTGGTCGTCGTTGTCGGCGCTGGCGAACCCCAGGACGGTCATCCGCGACGCCGGGGAGATCTCCCCGACCGCGATCCGCCCGACGGCGTCCCGCTCCCGCTCCATGTCGGCCTGGCTCAGGCTGCTCGACTCGTCCACCGCCACGGCCAGGTCCACGGCGTCCGTGGCACCGGACGCGGCCGGGGCGAGCGGTGCGGGCAGTGCGGCCTGGCCCAGCGTGGTCTGCCCGATCAGCACCAGGGTCAGCACCGCGGCGGCCCGGCGGACTCCGAGTGCCGTTTGGGTGCGGAGTCCGGTACGGGCGCCAAGTGCCGCGCGGGTGGCGGATGTCGGGGGACGCCGCGTGCCCCTCGTGGCCGCTGTGGCCCGGGGGGCCCTCGTGGCTTCCACGCGCCCCCTGTCCCCGGCGCGTCCCGTGTTCCCGCCCGCGCCTCCCGCGCCTCCCGCGCCTCCCGCGCCGTCTGCTCCGCGTGCCGGGCCCCCGCGCGCCGGTGCGGTGTCGTGTGCGTCCACGTCGTCCCCCCTCAAGTGTCACTTCATATGCGTGGATGTCGGGCGCATGAGCCGTGTGCGGGCCCGCCACCCCCCTGGGAGCGCCGGGTCAGCCGAGCAGCAGCCCTGCCGTCGCCGACAGCGCCCCCGGTACCAGCCATCCGACTCCCCAGCGGATGCACCGGTACTTCCTGACGAGGATGTGGCTGTTGTCCACGGCCTGGGTCAGCAGCCAGGCCGTGACGTCCCCGCCCGCCAGGCCGACCGCGTCGGCCACGCCCCGCGCCCCGGACGCCGTGTGCACCGCGACGACGTCGGCGAAGAAGGTGATGCCAGGGCCTACCCGCTCAGTTCCGCTGTGCGGCAGCATCGCCCGAACGAGTGACAGGGACCCCGCCAGCCACATCAGCAGCCCCGCCCCGACCAGCACCAGCCACAGCACGGCCGGGTGGTCCGGCGGATGCCGTCCCAGCCCCGTCACCAGCGGCGGCACTCCCAGCGCCACCGACAGCAGCACCGACGCCTTCACGTCAGCCCGCCCGGTGTCCTCGCGGACCGTGGCGAGCAGCCGTTCCGCGACGTACCGCGCCTCCGGGACGGTGGCCGCCGGGGTGCCGGGCGCCGCCGTCACCGGCCACCGCCCCGGCCGCCGTCCACCGGACCGGACCAGATGTCGTCGTCCTCGTCGTCCCACGAACGCGATCCCGCCCCGGACCTTCCGGCCCGCGGGTCATCGTCGTGGCGGGTGTGCGCGGGCGGGCCGTACCCGTCGTCCGGTCCGGCGGGCGCGGCGGGCAGGTGTGCGGCCGTGTCCTGCGGCTCGCCCCACCAGTCGTCCTCCTCGGGCGGGGTCCGGACCGGTTCCGCCGGTGCCCGCCCGGCGGGGGCGGGGCCGGGGGCCGGGGTGTCCGGCCAGTCCCGCCCCGATGCCCCGGACCCGGACTCGGCGGTGTGCGTGACGGGTGAGGGCGGCAGTGCGGCGCGGGGCGGGTCGGCCGGGATCGCGGACTGCTCGGCCGCCGGGCCGCGCAGCGCCGTCCGCCGCAGATACGCGTCGAGTTCCGGGGTGTTGAGCCGTCCCTCGTGCGCCATCCGGACCAGGAACTCCCGGTTGGATCGCTGCTCCTCTGCCTGGCTCTCCATCATCATCTTGACCAGCCGCCCGACCTCGGCGCCGGTCCCGGAGGCCATCAGATAGGCGTACTTCTCCGTGTCGCTGCCCTGCGCGATGGCGGCGAACCCCCGGAAGCGCCGGGCCACCCGCTGGGCCTCGGCGTCGTCCTTGCGGGTCTGGACGACGAAGCCGATCTGGGTGCGGTCGGTGCCGACCTCCACGAACACCTTCGTGCGCAGCCCCACCTCCTGCCCGAGGTCGGCCCAGCGGCCCGCCTCGATGTCCAGCCGCACCGCCTGGTTGGCCTCGTGCGCCTGGTCCACGGAGTACCGGGTGGAGACGCCCTGGAGCCGGTCCACGATCTCGGGGCCGAGGTCCTCCTCGACGCTGAACAGCCGCTTCTCCACGACCAGCCGGTAGTCCGTCACCTCCCAGCGCAGTTTCACCCGGGTCTCGAAGAAGGTCGCCGAGCCGTGCGCGGGCAGCTTCAGCGCGAACGAGGTCGTGTGCCGCCCGCAGGCCACCTCGCAGACGGTGCTCGGCCGGGACCAGCGGCCCAGCCGGTCGCCGTGGTCGGCGCCCCGCGCCGTGATCACGCTGTGCCCGCCGTCCTGGTAGTACACCACCGAGGCCACCTGCGCCCCCGCGTGTCTGAACCCCCTTCCCTGCACGATCCGTTCGCGCAGGAACGGCCCGGCCAGGTTCTCCGGGATGACCAGTTCCTCTGCCTGTTCCGCCGTCACCTCTGCTCCTCCCCCCGGCCGTCCCGGCCGCGTCCCGTCGCCGCCATCGCGGCCACCACATGGCGCTCGAAGGCGGACGTCATCGGTTCCTCGGGCGCGTCCGCCATCAGCCGCAGCAGCCAGCGCAGCCGCTCGGCGTCCCGGCGGTCGCGGATCATCCGGGGCAGCAGCCACAGCAGCGCCCCGAGGATCTCCCCGCGCCGCGCACCGTCCGCCGGTTCGCTGCCGGGGGCCTGCTCGAACACATAGGCACGCCCCGCCCGGTCCGGTACGGCCGCGTCCGCCTCGGCGGCCCGCAACCAGGTCGCCAGGCCCTCGGTCGCCGCCTCGTGCGACAGCCGGTTCGCCAGCGCCCGCCACAGCAGGTCCGCCAGCGGCTCGGCCGCGCTCTCCACGGTCACCGCCACCGCGAGCGCGAGCGGCCAGTGCGCCCGCCGGGAAAGCTCCGCGCCGGTCACCCCGACCGGCGCGCGCGGCACCGGCGGCCGGTCCCCGTGCCCCGCCCGGCCGCGCTGCCCCGCGCCGTCCGCCCGGACCGGGCCCCGGCCCGCGATCCGCACCCCGCCCGGCCCCCACACCCGGCCGACGGACGCCGGGGCGGAGGTGACCGTGTCCGCCGCCGGTGCGCCGGGGCCGTCACTCTCCTCCGCCTGCCACATGTCGTCCGTCCGCGCGCAGAACAGCCGTACGGCACAGAGCATCGCCAGGTTCAGCTGCTCGGCGGAGCCGTGCTCGGACCACTCGCGCAGCACGGTGGCCGCCTCCCCGGCCCGGCTGCCCGCCACCAGCCGGGCCGCGCTGTACGAGGCGACGAGCGCCTGCGCGCCCTCGTCCCGGGCGCCGATGCCGCACAGCAGCTCCAGGGCCAGGCGGGTGTCGTCCACGATCCGTCCGGAGCCGAGGGCCAGCGCCGCCGTCCAGCGCAGCGCGGGCACCGGGGCGTCCGCCCAGTCCACGACCACCCCGCGCACCGCCGACCGGTACGGTTCCCGGCCCGCGGCCTGGCCCAGCGCGGTCGCTGCGAAGAAACGGCGCCGGGTGTCCCGCGCGACGGCCTGCGGCCGGATCAACTCCGCGAAGCCGTACCCCAGGTCGGCGGTGGCCAGTTCGCCCGCCACCACCGCGGCCCGCACCCACACCTGCGGCCGGGGGTCGCCCGCCAGCTCGCGCAGCCAGCGCACCAGGGGGCCGCGCGCCGCGTGGTGCCGGTGCCAGACCTCGGCCAGCACCGAGCCCGCCAGCGCCTCGCCCCGGTACGCGACGATGTGCACCGGCACCGGCACCCCGCCCACCGACTCCTCCTCACCGACGCGTGTCTCGGCCCGGCAGGCGGCGACCAGTCCGTCCAGGTCCTCCGCGAACACCGGCCGCCCGTGCGCCCGGCCGGGCATGCGTACGGCGAGGATCTGCTGCGTGAGGAGTTCGGCGGCGTCGGCCACCGAGCTGACCGCCTCCCCGTCCAGCACCGCGAGCGCGATCCGGAACGCGGCCTCCCGCACCCGTGGCGCGGCGGTGTCCACCGGCCCCTCCGCTCCGTCCCGGCCCGGTGCTGCGGCCGGGGGCAGTGGGTCGGCGGCCCCGGTGAACCATTCGCGGGCCTGCTGGCGCGCGATCCGGCCACAGGCGTCCAGGAGTTCGTCCCGGCGCAGCTCGCCCCGCACATGCCGGGCCACCCGTTCCGCGACCAGCTCGGTCTCGGACGGCCGCAGCGCCTCCGGCGCGATACCCAGCGCGTCCAGGAACCGGGGGTGCTTGAGGATCTGTTCGCCCCGGCCCAGCGCGTCCGGGTCCGAGCAGTCCGCGAGCTGCCGCACGAGCTGCCACTCCAGCAGCTCCCCGGCGGGTGCCGGGGGACACACCACGCCGTAGCGACCCGACAGCAGCTGGGCGGCGGGCGAGGTGGGCGAGACGACCAGCACCGCGTACGCCCCCCTGGCCGCGAGGCGTGCGGCGAGCGCGTCGAGGTGCGGCTCCTGCGGCGCGGGGAAGTCCCGTGCGTTCTCGGGGAGTTGGATCAGCAGGCCGCCGCCCTCCAGTACTCCGCCCGCCACCGCGTCCGGGTCGGCGGAGAGCCGTCCCAGGTCGGAGGGGGCGAGCCGGGTGACCCGGCCCCGGACCAGGGCACCGGTGACCGCACGGCCGTCGGGCTCCGGCGCCTCCGGTACGGCCCCGCCGGTGCCGGGCGCCGGGCGGCGGGCGGCGGCGGTGACCTCGTCCAGCAGGCACAGCCCGGTGGTGAGGCGACCGGTGCCGGGCGGCCCGCCCAGCACCAGCACCCGGCGCCCGTGCAGCACCCGCTTCAGCGCCGGATAGCCCGCCGGGGCCCGGTAGACCTGCCGCAGCCGGTCGAGTTCGTCCTCCGGGACGTCCCCGAAGACCGGCGCCGCCGTGTCCCGCCCGCCGATGTACACATCGCCGAAGTGCGCGCGGTCGAAGCTGGTCCGGTCGAACACGCTGCTGTTGCCCCGGATGTCGAACCGGGCCCGTGCGGCCCGCTGGACGCGGGCCGCCGCGCGCGCCTCGCCCGGCATCCCGGAGTCGGCCAGCGGATCGCCGGTCGCCTCCCGGAAACGCTCCTCCTGGCGGTCCCGCCGCTCCGCGTGCTCGCGTCCGTCGTCCCCGTCCGGCCGGTCCCGACCGTCGTCGTCCTTCCCCGCCTCCCCGCCGCCGTCCCCGCCCGGCCCGTCGTCGGCCCGCCGGTCGCCGTCCTGCCGCGCCGGTCCGTCCCCGGCCCGCCACCGGTCCGCCGCCGGGGGAGTGCCCCCGCCGCCGGACCCCGCTTCCCCCGCACCCCCGTACTCGCCCTCGTCGCTCAACGCGTCTCCCCCGTACGGCCGTTGCCGTCGTCGTCGCCCGGCCAGTCCTCCTGGCCCGCGCCCCCGCCGCCCCCGAAGCTGACCGGTCCCCGGAAGGTCGCGCGGTCCTGGACGACGCTGGTGCCACCCCGCACCGTGATGTCCCAGTGGGCGCCGGAGCCCGGTCCCCCCGGCCACGCCTCCGCCTCGGGCGCCCGGCGGTCCCCGTGGGCGGAGGGCCCGGGCGGGGCCGGGGCGATGTGCCCCGTGTCCCTCCCCGTCCGGCCGCCCTCCGTCCCGGCCCCCGTGGCCGCGCCGCCCCCGTTCTCCCCCGAAGGCGCGTCCTCGGGAAGCATGCCGAACCCCTCGTCACCCGGCACCGCCGGACGGGTCTCCCCCGGTACGTGGAACCACGCGGTGACCGGGCCCTCCTTCAGAGCGACCCGCGCCCGGCGGTAGGACGACGGCTCCACGAACCGTCCGCCGTGCCGGACCACCTCGTGGTGCAGCGAGGCGGAGACCACCAGGACCAGATCGCGTCCGGAGCGCTCCAGCACCGCCCGCGCCGCCGCGGAGTCCGCCAGTCGGCAGACCAGGTCCATCGCGTGGCCCGACACCCCATCCTTGTCGTGCTCCACCGGACCCACGTGCAGTCCGACGCGCAGCCCGAGCGGGCGGGCCAGGTCCTCGTTGCGCACCCGCTGCCGCTGGTGCAGCTCGGCCAGCCAGGTGCCGAGCAGCCGGACCGGCGGGACGCGCGCGTCCACGGCGGCGATGAACCCGTCCCCCCGGTCCTCCAGATGCAGCAGCGTCTTCGCCACACCCGACGCGGCGAAGGACGCGTGGGCCAGCTCGTATATCTGGGCCCGCATCCGGCGCTTCGCACCGTCGAGGTACCCGCCCGACCCCCGGGTGTCCACGCTCATCAAGGTCTTGTAGACGGCTCCGTCAGCCATCTGCCCACCCCCCTGTCGTGCAGTGACCGAACGTCAGCATGGCGGCTCGCGCTGCCGCACGATGTGGTCGTTTACACATCCGGTGGCAGCACATGGATCGCGCGCCGAAAAACGCGCGCCGCGCACGCTGGCCCGAAATGCGCCCCGCACTTCCACACAACCGTGCGCACCTCTTGACATACGCATATTCAGGGGGGTTTGGACAGGGGCATCCGCCGGAGGGTGTGCGGGGTGCCGGGAGGGCGTACGGGGGTCCCCGGCGTGCCGGGAGGGGGTGCGGGACCGTTCAGGGAGCCGGGATCTCGATGTTCCCGCCCGCCGCCAGCAGGCGCAGCGCGTCGTGGTCGATCAGCTCGATCCGCCGGGGCCGGGTGCGGACGACCCCGGCGGCCCGCAGCAGCCGCAGCGCCTTGGCGACGGCCTCGCGGGTCGCGCCCACGGCATCGGCCAGATCGTGCTGGGCGAACTGCGCGAGCACGGGGACGTCGTCGCCCGGCCGCCCCGCGTCCCGCCCCGCCGGGACACCGTCCGCCGTCCGCTGCACCTCCGTCAGCTCCAGCAGGCGCCCGGCGACCCGCTGCAGGACGGTCAGTGAGGCGAGCGTCCGCCGCTCCTCGTCGGCGGTGCGCAGCCGGGAGACGAGCTGCGCCATGATCAGCGCCGACACCTCCGGGTCGCCCCCGGCGAACGCGCGGAACCGGGCGCCGGGTACCACCAGGGCGCGTACCGGGCCGAGCGCGGTGACGGTCGCGCTGCGTGCGATGCCGCCCAACGCGGCCATCTCGCCCACGAGTTCACCGCGTCGTCGCAACGCCAGGATCAGCCGGGCGGAGGACCGGTCGGTGGCCGTGGACACCACGGCCCACCCCGCGAGCAGCACCAGCACATGGCTGCTCCCGTCCTGCTCCAGCAGCAGGTGCTCGTCCGCCCGGAAGGTCCGCTCGGCGCTGATCCGGAACAGATCCTTCCGTGCTGTGGCGCCGAGGACATCGAGAAACGTACGGTCCCGCACCACCAGAGCCATGTATCCGTCACTTCCGGCGGCGACCGGGAGAGGTCCGGCCGCGGGGCCCGAGACATGGATGAATCGGATGAGCCCGCCACTGTACCCGCGCCCCCCGCGCCCCCCGCGCCCCCCGCGCCCTCCGCGCCGCACAGCGGGCGGACAACGGACGGATGCCGGGAGGACACCGGGCCGACACCAGTGCCACCGGCTCTCACCCGTGCGCGTCACAACGCCCTCCCCCCGGCGCGCCACCCCCGGTGACCGCCGCCGTCCGGCGCAGGGTGGGCGGCGTGCGAGATGCCCGTAAGCCGAACACAGGAGTGCCGCCCCATGCCCGACCCCCACTGGCTGTTCGGCGATCAGCTCGGACCGCACTTCCTCACCCCCGGTGACGACGGCCCCGAGCGGGACGCGCCCGTCGTCATGGTCGAGTCGCGCGCGGTGTTCCGGCGGCGCCGGTTCCACCGTGCCAAGGCGCACCTGGTGCTCAGCGCGATGCGGCACCGCGCGGCGGAACTCGGTGACCGGGTGCGGTACGTCCGGGCGGAGACATACCGGGAGGGGCTGCGGGAGGCCGTCGGGGACACGCCTCTCACCGCGCACCACCCGACCTCGCGCGCCGCGCTGGACTTCGTCAACTCCCTCGACCAAGTAAGGGTGTTGCCCGCACGCGGCTTCCTCGTCCCGCACGACGACTTCCGGGCCTGGGCGGACGGCCGGGACGGGAAACGGCTGCTCCAGGAGGAGTTCTACCGCTGGACCCGCCGCACCCACGGCCTCCTCATGGACGGCGGCGAACCGGCGGGCGGACGCTGGAACCACGACCACGACAACCGGGAACCCCCGCCCAGAGGCGCCGCCACGCTCGGCGCGCCCGCGCCCTACCGGCCCCGCGAGGACGACATCGACGCCGAGGTCCGCGCCGACCTCGACCGCTGGGAACGCGAGGACGGCATCCGCTTCGTCGGCCGGGACGCGCCCCGCGTCTTCCCCGCCACCCGCCGGGAGGCCCGTGCCGCGCTGCGCCGCTTCATCACGCACCGGCTCGCCGGGTTCGGGCCGCACGAGGACGCCCTGCTCGCCGCCGACCCGGTGCTGAGCCACAGCCTGCTCTCCTCCTCCCTCAACCTCGGCCTCCTCGACCCCGCCGAGGTGGTGGAGGCCGCCGAGGCCGCCTGGCGCGCCGGGGACGCCCCCGTCAACAGCGTCGAGGGGTTCGTACGGCAGGTCGCCGGGTGGCGGGAGTACGTCTGGCAGCTCTACTGGTACTTCGGCGAGGACTACCGGCACCGCAACGCCCTGCGCCACCACGCGCCGCTGCCCGGCTGGTTCCTCGAACTCGACGCCGACGCCGTCGAGGCGCGCTGCATGGCCACCGTGCTCGCCCAGGTCCGCGACACCGGCTGGACCCACCACATCCCGCGCCTGATGGTCCTCGGCAGCCACGCCCTCCAGCGCGGCTGGGACCCGCGCGCCGTCACCGACTGGTTCCACCGCTGCTTCGTGGACGGCTACGACTGGGTGATGCTGCCGAACGTCGTCGGCATGTCGCAGTACGCCGACGGCGGCCGGATGACCACCAAGCCGTACACCTCCGGCGGCGCCTACCTCCACCGTATGAGCGATCTGTGCGGCGGCTGCGCGTACCGGCCCGGCGACCGCACCGGTGCGCGCGCCTGCCCCTTCACCACCGGCTACTGGTCCTTCGTCCACCGGCACCGCGCGGTCCTCGCGGGCAACTCGCGCACCGCCCGCGCCGTCCAGGGCATGGACCGGCTCGGGGACATCGAGGAGGTGCTGCGCACCGAGCGGGCGCGCGGCGACGCCCCGCCGTGACCCCGGCGCTCCGGTGCCCGTCCCGGCCCGCTCCCGCCCACGGGCCCGCCGTCGTGCCGTACCGTCCGACGATCGGTCCACCGTGATGCCGTACCGTCCGACAACCGGCCGGCGGCCGGGCCAATCCGTTCCCCACCTCCGCTACGGATTCCCCCCGGCACCCCACGGACGCGGCACACGAGGAGTACGGCACCTTGGCGACGGACGCAGTTCTCGGCGGCAGGACCGCACTGGTCGAGCGGCATGTGCCCGACACGGCCCGCGCTGCCGTGATCTTCCTGCACGGCGGCCGGGCCGAGGACCACAGCGCCTCCCGGCCCTGGCACCTCGCCGCACTGCGGATGCGGCCCCTGCTGCGCGCGGTCGCCGGGAGCGTCCCCCTGCACCACGTCCTGCTCGCCGACGTCCGCTACCGCCACCGGGGCTGGAACGACGGTGCCGCCGCCGACGACGCCCGCCGCGCCCTTGACCAGCTGGAGGCGCGGCTCGGACCCGTGCCCGTGGTCCTCGTCGGCCACTCGATGGGCGGCCGGGTCGCCCTGAGCATCGCCGGGCACCCGGCCGTGCGCGGGGTGCTCGGCCTCGCCCCCTGGCTGCCGCCGGGCGAACCCGCCGGGCACCTGGACGGCACCCGGCTGATGGTCCTGCACGGCGCCGACGACCGGATCACCAGCCCCGACGACTCCGCCCGCTACGTCCTCGCCGCCCGCGCGGCCGGTTCCCCGGCCGGGATGGTCCTGCTCGACGACACCGACCACGCCATGCTGCGCCGCCTGCCGACCTGGCACACGCTGGCCTCCGCCGCCGTGGCCGACCTGCTGCGCGGCCGTCCCACCCCCGGCGGACTGGTCGCCACCGCCACCGCGCCGGACGCGCCGGGCATCCTGCGCCGCTGAACCCCCGGCCGCGCGGGCGGTCGTACGGCCGGGGGCGCGGGGGTCAGCTCCCGTGCACTGCCCGCCGCAGCGCGCCGACCGCGATCCCGCGCGCGACGGCCGTGCCGTGGCAGTCCCGCAGGCCGTCCAGCATCAGGAAATCGTGCACCATGCCGAGCACCCGTACGCCGGTCACCGGCACCCCGGCCTCGCGCAGCCGGGCCGCGTACGCCTCGCCCTCGTCGCGCAGCACGTCCGCCTCGTCGGTGATCACCAGGGCGGGCGGCAGTCCCCGCAGGTCGTCCAGGGAGGCGCGCAGCGGGGAGGCGTACCGCTCGTCGCGCTGCGCCGGGTCGGTCGTGTACTGGTCCCAGAACCAGATCATGCCGTCCCGCGTCAGGTAGTACCCGTCCGCGAACTGCGTGTACGACGCGGTGTCGAACCGCGCGTCGGTCACCGGGTACAGCAGGATCTGCGCGACGAGCGGCACATCGCCCCGGTCCTTCGCCATCTGCGCCAGCACGGCGGCCATGTCACCGCCGACCGAGTCGCCGCACACCGCGATGCGCGAGGCGTCCAGACCGTGCGCGGCGCCCTCGGCCACGACCCAGCGGGCCGCCGCGTGGTTCTGCTCGATCTGGGTGGGGTAGCGGGCCTCGGGCGCCAGGTCGTACACCGGGAACACGGCGGCGGCGCCCGCGCCCGTGGCCAGCTCGCGCACCAGCCGGTCGTGCGTGGTGTCGTCGCCGAACACCCAGCCCGCGCCGTGGATGTAGAAGATCACCGGCAGTGGCCCGGAAGCACCCTTCGGCCGCACGATCCGTGTCCGTACGGTGCCCCACCGCCCGGCATCGACCGCCACCCACTCCTCGTCCACCTCGGGCTTCGCCACCCCCTCCCCGCTCTGCAGCCCGGCGAGGATGCCCCGGCCCTGCTCGGGCGGGACCTCGTAGATGCGCGGGTGGGGTGCGGTGGCCTCGGTGAGTTCCTTCGCCGCCGGTTCCAGGACGGGGGCGGGCGGCGGGGGCAGATCGCTCATGGGGACCTCCAGGAGGAGACGGCCGAGAGCCGGATGCGAGTGCGGACCGGGAACGGGACCGGGAGAGCGCGGAAGCGGGGGCGCCGGTCGTCCGGACCCGCGCGCGTCCGCGCACGCACGCCCTGGCCGCGACCTGCCCGCTCCGCCGCGACCACCGCGTAGGCGGCCGTACGCTCCCCGCGCGGCCCGGCCCGCACCGCGCGGCCCCCCCTCACCGTCGAGCCTGCGCGCCCACCCGCCCACCGGCAACCGGGCGGGGGCCCACTGCCCCGACGGCGCGCGTTCCGCCCCGGCGCGAGCGGGGCGGAGGACGAGCGCGCCAGGGGTGCCGGGGGCAGGGGTGCCGGGGGCAGGGATGCGGGGCGGTCGGGCGAGCCGCTTCCGGTCCGCACGACAGGACGGTGCCGGAGACCGTTTCTCCCGGCAGGGCCTCGCCGAGGAATCAACTCATCGACAGGACAACGGAGTTGTTCTCACTCGTCGCCCGTGAACGCCCGCAGGATCTCCTCCGCCGCCCTGGTCGCCGTCAACGTGCCTTCCCTGACGCGCTGTTCGAGACCGGGCGCCGCCGCACGGACCGCCGGGTGGGAGTGCAGCCGTCCGAGGAGGTCGTCGCGGACCATGCTCCAGGTCCAACCCACCTGCTGTTCACGGCGTTTGGCGGCCAGTCGCCCGCTGGAGTCGAGCAGCGTCCGGTGCTGTTCCAGGCGCTCCCACACGGTGTCCAGACCCGCGCCCTCCCGCGCGCTGCAACTCAGCACCGGTGGCGTCCAGAACGCGTCCCTGCCGTGCATCAGGCGCAGCGCGCCCGCCAACTCCCGTGCCGCGGAACGCGCGTCGCGTTCGTGCGGGCCGTCCGCCTTGTTGACGGCGATGACGTCGGCCAGCTCAAGCACGCCCTTCTTGATGCCCTGGAGCTGGTCGCCGGTGCGGGCCAGGGTGAGCATCAGGAAGGAGTCCACCATGTCGGCCACGGCCGTCTCGGACTGCCCGACGCCCACGGTCTCGACCAGGATCACGTCGTACCCCGCCGCCTCCATCACGACCATCGACTCACGGGTGGCCTTGGCGACCCCGCCCAGCGTGCCCGCGCTGGGGGAGGGCCGGACGAAGGCGTGCGGGTCCACCGCGAGGCGTTCCATGCGCGTCTTGTCGCCGAGGATCGAGCCGCCGGTGCGGGTCGAGGACGGGTCCACGGCGAGCACCGCCACCCGGTGCCCGAGCCCGGTCAGCATCGTGCCGAAGGCGTCGATGAACGTCGATTTCCCGACGCCCGGCACCCCGCTCACCCCGATCCGCCGGGCCCGGCCACTGTGCGGAAGTAGCGCGGTCAGCAACTCCTGCGCCTGCGCCCGGTGTTGCGGCCGGGTGGACTCGACCAGCGTGATGGCGCGCGCGACGACCGCCCGCCTGCCGTCCAGCACGCCCTTCGTGTACGCGTCCAGATCGATGGCTGCCATGCGCGCCGCTACTTCTCCCGACCGGAGCCGGAGCCGGTACCGGAGCCCGCGCCCGGAACGCCGTCACCCGCATCCGGCCCGTCACCCGCACCCGCACCGTCCGCACCCGCACCGTCCGCACCCGGCGCCAGCTCGTGCCCCAGCTCCGCCGCCAGCCGCAGCACCAGATCGTGCGCCGCGTCCGGGATGACCGTGCCCGGCGGGAACACCGCCGTCGCGCCCATCTCCAGCAGCGTCGGCACGTCCTGCGGCGGGATCACCCCGCCGACCACGATCATGATGTCCGCGCGCCCCTCCTCGGCCAACTGCTCGCGCAGCGCCGGGACGAGGGTGAGGTGACCGGCGGCCAGCGAGGACACCCCGACCACGTGCACGTCCGCCTCGACGGCCTGCCGTGCCACCTCGGCCGGGGTCTGGAACAGCGGGCCGACGTCCACGTCGAAACCGAGGTCGGCGAAGGCGGTGGCGATCACCTTCTGGCCCCGGTCGTGGCCGTCCTGCCCCATCTTGGCGACCAGGATGCGCGGGCGGCGCCCCTCGGCCTCGTCGAAGGCGTCCACCAGGGCGCGGGTGCGGTCCACCGACGGGGACTCGCCTGCTTCGTTGCGGTACACCCCGGAGATCGTACGGATCTGGCTCGCGTGCCGCCCGTACACCTTCTCCAGGGCGTCGGAGATCTCGCCCACCGTCGCCTTGGCGCGGGCCGCGTCCACGGCCAGCTCCAGCAGGTTGCCGCTGCCCCCGGCGGCGCGGGTCAGCGCGTCCAGCGCGGCCCGGCAGGCGCTCTCGTCGCGCTCGGCGCGCAGCCGCCGCAGCTTCTCGATCTGCTGCGCCCGCACCGAGGAGTTGTCCACCTTGAGCACGTCGATCTGCTCGTCGGTCTCCACCCGGTACTTGTTGACGCCGATCACCGGCTGCCGCCCGGAGTCGATCCGGGCCTGGGTGCGCGCGGCGGCCTCCTCCACCCGGAGCTTGGGGATGCCCGCGTCGATGGCCTGCGCCATGCCGCCCGCGGCCTCCACCTCCTGGATGTGCTGCCACGCCTTGCGCGCCAGGTCGTACGTCAGCCGCTCCACGTAGGCGCTGCCGCCCCAGGGGTCGATGACACGGGTGGTGCCGGACTCCTGCTGGATGAGGAGCTGGGTGTTGCGGGCGATGCGCGCGGAGAAGTCGGTGGGCAGCGCGAGCGCCTCGTCCAGCGCGTTGGTGTGCAGGGACTGGGTGTGCCCCTGGGTGGCGGCCATCGCCTCCACACAGGTGCGGGTCACGTTGTTGAACACGTCCTGCGCGGTCAGCGACCAGCCCGAGGTCTGCGAATGGGTGCGCAGCGAAAGGGACTTGGCGTTCTCCGGCTCGAACTGCGCGACCAGCCTGGCCCACAGCAGGCGGGCCGCGCGCAACTTGGCGATCTCCATGAAGAAGTTCATGCCGATCGCCCAGAAGAACGACAGCCGGGGCGCGAACGCGTCCACGTCCAGACCCGCCTCCCGCCCCGCCCGGATGTACTCCACGCCGTCCGCGAGCGTGTACGCCAGCTCCAGATCGGCCGTCGCCCCGGCCTCCTGGATGTGGTAGCCCGAGATGGAGATCGAGTTGTACCGGGGCATCCGCCGCGAGGTGTACGCGAAGATGTCGGAGATGATCCGCATCGACGGCTTCGGCGGATAGATGTACGTGTTGCGGACCATGAACTCCTTGAGGATGTCGTTCTGGATGGTCCCGGCCAGCTTCTCCGGCGGTACGCCCTGCTCCTCGGCGGCCACGATGTACAGCGCCAGCACCGGCAGCACGGCGCCGTTCATCGTCATCGACACGCTCATCCGGTCCAGCGGGATGCCGTCGAACAGCTGCCGCATGTCGTAGATCGAGTCGATGGCCACGCCCGCCATGCCGACGTCACCGGTCACGCGCGGGTGGTCGCTGTCGTAGCCCCGGTGCGTGGGCAGGTCGAAGGCGACGGACAGGCCCTTCTGCCCGGCGGCGAGGTTGCGCCGGTAGAACGCGTTGGACTCCTCGGCGGTGGAGAACCCCGCGTACTGCCGGATCGTCCAGGGCTGGTTGACGTACATCGTCGGGTACGGGCCCCGCAGATACGGCGCGATGCCGGGGTACGTCTCCAGGAAGTCCAGGCCCTCCAGGTCGCGCCCGGTGTACAGCGGCTTCACACCGATGCCCTCCGGGGTCTCCCACACCTGGTCGGCGCCGCCGTGCGCGTCCTTGACGGCGGCGTCCCAGTCCTCGGGGCCGCCGTGCGCGGACGGCGTGCCCAGTTCGACGCCGGTGAAGTCGGGGATCGTCATCGGGCCACTCCCATCCGGTCCAGGGTCGCGGAGAGTACGGCGACCGCGTCGCAGCCCGCGAAGACGTGGGCGTCCACACCGGCGTACTCCGCCGGGCGGCCCGCGAGGAACACGTGCCCGCACCCGGCCGCGCGCAGCGCCTCGGCGGCCCGCTCGGCCTCCTCGGCGTACCGGGCGTCGCTGGAGCACAGCACCGCCTCGGCGGCGCCGCTGTCCTCGAACCGGCCCCCGGTGACCGGCTCGATGCCGCCCGCCTGGAACAGGTTGGCGGCGAAACCGGCGCGCGCGGTGTGCTCGGCGGCCGTGCCGAGCGTCGCCAGGAAGATCCGGGGCCGCGCCCCGGTCGCCGCGAGATGCGCGTCGGAACGGGCCCGCAACTCCTCGTACGCCTCGTCGCGGCGCACCCTCGGCAGCCCGCCGGACGGCCCCTCGGGCGCGGGCTCGCGCGGTACGGGCTTCTCCGCGAGGAACGGGAACTCGCTGACCCCGGTGACTGGTTCGCGCCGGGTGGCCAGCTTCCGGGAGCGCTCCCGCCAGGTGCGGGCCAGGTCCTCGCGCAGCCGCCCGGAGCGCAGCACGGCCGCCTGACCGCCGTCGCTCTCCAGGGAACGGAAGAACTCCCAGGCCGCGTGGGCGAGTTCGTCGGTGAGCCGCTCCACGTACCAGGAGCCGCCCGCCGGGTCGATGACCCGGGCCAGGTGCGACTCCTCCACCAGGATGGTCGAGGTGTTGCGGGCGATCCGGCGCGCGAACGCGTCCGGCAGGCCCAGCGCGTGGTCGAACGGCAGCACCGTCACCGCGTCCGCGCCGCCCACCCCGGCGGCCAGCGTCGCCACCGTCGCGCGCAGCATGTTCACCCACGGGTCCCGGCGGGTCGTCATCACCGGCGAGGTCACCGCGTGCTGCCGCTGCGCGCCCGCGCCCGGCGCCCCGCAGGCCTCCGCGACCTGCGCCCACAGCCGCCGGGCCGCGCGCAGCTTGGCCACGGTCAGGAACTGGTCGGCGGTCGCCGCGTACCGGAACTCCAGCTGCCCGAGGGCCACTTGGGTGCTGAGGCCCGCGTCGGTCAGCGCCCGCAGATAGGCCACACCGGTGGCGAGGGACGCGCCCAGCTCCTGTGCCGCCGAGCCGCCCGCCTCGTGGTACGGCAGCGCGTCCACGGTCATCGTCCGCAGGTGCGGCCACGCTTCGGCGGTGCGCGCCGCGAGCGCGGCCAGGGGTGCGACGTCCAGTGCCTCGCCGGTACGGGCCTCCCAGCCCAGCGGATCGGCGCCCAGCGTGCCGCGCGCCGCCTCGGGAGCCACGCCCCGCTCCGCGTACAGCCGCAGCAGCACGGCCGCCGCCTCCTCGGTCGCGGCGCCCGCGTCCAGCGCGACCGGGGCCAGATCGAGGAGAACGCCGTCCAGCGCGCCCTCCAGCCCGGCCACCGGAATGCCGCCCTCCCCGAGGACCAGCCACAGCGAGGTCACGCCGTTCTCCAGGTCCGCGAGCACCGCCCCCTCGACGGGCGCCGCGTGCCGCTGGCGTACGTCCCAGCCGCCGGGCGAGTTCCCCTCCGGGCGCCCCCCGCGCGTGAACGGCGCGAAGCCCGGCAGGCCGGGCTCGGGCGCGGCATCGCGCGCCGTGTAGAGGGGCCGCGTGCGCAGCCCGTCCTCCAACGTCGTGGACAGGGCATCCTCGGCCGCGTCCCCCGAGACATCCTTGCCCGACTTGCGCAGCACACCCTCCACGAGGTGCTGCCACTGCTCATGTGTCGCGGCAGGGAACTCGGCGGCCAGCGAGAGCCCGTCGTCAGGCAGGACCGTCATGCTCGGATGCTAGGTCAGCCCGCTCACCTGTCACCCGACCACCCCCTGTGACCTTCCCCTCCCCGCCCCTGTGAGCCGCACCTCTCACCCGGTTGGCGGGGCGGGCCGGGGGCGTGGGTGTGGGCGCGGGCGAGCGGCGGTGCGGGCGAGCGGCGGTGCGGGCGCGGCCGGACGAGCCGGACCAGGGCGGGCTGCTCGCGGTGTGCGCTCCGAGCCGAGTGGGTCGCGGAACCCGGCACCGCCGACTGGGCCGGGCTCCCCGGCCCCGCTCAGCGCAGCCGCTCCAGTTCGTCCGTGCGGACCACCACCGTGGAC
Source organism: Streptomyces corallincola (assembly GCF_019104725.1). Lineage (GTDB taxonomy): Bacteria > Actinomycetota > Actinomycetes > Streptomycetales > Streptomycetaceae > Streptomyces > Streptomyces corallincola. Next base: position 87,583 of record NZ_JAHRXF010000015.1, on the reverse strand, counting down.
AGGGTCTGGGGGGTCGGAGTGAAGGCGCGGAGGCGGAGGCGGGCCCGGGGGAGGGGGAGGCGGCCGTCGGGGGGCCGGAGGGTGACGGTGGCCGTGGTGTGGGCCGGGATTGTGGTCGGGCCGTGTCGCTGGGGCCAGTAGCGGCTCATGATCTGGCCGCGCGCGAACATGTAGTGCGGGGTCAGCGGGGTGTCGCCGGTGTTGGTGACCCGTACTGTCAGACCGGTCAGTGTCCGTGCGCCGGTTTCCGGTGCCGCCGTGACCGTCATCCGCAGGGGCGGGCGGCCCGTGACCGCGAGGGCCGAGCCCGTCAGGGCGGGGAGCACCAGCAGTGCGGCGGCGCCCGCCAGAGCCCCTCGGTGCCGCAGCCAGCGTGGACGCGGCTGCCACGCCTCCGCGAACTCCGAGGTCGGTGCGGAGACCGCCGCCGCCAGCCACAGCGGGGTCATCAGCAGGTAGTAGCCGTCCTGGGAGCGGGTCGCCAGATAGAACGCGCACCAGGGCAGCACGGTCGCGGCGGGACCCAGGCTCCGGGCGAACAGCACCGACAGGGCGACCAGCGCGAGCGCCAGCAGGATGCCCGCGTGCCCGTACCAGGCGATGCGGTCGCCGCCGCCGGTGAAGTACAACGAGGCGCCCACCAGGCCCTGCCCGTGCGGGATCGCGTCCTGGGTCAGCGGCAGCGCCACCTCGCGCAGCCAGCTCCCCGGCTCCCGTACGACGATGTACGCGTCGATCAGCAGCCAGGTGCCTGCCGCGAGCCCGACGAAGCGCAGCAGCATCCGCGTGGCGACCCGCCCGCCGGACTCCCCGCGCCGTACCGCGTACAGCCCGGCCAGCAGGAACGGCGTGACGAACCAGGGGAGTTGCTGGGCCGCGCATGCCGCGCCCAGGCAGACGGCCCGCGCGATCCCCGCCCGGCCGAGTCGCCCGCCGCGCCCGATGCGCGGCCAGCCGACCACCACCGGGACGAGCAGCGCCAGCGCCGGGACCGCCGGGTAGCCCTGCCGGGCGTAGGACGGCAGGAAGCCGAAGCCCAGGCAGACGGCGGTCGCCGCCGACCGCCACGGCACCGGCAGCATCCGCCACAGCAGCACCGCGCCCACCCCCAGCGCCAGCGTGGCCATCGCCGTCGCGGGCGTGCCGCCGTGCCCGGTCCACAGCAGCGGCGCGGTCAGCAGCGGGGCGAGCGGGGGATAGCCGTACGTGTAGTCGTAGCCGCCGCTCATCGTCGGGGTCAGCGCGATGCTCCGGCCGTGGAACAGCCACGGCCACGGCTGCCCGTACACCGGTCGTCCGGCGGCCAGTTGGCGCGCGGCCTGCGTGGTCAGCGCCGCCTCGTCGCCGCCCGCGTGGGCCAGCGCCCAGGCGCAGCCGGTCAGGGTCAGGGCGGTCAGCAGCACCAGCAGATCGACGCGGGCCAGCGACCGGGTCCGGCGGACCGTCAGCGCCAGCACGCCCGTCGCCAGGATCGCGGCGTAGCAGCCGGAGATCACGGCGGCGAGCGCGAGGCGGTGGACCGACGCCTCGGTCCACACCGAGCGGGTGCCGATGAACAGGCTCACCACCGCGAGCAGCGTCAGCACCCGGTGCCACTGCGCGGGCGCCGCACCATCGCCGCCACCGCGCTCACCGGTCGCGGGCAGCGCCCACCGGGGTCGCCGGGCGGGGGTCGTCACCCGTGTCTCTGCCGCATGCACGGCACCGGACGCTAGTGGCGGGTGGTGAGCGGGGTGTGACGCCTCGTGAAGAGTCCGTTGAGAGGGGGGTAAGAACCGGATCTATCCGCACAAGTGTTCCGGTGTGGGGTGGAAGTGACGCCCCTACGGAGTGGCGGACCGTGTCGTTGTTGGGCTGAACGGGTGACTTGGCGTAAGAATTGGCTGGTGCAGGCATGGAGTGCGAGTCAGGTCGGGGGGAACCGGTGAGCCGCTACGACGTCACCGACGAACAGTGGGAGGGGCTCGCCCAGGTGGTGCCGCTGCGCGGCAGGGACGCCTGGCCGTCGGCCGTGGGACACCGTTCACTCCCCGACGCCGAGACCGAGACCCGGCGGCGGTTCGTCGTCATGCGGGTCAATGTGTTCGCCGACGCCCGCGACGTGGCCCTGACCCTGATGTCCGGGGTGCCGGTCCTGCTGGACCTGTCCGGCGCGGAGGGCGATGTCGCCAAGCGGGTACTGGACTTCAGCACGGGCGTCGTCTTCGGTCTGGGCAGCGGGATGCACCGGGTGGACCGGAACGTGTTCCTGCTGACCCCGCCGGGGACCGAGGTGAGCGGGTTGATGGAGGGGGCGGGGTAGTCCTGGGCGCGGCAGGCCGGGGGGTGACCGGGGCGGGCAGGCCGGGGGTGACCGGAGCGCGTTCGTGCGCCTCTCGTCGTCCGTACGCGCCGTCGCACGCTTCGCAGGCTTCCCGCGCACCCCGCGCACCCCGCGCACCCCGCGCACCCCGCGCACCCCGTGCACCCCCGCTCCCCGTGCGCCCCGCGCATCTTGCGCTCCTCTTGAGGCCCGCGCGCGGGCGTGCGGGAGGTTTTCGGGTCCGCCGGTCGCCCGTTCGTAGGAAGGCGGAGGCGGCGAAACGGTTCGGCGGGCGGGCGGAGCCGTACCGTCCGCTCATGGTCGTGTCTTCCGCGCCCGCCGGACCCGTGGCGTCCGGTACGGGCGAGCCGGTCGTTCCCGCGCAGTACAGCAGGGTGCCGGGGCCCATGCCGGACATCGGCGCCCCGGTGGTGGCCGACGGGCCGCCCGGTGCGCCCGATCTCCGGGCCCGGATCACCGAGTTGCGGCTCTCCGCCTACGCCGGGCACCGGCGCGCCGAGTTCCCGCTCGGCGCCGTCACCCTGCTCGCGGGGCCCAGCGGCAGTGGCAAGTCCACCGCGCTCGGTGCGTACGAGGCGCTGGCCCGGCTCGGCGGGGGAGCGCCGCTGGTGGAGGCGTTCCCCGACCCGGCCGCCCGGATTCCCGACCGGGCCCGGCCCGACGCGCAGGGCAGGCGCGGCTTCCGGATCGGCTGTACGGCGGACGGCGCGGAGGGACCGGTCCGGCTGGACATCGCCGTACAGGCCGAGCCCGAGCTGCGGATCGTCGGGGAGCGGCTGAGCGCGCGGGGGGTCGTCCTGTTCGAGACCGCGCTGCGCGATCCGGGGCGGCGCGCGGTGCAGGCCGCGTGGCACACCGCCGGGGCCGCCCCGGTGACCCGCGCCCCGCTGCCGGACGACCGGCTGGGCACCGCGCTGCTGCCGCTGCGGGTGGCGGGCAAGACCGACGGGCAGCGGCGGGTGCTGGCCGCCGCCGAACAGATGGTGGTCGCGCTGCGCTCGGTCTTCCCCTGCGACCCGCGCCCCGAGTACATGCACGCCCCCGTGCCCACCGGCACCGGCCGCCTGATGGCGGGCTGCGACAACCTCGCGGACGTGCTGTGGCGCACCCGCAGCGAGTGCGGACGCCGCCACGCCCTGCTGGTGGAGAGCCTGGACGCGGGCTGCGCCGCCCCGGTGGCCGACCTGCTGGCCGAGCCGCTGTCCGACGGTACGGTACGTGCCCTGCTCGACCGGGGGCACGGCGCGCGGACCGAGCTGGCCCGCCTGGGGGATGGCGAACTCCGTTACGTGGCACTGGCGTTGGTCCTGCTAACCGGTCCCGGCGTGCTGGACATGGACGGTCCGGGCGAGGTGCCGGACGCGCTGCGCACCCTCACGGTGCTGGCCGACGGGTTCGACCGGAGCCTGGACCCGGTGCAGCGGGCCGCGCTGCTGCGGACGGCGGCCAGGATGGGTGAGCGGGGGCACGTCCGCTGTGTCGCGGCGGTCAGTGACGCCTCCTGGGCGGCCGGGACCGAGGGGGTCACGGTGGTACACCTGGGGCGTGACGGAACACTCTGACCTCGATCTCCCCGGACTCCAGCGCAGGCTCACCGAGTTCGTGGCGGCGCGCCGCTGGCAGCCGTACCACACGCCCAAGAACCTCGTCGCCGCGCTCAGCGTGGAGGCGTCCGAACTGGTCGAGATCTTCCAGTGGCTGACCCCCGAGGAGTCCGCCCGGGTGATGGACGACCCGGACAGCGCCCACCGGGTGCGCGACGAGGTGGCCGACGTGCTCGCCTATCTCCTTCAGTTCTGCGCCGTGCTGGACGTCGATCCGCTGGCGGCGCTGTCGGCCAAGATCGACCGGAACGAGAAGCGGTTTCCGGTACGGGGCGGGGAGGAGGGGGCGTGACGGGTGGGGCGGCGGCCGGGTCCGCGCCCGGCCTCGCGGCGGAACCCGCCTGAGTGGACCGTACGACTCCGTTGTGACGCTCCGCAGTTGACGCCTGGGGCGCATCCGAATTGTTGTCCGGTGATTTCCGAAATTCTCTGGCTTTTCGTCTCGGGTGCCCTCACGCTGGGTAGTGAACAGGGGAGTTCACGCAGTGTGCGGTGAGGGACGGCGGCGGGACGGGGACAGGGCATGGACGCGGTACGGCTGATCGAGACGAGCAGATACGCGCTCGTGGCGGGCGCGGACGGGCGCGACATGATGACCGAGGTCTGGCAGGCCCAGGCCCTCGCGCAGGCGATCGGCAGCCGCCTCGCCGTCTCCGGTCCGCCCGAACTGCGCGGCGAGGCACTGGGGTTGACCGAACTCGCCGGGCGGGGCTGCGGCGTCCTCGACCCTCCCGACCTCGACCCCGCCCAGATGCTCGCCGCCCGCCTCACCCGGCTCGACGACCCCCGCCGCACCCTCCTCTGCCTCGGCAACCTGCTCGGCGAGGTCGGCATCGCCCTCGTCGGCCTCGCCAGCTCGGCCGCCGACGAGACCACCTACTGGCAGTGCATGGAGGCGATCGACGCGGCCGACGAGTCGCGCGACCGCGTGATGGAGATGCTCCGCAGGCTGGCGGCCCGGGAGGAGGCGTCGGCGAGGGAGGCGAAGGACAGTCCGTCCGAGGTGTGACCCCCCGCCGGGCGGCTCCGGAGTGGGACGCCGGGTGGTCGATACCGCCGGACGCGTCCTGCCCCGGCGACGTGCCGGCAACGGCAGGTGGGCGCTGCCCGACGCTCGCGTGGACATCGGGGAGTCGCCGCCGGACCCCGCCGTCCGTGAGACGCGCGAAGCGGCCGGTCACGAGGTCGAGTTGACCGGGATCGCGCCCGCCGAGGCGCGCGGGCCCCGCGCTCCGGTGAGCGGCGGCTCAGGCGTCCTGGGGCGCTTTGGGCGGGAAGCCCGACTTCAGCTGGAGGTCGGACAGGTCGGCGTTGAGGGCCGCCATCAGTTCTTCCATCTGCTCCAGGAGGCCCTTCGGGCGGGGAGTGTTCTGGGTGGGGGCGGGCTCTTCGGACACGACGGACTCCTCGGCCTCCGGCGCGGGCCCGGACGGGGGCCGGGCCGGTGTGACGGCGCGCGCCGACGGCGGGGGCCGCGCGGCGCGAGTGCCGGAGGGGTCCGGCACCAAGCGGGCCAACGATCATCGACGGGGCCGGTCACTCGTCCGGCGGGCGGGCCCGTGCGGCGCCGGGCGGAATTCACCCGACCGGGGACGGCCACGCCCGGCGGTACCGGTGCCGTTGACGGCGGGCCCGGCGTGCAGGATGGACGTATGGAACTCCGCATCTTCACCGAGCCCCAGCAGGGCGCCACCTACGACACCCTCCTCAGCGTCGCCAAGGCCACCGAGGACCTGGGGTTCGACGCCTTTTTCCGCAGTGATCATTATCTCCGCATGGGCGACGGCGACGGGCTGCCCGGACCCACCGACGCCTGGCTCACCCTCGCCGGACTCGCCCGCGAGACCAGCCGTATCCGGCTCGGCACGCTGATGACCGCCGCCACCTTCCGGCTGCCCGGTGTGCTCGCCATCCAGGTCGCGCAGGTGGACCAGATGTCCGGCGGCCGGGTCGAACTCGGCATCGGTGCGGGCTGGTTCGAGGAGGAGCACCGGGCGTACGGCATCCCCTTCCCGAAGGACAAGTTCGCGCGCCTGGAGGAGCAACTGGAGATCGTCACCGGCCTCTGGGGCACCCCCGCCGGGGAGACCTACGACTTCCACGGCACCCACTACGACCTCACCGGCTCGCCCGCGCTGCCCAAGCCCGTCCAGCCGAAGATCCCGGTGCTGATCGGCGGCCTCGGCGCCTCCCGCACCCCGCGCATCGCCGCGCGGTACGCCGACGAGTTCAACATCCCGTTCGCCTCCATCGAGGACAGCGAGCGGCAGTTCGGGCGGGTGCGGGCCGCCGCCGAGGAGGCCGGGCGCAAGGCCGACGACCTCGTGTACTCCAACGCCCTCATCGTCTGCGTCGGCCGCGACGACCAGGAGGTCGCCCGCCGCGCCGCCGCCATCGGCCGCGAGGTGGACGAACTCAAGGAGAACGGTCTCGCCGGTTCACCCGCCGAGGTGGTGGACAGGATCGGCCGCTACGCGGAGATCGGCGCCCGCCGGATCTACCTCCAGATCCTCGACCTGGACGACCTCGACCACCTGGAGCTGATCTCCGGGCAGGTGCAGTCGCAGCTGGCGTAGCGCAGGACGCCACCCCGCCGCCTCTGTGACCGTACTGTGGCCGGAACTGTGGCCTCCACCACGGTAGTTGGGCGGCGGGGCTGATCCCCTCGGGCGATGGTTGACTCGCTGCTCCTCGTCGTCCTCGGTCTGCTCGGCTCCGGTGCGCAGTTCCTCGCGCCCGTGTGGGCGCTCGTCGTCCTGGGCAAGGCCGTCTCCGTCGCGCTGCCCGGCCGCCGCCCCGACTGGCGGACGGATCTGCTGCGCTGGTGGGCGTGGGCGGGTGCCGCGGGTGCCCTGATCGCCTATCTCACCGGTGCCTTCTCCGTCTCGGCGGCGGTGAGCCAGTCGTCCCACGGGGCCGACTCCACTCCCGCCCAGGAGTGCCGGGACGATCCGCGCGCCGGTCATGTCGTGGGACAGCGGCACTCCTGGCTGCCGCTCCGCTTCGACTGCGTCCTCGACGACGGCACCAGCTACCCCGGCGACCCCTGGATCTTCTGGGCCAACGCCCTGGCCGCCGCCCTCGCGCTCAGCGCCGCGCTCGCGGCCATCGGGCTCGGGTACGTGGCGGAGCTGCGTGCGCGGAAGCAACTGTGACGGCGGTGCCGTGGGCCGCGGGCACGGCACGCCCGCGCGCGGCCCGGGAGCTGAAAAGCACTGGTCGGCACGCGCACCCCCCGTGCAGAATCGCCTCGTGTTCTTGACGATCTCCACCACCGGTACAGCCGACCGCCCCGCGACCGACCTCGGGTTCCTGCTGCACAAGCATCCCGGGAAGGCGCAGATGTTCAGCACGTCCCACGGGACGGCGCACGTCTTCTATCCACGGGCGGATGCCGAGGCGTGCACGGCGGCGCTGTTGCTGGAAGTGGACCCGGTGGCGCTGGTCCGGCGGAAGAAGGAGCGGGGCGGAGCGCCCGACGCGGCGTTGGCGCAGTACGTGAACGACCGCCCGTACGCGGCGTCCTCGCTGCTGGCCGTCGCGCTGAGCGCCGTCTTCTCCAGTGCGCTGCGCGGCGTGTGCAGGGCGCTGCCGGAGCGTGCCGCGGCGCCGCTGCCGCTCACCGTGGAGGTGCCCGCGCTGCCCGCGAAGGGCGGGCCCGGCCTCGTACGGAAGCTGTTCGAGCCGCTGGGGTGGACGGTGGAGGCCGAACCGGTCGCGCTGGACGCCGAGTTCCCCGCGTGGGGCGACTCGCGTTACGTCCGGCTGACCCTGGCCTCGGACACCCTGACGCTGGCCGAGGCGCTGCGCCATCTGTACGTACTGCTGCCGGTGCTGGACGACGCCAAGCACTACTGGGTCGCCCCGGACGAGGTGGACAAGCTGCTGCGTGCCGGTGAGGGCTGGCTGCCCGGTCACCCGGAGCAGAAGCTGATCGCGGACCGCTACCTGTCCCGGCGCTGGGCGCTGACCCGCACCGCGCTGGAGCGGCTGGAGCTGGTCCGGCTGGCCGAGTCCGACGACAGTGAGGTCGAGGCCCTGGACAACGCGGTCGCGGAGGAGACCGAGACGGAGGAGAAGCCGACTCCGCTGGCCGTGCTGCGCCGGGAGGCCATCACCGCCGCCCTGCGTGCGAGCGGCGCCGCCCGGGTGCTCGATCTCGGCTGCGGACAGGGGCAGTTGGTGGGCGCGCTGGTCAAGGAGCCCCGGTTCACCGAGATCGTCGGACTCGACGTGTCCGTGCGCGCCCTCGCCATCGCCGGACGGCGGCTGAAGCTGGACCGCATGGGCGAACGGCAGGCGTCCCGCGTCACCCTCGTCCAGGGTTCGCTGGCGTACACCGACAACCGGCTCAAGGGGTACGACGCCGCCGTGCTCAGCGAGGTGATCGAGCACCTCGACCTGCCCCGGCTGCCCGCCCTGGAGTACGCGGTGTTCGGGCACGCCCGCCCCCGCACGGTCGTCGTCACCACACCGAACGTCGAGTACAACGTCCGCTGGGAGTCGCTGCCCGCCGGACACACCCGGCACGGCGACCACCGCTTCGAGTGGACCCGCGCCGAGTTCCGTGCCTGGGCCGGGGCCGTCGCCGAACGGCACGGCTACCGGGCCGAGTTCGAGCCCGTCGGCCCCGACGACCCCGAGGTCGGCCCGCCCACCCAGCTGGCCGTCTTCCACCGCACCGACGAGCACGGACCCGGCGGCAGGAACCCCACCGGCGACCACCCCGCCCACGAGAACCACCCCACCCACGAGAACCGCCCCACCGGCGAGAAGGAGGCGAAGGCCGCATGACCGAGTCCGCACCGGGACGGGTGCTGCCCGTCACCGACCTCTCCCTCGTCGTCCTCGTCGGTGCTTCCGGCTCCGGCAAGTCCACTTTCGTGAAACGGCACTTCAAGCCCACCGAGGTGATCTCCTCCGACTTCTGCCGGGGCCTGGTCGCGGACGACGAGAACGACCAGAGCGCCAGCGGCGACGCCTTCGACGTGCTGCACTACATCGCGGGCAAGCGCCTGGCCGCGGGCCGCCGTACCGTCGTGGACGCCACCAGCGTCCAGCAGGACAGCCGCCGTCAACTGATCGAGCTGGCACGGAAGTACGACGTGCTGCCCATCGCCATCGTGCTCGACATGCCCGAGGAGGTGTGCGTCCGCCGCAACGCGGGCCGCCCCGACCGGGCCGAGCTGCCGCGCCGGGTCGTGCAGCGGCACATCCGCGAACTCCGGCGCTCCCTGCGGAGCTTGGAGCGCGAGGGGTTCCGCAAGGTGCATGTGCTGCGCGGCGAGGAGGAGGCCGAGCGCGCCACCGTCGTCACCGAGAAGCGGTTCAACGACCTGACCCACCTCACCGGCCCGTTCGACATCGTGGGTGACATCCACGGCTGTGCGAGCGAACTGGAGTCCCTGCTCGCCGAGTTGGGGTATGCGGACGGCGTCCACCCCGACGGCCGTACCGCCGTGTTCGTCGGAGACCTCGTGGACCGGGGCCCCGACACACCGGGCGTGCTGCGTCGCGTGATGTCGATGGTCGCGTCCGGGAACGCGCTGTGCGTGCCGGGCAACCACGAGAACAAGTACGGCCGTCACCTCAAGGGCCGCAACGTCCAGCACACCCACGGGCTCGCGGAGACCATCGCCCAGATGGACGGCGAGAGCGAGGAGTTCAGGGCCGAGGTCCGCGCCTTCCTCGACGGCCTGGTCAGCCACTACGTCCTCGACGGCGGACGCCTGGTGGTCTGCCACGCCGGTCTGCCCGAGAAGTACCACGGCCGTACGTCCGGCCGGGTCCGCTCGCACGCGCTGTACGGCGAGACCACCGGCGAGACCGACGAGTTCGGGCTGCCCGTGCGCTACCCGTGGGCCGAGGAGTACCGGGGCCGGGCCGCTGTGGTGTACGGCCACACACCCGTGCCCGAGGCCACGTGGCTCAACAACACCATCTGCCTCGACACCGGTGCCGTGTTCGGCGGCAGGCTGACCGCGCTGCGCTGGCCGGAGCGCGAGCTGGTGGACGTACCCGCCGAGCGGGTCTGGTACGAACCGGCCCGGCCGCTGCGCAGTGAGGCGCCCGGCGGACACCAGGGCCGCCCGCTGGACCTGGCGGACGTGTACGGCCGCCGGGGCGTGGAGACCCGGCACGCCGGGCGGGTCGCGGTCCGGGAGGAGAACGCGGCGGCGGCCCTGGAGGTCATGAGCCGCTTCGCCGTGGACCCGCGCCTGATGCCGTACCTCCCGCCGACGATGGCGCCCACCCCGACCTCCCGCGAGGACGGCTTTCTGGAGCACCCGGCGGAGGCGTTCGCGCAGTACGCGGCCGACGGGGTCGCGCGGGTTGTGTGCGAGGAGAAGCACATGGGCTCGCGGGCCGTCGCCCTGGTCTGCCGGGACGCGGACACCGCACGGAAGCGGTTCGGCGTGGACGGGCCCACCGGCTCGCTCTACACCCGCACCGGGCGCCCGTTCTTCGACGACGCGGCGGTCACGGAGGAGGTCCTCGGCCGACTGCGCGCCGCGCTCGACGGCGCCGGGCTGTGGGCGGAGCTGGACACCGACTGGCTGCTGCTGGACGCGGAGCTGATGCCCTGGTCGCTGAAGGCCTCGGGGCTGCTGCGCAGTCAGTACGCGGCCGTCGGCGCGGCGGCCGGGGCGGTGTTCCCCGGCGCGCTCGCCGCACTGGAGGCCGCCGCCGGGCGGGGCGCCGACGTGGCCGGACTGCTGGAGCGGCAGCGTGAACGCGCGTCCGACGCGGCGGCGTTCACCGACGCCTACCGCCGTTACTGCTGGACCACCGACGGCCTGGACGGCGTCCGGCTCGCCCCGTTCCAGCTCCTCGCGGTCCAGGGCCGCAGCCTCGCCGGGCTCCCGCACGACGAGCAACTCGCGCTGATCGACCGGCTGGTGGAGCACGACCCCACCGGTCTGCTGCACACCACCCGTCGGCTGTACGTCGAGACCGGCGACCCGGAGTCGGTCCGCGCAGGCGTGGACTGGTGGCTGGAGATGACCGGCCGGGGCGGTGAGGGCATGGTCGTCAAACCGCTCGGCGCGCTGGTCCGCTCCGAGCAGGGCCGTCCGGTCCAGCCCGGTGTGAAGTGCCGGGGCCGGGAGTACCTGCGGATCATCTACGGCCCCGAGTACACCCGCCCGGAGAACCTGGACCGGCTGCGGCAGCGCTTCCTCCACCACAAGCGCTCGCTGGCCGTCCGGGAGTACGCCCTCGGCCTAGAGGCCCTGGACCGGCTCGCGGACGGCGAGCCGCTGTGGCGGGTCCACGAGGCGGTGTTCGGCGTCCTGGCCCTGGAGTCGGAGCCGGTGGACCCCCGGCTGTAGACCGGCGGGGCCCGGTCATGGACCGATGGCCCCCGGTGGCCCCCGGTGGCCCCCGGTGGCGAATCCGGGGGTTCCGGCTCCGGCCGGACGCGTCCGTCACGGCCGGGGTCTGCGCGCGAAGACCCAGCGGTTCCCCTCCAGCGCGTCGTCCGGCTCGGGGAGGGGGCCGCGGCCGTGGCGGCGGGTGTGGTCGAAGGGCGTCTCCACGGTGGTGGTCCAGCCCCGCGCCGCCAGGGCGCCCGCCGAGTCGGGCCGCGGCCCCTTGTCGAAGAGGTCCAGCAGGTCGATGCCGATCCGCGCGCGGGTCGCGGTGTAGATCGCGCTGTCCCGGTACGCCAGCAGGTCCTTCTCCAGCTTCGCCTCGTACGCCAGCGCGCTGCCCCCGGCGGCCAGCCGGTGCACGGTGTCGATGAGATACGTCTCGACGGGCGCCGGAAGGTAGAACAGCAGCCCCTCGGCCAGCCAGACGCTCGGCGCGGCCGGGTCGAACCCGGCGGAGGTCAGCGCGGTGACCCAGTCGTCCCGCAGATCGACCGGCACCGGTACCCGCCTCACCCGCGGCCCGGCCGCCAGCCCGTCCAGCACCCGGTGCTTGAACGCCAGTACACCGGCCCGGTCGATCTCGTAGACCACGCAGTCGGACGGCCAGTCCAGCCGGAAGGCACGAGTGTCCAGCCCGGCGCCCAGCAGCACCACCTGAGCGGCACCGGCGGCGGTCGAGCCGAGGAGGAAGTCGTCCAGGACGCGGGTGCGCAGGCCGAAGTAGCGGGCGAACCGGCCCCACAGCGGATCGGCGTCCCCGTCCGGCACCTCCTCGACGCGCACCGGCCACCCGGCGCACACCGGGGCAGCCCGCACGAAGTGCTCCGCGTACGCGTCACGGGCCAGGCTGTCGGCGCGGTGCGTCTCGATCGCCCGCGCGGCGGCGACCAGCAGGGCGGTGACACCCACACCGCCGTCCACCCCGTCCGTGCCGCCCACCCCGTCCACCCCGTCCACCCCGTCCGTGCCGTCCCGTTCCGTCCGCGCCGGGTCCGTGATGTCGTACGTCTCGCTCATCGGTCTCTTCCTTCCGGGAGCAGTACGGGTTTGACCACGCGGCCCGCGTCGCAGTCGCGTTCGGCCTCGTCGATGCCGGACAGCGGGTAGGTGCGGATCAACTGGTCGAAGGGGAAGCGCCCGGCCTGCCAGAGCGCGGTCAGCCGGGGGATCAACAGGCTGGGCACGGCGTCCCCCTCGCAGAGGTGGCGGACGGCACGCCCCCGGTCCAGCGTGCCCGGTTCGAGCGGCAGCGCGGTGTGCAGCCGGGCCACCAGGCCGAGGGTGCCGGTGGGGCGCAGCGCTCGGAGCGCGTCGTTGATCAGCGGGGGAGAGGCGGTGGTGTCCAGGGCGTACCGGGCGCCGCCGTCGGTGAGCCGTCGTACGCGCTCGGGCAGTCCCATCGTGCCGGAGGACAGCGGCACGGCGCCGAACCGCTCGGCCAGCGCGAGGCGTTGGGGGTTGTGGTCGATGGCGACGATGAACGCGCCGGAGGCGGTGGCGGCCATCACGGCGGCCAGTCCCACCGCGCCCGCGCCGAGCACCACCAGGGTGTCACCGGGTCCGGCGCGGAAGGTGTTCAGCACCGCTCCGGCGCCGGTGAGGAACCCGCAGCCGAGCGGCCCGAGCAGTTCCAGGGGCAGAGCGGGATCGACGCGTACGGCGTTGCGGGCCGGGACGAGCGCGTACTCGGCGAACGAGGACTGGCCGAACCAGCGGGGGGCCAGCGGCCGCCCGGCCGCGTCGGTGAGGCGCGGGGTGTCCTCCTTCCGGCCGCCGAACAGGTTGAGGGAGGCGAAGGAGTCGCAGTAGGCGGGGGCCGCGCCCCGGCAGTTCCGGCAGTGCCCGCAGGAGTCGAAGCTGAGGACGACATGGTCACCGACGCCGACCGCGGTGTCCGGGCCGCCACCGGTGCGGACCACGACCCCGGCGCCCTCGTGGCCGAGCACCGCGGGCAGCGGGCTGCGCCCTCCCGACCTGCGGACCGCGAGATCGGTACGGCACATCCCGCACCCCGCGATCCGCACCAGGACCTCGCCCTCGGCGGGTCCCGAGCGCAGGATCACCTCCTCGACGCCGAACGGGTCCTCGCGGGAGCGCAGCACCGCCGCCCGGAAGCGCGTCGTCATGTCTCCTCCGGGCGGTGCACGACGAACGGCCGCAGATTGCCGTAGAACCCCCAGGGGCCGCCCGCGACGCCGACCCCGCTGTCCTTGATCCCGGCGAAGGGCTGGGCGAGGGAGAGTTCGGCGTGGTGGTTGATCCAGGCGGTGCCGCATTCGAGCCGGTCGGCCACCGCCTCGGCCCGGTCCAGGTCGGTGCCCCACACGGAGCCGCCCAGCCCGAACCCGGTGCCGTTGGCGGCGTCCACCGCCTCGTCCAGGGTCCGGTACGGCAGCACGGGCAGCACCGGGCCGAACTGCTCGCCGGTCACCACCGGGCTGTCCGGGGGTACGCCGGTGAGGATCGTCGGCGCGAAGAAGTGGCCCGGCCCGTCGATCCGGTGACCGCCCGCCGCCGTCCGGGCGCCGTCGGCCAGGGCCCGCCGGGTGAGCTGCTCCACGCGGGCCAGCTGGGGCGCGTTGTTGACCGGGCCGAGCCGGGTGTCCGGGTCCAGTCCGGGTCCGACGACGACGGACGTGGCCCGCTGGGCGAGGGCTTCGACCACCTCGCTGTGCAGCCGGGCCGGGACGTAGACGCGTTTCACGGCCATGCAGACCTGGCCGCAGTTGCGGAACGCGGCCCAGAACAGCCGGTCCGCGACCGCCTCCACCGCCACGTCGTCCAGCAGCACGGCCGCGTCGTTGCCGCCCAGTTCCAGGGTGACGCGGGCGAGGGAGCCGGCCGCCGCCGCGGCGACGGCCCGCCCGGTGGGCACCGAGCCGGTGAAGGTGACATGCCGGATGCCGGGGTGGGAGACCAGCCGGGCGCCGAGGGGTTCGCGGCCGGTGACGACGGTCAGCACGTCCTCGGGCAGGACGGCGGCGAGTACGGAACCCAGCAGCCGGGTGGCGAGCGGGGTGTACGGGGACGGCTTGAGGACCACCGTGTTGCCCGCCGCGAGCGCGGGCGCGAACTTCGCCGCCGCGAGTTGGAGCGGGAAGTTCCACGGCACGATCGCCGCCACCGGACCGAGCGGACGCCAGCGGACCTCGCCGCGCACCGGCCGCCCGTCGCTGATCCGCCGCGTTCTCGGGGCCAGTTCCGCGAAGTACCGCAGCCGGGCCGCCGTCCGGGCGACCTCCGCGTACGACTCGGCCAGCGGCTTGCCCTGCTCACGGGTGAGCAGCGGGGCGAGGCGGTCTCCGGCCGCCTCCACGGCGTCGGCCGCCGCGTACAGCGCGGTGGTACGGGCGGCCGGGTCGGCACGCCAGCCGGTCCAGGCCCGGTGCGCCCGGTCCACCACGGCGTCCAGTTCCTCCGGCCGCCGGTCGGGGGCCTCGGCGAAGGGCTCGCCGGTGGCCGGATCGATGACGGCGAACGACGCGGCCGTGCGCGCGGTTTCCGGCATCCCGGTTCCGGGCGTCAGCCGACGGAGGGAACGGCGGGGGACACGGGAGCGGCGGGGTCCGCCGGGCCGGGCGGTACCACCGGCTCGGCGGACAGGTCCGCCCCGTCCCGGCGGGCCGTTTCCCACCGGTCCATCTCCGCGCGGAACGCGGCCACCAGATGCGGCCGGATGCGCCCCGCGTTCCGGTCGCCGCCCTCACAGACCGCGCCGCGCACGCCCACGATGTCCGTGCCCATCCGGGTCAGCGCGCCCAGGTCCGCCTGCCGGACACTGCCCGCGAGGGCGGCGCGCAGCCCGGCCGCGTGCGCCAGCCGCACGAACTCGGCGCACATCCCGGGCGGGACGTGGTCGAACAGCCGCGTCCCGTCCTTGATCGCGGTGTCCAGCATCGCCGCGTCCGCCCCGGCGCGGGCCGCGATGTCCGGCAGCGCCAGCGGGTTGACGCAGCCGATCCGGTGGGCGTCGGCGTACCCGGAGGCCACGACCAGCGCCTCCCGGCTGTACTCCCTCACCGCCCGGACGACCGCCCGCATCACGTCGATGCCCTGCTCGGGCGTGGTGCAGCCGTAGAGCCCGACCTTGATGTACGAGGCACCGGAGACCACCGCGCCGAGCGCCGCCTGGGCCACCGTGCCCGGCTTGTACGGCACGTCGCCCACGGTGGCGGAGACCGGGGTGGCCGCCGGGACGGCGGCGCGGATCTCCCTGATGACCCAGGGGAAGTTGGCACCGAGCGAACCCTCGTCGGGCTTCTTCACATCGACGATGTCCAGGTGTTCGGCGGCCTTCGCGCAGTCGAGGGCCTCTTCGACACTGTCCGGGGAGACGAGAAGCAACATCCGAGCTCCTTCCGCCGTGCCGTCCGCCCGGCGTGGGGCAGGGGGGCGCGGCTCATCGGGTCTCTGTGCGGTGCGCTCATCATTTCCGGGCGCCGGTGATCTCCGGTAGGGCGTACGGGGTCGCCGTGCGGCGTTCGCCCCCGCCCGGTGCGCCGCGCACCCCGGCGCGAACCGACGCCCGGGGCAGGTGAGTTGGGTCACGAGCGCCGCTACGGCCGCGCCGGGCAGCGGCCCCGGTCCCGTCCCTCGCCTCCGCCGCGCGCCCCCTGCCCCCCCTCACACCGCGAGCCGCAGCCGCTGTCCGCACACCCCCACCCGGACCGTCTGCCCCCACGTCAGATGCAGCGCGTCGGACTCGATGCCGTCGCCGAAGGCGATCAGATGGTCGGACTCCACGGTGAGGGTGAGCCGCGCGGTGGCGGCGAGGTCCCCCGCGACCAGGGCGGTGCCGGTGGCGGGGGAGGGCCACGCCTCGCGGACGAACCAGAGCAGCCGGTCCTCGGTCGGCGCGGGCAGCGCCACCGGGCCGCCCCGCTCCTGCCAGAGCGAGCGGAGCCAGCCGGTCGCCCCGGTGCCGGTGCCGACCAGCACCCCGGAGGACGCCTGGGCCTCGGCGACACCCCCGTCGCCGTCGAGGCCCAGGCGGTAGCGGGCGGTCTGGTGACCGGGCGTCCCGAGGTAGATCTCGTTCAGCGCCACCAGCCGCTGGGTGTCGTCCGCGACGGCCTCCACCATCGTCAGCTCGTCCACCCGCGCCCCGGCCGCACCGGCGGCGCGCAGCAGTTTCCCCGCGTCGCCCGGCCGGTGCCGGACCAGCACGCCCGGATTGCGGCCGGGGTCGGTGTCCACCCCGACCACCGGCTGACCCGTCAGGTACTTGGCCGCGTTGGCGACCAGCCCGTCCTGCCCGACGACGACCACCACGTCCTCCGGGGCGAACGGGAAGCGGTCCAGGTCGGCCCGCTCCACCCGTGTCTGCCGCCAGTCCAGCGGCACGGCGGCGGCCACCTCCGCGAGCGCCCGCCCGTCCCGTTCGTGCCGCGCGGCCACCTCCGTGATGTCCCGGCCCCGCGAGGACAGGAAGAACGCGGCCTGCCCGTGCGTCCCGTGCCGGGCCACCAACTCCTCGTACTCCGTGGTCCGGTGGACCAGTACGGCGCGTGGGGCGAGGCTCACCGGGAGTCTCCGGCGGGACGCGTATCGCCCGAACCGGTCCCATCCGGCGCCGAGTTGCTCGAACTCGCTTCTCCCGCAGTCGAGTCGGCCGAGTCGGCCGTCCCCGCCCCCAGCCGGTTCAGCAGCCCCGTCAGCACGTCCGGGGACAGCGTCACGCTCTCGATGCGCGGCAGGTTCTCCGCCAGCCGGGCCGCCGTGAGCGCCCGGAGGACCGCCTCGCCGGACACGCCCGCCTCCGCGTGCACGGCCAGCCAGGCCGCCTGGGCCCGTGCGCGTGCCTCGCCGGTCTCGCGGGCGCCCTCGGCCTCGGCGCGGGCGGCGCGTACGGTGCGGGCGGCGTCCGCCTCGGCGAGCTTCAGGGTGCGCGCCGCCTCCGCCTCGGTGAGGGCGGCCGTCCGGGCAGCGTCCGCCTCGGCCAGCTTGACCGCGCGGGCGGCCTCCGCCTCCGCGAGCCGTACCGAACGGGACGCCTCCGCGTCGGCCAGCCGTACCGTGCGCTCGGCCTCGGCGGTCGCGCGGACCGCGTCGGCGGCGGCCTGCTCCTCGGCCTCGCGGCGCGCGTTGGTGCCGCGCTGCTCGACCAACCGCTCCTCGCGGCGGGCCAGTTCGATCTTGCTGGCGAGTTCGTTCTCCGCGATGGCCCGCTCCCGCTCGACGGCGACCGCCCGCCGTTCGTACATCGCGCGGTCGGCCTCCTGCTGGATCTGCTCACGGGCCGGGGTGCGCAGCGCCCGCTCCACCTCCGGCTCGGGCCGCAGCGCCATCACGCGTACGGCGACGATCTCGATGCCGGTGGCGGGCAGCCGGGGTTCGGCGCCGAGTCCCGCCGCGACCCGCTCCCGCACCGAGGTCACGCCGTTCACCAGCGCCTCGGCCAGCGGGGTCCGGGCGAGGACGGCCAGCGCGTGCTGCTGGGCGCTCTCGGTGAGCAGCGTGCCGAGCTGGGCCAGCGGGGTGCCGCGCCAGGCGCCGGTGTCCGGGTCGATGGAGAAGTCCAGCCGGGCGGCGGCGACCGCCGGGTCCGCGATCCGGTAGGTGACCGTGGCCTGCACCGCCACGTCCTGGAAGTCGGAGGTGCGGGCGTGGAAGGTCATCGCCAGTTCCCGGTCGTCCACCGGGATCTCCGACAGCGCGGCGGCCAGCGGCCGGAACCAGAAGCTCAGACCCGGCCCGTCGTGCGCCAGGGTGCCGGAGCGGTGGTGCCGGACGTGCGCGGTCGGCGCGCCCCGCAGATGGCGCCAGCCCAGGCGCCGGGTGATGTCGGCCATGAGAGAACCCCTCGCTTTTCGTCGTAGAGACGATAAGCGGGACGGCCGTTTATCGTCAAGAGGACGAGAACAAGAAGTGCCGGAAACGGCCGAGAAGGGCGTGAACCCGGTCGGCTCCGGCCAGGATGGAGGCATGGCATACCACGTCCACTCCGAGGCCGGGCGGCTGCGCCGGGTGATCCTGCACCGCCCGGACCTGGAGCTCAAAAGGCTCACGCCCAGCAACAAGGACGCGCTCCTCTTCGACGACCTGCTCTGGGTGCGCCGGGCGCGCGTCGAGCACGACGGGTTCGCCGACGTGCTGCGCGACCGGGGGGTCGCCGTCCACCTCTTCGGCGACCTGCTCACCGAGACGCTCGCCGTCCCCGAGGCCCGCACCCTGGTGCTGGACCGGGTCTTCGACGAGAAGGAGTACGGCCCCCTCGCCACCGATCATCTGCGCGCCGCCTTCGAGGCGATGCCGCCGGAGGAACTGGCCGAGGCGCTGGTCGGCGGCATGACCAAGCGGGAGTTCCTGGCCGGGCACGCCGAGCCGACCTCGGTCCGCTTCCATGTGATGGAACTGGACGACTTCCTGCTCGGTCCACTGCCCAACCACCTCTTCACCCGCGACACCTCGGCGTGGATCTACGACGGCGTCTCCATCAACGCGATGCGCTGGCCCGCCCGGCAGCGCGAGACCGTGCACTTCGAGGCGATCTACCGGCACCACCCCCTCTTCGCCGCCGAGCCGTTCCATGTCTGGTCCCGGGGTCAGGCCGACTACCCCTCCACCATCGAGGGCGGTGACGTGCTGGTGATCGGCAACGGCGCCGTGCTGATCGGGATGAGCGAGCGGACCACCCCGCAGGCCGTGGAGATGCTCGCGCACAAGCTGTTCGCGGCCGGTTCCGCGCACACCATCGTCGCCCTCGACATGCCGAAGGCCCGCGCCTTCATGCACCTCGACACCGTGATGACGATGATCGACGGCGACACCTTCACCCAGTACGCCGGACTCGGCATGCTCCGTTCGTACACCATCGAACCGGGCGTCGGGGAGAAGGAGTTGAAGGTCACCGACCATCCGCCGGAGCACATGCACCGGGCCATCGCCGCCGCGCTCGGGCTCGGGGAGATCCGGGTGCTGACCGCCACCCAGGACGTGCACGCGGCCGAGCGCGAGCAGTGGGACGACGGCTGCAACGTCCTCGCGGTCGAACCCGGTGTCGTCGTCGCCTACGAGCGCAACGCCACCACCAACACCCATCTGCGCAAGCAGGGCATCGAGGTGATCGAGATCCCCGGCAGCGAACTCGGCCGGGGGCGGGGCGGCCCGCGCTGCATGAGCTGTCCGGTGGAGCGGGACCCGGTGTGAGACGACCCGGTGACCGTATAGAAATACTGGGCGGCGTATAGTATTCCACGATCCTTTCCCCGTACCCCTGGAGTGCCCTCATGGCGACCGTCCCGACCGCCCTCGCGGGCCGCCACTTCCTCAAGGAACTGGACTTCACCGAGGGGGAGTTCCGCGGTCTGGTCGAGCTGGCGGCCGAGCTGAAGGCCGCCAAGCGGGCCGGTGCCGAGACCCGGCACCTCACGGGGAGGAACATCGCGCTGATCTTCGAGAAGACCTCGACGCGCACCCGCTGCGCGTTCGAGGTCGCCGCCGCCGACCAGGGCGCCCACACCACCTACCTCGACCCCGCCGGTTCGCAGATCGGACACAAGGAGTCCGTGAAGGACACCGCCCGCGTGCTGGGCCGGATGTACGACGCGATCGAGTACCGGGGGCACGGGCAGGGCGTGGTCGAGGAGCTGGCCGCCCACGCGGGCGTGCCCGTCTACAACGGGCTCACCGACGAGTGGCACCCCACCCAGATGCTCGCCGACGTGCTCACCATGACGGAGCACACCGCCAAACCGCTCTCCCGGACCGCGTTCGCCTACCTCGGGGACGCCCGCTACAACATGGGCAACTCCTACCTCGTCACCGGCGCCCTGCTCGGCATGGACGTCCGGATCGTCGCGCCGAAGGTGCTGTGGCCCGCGCCGACCGTGGTCGAGGTGGCCCGGCGGCTCGCCTCCGTCTCCGGTGCCCGGATCGCGCTCACCGACGACGTGCGCCAGGGCGTGCGCGGCGCCGACTTCGTCGCCACCGACGTGTGGGTGTCGATGGGCGAGCCCAAGGAGGTCTGGGACGAGCGGATCGCGCTGCTCGGCCCGTACGCCGTGACGATGGACGTGCTGCGCGCCACCGGCAACGACGACGTCCGCTTCCTGCACTGCCTGCCCGCCTTCCACGACCTCGGCACCGCCCTCGGCCGGGAGATCCACGCCCGGCACGGCCTGACCGAGCTGGAGGTCAGCGACGAGGTCTTCGAGTCCGGGCACTCCGTCGTCTTCGACGAGGCGGAGAACCGTATGCACACCATCAAGGCGGTCCTGGTCGCCACCCTCGCCGCCCGATAGCGGGTCTTACCTCCCGTCTCACCACCGGCACGTATCCTGACCGGCGGCCGGCCCACCCCACCCCGTGCCGTGCCGCCCAGGACGGGTCCGGACGACCCCGGACCGTGCCCCGCGCCACCAGAAACGAGCACCACCCGCAATGCCCGCTCCACGCATCAAGTCCCCCCACCTCCTCGTCGCGGAGTCCGGCGCCGACCGCGAGGGCCACGGCCTGAAGCGGACGATGGGCCTCTTCCAGCTGATCTGCTTCGGGATCGGCGCCGTCGTCGGCACCGGCATCTTCGTGGGTCTGTCCCAGTCCGTGGCGAGCGCCGGTCCGGCCGTCGTCGTCTCCTTCGTGCTCGCCGCGATCACCTGCGTCTTCACCGCCTTCTCCTTCGCCGAGCTGGGCGGCGCCATCCCGGTCTCCGGCTCCTCGTACTCCTTCGCCTACGCCGGGCTCGGCGAGACCAGCGCCTTCCTGGTCGGCTGGTGCCTGCTGCTGGAGTACGGCGTGTCGATCTCGGCGGTCGCCGTCGGCTGGAGCCAGTACGTCAACGAGCTGCTGCACAGCCTCGTCGGATGGCGGTTCCCCGCCGCCCTGTCCGCCGGGCCCGGTGACGGCGGTGTCGTCAACCTGCCCGCCGTGCTGGTGATCGCGCTCGCCGCCGTGCTGCTGGTGCGCGGGGTGCGGGAGAGCGCCCGCGCGACCGCCGTGATGGCCGCCGTGAAGCTCGTCGTACTGGTCGCGTTCTGCGCCATCGGCTTCACCGCGTTCCAGCACGGCCACCTCACGCCGTTCTCCCCGGCCGGGTTCGGTGGCATCGGCGCGGGCACCACCGCCGCGTTCTTCTCGTACATCGGCTTCGACGCGATCACCACCGCCGGTGAGGAGGCGAAGAACCCGCGCCGGGACATCCCCGTCGCCGTCCTGGTCTGCATGGGCCTGGTCACGCTGCTGTACTGCGCGGTCGCGCTCGCCGCGATCGGCGCCGTCGGCAGCCACAAGGTCGCCACCACCTCGGCCGCGCTGTCCTACGTGGTGGACTCGGTCACCGGCTCCGACCTCGGCGGCGCCGTCGTCGCGTTCGGCGCGGTCGTCGCCATCGCCTCCGTGGTGCTCGCCGTGACCTACGGCCAGACCCGCATCCTGATGTCCATGTCCCGCGACGGACTCGTCCCGCACGTCTTCGAGAAGGTCTCCCCGCGCACCGCCACCCCGGTCGCCGGAACCCTCGTCGTCTCCGGGGTCTTCGCGGTGATCGCCGCGTTCGTGCCGCTGGACGCCACGGTGAACCTGTGCACCATCGGCACCCTCGCCGTCATGGCCGTCGTCAACGTCGTGGTGTTCGCGCTGCGCCGCCGCGAACCCGCCCTCGCGCGCGGCTTCCGGGTGCCGCTGTACCCGCTCTCGCCGCTGCTCGGCATCGCGTGCTGCCTCTACCTGATGTACGAGACCGGCTGGCACACCTGGGTGCAGTTCGCGGTGTTCCTGGTCGTCGGGCTGCTCGTCTACCTCGGCTACGGCCGTCGGCACTCCACGATGGCCGGGCCCGGCGGCACGGTCACGCCCGGCGCCGCACCGGCAGCGCGGGAAGGGTGAACCACACCGCCTTGCCCGACGGGGTGGGGCGGTGACCGCAGGACGAACTGAGGGAGCGGATCAGCAGCAGGCCCCGCCCGCCCTCCTGCCACACGTCCGGCGTCTCGATCACCGGGCGGGTCAGATGGCCGGGCGGCGACGGGTCCGGGTCGTGCACCTCGACCTGGCAGCCGGTCGCCCGCACCTCGACCACCAGCTCTATCGGACCGCGCCCGGCGGTGTGCTCCACCGCGTTGGCGACGAGTTCCGCCGTCAGCAGCTCGGCGGTGTCGCGGTCCGCCGTGTGTCCCACCTCGGCGAGCGCCGACCGGACCAGCGCGCGCGCCACCGGCACCGCGGCGGCGGTGTGCGGCAGGGCGATGCGCCAGGAGGCCGGTTCGACGGGGTGATCGTGCACGGTGATTCCGTTCATGGAGCAGGCTGCCCTGCTTTCGGCTAGGGGAATGGTACGGGCCCGGCCGTGAAGGCCGCCTATGGGCACCGGCCGGTGCGGACGGCCCCGGCAGCCCGTGCCTACCCACCAGTACGACCGGCTCCGCACCCCGGATCGCGCTGTGACCCGTCCGTCGCCGTGCTGTGACACATGTGACCCGGCCGGAGCGGCGCCGGGGGTCGTACGGCGGCTGCCCGGCGGCGCTGTCATGGCGGTGCGGCGGCGGTGCGGCGGGCGTACGGTCTGTCGCGCACTCGTGACGACAGTCACAAACGCGTGTTAACTTCTGGATGGCGCACCGTCGCGCTCCGTGAGGCACCGTCGCCCGAGGAGGTCCGCACGCCATGAGTCCCTTCACCGGCTCCGCCGCCCGCACCCCCGACTGGGAGCATCTGCGGGTGCGCGTCGAGGACGGGGTCGCCACCGTCACCCTCGCCCGCCCCGCCAAGCTCAACGCGCTCACCTTCGGCGCCTACGCCGACCTGCGGGACCTGCTCGCGGAGCTGTCCCGTGAGCGGGCGGTGCGCGCGCTGGTGCTGGCCGGGGAGGGGCGCGGGTTCTGCTCCGGCGGGGACGTGGACGAGATCATCGGTGCCACGCTGGCCCTGGACACCGCCGCGCTGCTCGACTTCAACCGGATGACCGGGCAGGTCGTCCGGGCGCTGCGGGAGTGCCCGTTCCCGGTGGTCGCCGCCCTGCACGGGGTGGCCGCCGGTGCCGGTGCCGTCCTCGCGCTCGCGGCGGACTTCCGGATCGCGGACCCCACCACCCGGTTCGCGTTCCTCTTCACCCGCGTCGGCCTCTCCGGCGGTGACATGGGCGCCGCCTATCTGCTGCCCCGTGTGGTCGGGCTCGGCCATGCCACCCGGCTGCTGATGCTGGGCGAACCGGTCGGCGCCGCCGAGGCCGAGCGGATCGGCCTGCTCGGCGAGGTCACCGACGAGGGCCGCGCCGACGAACGCGCCCACGCCCTGGCCCGCCGCCTCGCCGACGGCCCCGCCCTCGCCCACGCCCGGACCAAGGCCCTGCTCACCGCCGAACTCGACATGCCGCTCGCCGCCGCCGTCGAACTCGACGCCGCCACCCAGGCCCTGCTGATGACCGGCGAGGACTACGCCGAGTTCCACGCGGCCTTCACCGGGAAGCGGGCCCCGAAGTGACCGGGCGGGCGCCCGACGGCCCCGCCCGGAGTGTCGCCGTGATCGGCGGCGGTCCCGGTGGGCTCTACGCCGCCGCGCTGCTCAAGCGGCTCGACCCGGCCCGGAGCGTCACCGTGTGGGAGCGGAACCCGGCCGCGGAGACGTTCGGGTTCGGGGTGGTGCTCTCCGACGGGACGCTCGGCGGGATCGAGCACGCCGACCCGGTCGTGTACGCGGCCCTGGGCCGGGACCTCGTGCGCTGGGACGCCATCGACATCGTGCACCGGGGGGTGCGGCTGCGGTCCGGGGGACACGGGTTCGCCGCGCTCGGCAGGCGGCGGCTGCTGGAGATCCTGCACGAGCGGTGCCGTTCCCTGGGGGTCGGGCTGCGCTTCGGTGACCGGGCCCCGGACGCCGACCGGCTGGCCGCCGGGCACGACCTCGTGATAGCGGCCGACGGCGCGGGCAGCGCGACCCGCGAGGCGTACGCGGAGGTGTTCCGGTCCCGGACCGAGCAGCACCGGTGCCGGTACGTCTGGATGGCCGCGGACTTCGCCCTCGACGCGTTCCGCTTCGAGATCGCGGAGACCGAGCACGGGGTGATGCAGCTGCACGGCTACCCCTACCGCGCGGACGCCTCCACCGTGATCGTCGAGATGCGCGAGGAGGTCTGGCGGGCCGCCGGGTTCGACCGCGCCGGGGAGCGGGAGTCCGCCGAGCGGTGCGCCAAGATCTTCGCGGACGCGCTCGGCGGACGCCCGCTGCGCACCCGTGACCCCCACTGGCGGACGTTCCGCACGGTGACCTGCGCGCGCTGGTCGCACGGCAACGTCGTCCTGCTCGGGGACGCGGCGCACACCGCGCACTTCTCCATCGGCTCCGGCACCCGGCTCGCCGTCGAGGACGCCGTCGCACTCACCGCCCGGCTGCGCGAACACCCCTCCACCGCCGATGCGTTGACCGCGTACGAGGCGGAACGCGGGCCGGTCGTCGCCTCCACCCAGCGGGCCGCGCGGGCCAGCCTGGAGTGGTTCGAGGAGCTGGCCCGCCGGGTGGACCAGCCGCCGCGCAGGTTCGCGTTCGGGCTGCTCACCCGCAGCCGCCGGGTCACCCACGACGGTCTCCGGCTGCGCGACCCCGCCTTCACCGACGCCGTGGAGCGGGAGTTCGGCTGCCCGCCCGGCACCCCGCCCATGTTCACCCCGTTCCGGCTGCGCGGCCTGACCCTGCGCAACCGGGTCGTCGTCTCGCCCACCGACCTGTACTCCGCCACCGACGGCCTGCCCGGCGACTTCCACCTCGTGCACCTCGGCGCCCGCGCGCTCGGCGGGGCCGGGCTGGTGATGACGGAGATGGTGTGCGTCAGCGAGCGGGGCCGCATCACCCCCGGCTGCACCGGACTGTGGACCGGACGGCAGGCCGAGGCGTGGCGGCGGGTCACCGACTTCGTGCACCGCAGCGCCCCCGGTACGGCCATCGGCGTGCAGCTCGGGCACTCCGGCCGCAAGGGCTCCACCCGGCGCATGTGGGAGGGCATGGACGAACCGCTGCCCGAGGGCAACTGGCAACTGGCCGCCGCCTCCGCGCTGCCCTACCGGCCCGGCGGACAGCTGCCCCGCGAACTCTCCCGCGCTCAACTCACGGACATCCGCGACCAGTTCAGGCAGGCCGCGCTACGGGCCGCCCGCGCCGGATTCGATCTGCTCGAACTCCACTGCGCGCACGGCTACTTGCTGTCCGGGTTCCTCTCCCCGCTCACCAACCTCCGCACCGACGCCTACGGCGGCACACCGGAGCGGCGGCTGCGGTTCCCGCTGGAGGTCTTCGACACCGTCCGCGCGGTCTGGCCGGAGGAACGCCCGCTGACCGTACGGATCTCCGCCACCGACTGGGCCGAGGGCGGGAACACCGCCGACGACGCCGTGGAGATCGCCCGCGCCTTCGCCGCGCACGGCGCCGACGCCCTCGACGTCTCCACCGGCCAGGTCGTCTCCGCGGAACGGCCCGCGTTCGGACGGTCGTACCAGGTGCCGTTCGCCGAACGCATCCGCCAGGAGGTACGCGTCCCGGTCGTCGCGGTCGGCGCGATCTCCTCCTGGGACGACGTCAACTCCCTGATCCTGGCCGGGCGCACGGATCTGTGCGCCCTGGCCCGCCCGCATCTGTACGACCCGAACTGGACCCTGCACGCCGCCGCCGAGCAGGGCTACGAGGGGCCGGGCGCCGTATGGCCGGACCCGTACCGCGCGGGCAGCAGGCGCCCCCGCACCGGCCGCACGGACACCCCCGGGCCCCGTGTGCCGCTCAGGAGCTGAGCCACCGGAGGGCCGGACGGTCCCGGTGGCCCCGGGCCGCGAAACCCGAGTCCTCCGGGGTTACGAGCCCGGCGGGCGCGGGGTCACGAACCGGGCCCCCGCGTCCCGCAGCCGCTCGTGCAGCGCCCGGAACACCTGTGCCGAGCGCGCGCCCGGCCAGTCCGCCGGGAGCAGCCGCCCGGGCAGACCGGGGTCGGCGTACGGCAGTCGGCGCCAGGAGTCCAGCGCGAGGAGATAGTCGCGGTAGGCGTCCTCGGGCGGGGTGTCCGGGCGCCGCTCCCACGCCTCCAGCACGGGCGCGTGCGCGGCGAGGAAGTCCTCGTGCTCCCGGGCGACGGCCGCCAGGTCCCACCAGCGGGCCACCGCCTCGGCGGTGGCCGCGAAACCCAGGTGCTCGCCCCGGAAGAAGTCCACGTAGGCGTCCAGCTTCAGTCGGCACAGCGTGTGCCGGGCCTCTTCGTACAGCCGCGCCGGGGCGATCCACACGCCGGGCGCCGCCGTGCCGAAGCCCAGCGCGGACAGCCGGGAGCGCAGCACATGCCGCTTGTTCCGCTCCGACTCCGGGACCGAGAACACCGCCAACACCCAGCCCACGTCCTCCGGCGCGCCGGACGGATAGATGCGCCGGTCGCCGTCCTCCAACAACTCCCGTGCCTCGGCCGAGAGTTCGTACCCGGCCGCGCCCGCCGCGGTGCGGGCGGGCAGCAGCAGGCCCCGGCGTTTCAGCCGGGACACCGAGGACCGTACGGACGGCGCGTCCACCCCGACGGCGGCCAGCAGCCGGATCAGCTCCGCGACCGGTACCGGACCGGGGGCGGAGCGGCCGTACGCGCCGTACAGCGTGACGATGAGGGACCTGGGGGCGTGCTGCTCGGACACGTTGATCATTTTAGGCCGTCGATACGACTGCCCGGCACCGTCACCGCTGGTCACCCTCGCTCCGCAGCAGGAACCGCCGGAGCTTTCCGGTCGCCGTGCGCGGCAGCGCGTCCAGGAACACGAAGACGCGCGGGCACTTGTAGGGCGCCAGCTCGGCCGCGAGGAAGGTCCGCAGCGCGTCCTCGCCGGTGCGCGCGCCCGGCCGCAGCACGGTGTAGGCCACCGCGACCTGCCCGCGCCGTTCGTCCGGGCGGCCGACGACCGCCGCCTCCGCCACGTCGGGATGGCGCAGCAGCGCGTCCTCCACCTCCGGGCCCGCGATGTTGTACCCGGCCGAGACGATCATGTCGTCGGCGCGGGCCACGAACCGGAACCGCCCGTCGGATGCGCGGACACAGGTGTCCCCGGTGATGTTCCAGCCGTCCCGCACGTACTCCCGCTGCCGGGGGTCCGCGAGATAGCGGCAGCCGACCGGGCCGCGCACCGCGAGCAGCCCCGGCACCCCGTCCGGCACCGGCGCGCCGTCCGCGTCCTGCACCCGGGCCCGCCAGCCCGGCACCGGAACGCCCGTCGTACCGGGCTGTGCCCGCTCGTCGGCCGCCGAGAGGAAGATGTGCAGCAGCTCGGTCGTGCCGATGCCGTTGATCAGCCGCAGCCCGGTCCGCTCGTGCCAGGCGTGCCAGGTGTCCGCCGGGAGGTTCTCGCCCGCCGAGACGCAGCGCCGCAGCGAGGACACGTCGTACCCGTCCAGCGTCTCCAGCATCGTGCGGTACGCGGTCGGCGCGGTGAACAGCACCGTCACCCGGTGCTCGGCGACCGCCGCCAACAGGTGCCGCGGGGAAGCCTGTTCGAGGAGCAGCGCGCACGCTCCGGCCCGCAGCGGGAACACCACCAGACCGCCCAGGCCGAAGGTGAAGCCCGGCGGTGGGCTGCCCGCGAACAGGTCGTCCGGCACCGGGCGCAGCACATGGCGGGAGAAGGTGTCCGCGACGGCCAGCACGTCCCGGTGGAAGTGGACGCAGCCCTTGGGGCGGCCGGTGGTGCCGGAGGTGAACGCGATGAGCGCCACGTCGTCGGCGGCCGTCGCCACCGCCGGGAACGGGGTGTCCGGCGCGGGGCGGCGCAGCAGGTCGTCCGGGGTGTCCCCGCCGTAGGGGGTGACGGCCAGCCCCGGCACCTCCGCCCTCAGCAGGCCGTCCAGCACCCGCGCGTCGCACAGCGCGTGGCCGATGCGGGCCAGTCGGCACACCGTGGCCAGTTCCCGCGGGCGGGCCTGCGCGAGCACGGTCACCGCGACCGCGCCCGCCTTCAGCACCGCCAGCCAGCACGCGGCCAGCCACGGGGTGGTCGGACCACGCAGCAGCACCCGGTTGCCGGGCACGACGCCCAGCCCGGCGGTGAGCACGTGCGCGATCCGGTCCACCCGCTCCCGCAGCCCGCCGTACGTCCACACCTCCCCGTCCGGGGTGCGGAACGCGGGCCGGTCCGGCGGGGTGTCCGCGAGGAGTTCCGCCGCGCAGTTCAGCCGCTGTGGATAGGCGAGTTCCGGCAGGTCGAAGCAGAGGTCCGGCCACTCGTCCGGCGGCGGGAGGTGGTCGCGCGCGAAGGTGTCGAGGTGGGCCGTGACATGCATGACGGGTTCGCCCCCTGCTGGCCGTGACGGATGTCGGGACGGGCGGCGGCGCGCGAGCGGGAGACCTCCGGCGCCCGGTTCCCCCTCCGGCCGGTGACGCGCGTTCGAGCGTATCGCGTTGGTGACGGCAGTCAACGCTCCGCGATAACGTCGGGGTGGGGGCGGTCGCCGGGTCCGGCCCCGGAGGGAGGACGGCCGTGTCCGCGTTCGCGCTCGACGCCGAACAGACCGCCTGGTGCGCCGAGTTGCGCCGACTGGCCGCCGAGCGGCTGCGCCCGCTCGCCGAGAAGGGCGAACCCGGCCGCGTCAACCGGCCGTTGCTCGCCGAACTGGGCCGACTCGGTCTGCTGAAAAAGCTGTTCACCTCCGGTGCGCTCGATCTGTGCCTGATGCGCGAGTCCCTGGCCCGGTGCTGCACCGGCGCCGAGACCGCGCTCGCCCTCCAGGGCCTCGGCGCCCATCCCGTGCACGCGTACGGCACCCCCGCCCAGCGGGCGCGCGTCCTGCCCCCGGTGGCCGACGGCACGGCGGTCGCCGCGTTCGCGCTGAGCGAGCCGGACGCCGGGTCCGACGCCGCCTCCCTCGCGCTCGCCGCCGTACCCCACCGGGACGGCGGCTGGCGGCTCACCGGCACCAAGTGCTGGATCTCCAACGCGCCCGAGGCCGACCTGTACACCGTGTTCGCCCGCACCGCGCCCGGCACCGGCGCGCGCGGCGTCACCGCCTTCCTGGTCCCCGCCGACCGGCCCGGACTCACCGGCGCCGCCCTGGAGATGCTCTCCCCGCACCCCATCGGCACCCTCGACTTCGACGGCGTCCCCGTCGGCCCCGGCGACCTGCTCGGCACCGAGGGACAGGGCTTCGCCGTCGCCATGACCACCCTGAACCTGTTCCGGCCCAGCGTCGGCGCGTTCGCGGTCGGCATGGCCCAGGCCGCGCTGGACGCCACCGTCGCGCACACCGCCCGCCGCGACGCCTTCGGCGGCCCGCTGAGCGCCCTCCAGAGCGTCGCCCACCGGGTCGCGGAGATGGCGCTGCGCACCGAGGCGGCCCGGCTGCTCGTCTACGCGGCGGCCACCGCCCACGACGCGGGCGGACCCGGCGTCCCCGGCCGTGCCGCGATGGCCAAACTCCTCGCCACCGAGACCGCGCAGTACGTCGTGGACAGCGCCGTCCAACTGCACGGCGCCCGCGCCCTGCGCACCGGCCACCTCCTCGAACACCTCTACCGCGAGGTCCGCGCCCCGCGCATCTACGAGGGCGCCAGCGAAGTCCAACTGGACATCATCGCCAAGCGGTTGTACGCCCGTCACGCCGAGGAGGCCCGGTGACCGCCGACCGCGTCAACCCGCCCGCCCTCTCCCCGCCCACCGGCTTCTCGCACGCCGTCGTCGCCACCGGCACCCGCATCGTGCTGCTCGCCGGACAGACCGCGCTGGACCACGACGGCACGATCACCGGCACCGCCCTCCCGGAACAGTTCGCCCGCGCCCTCGGCAACCTGCTCACCGCGCTCACCGCGTGCGGTGGCACCCCCGCCGACCTCGCCCGTGTCACCGTCCACACCACCGACCTCGCCGCCTACCGCGCCCACGCCCGCGAACTGGGTGCCATCTGGCGCGGGTTGGCGGGCCGGGACTACCCCGCGATGGCCGTCGTGGAGGTCGCGCGGCTCTGGGACACCGAGGCGCTGGTCGAACTGGACGGACTCGCCGTGCTGCCGTGACCCCGGCCCGGCGGGCGCACGCCCGGACGGCCGCCGACGCGCCACCGCATGGGTGACGGTCACCGGCGGCGGCCCGCGCAGCCGGTAGCAGTGGAGGCCCCCACACCCCGGACCGGGAGGTCTCCCATGCCCGTACGCCCCGCTCTCGCCGCCGCCCTGGGCGCCGCCGCACTGCTGTGCGCCGCCGCCGTCGCCCCGGCCGCCGCCGGACCCGGTGAGACGGTCACCGTCGATCCGACCGGCCGGATCGCCGCCGACGGCACCGTCACCCTCTCCGGCACGTACCGCTGCACCGGTGCGACCGGCCTGGCCTTCGTCAGCTCCTCGGTCAGCCAGGGCGACCCCCGCGTGCAGCACGGCATCGGCGGCACCGCCGCGCGCTGCGACGGCGCCGAGCACCGCTGGGAGAACTCCGGCAGGGTCTCGGCCGACGCCGTGAAGTCCGGCGCCGCACACGTGGAGGCGACCGTCACCGAACTCCGCTCCGGCGGTGTGCTCCTGCTGCCCTCGTTCCACGCCGCCCAGCAGCGGGACGTCACGCTCGTCCAGCAGTGACCGCACCACCCCGGACCTCCGGGCGGCCGGCGCACGGGGATGCGCCGGCCGCCCGGTGCCGTGCGGTGGAGCCCGGTGGTTCCTACGAACGCTGCCAGCTGTGCGGTGCGTGGTAGGCGTGCGGGCGCCAGGAGGTCGTACCCGGGGTGGCGGGCTCGGTGCCGTCGTCGGGCAGGGCGGCGCGGCTGAACAACAGGACGGCGAGCGCGGCCAGTTCCTCCTGGGTGGCCTCGCCCTTCTCCACCCGGATCGGGGGGACGGGCGTCGGCAGGGGGGCCGGTGCGGATGTGGGGGACATGCGAACCTCCGTCTGGATCAGGGGAGTTGCCTCACTGAGGGGGGTTGCCGTGCTTCCGTGCCGGGCGCTCGGCGTGCTTGGTGCGCAGCATCGCCAGCGCCCCGATCAGGACGGACCGGGTGTCGGCGGGGTCGATCACGTCGTCCACCAGGCCGCGTTCGGCCGCGTAGTACGGGTGCATCAGCTCGGCCTTGTACTCCTTGACCATCTTCTGGCGCATCGCCTCGGGGTCCTCGGCGTCCGCGATCTGGCGGCGGAAGATGACGTTGGCCGCGCCCTCGGCGCCCATGACGGCGATCTCGTTGGTGGGCCAGGCGTAGGTGAGGTCGGCGCCGATGGACTGGGAGTCCATGACGATGTAGGCGCCGCCGTACGCCTTGCGCAGGATCAGGGAGATGCGCGGTACCGTCGCGTCGCAGTAGGCGTAGAGCAGTTTCGCGCCGTGCCGGATGATGCCGCCGTGCTCCTGGCCGACGCCCGGCAGGAAGCCCGGCACGTCGAGCAGGGTGACGATCGGGATGCTGAACGCGTCGCACATCTGCACGAAGCGCGCCGCCTTCTCGGACGCCTCGATGTCCAGGACGCCCGCGAGTGACTGCGGCTGGTTGGCGACGATGCCGACGACCTGGCCGTCCAGGCGGGCCAGCGCGCAGATGATGTTCCGCGCCCAGCGCTGGTGCACCTCCAGGTACTCCCCGTCGTCCACGATCTCCTCGACGACCCGCGTCATGTCGTACGGCCGGTTGCCGTCCTCCGGGACGAGGTCCGTCAGCGCGTCGCAGCGCCGGTCGGCGGGGTCGTCGCAGGGGACCGGCGGCGGGGTCTCCCGGTTGTTCCGCGGGAGCAGCGACAGGAGGTACCTGACCTCCTCCAGGCAGGTCTCCTCGTCGTCGTAGGCGAAGTGGCAGACGCCGGAGGTCTCGGCGTGCACGTCGGCGCCGCCCAGGCCGTTCTGGCTGATCTCCTCGCCGGTGACCGCCTTGACGACGTCGGGTCCGGTGATGAACATCTGCGAGGTCTCGCGGACCATGAACACGAAGTCCGTGAGGGCGGGGCTGTAGGCCGCGCCGCCCGCGCACGGGCCCAGCATCACGCTGATCTGCGGGATCACCCCGGACGCGGCCGTGTTGCGGCGGAAGATGCCGCCGTAGCCCGCGAGCGCGGTCACCCCCTCCTGGATGCGGGCGCCCGCGCCGTCGTTGAGGGAGACCAGCGGGGCGCCCGCCGCGATGGCCATGTCCATGATCTTGTGGATCTTGGCGGCGTGCGCCTCGCCGAGGGCGCCGCCGAAGATGCGGAAGTCGTGCGCGTAGACGAAGACCGTACGGCCCTCGACCGTGCCCCAGCCGGTGACGACACCATCGGTGTACGGCTTCTTCGCCTCCAGGCCGAAGCCGGTCGCCCGGTGCCGCCGGAGCTGCTCGACCTCCTGGAACGACCCCTCGTCGAGGAGCAGCGCGATCCGCTCGCGCACGGTCAGCTTGCCCTTGGCGCGCTGCGCCGCGGTCGCCTTCTCACCCGGTCCGGCGAGCACACCCGCGCGGATGCCCGCCAACTCCTCGACGTGGGACCTCATGTCTGCCCTGCTTCCTTGGGGACGTTCCTCACGGGACGCGCCTGACGGGAACGCCCCGTACGGGTACGGTTCGTCAGCCGCCGAGCCTGCGCAGCCCGTTCGCCTGGAGCACCGCGAACGCGCCGACGACCAGCGCCTGGAGCACGGTCCACACCGTGCCTACGGTGTTCGGGCCGAACCAGCCGAGAACGGCGGTCAGCACCGACGCCACCGCCCACAGGGCGTTCGCCTCGATGACGGCCTTGGTGGCGAACGTGTTCGGCACCGGGCGGCTCGCCAGCCACGCGACCAGCAGGCCGTAGACGGTGAGGAACGCGCCGATGCCGCGCAGCAGTCCGGTGCCGAGGTCCAGCAGCTCGCCGACCGGTCCGGCGGCGAGCAGGTAGACCAGGCCGTTGACGAGGGTGACGGCCGCGTCCAGCGCGAGGAAGGTCCGTAACGGGCGGGCCGCTGCGCCCTGGCCGGGCGTGCGCGTGGCCGCCCGCGCCGGGGTCTGGCTCGTGGTCATGGGGCCTCCGAAGATAGGGGGGTGGGTTGTTCCGGTCGCCTTGCCCGTCCACCGTGACAGGGCGGGCTGACGGTGGACTGACGGCGGGCCCACGGGCCGCGATCCCTGTCCGGCGCGGCCCCGCCCGGTGCCGTCAGACCGGCTGGAGGCGGCGGAGGTCGCCGGTCAGGGCGGGGTCGTGGGAGAGGATCGCGTGCTCGACGCGGCGCAGCGCGGGGGAGGGCTGGATACCGAGTTCGTCGTCGAGCAGGCGGCGCATCCGGCGGAACACGTCGAGGGCGTCCGCCTGCCGTCCCGCGCGGTACAGGGCGATCATCAGCTGTTCGCAGAACCGTTCGCGCAACGGATGCCCGGTGTGCGCCTCGTGCAGCTCCGCGAGCAGCGACGCGGGCCGCCCGAGCCGGAGTTCGGCGTCGAACCGCAGCTCCATCGCCCGCATCCGGTACTCCTCGTACCGGGCGCCCGCGAGCTGGCACAGCGTCCCGGCGGTGAACCCGCCGAACACCGGGCCGCGCCACATCGCCAGCGCGTCCCCGAGCAGCCGTGCGGCCCGCTCCGCGTCGGACGGCGCCGCCGACTCCGCCAGCCGGACCGCGCGGGTGAACTCGGCCGCGTCCAGCTCGCCCTCGCCGACGACCAGCCGGTAGCCCGCCGGGTGCATGGTGACCCGTGCAGCGGGCCGGTCCGGTTCCAGCTCACGGAGTCTGCGGCGCAGTCGGCTGACATGCGCCTGGAGCGCGTTGGCCTGGTTGTCGGGCACCCGGTCGCCCCACATCTCCTCGGCCAGCGCCTCCCCGGACACCGGCTGCCCCTCGCTGACCAGCAGCGACTGCACCAGGGTGCGCTGGAGATCGCCCGCGACGTCCGCCGGACCGGCGGCGGTACGGATCTGGAGTGCGCCGAGAATGGAGAACCTCAGCATGTCTGCCCCCTCGGTGACGGTTCTGGCGAACGTGCGTCCTGTCCTGCGCCGTGCCGCGCGACAGTGCCGGAACCCCGGGAACCCGTCACCCCGGAAACCCGTGACCCCGGGAACCCGGAGAACACGGACCGGCCCCGGCGGGCGTCCTCGCCGGACGGCCCGCCGGGGTGGCGGCTCCGCCGGGACGGGGGTGGACCGGCGGAGCCGTGAAATGCACCCGGCCGCCTCCCGGCACACCGGCGGACAGCGGAGAAGATTTCCCGAACGGTGCGGGAAGGGTCGCCCGGAATTCCTGTGAGGAATTCCGGTGCCGTGGCCGCTCCCTTTTCTGGTGCTTTCCTGAGGTTCTCCTGTCGCGTCGGCGGAGAGGGCAGGATTCGAACCTGCGCGGGCCGTCTCCGGCCCGACCTCATGCGGTGCTCCCGTGAGAGCACCAGGTCCCCGATCAGCCGCTCCGGGCACCTCTCCCCATGTCCGGCCCGATTTCCGCGCCGTTCACGAGGAGCACTCTGGCAGTGCGCGCTGACGGAATACTGACACGCTTCTGACGTGCGCAACGAATTCCCTGCGGGCCTTTTCCCGGACAGTGTGTCGGTGCTGTACTCCCTTCGTTGGAATTCACTCCGGAAAGGGGTACGCGAATGACCGCGACCACCACGGAAACCGTCTCGGACAGCCCGGTCCTGGACGCCGTGCGCACCCACACGGCGAGCGAGAACCCGAGTTCGTTCCTCACGCTCAACAGCGGGAACAGTACGTTCACCGTCCCCGGCGCGGACGGTGTGATCGTCTACCGGCGCACCGGCGGGTACGCCGTCCAGTTCGGCGGCCCGTTCGCCGCCGGGGAGGACTACGGCACCCTGCTCGACGCGTTCCGCGCGTACGTCCGGGACGAGGGGCTGACCCTGGTCGGCGTACAGCTCCAGCGTGCCGACGCCGAGCGGTACGCGGCGCTCGGGTTCACCGTCAACCAGGTCGGCGCGTCCTGGGCGGTGCGGCTCGCGGACTTCACGCTGCGCGGCACCAGGTTCATGCAGCTGCGCAACAAGATCTCCCGTGCCCACCGCAACGGTCTGCAGATCCAGGAGGTGGCCGCCGCCGACTGGCAGGACGGCATCGCCGCCATCGACAAGGCGTGGCTCGGCTCCAAGGGCGGTGCGCAGCAACTGGAGTTCCTGGTCGGCCAGATCGGCGGCGACGCGCAGGCCCACCGCCGTCTGTTCGTCGGCACCATCGAGGGCGCCCCGGTCGCCTACATCTCGTACTCCCCGGTGTACGGCAGCCGGGCCGGGTGGATGCACGACCTCAGCCGCCGGGTCCCCGAGGGCTCGCCGGGCCTGATGGAGGCCATCAACGCGCACGCCATCGAGGTGTTCCGCGCCGAGGGGGTCGCCTGGCTGCACTTCGGCTTCACCCCGTTCACCGGACTCGACGCCGGGTACGAACTCGACGGTCACAGCCCGGCGTTCCAGTGGCTGATGCACGCCCTGTGGGCCGAGGGCGCCGCACTGTACCCGGCGCAGACGCAGCTGTCGTACAAGCAGAAGTGGGCGCCCGACGAGGTGATCCCCGAGTACGTCGCCTTCGACGGGACGCAGGCGTCCCTGCCCGGGTTCGCGCACATCTTCCGTGCCTGCAACGCGTTCTGACGTTCCATCAGTTCGCATCCGACACTCCGTCGCAACGTGACCGGCGGAGAGGACCACAGAGAAGGAGACCCGTCATGAGCCAGGCCACCGAGGAACTCCAGCACGCCGTGGTCGAGCAGTTGATGGCCGTCATCGGCGCCCCCGACGACGCGGCGGTGGCCGAGTCCGCCGACGCGGCCGTCCGCGCCCTGGACGAGCGGCTGCGCGCCGAGGCCGCCGCCTGAGAACCGGCGCCGCGCGCGAACGGCGCGCGCGGGACCGGGGCGTCCGGGAAGGCGCCGGGCGCGATCAGACCGGCATCAGTGCCACATCAGCGCTCCACGGAACGCTGGACACACGTTCGCCCGGCGGTCCGGGCCGGGCCGGGAGCACCGCACTGTGCCCCCGTCCCCCTGGTCCCGCCGGGCGGGCACCGGCACCCCACGGGCGCCGTCCGCCCCACCGGACGACCCCGCCGGGGTGCCGCCCCCCGCGACGGCGACCGCCTGCCGGAGCCCTGCCGAATCGCGGCGCCCGCAGGCCGCGGGGCAGCGGCGCCGCCGCCCGATCCGGGCACTTCTGCCAAGGAGAGCGACACATGCAGCGTCCGCACACTCAACAGGCCCTGGCGCAGGCCGCCGCCGGCGGCGGCGCGGCCGGACCGCGCACCGGTGCCTCGGCGACCTTCGCCGAACTGCTCAAGCGGGTCAAGGCCGAAGGGCTGCTCGACCTCGACCCCCGCTACTACGTGGGCCGCCTCGCCCTCAACACCGCCCTGCTGCTCATCGGGTTCGCCGCCTTCTTCACCCTGGGCGACTCCTGGTGGCAGCTGCTGACCGCGCTGTGGATGGGCCTGTGCGGCGGCCAGTCGGCGTTCATGTGGCACGACGCCGGGCACAAGGCCATGTTCCGCAGCAAGAAGGCCGCCTCGGCGGTCGGGTACGTGCACGCCAACCTCGTCAACGGGGTCAGCTACGGCTGGTGGGTCAACCACCACAACCGGCACCACAGCAACCCCAACCACCTTGACATGGACCCGGACATCGGCCGCCGCACCGCCATCTTCGACCTCAAGCAGTACCCGACCCGCAAGGGCACCCAGAAGTTCGTGGTCCGCTACCAGTCCACGCTGTTCTTCGTGCTGCTGGTCCTCGAAGGCTTCAAGATGCTGCGCACCGCCGCGCTGTCCATCGCGCAGGGCAAGACCAAGCGGCCCGCGCTGGAGACCTTCCTGATCGTGCTGCGCGCCGCCGTCTACCTCGGTCTCGTCTTCACCTTCCTCTCCCCGGTGCTCGCCGTCGCCTTCGTCCTGGTCCAGCACGCGGCCCTCGGCGTCTACTTCGGCATGATCTTCGCCCCCAACCACAAGGGCATGGAGGTCCGCGACGGCGACGAGGAGACCCTCGACTGGCTGGAGCGCCAGGTCCTCACCTCCCGCAACATCCGCCCCAGCCTGCTGATCGACTTCCTCTACGGCGGCCTCAACTACCAGGTGGAGCACCACCTGTTCCCGGCCATGCCGCAGAAGAACCTGGGCCGCGCCCGCGAACTCACCATGACCTACTGCGCCGAACGCGGCGTGCCGTACCACGAGGTCGGGTTCTGGGCGTCGTACCGCGAGGTCGCCTCCTATCTGCACGAGGTCAGCGCGCCGGTGCGGCGCGGTGACGTCGAGGAGCAGCTGCGGCGCCGGGAGACGGAAGCCGCCGCCTGACCACCCCCGCCGTCCCCCCCCCACGCACTCCCCACCCCCCCCCACATCCCCCACACCGGGCCTCCGGGCCGCACGCCCGGACCCGCCCGCGGTCCGGGCGTCTCCCTGCCCGCCCCGCGCGGCGCACCCCCGAACATGCCCTGAAGTGTCCTGAAGAGGAGCCCGCCCCATGTCCCAGACCACCGCAGCGGCGGGCGGTGTCACCGCTCCCGCGCCGATCGGAGCCCGTCTCGACCGGCTGCCGATCACCCCGCTGCACCGCAGACTCACCGCCGTGATCGGCATCGGCCTGTTCTTCGACACCTTCGAGAACAACCTGTCGGGCACCATCGGCAAAGTGCTCCAGAGCGACTTCGCGTTCGGCGCGACCTCGCTGAAACTCGTCCTCGCCTCCGTGTTCGTCGGCCAGTTCATCGGCTCCCTGACGCTCGGCCGGATCGCGGACCGGTTCGGCCGCCGCCGGGCCTTCCTGATCAACCTCGCCATCTACTCGGTGTTCTCACTGCTCGGCGCGTTCTCCCCGAACGCCACCTGGCTGATCGTCACCCGGTTCCTCGCGGGCGTCGGCATCGGCGCCGAACAGGCCCTCTCCGACTGCTACCTGGCCGATGTGCTGCCCGCGCGCAAGCGGGGCCGGTTCATCGCCTGGGCGTACACCCTCGCCTTCTGCGGGGTGCCCGCCGTCGGGTTCGCCGCGCTGTGGCTCGTACCGCTGACCCCGCTCGGGGTGGCCGGGTGGCGCTGGCTGTTCGTGCTGGGCGCGCTCGGCTCCGCCGTGGTGTGGGTGCTGCGGCGGCAGCTCGTGGAGTCCCCGCGCTGGCTCGCCGCGACCGGCCGCACCGAGGAGGCCGAGCGGATCGTCTCCCGTATGGAGGCGGAGGCCGCGGTGCGCGGGCTGCCGCTCGACCCGCCCGCCGCCGCTCCGGCCGCCGCCCCCGCGCACAGCCGCCTGAAGGACGTGTTCGCGCCCGCGCTGCTCCGCCGCACCCTGGTGCTCTGGCTGTTCTGCGTGCTGTCGGTCGTCGGCTACTACGGCTTCGGCACCCTCGCCCCGCAGATCGTCGCCGCCAAGGGGTACGGCATCGTCGCCGGACTCGGCTTCACCGCGCTGTCCTTCCTCGGCTACCCGGTCGGCTCCGCGCTGGTGCTGCCCGTCGTGGACCGGATGGAGAGACGCACGCTGGTCGCGCTGTCCTCCGCCGCGATGGTCGTCGCCGGACTCGGCTTCGCCTACGCGGAGTCGGCGGCCCTCATCGTCGCCTGCGGCTTCGCCTACACCCTGTTCAGCAACGTCTTCTCCAGCGTCTCGCACGTCTACCTGTCCGAGCAGTACCCCACCGCGATCCGGGCCACCGCCTCCGGCGCCGCCTACTCGCTGTCCAAACTCAGCGCCGCCGCGCTGCCGTTCGTCCTGCTGCCCGTCCTGGAGGCGCATGGCCCCGGCGCGCTGTTCGGGGTGATCGCCGCCGCGATGGCCGTGCTCGCCGCGACCGTGCTGTTCCTCGGCGAACGCACCACCGGCGCCCCGGTCCAGTGAAACCCCCCATCCACCCGAGGAGTTGACGATGGCCTACGTCATCGGCCCGCCCTGCACCGACGTCAAGGACCGCTCCTGCGTCGCGGAATGCCCCGTGGACTGCATCTACGAGGGCCGCCGCGCCCTCTACATCCATCCGGACGAATGCGTGGACTGCGGCGCCTGCGAACCGGTCTGCCCGGTGGACGCCATCTACTACGCCGACGACCTCCCCGCCGAGTGGGGTGCCGGTCACGCCGACTCCAACGCCGTGTTCTTCGCCGCCCTCGGCACGCCCGGCGGTGCCGGAGCGGTCGGCCCGCAGGACCACGACTCCCCGCTGGTCGCCGCCGCGCCCCAGGGGGTGCGGGCCGTATGAGCGGGATTCTCGCGGGCAAGCGCGTTCTGGTCACCGGCGTCGTCACCGACGCCTCCATCGCCTTCCACGTCGCCCGGATCGCCCAGGAGGAGGGCGCCGAGGTGCTGCTCACCGGGTTCGGACGGCTCTCCCTCGTCGAGCGGTTCGCCGCCCGGCTGCCCAAACCGGCCCCGGTGATCGAGCTGGACGTCACCGACCAGGGGCACCTGGACACCCTCGCGGAGCGGATCGGGGCGTACGCCGACTCGCTCGACGGGATCGTGCACTCCGTGGCGTACGGGCCCGAGGGCGCCTTCGACTTCCTCA
The DNA here is from genome assembly GCF_019104725.1 of Streptomyces corallincola. Classification (GTDB taxonomy): domain Bacteria; phylum Actinomycetota; class Actinomycetes; order Streptomycetales; family Streptomycetaceae; genus Streptomyces; species Streptomyces corallincola. The sequence continues at coordinate 47,932 of NZ_JAHRXF010000015.1, read as the reverse complement.
ACGGCGCCTGGGAGGACGTCTCCACCGCGGTGCGGGTCTCCGCGTACTCCCTGAAGTCCCTCACCACCGCCTGCCTGCCGCTGCTTCAGCCGCGCGGCGGTTCGGTCGTCGGGCTGACCTTCGACGCGGCCGTGGCCTGGCCGCACTACGACTGGATGGGCGTCGCCAAGGCCGCGCTGGAGTCCACCAGCCGTTATCTCGCCCGTGACCTCGGGCCGCGCGGCATCCGCTCCAACCTCGTCGCCGCCGGGCCGCTCCGCTCGGTCGCCGCGAAGTCCATCCCCGGCTTCGCCCAGCTCGCCGAGGTGTGGGAGACCGGCCGCGCCCCGGCCGGGTGGGACCTGACCGATCCGGACCCGGCGGCCCGCGCGGTCGTCGCCCTGCTGTCCGACTTCTTCCCGCGCACCACCGGCGAGATCGTCCACGTGGACGGCGGGGTGCACATGATGGGCGCCTGACCCGCGGGCCCCGGCGCCACGGGCAACGGGAAGGGGCGGGAGCCGTGAAGCTCCCGCCCCTTCCCGTTGCCCGCGCGCTACGCGGTGGCACCGCCCGGCAGGATGCGCCGGAACCCGGTGTACGGGACCAGCGCCTCGGGCAGCAGCACCGAACCGTCGTCCTGGGCGCCCTGCTCCAGCAGCGCGGCCACCGTCCGCCCGATGGGCAGCGCCGAGCCGTTGAGGGTCGCCGCGGGCGTCTTGCGGCCGTCGGCGCCCTTCACCCGGATGTCCGCCCGGCGGGCCTGGAAGGTGCCGCAGTCGGACACCGAGGAGATCTCCCGGAACGCCCCGCCGCCCGGCAGCCACACCTCGATGTCGTACGTCATCCGCGCCGAGAAGCCCATGTCCCCGGCGGGCAGCAGCACCGTGCGGAACGACAGCTCCAGGCGGCGCAGGCACTCCTCGGCCTGCGACACCATCAACTCCAGCTGTTCCTGCGCCTGTTCGGGCGCGCAGATCCGGACCAGCTCCACCTTCTCGAACTGGTGCAGCCGCAGCACACCCCGGGTGTCCCGGCCGTAGGCGCCCGCCTCCGCGCGGAAGCAGGGGGTGCGCGCGGTGAAGGCGTACGGCAGCTCGCGGGCGTCCAGGAGCCGTCCGGCCACCAGGTTGGTCAGCGGTACCTCGGCGGTCGGGATGAGGAACAGCTCCCGGTCGCCCACCTGGGTGCGGAACAGGTCCTCCTCGAACTTGGGGAGCTGCCCGGTGCCGGTCATGGTGTCCCGGCCGACCAGGAACGGCACCGCGTGCTCGGTGTAGCCGTGCTCGCGGGTGTGCAGGTCGAGGAAGAAGTCACCGAGGGCCCGCTCCAGCCGGGCCCCCGCGCCGCGCGACAGGCCGAACCGGGCGCCGGACAGCCGGGCCGCGGCCGGGGCGTCGAGGATGCCGAGCGACTCACCGAGGTCGGCGTGGTGCCGGGCGCCCTCGGCCGGGCGGGGCTCGGGGCCACCGCGCCGTACCTCCACCGCCTCCTTCTCCGAGTCGCCGTCCGGCACCGCGTCCAGCGGCAGGTTGGGGATGCCCAGCAGCAGCTCGGTCAGCTCGGCGGAGGCCGTCCGCGCGGCGGACTCGGCCCGCTGCACCTCGGCGCGCAGCGCGCGGGCCGCCTCCTTCTCCGCCTCGGTGGGCGGCCCGGAACGGCGGATCTTCGCGGTGCGGTTCAGCTCGGTGCGCAGCCGGGTCACCTCGCCCTGGGACGCCGAGCGGGCACGCAGCGCGGTGTCCACGGCGGCCAGGTCGAGGGTGTGCCGACGGCGCGCGAGACGGCGTACGGCCTCGTCACCGGCCGCGATCAGCTCATTCGGGTCATGCACGGGACTCTCCTGACAGGGCGGCGGGTGCGGCCGGGACGGGCTCCGGCCCGGCGGGGACGAGGTGGCGGGTGCCGAGCAGGCGGTACCGCAGGGGGCGTACGGCGCGCAGCCGGACGGCGTACAGCAGCCCGCCGAGCGCGACGACGACGATCAGCCAGGGCAGCAGGGCGATCACCCGCGACGGCGAGCCGGTGAGCATGTCGAAGTTGCCGACCACCAGCCACACCGAGGCGGCCAGCCCCGCGAAGCCCAGCAGCGGCGCCAGCGTCTCCCGCCACCAGTGCCCGGACCCGGCGCGCAGCCGCAGGCCCAGCACCGACAGCGCGGCCAGCGCCTGGAGCGCGACGATGCCCAGCGTGCCCAGGCCCAGCATGCTGGTGGTGAGATCGGCGTACGGGTCCAGCCCGGCCAGCGCGAACCCGGCGACCACCACGACGGTGACCGCGCTCAGCGCCAGGCTCGCCCGGTGCGGGGAGCCGTGCCGGGGGTGCCCGGCCGCCAGCCCCGCCGGGAGCAGCCCGTCCTCGGCGAGCACCTGCGCGTACCGGCCGGCCGCGCTGTGCAGGGCCAGCGTCGCCGCGAACAGGCTGGTGCAGAGCAGCACTTGGAGCCCGGTGCTGCCCGCCGTACCGAGGAAGTCGTCGCCCAGGGTGAAGAACAGGTCGCCCATCTGCTTGCCCGCGACCTCCCGGACCCGGCCGGTGCCGACCGCGCCGACCGCGAGCCAGCTGGTCAGCGCGTAGAACCCGGCGATCAGCACGACGGCCGCGTAGGTGGCGCGCGGGACGCTGCGCCGGGGGTCGCGCGCCTCCTTGCCGTACAGCGCGGCCGACTCGAAGCCGATGAAGGAGACGAACGCGAACATCAGCGAGACCCCGGCGCCGTGCCCGGTCGCGATGTGCGGGGTGAACGAGGCGGCGGGCAGCGCGTCCAGGCCGTGCCGGAACAGGATCGCCCCGTCCAGCGCGGCCAGCACCCCGATCTCGCCGAGCATCAGCAGCGCCAGCACCCGTGCGCTGAGCGCGATCTCCCGGTAGCCGAGCACCGCGGTGAGCGCCAGGCCGACGGCCACGCACCACTGCCAGGCGACCGTGATGCCGTGCGCGGCGAACACCAGATGCGTGAAGTAGCCGAGCGCACCGGCCAGTCCGATGGTCGCGCAGGTGTAGGAGAGCAGCGCCACGTACCCGGCCGCGACCGCGGGCGGACGCCCGAGGCCGTCGGCGACGGAGGCGTAGAAGCCGCCCGAGCCGCCGGTGCGGCGGGCGCTGACCGCGTAACCGGCGGAGAAGCAGAGCAGGGTGACGCCCGCGAACAGGAACGCGGCGGGCACGCCCGCGCCGTTGCCGAAGGCGAACGCCAGCGGCACCGTGCCGACCATCGCGGACAGCGGAGCGGCGGCGGCGACGATCAGGAAGAGGATGTGCCCGGTGCCGAGCCGTCCGGCGGCGGGCGGTGAGCCAGGGGTGGACATAACGAACTCCAAGGAGGAAAAGGGGAGTTGACGGATCGGCCGGGGGGTGGGGAGACGGCGACAGCCGCCCGCCTGGGACCGGCGGGCGGCTGTCCGTGCACCCCGGCGGGTGGACCGGAGCGGGTCAGGCGGGCGCGATGGCCAGGGCCGTGTTCTGCCCGCCGAAACCGAGCGAGTTGCTCAGCGCCAGGTCCACGGGCATCTCGGTGCGGGTCTGGGCCAGCTTGATCTCCATCCGGGGATCGGGCATGACCAGGTTGGCGACGGGCGGGATCACTTCGCGTTCCACGCTCAGCACCGCGAACGCGGCCTCGACCGCGCCCGCCGCGCCGAGCAGATGACCGGTGACTCCCTTCGTGGAGGTGACCAGCGGGTCCCCGCGCAGGGTCCGCCGGATCATCCGGGCCTCGGAGAGGTCGTTCAGCGGGGTCGAGGTCCCGTGGGCGTTGACGTGCTGCACGTCGTCCGGGTCGGCGCCCGCGTCGGCGAGGGCCGCGCGCACGGCCGCCTCGATACCGGCGCCGTCCGGGTGCGGCGACGTCATGTGGTGGGCGTCGGCCGTGGCCCCGTACCCGACGATCCGGGCGTGCACGTGCGCCCGGCGGGCCCGGGCGTCCGCGACCCGTTCCATCACGAGGATTCCGGCGCCCTCACCGGCGACGAAACCGTCCCGGTCCACGTCGAACGGACGGGACGCGGACGCCGGGTCGTCGTGCCGTTTCGACAGCGCGCCCATCTGCGCGAACCCGGCCATGACCAGCGGGGTGATCATGGCCTCGCTGCCACCGGCCAGCACGATGTCGCACCGGCCGAGCGCCAGCAGGTCACGGGCCGTGCCGATGGCGGTCGCACCCGAGGCGCAGGCGGTCGCCACCACCAGGTTCGGTCCCGTCGCCCCGAACTCGATGGCCGTCTGACCGGCCAGCATGTTCGGCAGCTGCATCGGCAGCAGCAGCGGCGACACCCGGTCCGCGCCCTGCTCGCGCAGCACGTGGTGTTCCTTCTCGACGGTGCCCGGGCCACCGTCGGCGCAGCCGAGCACCACGCCGACCCGCGCGCCGTCCCAGGTCCGGGGGTCCAGACCCGCGTCGGCCACCGCCTCGTGCGCGGCGACCAGCGCGAACTGCACGAACCGGTCCAGGCGGTGCGCCCGGCGTGCGCTGAGCAGTGCCTCGGGATCGAAACCGGGGACACGGCAGGAGATCCGTACGGGGTTGTCCGCCAGGTCCGGATCGAGGGCGGCGGCCGGCCTGCCGTCGCAGACCGCCGCCCAGCTCGGCCCGACCCCGATACCACCGGGGGTGACCAGGCCGAGTCCGGTGACGGCGATGTCCATCGCTGCCATCAGACCTTCGCGCTCCGCTCCTCCATCAGCCGGACCATGTCGGCCACGGTCTCGGCTTCCAGCAGGTCGTCGTCGCTGATGTCCAGGTCCAGCTCGGACTTCAGCAGCAGCGACAGCTCGACCACGGCCAGCGAGTCCAGCTCGATGTCCTCACGGGTGGCGTCCGGGGTGATCGACTCGGGCGACACCTTGAGCTTGTTGGACAGGATTTCCTTGAGCTGCTCCAGCATGTCGGTTCCTTTCGGGGTGTACGCGCCGCGCGTACCGCTGAGTTGGGTTACAACAGGGGTGACGGTCGGTCAGATCGTTTGCAGCTCGGGCCAGACCAGGGTTCCGGCGCCCCAGGCCAGCCCGCCGCCGAACGCGGTGAGCAGCACCCGGTGCCCCGCCGCGAGCCTGCCCTCGGCGGTGGCCTCGGCGAGCAGCAGCGGGATGGAGGCGGCACCGGTGTTCCCGGCCGTCTCGATGTTGCTCAGCCGCCGGTCGGCCGGGATGCCCAGCCGGTCCGAGACGGCGTCCAGGATGCGGGCGTTGGCCTGGTGGGCGGCGAACCGGTCCACCTCGTCCAGCCGCCACCCGGCCCGCCCGGCGGCCTCCAGGGAGGTCGCCGTCATCCGCTCGACCGCGAACCGGTACGTCTCCCGGCCGAGCATGTGGAAGAACTCGTCCCCCGGCGCCGCCGGACGGCCGGAGGACCGCTGCCGGGAGCCGCCGCCGGGGACCTCGATGAGATGGCTCAGCTCGCCGTCGCTGCCGAGGACCAGCGGGCCGACCGCGCCCGGCTCGTCCGGCTCCCCGGCCCGCAGCACCACCGCGCCCGCGCCGTCCGCGAAGATCACGGCGGTGGTGCGGTCGGTCGGGTCGATGATGGTGGTGAAGGCGTCGGCCGCCACCAGCAGCACCCGTTCCGCCACCCCCGACGCGATCAGCCCGGCCGCCGACGCCAGCCCGTACAGGAACCCCGAGCAGACCGCCGCCACGTCGAAGGCGGGCACCTGCCCGAGCCCCAGCCGGGTCGCCACCTGCGGGGCGGTCGCCGGGCACGGCTGGTCGGGCGTGGTAGTGGCCAGCACCACCGCGTCCACCCGCTCGTCGCCCGCCGACTTCAGTGCCCTCAGGCCCGCCTCCACCGCGAGGTCCCCGGTGGAGGTGCCCGGTGAGACCACGTTGCGCCGGGCGATGCCGGTGCGGGTGCGTATCCAGTGGTCGGAGGTGTCCAGCCGCCCGGCCAGGTCGTCGTTGGTCACCACGTTCGGCGGGACGTACGACCCGATGCCGGTGACGACCGCCGCCCGGCCGGTGCTCATGCGCCGCCCTCCGAGGAGAGCACCCCGAGCGGCAGGCCCATGTACGCCATGCGGACCTCGGCCATCTCGTCGGTCCACTGCTCCGCCATGTCGTAGCGCTGCTCGGCGGTGGTGTCCAGCAGCTTGACGCCGGGCCACACCTCGTAGTCGCCGATCAGGTCGGCGTGCGCGTGCATGCCCTGCTGGAACAGCTCCTCGCGGTGGATGACGAACTCCCGGTCCGGGATCTCGTCCCACAGCCGCACGCCCGACCGGAGGATCTCCAGCAGCCGGGGCTCGTACTCGGGGTGGGCGCGGACGTGGTCGCGCAGGATCGTGCTGGCCACGGTGAGATGGCGGATCTCGTCGATGGCGGTGCCGCGCGAGATCTCCCCCGTCGCCGGGGACAGCGGGGTCCACTTGCGCTCGCTCAGTTCGGCGGCCGGGGCGAGGACGCCCTCGATGATGATGGCGAACACCGCCACCCCGCCCGCGAAGTCGCCCTGGTCGCGGACGATGTCCAGGGTGAAGTCCACCACCGGGTCCAGTACGCGTGCCCGGTAGTCGCGGGCCATCGCGTCGATCTCCGCGAGGAGCGTCTTCTGCGGGACGCCCAGGTCCACCAGGTGCTGGCGGAACACCCGTGCGTGCCGGGCCTCGTCGATGAGCTGGGTGGCGTAGAACTCCATCTCCGGGATGCCCGGCGCGCGGGAGACGTAGTGGCCGAGCAGCCGGGTGGCCAGTTCCTCGGCCAGCGCGCGGAAGCCGAACTCCAGCACCAGCGCCTCGCGCAGCGGGCCGGGGTTCTTCAGGAAGTCCGGGGTGAGCGCGTCGGCGTGGTGGCCGGTCGCCCCCCGGTCGCGCAGGGTGCCCTGGGCCACCGAGGTGAACCAGTAGGCGAGGTCGCACTCCTCGGGGCCGAGGGTGAGTTCCTTCGCGCCGTCCAGCAGACCGGGTGCCTTCTCCCAGTCCGCCTCCGGTGCCACGGGTGCGGTCATGATGCGGCGGCCTCCTTCGCCGGGCGCAGGGAACCGGCGTACAGCCCGCCGGTGTAGCTGAACAGCGGCAGACCCCGGTCGGCGGTGGCCCGCACCACGTACCCGAGCAGCAGCTCGCTGTCGCCCGCGGTGTGCGCGGTGTGGAACCGGCACACGTAGTGGGCGAGGGCGCCCGCGATGAGCGGGGCGTGCGCGTATCCGTCGGACGTCCAGGCCAGCCCGTCGAACGCCGCGTTCCCGTCCGGGCGCCCGCTGTGCGCGAACCGCCGTGCCACGTCGGCCTGTTCGGCGCCCAGCACATTGATCGCGTACCGGCCCTCGGCGGCGGCGAGCCGCGCGAACGACGACCCGGCCCGCAGCACCACGCCCACCAGCAGCGGCGAGCGCGAGACGAGGGTGACCGTGCTGGCGGTGGTGCCGTGCATCCGGTCCTCGGGGCCGGTGGTGAGCACCGACACCGGGGAGGCCAGGTGGTAGAGGGCGCGGCGGCGCTCGTCGGGGTCCTGCCGGACCGGGCGCCGGACACCGGTGGCGGTGGTCATCGCACCGCCTCCGGTTCCTTCGCCCGCTCCGCGACCGGGCCGGCCGCCCGCGCGGGCACGTGCCCGACCGGCACCGGGTCCATCACATGGCCCACCGGCTTGGGGTGCTTCAGGCCCAGGTCGTCCAGCAGCCGCAGATAGCCCGGCTGGCGCACCGGCTCGAAGGGCAGCGCGAACGACTTCATGAAGTTCCCGAACAGGCCCCGGTCGCCGAAGAGATGGAACGGCAGCACCAGCAGCGCCCACTCGGGCTTCACCAGCCAGCACCACAGCGCGGCGACCGCGCCCTGGGTGATCAGGCTGTGCATCACGTTGTAGAGGACGTAGTACGCCTTGGGGATCGGCCGCCCGCCGCTTCGCTTGAAGGCGATGGCGCCGGGGATGTAGCCGATCAGGTCGATGTAGAGGAAGAGTCCGATCGCCGGCAGCCAGCGGATGTCACCGAAGTGGTAGACGATCATTCCGGTGGTGACGGCGAGGCCCACCAGGTACTCGGCGCGGTGCAGCGAGTACGTGCGCGGGGTCTCGAAGGGGTTCGCCTGGTCCATGAGTTCAGCTCCGTGCCTCTCCGGGTGCTTCAGGCGCCCGCGACGGCGGGCTCGGTCAGCTCGATGCCGCCCAGGACGCGCACCTCGGGGTAGAGCCCGGTCAGCGCCCAGGCCACCGTCTCCTTGATCACCCGCTCGGCGATCGGGTCGAGGATGCCCTCCAGGCTCGGGATGCCGAAGTCGAAGTCCGCGTCGAAGCGCACCGCGACGTCCGCGCCGTCCTGCCGGAACGACCAGACCCCGGTGAAGGAGTCGAAGTCCCCGTCGGACTGCTCGAACCGGATCTCACCGCTCTCCGGCAGCACCGTGTCGTCCTCGGTCCAGCGCAGCAGGCCGCTGCGGAAGTGCAGCTCCCAGCTGGAGGACGCCTTCGGTTCGGGCCACGCGGCGTGCACGGTGGTCGCGTTGACGTGGGGGGCGAGTTCGGGATAGCGCTCCCAGCGCCGCACGGCGTGCAGGACCTGCTCGGCCTGCTCCGCGGGTACCAGGGCTTCCAGTTCGACGTGCCGCACGATCGGTTACCGCCTTTCCGGCATCTTGGCCGCGCCCCGGACGAGGTCGCGGGTGGCGAGGTCGAAGGAGTTCACGAGGAAGTCCGCGTCCGTGTCGGACAGCACGGCGGGCGGGGTGAACCGCACCACCGAGCTGCCGTTCATCGAGTGGTTGGCGACCACGCCGTGGTTGAACAGTTCGATCAGCAGCTCACCGGCGAGTCCGGCCTCGACCAGCTCCACGCCGATCAGCAGGCCGCGTCCGCGGACGTCCACGACCAGTTCGGGGATGTTGCGCCGCGCGACCTCCGTGATCCGCGGCAGCAGCCGGGCGCCCAGGTCCATCGCACGGGTGACCAGGCGCTCCTCCTTCACCGCGCGGACCGCGCCGCGCACCGCCGCCATCAGCACCGGCTGCCCGGAGAAGGTCGCGGTGTGGACGTAGGGGTCCTTGTCGAAGGGGCGGAACGCCTTGCGGGTGGCGACGGCCGCCGACACCGGCATCACCCCGCCGCCGAGCGCCTTCCCGGTGAGCAGCACGTCCGGCACGACGCCCTCGACGTCCGCGCCCCACCACTCGCCGAGCCGCCCGAACCCGGACTGCACCTCGTCCAGGATGAGGAACCCCTCGTACTCCCGGACCAGTTCCTCGACGCGCTTGAGGTAGCCCTTGGGCGGGATGATCACCCCGCCCTCGCCCTGGACCGGCTCCAGGATCACGCAGGTCTCGCCGGGGTGCGCCCGCAGCTCCTCCTCCAGCGCGTCGGCGTCGCCGAACGGCAGGTGCAGGAAGTCGGGGACCAGCGGGCGGAACGGCGCCTGGTACACGTCCTTCGCGGTCGCGGAGAGCGCGCCCAGCGTCTTGCCGTGGTAGCCGCCGCGCATCGACACGGTCCGCTTGAAGCCGTTCGCGCGGGCCAGCTTCAGCCCGGTCTCCACGGCCTCCGCGCCGGACAGCGCGAAGTGCACCCGGTCCAGACCGGGCGGCATCACGGACACCAGCGCCTCGGCGGCGTACGCCACCGTCGGCTCCAGCAGGATGCGGGTCGCGGTGGGGTGGGTGCGCAGCTGCCGCTCCACCTCCTCCATCACGATGGGGTGGCGGGCGCCCATGATGAACACGCCGTAGCCGCCCGCGTTGAGGAACCGCTCGCCGTCGGCCGTGGTGAGCCACGCGCCCTCGGAGGCGGTCTCCATGTGGCTGCCGAACAGTTCGGCGAGAGTGGCGCGGCCCTTGCTGAGGTGCGCCCGGTACAGACGGAGGACCTCCGCCTCGGCGTCGGCGGCGGCGGGCTCCGCCGGTGCGTCCTGGATGACGGTCACGTGGGACTCCAAGTCGTTTTCGTGGGGGGAGGGTTCAGGCCAGCACGAGCGGTCCGCCCGCGAGGTACGCGAGCAGCGGGTCGGCGGCGGCGGCCCGCGAGGGCGGGTGGAAGGCCAGCGCGCGGGTCGCGGCGGCGGCCTGTGCGGCGGCCGACCCAGAGATGAAGTCCAGCCCGCCGAGCAGTTCCAGCGCGCGGGCGGTGAGGTCCGGCAGCGCCTTCTGCACTGCGTACCGGGCGACCAGCACCCGCGCCACCGACTCCTCGTCGCCCGGCTCGGGACCGGTCGCGCGGGCCACGTTCTCCAGCAGCGCGAGCACCGCCTCCATGTCCACGGCGAGCGCGGCCCGCTCCTCGGCGCTGCCCCGCTTCCGCTCCAGCACCCGTTCCACCAGCGCGGCGGCCGACCCCGCGTACCCGGCGGAGATCAGCATCTCGAACCAGACGAACCCGGCGGACTGGAGGTCGTCCAGCCGGGTCGGGTCGTCCGCACCGGCCCGCACGACCATCCCGGCGGGCACGAACACGTCCGCCAGGCGGACCTCGTCGCTCTCGGCCGCGGCCAGCAGCTCGTTGCCCCAGAACGGGTGCACGCTCATGCCGGGCGCGTCCGCCGGGACCAGCGCCAGCGCCAGTTCCGGTTCGCCGCCGTCCTCGCCGTGGATCGCTATGGACGCGGTGAGCAGGTTCATCGAACCGGACAGGCTGCACGGCTTCTTCGACCCGGAGAGCAGGAACCCGCCCTCCACCGGCCGCGCGGTGACGGCGGGCTTCAGGATGTTCTGCGCGGTACGGCCCTCGGCCCAGCCGGACGCCATCACCTGCTGCTCGGGGACGATCCGGTGCAGCAGATCCGTCTGCTCGGCGGTGAGCCGTCCGGCCTTGACCGCCAGCGCGTACAGCATGGCGGCGGTGAAGTGGTGCATGGAGACCGCCGCGACCAGCGACGGCGACAGCGCGCCGAGCGCGAGCTGCACCCGCAGCGCCTCCAGCGGGGCGGCGCCGTTGCCGCCGTAGGACTCGGGGATGAGCAGGCCGACCCCGCCGTGGATGCGGAACAGGTCGATCACCGGCCCGCCGGGCCGCTCCCGCTCGGCGTACGGGATCTGCTCCAGCTCCTTGAGCAGACCGGGGTGGAACCGCTCGCAGACGGCACGGGCAGCATCGAGGGAACGCAACGGAGACCTCCGGGACTTCGAGAGGGGCGGGCGGGCCGGGAGTGCGGGCGCCGGACCGGTCAGGCGCCGAACACCGCGTCGTACGGGCTGACGTCGCGGGCGATGCTGACCCCCTGCACGTGGGAGGTCTTGAGCATCGGGTAGTTGGCCTCGCCGAACGCGCCGCCGGTGCGGCCGGTGCCGCCGTGGCTCGGCAGATACGGCAGGAAGCCGATGTGGGAGTCGTTGACCTTCAGCAGACCGCCGTTGACGACCCGGCGCACGAAGGTCTCGATGATGTGGTCCGAGCGCGACCACAGCGAGTTGCGCAGCCCGTAGTCGTTGCTGTTCACGAACTGCAGGAACGATTCGAGCAGGGCGTCGTCGTTGTCCCGTTCGGGCACCACGATCGGCACCAGCGGGAAGAACGTCTCCTCGCGGACCACGTCGTAGGTACGGGCCCGGTCCAGGCCGTCCACCCGGACCACCGTCGGCTGGAGGAACACCCCGGTCTCGGAGACCGTGCCGTCCACCTCCATGCGGTTGCCTCCGGTGACCAGCTCGGCGCCGTTGTCCAGCGCCTGCCGCAGCAGCCGGAAGAAGCGCTCACTGCGCCGGACCGGCGACAGCAGCACGTCCTCCTCCTCGGGCAGGCCCGGCCGGATGCCCTTGACCTGCTCCTTGACCTCCGCGATCAGCGCGTCCGCCAACTCCGGGTGCACCAGTACGTAGTTGGGCACCATGCAGATCTGGCCGGAGCCGTAGAACGCCTCGGTGATCGCCTCGGCCGCCCAGGTCACGTCGGCGTCCTTCCAGACCACGATGCCGTCGTTCCCGGCGAGTTCGAGGATCGGCTTCTTGCCGTGCGCCACGCAGCTCTGCTCGAAGCGCAGACCCTCCTGGCTGCCGCCGATGTAGAAGATGTCGTCGATCAGCGGGTCCGCGATCCAGCGGTCCATCGTCTGCTTGGGGTTGGAGCACACGGCGTTGAGGACCCCGGCGGGTGCGTCGATCTCCTCCAGCAGCGGGGCGACGATCTCCCGCAGCAGCCACATCGTGGACAGCGCGATGCTGCGCGGGGCGCGCACCACCACCGCGTTGCCCGCCATCAGCGCCAGCACGGACAGCGCCGCCGACGGCAGGGGCGCGTTCTGCGGCGGGTTGAAGGCCACCACCCCGTCCGGCTGGCGGTGCAGGATCAGCTTGCGGCCGTTGTACTCCTTCTCCACCCGCATCTGCTTCGCGTACCAGCGGAGGGAGCCGGGGGAGTAGATCTGCAGCAGGCAGCTCAGCTCCCAGCGGGCCAGCTTCACCGGGTGGGACTCCGCTACCAGCATGCGGAGGAACTCGTCCTGGTGCTTGATCAGTTCCTCGCGGAACCGGGTGCCCAGTTCCATCCGCCGCTCCAGCGGCACGGCCGCCCAGTCGGGGGCCGCGGCGGCGGCGGCCTGCGAGGCCAGGTCGATGGCGGAGTCGTCCGCGATGGCGCAACGCCCCACCACGTAGGGGTGCTTGGCCGCCTCCGACTCCGGGTCCTGCTCCAGCGAGCGCTTCAGGCTCACACTGGTGAACACGTCTTCCAGCAGGGACCGCCCGCTGACGGTGTAGACCCACCCGTCACCTGCGACGTCCTTGCCCGCGATGTAGAGGTCGTAGCTCTTGAATGCGGAAGGTGCCTCGGCACCGTCCTCCTGCGCGGCTTCGAGAAGCATCGTCAGCCTTTCGGGTGTGGCGTGTGGATTTCTTGAAGCAGTTGGAGCGTGGCAGCGGAATCTGACCCGGCGCTGACACCCGACTGACCGCGTCCGGCACCCCGCACCACACCCGCCCCACCCCCGGTACCACCCCTGCCGGGCCGCCGGTTTCCGGCCGTCGGCCGCATGGAACCGGCCGTCAGCGGTGCGTCAGCCGGCGCTGCTTGCATGACCGCATGCCACCTGTGGACAGCACCCTGAAACGGCTGCGCGAGCTGCCGCGCGGCGAACGCGCCGAGGAGATCGAGGCCCTCGTCCTGGCCCGCTTCCAGACCGTCCTGCTCATCGACGACGCCGACGACATCCCGCTCGACGTCAGCTACTTCGACCTCGGCCTCACCTCGCTGCGGCTGACCGAGATACGGCAGGGCCTGGAACAGCTCCTGGACCTGTCGATCAACGTGAACGTCCTCTTCAACGAGCCGACGATCGCGCACCTCGTGGACCACTTGACCCAGGCCGTCCAGGAAGCTTGAGGAGCCCCGCCATGCCGCTCTCCCACTCGGAACAGCCCCCCGAGCCGGTCGCCATCGTCGGAATCGGACTGCGGTTCCCCGGCGGAAGCGGCTCGCCCGACGAGTTCGACGCCTTCCTCGCGGAGGGACGCAGCGGGATCGGACCCATCCCGCGCGACCGCTGGGACGTGGACGCCTTCACCCCCGAAGGCCCCGACGACAAGGGCAAGATCATCGCCTCGGGTGGCGGGTTCCTCGACCGCATCGACCTGTTCGACGCCGGATTCTTCAACATCTCGCCCAAGGAAGCCCGTTACATGGACCCCCAGCAGCGGCTGCTGCTGGAGACCGCCTGGCAGGCCCTGGAGCACGCCGGTATCGACCCGGCCCCGCTGCGGCGCGGCAACGGCGGCGTCTACATCGGCGCCAGCTCCATCGACTACGCCCTGGAGCTGGACGCGCTGCCCTACGAGGAGCTGGACGGCCATCTGGCCTCCGGCATCACCATGTTCCCGCTCTCCGGGCGGCTGTCGTACTTCCTCGGCTGGCGCGGCCCGAGCATGAGCGTGGACACCGCCTGCTCGTCGTCCCTGGTTGCGCTGCACCTCGCCGTGCAGGCGCTGCGCGGCGGCGAGACCGACCTCGCGCTGTGCGGCGGCGTCAACGCCCTGCACCACCCGCGCATCCCGGTCATGTTCTCCAACGCCCAGATGCTCGCCCCGGACGGCCACTGCAAGACCTTCGACGAGGCCGCCGACGGCTACGCGCGCGCCGAGGGCTGCGGCGTCGTCGTCCTCAAACGGCTCTCCGACGCCGAACGCGACGGCGACCGCGTCCTCGCCCTGGTGCGCGGCACCGCCGTCGGCCAGGACGGCGACAGCGCCGGACTCACCGTGCCCAACGGGCCCGCGCAGGAGAAGGTCATCCGCAGCGCCCTGGCCGCCGCGCACCTCGGCCCCGAGGACATCAGCTACGTCGAGGCGCACGGCACCGGCACCCCGCTGGGCGACCCCATCGAGTTCGGCGCCATCGGGGACGTGTTCGTGGACACCCGCACCAAGGACGACCCGGTGCTCGTGGGCTCGGTCAAGACCAACCTCGGGCACATGGAGCCCGCCTCCGGCATCGTCGGCGTCATCAAGACCGTGCTCCAGCTCCGCGCGGAGACCGTCTATCCGCACGTCGGCCTGAAGAACCCCTCCGGGCGCATCCCCTGGGACCTCTACCCGCTGCGGGTGCCGACCGAGCCCGAGCCGTGGAAGGCGGAGGTGCGGCGCGCGGTCGTCAACAGCTTCGGCTTCGCCGGGACCATCGGCGCGGTCGTCCTCGAACAGGCACCCCGGACCCCGGCGGCGCCCACCGACGACGCCGCGGACACCGGCATCGGCGCGCACACCGAGAAGGGCGCCGCCCCGCTGTTCACCCTCTCCGCGAAGAACGCCGCAGCCCTCGCCGAACTCGCCACCTCCTACCGGGCGTTGCTCGACGAGCACCCCGAGCTGACCGTCGAGGCCGTCGCCCACAGCGCCAACACCACCCGCACCCACCACCCGTACCGCGTCGCCGCCCCGGTCGCGGACCGGGCCGCGCTCGCCCGGCTGCTCGACCGGGCCGCGGGCGCCGAGCACGAGGGCCCGTCCGGTATCCGCAAGACCGCGTTCATGTTCACCGGCCAGGGCTCCCAGTACGCCGGAATGGGCGCCGCGCTCTACGCCGAACTCCCCGTGTTCCGGGACCGGGTGGACGCCTGCGACGAACTGTTCGCCCCGCACCTGGGCCGCTCGGTGCGCGAGCTGCTGCTCGGCACCGCCGACGACCCCGGAGCCATCGACCGCACCGAGTTCACCCAGCCCGCCCTGTTCACCCTGGAGTACGCGCTCGCCCAGCAGTGGCTGGCCTGGGGCGTACGCCCCAACGTGCTCATCGGGCACAGCATCGGCGAGGTCGTCGCCGCCGCCGTCGCGGGCCTGTTCGACCTCCCCGACGCCGTCACCCTGGTCGCCGCCCGCGCCCGGCTGATGCAGGCGGTCCGCGCCGAGGGCGGCATGGCCGCCGTCGCCGCGCCCGTCGAGGAGGTCGCCCCGCTGCTGGAGGGCCGCGCCGACCTCGCCGTCGCCGGGATCAACGCCCCCGACCAGACCGTGGTGTCCGGCGCCACCGCCGCCCTGGACGAGGTCGTGGGCATCCTCACCGAACGCGGGGTGCGGGTGGACCGGCTCACGGTCTCGCACGCCTTCCACTCCCCGCTGATGGCCGAGGTGTACGACGCGTTCCGGGCCGCCCTCGACGGCATCACCTTCCGCGAGCCGACGATCGGCCTGGTCTCCAACGTCACCGGTCGCCTCGCCCGCTTCCGGGAGATCGGCACCCCCGACTACTGGGTGCGGCACATCGGGGAGCCCGTCCGCTTCCTCGACGGCATCCGCGCCGTCGCCCGGCGCGGCCGTCACGCGCTGATCGAGATCGGCCCGCAGGCCGGACTCACCGCGCTCGCCCGGCGCGGCGTCACCGTCGAGGACCACCTGTGGCTGGCCAGCCTGCGCCGCCGCGACACCACCACGGCCACCACCCTCACCGCCCTCGCGGACTACTACGCCGCCGGGCTCCCCGTCTCCTGGACCGGCTACCACGCCGGCCGCCCCGTCCCCGCCCGCGTGGACCTGCCCACCTACGCCTTCCAGCGCAAGCGGTACTGGCTGCCCACCGCCACCCCGCGCCGCACCGCCGCGAACGGCGCCGCCCGCCACCCGCTGCTCGGCGCCGAGGAGCGATTTGCCAGCGGGGTAAGGGAGTTCACCGCGGAGTTCACCCCCGAGGAACTGGGCGCGCTCGCCGACCTCACCGAGGGCGGCCGTACCGTCCTGCCCGCCGGTGCCTTCGTGGACCTGCTGTTCGCCCTCCAGGACGCGGTGCGCGGCCACACCCGTTCCGCCGTACGGGACCTGGAGCTGCACGCCCCGCTGGAGCTTGCCCCCGAGACGGTGACCGTGCTGACCAGCCGCTGGCGTCCCCGTCCCG
Organism: Streptomyces corallincola; assembly: GCF_019104725.1. Taxonomy (GTDB): domain Bacteria; phylum Actinomycetota; class Actinomycetes; order Streptomycetales; family Streptomycetaceae; genus Streptomyces; species Streptomyces corallincola. The sequence goes on along the minus strand of NZ_JAHRXF010000015.1, from coordinate 31,729 downwards.
ACGGCGGCGCCGAGGTCCAGGTGTTCACGGTCGTCGGCGGCGAGGAGAACATCCACGCCACCGCCCGCGTCGCCTCCGACGGTGAACCGGCGGTACCCGCACCGGAGTTGCTCGAACTGGATGCCCAACTCCCGTCCGGCGAGCAGCACATCGACGACCGGGACATCTACACCGACCTCGCCTCCGTGGGCCGCCCGCAGGGCGACCGGATGCGGCTGCTGCGCGGCGTCGCCCGGCACGACGGCGGCCTCGTCACCGGCGAGCTGACCGGCCGGGACGCCTCCGCCGTCGAGCACGTGCCCGCCGACCTGCTGGAGGCCGCCGCCCAGGCCCTGGTCGTCCTCGACCCCGAGGGCCCGGTGTTCGTCCCCCGCGCCGTCGCGTCCGTACGGCACTTCCGCAAGCCGCGCGGCGAGCGGCTGCGCGTCCTCGCCCGGGTGCGCGAGGAACAGGACCGGCGCCTCGCGGACGTGCTGCTGCTGGAGAACGGCGACCCGGTCGCCGAACTCCTCGGGGTGCGCCTGACCCGCCCCGACAACCGCACCGGGCGCCGCCGCTTCCTGCACCGGCCCGAGTGGGTCCGCCGCGCCCTGCCCGCCACCGGGAACCCCGGCCCGGCCCGGCACGTCGTCCTGCTGGACCGCACCCCGGCCCGCGCCGCCGCACTCGCGGGCGAGCCGGGCCTGAAGGTCACCTGGCTCGCCGACCCCGCCGGACTGAAGGACGCCCTGGCCGACCCGACCGTCACCGATGTGTGCCGGATCTGGCGGACCGGCACCGACCCCATGTCCGTGGACCGGCTGCGTGCCGAGTGCGAGCAGAACTACCGCGAAATCCTTGCCGTGGTCGGCGCGTTGGACGCCGCCGGGCTGTCCGTGCCGCCCCGGCTGTGGCTGGTCACCCAGGGCGCGCAGGCGCTGCCCGGCGACCCGGCGGGCGACGGCGGGCATCTCGCCGCCGCCACCCTGTGGGGCTTCGGCCGGGTGCTGCTCACCGAGTACCCGCAGATCCGGGCCACGCTGCTCGACCTCGCGCCGGGCAGCGAGCTGACCCCGCTGCCCGACGAGTGGCGCACCGCACCGGCCGGGGAGTTCCAGATCGCCCACCGGCCCGGCCGCCGCTATGTGCGACGACTGCTCGCCGGGGACGAACCGCTGCCCTGGACCGGCGAGTTCGAGCTGCGCGCCGCCGAGTCCGGCGACCTGTCCGACCTGGCCCTCGCCCCCGCCGAGACCCACGCCCCCGGTACCGGCGAGGTCCGGGTCCGGGTCCGGCTCGTCGGACTCACCGCCGAGGACGCGCGGGAGGCACTGGACACCTCACGCGCCGAGCGGGCGGAGTCGGAGCGGGCGGAGTCCGCGGAGTCGGCCGGGGCGGACTCGGCGGCACCGGCATCGGCAGGGGTTGGATCGCCGGGGCGGCCCGCCGCCTCCGGCGCCCCCGAACGGGAGCCGTACGCCCCCGACGGCACCGCCCCCCGCGGGTCCGCCGACGACGAACTCCCGCCCCTCCTCGGCCGCAGCGCCCACGGCACGGTCCTCACCGCCGCCCCCGGCACCGGGTTCGCCCCCGGCGACGAGGTCCTGGTCCGGCACGACGGCACGTTCCGCTCCACACTCACCGTCCCGGCCGCCTCCGTAGTGCACGCTCCGCTGCCCGAACCGGGCGACGGCGCACGGCACTTCGCGCTGGACGAGACCGGCGAGGCGCTGCGCACCACACTGACCGGGCCCGCCGTACCCGCCTGGGTGGCACTGCCCGACGACCCCGCCGCCGCCCGCCCGGCCCCGGCCGACCGGACCCCGGACCGGCTCCGCCCCGACCGCACCTACCTCGTCACCGGCGGTCTCGGCGGTCTCGGCCTGGCCACCGCCCGCAAGCTGGCCGGGCTCGGCGCCCGCCACCTCACCCTGGTCAGCCGGAGCGGCAGGCCCGCACCCGAGGCCGCCGACCTGCTCACGGAACTCTCCACCACCACGGAGACCGACATCGTCCGCGCCGACCTCGGCAGCCCCGAGGACGTGGCCCGGCTCGTCCGGCACCTCCAGGACGGCCCGCGTCCGCTCGGCGGCATCGTGCACGCGGCGGGCGGCTCGTACGAGGACCGGCTGATCTCCGAGCTGACCTGGGAGGACATCGAGGGCCAGCTCGCGGCCAAGGCGTACGGCGGCTGGCTGCTCCACGAGGCCACCGAACACGCCTTCCCCGACCTGGAGTTCTTCGTCGTCTACTCCTCCGTCTCCTCGGTGCTCGGCGGCTTCGTCGCCCAGGGGCACTACGCGGCGGGCAACGCCGCGCTCGACGGCCTCGCCGACTGGCGGGCCCGCCGGGGTCTGCCCGGACTCGCCCTGAACTGGAGCTCCTGGTCGCGGGTCGGCATGTCCGCCCGGATGGACGACGTACTGATCGGGGAACTGGAACGCGGCGGCGTCCACCTGTTCTCGCCCACCCGCGCGCTGAACACCCTGGCCGCCCTCTGGGACCGGTCCGGCGGGCAGCGCGTCGTCGGTGACTTCGACTGGGACCGCTACATGGCCGGACGGGTCACCGGGGACCTCTTCCTCGACCGACTCGCCCGGCAGGCACCCGAGGACGACGGCGGGCTCGACCTCGCCGCGCTCACCGCGCTGCCGCCCGCGGAACGGGCCGCCGCCGTCACCGCCGTGGTCCGTGACCGGGTCGCCGCCGTGCTCCACCTGGAGGAGGGCGACGAACTCGACCCGCATACCGAGTTCGTGTCGCTGGGCCTGGACTCGCTCATGGCCCAGCAGGTCAAGTCCGGTCTGGAGCAGGCGTTCCGGCTGCCCCTCCCGGCCTCGCTCACCCACGACCACCCGACGGTACGACGGCTCGCCGGTTTCCTCGGCGAACGGCTGGGCCCCTGCTGACGGATCGCCGGGGGCGAGGACACCCCCGCCGTGACCCCTGCCGTGCACCCCGCCGTGACCGCCCGCCCGATGGACCGGAGGACACTCCTCATGACCGACACCGCAACCCGCCGGGAGCGCTGGACGCTCCACCACTCCGCCCGCGCCCACGCGGGCGCCCGCCCCGACCACCCCGCGATCGTCTGCGAGGGCCGCGTCACCACGTACGACAAACTGCACCGGGACAGCAACCGCGCCGCGCACGCCCTGCGCGCCACCGGGGTCGGGCGCGGCGACCGGGTCGCCTACCTGGGCCGGGAGTCCGCGAACTACTACCTCGTGATGATCGCCTGCGCCAAGGCGGGCGCGGTGCTGGTGCCGGTCAACTGGCGGCTCACACCGGGCGAGGTGGACCACATCCTGCGCGACTCCGGCGCCGCGCTGATCTTCGTGGACGACGAGTTCTGGGACACCGTCGCCACCGTACGGCACCAACTGCGCGGTCTACGGCGGGTGATCAGGGTGGACGGCACCGACGCCGACGGCGAACCGCAGCGCGGTGCCGGACTGCCCGCCTGGGCCGCCGACCAGCCGGAGACCGACCTCACCCCCGGCACCGGCCCCGACGACGCGGTGATCCAGATCTACACCAGCGGTACGACGGGGCTGCCCAAGGGCGCCGTCCTCGCCCACCGCAGCTTCTTCACGCTGCCGCACGCCGGGCGGGAGCGGGGCGTGGAGTGGATCGACTGGCTGCCCGAGGACGTGGGCCTGATCTCCCTGCCGGGGTTCGGGGTGGCGGGCATCGGCTGGTTCCTGCACACGTTCAACGCGGGCGGAACCAACGTGGTCATGCCGCAGTTCGACCCCCAGGAGGCGGTCCGGCTGATCCGCGAACACCGGGTCACCACCACCTTCGCCGCCCCCGCGATGCTCCAGGCGATGGCCGCCGAACGCGGCGCCACCCCCGAGGCGTTCGCCTCCCTGCGCAAGATCGCCTACGGCGCGGCGCCCATGTCCGAGACGCTGCTCAAGCAGTGCCTGGAGACCTTCCGCTGCGCGTTCGCGCAGATCTACGCCAGCACCGAGACCGGCAGCGTCGCCGTCTGCCTGCCGCCCGAGGCGCACCACACCGGCTCCACCCGGCTCACCTCGGTCGGTCTGCCCTGCCCCGGAAACGAGGTCAAGGTGGTCGGCCCGGACGGCGCGACCCTGCCGTCCGGCGCCATCGGCCAGATCTGCGTACGCACCCCGGCCCGGATGCTCGGCTACTGGAACCTGCCCGACGCCACCGCCCGCACCCTGGTGGGGGAGTGGCTGCACATGGGCGACGCCGGTTACCTCGACGAGGACGGCTATCTGCACCTGTGCGACCGGATAAACGACACCATCATCGTCGCCGGGCAGAACATCTACCCGGCCGAGGTGGAGAAGGCGCTCGCCGCGCACCCCGCCGTCGCCGACGTGGCCGTCGTCGGACTCCCGGACGACCGCTGGGGCGAGAGCGTCCACGCCGCCGTCGTCCTGCGGCCCGGCACCTCCGCCACCCCGCGCGAACTCCTGCTCTCCCTGCGCGGCCGGATCGCGGACTACAAGATCCCCGGCGCCTACCACGTGGTCGAGGCGCTGCCCCGCAACCCCTCCGGCAAGATCCTCCGGCGCGCGGTACGGGAGCGGCTGGCCGCTCCCAACTCCGTGAAGGCGGGCATTGCCTGACAGCGCGTCAGGCCAGGTCGGGGCGGGGCGCGCCGGATCAACGCGGCGCGTCAGCTCCACCCAGCGGCTCAGATCCACCCGGCACCTCAGATCCACACATCACGTCCGATCCGAACGGCACGTCGGATCAGAACGAGAGGAAGCACATGCCCTCCACCTCCGCCGCCGGCGGCGAGCCCGGAGCGCGCGGCACCGCCCGCCCGGCCGCGACCGACCCGCGGCCGGCGACGGACCCGCACCCGCTGCGCATCGGTGTCCTGCTGCCCACCCGCGAGCAGGCCATCAACGGCACCTACGCCGCCGCCCCGCTGCTCGACTTCGCCCGCAGCGCCGAAACGCTCGGCTTCGACTCGCTGTGGGCCGGTGACTCCCTCACCGCCCGCCCCCGCCTCGACCCGCTGGTGGTCCTCTCGGCCGCCGCCGCCGCCACCGAGCGCATCCAGGTCGGCACCGCCGCCCTCACCCCGGCCCTGCGCCACCCGCTGATCGGCGCCAACATGGCCGCCAGCCTCAGCCACGTCGCCGCCGGACGGCTCATCCTCGGGCTCGGCTCCGGCTTCCCGATGCCCGAGACCGAGGAGGAGTTCGCCTCCGTCGGCGCCGCCTTCCAGGGCCGGGTGGGCCGCCTGGACGAGATCACCGCGCTGTGGCGCACCGCCTGGGCCTCCGGCGAGGAGGGCGAACCCGCGGATTTCCAGGGCCGGTTCTGGCAGGCCGACCACCTCGACCGGCTGCCCGCCCCCGCCGTGCCCGGCGGCCCCCCGCTCTGGCTCGCCGGGAGCGACACCCCGAAGGTCCTCGCCCGCGCCGCCACCCGCTACGACGGCTGGCTGCCCTTCCTGCCCGACGTCGAGGCGTACGGCCGCGCCCGCCGCCGGATCGCCGAACTCGCCGAGGAGGCCGGACGCGGCGCGCACGCGGTGACACCCGCGCTGTACGCCACGGTCACCGTCAACGCCGACGAGGGCGCGGCCCGTGCCGAGCTGGAGCACTACATCGCGCACTACTACGGCCGCTCCCTGGACCAGATGCGCACCATCCAGGCGTACGCCTGGGGCAGCGCCGAGAAGTGCGCCGAATGGCTCGGCGGGTACGTACGAGCCGGAGCCCGGCACCTGGTGATCCGGGTCGGATCGCTCGATCCGGAGCCGCAGTTGAAGGAGATCGCCGAGGTGCTGCTGCCCGCCGTGCGCGCCCTCGCCCCGACCACCGTGGGGAGCACCCAGCCGTGACCAGTGCCATCGCCTCCATCGGCCAGGACATGTCCCGCGCGGGACAGTGGTTCCACCCCGCCGACCCCTCGCCCGACGCCTCCGTCCGCCTCTTCCTGCTGCCCCACGCGGGCAGCGGCGCCATCATCTACCGCGACTGGGAACGGCTCCTCCCGCCGGACATCGCCCCGCAGGCCGTCACCCTGCCCGGTCGGCACAACCGCCGGGACGAGGAGACGTACGAGGAGTTCTGGCCGCTGCTCGACGCCCTGCACGAGGCCGTCCTCGACGACCTGGACGACCGCCCGTTCGCGCTGTTCGGGCACTGCCTCGGCGCGCAGCTCGCGTTCCGGCTCGCGATCCGCATGGAGGAGGACGGCGGGCCCAGCCCGGTCATGGTAGGCGCGTCCGGCTGGTCCCCCGAGGGCTTCTTCAAGCCCACCGAGGAACAGAGCAGAATGCCGCAGACCGAGATGGTCGAGTGGATCAAGAAGCTGGGCTCCTTCCCCGCCGAGATCTACGACAACCCCGAGATGCTGGCCCTCGTCGTCCCCGCGCTCCGCGCCGACCTGCGCGTCGCCGCCGACTACGACGACGACGGCGCCTCCGTCGCCTGCCCGCTCGCCACCTACGGCGGGCGTTCCGACCCGCTCCAGGAACACGCCGACGCGATGACCCATTGGTCCGACCGCACCCCGTCCTACTTCGGGCACACCGAGTACCCCGGCGGCCACTTCTACATCGACACGCACGCCCAGTCGGTCACCGCCCACTTCGCCCACCGGCTCCAGCGGGCCGTGGCCCGGAGAGGGGGAGAGGCATGAGACTCACCTCCGACGTGTTCGTCGCGGCGGCCGGGTCCTGGCTGCCCGAGGCCCGGCCGGTGGCGGACGCCGTCGCGGCCGGACTGGTCGGCCCGGCGAACAGCGCGCTCGGCTACGAGTCCGTCGCCGTCTCCGAGGACGCCTCCGGCCCGGAGATGGCGGTGCGCGCCGGACGGCTCGCCCTCGCGCGCGGCGGCATCGACCCGGCCGAGGTCGGCCTGGTCATGCACTCCTTCTGCGGCTACCAGGGGCACGAGATGTGGCCCGTCGCCGCGTACGTCGCCCATGAGACGGTCGGTACGGCGGCGGTCGGCTTCGAGGTGCAGCAGCGCTGCGCGGCCGGACTCGGCTCGCTGTACCTCGCGGCCGGGCAGATCAGCGCCGGGTTCACCTCCGCGGCCCTGCTGACTAGCGGCGACCGGTTCGCCGAGCCGTGGGTGGACCGGTGGAACCTCCAGGACAACTTCATCTTCGCGGACGGCGGCGGCGCCCTGCTGGTCTCCGGCCGCCGGGGCTTCGCCCGCGTGGTCGCGGTCCGCGCGGCGGCGGACAACTCCCTGGAGCGCTGGAACCGGGGCCTGGAGTCCTTCGGCACCGCCCCCGGCCGCGAACTCCCGCTCCGGCTGCGGGAACGGGGCATGCAGCACGCGGTGACGCCCGAGGCGGCCGGGTCCTGGGAGCGGTACGAGCACGCGCTCGGCGAGATCACGGCCGGTGTCCTCGCGGACGCCGGTGCCACCACCGAGGACATCGCCCGCGTCGTCGTCCCCCACATCCACCGGGGTCAGTCGCCCGAGAACTACGAGCTCCTCGGCTTCACCGAGAAGCAGAGCACCTGGGACCTCGGCCGCCGCATCGGCCACGTCGGCGTCGCCGACCAGTTCATCGGCCTCGAACACCTTCTCCTCCAGGGTGAGTTGGCCTCCGGTGACCTCGTCCTCCTGCTCGCCGCGGGCGAGGGCTTCAGCTTCGCCGCGGCAGTCCTCCAGATCCTGGAACCCCCCGCCTGGGAGTGATCCCCGGCCGGTCGCGCGCATCCTCGCGTTCCCGGAGGCCTGCCGGGCAGCCTCCGCGGCGCTGTGCGTTCGCACACCCGGGCAGCCCCCGAACATCAGCTCACTCGCCGTGTCAGCCCCACGTCAGCGCCCCCCTGCACAGTGGACACCGGACCGTTCGACGAAGGAGTTCCCGATGGCAGAGACCGCCCCGACCCGCTCCCTCGTCATCGCCAACCCCGCGTCGGGGACGCACTCCCCGGAGCTGGTGGAGGACGTGGCACGGCTGTGCGCGGATCACATGGAGCGCACGGAGGTGCACCTGACGACGGCGCCGGGGGACGCGACGTGTGCCGTGCGCCGGGCGTTGCAGCGGCCCGACGGGGCACCGGATCTGGTGGTGGTGATCGGCGGCGACGGCACGGTCCGGGAGGCTGTGCAGGGGCTGGTGCCCGTGACGGGCACCGCGACGCTCGCGGTCGTCCCCGGCGGCACCGGGAACTCGGGGTACAAGATGCTCTGGGGCGAGCGGCCCTGGACGGAGTCGCTGAAGGCGGTCCTCACGGACGGCGGGGTCGGCGGCACCGCCCGTCTGCGCCGCCTGGACCTGGCCCGCCTCGCCGAGACCCGCAACCACGTCTATCTGGGCGCCTGTTCGGGCGTCATAGCGGACGCGCTGATCACCGCGAAGGCCCTCCCGCTGACCGGCCGCGAGCGCTACGCCCGCGCCTTCGCCGACACCGCCGCCGGTTACCCGCCGTACCCCGGCCGGGTCACCGTGGACGGCCGGGTCGTGCACGAGGGCCCGACGGTCCTCGCCAACGTCGGCGGCGGGCGCTACCGGGGCGGTCTCTTCCTCGTGCTGCCGGACTCCCTGCTGGACGACGGCCTGCTCGACGTGTGCGTCATCGGCGGCGACGTCCCGGCCGCCGACGTGCCCGGACTCACCCTGGACGCCTCCCACATGGACCACCCGGCGACCGTGTACGCCCGGGGCCGCACGATCGTCGTCGAACGCACCGACGGCGGCCGGCTCCCGCTGGAGCACGACGGGGAGTACCAGCACGGCATCGGCGCGAAGGCCACCTTCGAGGTGCTGCCCGGCGCCCTGCCCGTGTGGGCACCCGCCGACTGAGGACTCCCTCCTCCGAAGACCCCGTGAGCCATCCATCCCGCACTGCCCACCGCAAGGAATGAGGAGAACACCCGCATGAGCGACCTGACCACCACCGTCTCGCAGTACCTCGACATCTGGAACGAGGCCGACGCCGACAAGCGGGCCGCCGCCGTGGCCGAGCTGTTCACCGCCGACGCCCCCTACATCGACCCGCTCGTCGCGGTCGAGGGCCACGCCGGTTTCGCCGCCGTGGTGGCCGGTGCCCGCGAGCAGTTCCAGGGCCTCTCCTTCGAACTGCACGGCACCGTGGACGCCCACCACAACCAGGCCCGCTTCCAGTGGGGCCTGGTGACCGCGCCGGGCACCGAGCCGGTCGCCATCGGCTTCGACGTCCTCGTCACCGACGAGGCCGGGAAGATCAAGGCCGTCTACGGCTTCCTGGACAAGCTCCCGGCGGCCTGACCCCCGCGTGGCGGTGGGAGCACCGGGGCGACGGTGCTCCCACCGCCGTGTGTCCGAACCCGAAGGAAGGCAGCCGCCTCATGACCGCCGTACTCGGGGAGAGCGTCGCCCGGGCCCTCTGCGACGACTGGGCCGCACGGGCGCACACCTCCCGGACCGCCGCGTCGCGGCGCGCACCCGCCGACACCCCGCTGCGCGAACTCTCGCACTGGGCAGCCACGTTGAAACCGGCGGACATACCCTGCCGGGTGCTGAAACTCGCCGCGAGCCAGGTGCTCTCCCAGATCGCCTCGATCCGCGCCGGACTCCAGCACCCCCTGGGCCGCAAACTGGTCGCCGCCTTCGGACACCCCATGCAGCGCGACCCCCGCCAGGCCGCCGGGGTGTTCGCCGCGCTCGGCTCCTGGCTCAACCTGGACGACACCGCCTACGCGGGCCACCTCTCCAACTCCACGGTCGCCGTCCCGCTCGCCTTCGCCTACGCCCGCAAACTGGACGGGCTCTCGCTGCTGACGGCGGTCGTCGCCGCCAACGAGTGCGCGGCCCGCATCACCGCCTCCGCGACCCTCGGCCCGCTGCGCGGCCAGAGCGCCGTGCACACCCATCTCGCGGGGGCCGTCGCCGGACGCCTGCACGTGGACCGCGCCCCCGCCCGGCTGTACGAGGACGCCTTCGGGCTGGCCTTCGCCATGCCCAACTGGCCGCTGATGCGGGCGTTCCTGGCCAGCGACGCCCGCCTGTTCAACACCTTCACCCCGGTACGCACCGCGATGGACGCCTGCGACGCCGCCTACGCCGGGCTGCGCGGGGCGCCGGACATCATGGAGCACCGCGACGGATTCCTCGCCCGCTTCGCCACCGTGCCGCTGCCGCAGGCCGTCGCCAAGGGACTCGGCAGCCGCTGGCACACCGACACGCTGTCGTTCAAGATGCACCCCGGCGGCCCCGGCATCGACGCGGCCGTGGACTGCGCGGCAGAGATCCACCGCGAACTCGGCGCGCTCCGGCCCGAGGACGTGGCCGACGTGGTCGTGGAGGCGTCCCTGTACACGCTGTTCGCGGGGGAGCGGGCCGCGCAGTACGTCACCGGCCCCGGCTCCCCGCTCGGCGCGCTGGTCCTGGACGTGCCCTACCCGGTCGCCACCACCCTGCTCACCGGCGAGTTCTCCGTGGACGACTTCTCGGCGCCGCTGCTGGACGACCCCGGCCGCTGGGCGCTCGCCAAGAAGGTCCGGCTCGCCCACGACACCGAGATGACCCGCGAACTCTTCCTGTCCGACGCCCCGTTCGGAGAGGCGGTACGGGAGGCGGGCGACCTCGCCACCCCCTGGCTGCGCGGCTTCGGCGGGGACGAACTGGTCGAACTGGTCGGCGCCGCCCGCGCCGACGGCCGCGACTTCTCCCGCTCCACCAAGGCCACCGGCGCCCGCGTCACCGTCCACCTCAAGGACGGCCGTACGGTCTCCCGCACCCGGCTGATCCCGGTCGGCGCCGCCGGACCCGAGACCCGCGCCGCCCACTCCGACCTCGTCCGCGAGAAGTTCCTCTCGGTGGGCGGCCCCCAGGAGGTCGCGGACACCGCCGACCGTCTGCACCGGATGCGCCCCCGCGCCGTCCGCCGCTGGATCGAGACCGCCTTCCTCGACTGACCGGAACCGTCCCGCGCGACCCGCCCGCGACACCTGTCCGTGCCCTCGTCACCGCGTCCTGCGGGCCGCCGCACCGTGCGCCACGTACAGCCGTACCGCGTCGTACAACCGGTGCCGGACCCGGCCCGCGCGGTCCGGGCGGCCGGGTTCCACCAGCTGGCGGTGGAGCAGCTCTTCCAGGAGGTCCACCGCGTGCGACCGGTCGGGCGTGACGTGCGCCGTCATCTCCTCGATCCCGAAGTCCCTTGCCACAGGCAGTAGTTGACGCAGCGCTGTGCGCAGGGGCGGGGGCAGGGCGCGGTGGTACGCGGTCACGCTGGACCACACCGAGAGGTCCCCAACGCGCAGGACGCGCAGCCGCTCGCCCTCGTCGGCGAGCCGGTCCGCGAGGTCGGCGGGCGACCGGCCGGGTCGGGCGGCGAGCCACAGCCCGGCGATGTGCAGCGCCAGCGGCAGCCCCGCGCACGCCTCCACCAGGGCGGCACCGGCCCGCCGTTCGGCCCGCAGCCGCTCCGCCCCCACCTGCGCGGCCAGCATCCGGTGGGCGTCCTGCGGCTCCAGCGGGCCGATCCGACGCCGTAACAGGGTGGGCAGCGCGAAGAGTTCGCACCGGGCGGCCACCAGTACGGCACCCCGCGCGTCGTCCACGAGCAGCGGCCGTACCTGCGCCTCGCTGTCCGCGTTGTCGAGCACGATCAGCGCCCGCCGTCTGCTGAGCGTGTCCCGCAGCCGGGCGCGCGCCTCCTCCGGGCTCTCCGGCGCCGGGACCCCGCCCAGCGAGCGCAGCACCCGACGGACCAGGGTGTCGGCGGTGACGGGCAGCCGGGACGCCGGATGCAGATCGACGAAGACCTGCCCGTCCGGGAACCGCCCCCGCACCTCGTGCGCGGCCCGCAACACCAGCGCCGTCTTGCCCGCGCCCGGCGGCCCGACGACCACGGCCGGCCAGCGCTGCCCCGGCGAGGGCCGGGTGAGGTGCGCCGTCAGGTCGGCCAGCACCGCGCCCCGCCCGGCGAGCCGGTGCCGGGGCGCGGCGGGCAGTTCCGCCGGGGCGGGCGGCTCCGGTGCGGTGGCCGGGTGCCCGGCGCCGAGCAGCCGTCCCGCCTCCCGGGCGGGCAGTCCGAGCGCCCCGGTGAGCAGCACCAGGGACTGTCTGCGCGGACGCGCGGTCCGCCCGGTCTCCAGGTTCCGTATGGCGCGCACGCTCAGCCCGGACCGCTCGGCCAGCTCGCCCTGGGTGAGCCCGGCCGCCTCCCGCGCCCGTACCAGCGCGGCGGCGAGCACGGGCGCCGGCGCCCCGTGCCGTTCGTCGCCGGTCACCGCGCGGGGCGTCCCGCCGCCGGGCGGCTGAGCGCGGCGACGAACTTGTACCGGGACCCCCGGTACACCGACCGCACCCACTCCACCGGCACCCCGTCCGCGTCGTGCGAGTGCCGGGAGAGCAGCAGCATGGGCAGGCCCACGTCGGTGCCGAGCAGATGCGCCTCGCGCGGGGTGGACAGCGAGGTCTCGATGGTCTCGTCGGCCTCGGTGAGATGGACGCCGTACACCTCGGCGAGCGCGGTGTAGAGGGAGGAGCGGGTGGCGAGTGCCTCGCGCAGGCCGGGGAAGCGGCGGACCGAGAGATGGGTGGTCTCGATGGCCATCGGTTCGCGGCCCGCGAGCCGCAGCCGCTCGATGCGCAGCACCCGGCCGCCCACCTCGATGCCGAGCAGCCCGGCGAGGGAGGCGTCCGCGGCGATCTCCCCGATGTCCAGCACCTGGGAGGCCGGTTCGAGTCCCTGGGCGCGCATGTCCTCGGTGTGCGAGGTGAGTTGGAGCGTGCGGTACAGCTTGGGCTGGGCCACGAAGGTGCCCTTGCCCTGGATGCGGTCGAGGCGGCCCTCGCCGACGAGTTCCTGGAGCGCCTGCCGGATCGTGGTGCGCGAGGTGCCGAGCCGGACGGCGAGCAGGCGTTCGGCGGGCATGGCCGAACCGGGTTCCAGGGTGCGGGTCATGGCGAGGACCTGCTGTTTGATCCGGTAGTACTTCGGCACGCGCGCGGCGCGGCGGGGCGCCCCCGTGGGGTGCTGGGCGCTGCTGACGTCGGTGGCCATGCCTGCCTTCCCGGCTCGGTGGGTCGGGTTCTGGGACGTTGTCGTGGGGCTCCCGTTATAGCGACCAACCGCCCTATGGTCTAGTCCAACTGGTGCCGTCCGGCCGTACCGCCGCCCGGTCCGGCCGAAAGGGGACGCGCGGGCTCCGGTGACTTTCTCGTAACGGCCGACAACGCCTTCCGGAACCACCCTTGACACCTCAAAAGGTCTAGGCCAAGCTCCACCGTACTGGTCTACACCATTAGTGGCCAGGTCCCGAGCCCTACGTGCAACAGCGTCGTACGCAGGTCACCGTCGAGGGCGTGGGGGGATAAGTGGCATCCCTTAAGGAGGGTGACGTGAAGCGCAAGCTTGCTGCCGCGATCGTGATCGCGGGCATGATGGTCTCCGTCTCGGCGTGCGGCGGCGACGACGGCAAGGACTCGGGCAAGAACGCCGGTCCCGACAGCTTCAAGGGCCAGACGCTGACCGTCTGGACGATGGACGGCTCGGCGCCCCCGGCGTGGAGCAAGGACGTGCAGGCCGCGTTCGAGAAGAAGACCGGCGCCAAGCTCAAGTTCGAGATCCAGAAGTGGGACGGCATCCAGCAGAAGATCACCACCGCCCTCTCCGAGTCGAACCCGCCGGACGTCCTGGAGGTCGGCAACACCCAGACCCCGGCCTACGCCGTCACCGGCGGCCTCGCCGAACTGGGCGACCTGAAGAAGGAGATCGGCACCGACTGGACCGCGTCGGTCTCCAAGTCCTCGGAGTTCGACGGCAAGCAGTACGCCGCCCCCTGGTACTTCGCCAACCGCGTCGTCATCTACAACAAGAAGATCTGGGCGCAGGCCGGTATCAAGGACACCCCGAAGACCCGGGACGAGTTCTTCAAGGATCTCGCCACCATCGGCAAGAAGACCAGCGCCGAGCCGCTCTACCTGCCCGGCCAGAACTGGTACTTCTTCGACGGCCTGACCATCGGCCAGGGCGCCGACCTGGTGAAGAAGGAGGGCGACAAGTACGTCTCCAACCTGGCCGACCCCAAGGTGGGCGCCGCGATGGAGATCTACAAGAAGTACGCCTCCTACTCCGAGGCCCCCAAGGACAAGGACGAGGCCACCCCGCAGCAGGCCGAGGTGTTCGCCAAGGGCAAGACCGGCGCGTTCATCGGCATGGGCTGGGAGGCCGGTACCGCGGTCGCCGCCAACAAGTCCATCGAGAAGGACCTCGGCTACTTCACCATCCCCGGTGAGACCGCGGACAAGCCCGAGGGCGTCTTCCTCGGCGGTTCCAACCTGGCCGTCGCCCAGGGCAGCAAGAAGCAGGCGCTCGCCAAGGAGTTCCTGAAGATCGCGCTCTCCGACCAGTTCGAGGGGCAGCTCGCCAAGCTGAACGGCGTCATCCCCAACAAGGAGTCGCTGGAGTCCAACCTCCAGGGCAACGTCGTCGCCGAGGCCGCCGCCCCGGCCGCCGCGGGCGGCGGCACCACCCCGCTCATCCCCGAGTGGGCCGCGGTGGAGAACACCCCCAACCCGATCAAGTCCTACATGACGGCCGTGCTCAACGGTAAGTCCCCGGCGGACGCCGCCAAGCAGGTCGAGGGCGAGATCAACAAGCGTCTGGCCCAGCAGAACTGATGACCCCGGCCGGGGGTGCCGCTCGTGGGCGCCCCCGGCCCAGCCGTTCGTACGGCCGGTGTCCGGCCACGGAAGAGATGGCAACGCAATGTCAGTGCAGACCGAAGGCACGGACACGGCCGGGGGGCCCGCTGTCCGCAAGGCCACGGCGGCGCCGCCGCCCGGCGGCGCGCACGCGGGTCCCGCCGCCCCGGCCCGCCGGGGCGCCGCCGCCCCCTATCTGCTCCTGCTCCCGGCCCTGCTGGTCACCGCCGTCCTGCTCGGCTGGCCGCTGGTCAAGAACGGCATGCTGTCGTTCCAGAACCTCAACCCCCGGCAGCTCATCCAGCACCTCACCGAGTGGAACGGCGTCGCCAACTACACCGAGGTACTGGGCGGTTCGGACTTCTGGCACGTCGTCGAGCGCTCGGTGTTCTTCACCGCCGCCAACGTCGTGCTGATCATGGGACTCGGCACCCTGATCGGCCTGCTGCTGGCCCGGCTCGGCCGGCGAATGAGGCTGCTGCTCCTGCTCGGCCTGGTCCTCGCCTGGGCCATGCCCGTCATCGCCGCCACCACCGTCTACCAGTGGCTGTTCGCCCAGCGCTTCGGCGTCGCCAACTGGGTGCTGGACAAGCTCGGCTGGCACGCGATGGCCGACTACAACTGGCTCGGCACCCAGTTCTCCACCTTCGCCGTGGTCACCGTACTCATCGTCTGGCAGTCGATCCCGTTCGTCGCCATCAACCTGTACGCGGCCACCACCACCATCCCGCGCGAACTCTACGAGGCCGCCTCGCTGGACGGCGCGGGCGCCTGGCAGAGCTTCACCTCGGTGACGTTCCCGTTCCTGCGGCCCTTCCTGTACGCCACGACGTTCCTGGAAGTCATCTGGGTCTTCAAGGCGTTCCCGCAGATCTTCGCCATGAACGAGGGCGGCCCCGACCGGCTCACCGAGACCCTGCCGATCTACGCGTTCGTCGAGGGCGTCGGCAACCAGCACTTCGGCGTCGGCGCGGCGATCTCCTTCCTGACCATCCTGGTGCTGCTCGTCATCACCTCGTACTACCTGCGCATGGTGCTCAAGCAAGAGGAGGACGAGCTGTGAGGCGTTCCGCCCTCGGCCGGATCTGGCCCAACACGATCGCCGTCGTCCTCTTCGTCGGCTTCGTGTTCCCCGTCTACTGGATGTTCGCCACGGCCTTCAAACCGACCGGCGACATCATCGCCGAGAACCCGGTGTGGTTCCCGACGGACGTCACGCTCTCCCACTTCACCAAGGCCGTCCACGCCGACCACTTCTGGACCCTGGTCCTCAACTCGGTCACGGTGACGGTCTGTTCGGTGCTGCTGTCGCTGGTGATCGCGCTGTTCGCCGCGTTCGCGCTGGCCCGGATGCGGTTCAAGGGGCGGCGCGGACTCATCGTGACCTTCATGCTGGCCCAGATGGCGCCCTGGGAAGTCATGATCATCGCCATCTACATGCTGGTCCGCGACAACGACATGCTGAACAGCCTGGTCCCGCTCACCGCCTTCTACGCGGTGATGGTCCTCCCGCTGACCATCCTCACCCTGCGCGGCTACGTCGCCGCCGTGCCGAAGGAGCTGGAGGAGTCCGCGATGGTGGACGGGTGCACCCGCACCCAGGCGTTCGTCCGCGTGATCTTTCCGCTGCTCGCGCCCGGCCTGATGGCCACCTCGCTGTTCGGCTTCATCACCGCCTGGAACGAGTTCCCGCTCGTCCTCATCCTCAACAAGGACATCGGCAAGCAGACCCTGCCGCTGTGGCTGTCCCAGTTCCGCACCGCCTTCGGCGACGACTGGGGCGCCACGATGGCCGCCTCGTCCCTGTTCGCGCTGCCCATCCTGATCCTCTTCATCTTCCTGCAACGCAAGGCAGTCAGCGGTCTCACCGACGGCGCCGTGAAGGGATGACACCGCCGATGACCACACTCGCCACAGGCCCCGACACCCTGACCCGCGACGCGCTCGCCGTGCTGCAACCGGGGTTCGACGGCACCACCGCCCCCGACTGGGTGCGCCGCAGGCTGGGGGAGGGCCTCGCCTCGGTCGCCCTGTTCGGCCGCAACGTCGTCACCGAGGAACAGGTCACCGCGCTCACCGGCGCGCTGCGCGCCGAACGCGACGACCTGCTGGTCGCCATCGACGAGGAGAGCGGCGACGTCACCCGCCTCGACGTGCGCACCGGCTCCTCCTTCCCCGGCAACCACGCCCTCGGCGCCGTGGACGACCCCGCCCTCACCCGGAGCGTCGCCCGCGAACTCGGCCGCCGCCTCGCCGCCTGCGGGGTCAACTTCGACTGGGCGCCCTCCGCCGACGTCAACGCCAACCCCGACAACCCCGTCATCGGCGTCCGGGCCTTCGGCGCCGACACCGCTCTGGTCGCCCGGCACACCGGCGCCTGGGTCGAGGGCCTCCAGTCCACCGGCGTCGCCGCCTGCACCAAGCACTTCCCCGGCCACGGCGACACCAACGTGGACTCCCACCACGCCGTGCCGCGTATCGACGTGGACGCCGACACCCTCTACGCGCGTGAACTCCCGCCGTTCCGGGCGGCGATCGCGGCCGGTACCCGTGCCGTGATGAGCGCGCACATCCTGGTGCCCGCCCTCGACCCGGACCGCCCCGGCACCCTCTCCCGCCGGGTCCTGACCGAACTGCTCCGCGAGGAACTCGGCTACCGGGGGCTCATCGTCACCGACGGCATGGAGATGCGCGCCATCTCCGGCACCTACGGCCTCGAACACGGCGTGGTCCTCGCCATCGCGGCCGGTGCGGACGCCATCTGCGTCGGCGGCGGCCTGTGCGACGAGGCCACCGTGCTCAACCTGCGCGACGCGCTGGTGGGCGCCGTCCGCTCCGGCGAACTTCCCGAGGAACGCCTCGCGGACGCGGCGGGCCGGGTCCGCGAACTCGCCCGCTGGACCGCCTCCACCCGCGAGGCCGCCTCCGCCGCCGCGCCCGAACCGGAGATCGGCCTGATCGCGGCCCGCCGCGCGCTGACCGTCACCCGTCCGGGCCCGGCCACCCCGGTCACCGGCCCGGTGTACGTCGCCCAGCTCAACCCGGCGCCGAACATCGCCGTCGGCGACCGCACCCCCTGGGGTCCGGCCGACGAGCTGGCCCGGCTGGTGCCCGGCAGCACCGGCGGCAGCTTCGGCGGCGGCGACGCGGGCCGCGAGGCGCTCGCCGCCGCCGACGGGCGCCGGATCGTCGCCGTGGTCCGCGACGAACACCGGCACGACTGGATGGGCGCTGCCCTGGACACCCTGCTCGCCGCCCGCCCCGACACCGTCGTCGTCGAGATGGGCGTCCCGCAGGCCCCGCCGCGCGGCACCCCGCACATCGCCACGCACGGCGCGGCGCGGGTGTGCGGAGTGGCGGCGGCGGAGGCGGTGGTCGCGGGCTGAGCACCGCGCCCTCGCGTCCCGGCGTCCTTCGCCGGGCAGGGGTCGGCACCGGAGATCTCCGGTGCCGACCCCTTTCGCGTGCGGGCCGAGAGGGCTGCGGGGTGACGGGACGTGACAGGCCGGCAGGGCGGCTCGGTGAGGGGAAGTGACGGGCCGACGGGGCGGCGGTGAGCGGCAGTTGGGCGGCAGTTTGGCATGGGTACCGCCCGGTAATCGTTGACACCTCAATTGGTCTAGTCCACGTTGGGGGCGTGCCACAGTCCGACCACCACGAAAGTGACGGAATGCACCAGTCCGCCCCCTTCCTGTACCGCGCGGCCACCGGCCGTCCCTATTTCAGCGCCGACGGCGAGACCTACCTCGCCCCGACGCCCCTGCGCGACCTGACCAAGTCCGAGCCCCTGCGGGTCCTCTCCGAGGCGGACTTCGCCTTCTGGCAGACCTACGGCTACGTCGTCGTCCGCGAGGCCATCACCCCCGGTGAGGCCAAAGCCCTCCTCGACTTCGCCTGGGACTTCCAGGGTCTCGACCCCGGCCGCCCCGAAAGCTGGTACGAGGAACCGGAGTTCCGCTCCGAACTCGACCAGCACCTCTTCATCTACGGCTTCGTCGAGGCGTACCAGCACCAACTGCTCTGGGACAGCCGCCAGTCGCGCCGCGTCTACGACGCCTTCGTGGACGTCTGGGACACCCCCGAGCTGTGGGTCACCCTGGACCGCCTCAACCTCAACCCGCCCAACGTGCGCACCCGTTCGCGCTCGCTGATCGAACCCACCGACGAGGGCTTCGACATCGAGCTGCACTGGGACGTGGACACCACCCTCACCGTGCTGCCGCAGCGGGTGCAGGGCATCGTCGCGCTCACCGACACCCGCCCCGAACTCGGCGGCTTCCAGTGCGCGCCCGAGCTGTTCCGCCGCTTCGAGGAGTGGCGCCTCGCCCAGCCGCCCGGGCGTGACCCGATCCGCCCCGGCGCCGACCGCGCCGAGTTCCCCGTCGTCCAGCCCGACCTCCAGGCCGGGGACCTGCTCATCTTCAACGGCACCCTCGCGCACGGAGTCGGACCGAACGTCTCCGACAACGATGTCCGCGCGGTGCAGTACCTCTCGATGATGCCCGCGCTGGAGGAGCACACCGCGCTCCGCGACTCCCGCGTCCACTCCTGGCGCACCCTGGCCACCCCCGAGTGGAACGGCACCCTGCTGGGGGACGCGCGACGCCCGGAGGCACTGCGGTACGGGGCCGCCGAACTGAACCCGCTGGGGCGGAAGTTGCTGGGACTGGACTCCTGGCGCGGGGACGCGGCCACTGCTGGTGCTGGTGCTGGTGCTGGTGCTGGTGCTGGTGCTGGCGGGGGCGCGGGTGTGGATGCCGGTGTGGACACCGGTGTGGGCGCCGAAACGATACAGCCGGAAGCCGGGGGCCCGCGCACATGACCCGTATCTGCCTCGCGCTGCCCACCAACCGGGCCTGCTCTCCGGCCCTCACCGCCCTGCACGCCGAAGCCCGGTACGCCGCCGAGCACTTCGGCGCCGAGGTCCGCCTCCTCGTGCTGGACTCCGCCGACGACCGCACCCGCGCCGAACACGCTCGCGCCCTGGATGCGTTGGACCCGGCCGAGGGCGTCACCGTCCACCACCTGGGCGAGGACCTGCAACGCGACTTCCTGCGCCGGACCATCCAGCGTTCGGGGCACCCCGAACCGGAGCGCCTGCTCCGGCTGTTGCTCCCGGACGGCGTCTCCTACGGCTCCTGCACCGACCGCGTCTTCCTGCTGGCGTCGGCCCTCGGCTGCGACTCCGTGCACCGCAGGGACTCCGACAGCCGCTATCAACTCCATCACGGGGCACCGGTGTTCCCCGTCCACCACGAGCTGCCCTGGCTCGGCCGCCCCGCCGCCGACGCGATGGCGGCCGTCCCGCACGAGGGCCTCGAACCCGTGCTCGCGGGACGCCCGGTGTCCCTGGCCGGTGCGTCGTTCATCGGTGAACTCTCCGTGGACATCAGCGACATGCGGCGCCGCGACGAGAGCGTCTACCACGACGTGGTCGGTCTGTGGGCCGCGCCGGGCACCTCGGCGGAGGAACGGCGCGCCCTGGTCGAGGAGTCCTTCACCGGCGCGGGCACCACCCCGTTCACCGGGGACCACGTCACCTTGGGTCTCGTGGACCCGATGCGCGTGGACATGTGCAACATCGCCTTCCACCGCGACGTGTACGAGAGCGTCCCGCTGCCCCCGGCCACCGACACCATCGGCAGCGACTACTTCCTGCTTCACCTCGTGCACGACGCCGGACTCCCCGGCATCCTGCACAACCGGCACATCGAGAACTTCCACACCCCCGAACGCCGTACCGACGCGGGCTTCACCGCGTACCAGACACGCTTCGTGAAGTTCCTGCTCTCGATGCTCTACTTCCACCACGTCTACGCCCGCATGGCCGCCGAGGGTCCCGCGCTGCTCGACGGACGCGGAGCACCCGGCACGGGCGGCGCCGTACGGCCCGAGCGGATCGTGGAGTTCCTGCGCGAGAGCACCGCGCTGGACACCGCCGAGAACGAGTGGCGGCTCGACCGCATCGACACCGCCTACCGCAAACTCGGCGGCCGGTACGCGGCACTCGCGGACCAACTGGCCTCCCAACGAGACCAGTTGATTGCGGAGGCCCGTCAGGACATCGAGGACCACGCCCTGCTCGTGGCGGCGTGGCCCGCGCTGGTCGAGGCGGCCCGGCACACCGTGCCCGCCTCCGGCACCCCCGGCGGCGGCCGGTGACCGAGAAGATCAGCGCCCGGCTCGCCGCCGCCCTGGCCGCCGCCCCGGCGGACCGCGTCGTCTACGACCTCGACGGCATCGCGGACCAGTACGACCGGCTCACCGCCGAACTCCCCGGCGTGGACGTCCGGTTCGCCCTGAAGGCGTGCCCGGTGGACGCGGTGCTGGACCGCCTCGCCGAGCGGGGCGCCGGGTTCGACGCGGCCAGCCCCGCCGAGATCGTGCAGGCCCTCGCCACCGGAGTGCCCGCCGACCGCGTCCACTTCGGCAACACCGTGAAGTCCGACGCGGACATCGCGCACGCCCACCGGCTCGGCGTGCGCACCTTCGCCACCGACAGCGTCCAGGACGTGACCGCAGTCGCCCGGCACGCGCCCGGCGCCCGGGTGTTCTGCCGTCTCGCCACCAGCGGGGACGGCGCGCTGTGGGGGCTCAGCCGGAAGTTCGGCACCTCGCCCGAGGCGGCCGTACGTGTGCTCGCGGGCGCCCGCTCGCTGGGGCTCGTACCGGCCGGGCTGTCCGTGCACGTCGGCTCGCAGCAGATGACCGGCGAGGCGTGGCAGCGGGCGTTCGACCTGCTCGCCGGGGCCCTGGAGGAACTGGCCCGCCTCGGCATCGCGCCGGACCACGTCAACCTCGGCGGCGGCCTGCCCGCGCTCGGCTGCCTGGACCGGCACGGCAACCCGCTCGAACCACCCCTGGACAAGATCTTCGCGGTGATCCGCGAGGGCATGGAACACCTCACCGCGCTCGCCCCCGCACCGCTCGCCTTCGTCATGGAACCCGGCCGCCACCTCGTCGCCGACCACGGCGCCGTCCGCGCCCACGTCTCCCGGCTCACCGAGCGCGCCGACGCGGACGGCACCGTCGCCCGCTGGCTCTACCTGAGCGTCGGCAAGTACAACGGCCTCTATGAAATGGACCAGTTGAGCCATCGCATGGTCTTCCCCGGCCACGAGGACCCGGCGGGCCTCGTCCCTGCCGTGGTCGCCGGACCCACCTGCGACAGCGACGACGCCTACGGCTCCGGCCGCCTCCGCGTCCCCGTCCCGCGCACCCTCGCCTCCGGGGACCCGGTCTGGCTCCTCTCGGCGGGCGCGTACGCCCCCAGCTACACCACGCAGGGCTTCAACGGCATCGGCCCGCTGCCGTGCGTGTGCGTACCGGGCCCGGAAGGAGAGCACTGACATGAGCGACACGGAGACGGGCCGCGTCCCCGAGGGAGCGGGCGAGCATGTACGCCCGATCACCGAGTCCGACTGGCCGCGTATCGCGCGGCTGGAGGCGGAGGCGTACGCGGGCACCGCCCTCACGGAGGGCGAGACCGCCCTCCGCGCACACGCCGCTCACCCGACGAGCTTCGTCCTGGAGACGGACGGCCGGATCACCGGGTACGTCCTGACCCTGCCGTATCCGCGCTTCCGGTGCCCGGAGCTGGGCGCGGGGGCGCACGGCCGGGGTGTGCGGGGCGCGGGGGAGTCGGCCGGGTATGCCGGGGGTACCGGGGACCTCGGGGCGGCCGGGGGGCTCGGGGTGCCGGAGGCGGGGGGCAACCTCCATCTGCACGATCTGGTGGTCAGCGCGCCGTTGCGCCGCCGCGGCCGGGGGAGCGCGCTGGTGGCGCATCTGACCCGCGCGGCCGGGGACCTCGGCCACACCACGATCTCCCTCGTGGCGCTCGCGGGCCGCGAACGCTTCTGGAGGGCCAACGGGTACCAGCCCCACCCCGGAACACCACTGCCCGCCGGTTACGGCCCCGGCGCGGTCTACATGTCGGTACGGGTGGCCGTACCGGAGAAGAAGGAGGCGGTCCGCGCATGACGACGACCACACCGGATGTCGGCAGCGACCTGGCCGGATTCCGGCGCGCGAAGTGGGCGACGGCCGCGCTGTTCTGCTTCCTCGGCTTCCAGTACGCCACCTGGGCGGCCCGCCTGCCCGCGCTGAAGTCCCGACTGGACCTCGGCGCGGGCGAGTTGGGCGTCCTGCTGATGGCCTGCGGGGTGGGCGCGGCGGTGTCGTTCCCGCTGGTCACCCTCCTGATGCGCCGCCTCGGCGCCCGTCTGCTCTCACTGCTCTCGGCCCTGTGCCTGGTGGCCGTGCTGCTCGCCCTGTCGGCCGTCCCCAACTACCCCCTCGCCCTCGTCGTCCTGGCGGCCGACGGGGTGGCCGTCGGCTGCCTCAACGTCGCCATGAACGCCCAGGGCGCCGCCCTGGAGACCGCCTACGGCCGCACCGCCATGTCCCAGCTGCACGCGGTGTTCAGCGCGGGTCTCCTCGGCGCCGCCCTGCTGGCCTCGGCGACCACCGCCCTGACCTCCTCCGTCCCGGTCCACTTCGCGGCGGCCTCGGTACTGCTGCTCGGGCTGCTGGCCTGGGCGGGCCGGAGCCTGCCGACGCCGGGCGAGCCGCAGCGGACGGAGGAACCGAAGCCGGGCGGTGAGCCGAAACCGGACGAGGAGCCGATGCCGGGCGAGGGGCCGGTCCGCCGTGCCCGCCGGTGGACGGTGCCGTCCCTGCTGACCCTCCTGATGGGCTGTGCGATGGCGTTCGGCACGATCACCGAGGGCGCGATGAACGACTGGTCCACCCTCTACCTCAAGGACGTGGTCAAGGCATCGCCCTCGGTGGCACCCCTGGGCATCGCGGTCGTCTCGGTGATGATGCTGCTGGCCCGGCTCCGCGCGGACCGCTGGCGCACCCGCTGGGGCGACGCCCGCGTGGTCCGGGCGGGCAGCGCCCTGGCCGGTCTCGGCCTCGCGGTATCCCTGGCCGTCGGCGGTGTGCTGCCCACCCTGCTGGGTTTCGCCTGCGTCGGCCTGGGCGCGGCGGCCATCACCCCGTGCGTCTACGTCGCGGCCGCCGGACAGGGCTCCGAAGCGCTCTCCCTGGTGGCGGCGATGGGCACACTGGGGCTGCTGGCCGGTCCCGCCCTCATTGGATTCGTGGCCGGAGCGGGCGGCCTCACCCTGGGCATGGCCACCGTCGCCGCCTCCGCCCTGGTCGTCACAGCGGCGACCACCCGCATCCCCTGGCCCCGAAACCCGTCCTGACCACAGTCGAACGGCCCGGGCGGACAGAGGTAACGGACCCAGGGCAGGGGAACGGCACCGGCGGCCTCATCCCTTGCCCTGCCGCTGACGGGGCTACTGATGAATCGCGGCTCGTGGTGGTAGAACGCCGTTCCCGGCGGCACGTCATACGGGCGCCTGAGCCTCCAGAACCATACGGATCTCCGTCACCTCGTAGTTGGCGCGGTCGAAGGCGGCTGCCATCGGGATGTTCGTGGTGTCGGTGGTCGCGGTGATGCGCTCGGCGCGTTCGGTCGCGTGGAAGCGGGTGATCTCGGCAAGGATCTCGTCGATCAGCCCCTTGCCGCGCTGCTCGGGTACGACACCGAGATACCCGACGTTGCGGTGGTACGGGGTCGCCGACGGGACGGCCAGTCCGGCGAGAGTGCCGTCGGGCAGCTCCGCAAGCCTCCACCAGGAGCGCTCGCCAGGGCAGTCGAGGTAGAACTTCATGTCCTCCTCGGCCAGATGCCTGGCGCTCTTGGTGCGCAGCTCGTCACGGGTGGCCTGGTCCAGGCTGTCGGCCGACACCCGAACAAAGGCCTCCAGGAACTCCTCGTCGCTGCCCTCACGGAACGTCAGCCGATCGCCGGCCTCGGGCAGTCCCGCCGCCGGAGTCCACTCGTACCGCAGGCGCTGAATCTCCCGGTTCAGCCCTGCACGCAGGCCCGCTTCGCGACGCCAGGCCACCGCCTCGCTCAGTTCCGGTCGGCTGCTCCAGTCCGCTGGGAGAGAGAGGTTGTACAGCGGGCGCGCGCCGAAGGCGGCGTGCCCGGCGTCAAGGAGCCTGGTGGCGATGGCGACCGGATCGGCGACGGTGGAGCGGACCTGGAGGCAATCGAGCGCTATGGGGCGCTTGCTGTCGGCGCGGCCCCACCACAGCGCGCGGGCGAGGACCTGCCCGTTCTCGTCCTCGGCGAGCCAGACCCATTCAGGGCGGAACTGGTTGGCACCGAGCTCCTCGCGGATCCGCTCAGCGGTCAGGGCGGTGATGGGACCGTCGGCCGGGTACGCGGCGGCGCGCTCCAGGGCGGTGGAGTCCGCAGTAGCGGGAAAGAATCGCATGCGGCACATGATCACGGCTGGCAAATGGCAGAGCAACGCATTTCTCGCTGGCGGCCGCTTACTGTCGCGAACAGCACCGCAGCGCGGACGGCTCCCGACGCACGCGCTCGTCACCAGGGTCTGAGACCAGCGTCTTGCTGAGACACGAAGGAAGGTGGACACCGCCTTCGCCGCGTTAAGGGCGGGATCCCTTCAAGCTGATGAGGGCCTCTCACGATCATCGCGCAGACCGCCCATGCCCTGTGGCGGTGCCTCCTCTCCCGAGCGCACCGCGAAACTGCCCATGTAGCGGGCCCGCTCCGAGCCCCATGCCAGCCGAAAGCCCGGTGCGGTGCACCAGTGGGTCCGGCATCATCCCCATGTGCTGGTGATGCAACCTGTTCTGGAGATCTCCGCTGCCAACGACTTCGCGCTCTGGCCGGTGGAAGAGCACGAGCCGTATGGCTACCTCGTGCTGAACGGGAAGCTGACTCCGACGGAGGTCGGCACAGCGGTTATGCAGATCGCCAGCTGCAACGACTTCCAGCCGGAGGAGGAACACGGACCGTGCCCGACCGACCCACTCGGCACCTTCCTGCACGGGCTGCTCACCATGCTGATCCGTTCGCCCCCGGAGGGTTCCGGGTGACGGACGACGCCACCGACACCGTCTTCGTCGAGCCGGGCTGCTGCAACGGCCTGGAAACCTGGCGCGACTGGCTGGAGGTGCTCAACGGCACCGGCTGCTCCTACTTCGGCCATGATCCGTCCTCGATGGCCGAACGCCTCGGCGACAAAGTCCGGCTGACGCTCGACGCCCACGAGACGGACAGCAGCCCGGTGATCGAGCTGTCGGTGGACCAGATGCGCAGGCTTGTCGCGGGCGCCCAGCAGGATGTGCAGGACTTCCTCGGTCTTGCCGGGTTCTGGGCCGAGCAACACCTGTCGGCACATGCTGCCGCCGTCACAGCCGCCCTGGCACGGGCACTGGACCTGGCGCCTACACCATGACCAGTTTCCTGACCCACCGAGCGCGCGTGCTCGACGCCCGGCTTCCCCTTGACCGGCGCCACCTCGCGTTGCGTACCTGCCTCACCGTTTTTGCTCCTTACGGCTTGCGGGCGACGTACCACCACCTCACGCTCAGCGCCGCGATCCCCCGTCGGTTGGAGGCGGACCCGGACGCACTGGCGCGGGCGGTGGAGGAACTGCACGAGGCGCGGGTGCTGTGGCTCCTGCGGGCAGACGAGTACGCCGCACAGCGCCGGGTGGAGAAACAGGCTGGGCAGCGGGCTGTACCGAACCCTCGGCCGTGGTGGCTGCGGAACTGGTGGGAAAGCCCCGACCGCGCCTGGTTCGAAGACCCGGTTCGCCACCCGTCGCTGCGTCTGACCGACTACGTCCAGCGGCAGAACGCGATTTTGAACGGTGCCGAGCCGCCCGGCTGCCCGGCTTGCGGGGATGAGGGACCACGAGTGCTGAGCTCGACCGGGCACGGTTGGGTCGAGTTGTGCCGTGGCTGCGCGAGGGCGCTGGTGCCATGTCCGTGCGGGCAACGGCACCGGGTCGCGCCCGAGACTCCGTTCAACTGGAACGAAATCTGGCAACGGGCGCACATGAGCGATGACGGCACACCGAACCCACACTGGCCTGCCGGTTAGCCAGCCAGACGCGGCATGGCAAACACTCGGAACTAAGATCCCGTCAGCTTCGCCGGAACCAGTGCTCGGGACCGCCACAACCATTAACTGACGCGCAGGTTCCGGCCTGCCAGCGTTCAGGAATCTCCGAACCTGCGAGCTTCACAGGGGGACAGGGGGACAGGGAGGGTGGACAGGGGGACCGGAGGAGAGAGCTGTACGGGTGACCCGTATGGGCCATCCCGAGTGGGACCGGCCGACCGGTGGGAACAGGCCGTCCTGTGTGTAGGGGCCACCGATCTGCGGTGACCCCCTCCCACCGCCTCCGCCGCAGGTCGTAGGCTCCCGCCTCGTGACCGCAGCCCTCCCCTCCGTCCCGCTCCGGCGGGACCGTCCCTTCCTGCTCCTCGCCACGGCCAGGTTCGTCTCGGTCCTCGGCAACGGCTTCGCCCGAGTGGCCCTGGCCTTCGCCGTTCTCGCTCTGCCCGGAGCCGGTCCGGGCAGGCTCTCCCTGGTCGTGGCGTGCCAGGCCGTCCCGCAGTTGGCGCTGGTCCTGTGGGGTGGCGTGATCGCGGACCGGGTGTCCCGGTCGCGTCTGATGGTCGTGGCCGATGTGCTGGGAGCCGCCGCATACGCCGGACTGGCCGCCATGACGCTCACCGGCCACGCCCCGCTCGTGGCGATGTGCCTGCTGGCGACGGCGGCCGGAACCGCGACGGCCCTGTTCGCCCCCGCGATGGAGGGCATCGTCCCGCTGATCGTGCCGCGGGACCGGCTGCAACGGGCCAACGGCCTGCTGCGCATGGGCACCAACAGCGCGATGCTGCTCGGCCTCGCACTGTCCGGCGTGACCGTCGCCCTGGTCGGAGCCGGTTGGGCGCTGGCGCTCAACGCGGCCTCCTTCGTGGCCAGCGCCGCCCTGACCTTCCGACTGCGCCTGGCCGGACGCCCACGGGGGACCACCTCGGGCTGGACCGATCTCCGCGAGGGCTGGCGGGAGTTCAGCTCCCGGCAGTGGCTGTGGGCCGTCGTGGCGCAGTACGCCGTCGTCGTCGCCGCGCTCAACGCCAACGCGGGCGTACTCGGTCCGCTGATGGCCGAACACCGGCTCGGCGGCGCCCGCGCGTGGTCCGTCATCGTGGCCGCTCAGGCACTGGGCACCATCGCCGGTGCGGGCCTCGCCGCCCGTGTACGGGTGCGCCGCCCCATCCTGGTCGCCGTCCTGTGCACCTTCGCGTCCGCGGTGCCGATCACCCTGCTCGCCGCCGCGGCTCCGGTCTGGCTGATCGCCGCCGCCATGTTCGGCGCCGGGATCGCCAGTGACGTCTTCGGCGTGCTGTGGGCCACCACGATCCAACAGGAGGTCCCCGAACAGGTCCTGTCCCGCGTCAGCTCCTACGACTGGTTCGGCTCCCTCGCCTTCGCCCCGCTCGGGCTCCTCGTCGCCGGACCCGTCGCGTCCACCGTCGGCACGGCCTCCGCACTCCTCGGCTGCGCGACCCTGATCGTCCTGGCCACGCTGGCAGCCCTGCTCTCTCCCGGCGTACGCAACCTGACGACTCCGGAGCAGACTCCGGCCCCTGCCCCGCACCCCACGGAGCAGAGCCAGCCCGACCCGACCTGATCCGACCCGAGCTGAGCCGACCCGATCTGAGCCGCCCCGATCTGATTCGAGGGACCAGGGACGGGGACGGGCTGGGAGCGGGGCGGGGACCGGGTGGGGGCGAGGGACCTGGTCTTGGCACCTGGCGTTCCGTCAGCGCCCCAGCGAACCCAACGCCGCTGCCACCCGCTCGCCCGCCTCGGCGGGAGTGGACGCGTGCGGGGACAGCCGCAGCGAGTCCGCCCGAACCGTCGGGGTGACTCCCTCGCCGTGCAGCGCCTTTGCCACCACGCCTGGCTCGACTCCCGGCACGGTGAAGGACAGGATTCCGGCCCGCTGGGCGGGGGAGACGGGGGACAGCACCTGGCCGCCGTGCCGCTGTACGACCTCGGTCAGTTCCTCCACCGTCCTGGCGACGGCCTCCTCGATCGCCGCGACCGTGTACCGCTCCACCAGTCCGAGCGCGGCGGCGAACGCGGCTGCCGTGACCGGGCTCAGGTTGGTGATCGACCACTGCCGTGCGTCGGCTGCGGCCGGATGCTCGGACCCGTCGAACACCCCGACCTCCTCCACTCCGGTCCACCCCGTCAGCACCGGCTGAAGAACCTCCAGCGCCCGGTCGGACAGCGCGGCGAACCCGGTGGCCCACCCGGCGCGCAGCCACTTCTGGCCGCCCGCGACCACCACGTCGGCCGCCCCCCAGTCCATCTCGGCCACGCCGAACCCCTGGATCGCGTCCACGACCAGCAACCGGTCCGGCCCCACGACCTCCCGCAGCCCCGCCAGATCCGCCCGGAACCCGGTACGGAAGTCCACGGCGCTGACGGACACCGCCACCACCTCGTCGGTCAGCGCCGCCCGCACCAGCCCGGGGGTGACCCCGGCGCCGGGCTCGGGGTCGAGCCAGCGGGGCGTCGCCCGCCCCAGCTCCGCCGTCCGCCGCCACGGGTAGTGGTTCGCCGGGAAGTCGGTGCGCGATACCAGCACCGCCCCCTCCGGGATGCCGAACGCCGCGTGGAACAACCCGGTGGACGCGTTCGGCAGCAGTACGGTGTGCCGCGCGTCGGTCCCCGCGAGCCGCGCCGCCGTGTCCCGCGCCGTCACCTCGGCCCGCATCAGGTCGTCCACCGTGGTGTGACCCGCAAGGGCCGACGCCTCCAGCGCCCGCGCCGTGGCGGCCACCGCGTCACGGGACGGCGGCCCGAACCGCGCGAAGTCCAAGTACCCGGCGGGCGTGTCGAAATGGGCTGCGTACGACGAGAGCACGTGACTCGTCCTTCCGGGGCGGTACGGGATACGGCGGTGCGAGGTACGGCGGTCAAGGGACACGGCGGTAGCGGGATACGGCGGTGCGAGGGCGGATCGCTCGCACAGTACGCGCCCCGAACACCCCCGCGGGCCACCGGGTGGTCAGCGCGGGACCCGGCGAACCTCCTCGGCCCACCGGGTCCCGCGGTCCAGGTCCCCGGACCTCAGTGGCCCTCGGCGTCCTCGGGGCGCGCGTGCCGGGGGAGGAGGAACGCCAGCAGGAAGGTCAGCACCAGCATGCCGTCCACGATCCACAGCACCGTCTGCATCACGGACCCGAACCCGCTCTGGAAGGCCGAGGTCGCGGTGTCCCTGAGGGCGACCGGTATCCGGGCCGCGGCCTGCGGAGAGGTGACGGCGGACCGGGTGTCCTTCTCCAGCCGGGCACAGGACGCCGGTGTGGCCGCCGGGTCCTTGGCGACCGCGCGGTCCGAGGCGCAGGTGCGCAGATCGGTGACGATCCTGTCCTGCACGGCGGGCGCGACCTGCGCTGCCGTCAACTCCCGGCGCAGCGTGCCCGCGTGGTGACCGACGGCGGAGCCGATGCCGCCGCCCAGCAGACCGAAGAACACGGTGCCCAGGATGGCCACACCGAAGGCGCCGCCGAGCTGCTGCATGGCGGTCATCGTGCCGGACGCCGACCCCGTCTCGTGCTGCTCGACGCTCGCCAGCACGATGTCGAAGAAGGGCGCCATCAGCAGGCCCATGCCGATACCCGTCACGAGCAGCGCGGGGAGCAACTGCCACGGTCCGACCCCGCTGCCCGCCAGATGCAGGGTCAGCCAGACACCGGACACACCGACCGCCATGACCAGCGCGCCCGCCTGGAGCACCGCACGCCCGAACTTGGCGACGCCCTGGGCGAGACCGAAGCCGACGATCATGCCGCCGGACCAGGGCACCATCACCAGGCCCGCCTTGAGCGGGGAGTACCCCAGGCCGATCTGGGTGTAGAGATTGAAGACCAGCATGAAGCCCTGCATGGTCGAGAAGAAGACCAGCCCGAGCACCATGCCCCCGCTGAACCCGCGCTTGCGGAACAGGCTCGGCACGACCAGCGGGTCTCGACCCGCCTTGCTGCGCCGGGATTCGTAGCGCGCGAAGACCGCGAAGACGACGACCGCGGCGCCCATCATCACGAACGTCCACACCGGCCAGTCGTACTCACGTCCCTGGACCAGCGGGAAGATGATCAGCAGCGCGGCGAGTGAGACCAACAGCATGCCGGGGATGTCGAGCCGGGGCTTCTCCGCCGACCGGCCGCGCGGCAGATAGCGCACCGCGCCGAGGAAGGCGGCGGCGCCCAGCGGCAGGTTGATCAGGAAGATCATCCGCCAGCCGGTGCCGAAGTAGTCGGCGTCCACGAGCCAGCCCGCGAGGATCGGCCCGCACACGGCGGACAGGCCCATCACCGGCCCGAACATGCCGAACGCCTTCTGCGACTCCTTCGGCGGGAACATCTCCTTGATCATGCCGAGCCCCTGCGGCAGCATCACCGCGCCGAACAGGCCCTGCACGACCCGCGCGCCGATCAGCATCTCGGGCGAGCCGGACACGGCGCACAACAGCGAGCCCACGGTGAAGCCGGCGGCTCCGACCATGAACATCGTGCGCCGCCCGTGTATGTCCCCGAGCCGCCCGCCGGTGACCAGGCCCACGGCCATCGACAGGGTGTAGGCGGCGGCCAGCCACTGCAACGTGGAGGCGCTGCCGCCCAGGTCGGCCCGCATGGACGGCCCGGCGATATTGGTGACGACGGCGTCGAGGAGATCCATCACCTCGGCCGCGAGGATGACGAAGAGCGCGGCCCAGCGCCATAGGTAGGGCGCGGGCGCGTCGGTGGGCGTCTCGGCGGACGCGACACCGGTGGTGGACATCGGTAACTCCTCGGGAGGGACGGCTGATCGGACAGCACCGCGAATGAACGGTGTTCACCGTAGCAGAACAGTGCTCACCGCCAGAACGGCGTTCATCAAGATATAGCGCAAGCGTTCGCGGGAGACAAGATATATCGCGTATACCGTCCCTCGAACGAGCTACACGCCCCGCGTCTCGAGCCCCGAACGCCCCACCTCCCTCCGGTTGGGGCGCCCCGACCGCCCCGCCTCCCCTTCGATCAGGGCACCCAGCCGCCCGGCCCCGCCCCTGCTTTCGATCAGGGCACCCCCCCCCCCCCCCCCCCCCCCCCCCCCCCCCCCCCCCCCACGCCCCCCCCCCCCCCCCCCCCGCCCCCCCGCCGATCACCCCCCGTTACCCCGAGCAAAGGTTCGGCCAGAGCCCCCCCATGCCCCCGCCAGCGATCAGTAACCCCCGTCCCCTCT
>NZ_JAHRXF010000014.1 GCF_019104725.1 Streptomyces corallincola | reverse complement strand
GGAGGGCACCGACGTGCCCGGTCTGGACCCGTCCACCACGGCCCTGGTGGGGCAGTACCGCGAGCTGCGCGGCCGTAGCTGACCGGGTGTTCCCAAGGCGACGGCGGGCCGTCCCGGAGCGTTCAACGCGCCGGAGCGGCCCGCCGGTTGCCGTTCACGACCCGACCGGATCGGTCAAGTGAGCGAACGGAATCGGCACACTCTCTCCCCCTTTTGTCTGCAACGAATTCATATCGTGTCACCGGTCGATGATGTACCGGCGCCGGTGAACTGATAGTCAGGTGGGATCGGGGGGCCGGTTCGGGTGGTTGCCCCTGCGCGCTTTCAGGAGGTATCCCGCCCATGACCCCTCAGCGTCCCGCCCTGCGGACCGTCCTCGACGGCTGGCGCAACTCCCTGCTGGACATGGGCGGGCGCAACCGGCTGCTCAACTTCCGGCACACCAGGACCGCCAGCCTGGAGATCACCCTGCCGGACGCCGGGCCCCTGCTCGCGGACCTCGGCCGGGGCTGGGAGTTCGCCCCGGTCCCCGAACGCGGCCCCGGCGTGACTCTCGGCAAGTCCGGCGACGACACGGCCGACGGCTCCGCGTCCGGTGCCGCGAAACCCGCCACCGCTCGCGGCGCCCGCCCCGGACTCGTCACCCAGAAGACCACCCAGGCCGGACTCGACGCCGCCCTGTACCAACTGCGCCAGAAGTCCGCCCAGATGTTCAACGACTACGGCCTCTGGGTGCTCTGGCTCGGCATCGGCATGCTCGACTGGCGGGAGGCCGGGGCGCAGGAGTCCAGCGCCGCCCCGCTGCTCCTCGTACCCGTGGAGATCCGGCGGGACGGGAACCGCCGGTACCGGCTGCACCCGGCCGAGGACCAGGACCGTATCCACAACCCGGCGCTCGCGGTGAAGCTGGAGCGGCTCGGGGTGGAGTGGACCGCGGTCACCGGCACCGATGTCACCGACCTGCCCGCGGTGCTCGCCGCCGCGCGGAAGGCGGTGGCCGGACAGGGCGGCTGGGCGGTCGCGGAGCGGGCGGTGCTCGGGCTGTTCGCCTCGCACCGGGAAGCCATGTACCAGGACCTCCAGCAGAACGAGGACCGCATTCTGGAACACCCGCTGGTGCGGGCCGTCGCCCTCGGGCCCGACGCGGACGTGGAGGACGGACTGATCGCCTTCGACCCGCCCGACCTCGACCGCATCGACGAGCTCCAGCTCCCCGAGCGCACCCCGCTGGTCCTGGACGCCGACGCCTCGCAGCGGCAGTGCATCGCCGCCGCCCTCGACCAGCGCTCCTTCGTGATGAGTGGCCCGCCCGGCACCGGCAAGAGCCAGACCATCACCAACATGATCGCCGCGCTGATGCACGCCGGGCGCAGCGTGCTGTTCGTCAGTGAGAAGGCGGCGGCGCTGGACGTCGTACGCAACCGGCTGCGCGGGGTGGGGCTCGGGGACTTCGTGCTCGCCCTGCACAGCGGTGACACCGGCAAGAAGGCCGTCGCCACCGAACTCGCCCGCGTCCTCACCACCGAGACCCGGGTCGCCGGGGCCGCCGAGCACGAGTTGGACCAGGCCCGCAGGCTGCGCGAGGGGCTGTCCGGGTACGCCGCCGCGATGAACGAGACCCGCGAACCCCTGGGCCGTACCCTGCACGACGTGCTGGGCAGGCTGGTGCTGCTGGAGCAGGCCGGGACCCCGGCGCTGCCGCTCGGTGCCGACGACGCGAAGGCGGCCCGGGGCCTGAGCGCGGGCGCGCTCCAGGAACTCGGCGCGGCGGCACGGGCGTTGGCCCGCGCCTGGCGGCCCGCAGCCGAGGGCGAGTCCTTCCCCTGGCGCGGCCTGACCGGCGACAACGCCCCCCAGGCCGTCACCGAGGCCGCCGACGCCCTGGACGCGCTGCGCGCCGCCGCCGCACGGCGCCCGTTCGCCGCGGCGGGCCCCGAACCGGACACCGCGCGGGAGGTGCAGCGGCTCGTCCGCACTCTGCGGGGCGACCTGCCGGACGCGCCCGCCGACGCCGACGGCAGCCTCCCCGACGACACCTCCGAGCAGGCCGCCCAGCTCGCCGACCTGCTCGGCATGGCCAAGCCCGGGAACCCGGCCGACGCGTTCACGCTGTGCGCGCTCGCGGATCTCACCCGCGCCGGACACCGGCCGCCGCGTGGCTGGTTCGAGCCCGGTGCCCTGCGCCGGGCACACACGGCGGCGGAAGAGCTGCGTACCGCGCTGGACGCGGCCGGGGCCGCCCGCGCCGAGGCCGCCGACGTGTTCGGCGAGCAGGTGCTTGCCGCCGACGGCCTGGCCGACCTGGTCCAGCGGTTCGCCGAGCGGCACCGGGGGCTGATGTCCCGGTTCTCGGCCGCGTTCAAGGCCGACCGTGACGCCGTCGCCGCGCTGACCACCGGCGGTGTCTGGGACAAGTCCCTCGTCGCCCGCCTCGGAGATGCCCTCGCCTGGCAGCGGACCGTCCGCGAGGTCGCCCGGCTCGCCGACACGCACACGGACCTCCTCGGCCGGTACACCCCGCGCACGGCCGACGCGGTCCCCGCCCTGGACGCTGCCCTCGCCACCGCCGACCGCGCCACCGAGCTCGGCGCCCCCGCCGTACGCCCCGACCTGCTCGCGGACCTGCTCGCGGACGGCACCGCCGACGACCCGCTGCCCGCGCTGCTCGCGGAGAACGTCCGCCGGGCGCTCGGGGCGTGGTGCGCCGTCGCCGCCGCGCGGGCCGCCCGCTGGACCCGGTCCGCCGAGGCACTGCTCGCCCTGTTCGACACCGACCGCCGCACCCGGCTCTCGCCCGCTCTGCTCGGCCCGCTCCGGCAGGCCGGGCAGGTGCTGGACACGCTGCGCGCCGACCCGGAGGGCCCCGACGTGTGGCGGGCCCACCTCGACGCGCGTGCCGTGCTCGCCCGGCACGGCGCGGACGCGCTGGTCCCGGCCGCCGCCGAACGCGGCCTCGACCCCGAGGGGCTGCCCGGCGTGGTCGAGCAGGCCGTGCTGCGCGCCTGGGCGGACGATCTGCTCGCCGGGGACCAGCGGCTGCGGGGCGCCCGCTCCGCCGACCTGGACGCGCGGGTGGCCGACTTCCGGGAGGCCGACCGGCGGCTGGTCGCGGCCGCGGCCGGCGCGGTCGTCGAGGCGTGCAACAGACGGCGCCCGCGCAGCTTCGCCGGGGGATCGGCCGCCGTCATCGTGCGCGAGGCGGAGAAGAAGACCCGGCACATGCCGGTGCGCGAACTCCTCGGCCGCACCCGCGAGGTCGTCCAGACCGTCAAGCCCTGCTTCATGATGAGTCCGCTGACGGTCAGCCAGTTCCTGCCGCCGGACTTCCACTTCGACGTGGTCGTCTTCGACGAGGCGTCCCAGGTCCGGCCCGGCGACGCCGTGAACTGCGTCTACCGGGGCCGCACCCTGATCGTCGCCGGGGACGAGAAGCAGCTCCCGCCGACCTCGTTCTTCGACTCCGCCGTGGACGACGACTCCGACGAGTACGCCGAGGACGTGCCCGACTCCTTCGAGTCCCTGCTGCACGCCTGCAAGGCCGGTTCGCTGCGCGAACTCCCGCTGCGCTGGCACTACCGCAGCCGCCACGAGAACCTGATCACCTTCAGCAACCGCGAGTTCTACGCCAACTCGATGATCACCTTCCCCGGCGCGCTGGACGAGGGCAACGACGTGGGCGTCGCCTTCCTCGACGGCGGCGGTGTCTACGACCGGGGCGGCCGCCGGGACAACCGGGCGGAGGCGGAGACCGTCGCCCGCCGGGTCCTGCACCACTTCGACACCCGGCCCGGCCGCACGCTCGGCGTGGTCGCCCTCTCCCAGGCACAGGCGTCCGCGATCGACCTCGCCGTCCAGCAGGCCCGGCTCGCCCGGCCCGACCTCGACCACTGCTTCACCGAGGACCGCCTCGACGGCTTCTTCGTGAAGAACCTGGAGTCGGTGCAGGGCGACGAACGCGACGTGATGATCATGTCGGTCGGTTACGGGCCCGATGAGCACGGCAGACTCGGGCTGAACTTCGGCCCGATCAACAAGGACGGCGGCTGGCGTCGGCTCAACGTGGCCGTCACCCGTGCCCGGTACCGGATGGAGGTCGTCGCCTCCTTCCGCGGGGCCGCGCTGCCGGACAGCCCCAACGAGAGCGTGCAGTACCTCAAGCGCTACCTCGAATACGCCCAGAACGGCCCCGCCGTCCTGGCCCGCGACGCCGTCCGGGCCGACGCCGAACCCGACAGCCCCTTCGAGGAGTCGGTGCTCGCCGTGCTGCGAGGCTGGGGCTACCGGGTCGAGCCGCAGGTCGGCGTCGCCGGATACCGCATCGACCTCGGCGTGCGCCACCCCGAGCTGCCCGGCGCGTACGCCCTCGGCATCGAGTGCGACGGCGCGATGTACCACTCCTCGCGCGCCGCCCGGGACCGGGACCGACTGCGCGAGCAGGTGCTCAACGGGCTCGGCTGGCGGCTGCACCGCATCTGGGGCACCGACTGGTACCGAGGGCGGGCCGCCGCCGAACTCCGCCTGCGTGAGGCGGTGGAGCAGGCCGTCGCCCGGGGCCCGCTCGGCCTCGCACCGGCACCGGCTCCCGAGCCCGCTGCCTCCGGGCCTGCCGAGGCGTACGACTCCACCCCGGCCACCCCCGTCGAGAGCCACCCGGAACACCCCCCCCCCGCCGTCCCCTCCCCGCGCACCCCCGGCGCCGACGAGCACCCGGCACCCGCCGGACCCGAACGCGTCCCCGTGCGCATCGGCGCCGCCGACCGCCCCTGGAGCGCCCCGTACCGCACCGGCGACCTCACCCCCGTACGCTCACCGCACGAGCTGCACACCGTGGAGGCCCGCCCCCGACTGCGTACTCTGCTGGCCGGGATCATCGAGGCCGAGGGACCCGTGCACGAGGACCTGCTGGTGCAGCGGGCCCGCGAGGCGTGGGGCGTCGGCCGGGCCGGTAACCGCATCCGCGACAACGTCCGCGAGGTGGCCGCCGCCCTGGTCCGCACCCGCCGCTTCACCGCCGACGGGCCGTTCTACGACACCCGCGACCGGGACACGCTCCGCGCCCGGCGGCCTGAGGACGGCACGGCACCCCGCAAGGTCCAGCACATCGCCCCCGCCGAACGGCATCTGGCGCTGTACGGGCTGAGCGTGGAGTGCCCCGGCATGTCCGAGGACGAACTCATCAAGCTGGCCTGCGAGTTCTTCGGATACCGACGCACCGGCAAGGACATCCGCGAGACCTTCGTCCAGGACGTGGCCGCCCTGCGCGCGGCGGGCCGGCTCGGCGGCGGCCCGGACCGGGTGGTCGCCGTCCGCACGGAATGACGTACCCCGGACATCTGAACTGTCATGTGGAACAAATGAGTTGACATGAAGAAGGGGGCGCCGGGAGTCAACCCGGCGCCCCCTTCGGGGTGTTCACGGTGTCACGGGGACGCCGGGCGATACAGGGCGCGGGGCAGCTGGGAGGCCGCCGCGTCGTCCAGGAGCCACAGGGTGCGGGCCCGGCCCCGGGCGCCCGCCACCGGGGCCTGGATCTCGCCCGCGCCGGAGAGGCCGATGGCGACGGCCTCCGCCTTGTCCTCGCCCGCCGCGAGCAGCCACACCTCACGGGCGGAGCGGATCGCGGGCAGTGTCAGCGAGATCCGGGTGGGCGGTGGCTTCGGCGCGCCGTGCACACCGACCACCGTCCGCTCCGTCTCCCGGACACCGGGCAACTCCGGGAAGAGGGACGCCACATGGGTGTCCGGGCCGACGCCCAGCATCAGCACGTCGAACGCGGGCACCCCGCCGTGGTTCTCCCCGCCCGCCGCACCGGCCAGCTCCGCCGCGTACGCCTCGGCCGCCGCCTCCACGTCCGCGCCGTACGGGCCGTCGGAGGCGGGCATGGCGTGCACGCGCTCCGGGTCCACCGGGACCGAGTCGAGCAGGGCCTCGCGGGCCTGGGTGACATTGCGCTCCGGGTCGCCCTCGGGCAGGAAGCGCTCGTCACCCCACCACAGGTCCAGGCGCCCCCAGTCGATCGCGTCCCGCGCCGGGGACGTCGCCAGCGCGGCCAGCAGGCCGTTGCCGTTGCGCCCGCCGGTGAGGACCACGGACGCGCCGCCCCGCGAGGACTGCGCGTCCACGATCTTCGTGATCAGCCGGGCGGCAGCCGCCTCGGCCATCAGACCCTTGTCGTGGTGCACGACCAACTGCGGGGCGCTCACTCGGCGTTCGCCTTCCGCGCGGCCGTTTTCCGGGCGGTGGCCTTCCGTGCGGCGGGCTTGGCGGCGGGCGTGGACTCCGGCTCACCGGCCGCACCGGCCGCCTCGGTCGCCGTACCCTCGGCCTCGCCCGTCTCCAGCCGCTCCACGCCGTAGCGCAGCGCCGACGCGTAGGTGTCGTCCGGGTCCAGCCGACGCAGCTCCTCCGCGATCAGCTCGGCGGTGTCCCGCCGCTTCAGCGCCACCGCGCGGGCGGGCTGCCCCTCGATGGCGAGCGTCGCCAGCGTGCCGTCCGCCCGGTCCAGGACGATCGGCCCGCCGGTGGTCTCCATCCGGACCGCCGTCAGACCGGGCCCCGGGGACAGCGCGCGCCGCACCGGCACGTCCAGCCGGTCCGCGAGCCACATGGCCAGCAGCTCACAGCTCGGGTTGGACTCCTCGCCCCGCACCTCGACGGCCCGCACCGTGCCGTCCACCTGGTCCAGGGCCGCCGCGAGCATCGAACGCCACGGCGTGATCCGGGTCCAGGACAGATCGGTGTCGCCCGGTGTGTAGGCGTCCGCCCGCGCGGTCAGCTCGCGTACGGGCTGCTCGGCGGTGTAGGTGTCGGTCACCCGGCGCTGCGCCAGCGCGCCGAGGGGGTCCCTCGCCGGGTCGGCCGGAGAGTTCACCGGCCACCAGACGACCACCGGGGCGTCCGGCAGCAGCAGCGGCAGCACCACGGAGTCGGCGTGGTCGGAGACCTCGCCGTAGGTGCGCAGCACCACGGTCTCGCCGGTGCCCGCCTCCGCGCCCACCCGCACCTCGGCGTCCAGCCGGGAGGAGGTGCGGTCGCGCGCGGTGCGGGACACCCGCTTGATGACGACCAGGGTGCGCGAGGGATGCTCGCGCGAGGCGTCCCCGGCCGCCTTCAGGGCGTCGTAGGCGTTCTCCTCGTCGGTGACGATGACCAGGGTGAGCACCATGCCGACGGCGGGGGTGCCGACGGCGCGGCGCCCCCGGACGAGCGCCTTGTTGATGTCACCGGCGGTGGTGTCGGTCAGGTCTATCTTCATGGCCGGCGCCAGCTCCGTCCGTCTCGTGCCAGCATCTCGTCCGCCTCGGCCGGGCCCCAGGTGCCCGACTTGTACTGCGCGGGCCTGCCGTGCCTGTCCCAGTGCTGCTCGATCGGGTCGAGGATCTTCCAGGACAGCTCGACCTCCTCCGTGCGCGGGAAGAGGTTGGCGTCGCCGAGCAGCACATCGAGGATGAGCCGTTCGTACGCCTCCGGGCTGGACTCGGTGAACGACTCGCCGTAGGCGAAGTCCATCGACACGTCCCGGATCTCCATCGAGGTGCCCGGCACCTTGGAGCCGAAGCGGACCGTGATGCCCTCGTCCGGCTGGACGCGGATCACGATCGCGTTCTGGCCCAGCTCCTCCGTCGCCGTGTGGTCGAACGGGGAGTGCGGGGCGCGCTGGAAGACCACCGCGATCTCGGTGACCCGGCGGCCCAGCCGCTTGCCGGTGCGCAGATAGAAGGGGACGCCCGCCCAGCGGCGGTTGTCCACCTCCAGCTTCACCGCGGCGTAGGTGTCGGTCTTCGACTTGCCGTCGATACCGTCCTCTTCGAGGTAGCCGATGACCTTCTCGCCGCCCTGCCAGCCCGCGGCGTACTGCCCGCGCACGGTGGAACGGCTCAGGTCCTTCGGCAGCCGGACGGCGCCCAGCACCTTCTCCTTCTCCGCGGCCAGCGCATCCGCGCCGAAGGAGGCGGGCTCCTCCATCGCGGTGAGCGCCATCAGCTGGAGCAGGTGGTTCTGGATGACGTCACGGGCGGCGCCGATGCCGTCGTAGTACCCGGCCCGGCCGCCGATGCCGATGTCCTCGGCCATCGTGATCTGGACGTGGTCCACGAAGGACCGGTTCCAGATCGGCTCGAACATCGTGTTGGCGAAGCGGAGCGCCAGGATGTTCTGGACGGTCTCCTTGCCGAGGTAGTGGTCGATCCGGAAGACCTGCTCCGGCTCGAACACCTCGTGCACGACCTTGTTCAGCTCCTCGGCCGACTTCAGGTCGTGGCCGAACGGCTTCTCGATGACCGCGCGCCGCCAGGACCCGCCGGTCTGGTCGGCCAGGCCGTGCTTCTTCAGCTGCTGGATGACCACCGGGAACGAACGCGGCGGCACCGACAGGTAGAAGGCGAAGTTGCCGCCCGTACCCTGTGCCTTGTCCAGTTCCTCGATGGTGCCGCGCAGCCGCTCGAACGCCTCGTCGTCGTCGAAGGTGCCCTGGACGAACCGCATCCCCTGGAGGAGCTGCTGCCAGACCTCCTCACGGAACGGGGTCCGGGCGTGCTCCTTGACCGCGTCGTGCACGACCTCGGCGAAGTCCTCGTGCTCCCAGTCGCGGCGGGCGAAGCCGACCAGCGAGAAGCCCGGCGGCAGCAGACCCCGGTTGGCGAGGTCGTACACGGCAGGCATCAGCTTCTTGCGGGACAGGTCGCCCGTGACACCGAAGATGACCAGGCCCGACGGCCCCGCGATACGCGGGAGCCGCCGGTCCGCCGGGTCACGCAGCGGGTTCGTGTCGATACCGGTGCGCGCCGACACCTCAGTCCTCCGCCGGGGCGAGGCGCTTCAGCTCCGCCTCGGTCGAGGCGAGCAGGTCGTTCCAGGAGACCTCGAACTTGTCCACGCCCTCGTTCTCCAGCAGCAGCACGACCTCGTCGTAGGAGATGCCGAGCTTCTCCACGGCGTCGAGATCGGCGCGGGCCTGCGCGTAGGTGCCCGTCACCGTGTCGCCGGTGATCCCACCGTGGTCGTCGGTGGCCTCCAGGGTGGCCTCCGGCATGGTGTTGACCGTGTTCGGCGCGACCAGCTCGGTGACGTACATGGTGTCCGCGTACGCGGGGTCCTTCACACCGGTGGACGCCCACAGCGGACGCTGCTTGTTCGCCCCCGCGTTCTCCAGGGTGCTCCAGCGCTCGGAGGAGAAGACCTCCTCGTACGCCTCGTAGGCGAGCCGGGCGTTGGCGAGAGCGGCCTTGCCGCGCAGCGCCTTGGCCTCGTCGGTGCCGATCGCGTCGAGCCGCTTGTCGATCTCGGTGTCCACCCGGGACACGAAGAAGGACGCCACGGAGTGGATCTTCGACAGGTCCAGGCCGCGTTCCCGGGCCTTCTCCAGGCCGGTCAGGTAGGCGTCCATGACCTTGCGGTACCGCTCCAGGGAGAAGATCAGCGTGACGTTGACGCTGATCCCGTGGCCGATCGTCTCGGCGATCGCGGGCAGGCCCGCCTCGGTCGCCGGGATCTTGATCAGCGCGTTGGGCCGGTCCACCAGCCAGGCCAGCTGCTTGGCCTCGGCGACCGTCGCCTTCGTGTTGTGCGCCAGGCGGGGGTCCACCTCGATGGAGACCCGGCCGTCCTTGCCGTCGGTGGCGTCGAACACGGGACGCAGGATGTCGGCGGCGTCACGGACGTCCGCCGTCGTGATCATCCGAATCGCCTCTTCGACGGTGACCCGGCGGGCGGCGAGGTCGGAGAGCTGCTGGTCGTACCCGTCGCCCTGCGAGATCGCCTTCTGGAAGATGGACGGATTGGTCGTGACGCCCACGACGTGCTGCTGGTCGATCAGCTCGGCCAGGTTGCCGGACGTGATCCGCTTGCGCGACAGGTCGTCCAGCCAGATCGCAACGCCCTCCTCGGAGAGGCGCTTCAGTGCGTCTGTCATGGATTACATCTCCTATTACGAGTCGTAGGTCAGCGTCAGCGCTGGGCGGCGGCGAGAGATTCCCGCGCCTTCGCGGCCACGTTCTCGGCGGTGAAACCGAACTCGCGGAACAGCACCTTGGCGTCGGCGGAGGCACCGAAGTGCTCCAGGGACACGATGCGGCCCGCGTCTCCGACGTACTTGTGCCAGGTCAGGCCGATGCCCGCCTCCACGGAGACCCGCGCCCGCACCGACGGCGGCAGCACGGACTCCCGGTACCCCTGGTCCTGCTCCTCGAACCACTCGACCGACGGCATCGACACGACCCGTGTCGGCACCCCCTCGGCCTGCAACCGCTCACGCGCCTCCACGGCCACGTGGACCTCGGAGCCGGTGGCGATCAGGAGGACCTCCGGCGCACCGCCCTCGGCCTCGAAGAGCACGTAACCGCCGCGCGCGGCCTCCTCGTTGGGCTCGTACGTCGGTACGCCCTGCCGGGTCAGCGCGAGGCCGTGCGGGGCGCCCTTGCCGAACTCCTTGGTGTACCGGCGCAGGATCTCGCGCCAGGCGATCGCGGTCTCGTTGGCGTCGGCCGGGCGGACCACGTTCAGACCCGGGATCGCGCGCAGCGAGGCGAGGTGCTCGACCGGCTGGTGGGTCGGGCCGTCCTCACCGAGGCCGATGGAGTCGTGCGTCCACACGTACGTCACCGGCAGGTGCATCAGCGCCGACAGCCGGACCGCGTTGCGCATGTAGTCGGAGAACACCAGGAAGGTGCCGCCGTAGATCCGCGTGTTG
This sequence comes from Streptomyces corallincola, assembly GCF_019104725.1. GTDB lineage: Bacteria > Actinomycetota > Actinomycetes > Streptomycetales > Streptomycetaceae > Streptomyces > Streptomyces corallincola. The sequence goes on along the minus strand of NZ_JAHRXF010000014.1, from coordinate 115,217 downwards.
CCGTGCAGCGCGATGCCGTTCATCTCCGCGCCCATCGAGTGCTCGCGGATGCCGAAGTGGATCGTGCGGCCGTAGGGACTCGCCTCGGGCAGCGGGTTGCCCACCGGCAGGAACGAACTGTCCTTGTCGATGGTGGTGTTGTTGGACCCGGCGAGGTCGGCGGAGCCGCCCCACAGCTCGGGCACGACCGGGCCGAGTGCCTGGAGCACCTTGCCGGACGCGGCTCGGGTGGCGACCGCCTTGCCGGTCTCGAAGACGGGGAGCTTCTCCTCCCAGCCGGTCGGCAGCTCGCCCGCGGCGATCCGGTCGAACTCGGCGGCGCGCCCGGCGTTCTCGTTCCGCCAGGTCTGGAAGCCCTTCTCCCACTCGGCCTTGGCGGCGCTGCCGCGCTCCAGGGCCTCACGGGTGTGGGCGAGGACCTCGTCGGCGACCGCGAACGACCGCTCCGGGTCGAAGCCGAGGACGCGCTTGGTGGCGGCCACCTCGTCCGCGCCGAGCGCCGAGCCGTGCGCGGCCTCGGTGTTCTGTGCGTGCGGGGCGGGCCAGGCGATGATGGAGCGCATCGCGATGAAGGACGGGCGGTCCGTCACCCGCTTCGCGGCCTGGATCGCGTCGTACAGGGCGTGCGGGTCGAGGTCGCCGTCCGGCTTCGGGGCGATCCGCTGCACGTGCCAGCCGTACGCCTCGTACCGCTTGACGGTGTCCTCGGAGACGGCGGTCTCGGTGTCGCCCTCGATCGAGATGTGGTTGTCGTCCCACAGCAGGATGAGGTTGCCGAGCTTCTGGTGACCGGCCATCGAGGACGCCTCGGCGGAGATGCCCTCCTGGAGGCAGCCGTCACCGGCGATCGCGAAGACGTAGTGGTCGAAGGGGGAGGTGCCCTCGGGGGCCTCCGGGTCGAACAGACCGCGCTCGTAGCGGGACGCCATCGCCATGCCCACCGCGTTGGCGACACCCTGGCCGAGCGGCCCGGTGGTGGTCTCGACGCCGCGGGTGTGCCCGTACTCCGGGTGGCCCGGCGTCCGGGAGCCCCAGGTGCGGAAGGATTCGAGGTCGGCCAGCTCCAGGCCGAAACCGGCCAGGTAGAGCTGTGTGTAGAGGGTCAGGGACGAGTGACCGGCGGACAGCACGAAACGGTCGCGGCCGACCCACTCGGGGTCGGCCGGGTCGTGCCGCATCACCTTCTGGAAGAGGGTGTACGCGGCTGGAGCGAGGCTCATCGCGGTACCGGGATGGCCGTTGCCCACCTTCTGCACGGCGTCGGCGGCCAGGACGCGAGCGGTGTCCACGGCCCTCTGGTCCAGCTCGGTCCACTCAAGGTCTGCGGTGGTCGGCTTGGTGCTCACCCTGGGTCAGGGCTCCTCTCCACATGTTGGTCGCCGGCCCTGGAGGGCGTGCCCCCCACCCGGCCGCCGACGGGCTGCGTGCCCGCCGGCCGGTTCGAGCCTACCCCCGTGGGGACGTGCGTTTTTTCGACTCATTCCAGAGTGACGGGTGTGGTGGACATCCGCCTCCCGACCGGCCGTCGGAGCATTCGGCAGATGAATACGGAGCCGCTCATACGACCGCTCAACCGAGCTTTGTTCGCATGAATGAGCGAGAGCCGTTCCGGAGGTGTCCGGCGGCTGTCCCGGCGGTTCTTCCGGCGGTGCGGAGAGAAGGGGAGGGGGAAAGCGCGCGGCCGCCCGTCCGGTCGCCGGGGCACCGGCCAACACGAACCCACCCCCGCGAAGGGCGGGGTATGGGCAACGTCTAAAGTGGCGTGGTACGCGCGGGTCCTTTACCGGCATTTCACGCCGGGGGCCCGCTGGGATGTCTCTGTCAGGGGTGTGCGTGACGGCCGTCGAATCCCGTCCGGTGGGAGTGCTGGGTGATGCCGGCAAGGGCCCGGTCCACCGGCCGTTCGGGGCCCGTGTCAAGGCGTTCGTCGCACTGACCAAGCCGCGGATCATCGAGCTGCTGCTCATCACCACCGTGCCGGTGATGTTCCTGGCACAGCGGGGTGTGCCGGACCTGGGACTGGTCCTGCTCACCTGTCTCGGCGGCTATCTGTCGGCGGGCGGCGCCAACGCGCTCAACATGTACATCGACCGTGACATCGACGCGCTGATGGACCGTACGTCGCAGCGTCCACTGGTCACCGGGATGGTCAGTCCGCGCGAGTGCCTCGCCTTCGGCATCACGCTCGCGGTCGTCTCCACCCTGCTGTTCGGACTCACCGTCAACTGGCTGAGCGCCTGGCTGTCACTCGGTGCGCTGCTTTTCTACGTCGTCGTGTACACGATGATCCTCAAGCGGCGCACCTCCCAGAACATCGTGTGGGGCGGCATCGCCGGTTGCCTGCCGGTGCTCATCGGCTGGTCCTCCGTCACCGATTCCATGTCCTGGGCGCCGGTCATCCTCTTCCTCGTCATGTTCTTCTGGACGCCGCCGCACTACTGGCCGCTCTCCATGAAGGTCAAGGAGGACTACGCCCGCGTCGGCGTGCCGATGCTCCCGGTCGTCGCCTCCAACAAGGTCGTCGCCCGGCAGATCGTGATCTACAGCTGGGTGATGGTCGCCGTCTCCCTGCTGCTCACCCCGCTCGGCTACACCGGCTGGTTCTACACCGTGGTCGCCCTGGCCGCCGGTGGCTTCTGGCTCTGGGAGGCGCACGGCCTCCAGAACCGGGCCAAGGCCGAGGTGACGGGCGGCAAGCTGAAGGAGATGCGGCTGTTCCACTGGTCGATCACCTACGTGTCGATCCTGTTCGTGGCGGTCGCGGTGGACCCGTTCCTGCGCTGACCGGTTCCTCCGGTCGCCGGTTCTTCAAAGGAGGGGTGCGTGGCACAAGCCACGCACCCCTCCCTTAGCCCTTCGCGCTACTCATCGGTAGCATCCAGGCATGGCAGACACGCAGCAGGTTGACCCCGAGGGCGACGCGACCGCCGGGACCGGCACCAGGGCCGACGCCCGCACCGAGCGCGTGGTGGCGCGCCTGGCCCGGCAGCTCGGCGCCTTCGCCAAGGAACACGGCGGCGCCGAGGCCCAGATCGCCCACATCGGCGAACGCGGCGCCCGCATCGTCCTCGTCGGGGAGGACGGCGGCTGGGGCGACGCGGTGGCCCCCTCCACGGAAACGGCCGCGCGGGCCGTCGAGCGGGCGGGCCTCACCCTCCGCGAGACCTTCGACGGCGAGATGGCCGCCAAGGTCAGGACCGGGCCGTACGAGTGGACCCGGATGGCCGGACTCCAGATCGGGGGGCCGCGCAACCTCTGAGGACGCCCGCGCCGGGCGGCGAGTCGTCCCTCCGCCGCGACGCCCGCGGCGGCCGGTGCGACACCTGACGGCGCTTCACCCGTTAGGCCGGGCAGGCCAGCGTACGCGGGGAGTTGCGGGATGATCGAAGCGCCGTCCCTCGTGGACCAGCACTGCCACGGTGTGCTCCGTACGGAGCTGGGGCTCGGCACGTTCGAGGCGCAGCTCGCCCGGACCGAGGGGCCGCCCGCGCCGGGCACCACCCTCTTCGACACCCAGACCGGGTTCGCGGTACGCCGCTGGTGCCCGCCCCTGCTCGGTCTCGAACCCCACTGCGCGCCCGCCCGCTACCTCGCCCGGCGCCGGGAACTCGGCGCGCTGGAGGCGGGCCGCAGACTGCTGCGGGGCACCGGCATCACCACCTACCTCGTGGACACCGGGCTGCCCGGCGACCTCACCGAGCCCGCCGAACTCGCCCGCGCGGGCGGGGCCGAGGCCCGCGAGATCGTCCGCCTCGAACTCCTCGCGGAGCAGGTCGCGGACACCTCGGGCACCGTCGAGTCCTTCCTCGCCAACCTCGCTGAGTCCGTGCACGGCGCGGCGGCCGAGGCGGTCGCCTTCACCTCGGTCGCGGGCGTACGGCACGGTCTCGCGCTCACCCCCGAACCGCCCGGACCCGGCGAGGTGCGCGGGGCGGCGGGCCGCTGGCTGGCGGGTCGCCCGGTCGGCGGCGCGCTGACCGATCCCGTGCTGCTGCGGCACCTGCTGTGGATCGCGGTGGCCTCCGGGCGTCCGCTGCAACTCCACGCGGGGCTGGGGGAGCCGGGCGCCCGCAACGACCGCGGCGACCCGGTGCTGCTCACCGACTTCGTCCGGGCCACCGCGGGACTCGGCACCGATCTCGTCCTGCTGCACGGCTACCCCTACCACCGGCACGCCGCCCATCTCGCGGCCGCCTTCCCGCACGTCTACGCCGACTCCGGCGCCGCCCTCGTCCGCACCGGCGCCCGCGCGTCCACCGTCCTCGCGGAACTCCTCGAACTCGCCCCCTTCGGCAAGCTCCTCTTCTCCACCGGCGCCCACGGACTCCCCGAACTCCACGTCGTCGGCGCCCGCCTCTTCCGCGACGCCCTCGCCCGCGTCCTCGGCGCCTGGGTCACCGAGGGGGCATGGTCCCTGCCGGACGCGCGGCGGGTCGCGGGGATGCTGGGGGCGGAGAACGCACGGCGGATCTACGGACTGGGGTGAGGCGGGGGGGTGGGTCAGGCCGTCGAGCCGACCGTCACCCCGGCCGCCTGACCCGGCAGTTCCACGGAGGCGTCCGCGCGTTCGCGGAGGGAGAGGAGGACGCGGAGGACGGCGATCCAGACCAGGCAGGAGCCGAGCATGTGGAGGGCCACCAGGGCTTCGGGGAGGTGCGTGAAGTACTGGACGTAGCCGATGACGCCCTGGGCGAGCAGCACGACGAAGAGGTCGCGCGAGCGGGCCAGGGGGCCCCGGGGGGCGTCCACCGCCTTGAGGACGAACCAGAGGGCGAAGGTCAGGGTGACCACGATCCAGGCGAGCACCGCGTGCAGCTTGGCGACCGTCTCCCAGTCGATCGGGATGCGGTAGACCTCCTTGGAGTCGCCCGCGTGCGGCCCCGCGCCGGTGACGATCGTGCCGACGCCGATCAGCAGCACCGAGGCCAGCACCAGGAACCACACGAGCTGCCGTACCGCCGGACCCACCAGCGGACGCGGCTCCGCGTCGCCCTCCCGCGCCCGCTGCCACATCAGCGCGGCGACCGCGATCAGCGCGCTGGAGAGCAGGAAGTGCGCGGCGACCGTGTACGGGTTCAGCCCGACCAGCACCACGACGCCACCGAGCACCGCGTTGCCCATCACCACCCAGAACTGCGCCCAGCCCAGCCGGGTCAGGGACCTGCGCCACGGCTTCGCCGCGCGGGCCGCGACGATCGCCCAGCCGACGGCCGCGCACAGCACGTACGTCAGCATCCGGTTGCCGAACTCGATCGCGCCGTGGACGCCCATCGCCTCGGTCGTGGTGAGCGAGTCCGCCGTACAGGTCGGCCAGGTCGGGCAGCCCAGCCCCGAGCTGGTCAGCCGGACGGCACCGCCGGTGACCACGATGACCACGGACATCACGAGCGCGGCGAGCGTGGCCCGCCGGACGGTGCGCGGGTGCGGGGTCCAGCGGGCGGCGACGAAGGCGAGCGGGTTGCGCAGGGCCGCCACGGCGTCGGCGGGGGTCAGCTTTGGCACGCGCACCATCGTAGGGCGCCGTTTGTGCACGCGTTCACGAGGGTCCCGCGCAACGCGCCGGACGCCCCGCGGCGGCGCCCCTCACTCCCAGCGGAAGAACCTCCCCGCCGCCGCGAGGCCCACGACCGCCCACACCGCGAGAATCCCCAGGTCGCCCCAGGGCATCCCGGCGCCGTGCTGGAGCACGTCCCGCAGGCCGCCGGAGAGCGCGGAGATCGGCAGCAGCTCCAGCACCTGTTGGGCGGCGCCGAACTTCGCCAGGGGCACGATCACCCCGCCCCCGACCAGCAGCAGCAGGAACACCAGGTTGGCCGCCGCCAGCGTCGCCTCGGCCTTCAGCGTGCCCGCCATCAGCAGGCCCAGCCCGGAGAACGCGGCCGTGCCCAGCACCAGCAGGAGCAGGACGGCGGCCGGGTCGCCGTGCGGGGACCAGCCGAGGGCGAACGCGATCACGGTGAGCAGGATCACCTGGAGGATCTCCGTCACCAGCACGGCCGCCGTCTTCGCGGTCATCAGCGCCCAGCGGGGCAGCGGCGAGGACGCCAGCCGCTTCAGCACGCCGTACCTGCGTTCGAACCCGGTGGCGATGGCCTGCCCGGTGAACGCCGTGGACATCACCGCCAGCGCCAGCACGCCCGGCGCGAGGAAGTCCACCGGCTTCCCGGCCCCGGTGTCCACCACGTCCACCGTGCTGAACAGCACCAGCAGCAGCGCCGGGATCACCACGGTCAGCAGCAGCTGCTCACCGTTGCGCAGCAGCATCCGCGTCTCCAGCGCCGCCTGCGCCGCGATCATGCGGGGCAGCGGGGCCGCTCCGGGCCTCGGGGTGTACGTACCTGCGGCGGTCACGAGCGCAGCTCCCTGCCGGTGAGTTCCAGAAACACGTCCTCCAGGGTGTGCCGTTCCACCGAGATCCGGTCCGGCATCACCCCGTGCTGTGCGCACCAGGAGGTCACGGTGGCCAGCAGCTGCGGATCGATCTTGCCGGTGATCCGGTACCCGCCCGGTGTCGGTTCGGCCGCCGTGCAGTCCGCCGGGAGCGCCTTCAGCAGCGCGCCCACGTCCAGCCCCGGACGCCCGCCGAAGCGCAGCGTGTTCTCGGCGCCGCCCCGGCAGAGCGCCTCGGGGGAGCCCTGGGCGATGACCCGGCCGCCGTCGATGATCGCCACGTCGTCGGCGAGCTGCTCGGCCTCGTCCATGTGGTGCGTGGTCAGCACCACGGAGACGCCGTCCGCGCGCAGGTCCCGGATCAGGTCCCAGGTGGCGCGGCGGGCCTGCGGGTCCAGCCCGGCGGTCGGCTCGTCCAGGAACACCAGCTCCGGTCGGCCCACCACGGCCATCGCCAGCGCGAGCCGCTGCTGCTGCCCGCCGGACAGCCGCCGGTACGACGTACGGCCGCAGGAGCCGAGGCCGAGGCGCTCGCTCAGCGCGTCCACGTCCAGCGGGTGCGCGTGCAGCCGGGCCACGTGCCGCAGCATCTCCCCGGCGCGGGCACCGGAGTACACCCCGCCGGACTGGAGCATCACGCCGATGCGCGGGCGCAGTGCCGCCGCCTCGCGGACCGGGTCGAGGCCCAGGACGCGCACCGTGCCGCCGTCCGGCCTCCGGTACCCCTCGCAGGTCTCGACCGTGGTCGTCTTCCCGGCACCGTTCGGGCCGAGCACGGCCGTCACCCCGGCCCCGGCGACCAGATCCAGTCCGTCCACCGCGGTCTTCGTTCCGTACCGCTTCACCAGGCCCCGGACCTGGACCACGGGCTCACTTCGCATGTCACCAGAGTCTAGGGAGCCGCCGGACCGCTCCGGCGCGGGGGTCCGGGCCGCCTCTTCACGGTGATCGCTCCGGGAGCGCTTCCGGAGCCCTTCCGCCCACGGAGGGATCAGTTCCGCCCGTCGTCCGGCCGGACGCGCCGGCCACCGGTGTCTCCTCGCGCGGCCGGTGCAGTGGCAGCCAGTGCTCCGCGTAGGCCACCGCGTCCGCGACCGGGAAGAGCCGGGCCACCGCCGCGCCGACCGGGCCGCGTGCGACCGGGCGGTCCCGCTCGTAGTCGCGGCCGAGTTCGTCGAACCGGTCGGAGTCGATCGACACCTCCGTCACCGTCTCCCAGCCGCCGCCCGGCGCGGGCCGCCCGACCGGGACCCGTGGTGAGGGAACGCGGTACTCGGCCAGGTGGAAGCTGGTGCAGGAGTTCCAGTCGGCGCCCAGCAGCAGCACCTCCGCGCCCAGTTCCTCCAGCCGGGCCAGCGGGCTGCGCTCGCCCAGGCGGCAGTCCGGCGCGTGGCCCGCCGTGACCCGCCCGGCCAGGGGGCCGACGGCCGCGAACGACGTCTGGGGATGGGCGCTGCGCAGGGCGCCGGGCCAGGTGCGCACGGTCTCCGGGACCACGCCGACCCCACGGGTGGGCGTGACGCGCGGGTCGTAGGCGGGCATGGTGGCCCGCACCCGCTCCCACCACGCCTCGGGCACGGCGGGCCGGGACCACAGCGCCGGGTCGGACAGCTGCCCGGACTGGGCCGGGACGACGAGCGTGCCGTCCGGGCCGAGCGCGTCGAGCAGTCCGAGGACGACGGCCACGGCACCCCCGTTCACCCAGCCGAGCGAACGCAGCGAACTGTGCACCAGCAGCGTCCCACCGGGCCGTACGCCCAGCGCGCGCACCTGCGCGGCGAGCGTGTCGCGGGTGACGAGCGGACCGGTCGGAGAGGGTTCTGGCATGGTCCGGAGTCTTGCCCCGGACACCCCCCGCGTGCCACCCGATAAACCGGGGCGGTGATCGTTTCCGCAGGTCAGCTTAGGTTTACCTAAGTGATGCAGGGAACCCCGGATGATCCCGGCGCGGCTTGTCAGTCCCGCCGGAATTACGCAACAATGGCGTTGTGAAAAACGTCGAAGAGGCTCGGGAGACCCCCCAGGGGGCCGACCGGCAGGAGGAACTCGGGACCGGTGAGCGCTCCACGCGCAACCGCGTCGCGCGGTCGATCCTGGACCACGGCCCCTCGACCGTCGCCGAACTCGCCGCCCGCCTGGTGCTCACCCAGGCCGCCGTCCGCCGCCACCTCGACGCCCTCGTCACCGACGACGTCGTGGAGGCCCGCGAACAGCGCGTCTACGGCGCCCGCACCCGTGGCCGCCCGGCCAAGGTGTTCGCGCTGACGGACTGCGGCCGGGACGCGTTCGACCAGTCGTACGACAAGCTGGCCGCCGACGCGCTCCGCTGGATCGCCGACCGCGAGGGCGGGCCCGACGCGGTCGCCGCGTTCGCCCGCGCCCGCCTCGCCGCCCAGGCCGCCGGTTACCGCACGGCCGTCGAGGACGCCGGACCCGGCAAACGCGCCGAGGCGCTGGCCAGGGCCCTGAGTGCGGACGGGTACGCTGCTACGGCGCGCAGCGCACCGGTCGGCGAACAACTGTGCCAGCACCACTGCCCGGTCGCCCACGTGGCGGAGCAGTTCCCGCAGCTCTGCGAGGCGGAGACGGAGATCTTCGCCGAACTGCTCGGGACCCACGTCCAGCGGCTGGCCACCATCGCCCACGGCGACGGGGTGTGCACGACGTTCATCCCCAAGATTTCCCCCGACTCCGCGGACCGAGACCCCGCGGACGAGGACTTCACGAACAGCGACAACGCATCCGCCAGCACGGCCGGGAGGAACCCCGCATGACGCTCCCCACGGAGACCGCCCACCCCGAACTGGAGGGCCTGGGCAAGTACGAGTACGGCTGGGCCGACTCCGACGTCGCCGGCGCCTCCGCACGGCGCGGGCTGAACGAGGACGTCGTCCGCGACATCTCGGGCAAGAAGTCCGAGCCGGAGTGGATGACCAACCTCCGCCTCAAGGGCCTGAAGCTGTTCGAGAAGAAGCCCATGCCCAACTGGGGTTCCGACCTCTCCGGCATCGACTTCGACAACATCAAGTACTTTGTGCGGTCCACGGAGAAGCAGGCGGAGTCCTGGGAGGACCTGCCCGAGGACATCAAGAACACCTACGACAAGCTGGGCATCCCGGAGGCCGAGAAGCAGCGCCTCGTCGCCGGTGTCGCCGCACAGTACGAGTCGGAGGTCGTCTACCACCAGATCCGCGAGGACCTGGAGGAGCAGGGTGTCATCTTCCTCGACACCGACACCGCCCTGAAGGAGCACCCCGAGCTCTTCAAGGAGTACTTCGGCACCGTGATCCCGGCCGGTGACAACAAGTTCGCCGCGCTGAACACGGCCGTCTGGTCCGGCGGTTCCTTCATCTACGTCCCCAAGGGCGTCCACGTCGAGATCCCGCTCCAGGCCTACTTCCGGATCAACACCGAGAACATGGGCCAGTTCGAGCGGACCCTGATCATCGTGGACGAGGGTGCCTACGTGCACTACGTCGAGGGCTGCACCGCGCCGATCTACAAGTCGGACTCGCTGCACAGCGCCGTCGTCGAGATCATCGTCAAGAAGAACGCCCGCTGCCGGTACACGACCATCCAGAACTGGTCGAACAACGTGTACAACCTCGTCACCAAGCGCGCCGTCGCGTACGAGGGCGCCACGATGGAGTGGGTGGACGGCAACATCGGCTCCAAGGTCACCATGAAGTACCCGGCCGTCTACCTGATGGGCGAGCACGCCAAGGGCGAGACCCTGTCCATCGCCTTCGCCGGTGAGGGCCAGCACCAGGACGCCGGGGCCAAGATGGTCCACATGGCGCCCAACACGTCGTCCAACATCGTCTCCAAGTCGGTGGCGCGCGGCGGCGGCCGTACGTCCTACCGCGGTCTCATCGAGATCGGCGAGGGCGCCCCGGGCTCCAAGTCGAACGTCCTGTGCGACGCGCTGCTGGTGGACACCATCTCCCGCTCCGACACCTACCCCTACGTGGACGTCCGCGAGGACGACGTGTCGATGGGCCACGAGGCCACCGTCTCCAAGGTCTCCGAGGACCAGCTGTTCTACCTGATGAGCCGCGGCCTCTCCGAGGACGAGGCGATGGCGATGATCGTGCGCGGCTTCGTCGAGCCCATCGCCAAGGAACTCCCGATGGAGTACGCCCTGGAGCTGAACCGGCTGATCGAGCTGCAGATGGAGGGCGCGGTCGGCTGACCCGCACCCGTCGCCCGCCCCCGCCCCACTCAGAGAAAGAGCACCACGACAGTCATGGCTGAGGCCCAGAATTCCCCCGCGGGTTCCACCACCGCGGGCTCGATCGCGGTCGCCGCGGAATCGACGGTCGTCTCGCGCATGAGCGCGCCCCCGTCCTTCGACGTGGCGGACTTCCCCGTCCCCCACGGCCGCGAGGAGGAGTGGCGGTTCACCCCGCTGGAGCGGCTGCGCGGTCTGCACGACGGCACCGCCACCGCGACCGGCGGTGTGAAGGTGGACGTCCAGGCCCCGGCCGGTGTCACCGTCGAGTCCGTCGGCCGCGACGACGCCCGGCTGCGCCGCGCCGGAAAGCCGGTGGACCGGGTCGCCGCCCAGGCGTTCTCCGCCTTCGAGCGGGCCTCGGTCGTGACCGTCCCCAAGGACACCGTCCTCGCCGAGCCCATCCGGATCGCCGTGCACGGCGAGGGCGGCACCGCCTTCGGCCACCAGGTGATCGAGCTGGGCGCGTTCGCCGAGGCCGTCGTCGTCATCGACCACACCGGCGACGCGGTGCTCGCCGCCAACGTCGATTACCTGCTCGGCGACGGCGCCAAGCTCACCGTCGTCTCCGTGCAGGACTGGGACGACAAGGCCGTCCACGTCGGCCAGCACAACGCGCTGATCGGCCGCGACGCCTCCTTCAAGTCCGTCGTCGTCACCTTCGGCGGCGACGTCGTCCGCCTCCACCCGCGCGTCGCGTACGCCGGCCCCGGCGGCGAGGCCGAGCTGTTCGGCCTGTACTTCACCGACGCCGGCCAGCACCAGGAGCATCGCCTGCTGGTCACCCACAACGCCCCGCACTGCAAGTCGAACGTCGTCTACAAGGGCGCCCTCCAGGGCGACGCGGCGCACGCCGTGTGGATCGGCGACGTCCTCATCGAGGCCGCCGCCGAGGGCACCGACACCTACGAGATGAACCGCAACCTCGTCCTCACCGACGGCGCGCGCGTGGACTCGGTGCCCAACCTGGAGATCGAGACCGGCGAGATCGCCGGGGCCGGACACGCCTCCGCCACCGGCCGCTTCGACGACGAGCAGCTGTTCTACCTGATGGCGCGCGGCATCCGGGAGTCCGACGCCCGCCGTCTGGTGGTCCGCGGCTTCTTCGCCGAACTCGTCCAGCAGATCGGCCTCGCCGACATCCAGGAGCGCCTGCTCTCCCGTATCGAGGAGGAGCTGGAGGCCGCGGTCGCATGACGTCGTTCGTACGCGCCTGCGGGCTGGGTGAGCTGGCGGAGGACACCCCGAAGCGGGTGGAACTCGACGGCACCCCCGTCTCGGTCGTGAAGACCGGTGGGGAGGTGTTCGCCATCAACGACATCTGCTCGCACGCGAACGTCTCGCTCTCCGAGGGCGAGGTGGAGGACTGCCAGATCGAGTGCTGGCTGCACGGCTCCGCCTTCGACCTGCGTACCGGCAAGCCCTCCGGCCTGCCCGCCACGCGCCCCGTACCCGTTTACCCCGTAAAGATCGAAGGGGACGACGTGCTCGTCTCCCTCACCCAGGAGTCCTGAGGCACCTATGGCAACGCTTGAAATCCGAGACCTGCACGTCACCGTCGAGGCCGACAACGCCACGAAGGAGATCCTCAAGGGCGTGGATCTCACCGTGAAGCAGGGCGAGACGCACGCCATCATGGGCCCCAACGGCTCCGGCAAGTCCACCCTCGCCTACTCGCTCGCCGGTCACCCGAAGTACACCATCACCGGCGGCACCGTCACCCTCGACGGCGAGGACGTCCTGGAGATGTCCGTGGACGAGCGGGCCCGCGCCGGGCTGTTCCTCGCCATGCAGTACCCGGTCGAGGTCCCCGGCGTCTCGGTCTCCAACTTCCTGCGCACCTCCGCCACCGCCATCCGCGGCGAGGCCCCCAAGCTGCGCACCTGGGTCAAGGAGGTCAAGGAGGCCATGCAGCGCCTCAACATGGACCCCTCCTTCGCCGAGCGCAACGTCAACGAGGGCTTCTCCGGCGGCGAGAAGAAGCGCCACGAGATCCTCCAGCTCGAACTGCTCCGCCCGAAGATGGCGATCCTCGACGAGACCGACTCCGGCCTCGACGTGGACGCGCTGCGCATCGTCTCCGAGGGCGTCAACCGCGTCCGCGAGACCGGTGAGGTCGGCACCCTGCTGATCACGCACTACACGCGCATCCTGCGGTACATCAAGCCCGACCACGTCCACGTGTTCGCGGCCGGACGCATCGTCGAATCCGGTGGCCCGGAGCTGGCCGACAAGCTGGAGAACGAGGGCTACGAGTCGTACGTGAAGGGTGGCGCATCCGCGTGACACAGTTGCCGGGCCTCCTCGACACCGAGGCGATCCGCAAGGACTTCCCCATCCTGGACCGCCAGGTCCACGACGGGCGGAAGCTCGTGTACCTGGACAACGCGGCGACCTCGCAGAAGCCGCGCCAGGTGCTCGACGCCCTGAGCGAGTACTACGAGCGCCACAACGCCAACGTCCACCGTGGCGTCCACGTCCTCGCCGAGGAGGCCACGGCACTCTACGAGGGCGCGCGCGACAAGGTCGCGGAGTTCATCAACGCGCCCTCCCGCGATGAGGTGATCTTCACCAAGAACGCCTCCGAGTCGCTCAACCTCGTGGCCAACATGCTGGGCTGGGCCGACGAGCCCTACCGGGTGGACCACGAGACCGAGATCGTCATCACCGAGATGGAGCACCACTCCAACATCGTGCCGTGGCAGCTGCTCGCGCAGCGCACCGGCGCCAAGCTGAAGTGGTTCGGTCTCGACGACGACGGCCGTCTCGACCTGTCCACCATCGACGAGGTCATCACCGAGAAGACGAAGATCGTCTCCTTCGTGCTGGTCTCCAACATCCTGGGCACCGTCAACCCGGTCGAGGCGATCGTCCGCCGCGCCCAGGAGGTCGGCGCGCTGGTCTGCATCGACGCCTCCCAGGCCGCACCGCACATGCCGCTGGACGTACAGGCCCTCCAGGCCGACTTCGTGGCCTTCACCGGCCACAAGATGTGCGCCCCGACCGGCATCGGCGTGCTCTGGGGCCGCCAGGAACTCCTGGAGGACCTGCCCCCGTTCCTCGGCGGCGGCGAGATGATCGAGACGGTGTCCATGCACTCCTCGACCTACGCGCCCGCCCCGCACAAGTTCGAGGCGGGCACCCCGCCGATCGCCCAGGCCGTCGGCCTCGGCGCGGCGATCGACTACCTCAACTCGATCGGCATGGACAAGATCCTCGCCCACGAGCACGCGCTCACGGAGTACGCCGTGCGCCGCCTCGGCGAGGTGCCCGACCTGCGGATCATCGGCCCGACCACGGCCGAGGACCGGGGCGCGGCGATCTCCTTCACGCTCGGCGACATCCACCCGCACGACGTGGGCCAGGTGCTGGACGAGCAGGGCATCGCCGTCCGGGTCGGCCACCACTGCGCGCGGCCGGTCTGTCTGCGGTACGGAATTCCGGCGACCACCCGGGCGTCGTTCTATCTGTACTCCACCCCCGGCGAGATCGACGCGCTGGTCGAGGGCCTGGAGCACGTACGGAACTTCTTCGGCTGAGGGGCGTGCTGAGACGGTGAAGCTGGACTCGATGTACCAGGAAGTCATCCTGGACCACTACAAGCACCCGCACGGGCGTGGTCTGCGCGAGGGCGACGCCGAGGTGCACCACACCAACCCGACCTGCGGCGACGAGATCACCCTCCGGGTCAAGTACGACGGCTCGACCGTCGCGGACGTGTCGTACGAGGGCCAGGGCTGCTCCATCAGCCAGGCCAGCGCGTCCGTGCTGAACGAACTCCTGGTCGGCAGGGAGCTGGCCGAGGCGCAGAAGATCCAGGAGACGTTCCTGGAGCTGATGCAGTCCAAGGGCCGGATCGAGCCCGACGAGGCGATGGAGGAGGTGCTGGAGGACGCGGTCGCGTTCGCCGGTGTCTCCAAGTACCCCGCCCGAGTGAAGTGCGCCCTCCTGAGCTGGATGGCGTGGAAGGACGCGACGGCCCAGGTGCTGGGTGGCGCCGACGCCGAAAGGAAGACGGCATGACCGACACCGTGGAGATGAAGCCGGCCTCGGAGGAGGAGCTCCGCGAGGCCCTGATGGACGTCGTGGACCCCGAGCTGGGCATCGACGTGGTCAACCTCGGGCTGATCTACGGCATCCACGTCGATGACGCGAACATCGCCACCATCGACATGACCCTGACCTCGGCGGCCTGCCCGCTGACCGACGTCATCGAGGACCAGGCCAAGTCCGCCACGGACGGCCTGGTCAGCGAACTCCGCATCAACTGGGTCTGGATGCCCCCGTGGGGCCCCGACAAGATCACCGACGACGGCCGCGAGCAGCTGCGCGCGCTGGGCTTCAACGTCTGAGACACGGCGGCCCTCGCACGGCCGCCCCTGAACGGCGGCACCCCCGGGCGGGTGCCGCCGTTCGTCGTTTCTCCTCCTCTTCGCCCGTTCGTGTACGCCCGTACACCTCCCCTGCGTACGCTCGTACACATGGGATACGTCTTTCTCGCCGGTGCCATAGCCGCCGAGGTCGCCGCGACGACGGCGATGAAGTACAGCGACGGGTTCAGCAGGCTGTGGCCCTCGCTGCTGACCGCGCTGGGGTACGCCGTCGCGTTCCTGCTGCTCGCCCGCACGCTCAGGAGCGTGTCGATCGGCTCGGCGTACGCGATCTGGTCCGGGGTGGGCACGGCGGCGATCGCGCTGCTCGGGCTGGCGCTGTTCGGGGAGTCGCTGACCGTCACCAAGGTCGCGGGCATCGTGCTGATCGTCGGGGGAGTGGTGGTGCTCAACCTCGGCGGGGCGGCGCACTGATGGCCCGCCGCCACGATCCCGGCCGACGGCAGCGGATCATCGACGCGGCGATCCGGGTGGTCGGCCGCGCGGGCATCGCCGGGCTCAGCCACCGCACCGCCGCCGCCGAGGCGGACGTCCCCCTCGGCTCCACCACGTACCACTTCGCCACCCTGGACGAGCTGTTGGTGGCGGCGCTGCGGCAGACCAACGAGAACTTCGCGCGCACCCTGGACGCGTGCCTGCTGGAGCGGGCAGCGGGCGCACCGGATGGTGACCTGGCCGCCGATCTCGCCCGGGCCCTCGGGCTGTGGCTCGGTGGTGACCGCACGGGCGTGGAGCTGGAGTACGAGCTGTACCTCGCCGCGCTGCGCCGCCCCGCCCTGCGCCCGGTCGCGGCGGAGTGGACGGAGGAGACGGCCGCCCGCCTCGCCCGCCGCACCGACCCGGCGACGGCACGCGCGCTGCTCGCCCTGATGGACGGCATCTGCCTCCAGGTGCTGCTGACCGGGGGGTCGTACGACGAGGGGGAGGCGCGGGAGGCGCTAGGGCGGGTGATTCCGCGGGTGCCGTGAGGCGGTGGGGGTGAGGGGTGCGGGCGAGAGGTGCCGGGCGAGGGGTGCCGGGCCGCAGGTGGGTGGGGGCGGCGCGGGTTCGCTCCGGGCAGGCCCGCCACGTTAGGTTTTGCCCATGACCGACTCGACTGCTTCCCGCACCACCGGTGCCGTGGCCGCCGGCCTCGCCACCATCGCCTCCGACGGCACCGTCCTCGACACCTGGTTCCCGGCCCCCGAGCTGACCGCCGAGCCCGGCCCGGCCGGTACCGAGCGGCTGACCGCCGAGCAGGCCGCCGGGCTGCTGGGCGCGGGCGCCACGGCAGCCGTCGGCCCGGACGCCCGCCGGGGCGTCGAGGTGGTCGCGGTCCGTACGGTCATCGCCTCCCTGGACGACAAGCCGCTCGACGCGCACGACGTGTACCTCCGTCTCCACCTGCTCTCGCACCGCCTGGTCAAGCCGCACGGCCAGAACCTGGACGGCATCTTCGGCCACCTGGCCAACGTCGCCTGGACCTCGCTCGGTCCCGTCGCCGTGGACGACATCGAGACGGTACGGCTGAACGCCCGCGCGGAGGGCCTGCACCTCCAGGTCACCTCGATCGACAAGTTCCCCCGCCTGACGGACTACGTCGCGCCGAAGGGCGTGCGCATCGCGGACGCCGACCGGGTCCGGCTCGGCGCGCATCTGGCCGAGGGCACCACGGTCATGCACGAGGGCTTCGTCAACTTCAACGCCGGGACGCTCGGCACGTCGATGGTCGAGGGCCGCATCTCCGCCGGTGTCGTCGTCGGCGACGGCTCCGACATCGGCGGCGGCGCCTCCACGATGGGCACCCTCTCCGGTGGCGGCAACGTCGTCATCTCCATCGGCGAGCGCTGCCTGATCGGCGCCGAGGCGGGCGTCGGCATCGCCCTCGGCGACGAGTGCGTCATCGAGGCCGGCCTCTACGTCACCGCCGGTACCCGCGTCACCATGCCCGACGGCCAGGTCGTCAAGGCCCGCGACCTCAACGGCGCCTCCCACATCCTCTTCCGCCGCAACTCCACCACCGGCACAGTCGAGGCCCGACCCAACAACGCGGTCTGGTCGGGCCTGAACGAGATCCTCCACACCCACAACTGACCCGAGGCAGCCTCCCCGTAAGCCGCGCCCCCGGTCGGCACCACGCCACCGGGGGCGCGCCGCTGCCCCGGCCCGTGGCGGGACGGAAGGCGGATCTGCCCGCGCACGCACACGGGCGCTTCGACGGACGGCTGTCCTTCGTCGCGCTCGCGTCACGCGGCGAAGCGGACTGGCACGGCACCGTCATGACGGCGATCCGGGAGCATGCTTGGCCACACGGGCAAGGGACACTTCACCACGGCATCGCATTCGCCTCGTAGTCCCCTCTCGTCCCTGCCCACTCGGTGCCCTGTGTCCCATGCGGCCGATGTGGGTCACTATGGGGGCTCGGACGGTATCCACGTCGTTCATGGGAGGCACCATGAGGCTCGGCAAGGCACTGGCCAGCGGAATCGCCGAAGAGCGGACCCCTGCGGGAGAGCCGGGGGAGGCGGTCCGGCCCGTCGAAGGGGTGACCGAACGGCCCATCGGGCGCGTCGGCGCGGAAGTCGTTCCCGCCGAACCCACCCCCGCCGGACTCCTCCGCGAAGAGGTGCCCACCGCGCGATGAGGCTGCGGCTTCCGGCGGAGCGGCCCGTGGAACCCCCGGCCGGGTACAAGATCGCCCACGCGCTGCTCGCCCGTGACGGCACTCGTGCCGGATTCACCGGTGTGTCCCTCGGCGGAGCGCTGCCGTACGGCGTGCTGGACGAGGCCGCCTGCGTCTACGGGCGAGGGCACCGCGCCCCCGCCCGCCGCTGCGACTGCGGATTCCACTGCCTGCACGACCGCACCGCCGCCGAGGCCCTGCTCTGCACGGCCGAGCACCGCACCGCGCTGCTGCTCGACATCACCGTGCTCGGCGCCTACCTCCGCTTCGAACGCGGCTTCCGCTACGCCCGCCAGCGCGTCCGCACCGCCACCGTCGGACCGTGCGCCTGCGGTGCCGCGGCCGTCGCGCTCGCGGACGCGGGGTGGGGCAGACCCGGCTGGCTGGGGCTCGCCCCGGCCTGCGCGGGGTGCGCGGGCGGCCGTACCGCCGTCCCGCTCGCTGTCTTCGCGCGGCTCGCGGGGGAGGGCCTGAAGGTCGCGGCGGCCACTCCGGCCGTCGTACCGCCCGGCTCTCCGGACACCTTCGGTGTGCCCGAACTCGTCGCGGAGGCAGCCCTGTTGCAGGCCCGCCTCGACTCCTTCCAGACCCGCCTCGCCCGGCTCGGCGACCCCGGCGCCGGAGACACCGGCCGGGGCTAACCACCCCCGCGCGGGGTATCCGGAGTTCCTCAGCACCGTACTGGGAGGAGGCGGACCACCATGATCGGCAGGAGTCGTCGGATCGGGGACCGTTCGGGTGCCAAGGGGCCCGACGAGCTGCGGCGGCAGCTCGGCCGGACCAGGACTCAACTCGGCCGTACCGTGGCCCAGTTGATCGACCGCACCGATGTGCGGGGCCGGACCGCCGCCCGCGCGGCCGACCTCAGGGACAAGGCCGGTGCCATGACCGTCCAGTTGCGCGCGAGCGCCGCCCACGCGGGGCACTCCGTGCAGGACCGGGCCGCGCACACGGGCTACGCGGTCAACCACGCCGCCTCCTCGCCGCGCGGCGGGGCGCTGCGCGACATGGGCGGCCGGTTGCGCCGGCCGGCACCGCTCCTCGCGGCCCTCGGGGCGCTCGGCGCGGCCGTCGTGGCGGCGGGTGTGGCACGGTACCGGCGCCACCGCTGACCGGGGCGGACACCGGAAGAGACATCCGCGGGGCCGGCCGGACGACACGCGTCCGGCCGGCCCCGCTTCCCGTACTACGGGCGTGACCGCCTCCCGTACTACGGGCGGAACCGCAGCACCTGCGGGTCGTGGTCGGAGATCTGGTCGTGGAACTCCGAGTTGATGTGCACGCTGTCGTACTGGAAGTCGCCGTTCCGGCGGATCGACGGGCTGATCAGGATCTGGTCCAGCACCTGCTGGTTGCCCTGGTAGTCGTAGGTGTAACGCTCGTTCTTGGGCAGCGACTTGATCGCCGACCACAGCTCGCCGTTGCCCTCGAGCGTCTTCGCGGTCTCGGAGAACTCGAAGTCGTTCATGTCGCCGAGCGCGATGACCTGCGCGTTCTTCTGCTTGGACAGGATGTCCTTGACGAACGCGTTCACCAGGGTCGCCTGCGCGTGCCGCTGCGTCTCGGAGCTGCGCGCCGGGGGCTGGAACTGCGAGGTCAGGCCCTGGTCGCCGCCCTTGGAGTTCAGGTGGTTGGCGATCACGAACACCGTCTGGCCGCGGAACACGAACTCGCCCGCCAGCGGCTTGCGGCTGTTGGCCCAGGCGGTGTCGGACGGGGCGATCCGGCCCGGCGAGAAGGTCAGTTCGGCCTTGCCGCGCACCTTGTCCACGCCCACGGCGGAGGTGGAGTCGCCGCCCGCGCGGTCGGTGAAGGAGACGCGCTCGGGGTTGAAGAGGAAGACCTGGCGGATGTTGCCGCCGGGCTCGCCGCCGTCCTGGTCGTTGACGGGGTTGATCGAGCGCCAGTCGTACTTCGGGCCGCCCGCCGCCACGATGGCGTCGATCAGCTTGGTGACGGTCTGGCTCGCGTCCACCGTGCCGTCGTCCTTGGCACCGTTGTTGTCCTGGATCTCCTCCAGGGACACGATGTCGGGCGACTGCAGGTTGTGCACGATCGCGTCGGCGTGCTCCGCGAACGTGGCGTCGGTCGGGTCGAGGTTCTCGACGTTGTACGTCGCCACCGCGAGCTGGCCGCCCGCCTGCTTCTTGGTGACCTCGCGCTCCAGACCGCCGCTCTTCAGCGTGCCGAGGGAGCCCGCGACCAGGGTGTAGCCGCCGAACTGGTTGTAGTCCATCGGGCCGGTCGTGGTGCCGGACAGGGTGTCGCCGACGTTCGCCTGCGGGAAGTCCGCGGTGGCGCCCAGCGACTGGATCTGCAGCCGCCCCGTGTTCTGGGACTCGTACGAGCCGTATATCGTGCCGCCGCGCTCGCTGAGGTGCTCGTGCGGCTTGACCGTGACCCACAGCTCCGCGTACGGGTCGGTGCCGGTGACCACACGGGCGTCCGCGACCTGGACGTTCATGCCCTCAAGGGACTCGTAGTAGTCCAGGGCGTACGTCTCGGGCTTCAGCGTCAGGCCGTTGACCGAGCCGTTCGCGGCCGGGTCGCCCGCCGGGGCGTAACGATTCGGCACGGAGCGGGCCTTGATGACGACCGGGGCCGGGACCGCGTTGCCGGTGGAGACGGTGGTGACGACCGGCTTGGTGATCTCCGTGACGGACTGGCCGCCGCCGGAGGCGCCGCCGGGCACGAACTCCGAGACCGTGCCGGAGACGGTGACCGAGTCACCGACCGCCACCTTCGGGGTGGAGCTGGTGTAGACGAAGACGCCCTCGCTGGTGGCCGGGTCGTTGTCCGGGTTCGGGTCCTGGTACCAGAAGCCCTTGGAGGAGCCGTACGTACGGACGGCCGTGACGATGCCCGGGACGTCCGTCACCTGCTTGCCCGCGTAGGGCGACAGGCGGGTGGTGCCCTGGACGTCGTGGATGCGCACGGTGTCGGCGTGCGCGGGAGAGGTGAGGACGACCGTCGAGGCCGCGGAACAGACGGCGGCGACGGTGAGCGCGGCGAGGCGCGCGGAAGACCTGCTCGGCAAGGGATTCCCTCCGGGGACATGCGTGAGCGCCGGGACGAGGGTGGAACGGAAGCCGTGTCGGGCTCGTGGCCCTCAGTGACACGCGCAGAGTCGAGTGAACAGTTGTCCCCCCAACTTCTACGCGCGTCAATCTCCTGCCTGCCGTGGGGAGTTGTCAAGGTTTCGGCCATGTACGAGGACCGGCGGGGAGATGAACCGGGCGGCATGGGTCGATATCCGTCTAGGCTGAGCCGCCGAGTCGTTCCACGGTCCGAGGAGAACCAGCCGATGTCAGACAGCTCCCCCCTGCCGCCCGTACGGCTGCGCCCCGAAGCGGAGCTGGCGCGCGACGCGCTGGCCACGCCGCTGCTCGCGCGCGCCGCCCGGCTGGCACGCTGGGCCGGACCCGGCACCCGGGTGGACGCGGGCGGCGGGCTCGTCGAGGAGCAGGTGCCGGACGCCGCCGCGGCACTGGACCTGACCGGCGACGACGCCGCCGCGCTGGCGAGCGAGGCGTGGCGGGTCGCCGTGGACGCCGGGCTGGTCGAGATCGTGGACGAGGAGGCCGGTACGGTCGCCACCGGCCCGGAACTCGCCCTGCTCACCGGCGGATCGCCGCACGACGTGCTCGCGGTGTGGCTCGCCGCCCTGGAGACGGCCCTCGCGGACGCGAGCGTGCCCGATCTGGAGGGCCTGGTGGACGCCCTGGACGAGGGCGGCGAGGTCGATTTCTCGTCACTCGACTGGGACCCGGAGGCCGAGGCGGAGTTCCTCGACGGCGTCCTCGGCAACCTGTATCTGCTGACCGTCAGTGAGGACGCCCCCGACGACGCGCCCGTCCCGCTGCCCGCGCTCGCCGCCTCGATGATCGTCCCCGACGACACCGGCGAACCCACCGACGACATGCTGGAACAGGTCTCCGACGCCATGATGCGGCTGGACGACCAGTTCCGGGTGCTGGAGCCGGTCGGGCTGGTGGAGTACCAGCCCGTGGACGAGGCGCTGATGGCCGACGCCGACGAGGAACCGGCCGCGCCGGTGGACGACACCGACGTCTCCCGGTACGGCATGGTCCGGCTCACCCCGCTCGGCGCCTACGGGCTGCGGGCGCGGCTGCTGGAGGCCGGGTTCGACGCGCCCGCCGTCGGAGACCTCACGGACAAGGACGCGGACGCGCTGCTGGACGGCACCTCCTCGTTCGGGCCCGGCGCCGCGCTGGCCGAGACCGAGCTGTGGCTTCACCGCCGCGAACCGCTCGGCGCGGCACGGGAGTTGCTCGCCGCCGCACGCGGCGCGGACGAGGGTGCGCCGCTGCGGCGGCTGCGCTGCCAGCAGGCCCTGTCGCTGCTCGGCGCCGAGGCGGAGCCCGCGCTCCGGGAGGTGCTGGACGACCCCGAACTGGGCGGTCTCGCACGGGTCTGGCTCAGCGAGCGCGGCGCCGCCGAGGTGCCGCCGCCCTCCCAGGACCTCGTCTTCTGGCTCACCGTGGACACGCTCGCCGCGCAGCTCGCCGCCGAGGGCAACTCCGAGGAGCTCCAGGCCCTGGTGGAGGGTCTGGCCGACCGGCACAGCGGGTTCTTCGCGGCGGCCTGGCGGGTGGACCACCCCGCGACCGCGGACGTGCTGGAGGCGATGGGGCGGTTGCACCCGGACAAGCGGGTGGCCAAGGAGGCGCGGAAGGCGGCGTTCAAGGCTCGGTCTCAGCACGGGGGTTGAGCGGAGTGGGGGCCTGGGCTGGGCTGAGCGGCGTGGCGGGGCGGAGTGGGGGCGCGGAGTGGGGGCGGGGCGCGTTTCCGGGTGTGGTGTGGCCACATGGCGTGGGGCCACATAGGGGAGCGCACATGGCGTGGGGGCTCGTGGGCGCAGCCCACATGGTGCGGGCCCACATGGTGTGAGGCCACATGGTGCGGACCCAAATGGCGTGAGCCCACATGGTGCGGGCCCACATGGAGCAGTGCGTTCAGCAAGCCGCAGTCGCCCGCGTGGCCCCGTGTTCAACTCCCGTTCAGCGGTGGGCGCGAAGGTGACGGCGGACCGACGACCGCCATCCTCCACGGCACGCCCACCGTCTCAGGAGACACCATGTCGCTCACCCGCAGGGACTTCGCCAGACGCTCCGCGCTCACCGGTGCCGGAGTCGCCCTGGCGGGCAGCGTCGGCGTTCTCGCCTCCGCGCCCCAGGCCCTCGCCGCCACCGACGACGGCACCGCGGACACCGACCGCGACCGGCACGGCCACCACGGCATCGGCTACGGCCCCCTGCTCCCCGACCCGGACGGCATCCTCGCGCTGCCCCGCGGTTTCTCGTACCGGATCATCACGCACAGCGGCCGGACCACCCTGGAGACGGGCGAGCCCACCCCGTCGAACCACGACGGCACCGCCGCGTTCGCCGGGCCGCGCGGTACGACCCTGCTCGTCAACAACCACGAGCTGAAGGGCCCGCGCTCCGGCTGGGAGCACCCGGTACCGCTCACCGAGGGCCTTGTCTACGACCCGGCGGCGGCCGGTGGCTGCACGGTGGTCGAGGTGCGCCGCGACCATGTCGCGGAATGGGTCGGCATCGCGGGCACCTCCACCAACTGCGCGGGCGGCACCACCCCGTGGGGCACCTGGCTGACCTGCGAGGAGACCGAGGACAAGGCCGGTCAGAACGGCATGACCAAGGACCACGGCTACGTCTTCGAGGTGGACCCCGCCGACCGCCGCGCGGGCCGTGACCCGAGGCCCGTCAAGGCGCTGGGACGGTACGCGCACGAGGCCGTCGTCGTGGACCCCGCGCGCGGCCACCTCTTCCTCACCGAGGACGCCTCCGGACCCAACGGCCTCCTCTACCGGTGGACCCCGCCGACCGGCTTCCACCACGGCCGGGGCCGCCTGCGCGCCCTGGCCGACGACGCGGGCGTACTCCAGGCGTTCACGTGCTTCGACTCCGGCGGCCGGTTCGTGGACGACCTCTCCCGCGCCACCCGCGTCGGCACCGTCTACGGCGTGGACTGGACCGACGTGCCCGACCGGGACGCGCGGACCGTGCCGGTGCGTCGGCAGTTCGGGCCCGGCCAGGTCACCCGCGCCCGCAAACTGGAGGGCATGTGGTGGGGTGACGGCGGTGTCTACGTGGTCTCCTCCTACGCCCGCGAGGAGAGCCCCGTCCCGCACGACGGGCAGGTCTGGTTCTACGACCCCCGCCGCCGGACCCTCACCCTGAAGGTCCTGTTCGGCGTCAACCCCGACCCGGCGGCGGACGGCGCCTTCGACGGCCCCGACAACATCACCGTCTCCCCGTACGGCGGCCTGGTCATCGCGGAGGACGGCGAGGGGCTCCAGCACCTCCTCGGCGCCACCGACTCCGGCCGCACCTACCCCATCGCCCGCAACGAACTCAACAACGGCACCGAAGAGGCCCCGGAGTACAGCGAGTTCACCGGTGTCACCTTCTCCCCGGACGGTCACACCCTCTACGCCAACATCCAGGACCCCGGCATCATGTTGGCCGTCACGGGCCCCTGGCGCAGACAGCCGCGGTGACGGTCGCCCCGCGCGCCGAGCGGGCCGGCGTGCCCGGCCAGCCCCGGCGCGCCGTTCTCCCCGTACGCAGGGGCCGCACGCCTGAGCCGCGGCAGCCCCTGCGCGGGGGAGTCCTGCCGGGGATTCACAGGGCTCTGGCGCCGGGCTCCACCATGTTGCGGACCGTGCGGGCCTTCACGAAGTCCCCGAGGGCCGTCATCTCCCACTCACCGGAGTTCATGCGGATCAGCTTGGCCATCAGGACGCCCGTCTGGGGTTCGGCGCCGGTCAGGTCGAAGCGGACCAGCTCCTCGCCGCTGGTGGCGTCCAGCAGGCGGCAGTACGCCTTGGCGACCTCGGTGAACTTCTGGCCGGAGTAGGAGTTGACGGTGAAGACCAGGCCGGTGACGTCCTGGGAGAGCCGCCCGAGGTCCACGGTGATCGATTCGTCGTCGCCGCCGCCCTCGCCCGTGAGGTTGTCGCCGGAGTGCCGGATCGCGCCCTTGAGGATCTCCAGCTTGCCGAAGTAGCAGCTGTCCAGGGCGTCGCGCCGCGGGCCGTAGGCGATGACCGAGGCGTCCAGGTCAATGTCCCGGCCGCGGAAGGCGGGCTCCCAGCCGAGGCCCATCCGCACCTGGGAGAGCAGCGGTCGGCCGCCCTTCATCAGGGAGACCGTCTGGTTCTTGCGCAGGCTCACCCGGCCCTTGTCCAGGTTGATCTTCCCGGCGGTGGCGGCAGCGGGAGCCGCGGCGGGTGCGGGCGGGGTGACCGGGGCCGCCGCCACAGGGGCCGCCGCCACAGGTGCGGGCGCCACGGGGGCCGCCGCCACGGGGGCGGGCGCGGCCGCCGGTGCGGGTTCCTCCACGGTCACGCCGAAGTCCGTGGCGATGCCCGCCAGTCCGTTCGCGTACCCCTGGCCGACCGCGCGGGCCTTCCACTGCCCGTTGCGCCGGTAGACCTCCACGACCACCAGGGCCGTCTCCGAGCCGAGCCGGGGCGGGGTGAAGGTGGCGAGGACCGTGCCGCCGTCCGCGTCCCGGACGGTGGCCGTCGGCTCGATGCCCTGGAAGCTCTGCCCGGCCGCGTCCGGGCTCGCGGTGACCACGATCTTCTCGATCTCCGGCGGCACGGCGGCGAGGTCCACGGAGACCGCGTCGGGCGCCGAGCCGCCGCCGGACACATGGGTCACGCCCGGCCCGGACGGCTGGTTGTAGAAGATGAAGTCGTCGTCGGAGCGCACCTTGCCGTCGGCGGTGAGCAGCAGGCCCGACACGTCGAGTCGCACCGGCGCGGCGACGTCCACCGTCACGCGGGCGACCTGGAGAGGGATGTTCGAGCCAGGGGTCATAGCTGTCATGCCGGGTGAACGAACGACCCCGCTTTACCGTTCCCTTACCCTCCGCCCGGTCCGGCACGACCCCCCGAACGGCCGAGGAACGACACGTTCGAGGGACGTACCGGAGCCGACGGCACCCCGCCGCCGGGGCCCCGCCCGTCGGGCAGGGCCCCGCCCGTTCCGCGCGGGACGGCTCAGGGCACCACCACGATCTTCCGGCCCACCCCCGCCGCGAACTGCTCCAGCGCCTCCGGGTAGCGCTCCAGCGGAATGCGGTCGCTGATGAACACCTCGGGGTCCAGCACCCCGTTGGCGAACAGCTCCGCCGCCCGCTCGTAGCTGTGCAGCACCGCCATCGACCCGGTGATGGTGATCTCCTGGTTGTAGATGCGGTACGGGTCGATCGTCACCCGCGTCGCGTAGTCCGCCACGCCGAACTGGAGGAACGTACCCGCCTTGGCGACCCGCTCCAGGCCGTCCTGGATGGCGCGCGCGTTGCCGGTGGCGTCCACCACCACGTCCCAGCCCTGCGGCCGGTCCAGCTCGTCCGGGGTGGCCGCCGCGCCCGAGACACCGAGTCGGCGGGCGGTCTCCAGGCGGGCCGCGTTCACGTCCACCACGTCCACGCTCGCCGCGCCGGTGCGCTTGGCCAGCTCCAGCATCATCAGGCCCATCGTGCCCGAGCCGTAGATCAGCACATGGGAGCCGAGCCGGGAGTTCAGCACGTCGTAGCCGCGCACCGCGCAGGACAGCGGCTCGATCAGGGCCGCGTCCTCGGTGCGTACGTGCTCGGGCAGCTTCACGCAGTTGGCGACCGGCGCGACCGCGTACTCGGCGGCACCGCCGGAGGTGGTCACGCCGATCGCGGCCCAGCGCTCGCACAGGTTGTTGTGGCCGGTACGGCAGTAGCGGCACTCGTAGCAGTACAGCGAGGGGTCCACCGCGACCCGGTCGCCGACCGCGACCTCGGTGACCTGGGTGCCGACCCCGACCACCTCGCCCGCGAACTCGTGACCGGGGACGATGGGCAGCTTGGGCGCGAACTCGCCCTGGAGGATGTGCAGATCGGTGCCGCACAGGCCGCAGGCCGCGACCTGGACGACGACCTCGCGCGGTCCCGGCGTGGGGTCGGGCACCTCGGTGACGACGGCGCGGCCCACGGACTCGATGACGGCGGCCTTCATTTCACGGCTCCCAACGACAGACCCTGGACCAGCTTGTCCTGGGCGGCGAACCCCGCGGCGAGCACCGGCAGGGAGACGACGAGCGACGCGGCGCACACCTTGGCCAGGAACAGGCCCTGGCTGGTGATGAAACCGGTCAGGAAGACGGGCGCGGTCTCCGCGACCACCCCGGTGAGGACACGGGCGAACAGCAGCTCGTTCCAGCTGAAGATGAAGCAGATCAGCGCGGTCGCCGCGATGCCCGGCAGCGCGATCGGCGCGACCACGCGGGCCAGGATCATCGGCAGCGGCGCCCCGTCCACCCGCGCCGCCTCGATCACCGCGACCGGCACCTCCGCCAGGAAGGACTGCATCATCCACACCGCGATCGGCAGGTTCATCGAGGTGTACAGGATGACGAGCAGCCAGATGTTGTCCAGCATCCCGGCGTTCTTGGCGAACAGGTAGATCGGCAGCAGCCCCGCCACGGCCGGAAGCATCTTGGTGGACAGGAAGAAGAACAGCACGTCCGTCCACTTGCGCACCGGGCGGATCGACAGCGCGTACGCCGCCGGGAGCGCCAGCAGCAGCACCAGCAGCGTCGAGGCAAGCGACGCCACCAGGGAGTTGGCCAGCGCGGGCCAGGGGCTGGCGCCGCCGCCCGCGCCGAAGAACTCGCGGTAGCCGTCCAGGGTGAGCGGTGCCGCGAACGACGGCGGGTTGGTCGCCGCGTCCGCCTCGGAGTGGAAGGAGGTCAGCGCCATCCAGGCGATGGGCAGGAAGAACACGATCCCGGCCAGCCAGGCGACGAGGGCCAGCCCGGCCCCCTTGCGCGCCCGGCGTGGCGGGGCGGCGGCGACCGGGGGAGCGGTGGTGCCCGTGGGGGCGGTGGTGGTGCTCATGCGCGCGACGCCTCCTCGCGGAACAGGGACGACACGACGCGCAGCGCGAACGTGGCGATGACGAGGGAACCGATGACCACCAGCACGCCCGCGGCCGAGGCGAGCCCGTTCTCGTGCGCCTGGTAGAAGGTCTGGTACACGGTGTACGGCAGGTTGGCGGTGCCGAGGCCGCCGGAGGTGATCGTGAACACCGCGTCGAAGTTCTGCACGATGTAGATCGAACCCAGCAGGGCGCCCAGTTCCAGGTAGCGGCGCAGGTGCGGCAGGGTGAGATGGCGGAAGATCTGCCAGTCGCTCGCGCCGTCCACCCGCGCGGCCTCGATCTGCTGCTGGTCCCGGCTCTGCAGTCCGGCCAGCAGGATCAGCATCATGAACGGGGTCCACTGCCACACCAGCGACGCCTCCACCGCGAGCAGCGGGGTGTCGGAGATCCAGTCCGGCTGTGGTCCGCCCACATAGTGCAACAACCCATTGAGCAAGCCGTATTCAGGGTTGTAGAGCACATGTTTCCAGAGCAGCGCGGCGGCGACCGGGACCACCAGGAACGGCGCGATCAGCAGGGTACGCACCACACCCCGGCCGCGGAACCTCCGGTCCAGCAGCAGGGCGAGGACGAGTCCGAGCACCAGGCTGGCCAGCACCACCGCCACGGTGAGCAGCACCGTCGTCCACACCGAGTGGCGCAGATCGGCGTCGGTGAGCACCTCGCGGTAGTTGTCCACGCCGGTGAAGCGCCGGGCCTTGGGATAGAGGGCGTTCCAGTCGAAGAACGAGATCACCACCGTCGCCACGAACGGCAGTTGGGTGACCACGATCATGAAGACCAGGGCCGGGAGCAGGGGGGCACGGGTGGCCCAGGCGCGCAGCCGGTCCGGTGGCCGGTGCGCGGTCCGCGCGGAGGCGGACGCGAGGGGAGGAGCGGTCGTCGTCGCGGTCATCGTCCCTCGTACTCCTTGGAGATCTTCTCGGCGAGCTGCTGGGACTTGCGCAGGGCGGTGTCCACCGACTGGCGCCCGGCGACGGCCGCGCTGATCTCCTGGGAGACCTTGGTGCCCAGGTCCGTGAACTCGGGGATGCCGACGAACTGGATGCCGGGCGCCGGGCGCGGCTGGGTGCCCGGATCGTTCGGGCGGGCGCTCTCGATCGCCTCCTTCGTCATCTCCTGGAAGGACGCCGCCGACTTGCGGTAGTCGGGGTTGTCGTACGTCGAAGCCCGTTTGCCCGCGGGCACGTTGGGCCAGCCGCTGGTCTCCCCGACGAGCTGTTCGTAGTCCTTGCCGGACGCCCAGGAGATGAACTTCCACGCCTTGTCGGCGTTGCGGGACGCCTTCTGGATGCCCCAGGCCCAGGTGTAGAGCCAGCCGGAGGACTTGGTCTTCTCGACGGGCGCGGGGGCGTAGCCGAGCTTGCCCTTGACGGGGGAGTCGTCCGCCTCCAGGAGTCCGGCCGCGGAGGTGGCGTCGTACCACATGGCGACCTTGCTCTGCGTCATGTTGTTCAGGCACTCCGCGAACCCGGCCTGCGCGGCGCCGGACTCGCCGTGCGCGCGGACCAGGTTCACGTAGAACTCGGTGGCCCTCCTGAACTCGGGGGAGTCCAGCCGGGCCTTCCAGTCCTTGTCGAACCAGGTCCCGCCGAAGGTGTTCACCACCGTGGTCAGCGGGGCCATCGACTCGCCCCAGCCGGGCAGGCCGCGCAGGCAGATGCCCTTCATGCCGGGGCGGGCGCCGTCGGTCTTCGCGGCGAGGTCCGCCACCTGCTGCCAGGTGGGGTGCGCGGGCATCTTCAGGCCCTTCGCCGCGAACACGTCCTTGCGGTACATCAGGAACGACGACTCGCCGTAGAACGGCTGCCCGTAGAGCCTGCCGTCGTCGCCGGTCAGGGACTGGCGCATCGGCTTCAGGATGTCCTGCTCGTCGTAGGCGCGGTCCCGCGCCACGTACGAGTCCATGTCGTGCAGCCAGCCGTTGCGGGCGTAGATCGGTATCTCGTAGTTGGAGAGCGTCGCCGCGTCGTACTGACCGGCCTGGTTGGCGAAGTCCTGGCTGATCTTGTCGCGGACGTCGTTCTCGGGCAGCACGGTGAAGTTGACCTTGATGCCCGTCTCCTTGGTGAAGTGGGCGCGGGTCAGCTTCTGCAGTTCCGTCATCTGCGGGTTGTTCACCATCAGGACGTTGATGGCGTCACCGCCGGAACCCGCCCCGCCCGCACCGACCCAGCAGCCGGTGAGCAGCGGGGCGATCAGCGTCCCTGCGGCGGCCAGGGCGAGCGTCGCTCGCGGCCTCCGTCGGCTCGGGGTTCGCATGGATCGCTCCTGGAGATGTGGGGATACGGGGGCGTGCCGGGGCGCGGGGGAACGGCTCCGGACGCGCTGGGCGTCGTACGTCGTACGGGAGGTGCGCGGCGGGCGGTGTGGCGCCCGCCCCTGTGGTGCGGGCCTGTGTGGTGCCGGGCCGTGTGGGGCGGTTCAGACCCGGATGACCTGCGGGCCCAGCAGGGAGTAGCGGTGGGCCTCGGACGCGGGCAGTCCGGAGCTGGTCACGATCGCCTCCAGCGCGCCGATCTCGGCGAAGCGGCAGAAGCTCACCGCGCCGAACTTGGTGTGCGTGCCCGCCAGCACGGTGCGCCGGGCCGCCCGGATCGCCTGCGTCTTCACCTCGCTGACGGCCGGATCCGGCGTGGTCAGACCGTGTTCGCGGGAGATGCCGTTGGCGCCGATGAACGCGAGGTCCACCACGAACCCGGCCAGCATCTTCGTCGTCCAGTGGTCCACCGTCGCCAGCGTGCCGGGACGCACCCGGCCGCCGAGCAGCAGCACGGACATCCGCTCCGACTCCGCGAGCGCCCCCGCGACCGGCAGGGACGCGGTGACCACGGTCAGCGGCCGGTCCCTGGGCAGCGCCTCCGCGATGAGCTGCGGGGTGAAACCCTCGTCCACGAAGACCGTCTCCGCGTCCCCCAGCAACTCGGCCGCCGCTGCGGCGATCCGGCGTTTCTCGGGGACATGGCTGGTGGCACGGAACGCGAGCGTCGTCTCGAAGCCCGCGCTCTCCACCGGGTAGGCGCCGCCGTGGGTACGGCGGACCAGCCCGTGGTCCTCCAGGGCGCGCAGGTCGCGCCGGATGGTCTCCTTGGCCACGCCCAGGTCGGTGGCGAGCTCGGTCACCTCGACCGAACCCGTGGCACGCGCCGTCCGTACGATCTCGCGCTGGCGTTCCTCGGCGGTTCTCGTGCTCACGGCGTCATCCACCTCCCTGTGGAACTGCCCGTTCGGGCCTTGGGGGAAGTTCTACAGCGGTACCGCCGCGCCGACCAGGTCTGTTGCCCGCCCGATACTGCCCGGATAGGCCCGTTTCCCCGCCGGAGCGCCCGCCCCGGACCTGCGCCGCAGCGCCCCGGGAGGTGGGAGCGGGCGCCACGGACGCCCGTATCCGGCTCGCACGGGCCCGTTCGGCGCCCGTCCGCCGTCCGGGACGCGTCATGTCCGGAGCCGTACGGTCCCTCCGGTGCCCGGAACGGTCGTGTCCGGGCGGGGATACGGTCAGTACGGCCAGAGGGGCGGGTCGGTGACGAAGTGTCCGCCGAGCCGGGCCTGTGCCGGATCGGCCGGGTCGAGCTCGCCCTGTTCCGCGATCAGCTTCGCCGCGTACCGCTCGGAGTCGTCGTGCGGTGCGTAGCCGAGCGCCCGCGCGGACGAAAGGTCCCACCACAGACGGGAGTTGGCGGACGAGCCGTACACCACCGTGTGGCCGACGCCCTCGGCGCCCAGCGCCGCGTGGAACAGCCGGGCGCCGTCGGCCGGGCTCAGCCAGATCGACAGCATGCGCACGCTGGTCGGCTCGGGGAAACACGACCCGATGCGCACCGAGACGGTCTCCACACCGTGCTTGTCCCAGTAGAACTGCGCCAGGTCCTCGCCGAACGACTTGGACAGACCGTAGAAGGTGTCCGGGCGGCGCGGAGTGTCCACCGGCACCGGAGCACCGTCGTGCGGGACCGGGGTGTAGCCGACGGCGTGGTTCGAGGACGCGAACACGATCCGGCGCACGCCCTCCTGCCGGGCCGTCTCGTACACGTGGTACGTGCCCTCGATGTTCGACTTCAGGATCTTGTCGAACGACGACTCCACGGAGATCCCCGCGAGATGCAGCACCGCGTCCACGCCCCGCATCGCCCGGCGCAGCGCCTCGGTGTCGGACAGGTCCGCGACGACCGCGTCCGGGGCGCCCTCCACCGGCCGCGCGTCGAACAGGCGGAGCGTGTGCCCGTACTCGGGCAGCAGCGAGCGCATCAGCGTGCCGAGGCCGCCGGCGGCGCCGGTGAGGAGCACGGTACGGGGGGTGGGCATCCTCGGGATCTCCTTGCGCGGCAGGTGTACGCGTCCGGGTGCACGATAGGGCCTGCCCGGCCCTTCCCGCCTGCCCGGCGGGGGTACGGGGTCACGTACGCGGCGCCCCTGACGGCGAGGTCGGCGCGGGCGGGGCACCGTGCGGATCGGACGCGGTACCGATGAGTTCCGCGCTCCCGACGGGTCGTACCCGTGTACGGCCGTCATGGCCCCGTCCGGCGCCGAGGAGTGAGGCAGGCATGACCGACACGATGGTGGACCTCGGGCCGCAGGCCCGGATCGTCGCCCGGCTGGCCGGTGCGGTCACCGGGGAACGGCTGGCGGACCGCACGCCCTGCCCCGAGTACGCGGTACGGCACCTGCTGGGGCATGTGCTCGGGCTGTCCGTGGCGTTCCGGGACGCGGCCCGCAAGGACCTCGGGCCCGGCACCGCCACCCCGCCGGGGGCGACGGTGCCGGACGTCGGCCCGCACTGGCGGGACAAACTGCCGGATGCGCTGGACGAGTTGGCCGAGGCGTGGCGCGACCCGTCCGCGTGGACCGGGGCGACACGTGCGGGCGGGGTGGAGCTGACCGGCGCCGTGGCGGGCGCGGTCGTCGCGGACGAGCTGGTCGTCCACGGCTGGGACCTCGCCCGCGCCCTCGGCGTCCCGTACGAGGCCGACCCCGCCGCCCTCACCGTCGCCCACTCCCTCCTCCGGGCGGCGGCCGAGGAACCCGGCACCGGGCTCTTCGGTCCGCCCGTCCCGGTCCCGGACGGCACCCCGCTGCTGGAGCGGACGGTGGCGCTGAGCGGGCGCGATCCGGGGTGGCGGCCGTAGGCGCGGAAGCGGGCCGTGGGCACGGAGGAAGACCGTAGGCACCAAGACCGTGTGCGCGGCGCCCATGTGGGCGGCATCCATGTGCGCGGAACCCACCCCGCGCCGGGCGCGATGGTGCGGGCACCCATGTGCGCACCCCACATGCCCGTACCTATGTGCGCGCACCCCACATGCCCGCACCGCACCTTTACGCCGTGGCTGATATCAATCGGGCAAAGACCCTCGCGCCGAGACGGGTGACGCGCGTAGAAAACTGTCATGCATAAATCACTGCGGATCGCGGCGCTCGCCGCCGCCTGTGCCGTCGCCGGTGGTGCCCTGTACGGCGCCGGTGCGGCGACCGCCGGACAATCGACGGCGAACTCCACCCACGAGCCGTACAACATCGGCCTGTTGGTGAAGGACATCGACACGTACTACGGCACCACCACCGACGCGAACGGTGTGTACCAGGCGTCCCCGGACAGCCCGTACGCCAAGGACCTCGCGCGGATCGACGCGGACGCCAAGCGCCGGATCGACCGGGCCGCCCAGAAGGCGGACCGGCACCACCACGCCAAGCCGGCCGTGATCTTCGACATCGACGACACGCTGCTGCTCAGCCTGGACTACGAGAAGCGCAACAACTACGGCTTCAACGCCACGACGTGGAACGACTACGTCAACAAGGCGGACCGCCCGGCCGTGTTCGGCAGCCCGGAGCTGGTGCGCTACGCCCAGTCCAAGGGCGTGACCGTGTTCTACAACTCCGGTCTCTCCGACGACCAGCGCGCCGCCGCCGTCGCCAACCTGAAGAAGGTCGGCGCGGACGTCAACCTGGACGCCGACCACATGTTCCTGAAGAACAAGGCCAACCCCCCGGCCTGGCTGAAGGACTGCGCCACGCCCGGCACCTGGAACTGCACCACCGTGCAGTACAAGGCGGGCACCCGCAAGCACATCGAGCAGGACCTCGGGTACGACATCGTCGCCAACTTCGGCGACCAGTTCTCGGACCTGGACGGCGGCTACGCCGACCGCACCTACAAGCTCCCGAACCCGACGTACTTCGTCTCCTGACCTCGGGCAGGCCGCGTCACCGGCCCCCGTTCCCGGCAGCAACCCGCCGGGAACGGGGGCCGGTTCGTGTCCGGCGCATTCCGTAACACGGCGAAAACCTGAAAGCTGTTGAACGCAGGAACAATCAGCCGGCACACGTATGCCCGTACGCCCCCGAGGAGTCACGCGCATGTCCCAGACCCAGCAGGCGGAACCCCGGCCCGGCACCGCCCCGCCCGGCGGCAACGGCCTCGACCGGTTCTTCCGGATCACCGAACGGGGCTCCACCCTCGGCCGTGAGATACGCGGCGGCTTCGCCACGTTCTTCACGATGGCCTACATCCTCGTGCTGAACCCGATCATCCTCGGCAGCGTCAAGGACAAGTTCGGCCACACCCTGGACACCGGGCAGCTCGTCACCGCCACCGCGCTGGTCGCCTGTGTGATGACGGTCATCATGGGCGTCGGCGGCAATCTGCCGCTCGCCATCGCCGCCGGACTCGGGCTGAACGCCGTGGTCGCCTTCCAGCTCGCCCCGCTGATGAGCTGGTCCGACGCGATGGGTCTGGTGGTGATCGAGGGTGTGATCATCTGCGTCCTGGTCCTCACCGGGCTCCGGCAGGCGATCATGAACGCCATCCCGCAGGCGCTCAAGCAGGCCATCGGCGTCGGCATCGGCCTGTTCATCGCGTTCATCGGCTTCGTGGACGCCGGGTTCGTCAGCCGCGTCCCGGACGCCGCGAACACCACCGTGCCCGTGCAGCTCGGCGCGATCGGGCGGCTCACCGGCTGGCCCGTGCTGGTCTTCTGCGTCGGTGTGCTGCTCACCATCGCGCTGCTCGCCCGGCGGGTGAAGGGCGCGATCCTCATCAGCATCGTCACCATGACGGTCGTCGCGGTCGTCATCAACGCCGTGGCCGACGTCAAGAGCTGGGGCCTGACCACGCCGAAGGTCCCGGACCGGATCGTCGCCCCGCCGGACTTCGGGCTGATCGGGCACTTCAGCCTGTTCGGCGGGTTCGCCAAGGCGGGCGTGCTCACCGCCGTCCTGCTGGTCTTCACCCTGGTGCTGTCCGACTTCTTCGACGCGATGGGCACCATCGTCGGCATCAGCGCGGAGGCGGGACTGCTGGACGAGGACGGGCAGGTGCCGGGGATCGGGCGGGTGCTGTTCATCGACGGCGCCGCCGCCGTCGCGGGCGGCCTCGGATCGGCCTCCTCCAACACCGCGTACATCGAATCGGCGGCGGGCGTCGGGGAGGGCGCCCGGACCGGGTTCGCCAACCTGATCACCGGCGGGATGTTCGGGCTCGCGCTGTTCCTCACCCCGCTGCTGACCATCGTCCCGCTCCAGGCGGCGGCGCCCGCGCTGATCGCGGTCGGCTTCCTGATGATGACCCACGTCAAGCACATCGACTGGGACCGCTACGAGATCGCCATCCCCGCGTTCCTGACCATCGCCGCCATGCCGTTCACGTACTCCATCACCGACGGCATCGGGGCCGGGTTCCTGTCCTACGTCCTGATCAAGACCGTCGTCGGCAGGGCCAAGGAGGTCAGCTGGCTGCTCTGGGCGGTGTCGGCGCTGTTCCTGGTGTACTTCGCCATCGACCCGGTGGAGCAGCTGCTCGGGGTGAAGTGAGACGAGGCCGCTAGTGCGACGAGGCCGCTCACCGGCTGCGACCGCTCACCGGTGACGGCCGCTCTCGGGCTACGGCCGCGCCCCGGCGCGGGCCGGGCACCCGCACGGAGGGGGCCCGGCCCGCCGCTGTCCGGTCACGACGCCTTGAGCGCCGCCCGCATCATCGCCTTCGCCACCGGCCCCGCCAGCCCGCCGCCGCTGATCTCGGAGCGGGCCGCGTCGGACTGCTCGACCACCACCGCCACCGCGACCTGCTTGCCGGTGCTGTCGGAGGTGCCGAAGGAAGTGAACCAGGCGTACGGGGACTGGTCGTTGTTCAGTCCGTGCTGGGCGGTGCCGGTCTTGCCGCCGACGGTGACGCCGGGCAGCTGGGCGCTGGTGCCGGTGCCGTTCGTCACCACCGACTGCATCGCCGAGCGGAGCTGGGCGGCCGTACCGGAGCTCATGATCCGCTTGGAGTCCGGGTCGTCGTAGTTCTGCAACACCGTTCCGCCGCTGTCGGTGAGCTGGGACACCATGTGGGGCGAGACCAGCTTGCCGCCGTCGGCGATGGCGGCGGACACCATAGCCATCTGGAGCGGGGTCGCGGTGACGTCGAACTGGCCGATGCCCGACAGCGCGGTCTGGGACGGGTCCATCTTCGTCGGGTAGACGCTCGGGTAGGCGCGCACCGGCACATCGAGCTTCTGGTCGTTGAAGCCGAACTTCTCGGCCATCGCCCGTACCTTGTCCTGGCCGAGGTCCACGGCCATCTTGCCGAAGACGTTGTTGCAGGAGTAGCGCAGCGCGGTGCGGATCGTCGCGTTCTCGCAGGGCGCGGACGCCGACTCGTTGGCCAGCACTCGGGTGGTGCCGGGCAGCGGATACGGGTTCGGGCTGGTGGTCGGCTGGTCCACGTTTTTGTAGAGGCCGTCCTCCAGCGCGGCGGCGGCCACCACCAGCTTGAAGGTGGAGCCCGGCGGCAGCGGCTGCCGCAGCGCCCGGTTGACCAGCGGCTTGTCCGGGTCGGCGTTGAGCCGCCGCCAGGCGGGGCCCGCCGTGTTGGCGTCGGTCAGCTCCGTCGGGTCGTACGACGGTGTCGAGACCACACCGAGGATGCGGCCGGTCTTCGGGTCGATGGCGACGGCCGCGCCCTTCTTGTCGCCGAGCGCGTCGAACCCCGCCTTCTGCACGGCCGGGTCGATCGTGGTGAGCACGTTGCCCGGATCGGCCTGGCGCCCGGTGACCGTGTCCAGCACGGTCTTCAGCCGTGGGTCGGTGCCGTTCAGCACGTCCTGGTAGATGCCCTCCAACTGGGTGGGGGCGTACGCCTGCGAGGCGTACCCCGTGACCGCCGCGTAGAGCGGACCCTGTTTGTACGTGCGTTTGTACGCGAGATCGCCGCCCGTGGTGCGGGCGGAACCGGTGATCGCGTTTCCGGCCACGATGATGTTCCCGAGCGGGTGCGCGTACGTCTGGATCGCGTTCC
Organism: Streptomyces corallincola; assembly: GCF_019104725.1. Lineage (GTDB taxonomy): Bacteria > Actinomycetota > Actinomycetes > Streptomycetales > Streptomycetaceae > Streptomyces > Streptomyces corallincola. The sequence continues at coordinate 78,302 of NZ_JAHRXF010000014.1, read as the reverse complement.
GCCGGTTGTAGCTGCTGTCCGCGAGGGCCTTCGCTTCGTAGAACTGCACCCAGGTCGCCCTCACCAACAGGGCGAGGACGAGGAGCAGCACGAAGACGGACACCCGCCTGATCGTCCTGTTCATTCCGTCCTTGAGGACGACCGGACCGCCGGGAACGTTCCCGAACGTACGCATTTCTCACCGTCTACTCAGAAACCGCCCGCCGGAGTGACGCGCGTCGCACACCCGCCGTCCCGGTCCGTCCGGCGGTCTGGAGCGCGGACCCCGGCGGCGGCAGAATCGGGGCATGGACATGGACCTCCCCGAACTCCCCTTCCCGCTGCGCACCTACGGCCCGAGGGGCAGCTGGTCCTACGAGGACGGTGTGCTCACCGGGTGGGCCGGACCCCGGCAGGACCGGTTCGTGCCGCCCACCGGGGAGGCGCTCGACCCCGCCGCCGACGCGCCCCGGCTGCTCGGCGCACCCGAGGGTGACTTCCAGCTCCTCGCGCGGGTCACGGTCGGCTTCAACGCCTCCTTCGACGCCGGTGTCCTCTACGCCCACGTCGGCGACCGTGCCTGGGCCAAGCTGTGCCTGGAGTACTCCCCGGACGTGCCGACCGTGTGCACCGTCGTCACCCGTGGTCACTCCGACGACGCCAACTCCTTCACCGTGGAGGGCAGTTCGGTCTGGCTTCGGATCAGCCGCACCGGCCGCGCCCTCGCCTTCCACGCCTCCCGCGACGGCGCCCACTGGACCTTCGTCCGCCTCTTCACCCTGGGCGACGAGAAGGAGACCGGCGCCGCCCTCGTCGGCTTCATGACCCAGTCCCCGATGGGCGGCGGCTGCGTCGTCACCTACGACCACCTGGAGTTCCGCCCGTACTGGCCGGCCGACCTGCGCGACGGAAGCTGAGTATCCGGGCCCGCGCCCGTCGGCACCGGAGGGAACCGCTCCGCTCCGGGGCCGCGTCCCCTCCCTCATGATCGAACGACACATGGACGAACGGCAGGTCTCCGACCCACATGTGCCCGACCCACATGTGCCCGACCCACATGTGCCCGGCCCACATGTGCGCGCCACCCATGTGACCGCACCCCAGGTCCCCGACCGCCTGCTCATCCGCACCGCCCTCCCCGCCGAGGTCGGGGCCATCGCCGGGCTGCATGTGCGGGCGCGGTCCACGTACTACCCGGACGGGCTGCCGCCGGCGGAGTTCGACTGGCGGGAGGCGTGGCGGGAGTCGATCGAGAGGCCGCGGGGGCAGGTGCTGTGTGCCGTGGAGGAGGGGCGGATCGTGGCCGTCGCCTCCTTCCGGGTCCCGGACGGCGGGCGTGCCGACACGGTCAAGCTGTTCCAGTTCCATGTGGACCCCGACCACTGGCGCCGGGGGATCGGCACCGCTCTGCACGCGGCCTGTGTGGAGCAGTGGGTGGCGGACGGGCACCGTGCCGCCGTGCTGGACGTGCACGTGGACAACCGGCGTGCCCAGGACTTCTACGCCCGGCAGGGCTGGTTCCCCGACCCGGAACTCCCGCCCGCCGAAGGCGACCACCACCTCGACCTCCGCTACACCGTCCGCCCCGACACCGCCGGGGAGACCCCCGCCACCCCCTGACCGGGGAATGGCCCGCCCGGTCGGTACGTTCTGGTCCCCGGCGAGGGACTCCCCGCCGGACCCGAGCGGGAGAGAGCCGTCGTCAGCATGCGTGTGGAGATCTGGTCGGACATCGCCTGCCCCTGGTGCTACGTCGGGAAAGCCCGGTTCGAGAAGGCGCTCGCCGCGTTCCCGCACCGGGACGAGGTCGAGGTGGTGCACCGCTCCTTCGAGCTCGACCCCGGCCGCGCCCAGGGCGACACCGAGCAGGTGATCACCATGCTCACCCGCAAGTACGGCATGAGCGAGGAACAGGCGCGGGCGGGTGAGGAGAACCTCGCCGCGCAGGCCGCCGCCGAGGGTCTCGGTTACCGGACCCACGGCCGTGACCACGGCAACACCTTCGACCTGCACCGCCTGCTGCACCTCGCCGCCGAGCGCGGTCGGCAGGACGAACTCCTCGACCGTCTGTACCGGGCGAACTTCGTGGACGAGGAGTCCCTGTTCACCGCCGGTCCCGAGCGCCTGGCCGCACTCGCAGCCGAGGCCGGACTCGACCCCGCCGAGGCCCGCGCCGTCCTCGCGGACCCGGAGGCGTACGCGGCGGAGGTCCGCGCCGACGAGCGCGAGGCCGCCCGGCTCGGCGCGGGCGGCGTGCCGTTCTTCGTCCTCGACCGCGCCTTCGGCGTCTCCGGCGCCCAGCCCGCCGAGCTCTTCACCCAGGCCCTCACCCGCGCCTGGGACGCCCACACCCCGCTCCAGCCGCTCGGCGAGGCCACCGCCGACACCTGCGGTCCCGACGGCTGCGCGGTGCCGGGCCACTGAGAATCCGCGGACCGGGGCGGACAGGTAAGCGTTTCTGAGAGTTACCGCGTACGCATCCGCGATGGACGCCGCCCCGGCCGGGCAGCACAGTGGAGCGCATGGAGACCACGAAGTCCACGGAGTCCGCGGCGACCTTCGACCGACTCGTCCGCGCCGAGTTCACCCCGAGGGGCGGCTACCTCAACACCGCGAGCAACGCCCTGCTGCCCGCCCGCACCGTCACCGCGCTCAACGAAGCCGCGCTGCTGCGCGCCGAGGGCCGCCCGCTGACCCCGCTGTACGAGGACGTCGAGGCGGCCCGTGCCGCGTACGCGCGGCTGGTCGGGGTCTCCGCCGACCGGGTCGCCATCGGGCCCTCGGTCGCCGCGCAGACCGCCGTGATCGCCGCCTCGCTGCCCGCCGGGGCCGAAGTCCTCACTGCCGAGGGCGACTTCGCCTCCGTGCTCAACGCGTTCCACGCACGCGGCGACCTCAAGGTGCGCGCCGTACCGCTGGACCGGATCGCGGAGTCGGTCCGGCCGGACACCGCGCTCGTCGCGGTCAGCGCCGTGCAGTCCGCCGACGGCCGCCTCGCGGATGTGGCCGCGCTCCGTGACGCGGCCCGCGCTCATGGTGCCCGTACCTATGTGGACCTGTCCCAGGCGGCGGGCTGGCTCCCGGTGGACGCGGACGCCTTCGACTACACCGCCTCCGTCACCTTCAAGTGGACGCTCGGCCCGCACGGCGCCGCCTTCTCCACCGTTCCCGAGGACTTCGGCGGCCTCACCCCGCTGCTCGCCGGGTGGGTCGCGGGGGAGCGCCCCTGGGAGAGCTGCTACGGCCCCGTCACCGAACTCGCCCGCTCCGCACGGCGGTTCGACCTCACCCACGCCCTGTTCACCCTCGCCGGGCTGCGCCGCTCGCTGGAACTCCTGGAGGAACTCGGCGCGGCGCGGGTGCACGCCCACGACCTCGCGCTGGCCGACCGCTTCCGCGCCGGACTCGCCCGGCGCGGCCACACCCCGGTGCCCGCGCCGGGCTCCGCCATCGTCTCCGTACCGGGGCTCGGGCGGCGCCAACCGGCCCTGAGCGAGGCCGGGATCGAGGTCTCCGACCGCGCGGGCAACCTGCGCGCGTCCTTCCACGTGTACAACACCCCGGCCGACGTGGACCGGCTACTGGACGCCCTCGACGACTGAACGCCCGTCCCCCGTCAACTCGGCGCATCCTGAAAGCGGTTCGGCCGGTCGTACGCGTCACCGCGTACGACCGGCCGTCATCCACGACCGGACGCGACCGGGCCGGACCTCGCGTCCCACACGCCGAGGTCCGGCCCGGTGTCCGGAGGGCCTGCCCACATGGGCCGGCCTCACATCAGCCGCGCCTCCACATGTGGCGGCCCCACATGTGGCGGGCCCATACAGAGTGACCCCACACGGAGTGGCCCCACACAGAGCGGCGGCACACTCACCGCACCGGCGTGAAGTCCCGTGCCCCGATGTACTCCGGCCGCCGTACCGGAGCCGCGAAGGGCTCCACCGCCGTGTTCTCCACGCTGTTGAACACCAGGAAGACGTTGCTGCGCGGGAACGGCGTGATGTTGTCGCCGGAGCCGTGCATGGCGTTGCAGTCGAACCAGGTGGCCGACCCGGCGCGGCCGGTGAAGAGACGGATGCCGTACTCGCCCGCCATCTTCGTCAGCGCCTCGTCGGACGGTGTGCCCGCGTCCTGCATCTGCAACGACTTCTTGTAGTTGTCCTTCGGCGTCTCACCGGCGCAGCCGAGGAACGTCCGGTGCGACCCCGGCATGATCATCAGACCGCCGTTGGTGTCGTAGTTCTCGGTCAGCGCGATCGAGACGGACACGGTGCGCATGTTCGGCAGCCCGTCCTCGGCGTGCCAGGTCTCGAAGTCCGAGTGCCAGTAGAAGCCGCTCGCGCCGAAGCCCGGCTTGACGTTGATCCGGGACTGGTGGACGTACACGTCCGAGCCGAGGATCTGCCGGGCGCGGCCGACCACCCGCTCGTCACGGGCCAGCGCGGCGAAGACCTCGCTGATCCGGTGCACCTCGAAGACGGTCCGGATCTCCTGCGACGAGGACTCCACGATGGAGCGGTCGTCGGCGCGGACCGCCGGGTCGGAGACCAGCCGGTCCAGCTCGGCGCGGTAGACCGCGACCTCGTCCGGGGTGATCAGCTGGTCGAGGGCGAGGAAGCCGTCGCGCTCGAAGGACTCCAGGTCGGCCGTGCCGACCGGGCCCGGTGTGTCCGGGGTGCCCCAGACGACCGGGTCCTGCCGGGGCACGGCCACCTCGGAGGCGCCTCGGGTGGGGTACAGGTCGGTGATCGTGGTCATCGGGTCCGTCACACCTCCTCGGGCTCGGTGAGCAGCGGGTAGACGCCGTTCTCGTCGTGGTCCTCCCGCCCGGTGACCGGCGGGTTGAACACGCAGATGCAGTGGAAGTCCTCCTTGACCTTGAGCGTGTGCCGCTCGTGGCCGTTCAGGAGGTACATGGTGCCGGGGGTGATCGTGTACGTCTGCCCGGTCTCGCGGTCGGTCAGCTCGGCCTCGCCGCGGGTGCAGACGACGGCCTCGATGTGGTTGGCGTACCACATGTGCGTCTCGGTACCGGCGTAGAGGATCGTCTCGTGCACGGAGAAGCCGACCCGCTCCTTGGCGAGGACGATCCGCTTGCTCTCCCAGGTGCCGGACTTCGACTTGATGTGCCGGTCGGTGCCTTCGATGTCCTTGAACGATCGGACGATCACGGTGCTGTGCTTCCTCCTCGGTCGGGATGTTCGGTCAGGCCGTCTCGCGGACGGCGCGGGCGAGGATGCTGAGCCCCTCGTCCAGTTCCTCCGGTGTGATGGTCAGCGCGGGCAGCAGCTTGACGACCTCGCTCTCCGGTCCGGAGGTCTCGATCAGCAGCCCGAGGTCGAAGGCGCGCCGCGCGATCCGCGTGGCCCGGTCCTTGGCGTGGAACTCCAGGCCCCACACCAGACCCCGGCCGCGCACCTCGCGCACGTCCGCGCGGTTCTCCTCGGTGATGGCGGCGAGCGCCTGCTCGACCTGCTCACCGCGGGCGCGGGTCTGCTTCTCCATCGCGGAGCCGTCGGTCCAGTACGTCTCCAGCGCGGCGGTGGCGGTCACGAACGCGGGGTTGTTACCGCGGAAGGTGCCGTTGTGCTCGCCCGGCTCCCAGACGTCCAGCTCGGGCTTGAACAGGCACAGCGACATCGGCAGGCCGTACCCGGAGATCGACTTGGAGACGGTGACGATGTCCGGCACCACGCCCGCCTCCTCGAAGGAGAAGAAGGCGCCGGTACGTCCGCAGCCCATCTGGATGTCATCGACGATCAGCAGCATGTCCTGCCGCTCGCACAGCTCCTTCAGCGCGCGCAGCCACTCGGGCCGGGCCACGTTGATGCCGCCCTCGCCCTGCACGGTCTCCACGATCACCGCGGCGGGCTTGTTCAGGCCCGAGCCCTGGTCCTCCAGCAGCCGCTCGAACCACAGGAAGTCCTGCACGGTGCCGTCGAAGTAGTTGTCGAACGGCATCGGGGTGCCGTGCACCAGCGGGACGCCCGCACCGGCCCGCTTGAAGGCGTTGCCGGTCACGGCGAGCGAGCCGAGGGACATGCCGTGGAAGGCGTTGGTGAAGGAGACGATCGCCTCCCGGCCCTTCACCTTCCGGGCCAGCTTCAGCGCCGACTCCACCGCGTTGGTGCCCGTCGGGCCCGGGAACATGACCTTGTACGGCAGGTCGCGCGGCCGGAGCACCAGATCCTGGAAGGTCTGGAGAAAGGAACGTTTCGCCACGGTGGACATGTCCAGTCCGTGGGTGACGCCGTCCCGCGACAGGTAGTCGATCAGCGCCCGTTTGAGCACCGGGTTGTTGTGGCCGTAGTTCAGTGATCCGGCACCGGCGAAGAAGTCGAGGTAGGCGTGGCCGTCCTCGTCGTACATGCGGCTGCCGCGGGCCCGGTCGAAAACCGTGGGCCAGCCGCGGCAGTAGCTGCGCACCTCGGACTCCAGGGTCTCGAACACGCTCAGGTCGGGCTGGGTGATGGTCACGGTGATGCTCCTCAGTGCCGGGTCGTGGGGGAGAGGGGGCCGATGAGGTACAGGACTTCGGGGTCGTGCGTGCCGTCCGGGAACAGGCCGGTGTCGAACAGCGTCTCGCGGGTGAGGGCCGCGTCGTGCCGTTCGGCGAAGGACGTGAACAGCCGCTCGGAGGCGGTGTTGCCGGGCGTGATGGTGGTCTCCACGCGGGTCACCCCGCGTTCGGCGGCGAGCCGCGCGGTCAGCGCGTCCAGCAGCCGGGCGGCGATGCCGTGGCCCCGGTAGGCGGAGTCCACCGCGACCTGCCAGACCAGCAGGGTGCCGGGGCGGTCGGGCCGCACGTACCCGGTGACGAAACCGACCGGCCCGCCGTCCGCGTCCCGCGCCACGGCCGAAGTACCGGCGAAGTCCCGGCACCACAGCAGATAGCTGTACGAGGAGTTCAGATCGAGGGTTTTCGAGTCCTTGGCGAGACGCCAGAGAGCGGCACCGTCGGCCACGGTCGGCTGGTCGATGAGGAGGTCTGCTGGTACGGCGGTCATGGGCTCCGAATTTAGCGAGGCAAATTCAATAATGCACGGGGGCGGTCGTGGTTTAGATGATCGGTCGGACAGATTTGACCGTATTGCCCCAGGTGAAATGGGGGCAAAGGGGCCGCCTTGTGGAGTGTGTCACATGGATGAAACCTGCTGGAAAACTGATCCGTTTAGCCCTGCGAAAATCGGGCAGAAGAATCCAGGCGACTCTGACCGGTAAATTCGACTGCATTGTCAAATTGATTTGAATTCTTATTCGGGCGCAATAAGAAGGCCCGCGCACCGTGCGCGGGCCCTATGAGGGGGACGTATTCGCGGAACGTCAGTTCCACGCCTCCCCGGCCGCCCGGCGGGCCCCCTCGGCGTCCACCACGTGCCCCCGCTCCGCCAGCGCCGTCCCGAGGGCGTCGAGAGCGCCCAGGACGACGGCCGGGGTGGCGTCGGGCCCGTAGTGGTTGACCCGGATCATCTCCCGTGCCAGCGCGCCGCCGCCCGCGGCCAGTGGCAGTCCGGGACGCGCAGCCAGCGCGGCGGCCACCAGCTCCGAGGCGTCCGGGCCCGACGTGACGCGCAGCGTGGTGGCGACCGGCGCCGCGTCGGCCGCCGCGTGCACGAACGGCTCCAGACCCCCGCCGAGGGCCAGCACGCCCGCGCGCGTCGCGGCGGCGGCCGAGGCGTGCCGGGCCGTCACCGTGCCGAGGCCCTGCGCCTCGATCCGCTCCAGACACGCCTGAAGTGCCAGCATCTCCAACTGCGCCGGGGCGTGCGGCAGCGCCGTGCGGCCCGCGTCGGTCCAGCGCTCCTTCCAGTCCAGCAGCGACAGGTACGAGCGGCGCGGGGCGTTCGGGTTGGCCGCCATCCGCGCCCAGGCCCGCTCGCTCACCGAGATCGCCGAGACGCCCGCCGGACCGCCCAGCGCCTTCTGCCCGCCGATCACGCACAGGTCCACGCCCCACGCGTCCGGCAGCACCGGCTCCGCGCCGACCGAGGCGACCGCGTCCAGGTAGAACAGCGCGCCCTGCTCGCGCACCGCCTCCCCGATCTCCGCGACCGGGTTGGTGTTGCCGGTCGCCGCCTCGGCGTGCACCAGCGAGACGAAGTCGATCTCCGGGTGCGCGGCGAACGCATCCCGTACCTGCGCGGCGGTGACGGCGCTGTGGAACGGCACGGCCAGGTCGTGCACGGTGGCCCCGCAGTCGCGCAGCCAGTTCCCGAAGGTCTGCCCGTAGGGGCCGGTGATGACGTTCAGGGCCACCGTGCCCGGCCCGGCGGCGGCACGGATCGCGCCCTCCAGCGGCAGCAGCGCCTCGCCCTGGGTGATGAGCACGTCCTGCCGGGTGTCCAGCAGCCGGGCGACCCGGTCCTCGACCGCGGCGAACCGCGCGGCGTCCATCGGGGGCAGGTCGTCGAGGAAGGGGTGGGTCACGTCACTGCTCACTTCGCTCACAGAGGTCCGCACGGCCGGTCGGCGGGCCGCCGGGACGGCCGGAAGGCCGCCGCCCAAGAGCGTAAGCCCGCCGCCACGGGGCCCGGCGGCCGGTGGCCCCGCCTTCCGCGCGGCCCTGGGTGACCGCCGTCGCGGTGCCGGAGTCCGCCGTCGCGGTGCCCGAGTCCGCCGGGGCGTGCGAGGCGTCCGCCCGGCGGAACGGGAGTGCGACGGCGTGCCCTCGGGCATGGGTTTGATTTGAGAGACCCAAACCCATCCTTATAATCGGAACCCCCCATTCCTCTTAGGAGACCCCATGACCACCCTCCTCGGACGCCGGACCCGCGTTCTGGCCGTCGCCGCCACCGTGACGGCCGGTCTGGTCCTGGTGGCCGGCTGCTCGTCGAGCGGCTCCGGCGGCGGCACGGCCAAGGTCAAGGGGGTCCAGCTCGTCCAGGCCGGGCAGCTCACCACCTGCACCCACCTGCCGTACCCGCCGTTCCAGTCCGACATCGACGGCAAGGTCCAGGGCTTCGACGTGTCCCTGATCGACCTCGTCGCCAAGGACCTCGGCGTCAAGCAGCAGATCGTGGACACGCCGTTCGAGAACTTCAAGACCGGCGCGTTCCTCAACTCCGGCCAGTGCGACCTGGCCGCCGCCGGTATCACGATCACCGCCGAGCGCAAGAAGAACGTGGACTTCTCCGAGCCGTACTTCGACGCCACGCAGGCGCTGCTGGTGGCCAGGAACAGCGGGATCACCTCGCTGGAGCAGGCCAAGAGCGAGAACGCGCCGGTCGGCACCCAGGCGCAGACCACCGGCGAGGACTACGCCAAGAGCAAGGGCATCGACCCGGTCTCCTTCAACTCCTCCGACGCCGTCCTCAACGGCCTGCGCACCGGCCAGGTCAAGGCCGTCGTCATCGACTACCCGGTCGTCCAGGGCTGGCTGAAGAACAAGGCCAACGCCGACGCCTTCAAGCTGGTGCAGAACATCAAGACCGGCGAGCAGTACGGCTTCACCGTGAAGAAGGGCAACACCGCCCTGCTGAAGGTGATCAACGCGACGCTGAACAAGGCCAAGGCCGACGGGGAGTACCAGAAGATCTACGAGAAGTGGATCGGCCCGTACCGCCCCGCCGATGCCGCCGCGTCCCCTTCCTCCTCCTCGGCGTCCTGACCCATGACCGACACCGAGACACCCCTCCAGCCCCGGCGCACCGGGCTCTCCGTCCGGCAGCGGCGCCGCCTCTCGCGCGGTGCGCAGTACGTCCTCTTCGTCGCCGTGGTCGGTTTCGTCGCCGCCTCCGCCGACTGGGGGCGGCTGCAGAACCAGTTCGCCCAGCCGGGCATCGCCGGGCAGATGTTCCCGCAGGTCATCACGGTGGCCCTGAAGAACACCGTGCTGTTCACGCTCTCCGGGTTCGTCGTCGGGCTCGGCCTCGGCATGATCGTCGCGCTGATGCGGCTGTCCTCCGTGGGCCCGTACCGCTGGCTCGCCGGGATCTACATCGAGATCTTCCGGGGCCTGCCCGCCCTGCTGATCTTCATCTTCGTCGGCGTCGGCATGCCCCTCGCCTTCCCCGGCATCCAGTACCCCGGCGGGATCTACGGCAAGGTCGCGCTCGCGCTCGGACTGGTCTCCGCCGCCTACATGGCCGAGACGATCCGCGCCGGAATCCAGGCCGTGCCGCACGGGCAGACCGAGGCGGCCCGCTCGCTGGGCTTCTCGCCCGCGCGCGCCATGATCTCCATCGTCGTCCCGCAGGCCTTCCGGATCATCCTGCCGCCGCTCACCAACGAACTCGTCCTGCTGTTCAAGGACTCCTCACTGGTGCTGTTCCTCGGCGTCACCCTCCAGGAACGCGAGCTGTCCAAGTTCGGCAATGACCTGGCCAGCACCACCGCCAACTCCACGCCCATCCTCGTCGCCGGGCTGTTCTACCTGCTGATCACCGTCCCGCTCGGCTTCGTCGTGCGCCGGATGGAGACCACCCCGTCCAAGGAGGCCGTACGGTGACCCGCCCCGAGATCCGTGTCGAGGGCCTGCACAAGTCCTTCGGCGACAACCACGTGCTGCGCGGCATCGACCTGGAGATCGGGCAGGGCGAGGTGGTCTGCGTCATCGGCCCGTCCGGCTCCGGCAAGTCCACCCTGCTGCGCTGCGTGAACCTGCTGGAACAGCCCAGCGGGGGCAAGGTGTTCGTCGGCGGCACCGAGGTCACCGACCCGGACGTGGACATCGACGCCGTACGCCGCCGTATCGGCATGGTGTTCCAGCAGTTCAACCTCTTCCCGCACCTGACCGCCACCGAGAACCTCACACTGCCCCAGCGCCGGGTGCTGCGCCGGGACAAGGGGGCGGCCGCGCGGGTCGCCGCCGAGAACCTCGCCCGGGTCGGCCTCACCGAGAAGGCGGACGCCTACCCGGCCGCCCTCTCCGGCGGCCAGCAGCAGCGGGTGGCCATCGCCCGCTCGCTCGCTATGGGCCCCGAGGTGATGCTGTTCGACGAGCCGACCTCCGCCCTCGACCCCGAACTCGTCGGGGACGTCCTCGCCGTCATGCGCGGGCTCGCCGAGGACGGCATGACGATGATGGTCGTCACCCATGAGATGACCTTCGCCCGCGAGGTCGCGGACCGGGTCGTCTTCATGGACGGCGGCGTCGTCGTCGAGGACGGCACCCCGGACCAGGTCATCGGCAACCCCCGCAACGCCCGCACCCGCCACTTCCTCTCCCGCCTCCTCGACCCGGCGATGGCGGAGGTCGCGGAGGACGGGAAGACCGGGCTGTAGTACGCGCCGCGGTACCCCCTTTCGGCCCTAGGGCCTGTCTTCAAACTCTCCTCGTCGTCCGGAGGACGGCCCCGCGGCGTTCGGTGCGTGCTCTCGGCGTGCCGGCCGTGATCCCTCGTACTGGGCGTACTCGGGATCGCGGCCGGTGCGGCGAGAGGGCGTGCCGGGCGTCGCGGGGCAGAGGAGAGTTTGAAGACAGGCCCTAGGGTTTCGTGCATGAGCGAATGCGCGGTGCTGCACGTGAAGGGGCGGGTCCTCGTGGGGCCCGAGGACGTCCGGGACGAGCTGTGGGTCGTCGGGGGGCGGATCGCCTACGAGCGGCCCGCCGGTGCGCGGGACGTGCGGACCGTCGAGGGGTGGGTGCTGCCCGGCCTGGTGGACGCGCACTGCCATGTCGGGCTCGGCCCGGACGGTCCGGTGGACGCGGCCACCGCCGAGAAGCAGGCGCTCGGTGACCGCGAACTGGGCGCGCTGCTGCTGCGCGACGCGGGTTCGCCCTCGGACACCCGCTGGGTGGACGACCGCGAGGACCTGCCGAGGATCATCCGCGCCGGGCGGCACATCGCCCGCACCCGCCGCTACATCCGCAACTTCGCCCACGAGATCGAACCCGGTGACCTCGTCCCGTACGTCGCCCGCGAGGCCCGGCGCGGCGACGGCTGGGTCAAGCTGGTGGGGGACTGGATCGACCGCGACCTCGGGGACCTCGCCGCCTGCTGGCCGCGCGACGCCGCCGCCGCGGCCATCGCGGAGGCCCACCGCCTCGGCGCCCGTGTCACCGCGCACTGCTTCGCCGAGACCGCGCTGCGCGACCTCGTGGAGGCGGGCATCGACTGCGTCGAGCACGCCACCGGCCTCACCGACGACCTGATCCCACTGTTCGCGGAGCGCAACGTCGCCATCGTGCCGACCCTCGTCAACATCGCCACCTTCCCGCACCTCGCGGACGGCGGCGAGGCCCGCTACCCCCGCTGGTCGGCACATATGCGCCGACTCCATGAACGCCGCTACGACACGGTGCGCAACGCACATGACGCGGGTGTACCGGTCTACGTCGGCACCGACGCGGGCGGCACCCTGCCGCACGGCCTGGTCGCCGCCGAGGTCGCGGAACTCGTCACCGCCGGGCTCACCCCCGTCGCCGCGCTCACCGCGACCGCGTGGGGCGCCCGCGCCTGGCTCGGCCGCCCGGGACTCGACGAGGGCGCGCCCGCCGACCTCGTGGTCTACGAGTCCGACCCGCGCGCCGATGTCCGGGTACTGGCGGCACCGCGCCGGGTGGTGCTGCGGGGGAACGTCGTCCAGTAGCGCGAGGCAGTGGAGCGGGGACGCGGTGGGGGCGGTCGGAAGCCGCCGCGCGGAGTGGGGCCGGGGAGACCGGTGGAGCGGGTGTGCCAGAGGTTCCGAACACGCGCGCCAAAACCCCACGATGGAGTGAAGTGACGTGGGATCGCTGACCGTTCACCCTCCGTGCGCAAAGGTTGACGTGTCCCAAGCAGGTCCCGTCTGGGGGGTTCCACGTCGTGAACAGCACCACCTTCCGCATGCCCGTACGCCGTCTGGCGGCCGTCGTCACCGTGACCGCGCTCGCCGCCGGTCCCGCGGTCCTCGGCGCGAGCGCCGCGCACGCCACCGGCGAGCGCGGTCACGCCTCCGCCGCCGTCCTGCGCACCGGCCTCGACGTGTCCCTGCTCAACAAGGCCGTCGAGGTACCGCTCGCGGTCACCCTCAACGAGGTGGAAGCGCCCCGCAGCAGCGAACAGACCTCCCTCTCCGCCCGGCTCGACGGCGTGAACGGGGGCAGGCCGTTCACCGTCCTCCGCGCGGAGGTCGCCTCCGCCAAGGCCACCGTGGAGGACGGCACGGCGGAGGGCTCCGTCCGGGTCGTCCACGCCAAGCTGCACGTCCCCGGCCTGCCGCTGCTCTCCCTGGTCGAACTGGGCACCGTCACCGCCCGGGCGACCTGTACGGCCGGAAAGACGCCGGTCGCCGACGCCGAGGTCCTCGGTGACGTCACCGTCCTCGGCAAGCGGGTCACCCTCAGCAGCGGCGGCCCGACCGAGGTCAAGGTGCCCGGCGTCGGGGAGGTCACCCTCAACCTCTCGCAGCGCGGCACCACTTCGCGTACGGCCGCCGCGACCGCGCTGGACCTGAAGGTCCGGGTCAACCCCGGCGAGCTGAACGTGGCCGACGTCCAGGGCACCGTCACCCTCGCCAGGGCCACCTGCGAGACGCCGCCCGCCCCGGCCTCGGCGCCCGCCTCCGCGCCGCCGGCCGACATCGAGCCGCAGGGCGCCCCCGGCGACAAGGCCGACCTCGCGGAGACCGGCGGCAGCTCCGCCACCCCCTACATCGCGGGCGGCGCGCTGGCGCTGCTGCTGATCGGCGGGGGAGCGCTGACGGCGACCCGGCGCCGGAAGAACTGAGCCCGCCGATCCGGTGGTGAACTCCCCTGTGCAAAACGGGAGTTCACCCCGGCGCGGTCGGCCGGGTGGTCACCCGCGTGGTCGGCGGTACGGCTGCCGTCGTGGCTTCCAGGGCGGTCGTCAGGGCGGTCAGGAAGCCCTTGGCCGTCCTCCTGTCGCGCACCGCGACGCGCAGCCAGCCGTCGTCCAGACCGGGAAAGGTGTCGCCCCGGCGGACGGCGTGGCCGAGGGCGCGCAGCCGGGCCCGGACCGCCGGGGCTCCGGGGACGCGGATGAGGACGAACGGCGCCTCGGCGGGCTCCACCACCCGGACACCGCGCGCGGCCAGGGCCGTCAGGCCCGCGATCAGCCGGGCACGGTCCGCCGCGACCCGGTGCGCCGCGTGCGCCGCCTCGGCCAGCGCACGCGGCGCCACACACGCCTCGGCCGCCACCAGCGCCGGGGTGGACACCGGCCACAGCGGCTGCGCCCGCTCCAGTACGGCGACCGTCTCCGGCGCGGCAAGGACGTAGCCGACGCGCAGCCCGGCCAGACCCCAGGTCTTGGTCAGGCTGCGCAGCACGACCAGCCCGGGCACATCCGTACGGCCCGCCAGCGCCTCGCGCTCGCCCGGCACCGCGTCCATGAACGCCTCGTCCACCACCAGCACCCGGCCCGGCCGGGCGAGGCGGGTGAGCACACCGGCCGGGTGCAGGACGGAGGTGGGGTTGGTCGGGTTGCCGATCACCACGAGGTCGGCGTCCTCGGGGACCGCGTCCGGGTCCAGCCGGAAACCGTCACCGGCCCGCAGCAGCACCCGGCCCACGGTGTGCCCCGCGTCCCGCAGCGCCGCCTCCGGCTCGGTGAACTGCGGATGCACCACCACCGGCCGCCGCACCTCCAGCGCCCGCGCCAGCAGGACGAACGCCTCCGCCGCGCCCGCCGTCAGCAGCACCCGCTCCACCGGCAGCCCGTGCCGCCGGGCCACCGCCGCCCGCGCGGCCCGCCCGTCGGGGTAGGCCGCGAGCGAGGCCAGCGAACCGGCGATCTCCTCCCGCAGCCACTGCGGGGGCGTGCCCGCACGGACGTTGACGGCGAGATCCACCAACCCGGCACCGGAGTCCCGGACTTCGGCGTCACCGTGATGCCGCAGATCGTGCGCGTCCGCCAACCCCCCCTCTCCTATGGGGGATTCGGGGCCGGATGCGGAGTCCTCAGTGGGCATGGCTGTGCGAGTGGCCGCCGTGCCGGTGATGCCCGTGGCCGTGACCGCCGTCGTGGGTCTCGTCGTCCGGGTGGTGGTGCGGCTGCTGCGGCTGCCCGACCTTCTCCTCGAAGCCCGGCAGCGCGATCCGGTACACACAGGAGTCGCAGTTCATCCGCACGTCCCCGCGCACCGCCTCCTCGTACCGCTCCATCACCAGATCCAGCAACTCCGGCTCGGGGCCGATGACGTCCGCGCAGCGCACCTCCGCCTCCGGGTGGGCCGCCGCCCAGCCCTCGGCCTGCTGCCGGACCCGCTCGGGCAGTATCCCGGTGAACAGGAAGTACGGCAGGACCACGATCCGCCGGGCGCCCAGCCGCACGCACCGGTCGAGCCCGGCCGGTACGTCCGGTGCCGCCAGCGACACGAACGCCGTCTCCACGCCCGCGTAACCGCGCCCCTCCCACAGCAGCCGGGCCGCCCGGTGCACCTCCGCGTTGGCGTCCGGGTCGGTGGAACCCCGGCCGACCAGCAGAACGGTGACCTCCGCCCGGTCCTCGGGCGAGCGGCCCGAGCCGCCCAGCGCCTCGTCGAGCCGCCGCTCCAGCACCTTCATCAGCCCGGGGTGCGCGCCGAGCGGACGCCCGTAGCTGTACGAGATCTCCGGGTGCCGTTCCTTCTCGCGGGCGAGCGCCGCCGGTATGTCACCCTTGGCGTGCCCGGCGGACACCAGCATCAGCGGCACGGCGGCGAACCGGCGGACGCCCCGCTCCACCAGCTCGGTGACGGCCTCGCCCAGGGGTGGCGGGGACAGCTCGATGAACCCTCCCGCCACGGGCAGTTGCGGGTTACGGCGGCCCAACTCCCGTACGAAGTCACGGAACGCCTCGGCTCCGGCCTCGTCCCGAGTGCCGTGTCCGGCGATGAGCAGGGCGGGCGGCGGGGTGGTCACGATGTCTCCTCGGTCGAAAAAGGTTGGTACAGAAGGGCGTTGAGCGCGGCGGCGGCGACCGCCGACCCGCCCTTCTCGGACACGTTGCTCACGGCGGGCAGCCCGCTCGCGCGCAGCGCGGCCTTGGACTCGGCCGCACCGACGAAGCCTACGGGCAGGCCGATCACCAGCGCGGGGGAGGCGTCCAGGGCGAGCAGTTCCTCCAGGGCGGTCGGCGCGCAGCCGATCACCCACAGCGCGCCCGGCCCGACCTGTTCGTACGCGAGCCGCACCGCGTGCGCCGAACGGGTCAGCCCCGGACCGGACACGGCGTCCTTGAGACGGCACACGGTCTCCCGCCGGGTGATCCCGGCGGCGACCATCTCCACGTCCACCACGACCGGCGCCCCCGCGTGCAACGCGGCATGTCCGGCGGCCAGTTGGGTTTCGTCGGTCACCAGATCGGCCGCGTACTCCGGATCGGCGGAGGAGTGGATCACCCGCTCCACCACGGCCCGCGTCAGCGGCGGGAGGCGCGAGGTGTCCAGGCGGGCGCGCAGCCGCCGGAACGACTCCTCCTCGATGGGATGGACCACGCGGTTCACGACGTCTCCTCGGGGGTGCTCTCCTGCCAGCGGTAGCCGCGCGGCGTCACCATCCGCCCGGCCACGGTCCGGGTCGCGGTGTTGCCCACGGTCACCACGGTCATCATGTCGATCGTCGCCGGGTCCAGCGCGGCCAGGGTGCTGATCCGCGCCGACTCGTCCGGCCGGGACGCGTTGCGCACCACCCCGACCGGCGTGCCCGGTTCGCGGTGCCCGGCGAGGATCCCGAGCGCCTTCGGCAGCTGCCAATGACGGCCACGGGAACGGGGGTTGTAGAACGTGACGACGAGATCCGCCTCCGCCGCCGCCCGCACCCGGCGCTCGATCACCTCCCACGGGGTGTGCAGATCGGACAGGCTGATGGAGACGTGGTCGTGGCCGAGCGGCGCCCCCAGCACCGCCCCGGCCGCCAGCGCCGCCGTCACCCCCGGCACCCCGACCACGTCGATGTCGTCGGACGCCTCCGCGAGCGCGGGCGACGCCATCGCGTACACCCCCGCGTCCCCGCTGCCGATCAACGCCACCGCGTGCCCCGCACGCGCCTCGGCTACCGCCGTACGGGCCCGCTCCTCCTCCGCGCCGAGCCCCGACTCCAGCACCCGCGTGCCCGGCCGCAGCAGATCGCGGATCTGGTCCACGTACTGGTCCAGGCCCACCAGCACCGACGCGCGCCGCAGTTCGGCCACCGCGCGCGGGGTCAGCAGATCGCGGGCGCCGGGACCGAGCCCGACCACCGCGAGCCGCCCGCGCGCCGGACGCCGGACCACCGCGCACGTCGCCATCGCGGGGCGCCCGTCCGCGCGCGCCGACTTCCGCTTGGGCACGAGGAGTTCACCCCCGCCGCGCAGTGCTGCCGCCTCCGCGACCGACGGGGTGCCGACCGCCGCGCGGGGCGCCTCGGACGGGTTCGGCACGGGCACCTCCGCCAACTCCCCGGCCGGGTGGGGCACCAGGGGCACACCGAGCCGCGCGGCGGCGGCCACCAGCCCCGGTTCCTCCGACTTGGCGTCCACGGTGGCGAGTTCGGCCACCGAGGCCGCCGAGAGGCCCGCCTCGCGCAGCGCCGCCGCGATCAGGTCCAGCACCTCCTCCTCCGGCACCCCCCGCGAGGCGCCGACCCCGACCACCAGCGACGGCGGGCGCAGCAGCACCTCCCGTTCGCCGGGCGTCACGTCCCGGTCGGTGACCCGCACCGTGCACGCCCCGTGGTCCGCCGTCGGCAGCGGGGGCAGCGGCCAGGCCGACTCGGCGTCCAGACGCACCGGTTCGCCGTCCAGCAGCGCCCGTGACACAGCGGCCACCGCACCCTCGTACGGCAGTCCCAGCGTGTCCAGACCGGCCAGGCCCACCGCGTCCGTCGCGGTCGTCACCACCGGCTCCGCACCCAGCAACCCGGCCACTTCCAGGGCCAGTTCATTGGCTCCGCCGCCGTGTCCGCCGAGCAGCGACACCGCGAACCGGGCGCCCTCGTCCACACACACCACCCCGGGGTCCGCCGCCTTGGACGCCAGCAGCGGCGCGACCAGCCGTACCGTCGCGCCCGTGGCGAGGAAGCACACCAACTGCTCGCACTCCGCGAACGCCGCCCGCACCGCCTCGCCCACCGGTCCGCCGTACACCCGGACGCGGTCCGGCCAGGCGGCGGCCAGCCGGTCGCGCGCCGCCGCCCCCGCCGAGGTGGCGGATATGAGCCCGATCACTGGACAACTCCTTCACTGGACACGGGGGTTCGCAGACCCCACAGCAGGAACACCGGGTTCGTGGCGGCGAGCCGGGTCACCTCGCCGGGCAGCGGCGCCAGCCGCGAGGACTGCAACAGCACCCCGTCGCAGACCAGCCCCGCGTCGGTCAGCGCCGCCCGCGCGGCGGGCACCCGGTCCAGCGCGGCCAGCGCCACCACCACCGCCCGCCGTGCCCGGCGCGCGCACACCGCGACGATCTCCGGCAGCTCCCGGCCGCCGCCCCCGACGAACACCGCGTCCGGATCGTCCGCGAGCCCGGCCAGCGCCCCGGGAGCCGCACCCCGTACGACCCGTACGTCCACGCCGTGCGAGGCCGCGTTGCCCCGGATTCGCTCCGCGCCGTCCAGGTCCTTCTCCACCGCGACCGCCGCCGCGCCGAGCCGCGCGCACTCCACGGCCACCGAACCGGAGCCCGCGCCCACGTCCCACACCAGATCGCCGGGGCCGGGAGCGAGCCGGGCCAGCGCCAGCGCCCGCACCTCGAACTTCGTGATCATCGAGTCCCGGAACGCGAACGCTTCCTCCGGCAGCGCCCACCCGGCGGGCCGCGCCGGAATCCCGGCGACCGTCCGCGCCCCGCCCAGCGCCCGGCGCTCGTCCAGGCACAGCACCAAACTGACCGCCGTGCCCCAGTCACGGGCGGCGGCCTCGGCGGGCGTCACCGGCTCCACCCGCTCCCGCTCCGGATCGCCCAGCGCGCTCGCCACCACCAGTGTCCGGCCGGTGTCCGCGAGCGCCGCGCCCAGCTCCGCCGGACCGGCGCCGGGCCCGGTCAGCACCGCGACCTTGGGGTGCGCGCGGCACAGGTTCACGGCGGTACGCGGATCGCGGCCGTGGGCGCTCACCACCACCGCGTCGTCCCACGGCAGCCCGAGCCGGGAGAACGCGGCGGCCACCGAGGACACCCCCGGCCGCACATCCAGCAGGCCCGGCCCGAAACGGTCCGCCAGCGCCCGCACGATCCCGAAGAACCCCGGGTCCCCGGAGGCCAGCACGGTCACCGGCAGGCCCCGGTCCACGTGGTCCGCGATGGTGTCCAGGGCGGGGGCGAGGGGGCCGAGGACGAGCTCGGTTGTGTCGGTGTCGGTGTGCGTGTCCGGGGCTGCGTTGGCGTTTGCGGGGAGGTGGGGGCGCACGGCGTCGAGGTGGCGTCGGGCGCCCACGAGGAGTGCGGTGCGTTCGGGGAGGGGGGTGGGTGTGTGGGCGGGGGCTGTGTGGGCCGGGCCCATGCCGATGACGGTGATCATGTGGTGGCACCCCGCTCGCGCAGTGCCCGCCGGGCCTCCGGGTCGGCCCGGCGGAAGCCGTGGAAGTGGCCGGGGTGGTAGAGGTGGGAGCGGGTGCCGGTGGCGTCCAGGGCCGGGCCGACGAGGAACAGGGTGTGCTTCCACAGCCGGTGCTCCTTGACCGTCTCCTCCAGCGTGCCGACCGTGCAGCGCACGATCAGCTCCTCCGGCCAGGTCGCCTGGTACGCGACCACGACCGGGGTGTCCGTGGGGTAGCCGCCCTCCAGCAGTTCCCGCACCAGCTGCCCGCTGCGCGCCGCCGACAGGAACAGCGCCATCGTGGTGCCGTGCCGGGCGAACTCCCGTACCTCCTCGCCGGGCGGCATCGGCGTCTTGCCGCCGCCGAGCCGGGTGAGGATCACCGACTGCGCGACTTCCGGGATCGTCAGCTCGCGCTGGACCAGGGCGGCGACCGCCGAGAACGCCGAGACACCGGGGACGACCTCGGTGGCGATGCCGATCTCCGCGCACCGGTCCAGCTGCTCCTGGGTGCCGCCCCACAGCGCCGGGTCGCCCGAGTGGACACGAGCCACCCCGAGGCCCTCGGTGTGGGCCCGCGCATAGACCGCGACCACGTCCTCCAGGGACATCCCGGCCGAGTCCAGGATCTCCGCGTCCGCGCGGGCGTGGTCCAGGACCTCGCGCTGGACCAGGCTCGCCGCCCAGATCACGATGTCGGCGTCCGCGATGGCGCGGGCGGCGCGGAAGGTCAGCAGGTCGGCGGCGCCGGGGCCGGCACCGACGAAGGTCACCTTGCCGGTGGGGGCGTCGGCCATGAGGGGTCCTCTCGTGCGGATCATGCGGATCGTGCGGGTAGGTGCGGAAGCGGTGCTGCCGGGCCGGTCGGGCCGGTCGGGCCGGTCGTGGCGGTCGGACCGGTCGGACTGGTGGGGCCGCAGGTGCTGCGGATCACCTGTGTCGTAAAAGTGCCGTCGAAAATCAGATGAAATGTCATGGTGTGGGCGTTTGCGCGAGCCCTCGGATGTGCGCGAAGGCGCCTCCATCGGATAGCAAGTCCCTATGGCGGTCTTCGTCGCGCTCGGCGCGTTCCTGATGACGCTGGCCGGCGGCTGGACCGCGCAGCGTGTGACCGACCGACGGCATCTCGTCCTGGGACTGGCCGGCGGTCTGATGCTCGGAGTGGTCGGCCTCGATCTGCTGCCCGAGGCCCTGCACGCGGCGGACCACGACATCTTCGGCGTACCCGCCGCGCTGGTGCTGTTCGTGGCCGGATTCCTGCTCGCCCATCTGGTGGAACGGCTCCTCGCGCCCCGGCAGGCCGCACACGGCGGCGGCGACCACAGTCACCGCTCGCCCGAGGTGGGTCTGACGGCCGCCGCCGCGATGGTCGGCCACAGCGTGATGGACGGCGTGGCGATCGGCGCGGCCTTCCAGGTCGGCGGCGGCATGGGCGCCTCCGTGGCGCTCGCCGTGATCGCCCACGACTTCGCGGACGGGTTCAACACCTTCACCATCACCAGCCTCTACGGCAACGCGCGCCGCCGGGCCATAGGCATGCTGGTCGCGGACGCCTGCGCACCCCTGCTGGGCGCCCTGTCCACGGTCTTCTTCCACATCCCCGAGACCCTGCTCGGCGGCTACCTCGGCCTGTTCGGCGGCGTGCTGCTCTATCTCGCCGCCGCGGAGATCCTCCCCGAGGCCCACCACGAGCACCCGTCCCGCTCCACCCTGCTGTGCACCATCGCGGGTGCCGCGTTCATCTGGCTGGTGGTCGGCATCTCCGGCGGCTGAACCGACGGCGACCACATGGGCGTCCCGCACAGGGGTGCCGCCGCACACATGGGTGCAGCGCACATGGGCGCAGCGCACATGTGCCGCGCCCACACAGCGCCCTGCCACATGTACCGCGCCCGCCCGGCGTGGGCCCACCACATGTGCCGCACCCACACAGCGCCCTGCCACCTGTACCGCACCCACACCCCCCGGACCCACCAGACCCCCCGCGGCCCCCCTCACAGCTTCCCGCCCCGCCCGCCGTCCCGCCGGGGCGGTGCGATCAGGGTGGAGAGGTAGGGCAGCGGGCCGCCGTCCAGATCGGCGGCGGGGCGGACCGACTCGCCGTCCAGGCCCAGCGCCGTACCCCAGACCGCGTCACCGAGCCGACCGGTCTCGCGGAGCGCGTCCGCGACCTCGGCGGCCTGCCGCCCGAACTTGTACGCGACCACCGTGCCCGGCCCCGCCAGCGCCTCCTTCAGCACCGCCGAACCCGCCGTCACCGGCACCAGGGTCAGCGGCTCGGTGCCCTCGGTGAGCACCGCACCGGAGCGGGCGGCCAGGTCCTGCATCGCCGTGATGCCCGGCACGCTCTCCACCACGGTGTCCGGCACCAGCGCGGCGACCGTCTGCGCGAGGTAGGTGAACGTGGAGTACACATTCGGGTCCCCGATGGTGGCGAACGCCACCGAGTCGTGTGCCCGCAGCAGCGCTGCGACCCGTTCGCCCGCCGCGTCCCAGGCGTCCTCCCGGCGGGCCCGGTCGGTGCGCTCGTTCAGCGCGAACACCACCCGGACGACCTTCTCGGCGGGCACGTAGTGCAGCACGGTCGCCTCCGCGCGCCCGCGCTCGCCGGTGTCCATCACCGGGACGACGACGATCGCGGCGGCCCGCAGCGCGTTCACGCCCTTCACGGTCACCAGCTCGGGATCGCCGGGGCCGACCCCGACCCCGATCAGCCTGCTGCTCATGACGTCCGGCACCTTTCCGTGAACCGACCCGCGACACCGGGCGTGGCGGCCCAGTGCGTGTGCAGATAGCTCGCGTGCACACCCCGCTGTACGAAACCCTCCACGCGCCGCTCCGGCCCGGTCAGCCCCCACGCGGGCGCCGCACCGGCACCGGGCTCCACGGCCGTACGGTGGAACTCGTGCCCGCGCGTCCGGGTCCCGGCCGGTGCGAGCACGCTGTCCCCGACGGCCACCGCCTGGCGGTACCCCAGGGTGAGCCGGTCCGTCATGCAGGCGTCCGCGTCCAGCACCCCGCACATCGGCAGCCCGTCCAGTTCCCGGCACAGATACAGCAGCCCCGCGCACTCGGCGGCCACCGGCGCCCCGCTCCCGGCCAGCTCCGCCACCGCGGCCCGCAGCGGGGCGTTCGCGGACAGCTCGGCGGCGTACACCTCGGGGAACCCGCCCCCGATCACCAGGCCCCGCGTACCCTCCGGCAGCCGCTCGTCGCGCAGCGGATCGAACACCACGACCTCGGCCCCGGCGGCGGACAGCAGCTCGGTGTGCTCGGCGTACGAGAACGTGAACGCCTCCCCACCGGCCACGGCCACCACCGGCCGCCCACCGGCAGCCACCCCGCCCGCCCCCGAAGCCGCAGCCGAACCCGCCACCGGACCCGAACCCGGCGTCAGGGCCGAACCCGGCGCCAGCCCCGCCCCGCCCTCCGAAGCCACCGCCTCGCCCGCGTCCCAGGCACCCCCCGCTCCCGGCACCGCCCCCGCGCTCCGCGCCAGCCCCATCAGCGCGTCCAGGTCGCACCCGGCGGCCACCCGGGCCCCCATCTCCGCCACGGCCTCCACCGCGGCGGAACGCCGTTCCGCGACCGGTACCAGCCCCAGGTGCCGGGACGGCGTCTCCACCGGGGCCGCCCGCCGCAGCACACCCAGTACCGGAACCCCGGACTCCTCCAGCGCGTCCCGGAGGAGCGCCTCGTGCCGGTCGGAGGCGACCTTGTTGAGGATGACGCCGCCGATCCGCACCTCGGGGTCCCAGGAGGCGAAGCCGTGCACCAGCGCGGCGACCGAGCGGGACTGCGAGGAGGCGTCCACGACCAGCACCACCGGTGCCCCGAGGAGCTTCGCCACCTGTGCGGTGGACGCGAGTTCGCCCTCGCCCGCCGCACCGTCGTACAGCCCCATCACGCCTTCCACCACGGCCAGTCGGCAGCCGCGCGCGCCGTGCAGGAACAGGGGGGCGACCAGGTCGGGACCGCACAGGTAGGCGTCCAGGTTGCGGCCGGGGCGGCCGGTGGCGAGCGCGTGGTAGCCGGGGTCGATGTAGTCCGGGCCCACCTTGTGCGGGGACACGGCGAGGCCCCGCGCGGCGAACGCGGCCATCAGCCCGGTGGCGACGGTGGTCTTGCCGCTCCCGGAGGACGGCGCGGCCACCACCAGCCGGGGGACGGAACTCACCACTCGATGCCCCTCTGGCCCTTCTGGCCCGCGTCCATCGGATGCTTCACCTTCGACATGTCCGTCACCAGATCCGCCAACTCCACCAGCGGAGCAGGGGCGTTGCGCCCGGTGATCACCACGTGCTGGGTGCCGGGCCGGGCCCGCAGCACCTCGACGACCTCCTCGGTGTCCACCCAGCCCCAGTGCATCGGGTACGCGAACTCGTCCAGGACGTACAGCCGGTACGTCTCGGCGGCGAGGTCCCGCTTGACCTGCTCCCAGCCCTCGCGGGCCTTCTCCTCGTTGTCCATCTGGGCGTCGCGCTGCACCCAGGACCAGCCCTCGCCCATCTTGTGCCAGTCCACGGCACCGCCCTCGCCGGAGGCCCCGAGCACGCGCAGCGCGTTCTCCTCGCCCACCTTCCACTTGGCGGACTTGACGAACTGGAACACCCCGATCGGCCACCCCTGGTTCCACGCCCGCAGCGCCAGCCCGAACGCGGCCGTGGACTTGCCCTTGCCGATGCCTGTGTGCACGACCACCAGCGGCCGGTTCCGGCGCTGCCGCGTCGTCAGCCCGTCGTCCGGCACCACACTCGGCTGCCCCTGCGGCACTACGCTGCCCTCCTCGTCGTCTCCCGCACATCCCGGACCAGCCCCGCGATGGAGTCGGCCCGCAGCTCGTCCAACGTGACGGCCGTGCCGCCCAGTTGACCCGCGAGCTGTCCCGCGAGACCGAGCCGTACCGGCCCCGACTCGCAGTCCACGACCACCGAAGCGGTCTCCTCGGCGGCCAGCAGCCGGGCCGCGCGGCCCGCGAGCACCACCGGCTCGGCGCCGCCGGTGGCCCGCCCGTCGGTCACCACGACCAGCAGCGCCCGGCGCGCCGGGTCCCGCAGCCGCTCCACCCGCAGCACCTCCCGCGCCTTCAGCAGCCCCGCCGCCAGCGGCGTACGGCCGCCCGTCGGCAGCGACTCCAGGCGTACGGCGGCGGCGTCCACGGACGACGTCGGCGGCAGCGCCAGCTCCGCCGAGGCACCCCGGAACGTCACCAGGCCCACCTTGTCGCGCCGTTGATAGGCGTCCAGCAGCAGGGAGAGCACGGCGCCCTTCACCGCGCCCATCCGCGCCCGCGCCGCCATCGACCCGGAGGCGTCCACCACGAACAGCACGAGATTCCCCTCGCGCCCCTCGCGCACCGCCTGCCGCAGATCGTCCCGGCGCAGCACCAGACCGGTGCCGGACCGGCCGCGCGCCCGCTGGTGCGGGGCCGCCGCCCGGACGGTCGCGGCCAGGTGCAGCCGGGTCAGCGCGCCGCGCGGGCGGCGGGCGCCGGTGGTCCGGCCGCGCTCGGTGCGCGCCCGCGACCGCCGCCCGGCGGCGCCGTCCCCGACGCCCGGCACACTGAGCACCTTCGTACGGAACGGCTCACCGGCCGGTGCGGGGGTGCGCTCACCGGCGCCGGACGACTGCGAGGGCCCGTCCTCGCCCGCCTCGGGGCGTGCGGTCTCCCCGCCGCCGTCCGCCGGGCCGTCCCCGGGCGCGGGCTGCCCGCCCCCGCCGCCGGGACCGTCCGGACCGGGCCCGTCGTCGTCCCCGCCGTCACTCTCGTCGGGGTCGCCTCCGCTCTCGCCGTCGCCCTCGCCGGGGCCCGCGTACCGCTCCAGCGTCTCGTCGAGCTTCTCCTCGTCCAGGCCCGGCGCGTCGAAGGGGTTGCGGCGCCTGCGGTGCGGCAGTGCCAGCAGGGCCGCCTGCCGGACGTCCTCCGCGAGCACGTCCGTCCGCCCGGCCCACGCGGCCAGCGCGGTCGCGGTGCGCGCCATCACGATGTCCGCGCGCATGCCGTCCACCTCGAACGCCGCGCAGGTCGCCGCGATCTGCCGCAGCGCCGCGTCCCCGAGCCGCACCTTCGGCAGCAACTCCCGCGCGGCGGCTATCCGTTGCCGTACGGCGGACTCCTCGTCCGACCAGCGGGCCGCGAACGCGTCCGGATCGTCGTCGTGGGCCAGGCGGCGCCGTACGACCTCCACCCGCTCGTCCGGTTCACGGGAGGCGGCCACCTCCACGGTGAGGCCGAACCGGTCGAGCAACTGGGGCCGCAGCTCGCCCTCTTCGGGGTTCATCGTGCCGACGAGCAGGAACCGCGCCGCGTGCCGTACGGAGACACCCTCGCGCTCCACGTACGAGGCGCCCATCGCGGCGGCGTCCAGCAGCAGGTCCACCAGGTGGTCGTGGAGGAGGTTGACCTCGTCCACGTAGAGGATGCCCCGGTGGGCGGCGGCGAGCAGGCCCGGCTCGAACGCTTTCACGCCCTCCGCCAGGGCCCGTTCGATGTCGAGGGCGCCGACCAGGCGGTCCTCGGAGGCGCCGACCGGCAGCTCCACCATCCGTGCGGGCCGCGCCTCCGCGCCGCCGGGCAGCGGGTGCGGGCCGTCCGGGCAGGCCGGGTCGGGTGCGGCCGGATCGCACGAGAACCGGCAGCCCGGCACCACCGCCACATGCGGCAGCAGTCCGGAAAGGGCGCGTACCGCCGTGGACTTGGCGGTGCCCTTCTCGCCGCGCACGAGGACCCCGCCGACCGCCGGGCTGACCGCGTTCAGCAGCAGCGCCAGGCGCAGATCGTCCTGTCCGACGACGGCGGTAAAGGGGAACGGGGTGGTCACTGGTCTCCCTCCAGGTCGCCTTCCAGCTCCAGGTACGTCGCCCGCAGCCGCTCCAGCGTCTCGGTGTCCGGCTCCGCCCACAGACCGCGCTCGGCGGCCTCCAGCAGCCGTTCGGTGATCCCGCGCAGCGCCCACGGGTTGGACCGCTTCATGAACTCCCGGTTCTCCGGGTCGAAGACGTACTCCGCGCTGAGCTTCTCGTACATCCAGTCGTCCATGACGCCTGCCGTCGCGTCGTACCCGAAGAGATAGTCCACGGTGGCCGCCATCTCGAAGGCACCCTTGTAGCCGTGCCGCCGCATCGCCGCCATCCAGCGGGGGTTGACCACGCGGGCGCGGAACACCCGGTGTGTCTCCTCGCCCAGCGTGCGGGTCCTGACCTGGTCCGGTACGGCCGAATCGCCCACGTACGCCTCGGGATCGGCGCCGGTGAGGTGCCGCACCATCGCGACCATGCCACCGTGGTACTGGAAGTAGTCGTCGGCGTCCACCAGATCGTGTTCGCGGGTGTCCACGTTCTTCGCCGCGACCGCGATCCGCCGGAACGCCGTCTCCATGTCGCCGCGCGCCGCCCGCCCGTCGAGCCCGCGCCCGTAGGCGTAGCCGCCCCACACCGCGTACACCTCGGCGAGGTCGGCGTCGCTGCGCCAGTTGCGGGCGTCGATCAACGGCAGCAGACCCGCGCCGTACGCGCCCGGCTTGGAGCCGAAGATCCGGGCGGTGGCCCGGCGCCGGTCGCCGTGCCCGGCGGTGTCCTCCTCGACGTGCGCGCGTACGTAGTTGGTGTCGGCGGGCTCGTCCAGCCCGGCCACCGCCCGCACCGCGTCGTCGATCAGCCCGACCACGTGCGGGAACGCGTCCCGGAAGAAGCCGGAGATCCGGACCGTGACGTCGATGCGCGGCCTGCCCAGCTCGGCCGGGGGCACGATCTCGAACCCGGTGACCCGGCGGGAGGCGTCGTCCCACACCGGGCGGCAGCCCAGCAGCGCCAGGATCTCCGCGATGTCGTCGCCCTGGGTGCGCATCGCGGACGTGCCCCACACGGTCAGCCCGACCGACTTCGGGTAACTCCCGTTGTCGTCCAGGTACCGCTGGACCAGCGAGTCGGCGAGCGACTGCCCGACCTCCCAACTCAGCCGGGAAGGAATGGCCTTGGGGTCCACGGAGTAGAAATTCCGGCCGGTCGGCAGCACGTTGACCAGACCGCGCGTCGGGGACCCCGAGGGCCCCGCCGGGACATAGCCGCCGCGCAGGGCGTGCAGGACGTTGCCGATCTCGTCCGTGGTGCGGGCCAGCCGGGGCACCACCTCGGTACAGGCGAACTCCAACACCGCGACGGCGTCCGGCAGTTCGTGTCCGAGGACCTCCCGCAGCACCGGGCGCACCGCGTCGCCGCTCC
This sequence comes from Streptomyces corallincola, assembly GCF_019104725.1. GTDB lineage: Bacteria > Actinomycetota > Actinomycetes > Streptomycetales > Streptomycetaceae > Streptomyces > Streptomyces corallincola. Next base: position 50,728 of record NZ_JAHRXF010000014.1, on the reverse strand, counting down.
AGTCCCGCGCCTCCATGCCCTCCGCGATCCCGCGGCACAGCCGCTCCAGCAGGTCCACGGCGTCGGCGGCGGTCCGGTCGGGTCCGGCGACGAGCGCGGTCAGTTCGGCGGGCAGCTTCACCCGCGCGCCCGGCTCGGCCAGCAACTCCTTCTCCACCAGCCCGAAACGGGCCGCGAGCGCGGACCGCAGACCGGGCAGCGCGTTCGCCTGCCCGCCCCACACCTGGGAGGCGCGCAGCACCGCCAGCACGAGGTTCACCCGCGGTTCGCCCACCGGGCCGCCGCCCAGGACGTGCAGCCCGTCACGGATCTGCACGTCCTTGATCTCGCACAGATAGCCGTCGATGTGCATGACGAACGCGTCGAAGTCGTCGTCCTCCGGCTGCTCGGCCACGTGCAGGTCGTGGTGGAGCTCGGCCGCCTTCACCAGCGTCCAGATCTGCGCGCGCACGGCGGGTGCCTTCGCCGGGTCCAGGTCCGACACCAGGGCGTACTCGTCGAGGAGTTGCTCCAGCTTCGCCAGGTCGCCGTAGGTGTCGGCGCGGGCCATCGGCGGCACCAGGTGGTCCACCACGGTCGCGTGCCCGCGCCGCTTCGCCTGGGTGCCCTCACCGGGGTCGTTGACGATGAACGGGTACACCAGCGGCAGTTCGCCGAGCACCGCGTCCGGCGCGCACCCGGCGCCCAGCCCGAGTCCCTTGCCGGGCAGCCACTCCATCGTGCCGTGCTTGCCCATGTGCACGACCGCGTCCGCGCCGAAGCTGTTCTCCAGCCAGCGGTAGGCGGCCAGATAGTGGTGCGAGGGCGGCATGTCCGGGTCGTGGTAGATCGCTATCGGGTTCTCCCCGAAACCGCGCGGCGGCTGGATCATCACCACCACGTTCCCGAAGCGCAGGGAGGCGAGCACGATGTCCTCGCCGTCCACGTACAGGTTCCCCGGCGGCTCGCCCCACGTGTCCAGCATCGACGCGCGCAGCTCCGGGTCGAGCGCGTCGAACCACTCCCGGTAGTCCGCCAGCGGCACCCGCGCGGGCGCGGCGGCCAACTGCTCCTCGGTCAGCCACTCCACGTCGTGCCCCCCGGCCGCGATCAGCCGGTGGATCAACTCGTCGCCGCCGGACGGGTATCCGCTCACCGCGTACCCCGCGTCCCGCAGCGCGTCGAGCACCCGCACCGCCGACGCGGGCGTGTCCAGGCCGACCGCGTTGCCGACCCGCGAGTGCTTCGTCGGGTACGCGGTGAACACCAGCGCGATCCGCTTCTCCGCGTTCGGCCGGTGCCGCAGCGCCGCGTGGCGCACGGCGATCCCGGCGACCCGCGCGGCCCGCTCGGGGTCGGCCGCGTACACCGGCACCCCGTCCGGGCCCTCCTCCTTGAAGGAGAACGGCACCGTCACCAGGCGTCCGTCGAACTCCGGGATGGCGACCTGCATCGCCGCGTCCATCGGGGACAGCGCCGCGTCCGACGCCTCCCACGCGGCCCGCGAGGAGGTCAGGCACAGCCCCTGGAGCACCGGCACGTCCAGCGCGGCCAGCGCGCCCACGTCCCACGCGTCGTCGGCGCCGCCCGCCGACGCCTCCGAGGCGTGCGCGCCGCCCGCCGCGAGCACCGTCGTCACCAGCGCGTCGGCCCGGCCCAGCAGTTCGTACAGCCCCGGATCGGCGCCGCGCAGCGAACCGCAGTACACCGGAAGGGCGTTGGCGCCGCGCGCCTCGACCGCCGCGCACAGCGTGTCCACGAAGCCGGTGTTCCCGCTGAGTTGGTGCGCCCGGTAGAACAGCACGCCCACCGTGGGCCGGTCGTCCCGGATCTCGTACGTCCCGTGGACACCGAACTCCGGCATGGGAGACGGCACTTCGAAGCCCTCACCGGTCAGCAGCACGGTGTCCGACAGGAACCGGGCCAGCTCCGCGAGGTTCGCCGGGCCGCCCTCCACCAGATAGCGCAGCGCCTCCGCGACGACCCCCGCGGGCACCGACGACTCGGCCATCAGCTCGGCGTCCGGCACCGACTCGCCGCCCAGCAGCACCGTCGGCACCCCGGACGCCTTCAGCGCGGCGAGCCCGTCCTCCCAGGCGCGCTTTCCGCCCAGCAGCCGTACGACGGCCAGGTCCGCGCCCGCCAGCAGGCCCGGCAGGTCGGCCGTCACGTCGGTGCGGGTCGGGTTGCCGATCCGGTAGTCCGCGCCCGAGGCGCGGGCCGCCAGCAGATCCGTGTCGGCGGTGGACAACAACAACACTGTGCTCATGCGGGTGCTCCCGGTGGGATGAAGGGCAGTCCGCGCGGCGGGCCCGACTCGACGAGCCGCCACAGCGCGTCCGTGTCCGCGTGCTGTTCGACGAGGTCACCGAGCCGGTCGAGCTGCTCCTCGCGCAGCGCGCCGAACGCGGTGTCCGGGGCGGGGACGAAGCGGCGGCCCGCGGCGGCGGCCACCTCGCGCAGAAACGCCCGCCGGAAGCCGTCCGACTCCAGCGAGCCGTGCCAGTGCGTGCCCCAGGTGTTCCCGGTCCGGCAGCCGTCGAGGAACGGCTCGCCGCCGGTCACCTCGGCGACCCCGTGATGGATCTCGTACCCCTCGACCCGTTCGCCGAGGGCCTCGCCGGTGGGGCGGGCGAGGGTCTTCTCGCGGGCGAACCGCACCCGCACCGGCAGCACCCCGAGCCCGGCGACCGTCCCCGCGCGGGACTCCACGTCGTCCTCGACGCGCTCGCCCAGCACCTGGAAGCCGCCGCAGATCCCCAGCACCGGGCGCCCCTCGGCGGCCCGGCGCAGCAACGCGTCCGCGAGGCCGCGCTCCCGCAGCCAGGCCAGCGCCCGCACGGTGCCGCGCGTGCCGGGGACCACGACGAGGTCGGCGTCGGCCAGTTCCTCGGGCCGGTCCACGAACCGCACCACCACGCCCGGTTCGGCGGCCAGCGCGTCCACGTCGGTGAAGTTGGACATCAGCGGCACCGCGCACACCGCGACCCGCAGCACGTCCGCCCCGACCGGCGGCGCCACCGACGACTCGCGGACCGTGCCGCGCAGCGACACCCGCAGCCCGTCCTCCTCGTCGATGCCCAGCCCGTGCCGGAACGGCAGCACCCCGTACGACGGCCGCCCGGTCAGCCCGCGCAGCATGTCCAGGCCCGGCTCCAGCAGGGTCGCATCACCCCGGAACTTGTTCACCACGAACCCGGCGACCAGCTCCTGGTCCTCCGGCGAGAGCAGCGCCAGGGTGCCGAAGAACGAGGCGAACACCCCGCCCCGGTCGATGTCCCCGACGACCAGGACGGGCAGCCGCGCACCCCGCGCGATGCCCATGTTCACGATGTCGGTCCGCCGCAGATTGATCTCGGCGGGCGAACCGGCGCCCTCGCAGATCACCGCGTCATACGTGCCCCGCAACTCGGCCAGGCACTCCAACACCGTTCCCAGCAGCCGCTGTTGACGCCCGCCGTGGTAGCCGCGCGCACTCATCTCGCCCACCGGGCGGCCCAGCAGCACCACTTGGCTGCTCTGCTCGCCACCGGGCTTCAGCAGCACGGGGTTCATCAGCGCGGTCGGCTCGATCCGGCACGCCTGCGCCTGCATGGCCTGCGCCCGGCCGATCTCGGCGCCCTCACGGGTCACGAACGAGTTCAGCGACATGTTCTGCGCCTTGAACGGCGCCACCTTCACGCCCTGCCGCGCCAGCCACCGGCAGATCCCGGCCGTCACCACGCTCTTGCCCGCGTCGGACGTCGTTCCGGCCACGAGCAGCCCGCCGCCCCTCACGCGGTACGTCCTTCCCGCGCGGCTGCCCCGAACCCGCCCGCCGGACCGCCCTGTTCGAGCACACCCGCCCCCTCCGGCACAACTGCCGCCCCGATCACGCACGCCCCTCCGGCCATGTCCGCCCCCTTCACTTCCCGCGCCCCCGCACGACCACGACCCGCCGCGCGGCCACCGTGACGCCGAGCGCGAGCAGGCCGACGCGGCGGGACAGCCGTACCGCGCGGCCGATGTCGGCGACGGCGACGGCGCGGCCCGCCGCGCCGTTCAGGATCGGACGGTGCTCGACCCGGCCGCCGTAGGAGAGCGTCCCGCCCAGGCGGACGCCGAGCGCGCCCGCGAACGCGGCTTCCACCGGACCGGCGTTGGGGCTCGGATGGCGGCCCGCGTCGGCCCGCCAGGCGCGCAAGCTCCCGCGCGGATCGCCCCCGGCGCACACGGCCAGTACGGCGGTCAGCCGCGCCCCCGGCCAGCCCGCCACGTCGTCCAGCCGGGCCGACGCCCAGCCGAACCGGCGCAGCCGGGGCGAACGGTGACCCACCATCGCGTCCAGGGTGTTCACCGCCCGGAAGCCCAGCAGCCCCGGCACCCCCGCCACCGCGCCCCACACCAGCGCGCCCACCACGGCGTCCGAGGTGTTCTCCGCGACCGACTCGACGACCGCGCGGGCGATCCCGTCGGCGTCCAGCGCCTCGGGGTCCCGGCCGCACAGATGCGGCAGCCGGGCCCGCGCCGCGACCAGGTCACCGGCGGTCAGGGACCGCCCGATCGCGGTCGCCTCGCGGGCCAGCGAGGTCCCGCCGAGCACGGCCCACACGGCACCGGCGGTCAGCGCGGCACGGGCGCCCGGAGAACGCCGTACGGCACGGTCGGCGGCGGCGCCGAGCGCGACGGCGGCCGAGGCGCAGACGGTGGTGAACAGCGCGCCCCAGCCCCGGTGGTCGTGCCACAGCGCACGCTCGGCGCGCGCGGCGGCGCGTCCGAACATGGCGACGGGATGCCCCCGGCGGGGATCGCCGAGCAGCAGATCACCGAGGACACCGGCGGCGGCGCCGTACGCGTAGGAGCGATCGGCACCCATCGGGTCAGCCGACGGGCGTCGCGGGGAGGGCTCTCATACAGGACCGGGAACGGTGTCCGGGCATGGCGACATGTCCTCACTCAGGGTGTCCACGCCCTGGTTCGACGAGACGGGCGGCGAGAGTTCCTGGCTCCCGGGAGGGTTCTCCCGGTGACAGTGGCGGGACCGCGCCGGATTCGCACCGGCTTCCTCTTCTGCCGCCTCCTTGGCCCCGGCAGTCCACCACGGCCCCGGAAGACCCGTCAACTCGCCCGTGACCTGCGCCGGGAGAGTGTGCCGAGCCCCACACCGGGACGGACGGGACACGGACATGAGGGCCCCCGCCCGGTCCGGTGGGACGGGCGGGGGCCCTCACGGGGAACCCCTCGGGGGACGTGCCCCCCGTACCTGTGGCGGTACGGCGGCTCAGCTCTTGGAGACGATCAGGAGGATGCCGTAGCCCACCGCCGCCGCGCAGGCGGCGAAGCAGAGGTACGCGCCGGTCACGGCGAGCCCGGCGGAGCCGCCCTGGGCCGCCGCCCTCTCGCGGCGGGCGAGGCCGCCCACTCCCAGGGTGAACAGGACCACCAGGGCCACGGTGGCACCGAGGCTGACGCCGAAGACGGAGCCGATGGCCGCCCAGTCGATCTTCATGGGGATGTTTCCTTCGGTTACCGGTGCTCGGGGGTCAGACGGTGGCGGCGGGCGGCTTGGCCGCCGTGCTGCGGGCGGTCACCGGGCCGGTGGCCTGCTCCGGGAAGCCGGATCCGGGGGAGCCCGGGGAGTCGGCGGCGGCCGGACCGGCCGGGGGCCGGACCACGGCGGCCATCGCGGTGGTGACCACCCCGGCCGGTTCCCCGGCGGTGGGCGGCGCGATCACGTTGGTGCTGTCCACGACCTCGCGGCGGGAGAGCTTCCAGATCCCGAAGGACGCGGCGACCAGGAACACGGCCACCAGCGCGGTGCCCCAGTCACCGAGGCCGGTGACCTTCTCCGCGCCCGCGCCGACCAGCGCGGCGGCCGGGAGGGTGAGCACCCAGGCGACGGTCATCCGGGTCGCGGTGGACCAGCGGACCACCCCGCCCTTGCGGCCGAGGCCCGCGCCCATCACCGAGCCGGAGACGACATGCGTGGTGGAGAGCGAGAAACCGAGGTGCGAGGAGGCCAGGATGGCGGTCGCCGCGCTGGTCTGGGCGGCGAAGCCCTGCCGGGTGGAGAGGTCGGTCAGGCCCGTGCCCATCGTGCGGATGATGCGCCAGCCGCCGATGTAGGTGCCGAGCGCGATGGCCAGACCGGCCGAGAGGATCACCCAGGTGGGAGGGTTGGAGCCGGGGGAGATGACCCCGCCCGCGATCAGCGCCAGCGTGATGACGCCCATCGTCTTCTGCGCGTCGTTGGTGCCGTGCGCGAGCGAGACCAGACCGGCCGAGGCCACCTGCCCGGCGCGGAAGCCCTTGCGGGTGGCCGCGGCCTCGGTGTCCTTGGCGACGCCGTAGGACAGCCGGGTCGAGAGCATCGCCGCGAGCCCGGCGACGACGGGCGCGGCGACCGCGGGCAGCAGCACCTTGGTGACGAGCACGTCGCCGTGGACCGCGCCGAAACCGGCGGAGGCGACGGTGGCACCGATGAGACCGCCCATCAGGGCGTGCGAGGAACTGGAGGGCAGACCCACCAGCCAGGTCAGCAGGTTCCAGAGGATCGCGCCGACCAGCGCCGCGAAGATGACCTCGGGACGGATGCCGGTCTCATCGACGAGCCCCTTGGAGATCGTGTTGGCGACCTCCACGGAGAGGAAAGCGCCCACCAGGTTGAGCGCGGCGGACATGGCCACCGCGACCTTGGGCTTGAGGGCACCGGTCGAGATGGTCGTGGCCATCGCGTTGGCGGTGTCGTGAAAACCGTTCGTGAAATCGAACGCGAGCGCGGTGACGACCACGATCGCGAGGATCAGCGAGAAGTTTTCCATTTACCCAGGCAATCGTTCGAAGTCATTGGCGGTTGGAACGTAGGCAACCTGGGTGAACGGAAGGTGAACTGAGAGGGGCGTGTGGGTGCCTGTGACCGGGCCCGGAGGTGGCTCGGGGACCACCCCGGACCCGGCGCCCCTGACGCCCCTTGGCTAACGGCCCCGCGCGAACGCCTTGAGGCGGCTCTGCGACCCGTGGAAGAGATTCTGGTCACCCGGCAGACCGCCCCGGACGCCGTACTGCCAGAACGTCCAGTCCGGCCAGCCGCCGGGCAGCGCGCCCGGCCCCGACGTGCCGTGCCGGGCGATCCACAGCGGGTGGTCGGCGGCGAACGCGCGGCTGTCGCCGGTGCACTGCCGCCACCACTGCGCGGTCGTGTAGACGACGGGCCGCCGCCCGGTCGCCCGGCGCACGGCGTCGCTGAACGACCGCACCCACTCCGTCATCCGGCGCGCGCTCAGCCCGTAGCAGCGCCGCTTGGCGTCGTACGGGTTGTATTCGATGTCCAGCGCCGGGGGCAGCGTCCAGCCGTCCGCCCGCCAGTCCCCGCCGTTGCGGACGAAGAACTCGGCCTGCTCGGCGCCGGAGGAGCGGTCCGGCCGGGCGAAGTGGTAGGCGCCCCGGACCAGCCCCGCCGCGCGGGCGCCGTCGTACTGCCGCCGGAAGTAGGGGTTGCGGTAGCCGGTGGACTCGGTCGCCTTGACGTAGGTGAACCGGGCGCCGTCCGCGCGCGCCGACGACCAGTCCACGTGCTTCTGGTGCGAGGACACGTCGTGCCCGCGCAGTTGACCGGCCGCCGCGGACGGCGGGCCGCCGGTGCCCGCGGCGGGCTGGGCGCCGGTGAGGGCGAGCGCGGAACCGAGCGCGGCGAGGAGGGCCGCGCGGCGGCGGGAGCGGAAGGGTGTGCGGTCACGGGCCATGCGTCCCCCTGGTCGGTCGGTGCAACGGGGTCCCGCCGCCGGGGAAGCGTCCCGCGAGCGGCGGCCGTCCCGGCGGGCGAGGGGGACCAGTCAACGCCGGACGGCCGAGAGGGCCCCGCTCATCGGCTGATCGCACCGGCGGGTTCACCCGCCCGGTGCAGCCCCGGGAGGTTTACGGCCACCGAGGCGCGGGTTGTCCGCAGGCCGCCCCGGCACGGACGGCGGTGCGGATGGCGGTACCGGCGGCGGTACGGACCTCCGCGCGGACCGGGAGCGGTGGGCGGGGACCTGGGCGGCGGTGGTGGCCGCCGCGCGGCGCACGGTCGCGGACGGACTCGTGGACGGACTCGTGGTCGGCGAGGTGCGGCGGGGGTCGGCGGCGGCCTCCGTGCCCGGCCGCACACCCGCCCTGGCGACCGAGGCACGGATGGCCGAAGCCGGGGCACGTTCACGGGGGTACGGCCACCGGAGGTGACCCCATGCGTGTCATGCGGCAGAACCCGCCGCCCCGCGTCCCCGACCCCCGCCCGCTCCTGGACCCACTCCGCCGTCCGCGTCCCCGGCCGGGCGCCCGCCCCGTGCACCGGGTGCCCGCTCCGCTGGCCGGTGGCGCCGCGCCCCGTGACACTGGTCCCGTGCGTACCGTCAGAGCCACCGCCGCCGCGCTCACCGCGATGCTGGCCGCCGGGGCGGCCTCCGTGGCCGTCGGACGGCTGGCCGGCGACGCCGCGCTGAAAGCCCCGCCGGGCCGTCCGCTGCCCACCGAACCCCGGCTCACCGTGCACGACATGGTGGCGGGGGAGCGCATCACCCTCACCCGCGACCTCGCCTCGCTGCGCCCCGGCGTCTACGGCCTGGCCGGGCACGGCTCCCACGCGATCGTCGGACCGGTGCTCAACACCGACCTGCACGCCCCCGACACCGTGGCGCGCCGCCTGCGCGGCCTCACCCACGGCACCTTCGAGCCGGGCGACTCGGCCTGGCTCACCCCCAACCTCCACGTCGGGGACCCGAAGAGCGCCCTCGGTCTCGACCACGCCGACATCGACGTGCCCGGCGAACTCGGGCCGCTGCCCGCCTGGTTCCTGCCCGGCGGCCGTGACACCTGGCTGATCGCGGTGCACGGCCTCGGCGCCACCCGCGAGCACTCCATGAACCTCATGGAGTTCCTGCACCGCAAGGGCGTCCCCGTGCTCGCCCCCGCCCACCGGGGCGACCTCGGCGCCCCGCCCCGGCCCGACGGCATCAGTCACCTCGGCGAGACCGAGTGGCGGGACGTGGACGCGGCGATGCGCTACGCCGTCCGCTACGGCGCCCGGCGCCTCGTCCTGCTCGGCTGGTCCACCGGCGCCACCATGTGCCTGCGGGCCGCCGCGAAGTCCCCGGTGCGCGACCGGGTCGCCGGACTGGTCCTGGACTCGCCGGTGCTCGACTGGCAGGCCACCGTGCGTGCCCTCGCCGGTGCCCGGCACATCCCGCGCCCGCTGCTGCCGCTCGCGGTCCGCGCCGTGGAGGGCCGGGCCGACCTGGACCCCGACCCGGACGCGGGCTCCGGCCGCCTCGCCGTGCCGACGCTGATCATGCACGGCCCGGACGACACGGTCGCCCCCTGGAACGCCTCGCGCCGCCTGGCCGCCCGCCGTCCCGACCTGGTCTCCCTGCGCGCCGTACCCGGCGCCCCGCACGCGGCCATGTGGAACGCGGACCCGGCGGAGTACGAGGAACACCTGCGGCGCTTCCTGGTCCCGCTGCTCTGAGCCGCACGGGCCCCTACCGCCGCCGCCCGCCTCGATCGGCGCCCTTCCTCGCCCTTCCGCCCCTTTCCGTCCCTCTCCCGCCGCCACCGGGGGAGAGGGGCGGAAGATCCGCTTCCGGAGGTTCCGTTTACGGCCCTCTGCACAGACGTGCGAGCGCTCTCCCGAACGTCCTCCCTGCCCCCAACGCCCCCGCAACCGGGGATACGCCCCCGTAAGCGCCCCCTGCGCCCCCTTTGCGCACCCCACGGGCGCCCGTGCGTTGGCCAGTCCCGTCGCCGCCCGTGACATTCCGTTTGGGTTTTCGGACCGTCAACCGGAAGACTGCACTCGTGACGTCCCGTATCCCGCGCGACTCCAGGCTTCGACTCGTCCGACCCCGACCCCTGGCCGCCGCCCCCTCCGCTGTGAACCAGCGGCCCACGCGCCGCCCCGCCCCCCGCCCGCCGGAGGGCACCCCGGCCCGGGCCGAGCTGGCCGCGACGGCGCGCGCCGGTCTGGCCGGTGCGGTCCGTGTCGCCCGCTGGGCCGACGCAGCCCTCGGCCCCGGCAGCGACGGCGCCACCGCCGACGGCAAGGCCACCCTGTCCGAGGCCACCACCCGCCTGGCCGCCGCCGACCTCGGCCTGAGCGGCCCCGAGATCCGCGCCGAGTGGGACACCGCCCGCCTCGCCGGACTGGTCGAGGTGCACGGGGACAACGCCCGCCCCGGCTGGCGTCTGCGCGCCTGGGACCGTGACGACAGCGCCGTACTGCGCGGCTGGGTCGCCCTGTTCGACGCCTGGTCGCTGGCCAGCCCGGAACCCGCGGACCAGGAACCCGGCGCCGTCGCCGAGGTCGTCTCCGCGATGCCCCAGGTGCTCTCCTTCCTCCAGCTCTCCGCCGGTCCCGTCCCGGTCGAGCAGCTGCTCGACCTGCTCCAGCAGCGGGTCACCGAACTGCGCACCGAACGCTGCGAGGTCTCCTACGCCCCCGACGGCGCCGCCGCGACCCCGGAGGCCCCGCCCGCCGCACCGGCCCCCGCCGGGGACACCGAGACCCCGCTCCCCCCGCTGCTCGACTGGGCCCTCGACGCCCTCGCCTCGGTCGGCGCCCTCACCCGCGCCGACGGCCACGCCACCCTCACCCCCCTCGGCAGCTGGGCGGTGTGGGTCAAGCTGGAGCAGATCTGCGTCGCCGCGCAGAGCCCGGCCGGAAACATCGAGCAGTCCGCCGAGGACATGCTGCGCGGCTGCGCCCAGCTCCGCCCCAAGGCGGCCCGCGACGAATACCGCGCCTGGCTCGCCGCCCGCCCCGTCGGCAGGGCCGTCACCGAACTCCTCGACGGCGCCCGCGGCGAGGACGCCCTGCTGCGCGGCCTCGCCTTCGAGGCGCTGCGCGTCGTCGGCGCCCCCGCCGAACCCGATGTGCGCGCCGTGGTGGACGAACCCGCCCTGCGCCCCTACGCGCTGCTCTGGCTCGCGGAGCACGACGGGATCGACCCCGAGGACGCCCACGAGGTCCTCACCCGCGAGGAGGCCACCTGGCTCTGGGTGGACACCGCCGCCGCCGTCGCGGACCACGGCGAGGCCGAGATGCTCGTCCGGCACCTGGAGGCCGCGGTGCAGCCCACCGTGCCGATGCTGCTGGACGAGGTCCGGGCCGTGGGCCATCCCCGCACCGTGCAGGTGCTGGTCGCCCTCGCCGCCGCCCACCCCGACCCGGCACTCGCCAAGGCGGTCCGCAGAGCCGCCTTCCAGGTCCACACCGGAGGCTGACCCGACGGGACCACCGGGCCCCCTCGCGGCCCGTCCCGTTCAGCCCCGTCCCCGTCCCGTTCGGCCCGGCCCGTCCGGCCCCGCACCGGCCGCCTACGCCTCCCCGCCCCCGATCTCCGGCGCGTACGTCCCGAAGCTCCACACGTTGCCCTCCAGATCGCGGGCCAGGTAGTCCCGCGAGCCGTAGTCCTGGTCGGTCGGCTCCATCAGGATCTCCACGCCGTGCTCCACGGCCCGCCGGTGATGCGCGTCCACGTCGGTCACGACCACGTACACCCCACAGGGGCCCGCGCCCTTCATCACCGAGTCGAACAGACCGCCCCGCCCCTTCGAACCGAGCATCACTGCGCCCCGGCCCTGCACCAGTTCGGCGTGCATCACGGCGCCGCCGTCCGCCGTCTCGTACACCGCCGTCGCGGTGAAGCCCAGCCCCTCCGTGAGCTGCGTGATCGCCGCCCTCGCGTCCGTGTACAGCAGCGTCGGACACACGCTCGGCCGTCCACCGTTACCCGCCATGCCGATCACTCCCTCGTGGACCGGTTCCGCACCGGTTCGTCCCGTTTCCCCGAGTGTGGCAGCCGCCACTGACAACGGCCCGTGCGAGCGGTCGGGGTGAGCGGTCGGGGCGGCTCAGCGGAACGTGTCGCAGCGGCCCATGTCCCCGGTGCGGTACCCCTGGTCGAACCACTGACGGCGCTGCTGCGCCGACCCGTGCGTCCAGGTCTCCGGCGTCACCCGGCCCTGGAACCGCTCCTGGATGCGGTCGTCGCCCACGGCCGCCGCCGCGTCCAGGCCGTCCTCGATGTCGGCCGCCGTCAGGCTGGTGATCAGCGGGCGGCCCGTCGATTCGTCCGGGGTGGTCGTCGCGTGGTGCGCCCACACGCCCGCGTAGCAGTCGGCCTGTAACTCCGTGCGCACCGAGCCGCTGTCGGCGCCGGTGCGCCCGTCCTGCGAGCGCTTCAGCACACCGGTCAGGTCCTGCACGTGGTGGCCGTACTCGTGCGCCACCACGTACGCCTGCGCGAACGGGCCGCCGGTCGCCCCGAACTTGGTCCGCAACTCGTCGAAGAACCCCAGGTCGAGATAGACCCGCCGGTCACCGGGGCAGTAGAACGGGCCGACCGCCGAGGTGGCCGTCCCGCACGCGGTGCCCACCCGGTCGCTGAAGAGGACCGTCGGCGCGGCCGTGTAGACGCCGTCGCGCCTGCGGAACTCCTGCGTCCAGTAGTCCTGCACGCTGTTGACGACGGCCACCGTCCGGCAGTCGTCGCGCGTGTTGGCGTCCCGCCCGGTCCGGCAGGACTGCTGCACCTGCGCCAGCGAGGACGCGTCCGGCCGCGCCTCGTCCCCGCCGGAGGACAGGCCGAGCTGGTCGGGGCCCACTCCGAGGAACAGCGCCAGCAGCAGGCCCACCACCCCGACGAGCCCGCCGCCCACCGTCGCCCGGCCGCCCGGAATCCGGCTGCCGCGCACGTCGCGCACCTCGGACGTGTCCAGACCGGCGTCGTCGTCGAACTGCACGCCCCACCGCCTTCCGCCCGCCGCGCGGGCCCTACGAGACCTGGCGCCATCCCTACCCGGCGCCGTCCGCCGGGGTCCGGGCGTTCACCCGTACGGGCCGGACCCGGCGCCCCCGGTCCGCCGCGCCCGGCGCGGGTACCCGCGCGCGCCCGCCCGGACACCCGCGCCGCCCGTGTCCGCGTCGTCCACAGGCCGGGGAACCCGCTTGCACCGCCCCGTTAGACTGGCCCGCATGGCCATTCTCCTCGCGCATTAGACGGCGGGAACGTCCTCAGCCGCCCACCCGTCAATCCCGTACGCCCAGGAGTCTGTCCGTGATCTCCGCCTCCGGTATCGAGCTGCGCGCCGGTGCGCGCGTCCTCATCGAGAACGCCACCTTCCGTGTCGCCAAGGGCGACCGCATCGGCCTGGTCGGCCGCAACGGCGCCGGCAAGACCACGCTGACCAAGGTCCTCGCCGGTGAGGGCATCCCCGCCGGCGGCACCGTCACCCGCTCCGGCGAGGTCGGCTACCTCCCGCAGGACCCCCGCACCGGCGACCTCGACGTCCTCGCCCGCGACCGCGTCCTGTCCGCGCGCGGCCTCGACGTGCTGCTCCGCAAGATGCGCGAGAACGAGGAGCGCATCGCCAACGGCAAGGGCAGCACTCGCGACAAGGCGATGAAGCAGTACGAGCGCCAGGAGACCGAGTTCCTCACCAAGGGCGGGTACTCCGCCGAGGCCGAGGCCGCCACCATCGCCGCCGCGCTCAACCTGCCCGACCGGGTGCTCGGCCAGCCCCTGCACACCCTCTCCGGCGGTCAGCGCCGCCGTATCGAGCTGGCCCGCATCCTGTTCTCCGACGCCGACACCCTGCTGCTGGACGAACCGACCAACCACCTCGACGCCGACTCGATCATCTGGCTGCGGGACTACCTGAAGACCTACCGCGGCGGCTTCATCGTGATCTCCCACGACGTGGACCTCGTGGAGACGGTCGTCAACAAGGTGTTCTACCTGGACGCCAACCGCTCCCAGATCGACGTCTACAACATGGGCTGGAAGCTCTACCAGCAGCAGCGCGAGGCCGACGAGAAGCGCCGCAAGCGCGAGCGCGCCAACGCCGAGAAGAAGGCCGCCGCGCTGCACTCCCAGGCCGACAAGATGCGCGCCAAGGCCACCAAGACGGTCGCCGCGCAGAACATGGCTCGCCGCGCCGACAAGCTGCTCTCCGGGCTGGAGGCCGTCCGCCAGTCCGACAAGGTCGCCAAGCTGCGCTTCCCCGACCCCGCGCCCTGCGGCCGTACACCGCTGACCGCCGAGGGCCTGTCGAAGTCGTACGGCTCGCTGGAGATCTTCACCGACGTCGATCTGGCCATCGACAAGGGCTCGCGCGTCGTCATCCTCGGCCTCAACGGCGCGGGCAAGACCACGCTGCTGCGCCTCCTCGGCGGTGTCGAGCAGCCCGACACCGGCTCCGTCGTCCCCGGCCACGGCCTCAAGCTCGGCTACTACGCGCAGGAGCACGAGACCCTCGACCCCGAGCGCTCGGTGCTGGAGAACATGCGGTCCTCCGCGCCCGACATGGACCTCGTGGAGGTCCGCAAGGTGCTCGGTTCGTTCCTGTTCTCCGGCGACGACGTGGACAAGCCCGCCCGGGTCCTCTCCGGCGGCGAGAAGACCCGCCTGGCGCTGGCCACCCTGGTCGTCTCCGCCGCCAACGTGCTGCTGCTGGACGAGCCCACCAACAACCTCGACCCGGCCAGCCGCGAGGAGATCCTCGGCGCGCTGCGCACCTACAAGGGCGCCGTCGTCCTCGTCACCCACGACGAGGGCGCCGTCGAGGCGCTCCAGCCGGAGCGGATCATCCTGCTCCCGGACGGCGTCGAGGACCTGTGGGGCGCGGACTACGCCGACCTGGTCGCCCTGGCCTGACCAGGCACCCGCCGGACCGTCCCGGCGGGTCTCCCGGCCGTCCCCGCCGGGACGGTCCGGCGGGGACGCCATGTCCCCGGCCGAGCGCCCGGCCGGAGACGATCACCCGCTCATGGATCATTCGGCCGATCCTTGATCCCCCATCTGCGTGAGATCCCCTCGTACCGCGGCGTGTCACGGCGCGACGGAGATCGACCGCACGGCCGCACCCCCGCTCACCGGGGGTGCGGCCGTCGCGCGTCCCTGACCTGGCACAACGCGGAACCACCCGTTCGGGTGTACGGACACCCGAAGGTGGAATGGCCCGTTCCGGATGTGCGCAACCCCTCCTGTCGTCACGACGATGTCCCACGGACCTTGCCGAATGGGTGGCCATCGCGCCCCGGAGGGGTGATCATGAGGAGACCAGAGCGCACTTCCCATGAGGAGGCACGGGTGGCCGAGACTCTGAAGAAGGGCAGCCGGGTGACCGGCGCCGCGCGCGACAAGCTCGCGGCAGACCTGAAGAAGAAGTACGACTCCGGTGCGAGCATCCGGGCGCTGGCCGAGGAGACCGGCCGCTCGTATGGCTTCGTGCACCGGATGCTCAGTGAGTCGGGCGTCACGCTCCGTGGGCGTGGCGGAGCGACCAGGGGCAAGAAGGCCGAAACGTCCTGACCCCGGGCGGGCCATCGGTCCCACCGGTGGCCACCCGGCCGTTCGTACGACCGACCGGGTGGTTACTGTGCAGTCACTTGGCGCGCCGCCACGGCACGCGCCACTGACCGCACCCCCGGAGGCGCCGCATGGCCACGCCCGACCAGGACCTCACCGCCGTACTCGACCAGGACGGCGTACGGCTCACCGTGGACGACACCCTCGCCACGGTGACGCTGACCAACGCGGCCAAGCGCAACGCGCAGAGCCCCGCCCTGTGGCGGACGCTCACCGAGGCCGGCCGGCTGCTGCCGGGCTCCGTCCGGGTCGTGCTGCTGCGTGCCGAGGGACAGTCCTTCTCCGCCGGGCTCGACCGCCGGATGTTCACCCCCGAGGGGATTCCGGGCGAGCCGACCTTCACCGATCTCGCGCGCCGCGACGCGGCCGACCTCGACGCGACCATCGCCGGGTTCCAGGACGCGTTCACCTGGTGGCGACGGACCGACATCGTCTCCGTGGCCGCCGTGCAGGGGCATGCCATCGGCGCCGGATTCCAGCTCGCCCTCGCCTGTGACCTGCGCGTCGTCGCGGACGACGTGCAGTTCGCCATGCGCGAGACCGCCCTCGGTATCGTCCCCGACCTCGCCGGGACCCACCCGCTCGTCGGACTCGTCGGCTACGCCCGCGCGCTGGAGATCTGCGCCACCGGACGCTTCGTCGGCGCCGAGGAGGCCGTCAGCTCCGGCCTCGCCAACCTCGCCGTCCCCGCCGGTGACCTCGACGCCACCGCCCGCGACCTCGCCGCCGCCCTCCTCGCCGCCCCCCGCGACGCCGTCACCGAGACCAAGGCCCTCTTGCGCGGCGCCACCGCCCGCACCTACGACGAGCAGCGCGCCGCCGAGCGCGCCGCCCAGGGCCGCCGCTTCCGCGACCTCGCGGGCCTGGGGGACTGAAGCCGTACCCCGCCCGGAGGTCCGGGACGCCGATGACGACCGAGCCGACAGGGACGCGCGCGGACACGGTCCCGTACCCGCGCCGTCGCGCGCGCCTCCGCCGGACGGTGTGAACCGACGGTCACGGCACGGCCGACGTCGGCGGGACGGGTGCCTCCTCGTCCACCGCCGTCACCAGCACCGCGACCGTCGGATGGTCCAGCGCGTCCCGCACCGCGGCCCGTACCCCCCGGGCCACGTCCACGGCCCGGTGGCCGGAGACCGTCGCCAGCTCCACCCGCACGTGCCGACGCGGCAGGGTGCCCCCGTCCGCCCGGTCGTCGATGCGCACACCCCGGCCGCGCCCGCCCAGCGAGCCGGTGAGCCGGGCCGTACCCGGCATGGCCAGCGCGGCCGCCACCGCGCGGGACTCGTCCGGGTCCGAGGCCGGGCGCGCGTCCGGCGGACGCGGCGCCCGGACCGGCTCGGCCGCGCCCGGCGGCCCGTCCAGCAGGTCGGTCACCCTCAGGTCGGTCTCCGCGACCCGCAGCCCCAGCCGCTCCGCCGCCGTCACCAGCACCGCCCGCAGTCGGCCCGCCACCGCCGTCAGCGGTTCGCCGCCACCCGCCGCGAAACCCGCCGAGACCCGCAGCGGACCCGGCGACACCGCACCCGGAGGCGGCGGTACGACCGGATCACCGGCCCGCTCCGGATCGGCCAGCGCCACCCGCGGCACCCCGGTCAGCCGAACCCCGGGCACCTCGCGGGCGACCGCGCCCGCCAGGACCGCACCGGCCGCCGCCTCCGTGATCCACGCCCCGTCCAGGGGTCCGCCGAGCGGCAGCAGCCGCCCCAGCCCGATCTGCTCCCGCACCGCACGCGTCAGCCCGTCCGCCGTCATACCTCCAGCCTGGTCCCCGGCGCGAAACCGCGCATCCGTGCTTACGGTGGTTGAGGAACCACTACCGAGAGGGACGTACGGCGATGACCGAGATGACGACGACCCCAGACGGTGACAACGCACCCCAGATGTCCACCCGCAAGCCCACCCGGCGCGGCGCGGGGGACCCGGCCGGACGTGGCCGGACGACCATCGCGGACGGCGTGGTGGAGAAGATCGCGGGCATGGCGGCCCGTGACGTGCTCGGCGTGCACGCGATGGGCGGCGGCCTCGCCCGCACCTTCGGCGCGGTACGCGACCGGGTGCCCGGCAGTGGCAGCTCCAAGTCGGTGACCCGCGGTGTGAAGGCGGAGGTCGGAGAGGTGCAGACCGCGCTCGACCTGGAGATCGTCGTGGACTACGGCGTCTCCATCTCGGACGTGGCCCGCGACGTGCGCGAGAACGTCGTCAGCGCCGTCGAACGCATGACCGGCCTCGAAGTCGTGGAGGTCAACATCGCGGTCAGCGACGTGAAGCTGCCCGATGAGGAGGACGACGAGCCCGAGGCGCCCCGCATCCAGTGAGGCCCGCGCGGTCGGCCAGGGCCGGTGCGCCGCCACCGCGTCCACCCGCCCCGTACGACCGCTCGCCACGACTGCTCCGTCCGGCTGCCCCGTACGACCGGGACCACCGGTCGCCCCGAACACCACCGACCGCCCGACGCAACTGGGAGCGCTGCATGAACATGGCCGTGATCGGCATGATCGCCGGGATGGCGCTGGGCTTCGCCGGGTACTTCGGCGGATTCGGGGCCTTCCTGCTGGTGGCGGCGCTCGGCGCCGTCGGCTTCGTCGTCGGCCGGGTGCTCGACGGCGACCTGGACCCCGGCGACTTCTTCCGCACCCGCGACTTCCGCACCCGCGGCGACGTCCGGCGCGACCGGCACCGGTGACCGCCGTGAACGCGCGCACCGGCACCCCCGCCCGGCCCTCCGGACCCGTGGCACCCGGCGAACGCGGCGCCACCCGGATCGCGGACCGGGTCGTCGCCCGGATCGCCGCGCGGGCGGCCCGCGAGGCGCTGGCCCCGCTGCCCCGCGAGGCCGCGCCCCCGCACGCCTCCGTCCTCGTCCGCAACAGCACCGCCCGCGTCCGCATCCACCTCGAACTCGGCTTCCCCGGCGACATCGGCGCCCACTGCGCCGCCGTACGGCAGCGCGTCACCGACCGCCTCCGCGCCCTCACCGGCATGGACGTGCCCGAGGTCGTCGTGGAGGTCGAACGGCTGCACCCCGTGGCCGGAGCACAGCGGGGGAGGACCCGATGAACCAGCCCCGACCACCCGCCGACCCCCCCGGCGACACCGACCGCGACCCCGAGCCCGAGTACGAGTCCGGCCGCGCCGACGACCCCGGCCTGCTCCCCGAGAGCAGCGGGCGCCTCTGGTCCGCCCGCCGCGTCCCGGCCGGTGTCGTCGCCCTGCTCGTCCTGGCCGGTACCGGACTGCTGCTCTACGACGTCGCCGCCGTCCGCGCCGGTCGCCCCGCGATGTGGTGGCGCCGCGAACTCGCCCGACAGCTTGCCGCCCGGCCCCTGGACGACGTACGGGTCCTGGCCGGTGCCGCGTTCGTCGCCGCCCTCGGTCTGCTGCTGCTGGCCCTCGCCCTCACCCCCGGCCTGCGCGGCTGGCTGCCCATGCGCCGCCCGCGCCCCGAGGTACGCGCCGCGCTCCGCCGCGAGGCCGCCGCGCTGGTGCTGCGGGACCGCGCGATGGAGGTGTCCGGCGTGCAGGAGGCGCGGGTACGCATGCGGCGCCGCAAGGCGGACGTACGGGCCGTGTCCCACTTCCGCGACCTGACCGACGTACGCGCCGACCTGGACTCCGTGCTCACCGGCGCGGTCGAGGGCCTCGGACTCGCCCGGCGCCCCGCGCTGTCGGTGCGGGTCCGCCGGGCCGGACGGAAGGGGTGACCCCGATGCGTGGAGGAGCCGTCAACCGCGTGCTGCTCGCACTGGTCGGCCTGGTGCTGCTCGCCCTCGGCGGCGCGGTGCTCGCCGTCGGCTTCGGCGCGCCGCCCCCGCACTGGTGGCCGCACACCGGGCCGCACGACGTACTGCTCACCCACGCCGAGCGGACCCACTGGCGCGCCGCCGGATGGTGGTGGCCCGCCGTCATCGCCGTGCTCGCCGTGATCCTGCTGCTCGCCCTGTGGTGGCTGGTCTCCGTACCGCGCCGACGCCGCCTGGCCGCCGTGCTGGTGGACACCGGCGACGGCGACGGCGCGGTGGTGCGCGGCAGGGCCCTGGAGGACGCCCTCGCCCTGGAGACGGACCGTCAGGACGGCGTCTCCGACGCGGACACCCTGCTGACCGGCCGCCGTACCGCGCCCGCCGTCCGTGCCTGGCTCCGGCTCGAACCCGACGCCGACCCGGCGGCGGCCCTCACCGGCTTCACCGGCCGGGCCCTCGCCCACGCCCGCGACTCCGCCGGACTCCCCACCCTCCCGGCCGAGGTCCGCCTGCGGACGGTACGCCACCGCGCGGGCCGCGTCAGCTGACTCCCGCCCCGCGTCGCAGGCCGGGCCGGTTCCTCAGAACCCGTGCCGCATCCCGCCGTCCACCGGCAGCATCACGCCCGTCAGATAGGAGGCGGCCGGAGACAGCAGGAACGCGGCCGTCCGACCGAACTCCTCCGGGGCGCCGTAACGGCGCAGCGGGATGCGGGACTCGCTCGCCCGGCGCGTCGCCTCCGGGTCGGCGGACAGCCCGTCCAGCTCCCGCACCCGGTCGGTGTCGATGCGGCCCGGCAGCAGCCCGACCACCCGGATGCCGCGCGGACCCAGCTCGTCCGCCAGGGACTTGGCGAACCCGGCGAGCCCCGGACGCAGCCCGTTGGAGACCGTCAGCCCCGGAATCGGCTCGTGCACCGACCCGGACAGCACGAACCCGATCACCCCGCCGTCCTCCAGCTCCGCCGCCGCCGTACGGGCGAGCCGCACCGCGCCGAGGAACACCGACTCGAACGCCGTACGCCACTGCTCGTCCGTGTTGTCCGCGACGAACCCCGGCGGCGGCCCGCCCACGCTGACCAGCACCCCGTGCAGCGCGCCGAAGTGCTCGCGGGCGGCGGCGACGAGCCGACCGGCCGCCTCCGGATCGCCATTGTCCACGGCGACCCCGACGACGTTCGGCCCGAGCGCGGCGGCGGCCCCGGCCACCCGCTCCTCGTCCCGCCCCGAGACGACCACCTTCGCGCCGTCCGCGACGAGTTCCCGCGCGGCGGCGTGCCCCAGTCCGCGGGTGGCGCCGGTGACGACGAACACCCGGTTCTTCAGTCCAAGATCCATGCTCCCTATCCTGCCCCCTGCCCTGCGGTCCGGACGCCCAGGTCCCCGTACAGGGTCAGCGCGGTGTTCACCAGCGCGATGTGGCTGAACGCCTGCGGATAGTTGCCGAGCTGGCGGCGCAGCCGCGGGTCGTACTCCTCGGCGAGCAGCCCGACGTCGTTGGTCAGGCCGACCAGCCGCTCGAACAGCGCGCGTGCCTCGGCGGTCCGCCCGGTCAGGTGCAGCGCGTCTGCCAGCCAGAACGAGCAGGCCAGGAACGCGCCCTCACCGCCCGGCATCCCGTCCACGCCGAGCGCGTCCGTGTCGTAGCGCCGCACGAAACCGCCTTGGCCGAGGTCCTCGCGGATGGCGTCCACCGTGCCGATCACCCGCGGATCGTCCGGGGGCAGGAAACCGAAGCGCGGGATCAGCAGCAGCGCCGCGTCCAGCTCGCGCGAGCCGTAGTACTGGGTGAAGGTGTTGCGGCGCCGGTCGAAGCCGTGCTCGCACACCTCCCGGTGCACCTCGTCGCGCATCGCCCGCCAGCCGTCCAGGTCGCCCTTCAGCTCCGGGTGCGACTCCAGGGTGCGCACCGCGCGGTCGGCGGCCACCCACACCAGCACCTTGGAGTGCGTGAACTGGCGGCGCCCGCCCCGCACCTCCCACAGCCCCTCGTCGGGCTGCCGCCACGCCGACTCCAGGAACGTCATCAGGGCGCACTGGAGCGCCCACATGTGGGGCCGCGTCGGCAGTCCCGCGTCGCGGGCCAGCGACAGCGAGTCCATCACCTCGCCGTACACGTCCAGCTGGAGCTGGTCCACCGCGCCGTTGCCGACCCGTACCGGCGCGGACGCCGCGAAACCCGACAGCCAGGGCAGCTCCCACTCCGGCAGCCTGCGCTCGCCCGCGACCCCGTACATGATCTGAAGATCGGCCGGGTCGCCCGCCACCGCGCGCAGCAGCCAGTCGCGCCAGTCCCGCGCCTCCTCGTGGTACCCGGCGGCGAGCAGCGCGCCGAGCGTCAGCGTGGAGTCGCGCAGCCAGCAGTAGCGGTAGTCCCAGTTCCGCACGCCGCCCAGCTCCTCGGGCAGCGAGGTCGTCGCGGCGGCGACGATCCCGCCCGTGGGACGGTACGTGAGTGCCTTCAGCGTGATCAGCGAGCGCACCACGGCGTCCCGGTACGGGCCGTCGTAGCCGCATCTGCGGGTCCAGTGCCGCCAGTCGCGGACGCTGGCCGCCAGCGACTCGTACGGGTCCACCAGCGGCGGACGCCGCTCGTGCGAGGGGTGCCAGGTCAGCACGAACGCCACCCGCTCGCCCTCGCCGACCGTGAACTCGGCGTGCGTGCCGAAGTCCTCGCCCCACGTGCGCACCTCGGGCTCCGCGCGCAGCCACACCGAGTCCGGGCCCGCCACCGCCACCCGGTGCCCGTTCGAACGGCGCACCCACGGCGTCACCGACCCGTAGTCGAAGCGCAGCCGCAGCGTGCTGCGCACGGTGACCCGCCCGCTGACCCCCTCCACGATCCGTACGACGTCCGGGGCCCGGTCCCGCTGCGGCATCAGGTCGGTGACCCGCACCGTCCCCTCGTCGGTCTCCCACTCGGTGTCCAGCACCAGCGTGTCGGGCCGGTAGGCGCGGCGTGTGCAGTCGCCCGCCCCCTTCGGCGCGATCCGCCAGTGGCCGTTGTCCTCGTCGCCCAGCAGCCGGGCGAAACACGCCCCGGAGTCGAACCGGGGCAGACACAGCCAGTCGATCGAGCCGTCCCTGCCCACCAGTGCGGCGGTCTGCTCGTCGCCGATCAGGGCGTAGTCCTCGATGCGCGCGTTCACGGGACGCGGATTCCCCGGCTCCGGGCGCGGGCAATCAGGGGGGTGCGCCGGGGGAGTGAGGGGGGTGGGGTCCGAGGGGAGGCGCCGCGCGGGCGGGGGAGAGCGCGCAGGGGTGGAGTGAGGGGTGAGGGCGCGCGCGGGGGAGTGACGGGGCGCGAGGTGTATGTGGGGGAGTGACGGGGCGCGAGGGTGCGCGCGCGGCAGTAAGGGTGCGCGGGCGGGTCAGACCGCCGTCGCCGGTTCCCGTTCCTCCGGGCTCGTGTCCGTGGCCGCCGCCTCGGCGCGGTCGCTCAGTTCCCGGCGGACCAGGAAGTAATAGCCCACCGGCACGCCCGCCGCGAACAGCCACCACTGGATCATGTACGCGTAGTTCAGCGGGGCGTCCTCGCTGCCGGGGTCGGAGATCTGCTCCGGGGAGCCACCCCTGGACGCGGGCGAGGTCTGCTCGATGTAGCCGCCGAGCACCGGCGCGCCGAGCCGCTTCGTCTGCTCGACACTGTTGATCAACATGATCTGCCGGTCCGGCAGACCCTTGATCTCCTTGATGCCGCTCAACGCGGTCGTCTCGTCGGCCATCAGCCGTCCGGTCACCGTGGTACGTCCGGAGGGCGGGGCGGGGACCTTCGGGAACGCCGTCTGAGCGCCGTTCGCCGGGACCCAGCCCCGGTTCACCAGCAGCACCCTGCCGTCGTCCAGCACCAGCGGGGTCAGTACGTGGAAGCCGACCTCGCCGTCCTCGTTGGTACGGCGCCGGACCACCACCTCGCGGGCGGTGTCGAAGGTGCCGGTCGCGGTGACCGTGCGGTACCTGTCCAGTCGGCCCACCGCGTGCCCCGGTGACGTCAGCCGTTCCACCGGGACCGGCTCGGCGTGCAGTGCCCGCGAGACGAGGTTGTTGCGGGCGGTGCGTTCCTCGTACCGGTGCTGCTGCCAGAAACCGAGCCGGATCATGGTCGGGATCAGCGCGAGCGCCACGAGGGTGAGGATCACCCACTGGCGGGACAGCAGGAAACGGTAGCGGTGCACCCCCGCACGGTACCCCCTGGGCCGGGCGGGGCATTACGGCGGGTACCGCCCCAACCCGGTCGAGGCGGCCGCCCCGGTCGGCGCGGGTCGGCGCGGGGATGCCGGGCCGTCAGACCCGGTCGATCACCCCCGTGGCGCCCTCGGCGCGGGCGCAGTGGGCGCCGCAGTACCAGTTGCCCTCCACCTCCACGCCCTGGCCGATGATCTGCACCCGGCAGTGCTCGCAGATGGGGGCCATGCGGTGGATCGCGCAGGAGAAGCAGTCGAACACGTGCACCGCGCCCTGGGCGTGCACCTCGAAGGTCATTCCGTAGTCATTGCCGCACACTTCGCAAGTCGCCATGAGGCACAGGGTGAGCCGTCACCGGCGCGCGGGCGAGCGGGAGTCGGGCGAGTCGGGACGAATCACCCGTCCGTACGCCACCGCCCGCACGGGCCGTTCCCCGAGGGCGCTCACCCCCCTCCCCGGCCTCCGGTGCCCCTGCCCGTCCCGGCCGCGGCCGGTCAGCCGTCGGCCGGGGCCACGTCCCGCAGCAACTGCCCGAACGCGGCCTCGTCCACCACCGGCGTGCCGAACTGGCGGGCCTTCACCACCTTGGAGGTCCCCGAGGCGGGGTCGTTGGTGACGAGCAGACTCGTCAGCCGGGACAGACTCGTCGCCACATGCAGCCCGGCCTCGGTCGCCCGGTCCTCCAGCAGCTCGCGCTCGGTGGAGGTGTCGCCCGAGAACGCCACCCGCATCCCCTGCTTGAGCGGCCCGCCGTCCGTGTAGCGCCCCGGATTCGGGTACGGGCACGCGGGCCGCTTCCGCGCCGGACGCCAACCGCCGGGCCGCGAGCCGCCGTAGCCCCCGTACCCGCCGGACGGCCC
This sequence comes from Streptomyces corallincola, assembly GCF_019104725.1. GTDB lineage: Bacteria > Actinomycetota > Actinomycetes > Streptomycetales > Streptomycetaceae > Streptomyces > Streptomyces corallincola. The sequence continues at coordinate 26,582 of NZ_JAHRXF010000014.1, read as the reverse complement.
GCTCGCCTGGCGGCCGATCCGGGGTGTGTCCGACCACTCGGTCAGCGGTCGGCACTCCAGCAGCGGCAGCCGTACGTTGTCCGCCGCCGCGGCCCGCAGACTGGGCCGGAACGCCTCCGCCAGCACCCGCGCGTCGTCCAGCGCGTGGTGGGCCCGCTGCTGCACGACCCCGAAGTGCGCGGCCAGCGACTCCAGTTTGAAGTTGGGCAGCGGCAGACCCAGCTCCTTGGAGAGCGCGATCGTGCACAGCCGCTGCCGCACCGGCGCCTCGCGCTCCGCGCGCGCGTACTCGCGGGCGATCATCTGCCAGTCGAAGACCGCGTTGTGCGCGACCAGCACCCGTCCGTCCAGCCGCTCGGCGAACTCCCCGGCGACCTCCGCGAACAGGGGCGCGCCCTCCAGTACATCGCTCGTCAGACCGTGTATCCACACCGGCCCCGGATCGCGTTCGGGGTTGACCAGGGTGTACCAGTGGTCCTCGACCTCACCGCGCGCGTCCAGCCGGTACACGGCCGCCGAGATGATCCGGTCGTCCCGGGCCAGACCGGTGGTCTCCACGTCAACGACCGCGTATCCCTGGGGATAAGCGGTCGGCCACGGGGTGGCGGAGGACACTGCGGTCGCGTGGTCTTCGAGCATGGTCATTGAGGATACGGTCCCGCGCCGACATTCCCGCCCGGCAGGTGCCGGACCCGCCCCTTCCGCCGCATCACCCGCATACGTGTACGCGCGGAACGGCACCCGTGAGAGGGGTTTGGGGCGCCGGTGACCGCAAAGCCGCGCGCACGAAGCCCTGTTGCCCGTGCCCCTCGCGGCGGGGCCGCACCGGCCGATCCTCCTCCGCTCCGTCCCGTCTCCCCTCCCCCTCCCGCCTCTCCTTCCGGTACGGCGCTGACCTGCGCCGCGTACGGGGCCCTCGGCGCGCGACCGCGGCCCGACGCGGCGTACGGTGAGATGCGCCCGCGCCCCCCGGAACCGCCTTCCGGACGGAACGCCTCCGCTCGGGCCGACGCACCGCACGACCCCGTACGAGAAGGACGACCCACCATGCGCGCCACCACCATCCACGCCCCCTACGACATGCGCGTGGAGGACGTGCCCGAGCCCCTGGTCCAGCTGCCCACCGACGCCGTGGTGCGGGTGCTGCGCGCCTGCATCTGCGGCAGCGACCTGTGGGCGTACCGGGGTGAGGCGGCCCGGACACCCGGCCAGCGCATCGGGCACGAGTTCCTCGGCCTGGTCGAGGAGACCGGCTCCGAGGTGAGCGGGGTACGGCGCGGTGACCTCGTGGTCGCGCCGTTCATGTGGTCCGACGGCGTCTGCGACTACTGCCGCGACGGTCTGACCACCTCCTGCGAGCACGGCGGCTTCTGGGGCTCCGTCGGCTACGACGGCGGCCAGGGCGAGGCCGTCCGGGTGCCGTTCGCGGACGGCACCCTGGTCCGGCTGCCCAAGGAGGCGGCCTCCGACGAGCGGCTGCTGTCGGCGCTGCTGACCCTGTCCGACGTGCTGGGCACCGGCCACCACGCGGCGCTCGGCGCGGGCGTCCGTCCCGGCGCCACGGTCGCCGTCGTCGGGGACGGCGCGGTGGGCCTGTGCGCGGTGCTGGCCGCCAAGCGGCTCGGCGCGGAGCGGATCATCGCGCTGGGCCGTCACGAGGTCCGTACCGGTATCGCCCGCCGCTTCGGCGCCACCGACGTCGTCGCGGAGCGCGGGGACGCGGCCGTGGAGGCGGTGCGCGAGCTGACGCGCGGCCGGGGCGCGCACGCCGTGGTCGAGGCGGTCGGCACCGAGCAGTCCATGAGCACCGCCCTGAGGATCACCCGCGACGGCGGTGCGGTCGGCTTCGTCGGCGTCCCGCACGGCAGCGGCACAGGTGTCGATCTCGGCGTCATGTTCAACCGCAACGTCGCCCTGCGCGGCGGTGTCGCCCCGGTCCGCACCTACATCCCCGAGCTGCTGCCCGACATCCTGGACGGCTCCATCGACCCGTCCCCGGTGTTCGACATGACGGTCGGCATGGAGGGTGTACCGGAGGGCTACAAGGCGATGGACGAGCGCACGGCGCTCAAGGTGCTCGTCACCAATGGATGAACGGGGTCGTCCCGTTGATTCCGTACATCCAGTGATGTTCCGCGTCAACTGTTGATCAATACCGTTGACCAATGCCGAGGGCGACTGGTCAACACTGGTCAACAGTTGACCGACCGGGCCGCCGGGCCGCCGGGCCGCCGGGCCGCCGGGCCGATCCCCCCGGCACCGGCGGCCCCGTCACCCCTCGTCTACCAGGTCACGGCCTTCAACGCGTCCGCCGTACCCCACCCGTAGAACCCGTTGTAGTTCTTCGACCCCTTGCACACCGCGTCCACCTTGCCGTCACCGTTGATGTCGTACGGATCGGTGCACGGCGTCGCGTTCGCCTCGGCGTACAGCAGCGCCTTGACCAGTGCGGCCGAGGCGTGTGGATGGGTGGACTTGATCAACGCGGCCACCCCGACCACGTGCGGGGTCGCCATCGACGTACCCGCCATGTACCCCCAGGTCCCGCCCGGCAGCGGGCCGAGGATCAGCCCGCTCGTCGCCGGGGCGTCCGGCTTCTGGTACGCCGTGGAGTCACCGCCCGGCGCGGCGATGTCGATCACGCCGAGCCCGTGGTTCGAGAACGACGACTTCAGACCCTTCGCGCCCGTCGAGGCGACCGTGACCACACCCGGCAACTGGGTCGGGATGTCGAAGCACTTGTGCGGGTCCACCGTGCGGTCCGACGGGGTGCCGTCGTTCGGCGAGGCCGGGTCGGTGATCGAGTGCGAGTCGAGGTCGTAGTTCTCGTTGCCCGCCGCCGCGACATTGACCGTGCCCCTGTCCTCCGCGTACCGGGAGGCCCGTGTGATGGCGTCCACCAGGGCCTTCTGGTCCGGGTCGTCGGCGCAGTTGAAGTACCAGGGGTCGGTGTAATAGCTGTTGTTGGTGACGTCCACGTGGTGCTCGGCCGCCCACATGAAGCCGCAGACCACGGACTCGGTGTAGAAGTACCCGTCCGGGTTGGCCACCTTGATGCCCGCCACCCGCACACCCGGCGCGACACCCGTCACGCCGACCCCGTTCTTCGCGGCGGCGATCTCGCCCGCCACATGGGTGCCGTGCGGGGACTCGGCGGCACCCGGCCGCCAGGAGCCCTCGGTGGTGTCCGCCTTGCCCGAGACGCAGTTCGCGGACGCCGACCGGTCGAAGTTGGGCGCGATGTCCGGGTGGGTGTCGTCCACACCGGTGTCGATGACGGCGACCGTCACCTTCCGGCTGCCCAGGGTCTTCTCGTGCGCCTTGTCCGCCTTGATGGCCGGAAGGTCCCACTGGAGGGGCTCCAGCGGGTCCTGGCCCGCCGCCGCCTTCCGTCCGGCCGCCGCGACCTCGGCGGCGCTCAGTGCCTTCGGGGTGCCCTCGTCCGTGGTGGCCTGCGAGGGCAGCGGCCGGTTCCGGGTGGCGCCCGCCGAGTCCACCCCGCGCACCTGCCGCATCCGCTTCCCGAAGTCCGGGTCGGCGGAGTGCGCCACGATTACCCCGATGCGGTCGTAACTCGTCACGACCGTACCGCCGTTGCGGGTCACGGCCCGGCGCACCGACTCGATCGTGCGGGCGTCCCGCGCGGTGTTCACCACGTACGACAGGACGTCACCGTCCGCCGCGGGGGCCGTCGCCGCGGCCGGGACCGCCGCCGAGGCCGCCACCGGCAGGAAGCCGAGCGAGGCGGTCAGGGACAGCACGACCGGAACGGCGAGCGCGAGTCGGCGTCCTGAGCGCAGATGAGCCATGAGGTCTCCACATCATCCGGATGGCTGACCGCCCGGAACGCGTACAACGCTCGGGCAGGTACATGACGGGTGGGGCAAGGCGAAACTATCCTCACCCGCTGATCTCCGAAAGAGCCGGGCCGAGTTGAACCGGTGTGCCCCGCGCGCCGTGACCGTGGGCGGGGGCCGACCCGGCGTGCCCCCACCGGCCCGTCGTCACGCACGGAGGTCACCCTGTGACGCCCGGTAGTGTGATCCCCCGACTTGGGTCAGCAAGCGCACATCCGTGACGCGAGGAGACTTTCGTGGCTACCGAGACACCGCCGCCTTCGAGGCATTCAGCATCCCTTCCCTCCCCCGAGGAGTTCGCCGAGGAGCAGCGAAGCGCGGAGTTCGGTGAACTGCGCCGCTCCTACCGCTCGTTCGCCTTTCCCCTGACCCTCGCCTTCATCGCCTGGTACCTGCTGTACGTGCTGCTCTCCAACTACGCGGGCGGCTTCATGGGCACCAAGGTCGTCGGCAACATCAACGTGGCCCTCGTACTGGGCCTCGCGCAGTTCCTGAGCACCTTCCTCATCGCCTGGTGGTACGCGCGGCACGCCGCCGCGAAGTTCGACCCCAAGGCCGAAGCCATCAAGTCCCGGATGGAGGGCGGCGCATGAGCCCCGCAGCGCACCTGAGCCCCACGCACACCCTGCTCGCCGCGGGGGAGGCCAGCGAGCACCGGCCGCTGATCATCACCCTGTTCGCGGTGTTCGTCGCGGCCACCCTCGTCATCACCGTGTGGGCCGGACGCCAGACCAAGGACGCCGCCGACTTCTACGCCGGTGGACGGCAGTTCACCGGTTTCCAGAACGGTCTCGCCGTCTCCGGCGACTACATGTCCGCCGCGTCCTTCCTCGGCATCGCCGGTGCCATCGCCCTCTTCGGCTACGACGGCTTCCTGTACTCCATCGGCTTCCTGGTCGCCTGGCTCGTCGCGCTGCTGCTGGTCGCCGAACCACTGCGCAACTCCGGCCGCTACACGATGGGCGACGTACTCGCCTACCGGATGCGGCAGCGCCCGGTGCGCACCGCCGCCGGTGTCTCCACCATCGTCGTGTCGATCTTCTACCTGCTCGCGCAGATGGCCGGCGCGGGCGTCCTCGTCTCGCTGCTGCTGGGCATCACCAGTGACGGCGGCAAGATCGGCATCGTGGCCCTGGTCGGCGTCCTGATGATCGTGTACGTCACCATCGGCGGCATGAAGGGCACCACCTGGGTCCAGATGGTCAAGGCGGTCCTGCTCATCATCGGCGCGCTGCTGCTGACCTTCCTGGTGTTGATCAAGTTCAACTTCAACGTCTCCGAACTGCTCGGCAGGGCCGCCGACAACAGCGGCAAGGGCGCGGCCTTCCTGGAGCCCGGCCTGAAGTACGGCGCCACCGGCACCAGCAAGCTGGACTTCCTCTCGCTCGGCATCGCCCTGGTCCTCGGCACCGCCGGACTGCCGCACATCCTGATCCGCTTCTACACCGTGCCCACCGCCAAGGCCGCCCGGAAGTCCGTCCTGTGGGCCATCGGTCTCATCGGCGTCTTCTACCTGATGACCCTGGCCCTCGGCTTCGGCGCCGCCGCGCTGATCAAACCGGCCGAGATCATCGCCTCCAACAAGGCGGGCAACACCGCGGCCCCGCTGCTCGCCCTGCACCTCGGCGGCGTGGACTCCAACTGGGGCGCCATCCTGCTCGCCACCATCTCCGCGGTCGCCTTCGCCACCATCCTGGCCGTCGTCGCGGGGCTCACCCTGGCGTCCTCCTCGTCGTTCGCGCACGACATCTACGCCAACGTCATCAAGAAGGGCCGGGCCACCGAGAAGCAGGAGATCAACGCCGCCCGCTACGCCACGGTCGGCATCGGCGCCGTCTCCATCGTGCTCGGCGCGCTGTCCAGGGACCTCAACGTGGCCGGTCTGGTGGCGCTCGCCTTCGCCGTCGCCGCCTCCGCGAACCTGCCGACGCTCCTCTACAGCCTGTTCTGGAAGCGTTTCACCACCGCGGGCGCCCTCTGGTCCATCTACGGCGGCCTGGTCACCGCCGTCGGCCTGGTCCTCTTCTCGCCCGTCGTCTCCGGAGCACCGACCTCGATGTTCCCGGACGTCGACTTCCACTGGTTCCCGCTGGAGAACCCCGGCCTGATCTCCATCCCGGTCGGCTTCCTGCTCGGCGCCCTCGGCACCCTGCTCTCCAAGGAGGTCCCGGACGCCGGGAAGTACGCCGAACTGGAGGTCCGCTCCCTCACCGGCACCGGCGCCCACTGACCCGTACCGGACGCCCGGAACCCGTACCGCGGGCACGCGAGAGCGGCCCGTGCGCGGCCCGCGCCGACCGGGACCCGTAGGTCCTGCGGTGCGGGCCGCGCCCCCTCGGGGCGCCTCGCCCCTGTGATCGCCCGCGCTCTCGCGTAGGCTCGCAGGTGACAGACCCACGAGAGCCGAGCGAGCGAGGGAGGGGACCACGTGCTCATCGACACCTACGGCCGGACGGCCACCGACCTTCGGGTCTCACTGACCGACCGGTGCAACCTGCGCTGCACCTACTGCATGCCCGAGGAGGGCCTGCAGTGGCTCGGCAAGTCCGAGCTGCTCACCGACGACGAGATCGTCCGGCTCATCGGCATCGCGGTCCGCCTCCTCGGCATCCGCGAGGTCCGCTTCACCGGCGGCGAACCGCTCCTCCGCCCCGGCCTGCCCGGCATCGTCGAACGCGTCACCGCGCTCACGCCCCGCCCCCGCACCTCGCTGACCACCAACGGCATCGGCCTGGCCCGTACGGCGGCGGCGCTCAAGGCGGCCGGACTCGACCGGGTCAACGTCTCCCTGGACACCCTGCGCCCCGACGTGTTCAAGACGCTCACCCGGCGCGCCCGCCACCAGGACGTGCTGGACGGCCTCGCCGCCGCGCACGACGCCGGACTCACCCCGGTCAAGGTCAACTCGGTCCTGATGCCCGGCCTCAACGCCGACGAGGCACCCGACCTGCTCGCCTGGGCCGTGGCGCACGACTACGAACTCCGCTTCATCGAGCAGATGCCGCTGGACGCCCAGCACGGCTGGAAGCGCGACGGCATGGTCACCGCCGAGGACATCCTCGCCTCGCTGCGCACCCGCTTCCGCCTCACCCCCGAACAGGACGGCGAGCGCGGCTCCGCCCCGGCCGAACGCTGGCTGGTGGACGACGGACCCGCGCGGGTCGGCGTGATCGCCTCCGTCACCCGCCCGTTCTGCGCCGCCTGCGACCGCACCCGGCTCACCGCCGACGGCCAGATCCGCACCTGCCTGTTCGCCACCGAGGAGACCGATCTGCGCGCCGCGCTGCGCTCCGACGCCTCCGACGAGGAGATCGCCGAGCGGTGGCGCAAGGCCATGTGGGGCAAGAAGGCCGGTGCGGGCCTCGACGACCCGACGTTCGTCCAGCCGGACCGGCCCATGTCCGCGATCGGCGGCTAGCGGAGTCCGCGGGAGGCCGCTCCGGAGCCCGCGGGAAGCCGCTCCGGGGTCCCGGACGGCCGCTCCGGGGTGTACCGGACGGAGTTGCTCAGACCTCCGTCGCCCGCCACTCCCCGAACGCCACCACGTCCTTCAGGAACCCCCGGACGCCCAGGAACTGCGACAGGTGCTCGCGGTGCTCCTCGCAGGCCAGCCAGGTCTTGCGCCGCTCCGGGGTGTGCAGCTTCGGGTTGTTCCAGGCCAGCACCCACGCGGCGCCCGCGCGGCAGCCCTTGGCGGAACAGATCGGCGTATCGCTCACGGCACTCGACTCACAGAACGGGGCGGGAAAAGGCGACGCCGAGCAGCCACGGGGGGAGCTGCCCGGCGTCGGTCCGTCGCTCCGACGGGGGATGCGGAGCGCGTACGAAGTATGTCACGGGGCACCCGGCGTCCGGCACCGGAACCTCATGATTGATCTGAGGTTTTCCTGAGGTTCGTGACCGGGTCCCCGGGCTCCTCCGGGGCCGCCCGGCGGCCCTCACCGCCCGCGTCCCGACCGGTGGTCCGGGCGCCGTCCTCCGGGCCCCGCGGCAGCGCGGGCGGCACGTACGCGCTCACCGGCGACGACACATAGGTGGACGGCAGGTTCGGAGGCCGCTCGCGCCCGGCGTTGGCGATCACCACCGCCACGTAGGGGAGCAGCATGCCCACGACGAGGGCCACCAGGGCGACATGGCGCTCGACGTTCCACATGACCGCCGTGAGGATCACCGACAGGGTGCGGATCGACATGGAGATCACGTACCGCCGCTGCCGGGCCCGTACGTCCTCGGCGAGGCCGGTCCGGGCACCGGTGATCCGGAACACCTGGACGCTTCCGCCGTGCTGTTTCCGCATCACATTCCACTCCGCCCGCGTCGGACTCCCCGGCCCGGCACCCGCCCCGTCGGCCGACGGGGAACGGCCGGGAACGCACCTCACGTTACGCCCCGTCCACCGCGCCGACGAGACCGGGTCGCGTCCGGGTGTATCCGACATGCGCCCCGCGCCGGGCACGCCCAGACTGGCCGTATTCATCACGGATCGGCGCGCCGGATCGTTCGAGGAGGCAGTCATGGGCTGGTTGTGGGCGATCATCGTGGGATTCGTGCTGGGCCTGATCGCCAAGGCGATCATCCCCGGCAAGCAGCACAGCCCGCTCTGGCTGACCACCATCTGCGGCATGCTCGGCGCCATCGCGGGCAATGCCATCGCCCGCTCCCTGGGCGTGGCCGAGACCTCCGGCATCGACTGGAGCCGACACGCCTTCCAGCTGATCGCCGCGATCATCATCGTCGCCGTGGTGGACATGCTGTACATGGCGACCCTGGGCAAGCGGAAACGCGAACACGTCTGACAGAGCGACGTGGAGGGGCGCCGGTCCAGCGACCGGCGCCCCTCCACGCGTCGTACGGCCCCGCCGCGAACCGCTACGCGCCGGTGACCTCCACCGCCGCCAGGTTCTTCTTGCCGCGCCGCAGCACCAGCCAGCGCCCGTGCAGCAGGTCGGCGGTGTCGGGCACGGCGTCCTCGGCGGTCACCTTGACGTTGTTCACGTAGGCACCGCCCTCCTTCACCGTGCGGCGCGCCGCCGACTTGCTGGCGACCAGGCCGACCTCGGCGAGCAGGTCCACCACCGGGCCGGGTGCGGCGACGCGGATGTGCGGCAGCTCCGACAGGGCGGCCGTCAGGGTCGCCCCGTCCAGCTCCGCCAGCTCGCCCTGCCCGAACAGCGCCTTCGACGCGGCGATCACGGCGGCCGTCTGCCCGGCGCCGTGCACCAGCGTCGTCAGCTCCTCGGCCAGCGCGCGCTGCGCCGCCCGCGCCTGCGGACGCTCCGCCGTCTGCCGCTCCAGCTCCTCCAGCTCCTCGCGGGAGCGGAAGGACAGGATGCGCAGGTACGTGGAGACGTCCCGGTCGTCCACGTTCAGCCAGAACTGGTAGAACGCGTACGGCGTCGTCATCTCCGGGTCGAGCCAGACGGCGCCGCCCTCGGTCTTGCCGAACTTGGTGCCGTCCGCCTTCGTCATCAGCGGCGTCGCCAGGGCGTGCGCCTCGACACCCGGCTCCAGCCGGTGGATCAGGTCCAGCCCCGCCGTGAGGTTGCCCCACTGGTCGCTGCCGCCCTGCTGGAGCGTGCAGCCGTAGCGGCGGTGGAGCTGGAGGAAGTCCATGCCCTGGAGCAGCTGGTAGCTGAACTCGGTGTAGCTGATGCCCTGGTCGGACTCCAGACGGCGGGCGACCGAGTCCTTGGTGAGCATCTTGTTGACCCGGAAGTGCTTGCCGATGTCGCGCAGGAACTCGATCGCGGACAGGTTCGCGGTCCAGTCCAGGTTGTTGACCATGACGGCCGCGTTCTCGCCCTCGAAGGACAGGAACGGCTCGATCTGGCCGCGCAGCCGGTCCACCCAGCCGGACACCGTCTCCGGGTCGTTCAGCGTGCGCTCGGCGGTCGGGCGCGGGTCACCGATCAGCCCCGTCGCCCCGCCGACCAGTGCCAGCGGCCGGTGCCCGGCCTGCTGGAGCCGGCGGACCGTGAGCACCTGGACGAGATGCCCGACGTGCAGGCTGGGCGCGGTCGGGTCGAAGCCGCAATAGAACGTGACGGGACCGTCCGCGAGCGCCTTGCGCAGGGCGTCCTCGTCGGTGGACAGGGCGAACAGCCCACGCCACTTCAGCTCATCGACGATGTCCGTCACGTCTGTCGTGTCTCCTCGGGTGATCTCGGGCGGCCGGATGACGGCCGCCTACGAGGTTATACGCCCTGGCTGACAGAGCTCATGTGGAAATCCGGCACCCGGAGCGCGGGCATCGCGGCCCGCGTGAACCAGTCGCCCCACTCGCGCGGCAGCGTCTTCTCCGTGCGGCCCGCCTCCACGGCCCGGCCCAGCAGGCTCACCGGTGACTCGTTGAACCGGAAATTGTTCACCGCGCCGGTCACCTCGCCGTTCTCCACCAGGTACACCCCGTCCCGGGTGAGCCCGGTGAGCAGCAGCGTCGCCGGATCGACCTCGCGGATGTACCACAGGCAGGTCAGCAGCAGCCCGCGCTCGGTGGCCGCGACCATCTCCTCCAGGGAGCGGTCAGAGCCACCGTCCAGGATCAGGTTGCCGCCGCCCGGCGCCACCGGCAGCCCGGTGAGGGCCGCGCCGTGCCGGGTGGTGGTCAGGTGCTTCAGCTCACCGTTCCCGATCCAGTCGATGGCGCCGCTCGCCAGACCGTTGTCGAACACCGACCGGTCGCCGCCGGAGGAGTGCGCGACGACGAACGGCGCGCATTCGAGGCCCGGCTCGTCCGGGTCGCTGCGCAGGGTCAGCGGCAGCTCGCTGAGCCGGTCCCCGACGCGGGTGCCGCCGCCGGGCCGGGAGAACACCGTGCGTCCCTCGGCCGCGTCCCGGCCCGACGCCGACCAATGCTGGTAGATCAGCAGGTCCGCCACCGCGGTCGGCGGCAGCAGCGTCTCGTACCGTCCGGCGGGCAGCTCCACCCGGCGCTCCGCCCAGCCGAGCCGCGTGGCCAGCTCCGCGTCCAGCGCGGCCGGGTCCACGTCCTTGAAGTCCCGCGTGGCCCGGCCCGCCCACGCCGAGCGGGTGCCGTCCGGGGACTTGGCGTTCAGCTCCAGCGTCCCCGACGGCTGGTCGTACCGCAGTCGCAGCCCGGTGGAGGTGCCCAGGTACGTCGAGACCATCTCGTGGTGGGCGAAGCCGTACAGCTCCCGGCCGCCCGCGCGGGCACGGGCGAACGACTCGCCCAGCGCGGGCGCGAACTCCGCGAACACCGCCGAGGAGGTCTCGGCGGGCGCGTCCGTGAAGTCCGGGGCGACGGGCACCCCGGTGACCAGCGGCCGGGCGTCCTCGGCGGGCCCGGCGCCGCGCGCCGCCGCCTCGGCGGCCCGCACCAGCGGTTCCAGCTCGTCGGCGGTCACCGCCGCCCGCGACACCACCCCGCTCGCGGTGCCCTCCCGGCCGTCCACCGTGGCGATCACGGTGAGCGTACGGCCGCGGGTGACGCCGTTGGTGGTGAGCGCGTTGCGCGCCCAGCGCAGGTTGGTGTCGGACCGCTCGTCCGCGATGACGACGAGACCGTCGGCGCGGGACAGGGCGAGCGCCCGCTCGACGGTCTCGTGCGGCTTGCTCGCCTTGCTGACGGGGGCGCTCATCGGCCGGCCTCCTGCGTGGTGTTCAGAATGTTGACGCCCTTGAACAGGGCGGACGGGCAGCCGTGCGACACGGCGGCGACCTGGCCCGGCTGGGCCTTGCCGCAGTTGAACGCACCGCCCAGGACATAGGTCTGCGGGCCGCCGACGGCCGCCATCGACCCCCAGAAGTCGGTGGTCGTGGCCTGGTAGGCGACGTCCTTCAGCTGCCCGGTGATCCGGCCGTTCTCGATCCGGAAGAAACGCTGCCCGGTGAACTGGAAGTTGTACCGCTGCATGTCGATCGACCAGGAGCGGTCCCCGACCACGTAGATGCCCCGGTCCACGCCCCCGATCAGGTCGTCCGTGGACAGGCCCGCCGGGTCCGGCCGCAGCGACACGTTGGCCATGCGCTGCACCGGCACGTGTCCGGGGGAGTCGGCGTAGGCGCAGCCGTTGGAGCGCTCGAAGCCGGTGAGCCGGGCGATCCGCCGGTCCAGCTGGTAGCCGACCAGGGTGCCGTCCCGCACGAGGTCCCAGGACTGCGCGGCGACACCCTCGTCGTCGAAACCGACGGTCGCCAGGCCGTGTTCGGCGGTGCGGTCCCCGGTGACGTTCATCAGCTCGGAGCCGTACTTCAGCGTGCCGAGTTTGTCGAAGGTGGCGAACGAGGTGCCCGCGTAGGCCGCCTCGTAGCCGAGGGCGCGGTCCAGCTCGGTGGCGTGCCCGACCGACTCGTGGATGGTCAGCCACAGGTTGGACGGGTCCACGACCAGGTCGTACAGGCCCGGTTCCACGCTGGGCGCGCGCATCTTCTCCGCGAGCAGCTCCGGCATCCGCTCCAGCTCGCCCTCCCAGTCCCAGCCGGTGCCGGTGAGGTACTCCCAGCCGCGTCCGGCGGGCGGGGCGAGGGTGCGCATCGAGTCGAACTCGCCGCTGGAGCCGTCCACCGACACGGCGGTCAGCTCCGGGTGCAGCCGGACCCGCTGCTGGGTGGTGACGGTCCCGGCGGTGTCCGCGTAGAACTTGTTCTCGTGCACGGTGAGCAGCGAGGCGTCCACATGGCTGACGCCCTTGGCGGCCAGCAGCCGCGCGCTCCACTCGGCGAGCAGCGCCGCCTTCTCCTCGTCGGGCACCGTGAACGGGTCGATCTCGTACGACGACACCCAGGTGCGGTCCGCGTGCACCGGCTCGGCGGCCAGCTCCACGCGCTCGTCGGAACCGGCGGCCCGCAGCACCTGCGCGGAGAGCTTCGCCATCGCCACCGCCTGCGAGGCGACCTTGGCCGCCGCGTCCAGGGTGAGGTCCACACCGGACGCGAAACCCCAGCTGCCGCCGTGCACGACACGGACCGCGTACCCGAGGTCGGTGGTGTCCGACGACCCGGCGGGCCGGGCGTCCCGCAGCCGCCAGGACGCGCCGCGCACCCGCTCGAAGCGGAAGTCCGCGTGCTCGGCGCCCAGCGCCCGCGCGCGGGCCAGCGCGGCGTCGGCCAGCGGCCGTAGCGGAAGCGCCGTGAAGGCTTCGTCGATGGAATGGGGCACGGAGTTCTCCCTGCTGTCGTGGCCTGTCGGCACCGATCATGGCGCGGGTCCGCCCGGCGCGACCACCCGTTCCGCCCCGTCGGCACGGGTTTCTGTAGGGACCCGACAGCGACACCCCCGTGCCACTGTCGGTGCCCGATTGCCCGCGCGGGGTGCGCGACCGATAGGTTTTCGATGCGGTCGCCCGTCCTCGGCGCCCGGCCGGACCCACGGCCACCTGCCCGTCCGACCTCGGCCGCAGCAGCATCAGCCCGCCAACGAAAGGGTGATCCGTTGAGCCGCTCGGTTCTCGTCACCGGAGGAAACCGGGGCATCGGCCTCGCCATCGCCCGCGCGTTCGCCGACGCCGGCGACAAGGTCGCCATCACGTACCGCTCCGGGGAGCCGCCGGCCGGCTTCCTCGCCGTCAGGTGCGACATCACCGACGCCGACCAGGTGGAGCAGGCGTACAAGGAGATCGAGGACGCCCACGGCCCGGTCGAGGTCCTCGTCGCCAACGCCGGTGTCACCAGGGACCAGCTCCTGATGCGCATGTCCGAGGAGGACTTCACCTCGGTCCTGGACACCAACCTCACCGGCACCTTCCGGGTCGTCAAGCGCGCCAACCGGGGCATGCTGCGCGCCCGCAAGGGCCGTGTCGTGCTGATCTCCTCGGTGGTCGGCCTGCTCGGCTCGGCGGGCCAGGCCAACTACGCCGCCTCCAAGGCCGGTCTGGTCGGCTTCGCGCGCTCCCTCGCCCGTGAGCTGGGCTCGCGCAACATCACCTTCAACGTCGTCGCGCCCGGTTTCGTGGACACCGACATGACCAAGGTGCTCTCCGACGAGCAGCGGGCGGACATCGTCACCCAGGTGCCGCTCGGCCGTTACGCGCAGCCCGAGGAGATCGCCGCGACGGTGCGGTTCCTCGCCTCGGACGACGCCTCGTACATCACTGGAGCCGTCATCCCCGTTGACGGCGGACTGGGAATGGGTCACTGATCACCATGAGCGGAATCCTCGCCGGCAAGCGCGTCCTGATCACGGGCGTGCTGATGGAGTCCTCCATCGCCTTCCACGCCGCCAAGCTCGCCCAGGAGCAGGGCGCCGAGATCATCCTGACCGCGTTCCCGCGGCCCACCCTGACCGAGCGCATCGCGCGGAAGCTGCCGAAGCCGGTCAAGGTCATCGAGCTGGACGTCACCAACGAGGAGCACCTCGGCCGCCTGGCCGACGTCGTCGGTGAGGAGCTGGGCGGCCTGGACGGCGTCGTCCACTCCATCGGCTTCGCCCCGCAGGACGCGCTCGGCGGCAACTTCCTCAACACCCCGTTCGAGTCGGTCGCCACCGCCATGCACGTCTCGGCGTTCTCGCTGAAGTCGCTCACCACGGCGTGCCTGCCGCTCATGCAGAACGGCGGCTCCGTCGTCGGCCTCACCTTCGACGCGCAGTTCGCCTGGCCGCAGTACGACTGGATGGGCCCGGCCAAGGCCGCCCTGGAGGCCACCAGCCGCTACATGGCGCGTGACCTGGGCAAGCAGAACATCCGCTGCAACCTGATCTCCGCCGGTCCGATCGGCTCGATGGCCGCCAAGTCCATCCCCGGCTTCGCCGACCTGGCCGCCGTGTGGGACACCCGCTCCCCGCTGGAGTGGGACCTCGCCGACCCGGAGCCCGCCGGACGCGGCATCGTCGCCCTGCTGAGCGACTGGTTCCCGAAGACCACCGGCGAGATCATCCACGTGGACGGCGGCCTGCACGCCATCGGCGCCTGATCCCCGGCCGACACCGGCAGCTGCGCCCCGCCTCCCGTACGACGGTACGACCGTACGACGGGAGGCGGGGCGCGGTCGCGTGCGTACGGGACGGGCCACCCCTGCGCGCGGGCCCGACGGCGGCTACCACTGTGTACACGTACCGTCACCCGATCGGCCCTGCCCGCCGGGCGCCGCACACCCCGTACGGCGCACTCTGGAGGCACGCGCCCTGCTCGGGCGTCCCTCCGCAGCCCGGCCCAGGAGGTTCCCTTGTGCGCCTGTCCCACAGCCTGGCCCCGGTGATCCTCGCGGCCGCTCTCACGCTGCTGCTCCCGCGCGACGCGTCCGCCCTCACCGGCGACGGCGGCTCCTCGGTGGCGGACGCCCCCGGTGACCTGTTCGGCGCCTCCTGCCGCACCGCTGTGGACGGCTCCCACGTGGTCGCCTACTGCCACAACCCCTATGTGGACACCGACCGGCTGCGGCTGCACATCGAGTGCGCGCAGTGGTGGGACATCGACACCGACACCGCGCCCGTGGACGACGGCGCCGCCATGACGGTGCGGCTCACCGGACGCTGCTGGAACGAGGTCGCCTCGGCGTGGGTCAGCCACCAGCGGGCGGGCTGAACCGGTCCGGACGGCACAGGAACGGGTAGCTCCCGGCCTCCGCCTCGGCGGCGTCCGCGTCGCCCGCCCGGATCGCGTCCACCAGCCGGGTGTGGTCCATGTGCGACTCCGGGGTCAGCGCCTCGCCCACGTCCGCGCGCAGCCAGTCCCGCAGTACGGCGCCCAGGTCGGCGTACATCGCCGCCATGACGTCGTTGTGCGAGGCGGCGACCACGGCCAGGTGGAACGCCGCGTCGGCGGTCACGAACGCCTCCGCGTCGCCGGTGTTCCACGCCTCCTCGCGGCGCGCCAGCATCGCGTCGAGCTGCACCAGGTCCTTCCCGGTCCGCCGTACGGCGGCCAGCCGCGCCGCAGCCGACTCCAGCGTGGAGCGCAGTTCCGCGATGTGCCGGGGGTCGGCGTCCGCGAACCTGCGGTACATCACCCCGGCCAGCTCGCTCGTCGCCAGCACGTAGGTGCCCGAACCCTGCCGGATGTCCAGCAGCCCGTTGTGCGCCAGGGCGCGGACCGCCTCACGCACGGTGTTCCGGGCGACCCCGAGCTGCTCGACCAGCTCCGGCTCGGTCGGGATGCGCGATCCCACCGGCCACTCGCCGGACGCGATCTGGTTGCGCAGCGCGGCGATGACCTGTTCGGACAGCGCCGACCGGCGCGGGTGGCTCAAGGGCATGGCTCACCTTCGCACGGGCGGGGGAGCGGACGCCGGTCCGGGGACGCGGAACCGGGCGGGGGCGGACGGACCGGCAGGGGGGGCGAGGGCGATCACCGTGGGCGATCATCGCTGCGGTCGTGCGGTCGTGCGGTCGTGCAGTCGTGCGGTCGTGCGGTCGTGCGGTCGTGCGGTCGTGCGGTCGTGCGGTCGTCGTGGGCGACGGCAGCCACGGATGGACAACCAATCATCCCATGATTCTATGATGTGCCACATGGTCGGTGAGGAAGCGCGAACCGGGGAAACCCGTACGGAGATGTCAGTGCCCGAACGCGCAACAGAGCCCCGGCGGGCATCGGCGCGCCGCACGCCGCCCGCGCGCGCGTGGGCGGTCCGCCTGGTCGTCGTCGGCATCGTGCTGTCCGCGCTCAACCTCCGCCCGGCCATCACCAGCCTCGGCGCGCTGCTGGAGGAGGTCCGCGGCGGCCTCGGCATGAGCGGCAGCGTGGCCGGACTGCTCACCTCCGTACCGCCGCTGTGCTTCGCCGTGTTCGGGGTGACCGCCCCCCGCCTCGCCCGCAGGTTCGGGCCCGCCGCCGTGGTCTGCGCGGGCATGGCCGCCATCACCGCCGGACTCCTGCTGCGGCCCTGGGCGGGCGGTACGGCCGGATTCCTCGCGGCCAGCGCGCTCGCCCTCATGGGCATCGCGGTCAGCAACGTCCTGATGCCGGTCATCGTCAAGCGCTGGTTCCCGGACCGCGTCGGCTCCATGACCGGCCTGTACTCGATGGCCCTCGCCCTCGGCACGGCCCTCGCCGCCGCCGTGACCGTCCCCGTCACCGACGCGCTCGGCGGGAACTGGCACTACGGCCTCGCGGTCTGGGCGCTCCCCGCGGGCGCCGCCGTACTGCCGTGGCTGCCGCTGGTACGGGAGCGTGCCGCCGGGACGGGGAACGGGCGGGAATCCGCCGGTGCGGGAGACGCGCGAGAAGGCGGTGCGCCGGACGGTGACGCACGGAACGGTGGCGCGCCGAATAGTGGTGCGCCGGACGGAATCGGGCGGAACGGCGAGGCTTCCGCGCGGCGGTCCGGCGGCCAGGACGCCCCGATGCGCATCACCGGGAGCCGTACCGCCTGGGCGCTGGCCGTGTTCTTCGGGCTCCAGGCCACCGCCGCCTACATCACGATGGGCTGGATGGCACAGATCTTCCGCGACGCCGGGGTCCCGGCGGGCACGGCCGGTCTGCTGCTCGCGGTGACGATGGTGATGGGCGTGCCGCTGGCCTTCGTCATCCCCCGGCTCGCCGCCCGGCTGCCGCATCAGGGGCCCATCGTGCTGGTGCTGGGGGTCTGCGGCCTCGCCGGATACGCCGGGCTGTACTTCGCCCCGGCCGGTGGCGCGTGGGCGTGGGCCGTGCTGCTCGGTGTCGCCAACTGCTCCTTCCCGCTGGCCCTGACCATGATCGGGATGCGGGCCCGTACCGGTCCGGGCGTGGTCCGGCTGTCGGCGTTCGCGCAGAGCACCGGGTATCTGATCTCCATCCCGGGTCCGCTGCTGGTCGGCGTGCTCTACCAGCACAGCGGTGGCTGGGGAGCGCCGATCGCGCTCATGGCCGGGCTGATGGTCCCGCAGATGGTGGTCGGCTTCGCGGCCGGACGGGACCGCACGGTCGAGGACGAGACGGCAGTCGCCCCTCCGGCCCGGTGAGCTGTCCGGCCCGGTGATCCTTCGGGCGCCCCGCCCGGTCGAGTGACCCCCGGGCGGGCCGGGCGTCCGGCGAGTGGCACACTGACCGCATGCCAGTGCTCGAACCGAATCCCCCCAACGGCCAGAAGAAGATGCTCATCGTCTTCGGCTCGTTCTTCGCCATCTTCCTGGTCATCGCGGTCATCGCGTCGATCGCGTCTCCCTGACGGCGGGCGGCTGACGGCGGGCGACCGACGGCTCACGGCGGGGGCTCACACCGGGCGGGCGGCTCACCGCTCGCGGCGGGTCTCGCGGGGCCCTGCGGGACCGGTCTTCGGAGGGGCGAGGGTGGGGACAACCCCCCCCATCCCCTAGGGGGTCGGTTTCAGGGTTGAGTGGGTGGATATCCGGATGGGCGCCAAGCGCCGGAAACCGTAACTTCGAGGTACGGCCGCGACGGGCGGCCAAGAACCGCGAAGACCACGGAGGCGACCATGCAGGCCCGCACCCCCGCCCCGCCCCGCCCGGCGACCGAGGGCGGCTCCGAGACCCGACTGCGCTGGTGGGCGCTCGCCCTGCCCGTCCTCGCCTTCACCGCCCTCCTCACGCTGATACTCAACCCGTCGGACGCCCACGCGGCCGGTCCCGACCCCGCGCTCACCCACCTCGTGCAGCGCGCGCAGTCGCTGCTCGCACGCTGATCCACAGGTGCCACCGGGGGGTGAATCCGCATGTCAACTCCCTGCGCCCCATGCCCTGTTTCGTGCGAAGCTGGGCCCATGAGCGTCGCTGAACCCCGCAGGATCATCGTCTTCCGGCATGCGAAGGCAGACTGGCCCGACGTGGCCGACCACGAGCGCCCGCTGGCCGAGCGGGGCCGCTCGGACGCGGCGGTCGCCGGACGCAGACTGGCCGAGAGCGGCATCGCCTTCGACCTCGCCCTGTGCTCCACGGCCGTATGGACCCGCGAGACCTGGAAGCTCGCCGTGCACGAACTCACCCACCGGCCGAAGACCGTCTACGAGGAGCGGATCTACGACGCCTCGCCCGGCGAGCTGATCGCGGTCCTGGACGAGACCCCGGACGACGTGCGGGACGTGATCCTCATCGGACACAACCCCGGCGTCCACGGCCTGGTCGAGGTGCTCACCGGAGGTGCGGAGGGCGACGCCCGCGAGCGGATGGACCGGCGCGGCTTCCCGGCCGCCGCCTTCGCGGTACTGACCTTCGAGGGCACCTGGAAGAACGTCGAACCCGGCGTGGGCACGCTCGTGGACTACTGGGCGCCCTCGGAGTGACACGGCGGCACCGGCCCGGCCGCCTCCCGGCCGGGCTCAGCCCTCGTCGTGGGTGTCCGCCGCCTCGACCTCTTCGCGGGTGATCCCCAGCAGATAGAGGACCGTGTCGAGGAAGGGGAAGTTCACCGCCGTGTGCGCGGCCTCGCGCACCACCGGCTTGGCGTTGAAGGCCACACCGAGACCGGCCGCGTTCAGCATGTCCAGGTCGTTCGCGCCGTCCCCGACGGCCACCGTCTGCGCCAGCGGAACCCCGGCCTCGGCGGCGAACCGGCGCAGCAGCCGGGCCTTGCCCGCCCGGTCCACGATCTCCCCGACCACCCGCCCGGTGAGCCTGCCGTCCACGATCTCCAGCGTGTTGGCCTGCGCGAAGTCCAGCCCAAGCCGCTCCCGCAGATCATCGGTGACCTGGGTGAAACCACCGGAGACCACGCCCACCTGATAGCCGAGCCGCTTCAGCGTCCGGATCAGGGTCCGCGCCCCCGGCGTCAGCCGCACCTGCTCCCGCACCCGGTCCACCACCGAGGCGTCCAGCCCCTTCAGCAGCGCCACCCGCGCGTGCAGGGACTGCTCGAAGTCCAGCTCCCCGCGCATCGCCGCCGCCGTCACCTCCGCGACCTGCTCCTCGCAGCCCGCGTGCGCGGCGAACAGCTCGATGACCTCGTCCTGGATCAGCGTGGAGTCCACGTCCATGACCACCAGCCGCTGCGCCCGCCGGTGCAGACCCGCAGCGACCACCGCGATATCGACACCCAGTGCCCCCGCGTCCGCCATCAGAGCCGTGCGCAACTGCTCCGTCTCCACGCCCGACACCGCGAACTCCACAGCGGTCACCGGGTACTTGGCGAGGCGGAAGATACGGTCGATGTTGCCGCCGACCTTGGCGATCCGGGCCGCGATGGCCGCCGTGGACTCGGCGGTGAGCGGACTGCCCAGCACGGTCACCAGGGAGCGTCCCAGACCGCGGGGCCGGTTGTCGCCGTGCCCGGAGAGGATCTCCGCCTGCATCTTCACGGACTCGGCCCAACTGTGCACGGTCGCCCGCAGATCGCCCTCCAGCGCGGGCGACGGCTGCGTGATCAGCGCGCACAGCACCAGACGGCCACGTGTGACGACCTGCTCGATGTCCACCACGTCCACCCCGAAGGCGGCCAGGGTGTCGAAGAGTCCGGCGGTGATGCCCGGCCGGTCCTTCCCGAAGATCTTGACGAGGAGAGTGGGGACCTCTGAGGTCTGCGCAGCGCTCATGGTGGGCACCACGGTATCCGGCACCCGGTGTCCCGCGCCCGCCACGTCCGCCTGACGGACATGGAACAACCGGTGTCCGCCGGATGGCGCGCGCCTTGCCCGCCCGTGCGCCGCGGGGGGTTCAGCCGCGGGGGCGGTGCGGGGGAGTGGCCGGTGGGGGCGGCGGCGCGGACGGCGGAGGCGGCACCGACGGAGGAAGCGGGGGCCGACCCCCGCTCCCGCGCGTACCCCCGCTCTCGTGCGTACCCCCGCTCCCGCGCGTACCGCCCGCCCGCGTCCCCTCCGCGTGCCCACCCGCACCCTCCACCCACGTGTCGTCCGGCGCCGGGCCGAACCCCGGCCGCGCGTCCTCCGGCTCCCGCGCATCCTCGGGCACGCGCAGGTAGGGGTTGGTGGCGGGGTTGGGCGGACGGTACGGGGTGCGGGGACGGTAGGGGCCGGTGTGGTCCGGGGGCGCGGTCCCGGCTGGGGCGCCGTGGGGTTCGCCGTCAGCGGGGCCGGGATCAGGGAGGGGGCTCCGGCGGGGTACGGAGGCGTGCGGTGTAGCAGGTGCGGACTGTGCGGTGGAGGCGTGCGGTGTGGCGGGGACGTGCGGTGCGGCGGAGACGGACGGTGCCGCAAGGGCGGACGGTGCCGACCGCCCCGCGCCGTTTGCCCCGTCATCCGCGCTCACGCCGTCCCCGCTCCGATCACCTCCGTCCCTGTCCCTGTCCTCGTCCCCATACCGCCCAGCCCTGTCCCGCCGCACCGCCCACTTCCCGCCCACCCCGGCCCAGCTCGCCAGCAGCGCCCCCGCCGCCCCCGCGCCCGCACCCCACACTGCGCCCAGCAGCAGGGCCGTACCCGTGCGACCGTGCAGCCCGACGGACGTACCGAGCGCGTCCACGCCCAGCACGGACAGCGAGGCGTCCGCCGAAACACCCGTGAGCCGGACCAGCAGCGGCAGCCCGAGCGCGGTGACGACCCCGAGCCGCAGCGCACACCACCCCGCGAACCGCGCCGTCCCACCCGGCCGCGCCGCCGTCCCGTACCCACCCCCACCCCCGACCTCGCCCCCGGGCCCCCCACTCCACCGGCCGTGCCCCCGCCCCACCGGTGTCCGTACCGCTGCCAGCACGCCCGCCGCCAGCATGGCCAGCACCGCGCCCACCGCCAGCAGCCACACCCTGCCGTCCAGTTCCGCCAGCCGTCCGAGCGTGACCGGGCGTCCGGAGCCGGAGTGAAGGAGCTGGTCTATGGGGTGGGGGAGCAGGGTGCCCAGGAGTCCGGTGGCGCGGCCGTCCCAGGGCACGAACAGGCCCAGCGGCATCCCGAGCCACGCCCCGTTCGGCGCGCCCAGCAGAGCCGCGCCCGCGACGCGGCCGGGGTGGTCGTCGCCGACCGCCGCGTACGCCGCCGCCGCGAGACCGGCGCCCACCGCGGCCAGCAGGACGTTGACCAGCGCCGACACCGGGGGGCGTACCGTCCGGTGCACCACGTCCCAGCCGCGGGGCAGCGGGGTGCGGCGCGAGGCGAGCAGCGCGATCAGCAGGACGGCGGCACACCAGAACAGCCCGCCGAGCAGCGTCGCGCCGGTGTCCACGTCGAATCGCACGACCACCTTGGCGTCGGCCGCGTCCCCGAGCGCCTTGCCCAGCCGGTCCCCGAGACCACCCGCGATGCCGTCCCCGAGACCCCCCGGCAGCATCCCGCCGAGATCCCCGAGCCCCGGTACGCGCAGCCCGCCGCCCGTGTCCCCGCCCGTGCCGGGGAGCCGGTCCAGCCCGAGCGTCCTGCCGTCCAGCGTCACCGACCCGTGCCCCGCCCAGCACGCTCCGCCCAGCGCGGCCACGAAGACGGCGACCAACGTCCCCGAGCGCAGCGCCAGTTCGGGCAGGGTGATCCCAACTCCGGCCGCCCGCAGAGACCGTAGGAAGATCCAGGCGATCAGCAGCGCGCCGACCAGACTCACTCCGAGTGGCGCGAAGTCGATGGCGGTACGGGCGCGTACGCCGTCCACGCCGAACGCGGAGGCGTCGGCCGACGGCGTGACCGAGCCGCCCGCGGCGAGCGCCACCGCCGCCGCCGTCATCGGACCGCGCGCGCCCCGTGCGTCGGCGCCCAGCAGATGCAGCCCCAGCACGGCGACGGCCGTCATCCCCGCGAGCGCCCAACTGGCCGCCGCGACAGCGGAGATGAGGGCGTCCAGCCAGAGCGGCAGCGTGCTCCGCCGCATGTCGCCGCCCCGCGCGCCGTGTTCCGGCGCGGCGCCCGCGCCCGCCCTCGCACCGCTCATGGCAGACCCCCCGATCCGCGCGCGGCACCCGCCGCTGATGTCCCCCTCGGGGGCATTACCACTGTCCGGCCCGATTTCCACCCCGTCAACGGGGCGTGCGGGGAGCGCGTTCGACCGCTCGTCGCAAGGCCCGGCTTTCGGTCAGGGCGATGAGCCTGGAATAGTTCCCCACGATGTTCGACATCCCTAGACTCCCTGTGACGGGGGAAATATCGGGGGACAACTCAGTGGGGCATGGAGTGCCGGAACTCGTACTGCAATCAAACGGACGGACCTGGACGCTCGACCCGTCCAGGCCCTACACCCTCGGGCGCGATCCGCAGGGTGACATCGTGTTCGACGACGCCAGGGTCTCCTGGCGGCACGCCACGGTCAGTTTCGACGGCCGCGGTTGGGCCATCGAGGACCACGGCAGCACCAACGGCACCTTCGTGCGGGGGGATCGCGTCCAGCGGACGGAGATCGGCCCCGGCACGGTGGTGCACCTGGGCAACGCGACGGACGGACCGCGCGTGGACCTGACGGCCGCCGCCGTCACCGCGCCGCAGACGACGCCGCAGGCCGCGTCGTACGCGGCACAGGGCGCGGGCGCGGCGGCCCGGAGCACGCCCGTCGCGCCGCCGCAGCCGGACGTCTCGCAGCCGGTGCCCGCGGCGTTGCCGCAGCAGGGCGGCCCGGCCGAGGGCCTCGCGCAGAAGACGCCCGGCGGCGGTGCGGGGGCACCGCCGGTCCACGGCGACCGCAGCCCGACCACGTTCCACCAGCTGGCGCTCGGCCGGGTGATGCGCATCGGCCGCGCCCTGGAGAACGACCTCGTCGTCTCCGACCTCCAAGTGTCCCGGAACCACGCGGAGTTCCGGTCCACACCGGACGGCCGCTTCGAGATCCGCGACCTGGGCTCGCACAACGGCACGTACGTCAACGGCCAACCGATCACCAAGGGCGGCACCGCCGTCCTCGGCCCGAGCGACATCGTCGGCGTCGGCCACTCCGCGTTCCGGATCGTCGGGGACCGGCTGGAGGAGTTCGTCGATACCGGCGAAGTCTCCTTCTCCGCACGGCACTTGACGGTCACCGTGGACGGCGGCAAGCAGATCCTGAAGGACGTCTCCTTCGGCGTCCCGGAGAAGTCGCTGATCGCGGTCATCGGCCCGTCCGGTTCCGGCAAGTCCACCCTGCTCAAGGCGCTCACCGGCTACCGGCCCGCCAACGAGGGCGAGGTGCTGTACGACAACCGCAACCTCTACAAGCAGTTCGCCGAACTGCGCCAGCGCATCGGTCTGGTCCCGCAGGACGACATCCTGCACAAGGAACTGACGGTCAGGCGGGCGCTGAAGTACGCGGCGAAGCTCCGCTTCCCGGCGGACACCACGGGCCAGGAGCGCGACGCCCGGATAGAAGAGGTGTTGCGCGAACTGAAGCTCGACATCCACAAGGACAAGAAGATCACCTCGCTCTCCGGCGGCCAGCGCAAGCGCGTCTCGGTCGCCCTGGAGCTGCTGACCAAGCCGTCGCTGATCTTCCTGGACGAGCCGACCTCGGGTCTCGACCCCGGCATGGACCGGGACGTGATGCAGCTGCTGCGCGTCCTGGCCGACGACGGCCGTACGGTCCTGGTGGTGACCCACTCGGTGGCCGAGCTGGCGATCTGCGACAAGCTGCTGGTGATGGCGCCGGGCGGCGCGGTGGCCTACTTCGGCCCGCCCGAGGAGGCGCTGAACTTCTTCGGCTACGACACCTGGGCCGACGTCTTCTCCGCCTTCGAGAACTACCGCGACTACGACTGGGCGGGCCGCTGGAAGGGCTCGCAGCACTACCAGATGTACGCCGCGGACATCGACGCGGTCGCCCCGCAGTCGGTGACCATGCCGTCGCCGCAGGCCGTGAAGCCGCCCAAGCCGCAGCCGTGGGCCTCGCAGTTGCTCACCTTGATCCGTCGCTATGTCGCGGTGATCGCGTCCGACAAGGGCTTCCTCGCCTTGACGGTCATCCTGCCCGCTGTACTGGGTGCGGTCAGTCTGTTGATCGATTCGGACAGGGGGCTGTTGGTCAACCCGATCAACCCCCGCACCGGGGTACCCGTGCCGAACGGTACGGCCACGACGGTTCTGTTGATCCTCGCGGTCGGAGCCTGCTTCGCCGGTGCGGCCAACTCCGTCCGTGAACTGATCAAGGAACGGGTGATCTACGAGCGGGAGCGCGCCACCGGCCTGTCCCGCTCGGCGTACCTGATGTCCAAGGTCGTCGTCCTGGGTGTCGTCACGGTGCTCCAGGGCCTGATGGTCGGCCTGATCGGCTTCTCCAGCCGGGAGATCCCCGCCGAGGGCGTGGTGCTCGGCCACTCCACGCTGCTGGAGCTGTGCCTGCCGATCATGGGGCTGGGCTTCACCTCGATGATGTTCGGCCTGGTCATCTCCTCGCTGGTGAAGACCTCCGAGAAGACGATGCCGCTGCTGGTGATGTTCGCCATCATCCAGGTCGTGTTCACCGGCTGCCTGTTCACCCTGCACGGCGCGGTCGGTGTCAACGAGTTCTCGTACCTGATGCCGTCGCGCTGGGCGGTGGCCGCCGCGGGCGCCACGCTGGACTTCAACAACATCGCGCCCAACACCGACGACCCCGGCAGCACGGATCCGCTGTGGAACCACACGGCCGCCGCCTGGGGTATGGACATGGGCGCGCTGCTGGTCCTCGGCGTGATCTGCGGCTTCCTCGTGGCGCGCTTCCTGCGACGGCACGAGCCGGAGGTCATGCGGAAGTGACCGGGTCCGTGAGCGGGGCCTCCGGGCGCCGATGACGGAACGCGGATGACGGAGCGCGGATGATGGAACGCCGAAGGGCGGCACCTCGACAGGTGCCGCCCTTCGTGTCGTCTCAGAGGTCCGCGCGGCCTCAGTACGCGCTGTTCACGTTGTCGATCGAGCCGTATCGGTGCGCCGCGTAGTTGGCGGCGGCGGTGATGTTGGCGACCGGGTTGTAGATGTCCCACGAGGTGCCGGGCACGTGGTACGCGGCGAAGGTCGGCGGGATGACCTGGAGCAGACCCTTGGACGGGATGCCGTTGATCGCGTTGATGTCCCAGTTGTTGATGGCCATCGGGTTGCCGGAGGACTCGCGCATGATGTTGCGGTGCAGACCGCTGTAGCTGCCCGGTATGCCCCTGGAGTGCATGATCGCCAGGGCGTTGCGTATCCAGCCGTCCAGGTTGTTGGAGTAGGTGGTGGCGGCGACGGTCTGCATCGGGAGGCGCTTGGCGGAGCGGTTCGCGGCCGGGGCGGAGGAGTGCGCGCGCTTCGCGGCTGCGTCGGCCGCGGCCTTCTTCAGCGCGGCGGCGGTGTCCGCCTTCTTCTTGGCGTCGGCTGCCTTCGCGGTCTTCGCGGCCTCGGCCGCCTTGGCGGCCTTCTGCTTGGCCGCGAGGGCGTCGAGCTTCACGCGGTCGTTCGTCAGACCGGCGTGGTCCTCGTGCGCATGGGCGACGGCGACCTGGGTGTCCGCGACGGGGGATCCGGCGGTGACGGTGGCGCCCGTGCTCCCGACGGTGGCCGTCAGCGCGATGGCGGCGGCGCCGAGCGTTCCGGCACCGGCCATCACGGCCTTGTGGCGCTTGGTCAGGGTCTGACTGAGACGGCCGTTGAGGAAGTTCTTGGGCATGGCTGATGGACCTCTTCGAGTAGCGCGGAGGTCGCTCCTGCGTCCGCCGGGGGAATCGGCTCCTCCCACACGAACGCCGGGGGACGCATCCCACGGCGCTGAGCGACGGGAGCAATTCTTAGCGGGGGCGAAATGCCCAGGCAAAGGCGTGATTTACGAACCTGTGTAGTGGAACGAGGAGGGTCAAATCAGGACAAGCTAGACCGTCGATCCAGCTCATCCCGGAGGCCGCGTCTCCTATGCGAGGTCGTACGTGATGTGTGCCCTATGTGGGTCCTCACATCCGAAGAGTCCCGTTTTCACCCTCCGTGCCCCGCGCACCGCCCCAGGGTGAGCGCCCTCCTCCTCAAGGAGGAGACCCGCGCCCCCCGGACCACCCCCCCCCCCCCCCCCCCCCCCCCCGCCCCCGCCCCCCCCCCACCCCCCCCCCCACCGGACGA
>NZ_JAHRXF010000013.1 GCF_019104725.1 Streptomyces corallincola | reverse complement strand
GGGCTTGGGTGTGTCGGAGGGCTGGGGAGTGTCGGGGGTGACTGCGTCGTCCTCGTCCTGGTCGGCCTCGTCTGCGTCGCGCTTGACCGAGGGCGGCGTCGAGGGCGGGGGCGCGGTCGGCGTCAGCTTCTGCGGGTGGTGGGGCGGGGCGGGGGCCGACTCCGCCAGGTGCGGGACCGGGTCCGAGTGAGGCTGGGGGGTGGAGGTGGTCTGGGCGGGCGGGGCCTCGTCGGGCTCCGGGGCCGTGTGAGGCTGCGGGGCCAGGTGGGACTCCCGGGCCATCTGGGATTGCGGCTCCGCGTGGGATTCCGGCTCCGCGTGCGGCTTGGGCCCGGGGTGCTCCGCCGATGGCTCCGGCCTGGGCTGCGGCGTCGGTTCGGGCCTCTGCTCCGGGTCTGGTGCCGGGCTCGTGGATTGCTCGGGCTCGGTGGGCTCGTCGAAGGCCGGGCGGGCGTGGTGCCAAGGGGCGTCCGCGCTGCGCGGGGCGGTGGAGGGGCGAGCGGGAGCGGCGGGGGTCGCCGAGGGCCTGGGGTCTGCCGGGGGCTGGGTGCGCTGGCTGGCCGAGCCGCCTGACGCACTGCGGGAACGGCGAGGGCCGGACGGAGCTGGAGCGGCGGGGGCGCTAGGGGTGCCGTCCTCCGGGGGCTGCTGCTCAGAGACGGGGCGTTGAGAGGCCGAGCCACCCGATGCGCTGCGGGAGCGACGCGGGCCGGACGGAGCTGGAGCCGCGGGGGCGCTAGAGGTGTCGTCCTGCGGGGGCTGCTCGGAGGGTGAGACGCCAGCGGCAGGGCGCTGGGAAGCCGAGCCATCCGACGCGCTGCGGGAACGACGCGGGCCGGACGCGGCCGGAGCGTCAGGGCCGCTGGAGGCACCGGCCTCCGGGATCTGCTGCTCGGGGGCAGGGCGTTGGGAGGCCGAGCCATCCGACGCGCTGCGGGAACGACGCGGGCCGGACGCGGCCGGAGCGTCAGGGCCGCTGGGGGCACCGGCCTCCGGGATCTGCTGCTCGGGGGCAGGGCACTGGGAGGCCGAGCCGCCCGACGCGGTCCGGGAGCGACGTGGGCCGGACGCGGCCGGGGGCTCCGGGGTGGGGGGTGTCCGGTCCGGGGACTCCCCCTGCGTACCGGTGGTTTGGCTGGCTGAGCCCTGGCTCGCGGTGCGTGTGCGGCGGGGGCGGGTGGCACCGGTGACGGGTGCTTCGGGCTCCGTGCCTGGGCCGCCGGTAACGGGAGTTGAGCCCGCGGCCCCGGTGGGCGTCCCCGACCGGCCGGGGGCCGGGCGGTCGGCGGTCGTACGTGCGGTGCCCCGGGCTGGGCGGGCGGGAGCGGCGGGGAGCTGACCCTTGAGGGGGCCCCACTCGTTGGGGTCGGGGACGCCGGGGGGCAGCATCTGGCGGCGCTTGGGGGCGCCGTGCTCGGACTCGCCGGGCTCCTTCGCGCCGGGCCACGCCTTGGCCACGCGGGCGGCGAGGACGAAGTCCTTGCGGAGGGGGTGGCCTTCGAAGCTGTCGGGAAGGAGGAGGTGCGTGAGGCTGGGGTGGTCCGTGAAGGAGACGCCGAACATCTCGTGGGTCTCGCGCTCGTGCCAGGCGGCGCCCGCGTAGACGCCGACGGCGGACGGCAGCGCCGGGTTCTCGTGCGGGACGGTCGTACGCAGCAGGAGGCGCCGGACCGGTCCGAGGGCGGCGACGTGGGCGCAGATCCGGAAGCCGGTGCCGGGTTCGTCCACCGCACTGAGCCAGTCGAAGTAGGTGCAGCCGAGAGTGGTCCGGGCCGTGTCCAGGGCGGTGAGCCAGACGGCCGGGGGCACGTCCACGGTCAGGACGTCGTACGACTCCTCGGCCGTGGCGTCCGGGCCGAAGAGTTCCCCGGCGGGGGCGGGCAGCCAGCCGACCGTGCTCATCGGGCGTCCCCCTCGGACACACCGGTCACGCCTGTCACATCAGTCGCATCTGTCGTATCAGTCGCACCGGGCGTGGCTGGGGGGCGTACGAGGTCGCTCTGGAGGGCGGCCGGGGACGGGCGGTCGGCGGGGGTGCCGTAGCGCTCACCGAGGGACTCGCGGGCGATCTTCTCCTGGAGTTTGAGGATGCCCTGGAGCAGCGCCTCGGGGCGGGGCGGGCAGCCGGGGACGTAGACGTCCACCGGGATGATCTGGTCCACGCCCTTGGTGACGGAGTACGAGTCCCAGTACGGTCCGCCGCAGTTGGAGCAGGCGCCGAAGGAGATGACGTACTTCGGTTCGGGCATCTGCTCGTAGAGGCGCTTCACGGCGGGCGCCATCTTGTCGGTCACCGTGCCCGATACGACCATCAGATCGGCCTGGCGCGGACCCGGTGCGAAGGGGATGACGCCGAGCCGGATGAAGTCGTGGCGGGCCATCGACGCGGCGATGAATTCGATGGCGCAGCAGGCGAGGCCGAAGTTGAAGACCCAGAGGGAGTAGCGGCGACCCCAGTTGAGGACGACCTTCATCGGTTCGGGGGCGAGCCGGGCGAGGGCGCCGAGCCGCTTGGGCTCGGGGAGGAGTACGGGCTGCGGGGCGGGGCTGGGGGCGGAGCCGGTGGCGGCGGCCGGGTTCACGTCCATGCCAGGACTCCCTTCTTGTAGGCGTACAGCAGGCCCACGGCGAGGAAGCCGAGGAAGACGAACATCTCGACCAGGGTCGCCGCGCCGTAGCCGGGGGCGGCGAAGACGGTGGCCCAGGGGAACAGGAAGATCGAATCGACGGCGAAGACGACGTAGAGGAAGGCGTAGACGTAGTAGCGGACCTGGGTGTGGGCCCAGCCCTCGCCGACGGGATCGACGCCGCACTCGTAGGTGAGGAGTTTCTCGGGGGTCGGTACGACGGGCCGCAGCAGGCGTCCGGCGCCGAAGGCGACCGCGACGAAGAGGACGCCCAGCAGGGCGAGCAGTCCCACGACCGAGTAGGACCGGAAGTAGTCGGCCGCGGCGTCCGCGGCGGCTACCGTCGAGTTGCCCACCGTCTCCCGCACCGTCCGCCCTCGCTCCCCGCGCTGCCCTGACCTCGTGGTGTTTCCGGTTCCCGCGCGGCGCTGGGATCGCGGGAGGCCGTACCCACGGGAGTCTAGGCCCTGATAAAGACACGGTAAGCGGCCCGTCGCGGTGTGCGGCAGGGGGATCGTGCGGTGGGTGGGGTTTTCCCCAGGACGAGAGGGCGGCGGACCTCATGGCGCCGGGGGTGTGTGGCACGGCAGGCTGAACGGTATGACCGCAGCCGCCTCCTCCGTGGGCCCCTCCGGGCCGGCCGCCGACCCGTCCGAGCCTGCCGACCTCTCCGGGCACGCCGATGCCTCGGGGCCCGCCGATCCGTCCAGGCACTCCGATGGCTCTGGGGCATCCGGCACCGATATATCGGGGGTCTCGGGCCCATCCCGCACGTCCGCCGACCGCGCCGGGACCTCGGTCCGTGCCGGGGTGCCCGGTCCGGATGGTGTTCCCGGCCCGCTGGCCCCCGCGCGTTTCGCACTCGGAGGGCACACCTGGAAGGAGATAGCGCACCTGCTGCTGAATCTCCCGATGGCACTGCTCGGCTTCACCTATGTGGTGACGGCGGTGTTCACCAGCGGGTTCCTGACGCTGACGGTGATCGGGCTGCCGTTGCTCGCGCTGTCCCTGCTGGGTGCCAGACAGCTCGGGAAGCTGGAGCGGGCGCGGGTCCGTGCGCTGCTCGGGACACGGGTGGACGAGCCGTCTCCGCTGCCGGTGACGCGGACCGGCGGACCGGCACAGCGCCTGTGGGCTGCGCTCAAGGACCCGGTGGGCTGGCGGACACTGCTCTACGACTTCATACGCCTGCCCTGGGGAATCCTCACCTTCGCGGTGACGCTGACCTCGCTGTTCGTGCTGTGGCCGGTACTGCCGTTCATCGCACGGGGGTTGACCAACGTGGACCGGGCGATGGCGCGCGGGCTGCTGTCGCCCTCCGACGAGTTGGAGCGGCGGATCGCGGAGCTGGAGTCGGACCGGGGGGTCGTGGTGGACACGGCTGCGGCCGACCTGCGCCGGATCGAACGCGACCTCCACGACGGTGCGCAGGCCCGGCTGGTCAACCTTGCGATGGGGCTGGGCCTCGCCAAAGAGAAGCTGCTGGAGGACCCCGAGTACGCGGCGGCGATGGTGGAGGAGGCGCACGGCGAGGTGAAACTCGCGCTCCAGGAGCTGCGCGATCTCGCCCGCGGCATCCACCCGGCCGTGCTCACCGACCGGGGGCTCGACGCGGCCCTGTCGTCGGTGGCCTCGCGTTGCACCGTGCCGGTACGAGTCACAGCGGATCTGCCCGCCCGCCCCGCCCCCGCCATCGAGGGCATCGCCTACTTCACCGTCTCCGAACTCCTCCAGAACATCAGCAAACACAGCGGCGCCCGCTCGGCCACCGTGGACGTGTGGCGGTCCCGGAACCGGCTGCTCATACAGGTCACCGACGACGGGCGAGGCGGCGCGCGCCCGGACGCCGGAAGCGGCATACGAGGGCTCTCCGAGCGGCTGGGCGCGGTGGACGGCCTGTTCGTGGTCGAGTCCCCCCAGGGCGGGCCGACGGTGGTGACGGCCGAGTTGCCCTGGCGGGATCGGGAGGAGGGGCGGGATTAGGAACCCGCGGGGCTACGGGGCTACGGGGCTGCCGCCGGGGCAGAGCGGGGGTTTGCGCGCGGGGGTCGGCTGAGGTGGGCTTGCACGTGCTGTGCGCTGG
Organism: Streptomyces corallincola; assembly: GCF_019104725.1. Taxonomy (GTDB): domain Bacteria; phylum Actinomycetota; class Actinomycetes; order Streptomycetales; family Streptomycetaceae; genus Streptomyces; species Streptomyces corallincola. Next base: position 121,570 of record NZ_JAHRXF010000013.1, on the reverse strand, counting down.
GCGGTGCTCGGTGCGCCCTGGGCGCTGTGCGGTGTGCTCTACGCGGTGCGCGGTGCCCGGTGAGCACCGGACGCTGTCAGGCGTGCGACACGCGACGCAACGTGCGGCACAGCAAGCCAGCACCAGCACCAGCACCAGCACCAGCACCAGCACCAGCACCAGCACCAGCACCAGCACCAGCAGAATCGTCCAACTCCCGCTTCCAAGCGCGCCGTTCCCGCCGCTCGGGGCGACCGCATCCCGATCCGTACAGCTCTCGGAGGTAGGGAAAACCCCCGCACGAAGACACCGATGGACTCCATGTCGGTGCGGGGCTGGGGACAGCACGATGAAGGGGTACGGCTTCGAGGCCGTCGGGGCGAGGAGAACGGGGCGATATCCATGAGCACGGAGTACGGACAGGGGTACGGGCTCGACGAGGCCGGGGATGCCTGGCCCGCGCCGGGTGATCGGAGCGCAGGAACGCGCCGCTCCCCGCTCCCAGCCGCTCTGCGGGCTCCCTTCGAGGGGCGTACGTGGCGGGAGTTGGCGTACGTCCTCACCGGACTGCCGGTCGCGGTGGTGCTGTTCACCTGGGCGGTGACGACGGTGTCGCTCGGTGCCGGACTGCTGGTGACGTTCCTGGGGATACCAGTTCTCGCGGTGGCCCTCGCCGGGTGCCGGGGCTTCGGGGTCCTGGAGCGGATGCGGGCCCGCGCGCTGCTGGGGGTATCGGTGGCGGACCCGGAGCCGGTGCGCTCACGGCGGCCGGGGTTCCTCGGCTGGGTCGGTGGGATGCTGGGCAGCGGTGTCTCCTGGCGCCATCTGCTCTACGCGGTGCTCCAGTACCCCTGGGCCGTCTTCTCCTTCTCCGTCGCGGTGAGCTTCTGGGCCACCGGCTGGTCCCTGCTGACGTATCCGCTGTGGTTCTGGGTGTTCCCGATGTACGCGGGTCAGGACGGCATCCAGCTCTACGGCGACGCCCACCACGCCATATATCTCGACAACCCCTTCGAGATCGCCGTGACCGCACTGGTGGGGCTGCTGCTCACGCTGGTCACGCCGTGGATCGTGCGCGCGCTCACCGCGGTGGACGGGGTACTGGTGAGGGGGCTGCTCGGGCCGTCGCGGCTGTCGGCGCGGGTGGTGGAGCTGGAGTCGGACCGGGGGGTCGTGGTGGACGCCGCCGCTGCCGATCTGCGCCGCATCGAACGCGACCTGCACGACGGCGCGCAGGCCCGGCTGGTCAGTCTGGCCATCGATCTCGGAATGGCGAAGGAGAAGGTGCGGGAGGACCCGCAGGCGGCTGCCCGGATGGTGGACGACGCGCACGGGGAAGTGAAGACGGCGCTCCAGGAGCTGCGCGCCCTGGCGCGGGGCATCCACCCGGCCGTCCTCACCGACCGGGGCCTGGATGCCGCCCTCTCCGCCATCGCCTCCCGCTGCACCGTGCCCGTCCGGGTCGAGGTCGATCTACCGGCCCGCCCCGCCCCCGCCATCGAGGGCATCGCCTACTTCACCGTCTCCGAACTCCTCCAGAACATCAGCAAATACAGCGGCGCCCGCTCGGCCACCGTGGACGTGTGGCGGTCCGAGGACCGGCTGCTGGTCCAGGTGCTGGACGACGGGGTCGGCGGCGCGGACGCGGCACACGGTTCGGGTCTGGCGGGGCTGGCCGGTCGGCTGGACGCGGTGGACGGCGTCCTGGTGGTCGATTCACCGGCGGGCGGCCCGACCCGCGTGATAGCCGAACTGCCCTGGCGCACCTGATCCACACCCGGGTCGGCGCCGTAGCCACCCCGATTGGCACCGGCCCCCACACCGCCTCCGCCTCCGCCTCCGACACCATCCGAGCGCCAGCACTCCCACCCGCGCACGCACCGCACGCACCGCACGCACCGCACGCACCGCACGCACCGCACGCACCGCACGCACCGCACGCACCGATCAAGAGTGCCCGGATCGCCGCGCCCTCCCCCTGCCCACACCCCACCTCTCCCGCACTTTTCCACAGCCCCGGTGACCCCTCTCATGCGTTATCCACAGGCCGCCCGGCCTCGTCCGATTGCTGGAATGCTTTGCTCCGCAGGAGACACCGTCGGCGGAGCGCAGTGGGGGTCGGGAGATCGTGGAGAACGTGAGGGTGCGGGTGGTCATCGCCGAGGACTCGGTGTTGCTCCGGGAGGGGCTGACCCGGCTTCTGACGGACCGGGGGCACGATGTGGTCGCGGGCGTCGGGGACGCGGAGGCGTTGGTGAAGACCGTCGCCGACCTGGCCGCGCAGGGCGAGCTGCCCGATGTGGTGGTGGCCGATGTGCGGATGCCGCCGACGCACACGGACGAGGGTGTCCGGGCCGCCGTGCGGTTGCGCAGGGAGTATCCGGGGCTCGGGGTGCTGGTCCTGTCGCAGTATGTGGAGGAGCGGTACGCCACCGAACTGCTGGCCGGTTCCAGCAGGGGCGTCGGGTATCTGCTCAAGGACCGGGTGGCCGATGTGCGGGAGTTCGTGGACGCGGTGGTGCGGGTCGCGGCGGGCGGTACGGCGCTGGATCCGGAGGTGGTGGCCCAGTTGCTGGGGCGCAGCCGCAAGCAGGATGTGCTGGCGGTGCTCACGCCGAGGGAGCGCGAGGTGCTGGGGCTGATGGCGGAGGGGCGGACGAACTCGGCCATCGCGCGGCAGCTCGTGGTGAGCGACGGGGCGGTGGAGAAGCACGTGAGCAACATCTTCCTGAAGCTGGGGCTGTCGCCCAGCGATGGGGACCACCGGCGGGTTCTGGCCGTTCTGACGTACCTGAACTCCTGATGTCGGGACGGCGCGGGGTGCGCCGGGGAGACTCGGCCGGGTGGCCCGCCGCACGACCCGCGCCGTGTCACCCGACCGGCCGCTCGGCGGGCCACCGGACCGGCTGTCCCACGGGCACCTCCGATCCATTCCGTACCCGTCAGCCCGGTGTCAGCCGCCCCCGCTTCTGTTGGAAGCGGAGGGACACGCGGGGCGTGTCTTGATCGATGCTCCGGTGGTGGGGGAAAGCATGGGATGTCAGCGCGACAGGCCGTCTCGAATTGCCGTCCATCCTGTGGATGGCCACGGGAAGGCGCCCCAACCGACGTAGGGTTGATTCCGGCATGGTCCGTGGGAAGACCACGCCCGAACAGCCGCCTCGAAGGAGGTCCAGTTCAGTGACCAGCCAGGTCAGCAGCCCGACGGAGCAGGCCGACGAACCCGTCCTCGCAGAGCAGCGCACACCGGGCGGCGCGAAGGACGTGCGGCGCCTGGACCGGGTGATCATCCGGTTCGCGGGGGACTCGGGCGACGGTATGCAGCTCACCGGGGACCGTTTCACCTCGGAGACCGCGTCGTTCGGCAACGATCTCTCCACGCTTCCGAACTTCCCCGCCGAGATCCGCGCGCCCGCCGGAACTCTGCCCGGCGTCTCCAGTTTCCAGCTCCACTTCGCCGACCACGACATCCTCACGCCGGGTGACGCGCCGAACGTCCTGGTGGCGATGAATCCGGCGGCGTTGAAGGCCAACATCGCGGATCTGCCGCGCGGCGCCGAGATCATCGTGAACACCGACGAGTTCACCAAGCGTGCCCTGCAGAAGGTCGGCTACGAGGCGTCCCCGCTGGAGGACGGCTCGCTGGACGGCTACAGCCTGCACCCGGTGCCGCTGACCACGCTCACCGTGGAGGCGCTCAAGGAGTTCGAGCTGTCCCGGAAGGAGGCGGAGCGGAGCAAGAACATGTTCGCGCTCGGTCTGCTGTCGTGGATGTACCACCGGCCGACGGAGGGCACCGAGCGGTTCCTGCGGGCGAAGTTCGCCAAGAAGCCGGACATCGCGGCGGCGAACATCGCGGCGTTCCGGGCGGGGTGGAACTTCGGGGAGACCACGGAGGACTTCGCGGTCTCCTACGAGGTGGCACCGGCGGCGACGGCGTTCCCGCCGGGGCTGTACCGCAACATCTCCGGCAACCTGGCGCTGGCGTACGGCCTGATCAGTGCCTCGCGCCAGGCGGACCTGCCGCTGTATCTGGGGTCGTACCCGATCACCCCGGCGTCGGACATCCTGCACGAGCTGAGCCGGCACAAGAACTTCGGGGTGCGGACGTTCCAGGCCGAGGACGAGATCGCGGGGATCGGGGCGGCGCTCGGCGCGGCCTTCGGCGGCTCGCTGGCGGTGACGACCACGTCCGGTCCCGGTGTGGCGCTCAAGAGCGAGACGATCGGGCTCGCCGTCTCGATGGAGCTGCCGCTGCTGGTGGTGGACATCCAGCGCGGCGGGCCCTCGACGGGGCTGCCGACCAAGACCGAGCAGGCCGATCTGCTCCAGGCGATGTACGGGCGCAACGGCGAGGCGCCGGTGCCGGTGGTGGCGCCGCGCACCCCGGCCGACTGTTTCGACGCGGCGCTGGAGGCGGCGCGGATCGCGCTGACGTACCGGACGCCGGTGTTCCTGCTGTCGGACGGGTATCTCGCCAACGGGTCCGAACCGTGGCGGGTGCCGGATCTGGAGGAGTTGCCGGATCTGCGGACACGGTTCGCGTCAGGGCCGAACCACACGCTGGCGGACGGCACCGAGGTGTTCTGGCCGTACAAGCGGGACCCGTTGACGCTGGCGCGGCCGTGGGCGGTGCCGGGCACACCGGGGCTGGAGCACCGGATCGGCGGGATCGAGAAGCAGGACGGTACGGGCAACATCTCGTACGACCCGGCGAACCACGATCTGATGGTGCGTACCCGGCAGGCCAAGATCGACGGGATCGAGGTGCCCGACCTCGCGGTGGACGACCCGGACGGCGCGCGGACCCTGGTGCTCGGCTGGGGTTCCACCTACGGGCCGATCACGGCGGCAGTACGGCGGCTGCGCGCGGCCGGTGTGTCGATCGCGCAGGCGCATCTGCGCCACCTGAACCCGTTCCCGGCGAACCTGGGTGCGGTGCTCGCCGGGTACGACAAGGTCGTCGTCCCGGAGATGAACCTCGGGCAACTCGCCCTGCTGATTCGGGCGAAGTATCTGGTGGACGCGCACTCGTACAACCAGGTCAACGGGATGCCGTTCAAGGCGGAACAGCTCGCCACCGCGCTGAAGGAGGCCATCGATGACTGACGCCGGCACCGGGCTGCTCCACCTGGTCCCCAAGGCCGAGGCCAAGCAGTCGATGAAGGACTTCAAGTCGGACCAGGAGGTGCGCTGGTGCCCCGGCTGCGGTGACTACGCGATCCTCGCCGCCGTGCAGGGGTTCATGCCGGAGCTGGGTCTGGCGCGGGAGAACATCGTCTTCGTCTCGGGCATCGGCTGCTCCTCCCGCTTCCCGTACTACCTGAACACGTACGGGATGCACTCCATCCACGGCCGGGCGCCCGCGATCGCCACCGGGCTGGCGACCAGCAGACGGGACCTGTCGGTGTGGGTGGTCACCGGTGACGGTGACGCGCTCTCCATCGGCGGCAACCATCTGATCCACGCGCTGCGCCGCAATGTGAACCTGAAGATCCTGCTGTTCAACAACCGGATCTACGGGCTGACCAAGGGCCAGTACAGTCCGACCTCCGAGGTCGGCAAGATCACCAAATCGACGCCGATGGGCTCGCTGGACGCGCCGTTCAACCCGGTGTCGCTGGCGATCGGCGCGGAGGCGTCGTTCGTCGCCCGCACCATCGACTCCGACCGCAAGCACCTCACGGAGGTGCTGCGCGCCGCCGCCGACCACCCCGGTACGGCGCTGGTGGAGATCTACCAGAACTGCAACATCTTCAACGACGGCGCGTTCGACGCCCTCAAGGACCGGGAGCGGGCCCAGGACGCGCTGATCCGGCTGGAGCACGGGCAGCCGATCCGGTTCGGCGCGGACGGTGCGCGCGGTGTCGTACGGGACCGGCGCACCGGGGATCTGGAGGTCGTCGAGGTGACCCCGGAGAACGAGGCGGAGATCCTGGTGCACGACGCGCACACCGCGTCGCCCACCACCGCTTTCGCCCTCTCCCGGCTCGCCGACCCGGACACCCTGCACCACACCCCGATCGGGGTGTTCCGCTCGGTGGTGCGGCCGGTCTACGACACGGCGATGGCCGACCAGTTGGAGACGGCCGTGGAGCAGCAGGGCAAGGGCGACCTGGCCGGGCTGCTGGCGGGCGGGGACACCTGGACGGTCGGCTGACGTTCCCGTGGTCACGTAACGGCGGGGGCGGCGCGGCCGTCACTCATCCGGCCGCGACTCGTCCCGCCGTGACCCGTACTGCCGTCACTCACCCGGCCGTGACTCGTCTCGCCGTGACCCGTACTGCCTACGCCGTACCCGTACACCGAAGTGGCCCGGAAGCACGCCTTCCGGGCCACTTCGGCACCCGGCGCTCACACCATCTGTTCAAGCCCGTGCCGCGCGCGCCTCGTCGTAGGCCCGGCGGGACTCCTCCACCTCGTCCATGCGCCGGTGGGTCCAGCGGGCGAGGAGGCGGACCTGTTCGGCGGCCTCGCGGCCGAGCGGGGTGAGGGTGTAGTCCACGCGGGGCGGGATGACCGGCTTGGCGTCGCGGTGCACGAGGCCGTCGCGCTCCAGGGTCTGGAGGGTCTGGGTGAGCATCTTCTCGCTGACCCGCGCCACCCGCTCGATCGCCCGGCGCAGTTCGCTGAACCGCCGTGATCCGTCGAGGAGTTCGATCAGGACGAGCACGCCCCAGCGGCTGGTGACGTGCTCCAGGACGAGGCGGTACGGGCACTGCGCCTCGGCCTCCAGGGTGTTGCGCGGGCGCGGACCGGGGCGGTCGGAGGGACCGGGGGCATCGACTGCTGGGCTCACTGCCATGCCAGTACCTTACTTCAAGGTAGGTACCTTACTTAAAAGTGGGTACTTTCCCTCAGTAAGCACCCCTCCTAGGGTGGAGACACATCCACCCGCAGGACATCCCACCCAGGAGTGCGCAGCCCATGAGCATCGTCGTCACCGCCGCCACCGGACACCTCGGCCGGCTGGTCGTGGAGCAGTTGTTGGAGCAGGTCCCGGCCGGGGAGGTCACCGCGGTCGTCCGGGACGAGGCGAAGGCGGCCGGGCTGGCCGCGCGCGGCGTGCGGATCGCCGTGGCCGACTACAACGCGCCCGAGACGTTCGACGGCGTGTTCGCGGCCGGGGACAAGGTCCTGCTGATCTCGGGCAACGAGTTCGACAAGGGCCGGGTGCGTCAGCACGCCGGTGTGATCGGGGCCGCGAAGGCGGCGGGCGTGGCGCTGCTCGCGTACACCAGCGCACCGGCGAGCCTGCACGCCGCGCTCACCGACGACCACCGCGCCACCGAGGAGTTGCTGACCGCGTCCGGGCTGCCGTACAGCCTGCTGCGGAACGGCTGGTACCACGAGAACTACACCGGGAACCTGGCCCCGGTGCTGGAGCACGGCGCGGTGGTCGCGGCGGCGGGCGAGGGCCGGGTCTCCTCCGCCTCGCGCGCCGACTACGCGGCGGCGGCCGTGGCGGTGCTGACCGGCGAGGGGCACGAGAACACGGCGTACGAGCTGGGCGGGGACGAGGCGTGGAGCTTCGCGGAGTACGCGGCGGAGCTGAGCCGGGCCACCGGGCGGGAGATCGTGTACAACGCGGTGCCCGTGGAGACGATGAAGGGCATCCTCGCCGGGGCCGGACTGCCCGCGCCGCTGGTGGAGATCTTCGCGGAGGTGGACACGCGGATCGAGAAGGGCGAGCTGGTCGTCACCACCGGCGACCTGTCCCGCCTGACCGGCCGCCCCACCACCCCGCTGCGCGAGGCCATCGCCACCGCCCTCGCCTCCTGACCCCGTAGCCCCCCGACCCCCCGTGACCCCATGCCCCCGTGCCACCCCGCGTGGCCCGGCCCGCCCGGCCCGCTCGGCCCGGCCCGGCTCGGCTCGGCTCGGCTCGGCTCGGCTGTCATGACCGTATGGCGATACGGGCATGACAGCCGGGCCGGGCGGCGCTACCGTCGTTCTCGCGTGCGTGAATGCGCATGAGTGTGCGTACGTCGCCGCGACGTGAGAAGGAGGGCCGCCCGTGACCGGGTCGTCCAAGGGGGAACACCGGACAGGTCTGCTCAACGGCTTCGCCGCCTACGGCATGTGGGGTCTGGTCCCGCTGTTCTGGCCGCTGCTCAAACCGGCCGGGGCGCTGGAGATCCTGGCCCACCGCATGGTGTGGTCGCTGGCATTCGTCGGGGTGGCGCTGCTGTTCACCCGGCACTGGGCGTGGGCCGGTGAGCTGCTGCGGCAGCCGAAGCGGCTCGCGCTGGTGACGCTCGCGGCGGCCGTCATCACGGTCAACTGGGGCGTCTACATCTGGTCGGTGAACTCCGGCCATGTGGTCGAGGCGTCGCTGGGGTACTTCATTAATCCGCTGGTGACCATAGCGATGGGTGTGCTGCTGCTGAAGGAGCGGTTGCGGCCCGTGCAATGGGCGGCGGTCGGCGTCGGCTTCCTCGCGGTGGTCGTGCTGACCATCGGTTACGGGCGTCCGCCGTGGATCTCGCTGGTCCTGGCGTTCTCGTTCGCCACGTACGGGCTGGTGAAGAAGAAGGTCGGGCTGGGCGGCATCGAGTCGCTGACGGCGGAGACCGCGATCCAGTTCGTGCCCGCGCTCGGCTATCTGCTCTGGCTGTCGGCGCACGGCACGTCCACCTTCGCCGCCGAGGGCGCCGGGCACGCGGCGCTGCTCGCCGCCACCGGCCTGGTCACGGCGATCCCGCTGGTCTGCTTCGGCGCGGCGGCGATCCGGGTGCCCCTCTCCACGCTGGGCCTGCTCCAGTACCTGGCCCCGGTCTTCCAGTTCGTGCTGGGCATCCTCTACTTCCACGAGTCCATGCCCGCCGAACGCTGGGCCGGGTTCGCGCTGGTCTGGCTCGCGCTGATCCTCCTCACCTGGGAGGCGCTGCGTTCGGCCCGCCGGGCACGGGTCGCGGCGATGGCAGGGGCCGGGGCATCGGGCCTGGGACTGCCCACTCCTCGGACCACTGCGGCGACCGAGCCGGCGGAGACAGCCGACGCCTGACCGGTCCGGCTCCTGGCACCCCGGCCGCCCCCGGCACCCGGGCCGGCACCCGGCACCCGGGCCGCCCCGTGCCTAAGCCGCATCTTGCCGCCCGCCCCGGCGCGCCTCCCGCATCCCCGGCGCACCCCTGCGCTGTCGTACGCCCCCCTGCCGTACCCCCGCGCTATAAGTGGTCCATGCCCACCCAACCCCCCGCCACCACCCCCGTTCCTCCCGCCTCCGCTCCCGCTCCCCTGCACTGGAAACTCGTCGCGGACGCGGCCGACCCGCACACGCAGGCCGATTTCTGGGCCGCCGCGCTGCACTACACGGTCGAGGACAACAGCGCGCTGATCGCCCGCCTGCTGACGCTCGGCGCGCTGCCCGGCGAGGCGACCGTGGAGCACCACGGCCGCGCCGCCTTCCGCGATCTGATCGCCGTACGGCACCCCGAGGACCCCTGCGACCCCGAGACGGGGACGGGGCTGGGGCGGCGGCTGCTGTTCCAGCGCGTCCCCGAGCCGAAGGCCGGGAAGAACCGGCTGCACCTCGACGTGCACGCTCCGGCCGGGCAGCGTACGGCGGAGGTGGCGCGGCTGACGGCACTCGGCGCACGGGTCCTGCGCGAGGTGCGCGAACCGGCGGGCGAGTGGACGGTGCTGGCCGATCCGGAGGGCAACGAGTTCTGCGTGCAGTGAGCCGCCGGAGCGTACCGGGGCCCGTGACGCGGCTCCACGCCCCGCAACCCGCCCCGCGCCCGCCCGGCTGCCGCGCCCTGCTGCCCGTCCGCCGCCCTACCGCTGGGCCGCTGCCCGTGCCGTCAGGCGGGTCATGCGGGAGTGGGCGGACTCCAGGGGCTCGGGTTCGGCGGCGGCCGGGCCGGGTTCGGCCATGAGGTCGGTCCACAGGGCGATCAGTTCGGCGCCCATCCGCAGCCCCTCCTCCGGGTCGCGGACCCCGCGCCAAGCGGTGGCGGCGCTGCGTACGTTGCCGTAGGCGGCCTCCGCGTCACGCGCCTGCCGCCGCAGCCGGGCCAGGTCCATCGAGAGACCGAAGGAACCGGCGGGATCGCCCGCGAGGTAGGCGATGTACGCGGTCAGCTCGCGCAGGTGCAGCACCTCGGGGTGGCACGGGCCGAGCACGGTGGACGCCTCGGTGACGGTACGGGCGGCTAGGTCGGCCGCCGTTTCGAGGCGGCCCTCGCGGACGGCCGCGTTGATCAGGGCCATCGGCGCGGTCAGCAGTTCGGCGCCCTCGGCGGTCTCGGTCACCGGTTCGTCCCCGAGCACCTCCTCGGCCACGGCGTCGAAGCCGCGCGGGGGCGTGGGGGTGTCGTCGGGGTCGATGAGCCCGGTCTCCAGCAGGGGCGCGGGCGCGCGGGACGGCTGGGGCTGCGGCGCGGTACGACGCCCCGGCTCGCGCACGGGTCCGTGCCCCGGCTCGCGCGCCGGTTCGAAGGGCGACGCGGGCTCCGGCGGGAGGACGACCTCGGCCTCCGGGGCGTCCTGTCCGGCGGCGGCGGGCCAGGCGACGGGTGCCGGGTCCGGCCGGGCACCGGAGACGTCCATGACGGGCGGCGGCCCGAACACCGCGCATGACGGCGCCTGCACCATGCCGCCGGGCACGCCAGTCATACCTGTCACACCGGGAGCACCGGGCACGCCCAGTGCCGCACCGGACGCGGCCGGAGCAGCCGCTGCGGAGCCGGTCGTACCGGCGGCCCGCACCGCCTCCCCCACCATCCGGCTGGACCCGTCCGCCGCGACTTCGAGCGGGACCACGCAGCCGGTCCGGTCGTCGTGCACGGTGGCCTGTACGGGGGCGCCGAGGCTGATGGCGAGCCGCTGGAGGTGGTCGAGTACGGACTGCTGGATCTCCTGGCCGGGCGCGGCGAGGACCGCCGTACCACCGACCCAGGCGCGGCCCGCGTCCACCACCCGTACCCGTACCGCCGTCGCGTGCGCGGTCTGCCGCACCCGCTGCTTCTCGAAGCTCAGTCGAGGCATCGCTTCCTCACTCCCCCGGCGCCACCGCCCGGTCGTACCGTCCTGCCGACCAGTCTGTCCCCGATCCCCGGCCCCGCACGTCACTACGGCGTCACAGCCTCGCACCAGGGGCTCGCGGGCCGCTCCCGAGCGCAGCGGCCCTCACGCCGTGATGTCCTTCGTCGTGAACCGCGCCCACGCCGCCGTGCCGAACACCACCGCGTAGCCGCCCTGGAGGGCGAGGTTCTTGACGAGGTCGTCCCAGTAGACGGGTTCGCGCATGAGGTCTGCGAAGGACAGCCAGTAGTGGGAGAACAAGTACGGCTGGATGGCGTGGAGTTGGGGGATCTGGTCGAGGATCTGGACGGTGATGAGCAGGCCGACGGTGGTGGCCATCGCCGCGATGCCGCTGTTGGTGAGGGTGGAGACGAAGAGGCCGAGGGCGGAGATGCCGACCAGGGAGGCGGCGACGACCAGGGCGATCAGCAGGGCGCGGAGGAGTCCGTCGGCGAAGGTGATGCGGGTGCCGGAGATGGTCATGAGGTCGCCGAGCGGGAACAGCAGCGCGCCGACGATCAGTGCGGTGACCGCGACGACCAGCGTGGCCAGCAGGCAGAACGCCAGCACGGTCGCGTACTTGGTGAGCAACAGGCGGGTGCGCCCGGCCGGGGCGACCAGCAGATAGCGCAGGGTGCCCGCGCCCGCCTCGCCCGCGACGGCGTCCCCCGCGATCACGCCGACGACCAGCGGCAGGAAGAACGGCAGGGTGGCGGCCAGCGCCGTGAACACCAGGAACAGCCCGTTGTTGGTGATCTGTGCGATGAACGCCGGTCCGTTGCCGCCGTCCCCGTCCGACCCGCCGTCACTCGTCTGCACCCGTACGGCGATCCCCACCAGCACCGGCACCGCCGCGAGTACCGCGAGCAGCGCGAGGGTGCGCCAGCGGCGCAGGGTGGTGAACAGCTCGCTGCGCAGCAGACCGAGGCTCCACAGCGGACGCGGCCGACGCGGAGGTGGAGGTTCCGCCACGGGCCCGGACGCGGGTACGGGTACGGGTACGGGGGCGTCAGCCTGCGACATCGAATCCCTCTCCGGTCAGCGCCACGAACGCGTCCTCCAGCGAGGCCCGTTCGACGGCGAAGCCGCGCACCCGGACCCCCGCCGCGACCAGCGCCGCGTTGATCTCGGCGGGGTCCCGCGCGGGCGGTTCGCCGGAGACGCGGTCGCCGGTCACAGTGAGGTCCGTGACGCCCTGTTCCTTGAGCACGCGGGCCGCGTCGGCGGTGTCCGGGGTGGTCACCGCGAGCCGTCCGCGCGCCCCGGCGGCCAGGTCGGCCATCGCGCCCTGGGTGAGGAGGCGGCCCCGCGCCATCACGGCCGCGTGCGTGCAGACCTGTTCGATCTCGTCCAGCAGATGGGAGGAGAGGAAGACGGTCGTACCGTCCGAGGCCAGCGCCCGGACCAGGCCCCGGATCTCCCGCATGCCCTGCGGATCGAGGCCGTTGGTCGGCTCGTCCAGCACCAGCAGCCGACGCGGCTGGAGCAGGGCGGCAGCGATGGCGAGGCGCTGCTTCATGCCGAGCGAGTACGCGCGCGCCTTCTTCCCGGCGGCGGCGCCGAGCCCGACCCGGTCCAGCGCGGCACCCACGCGCGGACGCCGGGTGCGGGGGTCGGCGGTGGGGTCGGCCGCGTCGTAGCGCAGCAGGTTGTCCCGGCCGGAGAGGAAGCCGTAGAGCGCCGGGCCCTCGATGAGCGCGCCGACCTCGGGGAGTACGGCCTGGGTGGCGCGGGGCATCGGGCGGCCCAGGACGCTCACCGTGCCCGAGGTGGGCTCGATCAGGCCCATCAGCATGCGGATGGTGGTGGTCTTGCCGGAGCCGTTGGGCCCGAGGAACCCGAAGACGCTGCCCGCCGGGACGGTGAGGTCCAGCCCGTCCACGGCGAGCTGACCGCCCCGGTAGCGCTTGGTGAGGCCGCGCGTGGCGATGACGGGAGGGGGTGCGGACGGGAGTCCTGGGGGCCCGGCGGACGGAGGTGCGTACGGTTCGTCGTCCATTGGCTCCCTCGCTCCCGCTCGACGTACGGCTCGGCGGTGAGGCGTACGGCTCGACCCTACGGCTCCGGTCCGGGCGGCGCCGGAAACGGCGGCCGGAAAACCGGGAGCCCCCGGCGGCACCGGTCAACCGGCACCGCCGAAGACCCCCCGCGAACCCCACGAACCCGTGCGCCCGCGAACCCCCGGAGGGACTAGCCCGCCGTGTTCGCCGTGTTCGCCGTCTTCACCAGCGCGTCCTTGGTGACCGCGCCGACGTAGACCTTGCCGTCGTCGGTGACCAGGGCGTTGACGATGCGGGTGGAATAGACCGTGCCCTTGCCGAACGTGCCGGAGACCGGCTGGCCGAGGGAGTTCAGGAAGCCGCCCGCGTCACCGCTCGCGGAGGCGGAGGGCAGCCCGTTCTTGGACCCGGTGTCGAAGGTGGCGACGGCGTTCCAGCCCTTGCCGATGACCTTGCCGCCCTTCATGCCGTGCGTGAAGCCCTCGGCGGGGTTCATGAACTGGTCGTCGCCGGAGGCCGAGGTGTCGGGCCTGGCGGAACCGTCGCCCTTGCCGGAACTGTCGTGGTGGCCGGAGTCGCCCTGCCCGCCCTCGGTGACCTTCGCGCCCTTGGGCGGGGTGAAGTCGAAGGTGGAGGCGGACGGCTTGGCGAAGGAGACCTGGGTGAAGCCCGCGTCTAGGACGGCGGCGCCGCCGCTGCTCGGGGTGAGGGTGAACTTCAGCGGCGCGTAGTTCTTCGCGTCCACGGCGATGGTGATCGCGCCGACCGTGCTGCCGGACTGCTTGGGCTTGATCTGGAGTTTGTAGGCGTCCCGGCCGGCGACCTGGGCGGTGCCGTCCACGGTGACGGCGGTGGTGCTGTCCACCCGCTTCAGCGCTTCCTTGGCGAAGTCGTCCGGGGTGCCCCGCGACTCGTCCCGCTGCCGGTCGCCCGGGTGGGCGTCGGCGCGGTGGAAGACCTGGTTGGTCTTGCTGTCGTAGCCCCAGACGTCCTTGCCGTTGTGGATGACGCTGTACTCCGCGCCCTTCTCCAGCAGGGAGAGCTTCTGGCGCTCGGGGCCGTCGGCGGCCACCCGGAGGGTGTGCGTGCCGCTGGCCAGCTCGGTGAGGTGCTGGGCGGGGTCGGCGGAGGAACCGTCGCCGCCCCGGCCCGCGCCGGAGGTCATGCCGTCGGCGAGTCCGCCGAGGTCGGGCAGGCCGAGGTCGGTGCTGATCCGGACGGTGCCGGACAGCTCCTGGACGTCGGACGTGGCCATCTTCTCGATGAGCTGCTGCGCGCTGATCTTCGGCAGGTCCGGGTCGCCGGAGTTCGCCAGCGCCGGGACGAGGCCGATCGTGCCCGCGGCGACACCCACCACCGCGACCGGGACCACGTACCGCGCCGCGCGGCGGCGGGAGCGGGGCTGCTCGCCCTGCGGGGCTCCCGCCGTGTCATCGGTTTCGTACGGTGCCATCTTTGCCCTACCTCCGTCGTCGGCGGCGGCTGTCCTCACACTGTCCCCGAACCTTCAACGTCCGTCCGGACCGGGAAGTGCCCCACACCCTGAGCCGCCATTTTCACCCGGATCGGTGATCGGTGCGGATTCTTCCGTGTGTCCATCTGACCAAATCCGCAGGCGGAAAGCGTCAGACCACGGAGGCACCTGTGTGTACGCCTCCGGTATGACGCCGGGCGGGGAGAACGGGCCGCACCCTAGGGGTCCGGTCCCCCCTGGGACACCGGAACCGCTGGTGGGAGCGGTCGCGGACCCCTGAGGGGTGGAGCGGGGGCCGTAGGGGGTGATCGCCGGGGGGATCTCCGGAGGGGTCAGCCCGCGCGATGCACGATCCCTCCGGGGGATGTCCGGGGGCTCAGCCCGCGCGGTGCACGACCGCGTCGCACAGCTCGGTCAGGGCCGCCTTGGCGTCGCACTCGGGGAGCGGGCCGAGCGCGGCGCGGGCCTCCTGCGCGTAGCGCACGGTGTCCCGGCGGGCCTGCTCCAGCGCGGGGTGGGCGCGCAGTCCGGCCAGCGCCTCGGCGTGCCGGGTGTCGTCGGTGAGGTCGGAGTCGAGCAGCTCGACCAGGGCCAGGTCCTCGGGCAGCCCTAGCCGGAGGGCGCGCTCGCGCAGCCGCAGCACGGGCATGGTCGGGATGCCCTCGCGCAGGTCGGTGCCGGGGGTCTTGCCGGACTCGTGGGAGTCGGAAGCGATGTCGAGGACGTCGTCCGCGAGCTGGAAGGCGACCCCGAGCCGCTCCCCGTACTGGGTGAGCACGTCCACCACGGTGTCGTCGGCGCCGGACATCATCGCGCCGAACCGGCAGGAGACAGCGACCAGGGAACCGGTCTTGCCGCCGAGCACGTCGAGGTAGTGCTCGACCGGGTCGCGGCCGTCCACGGGCCCCGCGGTCTCCAGGATCTGGCCGGTGACCAGCCGTTCGAACGCGAGGGCCTGGACGCGCACCGCCTCGGGGCCGAGGTCCGCGAGGATCTGGGAGGCGCGCGCGAAGAGGAAATCGCCGGTGAGCACCGCGACGGAGTTGCCCCAGCGGGTGTTGGCGCTGTCCACGCCCCGGCGCACGGCCGCCTCATCCATGACGTCGTCGTGATAGAGCGTGGCGAGGTGGGTCAGCTCCACGACCACGGCGGAGGGGACGACCCCCGGCGCGTACGGGTCGCCGAAGCGGGCCGCGAGCATCACCAGCAGCGGGCGGAATCGCTTCCCCCCGGCCTGCACCAGGTGCTGCGCGGCCTCGGTGATGAAGGGGACCTCGCTCTTGGTGGCTTCGAGCAGGCCCTCCTCGACAGCCGCCAATCCGGCCTGGACATCGGCTTCCAGAGCCTGGTCCCGCACGCTCAGCCCGAACGGCCCGACGACGGTCACGAGGGGTCTCCTGTCTGCTGGTGTCTGCTGGCGCTCACACGGCGGTTTGTCGATAGGTCGCTGCCACCACTCAACTCAGCGTATCCGGTCCTGTTTCGATCACCGATAGCGCCCACCGGTCGGCGTCGGCTCGCACCAGGTCAGGGCCGGTATGTTTTTGATCATCTGATACGGGCAGCCATCACTCCACTTAACAGCAATTCGTCCGTTTTGTCGTACGGAGCATTACCGGGCGCCGACGACCCGCGAACAGTTTCCGGATTGCACTCCGCAGAGCCCCCAAACCACCCATGTCCGATTTGGTGTTGTTTGGTATTTCGTGAAGTGAGTCACCCGCGCATCATTGCCCGCACACAGGACATTCACTGCCTTCTGCCCTTGCACACAGGGCGAGTTGAGGGTGTGCGGTCGCAAAGGATCAAGTGCCCAAATAGGTATGGATCAAGCCCAAGCGGCGCTTTATATCGATCTGACACTTGTTCCGGACATGTGCTCTCGCATAGCTTCCGGGCACATCGGACGAACGCCGAATCCTGCCGCGTCCGACACACCCATCCCACGAGTTCTTTCGTACGGCAGGAGCGGGGGACCCAGGTAAGCCGCCGGCCGGTACGGCACGTGTCGCAACGTGCCGGACCGTTCCGGCTCGGGGTGAAGCCGTGACTCCTTCGGGGGCACGGCCGGGCACCTCCCCGCCCGAACCCGACAGCTCACCTCGCAGGCGACGGAGAGGAATTCCGCCATGTCCGCTGCCGCCCTGCCCGCTGCCGCCACGCCCCGTCGCGCCCGCACCAGCCGCCTCGTCCGCACGCTCGCCGCCGCGGGCACCGGGGCCGCCGTGCTCGCCCTGCCGATCATCGGCGCGACCAGCGCGTCCGCCGCGACCCCGGCCGTCGCCACCGCCGCGACCATCTCCACCACCCCGGCCGGGTACCCCAACAACCTCGACGGCTGGATTCGTGAGTCCCTCGC
The DNA here is from genome assembly GCF_019104725.1 of Streptomyces corallincola. Lineage (GTDB taxonomy): Bacteria > Actinomycetota > Actinomycetes > Streptomycetales > Streptomycetaceae > Streptomyces > Streptomyces corallincola. The sequence goes on along the minus strand of NZ_JAHRXF010000013.1, from coordinate 104,730 downwards.
GATCATGGCCCAGAAGGGCATACCCGGCTCCTACAACGGAATCCACCGCAACGTGATCCGCGAGTCCTCCGGCAACCCCAACGCCATCAACCTGTGGGACTCCAACGCGGCCAAGGGCATCCCCTCCAAGGGTCTGCTCCAGGTCATCGACCCCACGTTCAACGCGTACCACGTGGCCGGAACGTCCTTCAACATCTACGACCCGGTCGCCAACATCACCGCCGCCTGCAACTACGCGGCGCACCGGTACGGCTCGATCGACAACGTGTTCGGCGCGTACTGATTCGGCGCGTACCGAGCGGACCGACCCGGCCGATCGGGCCGTAGCGGCCGGGCCGTAGCCGCCGGTGATGTCAGGGGAACAGTCCTTCGAGGACGACGGCGATGCCGTCGTCCTCGTTCGACGTCGTGACCTCGTCCGCGACCGCCTTCAGCTCCGGGTGCGCGTTGCCCATCGCCACCGCGTGCCCGGCCCACTCGAACATCGGCACGTCGTTGGGCATGTCCCCGAAGGCGAGCGCCCGCTCCGCCGGGATGCCCAGCCGCTCGGCGGCCAGCGCGAGACCGGTCGCCTTCGTCACCCCGCTCGGCTGGAGCTCCACGGTGCCGGGCCCGGACATGGTGACGGTGGCGAGCGGGCCGACCACCGCGCGGGCCGCCGCCGCCAACTCGTCGTCACCCAGGGCGTGATGGCGCAGCAGCACCTTGCTGATCGGCGCCCGCCACAGCTCCGCGCGCCGCTCCACCCGGACGGCGGGCAGCGTGGGGTGTGGCATCCGGTAGCCCGGCTCGATCAGGGTGAGCCCGTCCACGCCGTCTTGGTCCACGGCCGCGTACACCTCCCCGATCTCCGCCTCGATCTTGCCGAGCGCCGTCTCGGCCAGCTCCCGGTCCAGCCGGACCGACCACAGCATGCGGCCCGTCCCGGCGTCGTACAGCTGCGCGCCCTGCCCGCACACCGCGAGCCCCGTGGCACCGAGCCCGGCCAGCAGCGCCCGCACCCGCGGCACCGGCCGCCCGGTCGCCACCAGATGCCGCGCCCCCACCCGCTCCGCCCGCCCCAGCGCGGCCACCGTCCGCGCCGAGACCGTGTCGTCACCGCGCAGCAACGTCCCGTCCAGGTCGGTGACGATCAGCGCGTACGCGGGGGATGAGGGCGGGGATGGGGCCATGACCAGAGAATACGGATCATGGACACCACCGACTCATCCGGCCGGTAAGGGAGTTGGGGCAGGGCAGCATGCCAGGGTCAGGGGATGTCGTCGAGGAGTGCGTCCAGCACGCGGCGGACAGCTTCGCGGACGGTGGCGGCGGCGACCGCGCCGAAGACCGCACGGGCGGCCTTCCGGGCGAATCCCCCTCGCGCTTCGGGAAGTTGCTGCTGCTCGGGCTGCGGAACTCGCGGGGCCTGGGGCGGCTGTGGGGCTCGGTCCGGCGGTGCGGCTTGGGGCGGCTGCTGGGGCTGCTGAGGTCGTCGCGTGCTCATGGGTCCTCCAGGGGTCGGGCCCTGTTCCGGCCGCTGGGGTGGGCCGGTTCTGGGTGGCGTGACCTTGCTGGAGGCGGGGGTTAGCGGCACAAGTCCCTGTTCCCGCCCCTCGGGCGGTCGGCATCAACCGAGTTGAGCGGTGTACGGGTCCACATGGGCCTGCCTCGGGCCGGGAGCGGGGCGAGCGGTCGCGGTGCCGCACAGCCCACAAACCCCGCTCACCCTCTCGCCTCGCACAGCCCACAAACCACGCTCACCCTCTCGCCCCGCTTACTGGAGGCCAACTCCTCTGCCCCGCAATGGACTTACCCGTGCGCCGACGCCAAGTGCCGTGCCAGGCGCGGGGAGGCGAAAGCCGTGCCGCAGACGAAGCGCATGACCGGGCCGTAGGAGGCGGCGGCGGGGAGGCCGGTGAAGTAGAGGCCGGGGAGGGAGGAGACGTAGCCGGGGCCGAGGCGGGGGGCGCCACGGCCGGTGGCGAGGCGGGCGCGGAGGCCGGGGCCGAGGAAGTCGAGGGCGGCGACGTCCACGCGGTAGCCGGTCGCGGCGACGACGTGGTCCGCGTCGAGCCGCTCGGTGCGCCCGTCGTGGCCGCGTACCGTCAGAACCGGCCCGCTGTCCGCCGCTTCGGCGCCCAACACCCGCTCCACCTCCCGCACTTCGACCCGCCCGGCGAACCGCTCGCGCAGCCACCACGCGCCCAGCGGGCCGAGCACCCGGCGGACCAGGGTGTGCCGGACCGGTTCGGGCAGGAAGCGGTACGGCTGTGGGTAGTAGCTGAGCGCCCACAGCGACCAGGCCCGGCCGAACGGCGACTCCGGGCGCAGCCTCGGCTGCTCCCAGGGCGGCGCGCCGAACGCGACCCGGCCCCGCCCGCGCGACACCACCCGGACCCGCGCGCCCCCCTCCGCCGCGAGCACCGCCGTCTCCAGCGCCGACTGTCCCGCGCCGACCACGATCAGATCCCGGCCCGCGAACCGGCCGAGGTCGTGCCACTGCGAACTGTGCGACAGCACTCCGGTGGCCGACGGGCCGTCCGGCACGGCACCGGCCAGCTCGGGCGGGAGGTGCGCGAACCCGGTGAGCCCGGTGGCGACCACCACCGCTCGCGCCGTGAACTCCTCCCCCGAGTCCAGCTTGAGCGCGAACCCGCCGCTGCCGTCCCGCTCCACGGACACCACCCGGACCCGTTCCAGCTCCGGCAGCAGACTGCGCTGGAACCAGTCGCCGTACGCCGTGAACGTCTCCACCGGCACGATGTCCTCGTCCGTCACCAGCCGCCGGATGCCCGCCGCGTCGCAGTAGTCCGCGAGGGTGTGGCCGGGCTGGGGGCAGTCCAGGTCGGAGGCGGCCGGGGTCGATTTCAGGAGCATCCCGGCGGGCATGTGGTCGCGCCACGCGGTCATCGGCTCACCGAAGATCCGGACGGGTATGCCGCGCACCCGCAGATGGGCGGCGGTGGACAGGCCGTACGGCCCGGCCCCGATCACTGCAACCGGTCGAATCACGAAAGTCCCTCCCCAGGACGCGGTGCGCCACGGTCGGCGGTGGCGGTGCCTCTCTTCGTGCGGTGGTGCGGTGGTGCGGTGTGCGGTGTGACCTGCGGTGCGGGGCCGTGTGGGGCGAGCACATGTGGGGCGGACTCATGTGGGGCGAGCACATGTGGGGCCCCCACATGTCATGTGAGGCGAGCCCATGTGGGGCCCCCACATGTGGTGGAGGCACATGTGGGACTGACCCCTCCCGCCTCCCCCTCCCCCAACCGATCGCCCAACCGCCCGCCCCCGCCTCCCTATCCCCCGCCCCCGCTCCCCCGCCCCGCACGCCACAGCTCGTACAGATGCTTCGCCCCCGGCCGCGCGGAGCGGGCCAGCATCGTCAGGAAGGGCATCGGGTCGTCGGCCGCGAACCAGGCCGGTTCGGTGCCGGTGGCGCGGGCGGGGGCGTGCGGGGTGGTGTAGCCGCTGCGGCGGTAGGCGAGGAGGGCGGGCAGGTCGATGTTCTCCACGACGTACCGGTGCCCGGCGCGCTGTTCACCGGCCGGGACCGGGCGGCCGGTGAGATCGAGGTGGAGCGCGCGAACGACGTCCACGCCCGCCTCGCTCTCGAACAGCCGGAACTGGGCGCCCATGCGCGGGTTGAAGTCCAGCATCTTGTACCGCCCGTCGCGCCGGTCGAAGCGCAGATCGAGGTCGGCGATCCCGGTGAACCCGATCTGCTTGACGAACCGGGCGGCCAGATCGGCGAGTTCGGGGTTGTCCACGACGTACGCGCTCGCCGTCATCCCCGCGTGCGGCGGCCAGGAGCGGACCTTGACCCCCGTGAAAAGGGCGCGCGGTGTGTGGTCGGCACCTATGTGGGCGTGCACGATCCAGTCCTCGGCCTGCTCCCTCGGCAGGTACTCCTGGAGGATCACCCCCGGTCGGTCGCCCCACTCGCGGGCGAGGGCGAGCAGCCGGGCCCGGGTGGCGACGCGGGTGGTGCCGTGCACGGCCGGGCGGCTGCGCCGGACGAACGCCTCGCGGTTCTTCGCCATCACCGGGAAGCGGGCCTGCTCCGCGAAGGCGACGACCTGCTCGTACGACTCCGGGAACGCGGCCTCGGGACTCGGCACCCCGTGTGCCGCGCAGAGTTCGTGCAGGCCCCGCTTGCTGGCGAGGCGGCGGGGCAGCGCGGGGTCCACGCGCGGGAAGAGGAACGGCCCGGCCAGTTCCTCCTGGTGCTCGGCGATGAGGACGGCGGCCTCCTCGTCGGTCGGCACCAGCACGGCCGGGCGGCCGATGCGGCGGCCGATCCGCAGCAGGCCCTCGACCAGTCGGCCGGGGTCCTCGGCGCCGGTCGTCGGCCAGACGAAGGCGCGGGTCAGATAGCGGGACGCGGCGGCGGGCGTCCAGGTGTCCTCGGTGACGGCGTACATCGGGACGCCCAGCCTGCCGAGGCTGCGGATGGCGCCGACCCCGCCGTGGTGCAGCGGGTAGTCACCGAACTTGACGATCAGTCCGGGTACGCCCCGGTCGGCGTCCGGCGGCATGCCGGCGGTGCTCACGGCCACGGGTCCCCCCACGTGTCCCCCCGGTGCGGCCCGGTCCCACCCCGTCCGCTTCCCCCGAAGGACGCTAAGCCGGAATTACGGCCTCCGACAGGGACCGTTCGGACATTGCGAACTCTTTAGACACCGTGGGTAGTGCCTGAACACATGTCTTACGACCACACCTTGTGACCCTGCCCAAGACAGGCGACCCACCCGTAACGTGTGGCGGGACCACACATGTGGCGCGACCACATGGTTCGCACCGCCATGCACGGCCCCGGCTGAGAGTGAGGCACACCCATGCCCCCCTTCGACGTCCCCGAGGGCGATCCCTTCGGCCCGCACAACCTCCCGTACGGCGTATTCTCCCTGCCCGGTGACGCGTCCGGCGGCCGGAGGGTCGGCGTCCGCCTCGGTGACCACGTCCTGGACGCGGGTGCGGCGGCAGCCGCGCTCGGCTCCCCGTACGTCTCGCTGCTCGCCCGCCCCGACCTCGGCGCGCTGCTCGCGGCCGGGCGGACGGCCTGGTCGGACGTGCGGCGCGCGCTGACCGCGTGGGTGACGGTCCCCTCGCACCGCACGGTGATCGAGCCGCTGTTCCACCCGCTGTCCTCGGTCGCCCTGCACCTGCCGTTCGAGGTCGCGGACTACGTGGACTTCTACGCCTCCGAGCACCACGCCCGTAACGTCGGCAGCATCTTCCGCCCCGACGCCGAGGACTCCCTCACCCCCAACTGGAAGCATCTGCCGATCGGTTACCACGGCCGCGCGGGCACGGTCGTGGTGTCGGGCACGGACGTCGTACGGCCGTCCGGGCAGCGCAAGGGGCCCGGCGACCCGGTGCCGGTGTTCGGCCCGTCGGTCCGGCTGGACATCGAGGCCGAGGTCGGGTTCGTCGTGGGCACGCCGTCGGAGCGGGGGCGGCCGGTCGCGCTCGGGGACTTCCGCGAGCACGTCTTCGGACTGTGCCTGCTCAACGACTGGTCGGCGCGTGACGTGCAGGCGTGGGAGTACGTGCCGCTCGGCCCGTTCCTGGGCAAGTCGTTCGCCACCTCGGTGTCGGCGTGGGTCACCCCACTGGAGGCGCTGGAGCCCGCCCGCACCGCGCCGCCCGAGCGCACCCACCCACTGCTGCCCTACCTGGACGACTCCGCGCCGGACGTCGAGCCGGGCGGCTACGACCTGCGGATCTCCGTCGCCGTCAACGGCCACACGGTCTCCGAGCCGCCGTTCGCCACCATGTACTGGACGGCCGCGCAGCAGCTCGCCCACATGACGGTCAACGGCGCGTCCCTGCGTACCGGCGACCTGTTCGGCTCCGGCACGGTCAGCGGGCCCGAGCCCGGCCAGCGCGGCTCCCTGCTCGAACTCACCTGGAACGGCCGCGACCCGCTCGACCTGCCCACCGGCAAGCGGGCCTTCCTGGAGGACGGCGACGAGGTCGTCCTCACCGCCTGGGCGCCGGGTCAGGACGGGGCGCGAGTGGGACTCGGGGAGGTGCGCGGGCGGGTGGTGGCGGGGTGAGACCCGCGCGCCTCCGGACCGGACACGGCTCAACCCGTACCGCCCGCACGGAACTTCGGCCGCCTCGTTCGGGGGACTGACGTGGGGGCAGGGCGGCGGCATACTGACGGGCGGGGGCGCGCGCGGTACGGCGCGTCGCCGCGCCCCGTCCGTCCGCCGCGCTCCGCGTGTTCCGGCCGATCCTCCGTCCTCCCGTCCCGCCGCTACCAGGAAACCGGGGCCCCGGCATGACCGTCTGCCTGCTCCTGCTGAGCGTCGTCGGCCTCACCGCCGCCGTGCCGGTGCCGCGCGCGCTGACGCGGGCCGCGTGGCCGGAGCGGGAACCGGTGGTCGCGCTGTGGGTGTGGCAGTGCCTGGTCGCCACGGTGCTGCTGTGCTGCTCGACCGCGCTGGTCCTGGGCACGGCGGCCGTCTTCCACACCGTCCGCGATCATGTCTTCGCCCCCGCCCCGGCCGCCGTGACCGCCGCGTACGGCCTCTCGGCCGCACCCGTGTGGGCCTCCATCCTCACCGTGCTGCTGGCCTGCGGGGCCGCCTGGACGACGGCGGTGCTCGCCCGCGAGCTGGTGGAGGTACGGCGCAGCCGGGGCAGCGCGCGGGCCGAGCTGCGGGAGCGGGCGCCGGATCTTCCGGCGGGGCTGCCGGTGGAGCGGGGGCCGATGCTGGTGCTGGAGGACGAGTATCCGGACGCCTGGTGGATGCCGGGGCATCCCGCGCGGCTCGTGGTGACCACGGGGGCGTTGCACCGGCTCACCGATCATCAGCTCGACGCGGTGCTCACCCATGAGCGGGGGCACGCGCGCGCCCACCACGACTGGCTGCTGCACCTGTCCACCGCCCTCGCCACCGGCTTCCCCCGCGTGCCCCTCTTCGCCCACTTCCGCGACCAGACCCACCGGCTGGTCGAACTCGCCGCCGACGACACCGCCTCCCGGCGCTGCGGCCACCTCACCACCGCGCTCGCCCTCATCCAGCTGAACCAGCACCGGGGCGTGCTCTCCTGCGCCTCCAGCCGACGCCTGCTCGGCGAGCGCGTGGACCGTCTCCTCGCCCCACCGCCCCGGCTACGGCGCCGCCAGCGCGCCCTCACGACCGCCCTGGCCGCGCTGATTCCCCTGGTCCCGCTCCTGATCACCTTCGCCCCGGGCCTGTCGGCACTGGGCTGAGCCCTCCGGAAGCGGGCGGGGTGGGACGGCGCCGCAGCCCGGCGGAGGGGGCGGCGCGGGGCGTCTGCCCTCGGCTCAGTGGGCCTGCTCCCCGGTCCCAGTCCTCAGTCCCAGTCCCCCTCAGTCCCAGTCCTCCGGGCCGGGTTCGTCGGGGGGCTCCGGCCAGTCGGACTCCGGAGACTGCGGGGACTCCGGGTTCTCCGGCGACTCAGGGGACTCTTCGGGGGCCGGTCCGGAGGGCGGGGTTCGGGCGTGCAACGCGGCCAGGACTCCCTCCCCGTAGGTCGCCAGTTTCTTCTCGCCCACCCCGCTGATCGTGCCCAGGTCGCGGACGGTGGCGGGGGACTGGGTGACGATCTCGCGGAGGGTGGCGTCGTGGAAGATGACGTAGGCGGGGACGCCCTGTTCCTTGGCCTGTTCGGCGCGCCAGGCGCGGAGGGCTTCGAAGGCGGGGACCAGGTGGGCGGGGAGTTCGACGGCGGGCGCCTTGGACTTGCCGCCGCGACCGGAGCCGGAACCCGATGAACCCGAGCGCGACGCGGTCGGCCGCTTCGGTTCCTTGCGGAGCGGGACCTCGCGCTCCCGGCGCAGTACGGTGCCGCTGGCCTCCGTGAGGACCAGGGTGCCGTACTCCCCCTCCACGGCGAGGAGGCTCTGCGCGAGGAGTTGGCGGATCACCCCGCGCCAGTCGGCCTCGGTCAGATCCGCGCCGATGCCGAAGACGGAGAGCTGGTCGTGGTCGAACTGGATGACCTTGGCGGTGCGTTTGCCGAGGAGGATGTCCACGATCTGCACGGCGCCGAACTTCTGCCCGCGCTCGCGCTGGAGCCGGACCACGGTGGAGAGCACCTTCTGCGCGGCGACCGTGCCGTCCCAGGTCTCCGGGGTGCTCAGACAGGTGTCGCAGTTGCCGCAGCCCTCGGCGGGCGGTTCCTGCCCGAAGTAGGCGAGGAGCTGGCCGCGTCGGCAGCGGACCGTCTCGCACAGGGCGAGCATCGAGTCCAGGTGGGCGCCCGCGCGGCGGCGGAACGCCTCGTCGCCCTCACCGGACTGGATGAGCTTGCGCTGCTGGACGACGTCGTTCAGGCCGTACGCCATCCAGGCCGTGGAGGGGAGGCCGTCCCGGCCCGCGCGGCCGGTCTCCTGGTAGTAGCCCTCGATGGACTTCGGCAGGTCGAGGTGGGCGACGAAGCGGACGTCGGGCTTGTCGATGCCCATGCCGAAGGCGATGGTGGCGACGACGACCAGGCCCTCCTCGCGGAGGAAGCGGGACTGGTGGTCGGCACGGACGGAGCCGTCCAGACCCGCGTGGTACGGCACCGCGCGGACACCGTTGGTGTTGAGGAACTCGGCGGTGCGTTCGACGGAGTTCCGGGAGAGGCAGTAGACGATCCCGGCGTCCCCGGCGTGCTCGTCGCGGAGGAAGGCGAGGAGCTGCTTGCGGGGGTCGGCCTTGGGGACGATCCGGTACTGGATGTTGGGCCGGTCGAAGCTGGCGACGAAGTGGCGGGCGTCGGGGAGGTTCAGCCGGTGGGTGATCTCCTCGTGGGTGGCGCGGGTCGCCGTGGCGGTGAGGGCGATACGGGGGACGTCCGGCCAGCGCTCGCCGAGGAGGGACAGGGCGAGGTAGTCGGGGCGGAAGTCGTGGCCCCACTGGGAGACGCAGTGGGCCTCGTCGATGGCGAAGAGGGAGATCTTGCCGCGCGAGAGCAGGTCGAGCGTGGCCTCGACCCGCAGCCGCTCCGGGGCGAGGTACAGCAGGTCCAGCTCACCGGCGAGGAACTCGGCCTCCACCGTGCGGCGCTCGTCGAAGTCCAGCGTGGAGTTGATGAACCCGGCCCGCACCCCGAGTGCGCGCAGCGCGTCCACCTGGTCCTGCATGAGCGCGATCAGCGGCGAGACGACCACGCCCGTACCGGGCCTGACCAGCGCCGGGATCTGGTAGCACAGCGACTTGCCGCCACCGGTCGGCATCAGGACCAGCGCGTCACCGCCCGCGACCACGTGCTCGATGATCGCTTCCTGCTCGCCCCGGAACGCGTCGTACCCGAACACCCGGTGCAGCGTGGCCAGCGCCTCACCGCCGCCCGCTCCCGTCTCCGCCGTCTCGCCGCTCACACCCGTACCGCCCGTCACCATGACCCCGCACGTCGTCCCTCGACCACTCCCCCACGATAGGGGGCTCCGCCGACAAGCCCGAAAGTTGTCCACAGGTGCCCCCGGCGGATGAGCGCCCCACTCGTCCCGGAACACGGATGCCACTCACCCGTTCGAGGGAGTCCCGTCCGTTTCCCCCGGCCCCCGACAGCAAGCGGCCCGGTACCCCCAGGGGGTGCCGGGCCGCTGCCGTGTGCCGTGTGCCGTGTGCCGGTGATCGTTAGCGTACGAAGACGCTCGCCTGGTTGGCCAAATCCAGGAAGTACTGCGGCGCCACGCCCAGTACCACGGTGACCGCGACGCCCACCGCGATGGCCGTCATGGTCAGCGGGGAGGGGACCGCGACGGTGGGGCCGTCGGGGCGGGGTTCGCTGAAGAACATCAGGACGATGACGCGGATGTAGAAGAACGCGGCGATGGCCGAGGAGATCACACCGATGACCACCAGCGGGGCCGCGCCGCCGTTCGCCGCGGCCGAGAAGACCGCGAACTTTCCGGAGAAGCCGGAGGTCAGCGGGATGCCCGCGAAGGCCAGCAGGAAGACCGCGAAGACCGCCGCGACCAGCGGGGAACGGCGGCCGAGGCCCGCCCACTTGGAGAGGTGGGTCGCCTCGCCGCCCGCGTCGCGGACCAGGGTGACGACGGCGAAGGCGCCGATGGTCACGAAGGAGTAGCCCGCGAGGTAGAAGAGCACCGACGAGACGCCGTCGCGGTTGGTGGCGATCACACCGGCCAGGATGAAACCGGCGTGCGCGACGGAGGAGTACGCCAGGAGGCGCTTGATGTCGGTCTGGGTGATGGCGACGATCGCGCCGCCCAGCATGGTGACGATGGCGACGCCCCACATGACCGGCCGCCAGTCCCAGCGCAGGCCCGGCAGCACGACGTACAGCAGGCGCAGCAGCGCGCCGAACGCGGCCACCTTGGTCGCGGCGGCCATGAAGCCGGTGACCGGGGTGGGGGCGCCCTGGTAGACGTCCGGGGTCCACATGTGGAACGGGACCGCGCCGACCTTGAACAGCAGACCCATCACGATCAGCGCCATACCGATGAGCAGCAGCGCGTCGTTGCCGGTGGTGTCCGCGAGCGCCGGGTCCAGACCGGTCGCCGTGCCGTCCACGACCTGGGCGATCCGGGCGTACGACATGGAGCCCGCGTAGCCGTAGAGCAGGGCGATGCCGAACAGGGTGAAGGCGGAGGCGAACGCGCCGAGCAGGAAGTACTTGACCGCGGCCTCCTGCGACATGAGCCGCTTGCGGCGGGCCAGCGCGCACAGCAGGTACAGCGGGAGGGAGAGCACCTCCAGCGCGATGAACAGGGTCAGCAGGTCGTCGGCGGCCGGGAAGACCAGCATGCCCGCGACCGCGAACAGCAGCAGCGGGAACACCTCGGTGGTGGTGAACCCGGCCTTGACGGCGGCCTTCTCGCTGTCGCTGCCCGGCACCGAGGCGGCCTGCGCGGCGAAGGAGTCCACCCGGCTGCCGTGCGCCTCGGGGTCGAGGCGCCGCTCGGCGAAGGTGAACAGGCCGACCAGCGCGGCCAGCAGAATGGTGCCCTGGAGGAACAGCGCGGGCCCGTCCACCGCGACCGCGCCCATCGCCGCGATGTGCGCCTTGGTGGTGCCGTAGCCGTCGGCGGCGAGCGCCACCACGGAGGCGAACGCGGCGCACAGCGCGACGACGGAGACGAACACCTGTGTGTAGTACCGGGAACGGCGCGGCACGAACGCCTCGACGAGCACCCCGACCAGGGCCGCTCCGGCGACGATCAGTACCGGGGCGAGCTGGCCGTACTCGATCTTCGGGGCCGGGATCTTGGCGATCGGGTCGGCTGCGGTTGTCCACAGGTTGTGGACGGCTGTCGCGCTCACTTGGACGCCTCCACCGCGGGCTTGGGGTCGGTTCGGTGTACGTCGGACATGGTCTGCTTGACCGCCGGGTTGACGATGTCCGTGACGGGCTTCGGGTAGACGCCCAGCAGGATCAGCAGCACGATCAGCGGGCCCACGACCAGGAGTTCACGGGCCTTCAGGTCGGGCATCGAGGCGACGGCGGGCTTCACCGGGCCGGTCATGGTGCGCTGGTAGAGGACCAGCGTGTAGAGCGCGGCCAGGACGATGCCGAAGGTGGCGATGATCCCGATCACCGGATAGCGGGCGAACGTGCCGACCAGCACCAGGAACTCGCTGACGAACGGCGCGAGGCCGGGCAGCGACAGGGTGGCCAGGCCGCCGATGAGGAACGTCCCGGCGAGCACCGGGGCGACCTTCTGCACCCCGCCGTAGTCCGCGATGAGCCGGGAGCCGCGCCGGGTGATGAGGAACCCGGCGACCAGCATCAGCGCGGCCGTGGACAGCCCGTGGTTGACCATGTAGAGCGTCGCGCCGGACTGGCCCTGGCTGGTCATGGCGAAGATGCCCAGGATGATGAAGCCGAAGTGCGAGATCGACGCGTACGCCACCAGCCGCTTGATGTCCCGCTGTCCCACGGCGAGCAGGGCGCCGTAGACGATGCTGATCAGGGCGAGGACCAGGATGACCGGGGTCGCCCAGCGGCTGGCCTCCGGGAACAGCTGGAGGCAGAAGCGGAGCATGGCGAACGTGCCGACCTTGTCCACGACCGCCGTGATGAGCACGGCGACCGGGGCGGTGGACTCCTGCATGGCGTTGGGCAGCCAGGTGTGCAGCGGCCACAGCGGCGCCTTCACCGCGAAGGCGAAGAAGAAGCCGAGGAACAGCCAGCGCTCGGTCGAAGTCGCCATGTGCAGCGAGCCGTTGGCACGCGCGGCGGCGATCTCGGTGAGGGAGAAGTTCCCCGCCACCGCGTACAGACCGATCACCGCGGCCAGCATGATCAGACCGCCGACGAGGTTGTAGAGGAGGAACTTCACGGCGGCGTACGACCGTTGGGTGGCCGCCGCCTCCTCGCCGTGCTCGTGGGCCCGGTCCCCGAAGCCGCCGATGAGGAAGTACATCGGGATCAGCATGGCTTCGAAGAAGATGTAGAAGAGGAAGACGTCGGTGGCCTCGAAGGAGATGATCACCATCGCCTCGACGGCCAGGATCAGCGCGAAGAAGCCCTGGGTGGGCCGCCAGCGGCGGCTGCCGGTCTCCAGCGGGTCGGCGTCGTTCCAGCCGGCCAGCACCACGAACGGGATCAGCAGCGCGGTCAGCGCCAGCAGCGCCACCCCGATGCCGTCCACGCCGAGTTCGTAGCGGACGCCGAAGTTCTTGATCCAGGCGTGCGACTCGGTGAGCTGGTAGCGGGCGCCGTCCGGGTCGAAGCGGACCAGGACGACGACCGCGAGGGCGAGCGTGGCCAGCGAGACCAGCAGCGCCAGCCACTTGGCGGCGGAGCGGCGGCTCGCGGGGACGGCCGCCGTGGCGACCGCCCCGAGGGCCGGGAGCGCCGCCGTCGCTGTCAGCAGGGGAAACGACATCGGTATCAGACCGCCCTCATCAGCAGGGTCGCGGCGACCAGGAGTGCCGCGCCGCCGAACATCGAGACCGCGTAGGAGCGGACGAAGCCGTTCTGCACCCGGCGCAGCCGCCCCGACATCCCGCCGAACCCGGCGGCGGTGCCGTTGACGACACCGTCCACCAGGGTGTGATCGACGTAGACCAGGGAGCGCGTCAGGTGCTCGCCGCCACGCACCAGGACGACGTGGTTGAAGTCGTCCTGGAGCAGGTCGCGGCGGGCGGCGCGGGTGAGCAGCGAGCCGCGCGGCGCGACGGCCGGGACCGCCCGGCGGCCGTACATCGCCCAGGCGATGCCGACACCGACGACCAGGCAGACCAGCGTCGCCGCCGTGATGACGGAGACGCCGACCGGGGAGTCGCCCTCGCTGTGTCCGGTGACCGGCTCCAGCCAGTGCACGAAGCGGTCGCCGAGGTGGAAGAAGAAACCGGCGCCGACCGAGCCGATGGCCAGCACGATCATCGGGATCGTCATGGTCGTCGGGGACTCGTGCGGGTGCGGGTCGTGGCCGTCGGCGTCCGGCTGCCAGCGCCGCTCGCCGAAGAACGTCATCAGCATCACGCGCGTCATGTAGAACGCGGTGATCGCGGCGCCCAGCAGGGTGACCGAGCCGAGAATCCAGCCCTGGGTGCCGCCCTTGGCGAAGGCCGCCTCGATGATGGCGTCCTTGGAGTAGAACCCGGACAGGAACGGGAAGCCGATGATGGCGAGGTAGCCGAGGCCGAACGTCACGAAGGTGACCGGCATGTACTTTCGCAGGCCACCGAACTTCCGCATGTCCACCTCGTCGTTCATGCCGTGCATGACCGAACCGGCGCCGAGGAAGAGACCGGCCTTGAAGAAGCCGTGCGTGACCAGGTGCATGATGGCGAAGACGTAGCCGATGGGGCCGAGTCCGGCGGCCAGCACCATGTAGCCGATCTGCGACATGGTCGAACCGGCCAGCGCCTTCTTGATGTCGTCCTTCGCGCAACCGACGATCGCGCCGAACAGCAGGGTGACCGCGCCGACCACGGTGACGGCGACCTGCGCGTCCGGGGCGCCGTTGAAGATCGCGGCGGAGCGGACGATCAGGTAGACGCCCGCGGTGACCATCGTCGCGGCGTGGATGAGGGCCGACACCGGGGTGGGGCCCTCCATCGCGTCGCCGAGCCAGGACTGGAGCGGCACCTGCGCGGACTTGCCGCAGGCGGCGAGCAGCAGCATCAGCGCGATGGCGGTGAGCCGCCCCTCGGAGGCGTCGCCCGCCGAGGTCAGCACCGGGCCGAAGGCGAACGTCCCGAACGTGGTGAACATCAGCATGATCGCGATGGACAGGCCGATGTCACCGACGCGGTTGACCAGGAACGCCTTCTTCGCGGCGGTGGCCGCGCTCGGCTTGTGCTGCCAGAAACCGATCAGCAGGTACGAGGCGAGACCGACGCCCTCCCAGCCGACGTACAGCAGGAGGTAGTTGTCGGCGAGGACCAGGATCAGCATCGCCGCGAGGAACAGGTTCAGATAGCCGAAGAAACGGCGACGCCGTTCGTCGTGCGCCATGTACCCGACGGAGTACAGGTGGATCAGGGTGCCGACACCGGTGATCAGCAGGACGAAGGTCACCGAGAGCTGGTCCAGGCGGAACGCGACGTCCGCGCGGAAGCTCTCCACCGGCACCCAGGTCCACAGGTGCTGGACCAGCGTGCGGTGTTCGGCGTCCTTGCCGAGCAGCGAGGCGAACAGCACCAGGCCGATCACGAAGGAGGCGGCGGCGAGCAGGGTGCCCAGCCAGTGGCCGGCGCGGTCCAGGCGCCGGCCGCCGACGAGGAGCACGGCGGCTCCGAGCAGGGGCGCCGCGACGAGCAGCGCGATGAGGTTCTCCACGATTCTCCCGACCCCTTACAGCTTCATCAGGCTGGCGTCATCGACCGAGGCCGAGTGGCGGGCGCGGAACAGCGACACGATGATCGCCAGGCCCACCACGACCTCCGCGGCGGCGACGACCATCGTGAAGAACGCGATGATCTGCCCGTCGAGGTTGCCGTGCATCCGGGAGAACACCACGAACGCGAGGTTGCAGGCGTTGAGCATCAGCTCCACGCACATGAACACCACGATCGCGTTGCGCCGCAGCAGCACTCCGGTCGCGCCGATGGTGAACAGCAGGGCGGAGAGATAGAGGTAGTTGACGGGGTTCACTTCGACGCCTCCTCGGTCCGCCGG
Source organism: Streptomyces corallincola (assembly GCF_019104725.1). Classification (GTDB taxonomy): domain Bacteria; phylum Actinomycetota; class Actinomycetes; order Streptomycetales; family Streptomycetaceae; genus Streptomyces; species Streptomyces corallincola. The sequence goes on along the minus strand of NZ_JAHRXF010000013.1, from coordinate 89,688 downwards.
GGGTGGGGCGGCTCGATCCGGGTGCGGTCCAGCCGCTCCTCGGCGCGCTGCTCCAGCGCCTTCAGGTCACCGAGCGCCTCGGCGGACACGTCCCGGACCTGGCCGCGCTCGCGCAGCGTCCGGCTGACGGTCAGCTCCGACGGGGTGCCGTCGGGCAGCAGGCCCGGGATGTCCACGGCGTTGTGCCGGGCGTAGACACCGGGGGCGGGCAGCGGCGGCAGGTGCTTGCCCTCGCGGACGCGCTGCTCGGCCAGTTCCCGCTGGGTCTTGGCGCGCTCGGTGCGTTCGCGGTGGGTGAGGACCATCGCGCCGACGGCGGCCGTGATGAGCAGCGCGCCGGTGATCTCGAACGCGAAGACGTACTTGGTGAAGATCAGCGCCGCGAGGCCCTGCACGTTGCCGTTCGCGTTGGCGCGGCCGGTACCGGCGAACTGGGTCAGCGAGGCGTTGCCGATGCCCGCGAACAGCAGGACGCCGAAGCCGAGTCCGCAGAGCAGGGCGAGCCAGCGCTGGCCCTGGATGGTCTCCTTCAGCGAGTCCGCGGCCGTGACGCCGACCAGCATCACCACGAACAGGAACAGCATCATGATCGCGCCGGTGTAGACGACGATCTGTACGACGCCCAGGAAGTAGGCGCCGTTGGCCAGGTAGAACACCGCCAGGACGATCATCGTCCCGGCGAGGCACAGGGCGCTGTGCACGGCCTTGCGCATCAGCACCGTGCACAGGGCGCCGATCACGGCGACCGTGCCGAGCACCCAGAACTGGAACGCCTCACCGGTGGAGGTGGTGTAGGCGGCGAGCTGCGCTGTCGCGCTCATCGTCCGGTCACCTCCCGCGACGGCTCCTCGGAAGCGGCCTCACCCGGCACCTCGCCCTTGCTGACGGCGACCTGACGGACCGTGCCGGGGGCGGCCTCGGTGACCAGGCCCCGGTAGTAGTCCTGTTCGTCGGTGCCGGGGAAGATCGAGTGCGGGCTGTCCACCATGCCCTCGTCGAGTCCGGCGAGGAGTTGTTCCTTGGTGTAGATGAGGTTCGCGCGGCTGGAGTCGGCCAGTTCGAACTCGTTGGTCATCGTCAGCGCGCGGGTGGGGCACGCCTCGATGCACAGCCCGCACAGGATGCAGCGGGCGTAGTTGATCTGGTAGACGCGGCCGTACCGCTCGCCCGGCGAGTAGCGTTCCTCGTCGGTGTTGTCGGCGCCCTCGACGTAGATGGCGTCGGCGGGGCAGGCCCAGGCGCAGAGTTCGCAGCCGACGCACTTCTCCAGGCCGTCCGGGTGGCGGTTGAGCTGGTGCCGTCCGTGGAAGCGCAGGGCGGTGGTCTTCGGCTGCTCCGGGTACTGCTCGGTGAGCCGCTTCTTGAACATGGCCTTGAAGGTCACGCCGAAGCCGGCGACGGGGTTCTGGAAACCGGACGTGCCGGTCTCCGAGGGCTCATCGGCCATCGGACGCCTCCTTTCCATCCGCAGGTCCGTCACTGACAGTGTCGGGTCCGCCACTGGCAATCAGCTCGCGTTCCCGGCGCGGGCTGCGCCGGGGCACCGGCGGCAGCTCCTGGCCGGGCAGCGGCGGGACGGGGAACCCGCCCGCCATCGGGTCGAACCCGGCCGGTTCGGCGGGCCGTTCGGCGGCCCGGTGCCGCTCGCGGAACATGTCGGCGACGAAGGAGATCAGCAGCAGGGCGAGCACACCGCCGCCCACGTAGAGGGCGATGTCCGCGAAGCCGTAGTGCTCGTTGCGCAGCGCGCGGACCGAGGCGACCAGCATCAGCCAGACCACGGAGACCGGGATGAGCACCTTCCAGCCGAGCTTCATCAGCTGGTCGTAGCGGACGCGGGGCAGGGTGCCGCGCAGCCAGATGAAGAAGAACAGCAGCAGCTGCACCTTGATGACGAACCAGAGGAGCGGCCACCAGCCGTGGTTGGCGCCCTCCCAGAAGGTGCTGATCGGCCAGGGGGCCCGCCAGCCGCCCAGGAAGAGGGTGGTCGTCACCGCGGAGACCGTCACCATGTTCACGTACTCGGCGAGCATGAACATGGCGAACTTGATGGACGAGTACTCGGTGTTGAAGCCACCGACCAGGTCGCCCTCGGACTCCGGCATGTCGAACGGCGCCCGGTTGGTCTCACCGATCATCGTGACGACGTAGAGCACGAAGGAGACCGGCAGCAGCAGGATGTACCAGCGGTCGTGCTGCTGTTCCACGATGGTCGAGGTGGACATCGACCCCGAGTAGAGGAACACCGAGGCGAAGGAGGCGCCCATCGCGATCTCGTACGAGATCATCTGGGCGCAGGAGCGCAGGCCGCCGAGGAGCGGGTAGGTGGAGCCGGAGCTCCAGCCCGCCAGGACGATGCCGTAGATGCCTACCGAGGCGACCGCCAGGATGTACAGCATGGCGATCGGCAGGTCGGTGAGCTGCATGGTGGTGCGGGTGCCGAAGATCGAGATCTCGTTGTCGGCGGGCCCGAACGGGATGACCGCGATGGCCATGAACGCCGGGATGGCGGCGACGACCGGTGCCAGCACGTAGACGACCTTGTCGGCGCGCTTGACGATCAGGTCTTCCTTGAGCATCAGCTTCACGCCGTCGGCGAGCGACTGGAGCATGCCCCAGGGGCCGTGCCGGTTGGGGCCGACGCGCAACTGCATCCAGGCGACGACCTTGCGCTCCCACACGATGGAAAACAGCACGGTCACCATCAGGAACGCGAAGCAGAAGACCGCCTTGACGACGACCAGCCACCAGGGGTCGCGGCCGAACATCGAGAGGTCTTCGGCGGCGAGGTACGGGACGGTCATGCCTCCACCTCCTCGGTGGCCTCTGCGGCGCGGGCGGCCGGGCCGATGCGGACGAGCGCGCCGGGCAGCGCGCCGGTGTCGGAGGCGACGCCCCCGCCCGCGGAGTTCAGCGGCAGCCAGACCACGCGGTCGGGCATGTCGGTGATCCGGAGCGGGAGTTCGGTGCTTCCGGCGGGCCCGGTGACGGCGAGCAGGGCGCCGTCGGTGACCCCGGCCTCGGCGGCGGTGGCCGCCGAGAGACGGGCGTGGGCGGCGTGCCGGGTACCGGCCAGTGCCGGGTCGCCGTCCTGGAGCAGGCCCTGGTCGAGCAGCAGCCGGTGCCCGGAGAGCACCGCCTCACCGGCGGCCGGGCGGGGCAGTGCCCGCCCGGTCTCCAGGGGCTCGGTGGCGCGGGGGCCGTCCCAGGGGCCGAGCCGGTCGATCTCGGCGCGGGTGGTGCGCAGGTCGGGCAGGCCGAGGTGGACGTCCATCGCGTCGGCCAGCATGTGCAGGACGCGGGCGTCGGCGGGGGCGGTCCGGCGGGTCATCTGGTCGGGCTTGAGCGCCGCGTCGAAGAAGCGGACCCTGCCCTCCCAGTTGAGGAAGGTGCCGGGCTTCTCCGCGACGGCGGCGACCGGCAGGACCACGTCGGCCCGGTCGGTGACCTCGCTGGGCCGCAGTTCCAGGGAGACCAGGAAGCCGACCCGGTCCAGGGCCTCGCGGGCGCGGGCCGGGTCGGGCAGGTCCGCGATCTCGACCCCGGCGACGAGCAGCGCGGAGAGTTCGCCGGTGGCGGCGGCCTCCACGATCTGGTGGGTGTCGCGGCCGTAGCGGGCCGGGAGTTCGGCCAGGCCCCAGACGGCGGCGACCTCGTCGCGGGCGCGCGGGTCGGTGGCCGGACGGCCGCCCGGCAGCAGCGCGGGCAGCGCGCCCGCCTCGACGGCGCCGCGCTCCCCGGCCCGGCGCGGAATCCACACCAGCCGGGCGCCGGTGGCGGCGGCGGCGCGTACGGCGGCGGTGAGGCCGCCCGCGACGGCCGCGAGCCGTTCGCCCACGACGATGACGGCGCCCTCGGCGCGCAGCGCCTCGGCGGCGCGGGTGCCGTCGTCCTCCAGGCCGAACCCGCCGGCCAGCGCGTCCAGCCACTCGGTCTCGGTGCCGGGCGCGGCGGGGAGCAGGGTGCCGCCCGCCTTGGCCAGGCCGCGGGTGGCGTGGGTGGCGAGCGAGAACACCCGCTGGCCGTGTCCCCGCCACGCCTTGCGGAGCCTCAGGAAGACGCCGGGCGCCTCCTCCTCGGCCTCGAACCCGACGAGCAGCACGGCGGGCGCCTGCTCCAGCGCGGTGTACGTGACACCGGTGCCGTCCAGGTCCCGGCCGCGTCCGGCGACACGGGCGGCGAGGAAGTCGGCCTCCTCGCCGCTGTGCGCGCGGGCCCGGAAGTCGATGTCGTTGGTGTCGAGGGCGACCCGCGCGAACTTGCTGTAGGCGTAGGCGTCCTCGACGGTGAGCCGTCCGCCGGTGAGGACCCCGGCGCGGGAGCGGGCGGCGCTCAGCCCGCGCGCCGCCGCTTCCAGGGCCTCGGGCCAGGACGCGGGCGCCAGTTCACCGTCGGCGCCCCGCACCAGCGGGGTGGTGAGCCGGTCGCGCTGCTGTGCGTAGCGGAACGCGAAGCGTCCCTTGTCGCACATCCACTCCTCGTTGACCTCGGGGTCGTTGGCCGCGAGGCGCCGCATGACCTTGCCGCGCCGGTGGTCGGTGCGGGTGGCGCAGCCGCCGGAGCAGTGCTCGCACACCGAGGGCGAGGAGACCAGGTCGAAGGGGCGGCTGCGGAACCGGTAGGCCGCCGAGGTGAGCGCGCCGACCGGGCAGATCTGGATGGTGTTCCCGGAGAAGTACGACTCGAAGGGGTCGCCCTCGCCGGTGCCGACCTGCTGGAGCGCGCCGCGCTCGACCAGTTCGATCATCGGGTCGCCCGCGATCTGGTTCGAGAACCGGGTGCAGCGGGCGCAGAGCACGCACCGCTCCCGGTCGAGCAGCACCTGGGTGGAGATGGGGACGGGCTTCTCGTAGGTGCGCTTGCGGCCCTCGAAGCGGGATTCGGCGTTGCCGTGGGACATCGCCTGGTTCTGCAGCGGGCACTCGCCGCCCTTGTCGCAGACCGGGCAGTCCAGCGGGTGGTTGATGAGCAGCAGCTCCATCACCCCGGTCTGCGCCTTCTCGGCCGCCTGGGAGGTGAGCTGGGTCTTCACCACCATGCCGTCGGTGCAGGTGATGGTGCAGGACGCCATCGGCTTGCGCTGGCCCTCGACCTCGACGATGCACTGGCGGCAGGCGCCGGCCGGGTCGAGCAGGGGGTGGTCGCAGAACCGGGGGATCTCGATGCCGAGCTGCTCGGCGGCGCGGATGACCAACGTGCCCTTGGGCACGCTGAGTTCGGCGCCGTCGATGGTCAGCGTGACGAGGTCCTCCGGTGGGACCGCCGCCTCCCCTCCGCCGGAGGGGGCACTCGTGGTCACGGTCATGCGTCCACCTCCGGGCGGTCGGCCCAGGCCGTCGATTTGGCCGGGTCGAAGGGACAGCCCCGACCCGTGATGTGCTGCTCGTACTCCTCGCGGAAGTACTTGAGCGAGGAGAAGATCGGTGAGGCGGCACCGTCGCCGAGCGCGCAGAAGGACTTGCCGTTGATGTTGTCGGCGATGTCCGCGAGCTTGTCCAGGTCGGACATCGCGCCCTTGCCCGCCTCGATGTCGCGCAGCAACTGCACCAGCCAGTACGTGCCTTCACGGCACGGGGTGCACTTGCCGCAGGACTCGTGGGCGTAGAACTCGGTCCAGCGGGTGACGGCGCGGACCACGCAGGTGGTCTCGTCGAAGCACTGGAGCGCCTTGGTGCCGAGCATGGAACCGGCGGCGCCGACGCCCTCGTAGTCGAGGGGTACGTCGAGATGCTCGTCGGTGAACATCGGGGTGGAGGAGCCGCCGGGCGTCCAGAACTTCAGCCGGTGGCCGGGGCGCATCCCGCCGCTCATGTCGAGGAGCTGGCGCAGGGTGATGCCGAGCGGCGCCTCGAACTGGCCGGGGCTCGCCACGTGTCCGCTGAGCGAGTACAGCGTGAAGCCGGGTGACTTCTCGCTGCCCATCGAGCGGAACCAGTCCTTGCCCCGGAGCATGATCGCGGGCACGGAGGCGATGGACTCGACGTTGTTCACCACGGTCGGGCAGGCGTACAGCCCCTCGACGGCGGGGAACGGCGGGCGCAGCCGGGGCTGGCCGCGCCGCCCTTCCAGGGAGTCGAGCAGCGCGGTCTCCTCGCCGCAGATGTACGCCCCGGCCCCGGCGTGCACGGTGAGTTCGAGGTCCAGGCCGCTGCCGAGGACGTTCTCACCGAGGTAGCCCGCCGCGTACGCCTCGCGGACCGCCTCGTGCAGGCGCCGCAGGACGGGGACGACCTCGCCGCGCAGATAGATGAAGGCGTGCGAGGAGCGGATCGCGTAGCAGGCGATCACGATGCCCTCGATGAGGCTGTGCGGGTTGGCGAAGAGGAGCGGGATGTCCTTGCAGGTGCCGGGCTCGGACTCGTCGGCGTTGACGACGAGGTAGTGCGGCTTGCCGTCGCCCTGCGGGATGAACTGCCACTTCATGCCGGTCGGGAACCCGGCGCCGCCGCGTCCGCGCAGCCCGGATTCCTTGACGTAGGCGATCAGGTCGTCCGGGGACATGGCGAGGGCCTTGCGCAGGCCCTCGTAGCCCTCGTGGCGGTGGTAGGCGTCGAGCGTCCAGGCGTCGTCCTCGTCCCAGAACGCGGACAGCACCGGCGAGAGCAGTTTCTCGGGGCTGGTGTCCCTCACTTCGGCGGCCACGGTCATCACTCCCCCTCCTCGGCGGTCGGTCCGGCCGGGTGCGCCGGGTCGGAGGCCGACGTCTCCTGCGGCTCGTCGTGCGAGCTGAGGTGCTCGGTGGGCGACGGGTCGTGCACCGCGGTGCCGGTGCCGTCGGCGCCCTCGGTGTGCGGGCCGCCGTCGCGCGGGTGGACCACGCGGGCGGGGCCGCCCTCGCCGCGGGCCAGGCGCAGCCCGGTCAGCGAGGCGGGTCCGGCGCCGCCGCTCTCCCCCACGGCGCCGGGGCGCTCGTCGGGGAAACCGGCGAGGATGCGCGCGGTCTCCTTGAAGGTGCACAGCCGGGCCCCGCGGGTGGGCGCCACCTCGCGTCCGGCGCGCAGGTCGTCCACCATGCGCCGGGCGCTGTCGGGGGTCTGGTTGTCGAAGAACTCCCAGTTGACCATCACGACCGGCGCGAAGTCGCAGGCCGCGTTGCACTCGATGTGCTCCAGCGTGACCTTGCCGTCCTCGGTGGTCCCGCCGTTGCCGACGCCCAGGTGCTCCTGGAGGGACTCGAAGATGGCGTCGCCGCCCATGACCGCGCACAGCGTGTTGGTGCACACGCCGACCTGGTAGTCACCGGACGGCTTGCGCCGGTACATCGTGTAGAAGGTGGCGACGGCGGTGACCTCGGCGGTGGTCAGCCCGAGCGTCTCCGCGCAGAAGCGCATACCGGTACGGGTGACATGGCCCTCCTCCGCCTGTACGAGGTGCAGCAGCGGCAGCAGGGCCGAGCGGGAGCCGGGGTAGCGGGCGACGATCTCGCGCGCGTCGGCGTCCAGCCGGGCCCGTACGTCGTCGGGGTAGGCGGGGGCGGGCAGTTCGGGCATGCCCAGGCCGACGCCGCGCTCCGGGTAACTGGTGGTCATCGGTCCACGCCTCCCATCACGGGGTCGATGGAGGCCACGGCCACGATGACGTCGGCGACCTGGCCGCCTTCGCACATCGCGGCCATCGCCTGCAGGTTGGTGAAGGACGGGTCCCGGAAGTGGACCCGGAACGGACGGGTGCCGCCGTCGGAGACCGCGTGCACCCCGAGTTCGCCCTTGGGCGACTCGACGGCCGCGTACGCCTGGCCGGGCGGGACCCGGAAGCCCTCGGTGACCAGCTTGAAGTGGTGGATGAGGGCCTCCATCGAGGTACCCATGATCTGTTTGATGTGGTCCAGGGAGTTGCCGAGTCCGTCCGGCCCGTGGGCGAGCTGGGCGGGCCAGGCGATCTTCTTGTCGGCGACCATCACCGGGCCGGGCTTCAGCCGGTCCAGGCACTGTTCGACGATGTCCAGCGACTGGCGCATCTCCTCCAGCCGGACCAGGAAGCGGCCGTAGGCGTCGGCGCTCTCGGCGGTCGGGACCTCGAAGTCGTAGGTCTCGTAGCCGCAGTACGGCTGCGCCTTGCGCAGGTCGTGCGGGAGGCCGGTGGAGCGCAGGATCGGGCCGGTGGCGCCGAGCGCCATGCAGCCGGCCAGGTCGAGATGGCCCACGTCCTGCATACGGGCCTTGAAGATGGGGTTCCCGGTGGCGAGCTTGTCGTACTCGGGGAGGTTCTTCCGCATCTTCCTGACGAACTCGCGGATCTGGTCCACCGCGCCGGAGGGCAGGTCCTGTGCGAGGCCGCCGGGGCGGATGTACGCGTGGTTCATCCGCAGGCCGGTGATGAGTTCGTAGAGGTCGAGAATCATTTCACGATCACGGAAGCCGTAGATCATGATCGTGGTGGCGCCCAGCTCCATGCCGCCGGTGGCGATGCACACCAGGTGCGAGGAGAGCCGGTTCAGCTCCATCAGCAGGACGCGGATCACGGACGCCCGGTCGGTGATCTGGTCCTCGATGCCGAGGAGTTTCTCCACCGCGAGGCAGTACGCCGTCTCGTTGAAGAACGACGTCAGGTAGTCCATGCGCGTGACGAAGGTGGTGCCCTGGGTCCAGGTGCGGAACTCCAGGTTCTTCTCGATGCCGGTGTGCAGGTAGCCGATGCCGCAGCGGGCCTCGGTGACCGTCTCGCCGTCGATCTCCAGGATCAGGCGGAGCACACCGTGCGTGGAGGGGTGCTGGGGGCCCATGTTGACGACGATGCGTTCGTCGTCGGCGCGGGCCGCGGACTCGGCGACCTCGTCCCAGTCGCCACCGGTCACCGTGTAGACGGTGCCCTCGGTGGTCTCACGGGCCGACGCGGCGGAGGCGTCGGGTGACTGCGTGCTCACGAGTACGACCTCCGCTGGTCCGGAGCGGGAATCTGGGCGCCCTTGTACTCGACGGCGATGCCGCCGAGGGGGTAGTCCTTGCGCTGCGGGTGGCCCTGCCAGTCGTCCGGCATCATGATCCGGGTCAGCGCCGGGTGGCCGTCGAAGACGATCCCGAAGAAGTCCCAGGTCTCGCGCTCGTGCCAGTCGTTGGTCGGATAGACCGGGACCAGGGACGGGATGTGCGGGTCGGCGTCGGGGGCGCTCACCTCCAGCCGGATCAGCCGGTTGTGGGTGAGCGAGCGCAGGTGGTAGACGGCGTGCAGCTCGCGGCCGGTGTCGTGCGGGTAGTGCACGCCGCTGACGCCGGTGCACAGCTCGAAGCGGAGCGCCGGGTCGTCGCGGAGCGTGCGGGCGACCCGGACGAGGTGCTCGCGCTCGACGTGGAAGGTCAGTTCGCCCCGGTCCACGACCGTCTTGTCGAGGGCGTTCTCCGGGAGCAGGCCCTGCTCCTCCAGCGCGCCCTCCAGCTCGTCGGCGACCTCGTCGAACCAGCCGCCGTAGGGCCGGGCGGAAGCGCCGGGCAGCCGGACCGAGCGGACCAGGCCGCCGTAACCGGAGGTGTCCCCGCCGTTGTTGGCGCCGAACATGCCGCGCTGGACGCGGATCTCCTCGCCGCCCGCGCCGCGCATGCCGGGCAGGTTGGCGGTGTCCCGCTCGGGGTCCTCGCCGGGTCCGCGCGCGCCGCCGGTGCCGTTCTCGCCGCTCACCGCAGCAGCCCCTTCATCTCGATGATGGGCAGCGCCTTGAGCGCCGCCTCCTCCGCCTCGCGGGCCGCCTCGACGGCGTTCACGCCGAGCTTGGTGTGCTGGATCTTCTGGTGGAGCTTGAGGATCGCGTCCATCAGCATCTCGGGGCGGGGCGGGCAGCCGGGCAGGTAGATGTCCACGGGCACGATGTGATCGACGCCCTGGACGATCGCGTAGTTGTTGAACATGCCGCCCGAGGAGGCGCAGACGCCCATCGAGATGACCCACTTGGGGCTGGGCATCTGGTCGTAGACCTGGCGGAGCACCGGCGCCATCTTCTGGCTGACCCGGCCCGCGACGATCATCAGGTCGGCCTGGCGCGGTGAGCCGCGGAAGACCTCCATGCCGAAGCGGGCGAGGTCGTAGCGTCCGGCGCCGGTGGTCATCATCTCGATGGCGCAGCAGGCGAGTCCGAAGGTGGCCGGGAAGACGGACGCCTTGCGCACCCAGCCCGCGGCCTGCTCCACCGTGGTCAGCAGGAAGCCGCTCGGCAGCTTTTCTTCGAGTCCCATGTCTAAAGGCCCCTCAGTCCCATTCCAGGCCGCCGCGCCGCCACACGTACGCGTACGCGACGAAGACGGTGAGCACGAACAGCAGCATCTCCACGAGCCCGAAGATCCCCAGGGAGTCGAAGGTGACGGCCCAGGGATAGAGGAAGACGATCTCGATGTCGAAGACGATGAACAACATCGCCGTCAGGTAGTACTTGATGGGGAAGCGCCCGCCGCCCGCCGGCGTGGGGGTCGGCTCGATTCCGCACTCGTAGGCGTCGAGCTTGGCGCGGTTGTACCGCTTCGGACCGATCAGCGTGGCCATGACCACGGAGAAGATCGCAAAGCCTGCCCCGAGGGCTCCCAGTACGAGGATGGGCGCATACGCGTTCACCGCTCCTCGCTCCTCTCAGTCGGCACTGACTGCTGGCGGTTGTACGGGACTCGGGCCCGCCCCACCGGCCCCCGGACCCCCGTCGTCCCGGCGAAGATCGAGAACATGTGAAGCGGGTCACAAGCCCAACTGCCTCGCATCCTATGCCCGCCGATCTGTGATCTGCGACACGGGGTATTACCTCAGCTTTGTGATCTCCGCCACCTGACGAACGATCATGAAGTCGGATGATGGGTGATCTTCACACTAGAAGCGTCCAGGTGGTCACCAGAAGTGACATTTTCGCTCGTCTTCGCAGCTCGGAAGGGGCGTCTCAATATCAAGAGAATTCCCCTGCATGCAAATTCGCGCTGGACGGGGTGCCCTGATAGTGGATCGCGTTCACACCGGGGAGGGAGTCGCGGGGCGCGATGTGGACGGGCGGGGGGCGCGTGCGCGCGTTCACGAGCCGCTTCCGCGCGGGACGCGGTCGCCCCGGTAACCGTTCCGTGACCTCCACCACACTCGTGAGAGGGACATGAGAACCGGGCTTGGCCAACCATCCGAACCGATGGTAGGCGCGGGGCAATTCGGACTTAATGATCAAAGAGCGTGATCAAAGCCCTGTTAAGCGCTGCCCGCAATGTCCGTTACGGCGTCAATAAAGAGCGACAGGACCGGCATTCGGGGCCGCCGTTGAACAACTGTGGCGCACCACACGTTTCTTGAAGATATGAAGGAGCCCCTGGTACCGGTTGTTCCCATGTCCCACACCGCTCTCATACGCAGCCACCGGAAGCCCCGCCGCAGCGCGTCGAAAATCGCCGTGCGGGCCGGTGTCGCCGGTGGCGTCCTCGGCACCCTGGCGGTCGCCGGGGCATCCGGCTCGGCCAGCGCCGCCGAGCCGGTGACGCAGACGCTCGAACTCCCCACCCTCACCTCCGACCTGGCCGCCCAGGTCGCCCAGTCCGCGGACGCCACCCAGCAGACCGCGGCCAACTACCAGCTCCTGGCCGAGCGCGACGCCGCCGCCGCGAGCGCCGCGAAGCAGGCCAAGGCCGACCTCGCGGAGGCCAAGCACAAGGCCGAACTCGCAAAGAAGAAGGCCGAGGAGGCCGCCCGCAAGGAGGCCGCCGCCCGCGCCTCCCGCAGCGCCGAGCGCCCCACGCTCACGGCGGCGACGACCACGTCCGCCTCCTCGTCGGACTCCACGACCGCCTCCACGGCGACGGGTTCGGCCGCGGCCGTCATCTCCTTCGTGAAGGCCCAGCTCGGCAAGGCGTACGTCTCCGGCGCCACCGGCCCCTCCGCGTACGACTGCTCGGGCCTGGTCCAGTCGGCCTTCAAGCAGGTCGGCGTGAGCCTCCCGCGCGTCTCCCAGGACCAGTCCACCGCCGGCACCCAGGTCTCCCTCAGCAGCCTCCAGCCGGGCGACATCCTCTACTGGGGCAGCGCGGGCAGCGCCTACCACGTGGCGGTCTACGTCGGCGACGGCATGTTCGTCGGCGCCCAGAACCCCTCCACGGGCATCGTCGAGAAGCCCCTCTCCTACGACCCCCCGACGGGCGCGGTCCGCGTCCTCTGAGCGGTCCCGCACAACGGCTCCGGGCCGCCGCCCCTCCCCCGAGGGACGGCGGCCCGGACGCGTCTCCTGCCATGCTCGCCCTGCGGGCCCCCACCCGGTGGCCCGCAGGCAGACACGAAGGAGACCGCGATGCCACGCGTGTTCGTCCAGGGCACCCCCGTCGCCCACCACTCCCGCTACGCCCCCGAGGCGGCGCGCGGCACGGTGCGCCGGATCACCGAGACCGGCGAGGAGGTGCTGCACCGGCCGTGCCGTGACGTGACGGAGTTCGGCCCCGACCTGGCCGCGCTGATCGACGACATGTTCCGCACCATGTACGTCGCCGAGGGCGCCGGGCTCGCCGCCAACCAGATCGGGGTGGATCTGCGCCTGTTCGTCTACGACTGCCCCGACGACGACGGGAACCGGCACCTCGGGCACATCGTCAACCCGGTGCTCGAATCCCCCACGGTCGGGCGCCGGTTGCTCGACGACGGCGAGGGGTGCCTGTCGGTGCCCGGCGCTCTGATGCACCTCCCCCGCCCCGAACGTGCCGTGGTGCGCGGGCAGGACCGGGAGGGCGTCCCGCTGGTGATCGTGGGCACCGGGTACTTCGCCCGCTGCCTGGAACACGAGACCGACCACACCCGCGGCCACCTCTACCTGGACCGGCTCACCGCCCGGCAGCGCAAGGACGCGCTGCGCCAGGCGGCGGCCCGGCGGGACGAGGTACACGCCCGCCGAGCCGCACGGACCGAGCGGCTGAGCGCGCTGCTCGGCTGAGTGCTCACGCCTTCGGCGCCACCCGGCTCAGCCCGTTGATGACGCGGTCCATCGCGTCGCCGCCCGTGGGGTCGGTGAGGTTGGCGAGGAGTTTGAGGGTGAACTTCATCAGGACGGGGTGGGTGAGGCCGCGCTGGGTGGCGATCTGCATGACCTTGGGGTTGCCGATGAGCTTCACGAAGGCGCGGCCCAGGGTGTAGTAGCCGCCGTAGGTGTCCTTGAGGACGCGGGGGTAGCGGTGGAGGGCGATCTCGCGCTGGGCCGGGGTGGCGCGGGCGTGGGCCTGGACGATGACGTCGGCGGCGAGCTGGCCGGATTCCATCGCGTAGGCGATGCCCTCGCCGTTGAACGGGTTGACGAGGCCGCCCGCGTCGCCGACCAGCAGCAGGCCCTTGGTGTAGTGCGGCTGGCGGTTGAACGCCATCGGCAGGGCGGCGCCCCGGATCGGGCCGGTCATGTTGTCCGGGGTGTAGCCCCAGTCCTCCGGCATGGACGCGCACCACGCCTTGAGGATCTCCCGCCAGTCCAGCTCCTTGAACGCGGCCGAGGTGTTGAGGACACCGAGGCCGACGTTCGAGGTGCCGTCGCCCATGCCGAAGATCCAGCCGTAGCCGGGCAGCAGCCGCTCCTGCGGACCGCGCCGGTCCCACAGCTCCAGCCAGGACTCCAGGTAGTCGTCGTCGTGCCGGGGCGAGGTGAAGTACGTGCGCACCGCGACGCCCATCGGGCGGTCCTCGCGCCGGTGCAGCCCCATCGCCAGGGAGAGCCGGGTGGAGTTGCCGTCGGCGGCGACGACCAGCGGCGCGTGGAAGGTGACCTCGCGCTTCTCGTCACCGAGCTTGGCGGTCACCCCGGTGATCCGCCCGGTGCGCTCGTCCACGACGGGCCCGCTGACGTTGCAGTGCTCGTACAGCCGGGCCCCGGCCTTCTGCGCCTGCCGGGCGAGCTGCTCGTCGAAGTCGTCGCGCCTGCGGACCAGTCCGAAGTCCGGGTACGAGGCGAGGTCGGGCCAGTCGAGCTGGAGGCGGGAGCCGCCGCCGATGATGCGCAGACCCTTGTTGCGCAGCCAGCCCGCCTCCTCGGAGATGTCGATCCCCATCGCCACGAGCTGCTTGACGGCGCGCGGGGTCAGCCCGTCGCCGCAGACCTTCTCGCGGGGGAACTCGGTCTTCTCCAGCAGGAGGACGTCGAGTCCGGACTTGGCCAGGTGATACGCGGTGGTGGAGCCGGCCGGCCCCGCCCCCACGACGATCACATCGGCGGTGCTGTCGGAGAGGGGCTCGGTCACGGCGGGTTCTCCCCAAGGTTTCGGAATCCGGGTGCCGGGCGGCACCCGACATGGGCAGTCTATTCAGCGGAATCGTCACCGGCCGAAGGGCTTCCCCGTGAACCGATCGTTCCCCGCACCGCGGCTGCGCGTCCCCACCGACGAGGACGCCCACGCCTGGCACCGCGTCTTCGCCGACCCGGAGGTCATGGAGTTCCACGGCGGCCGGTCCGCCGAGCTGTCGGTGTACGAGGAACTGACCGCGCGGCAGCGCCGCCACGACGCCGAGCGCGGCTTCTGCCTGTGGTCCGTACTGGACGACGACGGCCGGGTGGCGGGCTTCACCGGCGCGCAGCCCTGGCCGCACGCCTGGGGCCCGGCCGGGGAGATCGAGATCGGCTGGCGGCTCGGCCGCGCGTACTGGGGCCGGGGCTACGCCACCACGGCCGCCGGAACCACCCTGGACCGGCTGCGGGCGGCCGGGATCACGAGCGTGGTGGCGATGGTGGACGCGCGCAACGAACGCTCCATCGCGGTCACCCGAAGACTCGGCATGCGGCTCGCGGAGACGTTCACGACCCCGTCCGCGGGCCGGGAGGGCCGCTGCTACCGGCTGGAGCTGTGAGCCGACGCCCGGCCCGGTCCCGTACGGCACGAGCCGGCCGGAGGATCACCCTCCCCTTTCAGTACGTTGAGTAACCAACTGTCACAGAAAGGCACATGCCGCTTCCGGGTGCCCCGCGCCGGAGTTACCCTGCCAGTACCGCAGGGGGTGATATCTGTGCACATACCGCCCAGAACACCAGAAGTACGCGTTCCGCGTCTCGTCGGCCTGATGGCGATGGACGCGCGCGAACAGGCCCGCGCACGCGGTCTGTTCCTGAACGCGCCGGACCGCCCGGACTTCGCCCGCACCGTCGTCGAGTACGTCGTACGCCAGTATCCGCAGCCCGGGGCCGAGGTGCCGCCGGACGCGATGGTGTACGTGTGGTTCGACTTCGGTGAGGGCGAGGGCGGCGGCGGGGTCCGCGAACCGCGCGTGCCCCGGCCGCCCACCGGGGGCGTACCCCGTGAACTGGGCGAGCCGGGCGGGGCGTTCGAGGTCGCCGTCGGCTGAGGGCCGAGGCGCCCGAGGTCCCTCGAAGCCGGTCTCAGACCTGCTTGAAGCCCCGGTGCAGCGCGACCACCCCGCCGGTGAGGTCGCGCCACGCCACCTTCGACCAGCCCGCCTCGCGCAGCCGGGAGGCCAGCCCCGCCTGGTCGGGCCAGGCGCGGATGGACTCGGCGAGGTAGACGTACGCCTCCGGGTGGGAGGAGACCGCGCGGGCGACCGGCGGCAGCGCCCGCATCAGGTACTCGGTGTAGACGGTCCGGAACGGCGCCCAGGTGGGGTGCGAGAACTCGCAGATCACCACGCGCCCGCCGGGCCGGGTCACCCGGTACATCTCGCGCAGCGCCGCGTCCGTGTCCTGGACGTTGCGCAGCCCGAAGGAGATCGTCACGGCGTCGAACGTGTCGTCCCGGAACGGCAGCCTGGTCGCGTCACCGGCGGTGAACGGCAGCCAGGTGTGCTTCTTCTTGCCGACCTTCAGCATGCCGAGGGAGAAGTCGCAGGGGACGACATAGGCGCCCGCGCGGGTGAAGGGCAGCGAGGAGGTCGCCGTACCGGCCGCGAGGTCGAGGACCTTCTGCGCGGGCCGGGCGTCCACCGCCGCCGCCACCTCCTTGCGCCAGCGCCGGTCCTGGCCGAGCGAGAGCACGTCGTTCGTCAGGTCGTACCGTTCCGCCACGTCGTCGAACATCGAGGCGACTTCGTGCGGCTGCTTGTTCAGGGAGGGCCGGGTCACCCGGCCATTGTTGCAGCAGCCCCGGCGCCCGGTACGGCACGCCCCGCACCGCCGACGCGCCCACCGCCCGGGCGCCCGCGCCGCTCAGGCCCTCCGGTGCACCAGCCGCCCCGCCAGTACCGTCACCGCGCAGCCCCCGTCGTCGGTGAGCACCGTGAAGTCGGCGCGGGCGCCCGGCGCGAGCGGTCCGGCGGCGGGCCCGACCAGCAGGCCCGAGCGTCGCACGGCGCCGCGCACCGGGGCCAGCGTGAACGGCCCGGCGAGGGCCGTCACCCCGCGCCCCAGCATCCGCTGGAGCCCGCGCCGGGCACTGGCGCCCCGGCGGGTGTCGGTGAGCGCCACGGCGTCCGCGTCCAGCGGCCCGCCGCCCAGCTCGTCCGCCTCGCGCGGGTCGGGCCAGTACAGCGCCTGGAGCAGCCGTACGGCGTCCGGCTCGTGCCGTCCGGCGACGAGCCGCCCCGGCCACTCGCGCAGCCGGGCGCGCTCGCCGTGCGCGGCGCGCAGTTCCTCGTACGGCGCCACGGCCGCGAGCCGGTCGCCGTCCACCAGGACGGAACCGGAGTCGTCGGCCAGCGGGCGGTGGATCGTCAGCACCGGACGCTCAGTTGGAGGCCAGGAGCTTCAGCTCGGGGTGCGCGGTGCCGCCCTCGATCGCGGTGGAGGAGATGTGCGAGACCACGCGGTCGTCCACCGGGTCGTTCGCCGGATCGTCGTGCACCACCAGGTGCTCGTAGGTGGTGGCGCGCTGGGCGGGGACACGGCCCGCCCTGCGGATAAGGTCGATGATCTCCAGCCGGTTGGAGCGGTGCTTGGCACCGGCGGAGGAGACCACGTTCTCCTCCAGCATGATCGAGCCGAGGTCGTCCGCGCCGTAGTGCAGCGAGAGCTGGCCGACCTCCTTGCCGGTGGTCAGCCACGAGCCCTGGATGTGCCGGACGTTGTCCAGGAACAGCCGGGCGATGGCGATCATCCGCAGGTACTCGAACAGGGTCGCCTGGGTACGGCCCTTCAGATGGTTGTTCTCCGGCTGGTAGGTGTACGGGATGAACGCGCGGAAGCCGCCGGTGCGGTCCTGCGTGTCCCGGATCATCCGCAGGTGCTCGATCCGCTCGGCGTTGGTCTCGCCGGTGCCCATCAGCATGGTGGAGGTGGACTCCACGCCCAGGCGGTGCGCGGTCTCCATGATCTCCAGCCAGCGCTCGCCGCTCTCCTTCAGCGGGGCGATGGCCTTGCGCGGGCGCTCCGGGAGAAGTTCCGCCCCGGCACCCGCGAACGAGTCCAGCCCGGCGGTGTGGATACGGGTGATGGCCTCCTCGACCGACACCCCGGAGATCCGCGCCATGTGCTCGACCTCGGACGCGCCGAGCGAGTGGATCACCAGCTGCGGGAAGGCGTCCTTGATCGCCTTGAAGTGCTCCTCGTAGTACTCGACGCCGTAGTCCGGGTGGTGGCCGCCCTGGAACATGATCTGGGTGCCGCCGAGTTCGACGGTCTCCGCGCAGCGGCGCAGGATGTCGTCGAGGTCGCGGCTCCAGCCCTTCTTCGTGTCCTTGGGCGCCGCGTAGAACGCGCAGAACTTGCACGCGGTGACGCACACGTTCGTGTAGTTGATGTTCCGCTCGATGATGTACGTGGCGATGTGCTCGGTGCCCGCGTACAGCCGGCGGCGCACGGCGTCGGCGGCGGCGCCGAGCGCGTGCAGGGGCGCGTCCCGGTAGAGGACCAGCGCCTCCTCGGGCGTGATGCGTCCGCCCGCCGCCGCGCGGTCGAGTACGGCTGTGACATCAGCGGCTGTGACATCAACGGCTGTGAGGTCGGCCTTCTCGGTCACCGGGGTCCCCTTCTTCGAGGGTCGTCAGGGGGCGGATCTTCGGGGAACCGGTCCCTGGGGACGGGCTGGACGGACCGAACCAGCCTACGCCAGCGGGGTGCGCCGCCCACGGTCAGGCCGTGAAGGCGCCGGTCAGCAGCCCGAGCACCGCCCCGCCCAGCAGGAACGGACCGAACGGCACCGCCGTGCCCCGTCCGGCCCGGCGGGCCAGCACCAGCGCCCCGGCCCACAGCGCGCCGAGCAGGAACCCGGCGAAGGTGCCGAGCAGCACGGTGGACCAGCCGTACCAGCCGAGCACCGCCCCGGTCCCGACGGCCAGCTTCACGTCCCCGAACCCCATGCCGCTGGGGTTGACCAGGAACAGCACCAGATAGCCGCCGCCCAGCGCAAGCGCCCCGTACAGCGCGGTCGGCCAGTGCCCGGCGTGCTCGGGGAGCAGCGCGACGAGCCCCAGCAGCACCGGCGCGGCCACGGCGAACGGCAGCGTCAGCGGGTCGGGCAGCCGCCGCACCCGCACGTCCACCGCCGCGAGCAGCACCCACACCGGGGCGCACAGCAGCCAGACGGCCAGCTCGGGCCGGGTGCCGGTGGCGAGCGCGAGCACCGCGCAGAGCAGCGCGGTCAGTACGGGGAGCAGCAGCGCCCCGGCACCGGCGGCGCACTCGGGGCACGGGGTCCGGCCGAGCCAGCCCCGCATCGGGTGCCCGGCCGCGCACGCCGCCCGCCAGCCCTCCCCCGCCGGTACGGCGAACCGGTGCGCGGCGCGCGGCAGGACGGCCCCCGCGAGCGCGCCCCAGAGGGCGGCGGCGAGGGCCAGTGCGGCGAGGGTCACCGGGTCATCGTAGGGAGCGGGACCGCGCGGGGGCGGCCCGTTCCGGGGAATCGGCCGGTGGGCGGGCGGTCAGGCGCCGAGGAGATCCACCCGTACGTCCGCCGGGAAGCCCGTGGTGGGGCCGACACGGCGGGCGAACTCGGTGACGGCCGCCATCTGCGGGGCGCCGAAGCGGAAGTCGAGGGTGGTGAAGTAGCGCTCCAGCACGGCCTGGTCGAAGGACTCCCAGCGGGCGGCCTGCTCGGCGACCTTGCCGACCTCGTCCAGGGAGAGGTTGCGGGAGGCGAGGAACGCCTCGTGGACCTGGCGGGTGATCACCGGCTCGCGCTCGGCGTAGTCGCGGCGGGCGGCCCACACCGCGAAGACGAACGGCAGACCGGTCCACTCCTTCCACAGCGTGCCGAGGTCGTGCACCTGGAGGCCGAAGCGGGGGCCGTCCACGAGGTTGGCGCGCAGCGCCGCGTCCCCGATGAGGACGGCCGCGTCCGCCTCCTGCATCATCGTGCTGAGGTCGGGCGGGCAGGTGTAGTACGCGGGCCGGACCCCGTAGCGCTCGGCCAGCAGCAGCTGGGCCAGGCGGACGGAGGTGCGGGAGGTCGAGCCGAGGGCGACCCGCGCGCCGTCCAGTTCGTCCAGCGGGACCTGGGAGACGATCACGCAGGACATCACCGGGCCGTCGCAGCCCACGGCGATGTCCGGGAAGGCCACGAGGTCGTCCGCGTTGCGCAGGAACTCCACGAGGGTGACGGGGCCGATGTCCAGGTCGCCGCGCACGAGCTGCTCGCTGAGCTTCTCCGGGGTGTCCTTGGTCAGCTCGAAGTCCAGCAGCGTGCCGGTTCTCGCGAGCCCCCAGTACAGGGGCAGGCAGTTCAGGAACTGGATGTGGCCGACGCGCGGCCGGGTGCGAGAATTGTCCACATCGCGAGACTAGACCCCCCTCGGGAGGTTCCGCCGACCGGGCATGCCGTCAATGGCTCCGGAGGGCGTTCAAACATTCGGGTGAAGTGATCTTGACCTCTATTGCTTTACACCCCCCACATGCTAGGCTCGCCGCAAGTTGCAGTTTGGTTTCCCTTGCAGTACAGAGCCTGCGGAGCATGTAACCGCGGGCTCTCGTCGTTTTCAGACGAATGCAGTTGTGCAGCATGCGTTTCGCACGTGCAGGTTCTGGAGCAGGGCAACCCTTTTGGGCCCAAGGAGGGCTTATGGCTACCGGAACCGTTAAGTGGTTCAACGCCGAAAAGGGCTTTGGCTTCATCGCCCAGGAGGGCGGCGGCCCCGACGTCTTCGTTCACTACTCTGCGATCAACGCGCAGGGCTTCCGCTCGCTTGAGGAGAACCAGCAGGTCTCCTTCGACGTGACGCAGGGCCCGAAGGGTCCGCAGGCGGAGAACGTCACCCCCGTCTGATCACACCCTGAGATCAGAACCTGAGTGCAGTACCCAAGGAGCCCCGCGCCTCACGGCGACGGGGCTCCTGCCTTTTCCCGCCGCTTTCCGGTGCGCCCGGGGAAAGCGGGGCGGTACGCGGTACGCGGTACTCAGAATGCGGATGCGGGTGCGGTACGGCGTGGCAGGGCGGAGTACCGGTTCGTCACCGGCGGCCGGTAACCGGCCGGGACGGCATGGGGATCGCTTCCCGGAAACATCGTTCACGGCGCCGGGGAAGAGGCCCGGCAGCCGGAACGTCTTCCGTCTCACCTGGGGGTTCTCCTATGCGCGCCATCGCTCTCCGCACCAAGACCGCCCTGGCCGTCCTCGCCGGCGCCGGTGTTCTCGCACTCGGTACCGCGACCGTCCCGGCGGCCGGAGCGCAGGACGCCCTGGCGCACCTCACCTCCGTGCTGAGCGGCGGCCACACCTCGGTCCTGGCGGACGACCGGACGCCCAGCGTCATCCACCCCTGAGCGACCCCCGCTCCCGCCCCCGCACCTCCGACGGCACCGTCCGGGCACCCGCCCCGGCCGGTGCCGTCATCCGTACGACGGGAGGACGGCGCGAGGACGGCGCGAGGCGGCGGGCGCAGCTCGGGACGGAGATCCGCACCGGCGCGTCAGATGCGCCGTCCCTCCTCCGTCACGCCCATCGCGTCGTACAGGAGGTCCGCCGCGTGCTGGTGGTGGGCGGCGGTGGCGGGGTCGCCGAGGGCGAGGGACGCCTCGGCCATGCCGTGCAGGGCGCGGGCCCGCTCGAAGCGGTAGTCGAGCCGGGAGGCCAGCTCATGGGCCTGCCGGTGCAGTTCCAGGGCGCGGGCCGGGGAACCGCCGCGCAGATGGACCAGGCCCACCACGTTGACCACCGCCGACTGCCGCAGCACGGTGCCCTCGGCGGCGACGAGGTCCAGCGCGCGCTCGGCGTGCTCGGCGGCCGAACGGTTCTCCCCCAACCGCTGGCAGATCCGGGCCCAGTGGGCGAGCACGAAGGCCACGTTCCCCGGCTGCCGGGACTCGTCGCACAGTTCCAGGGCCTGGGCGAGACAGGCGCGGGCCCGTTCGTCCTCGCCGGTGCCGAGGTGGGCGAGGGCCAGATAGGTCAGGGAGTGGATCTCGTTGCCGCGTTCCCCGATGCGCCGGTTCAGCTCGGTGGCGAGGGCCGCGTGCCGGGCCGCCTCGGGATAGTGCCCGGACCATGCCTGCACGGTGCTGAGGTTGGCCAGCGCCTGGGCCTCCATGCGCAGCGAGCCCAGGTCCCGGTGGAGCAGGATGCCCTGCCCGAGGTACATCCGGGCCTGGTCGAAGTTGCCGAGCGCGCCGTGCAGCAGCCCGAGCACGTCGAGGCAGTTGGCCTCGGTGCGGCGGTCCCGCCCGGCGGCGACCTCCAGGCCCTCCTGGGCGGTGGTGATGCCGTCCTGGAAGTCGCCGAGCCACCAGTGGGCGACGGCCAGGTTGGAGAGGCTGAGGCTGAGCAGCGCGGGGTCGTCGAGCCGACGGCAGGCGTCCACGGCGATCCGGTTGACGACGCGGAACTCCTCGTAGTGGCCGCGCAGATGGAGGTAGAAGAGGACGTTGCGGGCGAGCAGGGCGGCGGTGCGGTGCAGGCCGAGCGCGCCCGCCTGGGCGAGTACGGCGAGCAGCGCCTCGTGCTCGCGGTCGAACCAGTTCAGTGTCTGTTCGTCGCCGGTGAGCCGGGGCAGTTCGGTGGCCTCCGGCTTGGGCGGCTCGTCGTAGCGGTTGCGGCCGGGGAACAGGGTGTCGCAGGCCAGGTCGGTGGCGAGCCGGTAGTACGTGGCGAGGTGTTCGACGGCCGTCCCCCGGTCGTCCTCCGCCTCGCGCACGCTCATCGCGTACGTCCGCACCAGATCGTGGAAGCCGTACAGCCCGGCCTCGTGCTGTTCCAGCAGGTGGGCGTCGAGCAGGTGCTCCAGGACGTCCTCGGCGTCGTGCGTGTCGGTGTCGAGCAGGGCGGCGGCGGAGTGCACGTCGATGGAGGCGCCGGGGTGCAGGCCGAGCAGCCGGAACGCGGTGCGCCGGTCGGCCTCCATGCCCTGGTACGACAGCCGGAGCGTGGCCTCGACGCTGCGTTCCCCGGCGCTCATCTCGCGCAGCCGCCGGGTCTCGTCGGCGAGCCGGTCCACCAGGTACCGCACGGTCCAGCGGGGTCTGTTGCGCAGCCGTGCGGTGGTGATGCGCAGGGCGAGCGGCAGCCCGCAGCAGAGCCGGGCGAGTTCGTCCACGGCACGGGGTTCGGCGGCGGTGCGGTCGGCGCCGAGCATCCGGGTCAGCAGGGTGGTGCTGTCGTCCGCGGAGAGCAGCCCGAGCGAATGCCATTCGGCGCCGTCGAGTTCGAGCATCCGCACCCGGCTGGTGACGACGGCGAGGCAGTCCTCGGAAGCGGGCAGCAACGGCCGGATCTGGGCGGCGTCGGCCGCGTTGTCGAGCAGGAGTAAGAGGCGCCGCTGCGCGGTGACCGTCCGCCACAGCGTCGTACGACGATCCAGGTCGTCCGGTATGCGATCGTCGGCGACGCCCACGGTGCGCAGCAGCGAGTGCAGGACGGCACCGGGTTCCTGGGCCTTCTCGCCGGGGCTGAACCCGCGCAGGTCCACGAAGAGCTGGCCGTCGGCGTAGTCGGCGGCGAGCTGGTGGGCGGCGTGCACGGCGAGCGCGGTCTTGCCGCTGCCGCCCATGCCGTCCACGCCGACGATCCGGGTGGTGCCCCCGGCCGGGGAACGGCCCACCTCCAGCAGGCGCCGCAGTTCCTCGTCGCGGCCGGTGAAGTCCGGCAGGTCGTAGGGCAGGGTGCAGGGCGCGGGTTCGGCGGCGGAGGGGCGGCCCGGCGGGGCGGGGACCAGCAGCGCCGCCCGGTCGGCGACGGACTGCGGGACGCGCGGGGCGACTTCGGGGCTGTCCCGCAGGATCGCCTCGTAGAGCCGGGTGAGTTCGGCACCGGGGTCGATGCCGAGTTCCTCGACGAGGAGTTCCCGGACCCGGCCGAACTCCTCCAGCGCCTCGGCCTGCCGACCGCCCCGGTACAGGGCGAGCATCAGCCGTCCGCGCAGCGTCTCGCGCAGCGGGTGGGCGGTGACCAGGGCGCGCAGCGGGCCGATCAGCTCGGTGGACTGGCCGAGTTCGAGCTGTAACTCGAAGAACTGCTCGGCGACGGCCATGTGCCGTTCCTCCAGCGCGGCGGAGGCGGCGGTGATCACCGAGCCCCCGGCACCGGCCATCACCGGGCCGCGCCACAGCTCCAGGCAGGCGCCCAGGTGCCCGGCGGCCTCCGCCAGGCGTCCGGCGGCGACGGCGAGCCGGGCCTCGGCCGCGCGGCGGGTGAACGTGTGCAGGTCGAGCTGGTCCTCGGTGAGGACCGCCCGGTATCCGGCGCCGTCGGTGAGGATCAGCGCGGAGCCGCCGGGTATGCGGGTGCGCAGCGCGGCGACGGCCTTGCGGATCTGGTGTCCGGCGGTCTGCGGGGGCTCGCCGTCCCAGGCGGCCTCGACCAGCCGGGGCACCGGGACCATCCGGCCGGGTTCGAGCAGCAGGGTGACCAGGACACGTTCCTGGGTGGGGCTGCCGAGCCTCAGCCGGTACTCGCCGTGCCAGCCCTCCAGAGAACCCAGGATGTTGAAGCGCACGACAGGCCGACCGGATGCCGCCGACTCCACGAACCCGTCCCCCCCGCCCCACCGCGTTGCCCAGCCCGAGATGTTCGGGAGGACAATCCTAGGGTCTCTCCGAACGGGCAGCGCTGAAAGGCGACTTCACGTTTCTTGTGGCGCGTCTCGGTCCAGCCAGAAGCTAACCATCTTCAGGCGAACTGCAGGAGAGAGGAACGCGCATCCCCGGCCAGCGCCGGGTCGTGGCAGAGGATCGCGCTCTCCACCTGGCGCAGCGCCGGGGACGGTTCGATGCCGAGTTCCTCGTCGAGCCGTCCGCGCATCCGCCGGAACACCCCGAGGGCGTCGGCCTGCCGTCCGGAACCGTACAGGGCGATCATGAACTGTTCGCAGAACCGTTCGCGCAGCGGGTGGTTGGTGTGCGCCTCGGCCAGTTCCGCGAGCAGCGCCGCGTGCCGTCCGGTGCGCAGCGCGGCGTCGAAGCGCAGCTCCATCGCCCGCATCCGGTGCTCCTCGTAGCGGGCGCCCGCCAGCTGGCACAGGGCGCCCGCGCTGAACCCGCCGAACACCGGGCCCTGCCAGAGCGCGAGAGCCTCCTCCAGCAGCCGTGCGGTGCGGTCCGCGTCGTGGGGCGCCGCCGCCTCCGCGATCCGCACGGTGCGCACGAACTCGACGGCGTCCAGCTCGCCCTCGGCCAGCAGCAGCCGGTATCCGGCGGGGTGGATGGTGACGCGGGGGCCGATCCGGCCGGGCTCCAGCGCGCGGAGCCTGCGGCGCAGCCGACTGACGTGCGCCTGGAGGGCGTTGGCCTGGTTGTCGGGGACGTACTCGCCCCACATCTCCTCCGCCAGCGCCTCCCCGGACACCGGTCGGCCCTCGCTGACCAGCAGGGTCTGCACCAGGGTGCGCTGGAGGTCCCCGCAGATCTCCGCCGGGCCGGTCGGCGTGCGGACCTGCAGGGCTCCGAGGATCGAGAACTTCAGCATGCTGACTCCGCCTCCCGCTTGACATCCGTGGCGTCGTCGAGCCCGTTCCGGCGACGGTGTCCACCGTGCGCCGGGCGGCTACCGGATCGTTCCCGATCCGCTACCGGCCGGGCGTGGTCCGTCGTCGCCGGTGCCGTCGCCGGTGACCAGGGCGGTGAGTTCGGCGATCCGCCCGGCCGCCGCCTCCGCGGTCTCCGCGCCGACGACGATGTGGCCGGGCCTCCCGTCGCCGGGCGCGGCGACGCACCGTACGTCCGGCAGGGCGGCCAGTTCGGCGGCGGACAGCCGCCAGACGCCGCCGAGCCGTACGGCGGCGGCGAAGCGGTGCGGGCGCACCGGATCGACCAGGCGGCCGGTGAGCACCTCGACGGCTCCGGCGGCGAGGTCGAACCCGCCTGCCACGCCGATGAGTTGGGGTACGGGGTCGTCCCCGATCCCGGCCCGGCAGCCGAGCACCACCGGGCCCCGGTCGGTGAGCGCGACGCGGGTGTGCGCGGGGCCGTACTGGTAGCCGGTGAGGTCGAGCAGCGCGGTGACCACGGCCCGTACCTCGGCGGCGGTGTCGTCGCTGAGCGGGGCGGGGTGCAGCAGGCCCCAGGGGGCGGTGGCGGTGATGCCGACCGCCTGGTGCATGCCGTGCACGCTGAGCGTCTCCACGGTCAGCCGGGGGTCGTCGGGCCCGGCCTCGGCCGCGCCGGGCGACAACCGGCTCATCCGGACCAGCCGGGTCACGGCGTCCTGGTCGGCCAGCACCCGCAGGGCGCGGGCCGGGTTGACGTGGAGACCCGCCTCGGCGGCTTCGGCGAGGGGGGCGCGCAGTGCCGACTCGTCCGTCGCGTCCACCCGTGCGGAGCGCACTTGTACGCCCGCGTGCGCGGCCTCGCGGACGAGGCGCTGGTCCGGGTTCAGCAGGAAGATCCGGCGAACGTCGTTGTGTTCTTTCATGCCTCTGCTCGTGGGGACGAAAGTCGGCGAGGTGGAAAGGGCAGGCTAGGAAGGGGCGTTACCGATCCGTTCCCGGTCGGTTCCCGAGACGGCGCGCGGCCGTCCGGAACCCTTCCTTCCGCCGTGCGGCCGTCTCTTCCGTGAACAGCGCTGTCCGCGGGGCACGTTACCTGTTCACCGGCCCGCCGGGCGGCCGGATCGCGGGCAACGGCGGGCAGCGGACGCCGGGTCGCGGCGGTACCGGGCGGCGCACGGGCGCACGGGGTGCCCGGACGGGCGTCCGCGCGGTCCCGGCCCGCGCCTCATCTCCGGTACAGGCCCTCGACCTCCGCGGCGAAGTCCCGCATCACGCGCTCGCGGCGCAGCTTCATCGACGGGGTGAGGTGCCCGGCCTCCTCGGTGAAGTCCCTGGGCAGCACGGCGAACCTGCGCACCGACTCGGGGCGGGAGACCAGCCGGTTGGCCTCGTCGAGCGCCCGCTGGAGCACGGCGGCCAGATCGGGGTCGTCCACCAGGAGTTCCGGGGGCACCGGGTGCTTGCCGTTCATCCGGCGCCAGTGGGTGACGCCGTCGGTGTCGAGGGTGATGAGGGCGGCGACGTAGGGGCGGCCGTCGCCGACCAGCATGCACTGGGAGATCAGCGGGTGCTGGCGCAGCCAGTTCTCCAGCGGTGCGGGCGCCACGGACTTGCCGCCCGCGGTGATCAGCAGCTCCTTCTTGCGGCCGGTGATGGTCAGATGGCCCTCGTCGTCGAGGGCGCCGAGGTCACCGGTGGCCAGCCAGCCGTCCTGGGTGGCGGGTACGACTCCGCCCGCGGCCGGGTCCCAGTAGCCGCGCAGCACATGCTCGCCGGAGACGAGGATCTCGCCGTCGGCGGCGATGCGGACCCGGACGCCGGGCAGCGGCCAGCCGACCGTGCCGAGCCGGGGACTGAGCGGCGGGGTGACCGTGGAGGCGGCCGTGGTCTCGGTCAGGCCGTAGCCCTCGAAGATCTGGATGCCCGCGCCCGCGTAGAACGCGGCGAGGCGGCGGCCGAGCGGGGAGCCGCCGGAGATGGCGTACTTGACCCTGCCGCCCATCGCGTTGCGGATGCGCCGGTAGACCAGCGGGTCGTACAGCGAGCGGGCGGCCTTCAGGGTGCGGGCGGGTCCGTCGCCGGTGCCGGTCTGCCGGGCCTCCAGCGCCTCGCCGTAGCGCACGGCGACCCCGGCGGCCCGGTCGAAGGTGGTGGCCCTGCCGCCCGACTCGGCCTTGGCGCGGGCCGAGTTGTACACCTTCTCCAGCATGTACGGGATGGTCAGCAGGCAGGTCGGCCGGAACGCGGCGAGGTCGGGCAGCAGTTCCTCGGGCTTGAGGCTGGGCGCGTGCCCGAGCCGGACCCGGGCGCGGACACAGGCGATGGCGACCATCCGCCCGAAGACGTGGGACATCGGCAGGAAGAGGAGGACCGACATCGCCTCGTCCGCCCCGGCCCGGAAGACCGGGTGCAGCAGTTCGATGGCGTTGTCCACCTCGGCGAAGAAGTTGCCGTGCGAGAGGGCGCAGCCCTTGGGGCGGCCGGTGGTGCCGGAGGTGTAGATCAGGGTGGCGAGGGTGTCCGGGCCGAGCATGCCCCGGCGCACGGCGACCTCGGCGTCCGGCACGTCGGCGCCCGCGTCGGCGAGCGAGTCCACCTGGCCGTGTTCCATCACCAGGATCCGGGTGAGGTCGGGCAGCCGGTCCAGTTCGGGGCCGAGGGCGGCGGCCTGTGCGGCGGTCTCGGTGAACAGGGCCACCGCGCCGGAGTCGTGGAGTATCCAGCGGGTCTGGAACGGCGAGGAGGTGGGGTAGATGGGCACGGTGACCAGACCGGCCGCCCAGGCGGCGAAATCCAGCAGCGTCCACTCGTAGACCGTGCGGGCCATCACGGCGATCCGGTCGCCCGGTCGCAGCCCCTCCGCGATCAGGCCCCTGGCGACGGCGTGCACCTGCGCGGCGAACTCGGCGGCGCTCACGTCGGTCCACCGGCCGCCGCCCAGCCGTCGGCTGAGGACGACCGCGCCGGGGTCGGCCGCCGCGTTGTCGAAGGGCAGATCGGCGAGCGAGCCGTGCCGGACCGACGGCGCGAACGGCGGTACGTACGCCTCGCGGACCGTGCCGTCCAGCCGCCGCAGTTCCGGTTCGACGAGCACCGGGCGGCCATCGTGGTCGGTGGCCGCGACGGGGCGGTCGGCGGGTGCCGGGACGTCGGCGGCGGGGTACGGCGTGGACACGGGCGGCTCCTGGGCGATCACCTGCGGCGGGGCGGCTCAGGTGGGGGGTTACCGCCGGTCAGGCTCGTGATCGTACGGCCCGGCTGTGGGGGGCCGGTGCGGGTTCCGGGAGGGTATCGGGCCGGGAGTGTGCAGCACCGGAATCCGGGGCAGGGCGGGCCGCGCCCGGGGTCAGGAGGAAGCCCGGCTCGGGGTCGGGGCGTTGTCCGTCTCGTCGTCCTCCTGGCTGCGGTTGGCCTCCAGGTTGGCCTTCATCCGGTCCACCCGGTCCACGATCCGCACCGAGGCCCGCTCGCGCTCGCGGCGCAGGACGACCCAGCTGATCGGCGCGGACAGGACCAGCGCGAGGAGCACCACCCAGAAGAAGTTGGAGGCGCCGAAGCCGCGCGGGAAGATGCCGGAGTAGACGGCTCCCCAGACGACGACGAGGCAGCCGGCGAAGACGCCGAGGCGCATCAGCGTGTAGCGGAGCATCTCAATCCACTCTTCCGATTCCAGTCAGGCACCGTCCAGTGAAGCACGGTTCGTCCCCGATCTTGCACGGGGGTCGGGCGGTGCCCGGCGCTCAGGTCAGCGGCAGCAGCATGATCACGTCGTCCCGGTCGTCACCGGCGGCCACCCGGATCGCGCCGGGCACCCGGCCGACCTCCTTGTAGCCGCAGGAGGCGTAGAACCGCTCCAGGCCGAGGCCGCCCCGGCAGGTGAGGCGGATCGCCTCGACGCCGTCGATGCCGCGCACCGCGTCGGCGGCGGCGGACATCAGGTCCCGGCCGTGCCCCCGCCCCTGGTGCCGGGGGTGGACCATCACCGTGTACAGCCACACCCAGTGGGTCATCAGCCGGTGGCTGTTGAAGGTGACGAACGCGGTCGCCGCGACCCGGCCCGCACTGTCGTGGCCGACGAGCAGCCGGGTGCGGCCGTCGGCCATCAGGGCGAGGTGGCGGACGAGTTCGGGGCGTATCGCCTCCCGGTCGGCGGGCGGCACGAACCCCACCGAGCCCCCGGCGTCGGTGACATCGGCCCACAGGTCGAGGATGCCGTCGCGCAGGGCCGGGGTGACATCGGGGTCCAGGGTGAACGTAAGAGCCATATCGCCATCGTAACCCTTACAGGTAACGGGCTTCCCGCGCTCCGGTGACGGATGCGCGAACGCCCCCCTCGGGGCTGCCGAGGGGGGCGTGACGTGCGCGGACGGACCGGGGGCGCCGGGCCGCGCGACCGGGGTGCGGCCGGGTGCCGGGCGTCAGACCCGCATCGGCTGCGGCGACTCGCGGCGCAGCGGGTCCGGGCCGTCGTACTCACGGATGATCTCGTAGCGGGTGTTCCGCTCGACCGGGCGGAACCCGGCGTCCCGGATCAGGTCAAGCAGATCCTCGCGGGTCAGCTTGTTCGGCGTGCCGTAGTTGTCCGCGTCGTGCGTGATCTTGTACTCGACGACCGAGCCGTCCATGTCGTCGGCGCCGTGCTGGAGGGCGAGCTGGGCGGTCTGCACGCCGTGCATGACCCAGAAGACCTTCACGTGCGGCACGTTGTCGAAGAGCAGCCGGGAGACGGCGAACGTCTTCAGCGCCTCGGCGCCGGTCGCCATCCGGGTGCGGGCCTGGAGGCGGTTGCGGACCTTGCCGTCCTTCATGTCCACGAAGTCGTGCTGGTAGCGCAGCGGGATGAAGACCTGGAAGCCGCCGGTCTCGTCCTGGAGTTCACGCAGCCTGAGCACGTGGTCCACCCGGTGGCGGGGCTCCTCGATGTGCCCGTACAGCATGGTGCACGGGGTCTTGAGGCCCTTCTCGTGCGCCAGGCGGTGGATGCGGGACCAGTCCTCCCAGTGGGTGCGGTGGTCCACGATGTGCTGCCGGACCTCCCAGTCGAAGATCTCCGCGCCGCCGCCGGTCAGCGACTCCAGGCCCGCGTCGATGAGTTCGTCCAGGATCTCCGAGGCGGACAGGCCCGAGATGGTCTCGAAGTGGTGGATCTCGGTGGCGGTGAACGCCTTCAGCGAGACCTCCGGCAGCGCGGCCTTCAACTCCCGCAGGGAACGCGGGTAGTAGCGCCACGGCAGGTTCGGGTGCAGGCCGTTGACGATGTGCAGCTCGGTCAGGCTGTCCGACTCCATCGCCTTGGCGAGCTTCACCGCCTCCTCGATGCGCATCGTGTACGCGTCCTTCTCGCCCGGCTTGCGCTGGAAGGAGCAGTAGGCGCAGGACGCCGTGCACACGTTGGTCATGTTGAGGTGCCGGTTGACGTTGAAGTGGACCACGTCACCGTTCTTGCGGGTCCGCACCTCGTGCGCGAGGCCGCCCAGCCAGGCCAGGTCGTCCGACGCGTACAGCGCGATGCCGTCCTCGCGGGTCAGCCGCTCGCCGGAGCGGACCTTCTCCTCCAGCTCGCGCTTGAGCCCGACGTCCATGCCCACACCTTTCGACGACAACCCGGTCACCCACGGTACTCCCTGCTCACAGCCCCGCCCGTCAGACCTCCTCGGGCAGCTCCCCGACCCGGTTCTCCCACTTGGTGGAGAGCACGATGGTGGTCCGGGTCCGGGAGACGCCCTTGGTGCCGGACAGCCGCCGGATCGTCCGCTCCAGCCCGTCCACGTCCCCGACCCGCACCTTCAGCATGTACGAGTCGTCGCCCGCGATGAACCAGCAGTCCTCGATCTCCGGGAGGTCCTTCAGCCGCTGCGCCACGTCCTCGTGGTCGGCGGCGTCGGAGAGCGAGATGCCGATCAGGGCCGTCACCCCGAGGCCGAGCGAGGCCGAGTCCACGGTCGCCCGGTACCCGGTGATGACCCCGGCGGCCTCCAGCCGGTTGATGCGGTCGGTGACGCTGGGTCCCGACAGGCCGACGAGGCGCCCCAGCTCCGCGTAGGAGGCCCGGCCGTTCTCCCTGAGGGCCTGGATGAGCTGCCTGTCCACCGCGTCCATGCGATCGAAGCCTTCCCCTGGAGTTGTCAGAAGTTCCCGAAGTGTTGAGAGGTACGGCGCCGACGGCGCGGTTCCCGCCGGGCGCCGAGCCGTACTACCCGGCGGCGGGACCGTCACCGGCGGCGCCGCCGAGTTCGCCGGTCCAGCGCCGGTACAGCCCGTGCCGTACGCCCGCCGCGTCCAGCACCCGCCCGGCGACGAAGTCCACAAGGTCCTGGATGTGGGTGGCGCCCGCGTAGAAGGCGGGCGAGGCGGGCACCACGCTCGCCCCGGCGTCGTCGAGCGCGACGAGGTGGCGCAGCGTCTGCCCGTTCAGCGGGGTCTCGCGGACGGCGACCACCAGCGGCCTGCGCTCCTTGAGGGTGACGCTCGCCGCCCGCTGGAGCAGGTCCTTGGAGAGCCCGAGCGCGACCCCGGCGACGCACGCCGTGGAGGCGGGCACGATCAGCATCCCGCGCGCCGGGTACGACCCGGAGGACGGCCCGGCCGCGAGGTCGCCCGCGTTCCAGTACCGCACGCGGGCGAGGTCCACGCGGAAGGTGTCCGGCTTGCCGTCGGCGCCGCGTGCCAGCCACTCCCCCAGGTCGGCACGCCAGTGCGCGTCCCGGAAGGAGATGCCCGTCTCGTCCAGCAGCGTCAGCCGGGAGGCCCGGCTGACCACCAGGTCCACGTCCTCACCGGCCGCGAGCAGCGCCCGCAGCACAGCCGCCGCGTACGGCGTCCCGGAAGCTCCGGACACCCCCACGATCCAAGGCGCGCGCTGCGATTCTCCTGCGTTCACACCTTGAGCGTACCGGCGTACGGCACATGCTCAGGCCGCGCCGTACGCCCGCCGGGGGGCGCCGGGGCTCAGAAGCGGAGCCCCCGGACGATCAGGTCGATCAGCGCGCAGACGAACAGGCTGATCCCGAGGAACCCGTTGACGCTGAAGAACGCCCTGTTCAGACGGGACAGGTCGTGCGGGCGGACGATGCGGTGCTCGTAGACGAACGCACCGGCGACGATCACCAGACCCAGCCAGAAGAAGGCGCCCGCGTGGGTGGCCAGGCCGTACCAGACGAAGAGCCCGGTGGTGACCGCGTGGCAGGCGCGGGCGCCCCGGATGGCGGCCGGGATGCCGAAGCGGGCCGGGACCGAGCGGACGCCGATCTCCCGGTCGGTCTCCACGTCCTGGCACGCGTAGATCAGGTCGAAGCCGCCGATCCAGATGCCGACCGCGAGCCCGAGAATCACCGCGTCCCACGACCAGGTCCCGGAGATGGCGAGCCAGCCCCCGATGGGGCCCATCGCCTGGGCCAGCCCCAGGATGGCCTGCGGGAAGTTGGTGAACCGCTTGCCGTACGGATAGACCACCATCGGGATCACCGCGACCGGCGCCAGCGCCAGGCAGAGCGGGTTCAGCAGCGCGGCGGCGCCCAGGAAGACGGCCAGCGCGATCAGCGCGCCGGTCCACGCGTGCCGTACCGACATCGCGCCGGTGACCAGCTCGCGCCGCGCGGTGCGCGGGTTACGGGCGTCGATCTCGCGGTCGATGATCCGGTTCACGGCCATCGCGAAGGTGCGCAGACCGACCATGCAGACGGTGACCAGCAGCAGCCGGACCCAGTGGACGCTCCGGTCCCACTCGTACATCGCGGTCAGCGCGGCGATGTAGGCGAAGGGCAGCGCGAAGACCGAGTGCTCGATCATCACCAGGCGCAGGAACGCCTTGGTGCGGCCCGGCTGCGGGAGGGCGGCGGCGGTGCTCACAGTCCGTACTCCGGATCAACCCCGCGCGTGCGGGGAAACCCCGGCTCCGCGCTGTCCTTCACCCGCATCCGCATGGTCGCACCCCTCACAGCCCGTACTCCTTCCAGCGCTTGCTGACCCGTTCGGCCGTGGCCGGGTCGGAGAGGACCATCTCCGGCCAGCCGCCGTCACGGGTGTACCCCTCCTCGGGGAGTTTGCGGGTGGCGTCGATGCCCGCCTTGCCGCCCCAGAACTGCTGGTAGGAGGCGTGGTCGAGATGATCGACGGGTCCTTCGACGACGGTGAGGTCACGGCCGTAGTCGGTGTTGCCCAGCGCCCGCCAGGCGACCTCGTGCAGGTCGTGCACATCGCAGTCGGCGTCCACGACGACGATGAGCTTCGTCAGGGACATCATGTGCGCGCCCCAGATCGCGTGCATGACCTTCTGCGCGTGCTTGGGGTACTTCTTGTCGATCGAGACGATCGCGCAGTTGTGGAAGCCGCCCGCCTCGGGGAGGTGGTAGTCCACGATGTCCGGGACGATGATCTTCAGCAGCGGCAGGAAGAACCGTTCCGTGGCCCGGCCCAGCGGCCCGTCCTCGGTGGGCGGGCGCCCGACCACGATGGACTGGAGCAGCGGACGCCGCCGCATGGTCACGCAGTCGATGGTGAGCGCGGGGAACGGTTCCTGCGGGGTGTAGAAACCGGTGTGGTCCCCGAACGGGCCCTCCGGCAGCGTCTCCCCGGGCTCCAGCCACCCCTCCAGCACCACCTCGGCGTTCGCGGGCACCTGGAGCGGGACGGTCTTGCAGTCCACCATCTCGATCCGCCTGCCCGCGACGAACCCGGCGAACAGATACTCGTCGATGTCGCCGGGGAGCGGGGCGGTGGAGGCGTAGGTGACGGCGGGCGGGCAGCCGAAGGCGATGGCGACCGGCAGCCGCTCGCCCCGGCGGGCGGCCACCTGGTAGTGGTTGCGGCTGTCCTTGTGGATCTGCCAGTGCATCCCGATGGTCCGCCTGTCGTGCCGCTGGAGGCGGTACAGCCCGAGGTTGCGGACACCGGACTCGGGGTCCTTGGTGTGGGTCAGCCCGAGGTTGAAGAAGGAGCCGCCGTCCTGCGGCCAGGTGAACAGCGCGGGCAGCCGGTCGAGGTCCACGTCGTCGCCGCGCAGCACGACCTCCTGCACGGGCGCGCTCTCCGCCTTCACCTTCTTCGGCGGTACGTGCGCCATCGCGCCGAGCTTCCCGAACGCCTCGCGCACGCCCACGAAGCCGTGCGGCAGCTCCGGGCGCAGCAGCCCGCCGATCTTCTCCGAGATCTCCGCGTACGAGGTCAGCCCCAGTGCCTTCAGCAGCCGCCGGTCGGTGCCGAACACGTTCATGGCCAGCGGCATCGCCGAGCCCTTCACGTTCTCGAACAGCAGCGCCGGTCCGCCCGCCTTCTGCACCCGGT
Source organism: Streptomyces corallincola (assembly GCF_019104725.1). Taxonomy (GTDB): domain Bacteria; phylum Actinomycetota; class Actinomycetes; order Streptomycetales; family Streptomycetaceae; genus Streptomyces; species Streptomyces corallincola. The sequence continues at coordinate 55,707 of NZ_JAHRXF010000013.1, read as the reverse complement.
CCACGATCTCCCCGACCTCCAGGTACGGGTCCACCTCGGCCTTGATGCGCTTGAGGTCGCCCTCGCGCTCCAGCGCCCTGAGCAGAGAGCGAAGATCGTCGTAAGCCATGCCTCCAGTATCGGCCACCCGGCCCGGAGCTCGGGCCACCGGGTCACCGGGGCGCGGGGCGGGGCACCGCCGGGGCACACGATCGGGCCCGGCGCGGGGCGCCACCCGATAGCCTGGCCGCCCCAGCCGCCCAGCTCTCCGGGAGTCCACTCGGTCATGCTCAGGTATCTCCCCCTCCTCCTGGTCCTGGCCCTGTGGATCTACGCCTTCGTGGACTGCCTGAACACCCCGGCGCACGAGGTGCGCCATCTGCCGAAGGTGGTGTGGGTGATCGTGATCCTGCTGTTCGGGGAGGTGCTGGTCGGGCCGGTGGCGTGGCTGATCGCGGGGAAGAGGCGGAGCCCGGCGAGCGGCACGTCGCCCTTCGCGCCCCGGCGCCGCACGGCGGGCTGGGTGGCGCCGGACGACAATCCGGAGTTCCTGCGGTCGTTGAAGAAGGACGAGGACTGAGGGGGAAGTGATGGACGAGGCCCAGGCACGTACCCTCCTGCCCGTCGCCCTCGCCGAAGCGCGCGCCGGGCTCGCCGAGGGCGGCATCCCGATCGGCGCCGCGCTCTACGGCCCCGACGGCACCCTCCTCGGCCGGGGCCACAACCGCCGTGTCCAGGACGGTGACCCCTCCCTGCACGCGGAGACGGCCGCCTTCCGCGCCGCCGGTCGCCTGCGCGCCTACCGGGGTACGACGATGGTCACCACCCTCTCCCCCTGCTGGTACTGCAGCGGCCTCGTCCGCCAGTTCGGCATCTCCCGCGTCGTCATCGGCGAGGCGACCACCTTCCGGGGCGGCCACGACTGGCTCGCGGAACACGGTGTGGAGATCGTCCTGCTGGACGACCGGGAGTGCGTCTCGCTGATGCGCGACTTCGTCACCGCCCACCCGGCCCTGTGGAACGAGGACATCGGCGCGTAGGCGCCCCGACCGGGAAGCCGCGCGACGAGCCGCGGCGGGCCCGCGCCCGGGGACGACCCCGCGCCAGAACCTGACCCGCCGTAATTCACTTCCCCGTTCGCCCCACCACACGTTCCGCTGAAATGCGCCCAAGACGCATGTCCCGCTCACGCTGAACGGCATTGCCTTGCAGGAGAGGCCCGCAAAAGAAGGACCTCTTCGGTGATCGGAGACCCGTGCGAATCAGTGACATCCAGCGGTGCGGAATGCGACCGGGACGACTCGTGGAGTGGACGCTGAGCCCGGCCACGGTCGAGCGGGCGCACGGCCTGCCGGAGGACACCCGCCCACCGGCCTACATCCAGGAGTCGCACATCCGGACGGCCCGGGCCGTCCGCGAGGGCGGCCTGTTCGTGCCGACGTGGCTGGGTACGGTCTTCGACCTGCCCGGCCCGGTCGATCTGGACGTGCTGCAACGGGCCCTGCTGGAGTGGACGGTGCGCCACGAGACGCTGCGCAGCGGCTTCCGCTGGGCGGGCGAGGAGCTGCGCAGGTTCACGCTGGACGCGGAGGACGTGTCGCTGCGCCGGGAGGAGGCGGGCGAGTTCACCGACCCGGAGACGCTGACCGCGTACCTCCAGGACCGTTTCGACACCGTGGCGGACGCGCTGCGCTGGCCGAACCTGATCTACACGGCGGTGGTCCGGGACGACTCGGTCACCGTGTGCATGGGCTTCGACCACAGCAACGTGGACGCGTACTCCCTGCACGGCATCCCCGCCGAGATCACGGAGCTGTACACGGCGGGCGTGGAGGGGCGCGGCGCGGTGGTGCGCACCCCGGCGGCGAGCTACATCGACTTCTGCGAGCTGGAGCGCGCGGACGCGGACCGCGCCGACGACGGGCACCAAGTGGTCGCCCGCTGGCGGGAGTTCATCCGCCGCTGCGGCGGCACCCTGCCCTCGTTCCCGGTGGACCTGGGACTGGACCCGGCGGGCGGCGGCCCGCTGCCCCCGCAGCGGATGATCTGCGAGCCCCTGGTGGACGCGGACACGGCCGCCGCGTTCGAGACGTACTGCAGGGCGTACGGCGGCAGCCTGGTCGGGCTGCTGGCGGCGACCGGGCTGGTCGTGCACGAGCTGGGCGGGCAGTCGGTGTACCGGACGGTCGTGCCGTTCCACACCCGGATGAAGACGCGGTGGACGGAGGCGGTGGGCTGGTTCGTGGGCGGGGCGCCGATCGAGGTGCCGGTGGCGGGGACCCCGGACCTGCCGAGCGCGCTGCGCGCGGTGCGCGCCGAGCTCCAGGCCGCCCGCCCGCTGGCCCGGATGCCGATCGCCCGCGTGCTGTCCCTGCTCGGCGCCGACTTCGCGCCCACCTCGCCGGACCTGTACTCGATCGTGTCGTACGTGGACGCGCGCGGGGTCCCCGGTGCCGCCGACTGGGCCGCGCAGCGCGCGCACGCCCTGCTGCGGGTGTCGTACGGCGACCAGGTGTGCGTGTGGGTGACCCGGCTGAACGACGGCCTCTGGCTGGCCAGCCGCTACCCGGACACCGACGTGGCCGCGAAGAACATGCGGCTCTACGTGGAGCGGCTGCGGGACCTGATGACGGCGACGGCGGCCGGGTAGCGCACCCGGCGGGGCGGGGACGGGCGGGGCCGGGGAGACCGGAGCCGCTACGGCCGTTCGAGTACGGCGACGAGGTCCTCGAAGCGGATGCGCCAGGCGGCCTCGGTGCCGCCGCCCTCGCCCCGGAACTCGTGGGTGAAGCGGAGCACGCTGCCGGTGTCGCCGTCGCGTTCCAGGTGGAAGCGGAGCTTTCCGGCGCGGTCGTCGTCGAGGGTGTACTCGGCGACGCGGTCCACGTCCCAGGCGGTGACCCGCCCCGAGCCGAGACCGCGCAGCGCGATCAGGCCGTCGAGGCGGGGTTCGAGGACGTCCACGGCGGCGAACCACTCCCCGAGCCCCTCGGCGGTGGACACCGCCGCCCAGACCTCCTCCATGCGGCGGGGCAGCCGCACCAGGAAGTGCAGCAGGTGCGCGCTGCCGGGCGCGTCCCCGTCCCCGCCGCCGCCCGCCCGGTTCTCCCGACCGAAGTGCTCGATGGCTCCGCTCATGGGCCCAGTGTCCCAAAGGCGGGGTTCAGACGCCCGCGTACGAGTGCTTGCCGGTGACGAAGATGTTGACGCCGTAGTAGTTGAACAGCCAGCAGGCGAAGGCGAGCATCGCCAGGTAGGCGGCCTTGCGGCCCTTCCACCCGGCGGTGGCGCGGGCGTGCAGGTAGCAGGCGTAGGCGACCCAGGTGATGAAGGACCAGGTCTCCTTGGGGTCCCAGTTCCAGTACCGGCCCCACGCGTCGCCCGCCCAGATGGCGCCCGCGATGATCGTGAACGTCCACAGCGGGAAGACGGCCGCGTTGACCCGGTAGGCGAACTTGTCCAGCGAGGCGGAGGCGGGCAGCCGCTCCAGCACGGAGGTGGCGAAGGTGCCGGGCTTGCCGCCCGCCTGGAGCTTCGCCTCGTAGGAGTCCTTGAAGAGGTACAGGATCGTGGCGACCGCGCCGACGTAGAAGACCGCGCCGCAGAAGATCGCGGTGGAGACGTGGATGTACAGCCAGTACGAGTGCAGGGCCGGGACGAGCTGGTCGCTGGCGGTGTAGAGCACGGTGACCGCGAGGCCGAGGTCGAGCAGCACGGTGGTGACCAGGAACAGGCCGAGCCAGCGGACGTTCTTCTTCAGGGCCAGCAGCGTGAGGTACACGGCGACGGCGACCGTGGAGAAGGTGATGTTGAACTCGTACATGTTGCCCCAGGGGGCGCGCTGCACGGAGGCCGCGCGGGCGGCGACACCGGCCAGCTCCACCAGGAACGCCAGCACGGTGAGGGAGACCGCGACCCGGCCGAACAGGTCGCCCTGCACGTCGCCGCCGTGGGCGCCGGGGCCGTCCGGGACGTCCCGCGCACCGGCCGCCGCGCGGACCACGACCTGCGGGCGCTCCAGCACGGTGGTCGAGCCGCCCTGCTGGACGGTGACAGCGGGCGCGCCCTTGGCCGCCGGACGGCTGCCGCCCGCGGTGAGCGCGGCGGCGGTGCGGGCGACCTTGCTGCGGCTGCCGAACAGCCACTCCAGGATGTGGGCGAAGAAGGCCAGCGTGTAGACGGCCATCGACGAGTAGATCAGCGTGTTGCTGATGTTCGCCAGGTGCTCGTTGGTCGCGGCGGCGAGATCGGTTGCGGCGGCGAGAGTCACTTCTCAGCCCCTTCGGCGGGTACGGCGCGGGTGGTGGGGTCGGGTTCGGCGGGGGCGCCGGGGGCCTGTTCGTAGAGGCGGGCGGCGAGGTCGCCCAGTTCTTCCGGGACCTTCGCGGACTCGCTGCGGCCGAGCCCGGCCATCTCCACGACGGTGACGCCGTCCGGGCCGGTGACCGCCCGCACCCAGACGCGGCGGCGCTGGATGAACAGCGAGGCGGCGAGCCCGAGGATGGCGACGACGGCCCCGCCGAGCGCCCAGCCGCTGCCCGGCTCCTGGACGATCTCGAAGCCGGCCCACTGCTTGATGTCCTTGTCGAAGGTGAGCGATCCGGCGCCGTCGGGCAGCGTCAGGGTGTCACCGGGCCGCAGCAGCTTCTTCAGCTGCTGGCCCTTGGCGTCCTTGAACTGCTTCATCCGCGAGGTGTCCAGCTGGTACACGCTCTGCGGGCGGCCGGAGTTGACACCCAGGTCGCCGTGGTAGGCGTTCACCGCGAGCAGCGGGTTCACCAGCGCGGGGAACTGGGACAGCATGGTCCCGGCCCGGGGGTCGAAGGTGGGCACGAAGAACGCCTGGAAGCCGAGCTGGTCGGCCTTGCCCCGCGCGTCGCGGTAGCCGTCCATCACCTTGACGACACCGTTGGAGGTGACGTTCCCGTCCAGCGGGAGCAGGGGTACGGCGTCGTGGTAGACGACCTTGCCGCTGCCGTCGCGGACGGTGACGACCGGGGCGTACCCGTGGCTCACCAGGTAGACCTTGGAGTCGCCGATGCGCAGCGGCTCGTTGACCTTGACGGTGGTCGCCTTCTCCTTGCCGTACGCGCCCACCCTGTACGTGATCTTCGCCTCGTAGGTGCGCGGGGTGCCCCGGTTGGGGCCGCTGGTCTCGTAGGTGCCGGTGAACTTCTTCAGGTCGAAGCTGAACGGCACCAGGTCCTGGGTCTGGAAGAGGCTCCCGGACTTGAAGTCGTCGTACATCGGCAGGGCGTTGGCGAAGCCGTCGCCCTCGACCATCAGTTTGTTGCCGTCGGACTTGTAGAGCTGCCCGGAGGCGAAGGCGACGAGCAGCACGATCAGGGCGATGTGGAAGGCGAGGTTGCCCACCTCGCGCAGATAGCCCTTCTCGGCGGCGACGGCGTCCCCGGCGGGGTGCGCGCGGAAGCGGCGCCTCTTCAGCAGCGCGAGCGCGGCCTCGCGGACCTGCTCGGGGTCGGCGGTGGTGCGCCAGGTGGTGTGCGCGGGCAGCCGGTCGAGGCGCCTGGGGGCACCGGGCGGACGGCCGCGCAGCTGGCCGACGAACTGCCAGGTGCGCGGGACGATGCAGCCGATGAGGGAGACGAACAGCAGGATGTAGATCGCGGAGAACCACACCGAGCTGTAGACGTGGAACAGGCCGAGCCGGTCGTAGAGGGGCGCGAGGGTGGTGTGCGCCTTGCGGAAGTCGGCGACCTTGTTGATGTCGGCGCCGGTCTGCGGGATGAGCGAGCCGGGGATCGCGCCGAGCGAGAGCAGCAGCAGGAGCAGCAGCGCGACCCGCATCGAGGTGAGCTGCCGCCAGAACCAGCGCGCCCAGCCGATGACGCCCAGGCCGGGCGGCGCGGACGCGCTCTCCTCCAGCGGGGCGGTGGAGAGCTGGGAGCCCGCGGCGCTCAGTTCCTCCGGTTCCCGGCTCGTGTCGGTTTCGGTGTCGCTCATTGATCAGATCCCCACAGTGAAGCCGGCGGACCAGCCCTGGACGTACCCCACGAGACTGTCCCACGCGCCGGTGAGAAGCAGGACGCCGGTCACGATCATCATGGTGCCGCCGAGCCGCATGACCCAGACGTAGTGCCGCTTGACCCAGCCGAACGCGCCGAGCGCCTTGCGGAAGGCGACGGCGGTGAGGACGAACGGGATGCCGAGGCCCGCGCAGTAGGCGACGGTCAGCAGCGCGCCCCGCCCGGCGCTGGCCTGGGTGGAGGACAGTGCGACGACCGAGCCGAGGGTCGGGCCGATGCAGGGCGTCCAGCCGATGCCGAACAGCGCGCCGAGCAGCGGCGCGCCGACGAGCCCGGCGGTCGGGCGGCGGTGGAACCGGAACTCGCGCTGGGTGAGCCGGGGCAGCAGGCCCATGAAGAAGAGCCCCAGCGCGATCATCAGGACGCCGAGCACCTTGCTCAGGGTGTCCCGGTGGCCGAGCAGCGTCGAGCCGAAGAAGCCGAAGAGGGCGCCGCCGGAGACGAACACGGCGGTGAACCCGAGGACGAACAGGGCGGCGCCGAGCGCCATCCGGCCCCGGCGGGCCTCGGCCAGGTCGGTACCGGCGACCCCGGTGACGTAGGAGAGGTAGCCGGGGACGAGCGGCAGCACGCAGGGCGAGAAGAAGGAGACGAGCCCGCCGAGCACGGCGACCGGCAGGGCGAGCAGCAGGGCGCCGCTGAGCACGGTCTGGTTGGTGCCGGTGGCGGCGAGCGTGAGGGGGACGTGCTGGGCCGCCGCGAGCGTCAGGGTGGCGCTCACGTCACTTCCCCGCGAGGACGGGCTTGATCATGTCCGTCAGCGTGGTCGCGTCCAGCTGTTCCAGGGCGCGTGCGGCGATCCTGCCGTGCTGGTCGAGGATGAGCGTGGACGGCACGAACTGCGGGTTCAGCGTGCCCTTGCCGAAGCGGAGCATCAGTCTGCCGGTCGGGTCGTACAGGCTCGGGTAGCCGACGCCGCGTTCCTTCTCGAAGGCGATGGCCTGCGTGGTGTTGGCGTCGCGGGTGTTGACGCCGACGAACTGGACGCCCTTGCCGTCGTACGCCTTGGCCACCTTGGCGAAGGCGCCCGCCTCCGCGCGGCACGGGCCGCACCAGGAGCCCCAGAAGTTGAGGACGACGACCTGGCCCTTGAAGTCGGCGACGTTCAGCGGCTTGCCGTCGAGGGTCTTGCCGGAGAGGTCGGGGGCGGCCGTGCGCTTGCCCGCGGCGACGGTGGCGATACCGCCGTTGCCGGTGACGAAGTTGGTGTTGCCGCCCCCGCCGGAGGTGCCGCCGTTGCCGCACGCGGACAGGGTCAGGGCCGCCGCGGCGGCCACGGCACCGAGCAGGGCGGCACGGCTACGGGTACTCATGTGAAAAGTTTCGCATGGCTGTTCCGGGGATCTCCCCCGCCCCCCTGCCGGGCGGAAATCCCCATTTCAGGCGGTATTCACACCGGGCATTTCAGGCACCGTCGGAGGTGCCCGAGCCGGTGGCGCCGCCCGTCGGACCGGAGCCGTCCCGCCCGAACCGCTTCCAGCCCCCCGCCGGGCGCTGCCCGACGTCCAGGGTACGCAGCCGGTCCAGCACCTCGGGCTCCTGGACGTCGATCCACTCCACGAACTGCTTGAAGGAGACGAGCCGTACGTCCCCGCCCTTCTCCTTCTCGGCGGCGATGTGCTGGAACGCCTCCTCGACGGAGTCCATGTAGATCCCGCCGTTCCACTGCTCGAAGTGGTTGCCGACGAAGAAGGGCGCCCGGTTCGTCTCGTACGCCCGCTTGAAGCCGGATATGTAGGCGTCGGCCGACTGGCGGCGCCAGTGCGGGTAGTTGTACGCGGGCGCCTTGGTGGTGTTCACGGACTGGTTGGCGAGCATGTTGTAGTCCATCGACAGGACCTCGAACGAGTGGCCGGGGAAAGGTATCTGCTGGAGCGGGAGGTCCCAGACGCCGAGCTTCTTCGTGGGCCAGACCTGTCGGCCGCCGGGCGAGGAGGCGTCGTAGCGCCAGCCCAGCTCGCGGGCGGTGGGCAGCAGCTTGTCCTGGCCGAGCAGACAGGGCGTACGGCCGCCGGTCAGCTCCTTGTCGTAGTCGAACGGGAGCGGGGGCAGGTCGGTCCAGCCGGTGTTGGTGCGCCACTCCTTGACGAACGCCTTGGCCTGCGCGATCTCGCTCTTCCACTGCGCCGGGGTCCAGTTGCCGACGGTGCCGGTGCCGCCGCAGAAGTGCCCGTTGAAGTGGGTGCCGATCTCGTGCCCCTCCAGCCAGGCGCGGTGCACGTTGGCGAGGGTGGCCTTGACGTGCTCGTCGGTGAGGTAGCCGATGTCGGAGGCGCCGCGCGGGTTGTTCGGCGGGTCGTACAGCCGCTTCTTGGACTCGGGCAGCAGATAGAGCCCGGAGAGGAAGAAGGTCATGCTCGCGCCGTGCTCCTTGGCCAGGTCCAGGAAGCGCGGGAAGAGCCCGTTGCCGACCTCACCGGCGCCGTCCCAGGAGAAGACCACGAACTGGGGCGGGGTCTGGCCGGGCTCCAGCGGCTCGGGCCGGGGCGGCTGGTGCGGCTGGGCGCCGGTGAAGGAGGTGGAGCCGTCCCCGATCAGCCGGGCCGGGCGCTCACTGCTCCCGCCGCTCGGTCCCGTACCGGCCGCGGCGGTCCGGGTGCCCCCGGCGGACGGCTTCCCGGCACCCGGGGACGTGAGCGTCCCGCATCCGGCGAGCCCGGCGGCGGCCGCCGCGCCCGCGCCGAGGCCGATCATGCCCCGGCGGGTCAGCGGGCGGGAGTTGGTGCGCATGGGGTTCCCCGATTCGTCGCGCCTGGTGAATGGTCACCTCGTCAGATGACGCGACGATCGGGAAAGTTCCCTGACTTCATACTCTTTTCACAACAAACGCGAAGGAAGTGATCGACTCCGGTCGCGCACGGGGCGGTTGAGCGGGTCGGGTCCGCCCGACCCGCTCCGGGTGCGGCTCAGGCGCCGAACGCCTTGCTCTTCCCGGCCACCGGCTTCGCCCCGGCCCGCAGATGGGCGGGCACCAGGTCGATCGCGGGCTCGGAGTAGCCCACCGAGACGATCCGGTCGCCCTGGAAGGTGAACGAGGTCACGGAGGCGAGCGTGCACTGCCGCTTGCGCGGGTCGTGCCACAGCCGCCGCCGCTCGACGTACGAACGTACGGTCCAGATCGGCAGCTGGTGGCTGACGAGGACCGCCTCGTGGCCGCGCGCCCGGTCCTTGGCCGCGTTGAGCGCGCCCATCATCCGGACCACCTGGTCGATGTACGGCTCGCCCCAGGACGGCCGGAACGGGTTGGTGAGGTGCTTCCAGTTGTCCGGGTTGCGCAGGGCGCCGTCGCCGACGCCGAAGGTCTTGCCCTGGAAGACGTTGTCCGCCTCGATCAGCCGCTCGTCGCTGCCGAGGTCGAGCCCGTGCGCCTTGGCGATCGGGGTGGCCGTCTCCTGCGCCCGCTCCAGCGGGGAGGCGGTGACTTCGACCACGTCCCGCCCCGCGAGGTGCTCCGCGACCCGCTCGGCCATCTCCCGGCCCAGCTCGGAGAGGTGGTAGCCGGGGAGCCGCCCGTACAGGACGCCCTCGGGGTTGGCGACCTCGCCGTGTCGCATCAGATGGACGACGGTCAGCTCGGACCCGGTGCGGGGGGTGCTGCCGTCGCCGGGGGTGGCGCCGTCGTCGTGAGGGGTGGTGCTGCCGTTGCTGCTCATGCTGCCGTGGCCTCCGCGGCGGCTCGGGCCGCCGCCGGGAGGGCGTCGGCGATCTTCTGGATGGCCCGCTCGTCGTGGGCCGTGGACACGAACCAGGACTCGAAGGACGACGGCGGCAGATAGACGCCGTTCGCCAGCAGCGAGTGGAAGAAGGCGGTGAAGCGGAACGACTCCTGCCGCTTGGCGTCCTCGTAGTCCCGCACCTGCCGGTCGGCGAAGAACACCGAGAACATGTTGGACGCGGTCTGCACCCGGTGCGCCACGCCCTCCTTGCCCAGCGCCTCCGACACCAGCGTGCGGATCTGCTCGGAGACCGCGTCCACCTTCTCGTACGCGGCGTCGTCGAGCAGCCGGAGCTGGGCGAGACCGGCGGCGGTGGCGACCGGGTTCCCGGAGAGGGTCCCGGCCTGGTAGACGGGCCCGGCGGGGGCCAGGTGCTCCATCACGTCGGCGCGCCCGCCGAAGGCGGCGGCCGGGAAGCCGCCGCCCATGACCTTGCCGAAGGTCATCAGGTCGGGGGCGACACCGTCGATGCCGTACCACCCGGCGCGGCTGGTGCGGAAGCCCGTCATCACCTCGTCGGAGATGAACAGGGCGCCGTTCTTGCGGCAGTTGTCCTTCAGCCCCTGGTTGAAGCCGGGGGCGGGCGGGACGACGCCCATGTTGCCGGGCGACGCCTCGGTGATCACGCAGGCGATCTCGCCGGGGTACCGGTGGAACGCCTCCTGCACCGCTTCGAGGTCGTTGTACGGCAGCACGATCGTGTCGCCCGCCTGGGCGCCGGTGACGCCGGGGGTGTCCGGGAGCGCGAAGGTGGCGACCCCGCTTCCGGCGGCGGCCAGCAGGGAGTCCACGTGGCCGTGGTAGCACCCGGCGAACTTGATCACCTTGGCACGGCGGGTGAAGCCGCGCGCGAGGCGGATGGCGGACATGGTGGCCTCGGTGCCGCTGCTGACCAGCCGTACCTGCTCCACCGGCGCCACGCGGGCGACGATCTCCTCGGCGAGCGCGACCTCGCCCTCACCGGGCGTGCCGAAGGAGGTGCCGCGCGCCACGGCCTCCTGTACGGCGGCGATCACCTCGGGGTGCGCGTGGCCCAGGATCATCGGCCCCCAGGAGCAGACGAGGTCCACGTACTCCCGGCCGTCGGCGTCCCGGAGGTACGGGCCGTTGCCCGAGACCATGAACCGGGGCGTGCCGCCGACCGCGCGGAAGGCGCGTACCGGGGAGTTCACCCCGCCGGGCGTGACGACGGAGGCACGGTCGAACAGCGCCTGCGAGGCGGGCGCTTCATAGGGGTACGGCAGTTCGCTCTGAGCGCTCATGACGTGCGGTTTCTCCGGCTTCTGGGACTCCGGTGTGCGGGGTGACCTCCTCAGGGTAGGCCGAGCGCCGCCCGCCGGGCCGTCGGCCTCGGTCTTCACTCCCGGCCGGGCCGGTCCGGCATCTGCGAGACTGAGCGGTGATACGCACGGCCGGTGCGGCACGTATGGATGTGGGACCGGTGGCCGGGGACCGCCGGCCGGGGATCGGAGACCGGACAGTGTTGTTCCGCCGGTTGTTCCGCCGTACGTTTCGGCGGACGGCCGTGGGGGAGGTCACTGACACGATGATCGGGTTGCGCGGCGGGGGTCACGCGCCCCAGCAAAGCAGTCGGGTGGAGATATGCATCGCGGTGGCGGACTGGGCGAGGGGACTGACGACCTGGGTCCTCGACGTGCCCGGCGTGGCAAGCACCGGCGCGAGGCGGAGGAGACGGAGGGGGCTCGGGAGAGTTCCCGCGAGGTGTCCCGGGGCGAGGTCGCGCGGGGCGAGGCTTCCAGGAGTGGACCCGAGACGCGTCCGGCCCCGCAGGAGCTGCCGGGACTGTCCGAGCTGCCGGAGGTGTCCGAGGTACGGCAGTCCGACGGCAAGCGGAGCCAGGGCGTCACTGGCGCGGGTGCGGGTGCGACGGGTGTGCAGGGCGCACACGGCGTACAAGGTGCACCGGGCGGCTCGGCCGTCGAGCCCGAGCGGTACGACCGGCAGCCGGAACGCCCGGCCGGACGGCGCTCGGCACGACGGCCGGAGCACCGGGGCGACCGCCTGCGGGCGGCGAGCGGGAATGGTGGTCGGGTGGGGGTGACCTACAAATACTTCGGCGCGCCGGACGGCGCCACAGCGGCCCGCGTCCCCATCTCCATGCGTCCCGAGGAACTCGGCGGCGACGAGCTGGGCATGAACGGCATGTTCACCAACATCAAGCCCGAGACGATGGCCGCGATGGTCCTCACCGGCATCGAAGGCGTCCCCCTGCACAAGGTTCCCCCGCTCGAACTGGTCGTCCTCCACCCGGACTACGCGGTCGTCAAGCTCCCCATGACGGTCGTGGACCCTCTGCGCGGCATCGGCGAGGAAGCCGTGGGCGCGGCGGCCTTCATCTGGTCCACCGTCCCGGACCGGGGCGGTCCCCGGGACGCCTTCAACGTGTACCGGCTGCTGCACGAGTGGCAGGACTTCAGCCACCGGCTGCACGAGGCGGGGCATCAGGCTTATTGCCTGGTGTGGCCGTAGGGACGCCTCGCTCCCACCCCTCCCGCCCCTCCCTGACCTGACCACGCCCGCGCTCCCCGCGCGCGTGGGCGTCGGAGGGCGGTGGGCCCGTACCCCTGTCAGCCGTGCCGAGGTGCGGGTCCGTGGGGTCCATTGGGTTGTCCGGGGTGCTACGCGTGGGGTGGGAGTGGGTAGCGAGAAGTGCGTGGGTTCCGGAATGGGCGGTGAGGGTGATGATCGTTTCGGTGGTGGGGATGCCGGGGGCGACGGTGGCTCGGGCGAGCGCGGCGGAGGCCCGGAGGAGGCTGGCGGAGTCGGACTTCCTGCTGGTGGACGTGCATGTGGGGGACGAGCCGTCCGCCGACGCGCGGCCGGTCGTCAAGGAGCTGGGGCTGGAGCACGAGTCGCCGAAGTGGTTCGGGCGGACGGAGGAACCGGCGCGGGCGGACTACGTCGGGCACAGCGCGGGGTTCGTGGTGCCCGTGGTGGAGAAGGGGCACGTGTCGCACGTGCACATGCTGGCCACCGAACGGCACATCGTCGCGCTGCACCGGGGCCCGGCCAGGTCGCTGCGCGCCGTCATCGAACGGCTGGAGGCGGAGAACCCCGCCGACACGCCCGCCATGCTGTTCCTGCTGCTCCAGGAGGCACTGGACACCTTCCGGCGGGAGGCGACCAAGTACCTGCTCCAGGTGGAGGACCTGGAGGACGCCATGTTCGAGCGGCGACGGCCCGAGCAGATCTACCGGCTCACCCGGCTGCGCCGCCGCGCGGCCGTCCTGCACCGCTTCCTGCTGCCCTACCTCCAGGCCACCGAAGAGATGTTCGGGCGCCGTATGGTCAACCGCGACTTCCCCGAGGAACGCCTGCGCCTGGTACAGGAGTTCCAGCACACGGGACGGCTCGCCCTCAACGACATCGAGGCGCTCCAGGAAGCCACCCGCCGCGCCTTCGCCGGGTACTCCTCACTCGTGGCCGGTGAGCAGAACGGCGTCATCAACCGCCTCGCCATCGTCTCCACGATCTTCCTGCCGCTGTCGTTCCTCACCGGCTACTTCGGCATGAACTTCACCTACCTCACCGACGTCATCCAGAGCAGGGTCCTCTTCTGGCTGCTCGCCGTCGGCCTCCAGGTGGGCGTCCTCGTCGTCGCCCTCTACGTCCTCCACCGCACCCACATCTGGCGCCGCTTCCGCAGCGACGACGGCATCGAGGAGTAGCGCCGCACCCGGCACACCCGGCCCGGCCCGCCCCGGCCCGCCCTCGGAGACCGCGTTCTCACTCCGGTGCGAACGAGAAGCTGTGCCACAACCCCGTCGGCACCGCCTCGTTCGCCGACTGGATGCTCACGTACGCGCTCGCCCCGCCCGGCGGGACCTTGCAGTCCGGGGTGGTGAACATCAGCAGGTTGCTCTGCGTCCAGTTCTCCACCCGGCTGATCGGCTCGGTGAACCGGTGGCACCCGCCGATCGAGGGGTTCGACAGGGTCTCCACCAGCCGGGTGCCGGCGTAGCCCGAGACCGTGCCGGACGCCTGGTCCTGGCAGGCGGTCAGCGCGATACCGAGCACCGCGGCGCCGGTGAGCGCGGTCAGGGACCGTGTGAGCCGCATCGAGCCTCCTGGGCCGGGCGGAACGGCACTCTCCGTCCAAGTGCCACTGTCAGTCCCACTATCCGACGCCCTCCCCGTCCTCGCCCGGCGAGCAGCCGCCACCCGGCCCCGATGACTCCATTCGGGTGAACCCGGCCCGCCGACCGTTTACGGCCCGCTCCCCCACGGCCGCCCGCGGCCCGCCCCTACGGGTTTCCGCTCCCTTCCTGGCCGGAACGGGCCCCCGGCGTGCGCCCCACCTCCGGGAACCCCTTACTGGGAGAAGCAGGACGACCTCGGCAACGGGAGGAAAGCGATGGGACGACGGAACTGGGCACGGGGTACGGCCGGTGTGGTGCTGGCCGCCCTCGTCGGGGCCGGTGCGGTGGCGTGCTCCGACGACTCGGGCGACGGTGCCTCCGGCAACGCGAGCAAGGCCGCCTCCGCCGCCGCCTCCCTCGCCTCGCGCGGCACCGAGGCGCTGTCCTCGGCCACCGCGGAGGCGAAGCGGAAGCTGGACTCGGTCAAGGGCGGGGTGGACGCCAAGAAGGACGTGTCCCTCGGCACCCCCACGACCAGCGGCGACCGCGCCGCCGTCAAGGTGACCGCCAAGAACACCGCCGACTCCGGCAAGACCTTCGCCGTACAGGTCAACTTCCGTGACCGGAGCGGCAATCTGCTGGACGTGGCCGTCGTGACCGTCAAGGACGTAGCCGCGGGCGCCACCGGCGAGGCCACCGCCACCAGCAACCGCAAACTCTCCGGCGACGTCACCGCGACCATCGGCTCGGCCCTGCGCTACTGAGCCACGCCCGTCCTCACCTCGTACGGAAAGCGGCCGGGCGGTTCTCCACCGCCCGGCCGCCCCCCAAGACCTCACGCCCTTACGCCCTCACACGTCACTCCGCACCATCCGGTACCCCGCCCCCGCCAGCACCAGCACCGTCCACCCCACGAACACCAGCAACCCCGTCAGCGGGGACAGCGTCGTCGGGTCCTGGGTCAGGGCGAACATCGCGTGCCCCGCGTTGCTCGGCAGGTAGGGAGTCACGTTGTCCTGCCAGGAGGTGGGGAGCAGCGTGGCGAGCCCCGGAATCAGCATGAGGGCGGCGATCAGTACGGCGACCGCGCCCGCCACCGACCGCAGCAGCGCACCCAGCGCGATACCGACCACGCCGACCAGCCCGAGGTACAGCCCCGCGCCCAGCAGGCTGCGGAGGACGCCCGCGTGCCCGAGTCCCAGCGCGGCCGGGGTGCCCGCGAGCAGGCCGCCGCCGATCAGGAACGCCACGAACGCGCCCACCAGGCCGACGACCAGCGCGACCACCCCGTACACCGCCGCCTTGGACCACAGGACGGGCAGTCGGCGCGGTACGGCGGTCATCGTCGAGCGGATCGTGCCGGTGGAGTACTCGCCCGCCGTGATGAGCACGCCCAGGACACCGAGGGCGAGTTGGGCGAAGTTGGCGCCGAAGAGGGAGAGGCTGACCGCCGTGGAGGCGGCGAAGTCCCCGCCGATGCGCGGTGATCCGGCCAGCGCCTTGTAGCGGATCGCGGCGATGACGCCGAACGCGACGAGGAACAGCAGGCCGAGCGTGAGGGTGATCCAGGTCGAGCGGAGCGACCACAGCTTGGCCCACTCCGAGGCGAGCACCCGGCGGCCCGTCACGCGGTAGTCGGGCCGGGCGGCCCGGGTGGGAGAGGTTCCGGCACCCGGTCCGGGGTCCGCGCCGGTCCCGTTGTCGGTGGTGGCGAGCGTGCTCATACGGTCCTCCCGGCGGTGGTGGCCTGGTCCTGCTGCTCCGCACCGGCGACGGGACCGACGCCGGCACCGGCAGCGATGTCCGTCCCGGCACCGCCTCCGGCCCCACCCCCCTGGTACTCCACCGACTCCCGCGTCAGATCCATGAACGCCTGCTCCAACGACACCTCGCGCGAGGTGAGTTCGAAGAGGGCGATCCCGTGCTCGGCGGCCCGCAGCCCGATCTCGCGGGCCGTCAGCCCGGTGACCCGCAGCTCCTCGGAACCCGCCCGGCCGGTGATCTCCACGTCCGGCCCGGCCAGCAGGTCCCGCAGCCGGGCGGGGTCGGCGGTGGCGACCTTCACCGTGCCGCCGCCCGCCTCGCGCACCAGATCGGCCACGGTGGTGTCGGCCAGCAGCCGCCCCCGGCCGACCACGATGAGATGCTCCGCGACCAGCGCCACCTCGCTCATCAGGTGCGAGGAGACGAAGACGGTACGGCCCTCGGCGGCGAGCGAGGTCAGCAGGTTGCGCACCCAGAGGACGCCCTCGGGGTCGAGCCCGTTGACCGGCTCGTCCAGCATGACCGTCTCGGGGTCGCCGAGCAGGGCCGCCGCGATGCCGAGCCGCTGCCCCATGCCGAGCGAGAACGCCCCGGCGCGCTTGTGGGCGACGCTGCCGAGCCCGGCCAGCTCCACCACCTCGTCCACCCGGCGGCGCGGGATGCCGTGGGTCAGCGCGAGCGCCCGCAGGTGCTGGTGGGCCGAGCGGCCGGGGTGCACCGACTTGGCCTCCAGCAGCGCCCCGACCTCCTGGAGCGGCGCCCGGTGCCGGGCGTAGCGGCGGCCGTTGACGGTGACCGTGCCACTGGTCGGGGCGTCGAGGCCGACGACCATCCGCATGGTGGTGGACTTGCCCGCGCCGTTGGGGCCGAGGAACCCGGTGACGCTGCCCGGCTTCACCACGAAGTCCAGGCCGTCCACGGCCGTCTTCTCCCCGTACCGCTTGGTCAGCTTCCGTGCCTCGATCATCGGCGCTCTCTCTCGGAGTCTCGGAGTCTCGGACCGGGCGCCCTGTCGGCCGACGCCTCACCCCACACGCTAGGGTCCGATTCGTCCGGGTTCCGCGCTGTCGGGGGCTGTCGGTGGCCCCGGCAGGCCCGTACGGGTGGAATCCCCTCCGGGACATCCCCGAGCACCCTTGGAACGGCCCTTCGGGGGTATCCCCGGTCTCCGGGCGGCCCGCGCGCGTCCGTACCCGGCCGGTCCGAGTGGCCCCGGCCCCGGCCGCGCGTACGTAGTGTGGGTCCCCACCGCCATCGACGAGACCGCCTGTTCCTCCGGGGGAGACATGCAGCACACGCAGACCGAGCCGGTTACGGCGGCGGCCACCGGCCCACGCGGTCTCGCCCCGACGGTCACCCTGCTGGTCGTCAGCCTGGTCGTCGCCGGGATCGGCGTCTACGAACTCTGCGGCTTCGGCCTGCACAGCCTGGCCCGCCGCCCCCACCTCTTCAGCGACGGCCTCGCCACCGCCGGGGTCATCGTCGCCGCCGTCGCGGCGGGCGCCGCCTTCGGCAACCTGGCCTGGACCCTCACGGCATCCCGCCAGGCCCTCCCCGACACCCCGAGGACCGACCCAGCACCGGCCGCGGGGACCCCTGAGGACCCCTACGGCCCGTAGGGGCACGGAGGGGCGCCGAGGGGCGCCGGGGGAACCCGGAGCCTCCAGCACCCCGCCCCCTACAGACCCCCTTCCCCCGTCTCCCCCTCCCCGCCGCCCACCGTGAACCCGATCACCGCTCCGCCGCCCTCCCGGCACTGGGCGAAGGGGGCGCCGCTGTGGGCGAGGGCGACCTCGCGGACGATGGAGAGGCCGAGGCCGGAACCGGGCTTGGAGCGGGCGTCGGGGGCGCGGTAGAAGCGGTCGAAGACGCGGATCAGGTCGGCGTGGTCGATGCCGGGGCCCCGGTCCAGCACCTCGACGCGGACGGTGCCCGGCCGTACCCCGGCGGAGCGCAGCGTGCCGGGCCGGGCCGGGCCCGTCACCCGGATCTCGATCGGCGCCGAGCCGCCCCGGTCGAACTTGGCCGCGTTCTCCACGAGGTTCGACAGCGCCCGCTGGAGCATCCCCGGCCGCCCCTCGGTGCGGGTGTCGCCGGTGGCGGTCAGCAGGATCTCGCGCCCGGTACGGCGCCGGGCCACCGACGCCACGTCCTCCGCGAGGTCGGCGAGGTCCACCCGCTGCGGCGGCTCGGTGTCGGACTGCCCGGCGGCGAGATCGACCAGTTCGTTGACGAGGTCGGTCAGCTCGCGGGCCTCCTGGCCGAGATCCGCGACCAGTTCCTCACGGGCCTCCGGAGGCAGCTCGTCGATCCGGCGCAACAGGGAGATGTTGGTACGCAGCGAGGTCAGCGGGGTGCGCAGCTCGTGCCCGGCGTCCTGCACCAGCCGCCGCTGGTCCTCCTCGGACTGCGCGAGCCGCCCGAGCATCCGGTCGAAGGCCCGCCCGAGCCGCCCCACCTCGTCCAGCCCCGCGACCGGTACCTCGATGCCGAGCTGCCGGGTGCGGGCCACGTCCTCGGCCGCCGAGGTCAGCACGACCAGGCGCCGGGTGATCCGGCGCGCCAGCCACCAGCCGAACAGTCCGGCCGCCGTCACCACGGCCGCCATCAGGATCAGCGTGCGCCGCTGGAGCGCCTGGAGCAGGTCCTCGGTGTCGCTGAACTCCTGCGCCACCTGCACCGCGCCCCGCCCGGAGCCGAGCGACACGGTGGCGATGCGGAACAGGTCCTCGCCCACCCGTACGTCCTTGTGCTGCACCACCCGGCCCGCCGTCCGCGCGGTCGCCGTCGCCCGGTCTTGCGCGGTGACCGGGAGCACCGGGCTGCCGTCGTCCACGATCTCGCCGCGCGCCCCGAGCACCTGTACGTCGGTACGGGCCGGGCGGACCAGGTCGTGGCCGGGGCGCGAGGAGGAGAAGTCCTCCGGGGCCATCTCGTGCTGCCGGACCTCGCTCCGCACGTCCTGCACGACCTGGGTGAACACCGACTGCTCGTCCACCCGCACCAGCCGGGCCGCCGAGTTGTACGACAGGATGCCGACGAGGACGGTCACGGCGGCGGTGACGGCGGCGAAGGACACCGCGAACGTCGTCCGCAGCGAGACCAGCCGGGGCCGGGGCCCGGACCGGGGGGAGGGCTTGCGGCGGGCCACTAGGGAAGCTCCCGGAGCGCACGGCACCCCCACGCGCCCCCCGGAGGCGGGGCGACCGGCGGCGCACCCCCTACGGGATCACCCGCACCCGGGGCCCCAGCCACCACCACCGCCACGACCGCCGCGCCCCGCACCGCCTCAGTCCTCCCGCAGTACGTAACCCACGCCCCGCACGGTGTGGATGAGCTGCGGGGCGCCCGGCTCGTCCAGCTTGCGGCGCAGATAGCCGACGTAGACGGCGAGGTTCTTGGAGCCGGGGCCGAAGTCGTAGCCCCAGATGCGGTCGTAGATCGTGGAGTGGTCCAGGACGATGCCGCCGTTGCGGACCAGGAGTTCCAGCAGCTCGAACTCGGTGCGGGTCAGCTCCAGTTCACGGGTGCCGCGCCAGGCGCGGCGGGCCTGGAGATCCATGCGGATGCCCGCCGCCTCCACCAGCCGGTCCGAACCGGGGGTCTCGCGGCCGGGCTCGGCCGGGGCCGGCGGGCTGGTCCGGCGCAGCAGAGCGCGCAGCCGGGCGAAGACCTCCTCGACGTCGAACGGCTTGACCACGTAGTCGTCGGCGCCCGCGTCGAGACCGGCGATCCGGTCGGCGGTCTCCACCAGGGCGGTCAGCATGAGGATCGGGGTCCGGTCGCCCTCGGCACGCAGCACCCGGCACACCTGGAGCCCGTCGATGCCGGGCATCATCACGTCCAGCACGAGGACGTCCGGCGGGGTCCGGTGCGCCTGGGCCAGCGCCTCCACCCCGTCGGCGACCGCCGTCACCTCGTACCCCTCCAGACTCAGGGCACGTTCGAGTGCGTGGCGGATGGCGCGGTCGTCTTCGGCGAGCAGCACAGTCTGGGGCACGGTCCCAGTCTGCCAAGGCCGGGGCTCGCGCGCCGGTGAGCGGCGGCCGGACGATCACCCTTTTACCGCCCTCACACCGTCACACGGCCCGCACCCCGAGCCGTACCCCTACGGGCCGCCACCCGGAGCCGCACCCCTACGGGTCCGCCCCTATGGCCGCAGGGCCGCGAGCCGCTCCGCGAACGGTACGACCGTGAAACCGGCCGACTCCTCCGCCACGACCGGACGCGCCACCCCGCCGTCACCGGCAACCTCGCCGTCACCGGCGGTCCCCGCGTCACCGGCCTCACCGGCCCGCCCCGGCACAGCGACCGCGGCGGCCCCGGCCGCTCCCACCGCCCCCATCCACCGCGCCAGCTCCCCCGCGGCCCGCTCCACCCGCTCCGCCAGACCCTCCGCGCCCCAGTCCTCGGAGGCGGCGTAGACCCCGGTCGGGACGACGACGGCACGCAGGTGGGCGAAGAGCGGGCGGAGGGCGTGTTCCAGGACCAAGGAGTGGCGGGCGCTGCCGCCGGTCGCCGCGATCAGGACCGGGGTGCCGTCGAGGGCGTCCCGGTCGAGGACGTCGAAGAAGGACTTGAACAGTCCGCTGTACGAGGCGCTGAACACGGGCGTGACGACGATCAGGCCGTCCGCGCCCGCGACCGCCTCCTGCGCGGCGGCCAGCGCCGGGCCCGCGAAGCCGTTGGTGAACCGGTGCGCGATCTCCACCGCGAGGTCCCGCAGTTCGACCACGCGCACGTCCACCGGTCCGGCCGCCCGGCGGACCACGGCGGCGGACAGCCGGTCGGCCAGCAGCCGGGTGGACGACGGGACGCTCAGCCCCGCCGACACGACGACGAGCCTCATACGGCGGTCACCTCCTGCGCACCCGAAGCCGCCGAAGAACCCGAAGCGGCCGAAGAACCCGCGGCACCCGCGGCACCCGCGGCCGCGACCAGCCCCGCGTGCGTCGGCGCGTCCGGCACCCCCGCCGGGCGCCCCTTGGCGAACTCCTCGCGCAGCACCGGCACGACCTCCTCGCCCAGCATGTCGATCTGCTCCAGCACGGTCTTGAGCGGCAGCCCGGCGTGGTCCACCAGGAACAGCTGGCGCTGGTAGTCGCCCGCGTACTCCCGGAAGCCGAGGGTCTTCTCGATCACCTGCTCCGGGGTGCCGACGGTCAGCGGGGTCTGGGTGCTGAACTCCTCCAGCGAGGGACCGTGCCCGTACACCGGGGCGTTGTCGAAGTA
The DNA here is from genome assembly GCF_019104725.1 of Streptomyces corallincola. GTDB lineage: Bacteria > Actinomycetota > Actinomycetes > Streptomycetales > Streptomycetaceae > Streptomyces > Streptomyces corallincola. Next base: position 34,869 of record NZ_JAHRXF010000013.1, on the reverse strand, counting down.
CGGCCGGAACTCCCGTACCGCGTCCTGGGAGTTGCGCCGCATGAAGACGTGGCCGCCGAGGCCGACGACGGCCTGCTCGGGCGTGCCGTGGCCGTAGTGCGCGTACCGGGCGCGGTACAGCTCGACCATGCGGCGGGTGTGGTCGGCGGGCCAGAAGATGTTGTTGTGGAAGAAGCCGTCGCCGTAGTACGCGGCCTGCTCGGCGATCTCCGGGGAGCGGATGGAGCCGTGCCAGACGAACGGGGGTACGCCGTCCAGCGGGCGGGGCGTGGAGGTGAAGCCCTGGAGCGGGGTGCGGAAGCGGCCCTCCCAGTCCACGACGTCCTCGCGCCACAGCCGGTGCAGCAGGGCGTAGTTCTCGACCGCGAGGTTGATGCCCTGGCGGATGTCCTGCCCGAACCAGGGGTACACCGGGCCGGTGTTGCCCCGGCCCAGCATGAGGTCCACCCGGCCGTCGGCCAAGTGCTGGAGCATGGCGAAGTCCTCCGCGATCTTCACCGGGTCGTTGGTGGTGATCAGCGTGGTGGAGGTGGAGAGGATCAGCCGCTCGGTCCGCGCGGCTATGTAGCCGAGCATGGTCGTCGGGGAGGACGGGACGAAGGGCGGGTTGTGGTGCTCGCCGCTGGCGAAGACGTCGAGTCCGACCTCTTCGGCCTTGCGCGCGATGGCCACCATCGCCTTGATCCGCTCGTGCTCGGTCGGCGCGCGGCCGGTGGTGGGGTCCGGCGTGACGTCGCCCACCGTGAAGATCCCGAACTGCATGACCGCTCACCCTCCAGGTTGTTGATGCTTCAACTTACCTGGGAACAGTGGGCGGGGGCGGGGTATTCCGTGCGGGGAGGGGGCTGATCCGGGCGGGGAGGGGTTTCCCCGGCGGGGGCTCGGGGGTTCCGGTGGGAGGCGGGCTGCTCCGGTGGGAGGCGGGGCTGCTCCGTACCCGCCCCGGCCGTACCCCAGCCACACCCGGCCGTACCCCAGCCACACCCGGCCGTACCCCAGCCAGACCCCGGACGCGCCCGGCACCGGCCCGACCGCTCAGAACGCGTACTCGTCCCCCGTCTCCAGGACGAGTACCGACAGCCGGTCGTTGGAACGGTCCGTGTCCAGTACGCCCCCGGTCCACGCGGTGTCCAGCTCCAGCGTGACCTCCGAAGGGCGCCCGGCGAACCGTACCCGTACCCGCAGCGGCTCCCCCGTCCCGTCCGCCGGGAGTGCGCCGGTCCGGCACAGCACCGTCCGCCCGTCGGTGGGCGCGCATCCGCCCGGCAGCTTCTGCCGCTCCGCGAGCGGGGCCGACCAGCGCAGCAGCACACCGGCGTCGGGGACCGCGGCGGGGCCGTTGTTGCGCGGGGTGAGGCGGACCTCGGCACGCCCCTCGGCCAGTACGGCGCTGCCGTGCAGGGTGAGGTCGGCGCGGGGCGCGGAGGCCACGGGCACCGGAGCGGCCCCGGCCCCACCGGCCACCGGAACGGCATCCGCCCCGGACACCGGGGCGACCGCCCACGCCGTACCGCCGCACAGCAGCGGCACCAGCCCGCTCACGCACCCCGCCACCAGCCACGTCCTCCCGCGCATGCCGACCGCCTCGCTCCCTGTAGCCGTAGCCGTAGCCGTGCCGCACCGGTGCGCACGGGCGCTACGGATGTATGCCACGCGGCGCGGGACACCGGCCGCCCTCCAACAGGTGACACGGGCCGGGGCCGGGGCGGGGCGGGAGGACCGGCACGGGCGCGTGCGAGGCTGGCCCGCATGACGCCGCTGCTCCGCTCCGCCGCCCTCTTCGTCGTCGCCGCGCTGTTCGAGATCGGCGGGGCCTGGCTGGTCTGGCAGGGGGTGCGGGAACACCGGGGGTGGCTGTGGGCGGCGGGCGGGGTGGTGGCGCTCGGGGCGTACGGCTTCGTGGCGACCTTCCAGCCGGACGGGCACTTCGGCCGCATCCTGGCCGCGTACGGCGGGATCTTCGTCGCCGGTTCGATCCTGTGGGGCGTGGTCGCGGACGGCTACCGCCCCGACCGCTGGGACATCACGGGCGCCCTGATCTGCCTGGCGGGCATGGCGGTGATCATGTGGGCGCCCAGGAACGGGGCGTGAGGCCGCCGTGCGGCGAGGTGCCGCGTGACCGGGCGCGGGGAGCCCACGACGACCGGGAGGACCGGGACGACCGGGACGACCGGGACGACCGGAGAGACACCCCCTAGGCTTTCGGGAGACTCACCCCAGGTCCGGGGCGAGCGAGTCGTCCGAACCGAGGGAGCAGGTCATGACCAGCGACGCCCCGTCCGCAGCGTCCCGTATCGCCGTCGTCACGGGCGCGAGCAGCGGCATCGGCGCCGCGACCGCGCGGCGGCTCGCGGCGGCCGGGTACCGCGTGGTGCTGACCGCGCGCCGCGCGGACCGGATCGAGGCGCTGGCCAAGGAGATCACCGCCGCCGGGCACTCCGCGACCGCGTACCGGCTGGACGTCACCGACCGGGCGGCGGTGGACGAGTTCGCCTCGGCGTTCCGGACGGTCGGCGTGCTGGTCAACAACGCGGGCGGCGCGCTCGGCCTGGACCCGGTGGCCACCGGCGACCCGGCGGACTGGCGCACGATGTACGAGACGAACGTGCTCGGCGTCCTGCACATCACCCAGGCGCTGCTGCCGAAGCTGGAGGCGAGCGGCGACGGCGTGGTGGCCGTCGTCTCCTCCACGGCCGCGCACGGCACCTACGAGGGCGGCGGCGGCTACGCGGCGGCCAAGCACGGCGAGCACGTCCTCGCCGAGACCCTGCGCATGGAACTGCTGGGCCGCCCGGTGCGGGTGGTGGAAATCGCGCCCGGCATGGTGAAGACCGAGGAGTTCTCGCTGACCCGCTTCGCGGGCGACGCCGAGCGTGCCGAGAAGGTCTACGAGGGCGTGGCCGCGCCGCTCACCGCCGACGACGTGGCCGACACGATCACCTGGGCGGTCACCCGCCCCGCCCACGTCAACGTGGACCTGCTGGTCGTACGCCCCCGCGCGCAGACCCCCAACAACAAGGTGCACCGGGAGCAGTGAGCGCGCGGGGTCCCGAAGTGCCGTACGGCACAACGCGGTTGGACGGTCCTACGGGGCCGCCCGGCACTCCGGGTCGTCCACGATCACAGAGGTGGACGGCATGACGATCGTGTCGTCGTCGTCCTGCCGGACGTACTTGGTGGTGACGTAGCCGCGCCGACCGGGCCCCACGCACTTGGAGGCAAGGTTTCCGAACCCGTCCGGGAAGTTGTAGATCTCGGCCGGGCTGTCCTCGCCCGCGCGCCCCGCGACGGGCGCGTCCGCCTTGCCCCGCTTCTCTTCGTACTCCCGCGAGCACCCGGACAGCGCGACCAGCACCAGCACGGCCACCGCCGCGGCCGAGACCGCCCGGATCAGCTCGCGCATGTCTTGTCCGGCACGATCTCGACGTTCGACGGCCCGCTCCCGTTGGTCGTCACGTACGCCCGGTATCCGTGCCCGACACACTTCGTCGCCAGATTCCCGAACCCGTCCGGCATGTTGAACACCTCGGCGGGCGAGTTGTCCCCGGCCCGCCCCCGCACCGGCGCGTCCCCCTTCCCCCGCTTGTCGTTGTACTCCTTCGAACACCCCGCACTCCCCACCCCGACCAGCACCACGACCAGGGCCGAGACGACCAGCCGCCCACGCCTTCCCCTCATCAACACACCCCCTGAATACAGAAGTTGCCAAACCAGAAGACACCCGAACCCCCACCCCCGGTTCCCACCCCCGCCCCGTGACGCCCGCCCCCGCGCCCGGCCGGTACGACTCGGCCCTCCAGGTCAGCCCTTCACGCACACCACCTGCTTCAGCCGGGCCACCACTTCCACCAGGTCGCGCTGCTGGTCGATGACCTGCTCGATGGGCTTGTAGGCGGCCGGGATCTCGTCCACGACGCCGGAGTCCTTGCGGCACTCGACGCCGCTGGTCTGGTCGGCGAGGTCCTGGACGCTGAAGCGGCGCTTGGCGGCGCCCCGGCTCATGCGGCGCCCGGCGCCGTGGGAGGCGGAGTTGAAGGCGCGCTCGTTGCCGAGGCCCTTCACGATGTACGAGCCGGTGCCCATCGAGCCGGGGATGATGCCGTAGTCACCGGATCCGGCGCGGATCGCGCCCTTGCGGGTGACCAGCAGGTCGAGCCCGTCGTACCGCTCCTCCGCCACGTAGTTGTGGTGACAGGAGATCTCCGGCTCGAAGACCGGCTTGGCCTTCTTGAACTCCTTGCGGACCGCGTCCTTGAGCAGCGCCATCATCAGGGTGCGGTTGTACTTCGCGTACTCCTGCGCCCAGAACAGGTCGTTGCGGTACGCCGCCATCTGCGGGGTGTCCGCGACGAAGACGGCGAGGTCGCGGTCGATCAGGTCCTGGTTGTGCGGCAGCTTCTGCGCGATCCCGATGTGGTGCTCGGCCAGCTCCTTGCCGATGTTGCGGGAACCGGAGTGCAGCATCAGCCAGACGACGCCGTCCGAGTCCACACAGACCTCGATGAAGTGATTCCCCGCGCCGAGGGTACCCATCTGCGAAACGGCCCGGCCCTCACGGAACTTGACCGCGTCCGCGACCCCCTGGAACCGGGCCCAGAAACTGTCCCACCCGGCCGTCGCCAGCCCGTGGAAGTCGCGCGGCTCGACCGGTTCCTGGTGCATCCCCCGCCCCACCGGAATCGCCTGCTCGATCCGCGACCGCAGCCGGGACAGGTCGCCCGGCAGGTCGTTGGCGGTCAGGGAGGTGCGGACGGCGGACATGCCGCAGCCGATGTCCACGCCGACGGCGGCCGGGCAGACGGCGCCCTGCATGGCGATGACGGAGCCGACGGTGGCGCCCTTGCCGAAGTGGACGTCCGGCATGACGGCGAGGCCCCTGATCCAGGGCAGGGTGGACACGTTCTGGAGCTGACGGAGTGCCACGTCCTCGACAGTGGCGGGGTCGGCCCACATCCGGATGGGCACCTGGGCGCCCGGCATCTCCACGTACGACATGTGTTTCCCGTCTCCCCCGGTCACCGTCCGGCAGCCCGTGGGCCCCGGAACGTCCTCTGTGCGCCCAGATCACACCGGAACGCAAAAAACGGCATCAACGTGTGGTTACAGGACACGGAACCGGCGTTCACAGCGGCGGGTGCGATACACATTGTGTCCAGCGGGCGCACCGCCCCGGCAAGCGAATAACCAGCGCGCTCCCCGCCCCCCGGCGGCGCCGCATCCCGTACGAGAGGAGCCCGACCGTGCACCGGAAGGCGTACGTCACCGGTACCGCCGCCCTCCTCGCGGCCCTGCTGGCAGGCTGCACGAGCGGCTCGGGCGACGGCGGTTCGACCGACGACGCCAATCCCGGCGACGCGGGCACCGCCACCGCGGCGGCCCAGCCCGGCAAGTACCGCACGCTGCCCGAGCCCTGCGGCGCGGTCGGCCGCGGCACCCTGGACGCGCTGCTGCCCGGCATCCGGCGGCTCACCGACCCCGCCCAGCGCGACAAGGCGTACCAGGGCGCCGCGGCCCTGACCTACAACACCGACCGCAAGGTGGGCTGCCGCTGGAAGGTGGACTCCGCCGACGGCACCGACCGCCTCACGGTGGACCTGGAACGCGTGGTGTCGTACGACAACGCGGTCAGCGACGACGACCAGGCCAAGCAGCTCTTCGACGAGCGGGAGACCGCCGCCGACCTGCCCGAGCCCGCCACCACCACCCCCGCCTCCCCACCCGCCGAGTCCACCGGGTCCGCCAACTCCGGTTCCCCCGGCTCCTCTTCGAGCCCCGGCGACAAGAACGACAAGAACGGGACGGGCGGGACGAGCGGGAAGGACGGCAAGGGCGGCACCCCCTCCAGCCCCGCGACCCCGTCCAGCACCGCGCCCCCCTCCGGCACCGCCACCCCCTCCGGCACCGCCACCCCCTCCGGCACCAACACCCCCGCCGACCCCGCCTCCACCGGCGCCGGAGGCAGCCTCGCCACCGCCGAGCTCCAGCCGCGCGTCCTCTCCGACCTGGCCGACCAGGCGTACCTGGACGACAAGCTGAGCACCTCCGGTTCGACCGCCGAACCGCGCACGGTGACTGTGGTGTTCCGCACGTCCAACGTCGTCGTCACGGTCGAGTACGAGGAGCAGCCGATGGCCGTCGGCGCCGTGCCGGACAGCAGGGAAATGCAGGACAAGGCCCGGAAACTGGCCGCGCAGCTGGCCGCGACGCTCGACGGCTGACCCCCGCCGCGCACCCGGCACCGGTCCCCGCGCGAGCCGGTGAACACCGGTCGCACCCCTTCTTCACCACGTACGGTGGGCCCGCAGGAACCCGCACGACCACCGAGCGTCACGAGTGAAGGAACCATGCAGCGAGCAGCACAGCGAGACGTCCGTGCCCCCAAGGACCAGCGGGCGAAGCGCCTGCGCCGCGCCCTGGTGTGCGCGGCTGCCGTCCCCGCGGTCCTGATCACCGCCGCGTGCTCGTCGGACTCCGGCGACGGCGGCGCCAAGGACGGCGGCTCGGCCGCGCGGGGCGGCGACGCCTCCGCGCGGGCGACGGGCGGCGCGTCCGCCGACCCCTCCGCGAGCGCGTCCCCGGCGGTTCCGGCCGCCGCGTACCGCGCGCTGCCGAAGCCGTGCGCGGTGCTGTCCAAGGGCGCCCTCGGCGACCTCGTGCCGAAGGCGGGCACGTCCGGCAAGGAGGGCAGGTCCGACGACTCCTCGACGCGCGGCTCGTGTTCGTGGAGCAGCCTCGACAACAAGGGCGTCAAGGGCTCCCAGTTCCGCTGGCTGAACGTGTCGCTGCTCCGCTTCGACTCGGACGCGAACCGGGGTTCGGGCGACGCGCAGGCGCACACGTACTTCACCCAGCAGGTGAAGGACGCGCAGGGCGTGTCCGGCGCGAAGTCGGTCAAGTGGGAGGCGGTCGCCGGGACGGGCGACGAGGCGACGGCCGTGCGCTACGACCTGAAGAAGAAGGAAGGCGCCTTCAAGGAGCAGACCGTGGTGACCCGCGTGGAGAACGTGGTCGTCACCGTGGACTACAACGGCGCCGGTCTCGCGGGCGAGAAGACGCCGGACGCGTCCGATCTGACGAAGGCGGCGGAGAAGGCCGCGAAGGAGGCCGTGGCGGCCGTCTCGGCGGCCAACGGGAAGGGTTCCGGGGCGGGTTCGGGCTCCGGCTCCGCCGACCCCGGAAGCGGCAAGGACGGCGCCAAGAGCAGCGGGAAGCCGTCGGCCACGGCCACGGAGAAGGGCGCCGGGGGCGCGTCGAAGGCGCCGTCCGGCGGCGCCTCCCCGAGCACCTCCGCGTCGGAGTCGGCCGCCGCCGGGAACTGACCGGGAACCGGCCAGGAGCCGGTCGAGAACTGATCGACATCACGTTCGACGCACACCTGTGCCACTCTGTTGCGCGCAACAACCCGCAACGGGAGGGGAGTACGAGTGTCCGCGCCCATCAAGTCCGAGCCCATCGAGCTGACCCGGATGCACCGCATACTCATCGGCGTGGTCGTCGCCGGTGCGATGGTCATCGCCGGTATCGGCTTCGCGGGTTCGTACGCGGCCGTCCGGGCGCTGGCCCTGACCAAGGGCTTCGGGAACTTCTCCTACGTGTTCCCGGTCGGCATCGACGCGGGCATCTGTGTGCTCCTCGCCCTGGACCTGCTGCTGACGTGGATTCGCATCCCGTTCCCGCTGCTGCGGCAGACGGCGTGGCTGCTGACGGCGGCGACGATCGCGTTCAACGGCGCCGCCGCCTGGCCGGACCCGCTGGGCGTCGGTATGCACGCGGTGATCCCGGTGCTGTTCGTGGTCGCGGTGGAGGCGGCCCGGCACGCCATCGGCCGGATCGCGGACATCACGGCGGACAAGCACATGGAGGGCGTCCGGCTGACCCGCTGGCTGCTCTCGCCGCTGCCGACGTTCCTGCTGTGGCGCCGGATGAAGCTGTGGGAGCTGCGCTCCTACGACCAGGTGATCAAGCTGGAGCAGGAACGGCTGGTCTACCAGGCCCGGCTGCGCTCCCGCTTCGGCCGCGCCTGGCGCCGCAAGGCCCCGGTGGAGTCCCTGATGCCGCTGCGCCTGGCCCGCTACGGCGTCCCGCTCGCGGAGACCGCCCCCGAGGGCCTGGCGGCGGCGGGCATCGAACTGCCCGCCCTGCGCCCGTCCCCGGCCGCCGCCCAGCCCGCCCTGACAGCGGCACCCCAGGCGTCCCAGGCAGCCCTGTCACCCCAGGCACCGCAGGCGTCCCAGGGACCCCAGGCACCCCAGCAGCAGCTCACGCGGCAGGAACAGCCCCGGCCCGCGGACGACTCCGTACCGGAGCCGGAGGAGCCGGGCGTGAACCTGTGGCTGCACGCCCGTGACCCCCAGCAGATGGAGTACCACGGCGGCTACGACCCCACCTTCGAGCCCCCGGACCCGCTGTACGCCCCGGAGGAGCAGTACGAGGACTGGTACGACGAGCAGCCCCCGGAGCAGTTCCAGCAGCCCTCGCCGGAGGACACGGGCAGCTTCCCGGTGCCGTCGGGCCCGAACCGCACCCGCGAGCTGGGCGACGGCGGCGGCACACCCCAGGCGGAGCCGACCGAGGACGCGCTCTACCAGGTGTTCCGGCAGTCGATAGACGGCAGTTACCCGACGCCCCGCGTCCTGGGCGACAACGTCGAGGCGACCTACGGCCTGGCCCTGAGCCCGAGCGAGCTGAAGACCCTCGCGGAACGCTTCCAGCAGCGCCATCTGGCGGAGCTGGAGGAGGACCACATCGCGTGACCCCGTGACCGCGTACGACGAAGGGGGCTCCCAGAATCCGGGAGCCCCCTTCGTCGGTTCACCGTGCCGTGGCGGGAGTCACTCCCCCAGCAGCGTCCGCACCCGCTCCTGTCCCACCGTCACCAGCAGCGTGGGCAGCCGGGGCCCGGTGTCGCGGGTGACGAGGAGGCGGTAGAGCAGGGCGAAGAAGGCGCGCTGGGCGGTCTTGATCTCGGCCGGGAGTTCCTTGGGGCCCGCGTCGGCGGAGAAACCGGCCTGGACCTTGGGGACGCCGTAGACGAGCTGGGTGAGGCCGTCGAGGGACCAGTGGGCGGCGAGGCCGTCGAGCAGCAGGCGCAGCGACTGCCGGGAGGCGTCGTCGAGGGACTTCAGCAGCTCGGCGTCGGGCTCGTCGCGGACGATGGTGCGCTGGTCGGCGGGGACGTGGGTGTTGATCCACGCCTCGGCCCTGTCGTAGCGCGGCCGGGCCTCGGCGAGCGAGGTCAGCGGCTGGTCGGGGTCGAGTTCGCTGAGGATGCGCAGCGCCTGGTCCTCGTGCCCGGCGGTGACGTCGGCCACGGAGGCGAGGGTGCGGTAAGGCAGCGGGCGCGGGGTCGCGGGCAGCGGCGCGGCGGCGGTGCCGACGGCGCGGGCGTACGCGGCGATGTCACCCGGCAGCGCGGAGCCGTCCTGGACCTTGGCGGCGAGCTTGTCCCACTCGTCGTAGAGGCGCTGGATCTCCTGGTCGAAGGCGATCTTGAAGGACTGGTTGGGGCGGCGGCGGGCGTAGAGCCAGCGCAGCAGCTGGGGCTCCATGATCCGGAGGGCGTCGCCGGGGGTGGGGACGCCGCCGCGCGAGGAGGACATCTTGGCCATGCCGGAGATGCCGACGAAGGCGTACATCGGGCCGATGGGCTGCTCGCCGCCGAAGAGGGAGACGATCTGCCCGCCGACCTGGAAGCTGGAGCCCGGCGAGGAGTGGTCCACGCCGCTGGGCTCGAAGATCACGCCCTCGTACGCCCAGCGCATCGGCCAGTCCACCTTCCAGACCAGCTTGCCCCGGTTGAACTCGCTGAGCAGGACGGTCTCGGAGAAGCCGCAGGCGGTGCAGGTGTAGGCCAGCTCGGTGGTGGCGTCGTCGTAGGCGGTGACGGTGGTGAGGTCCTTGCCGCAGCCGCCGCAGTACGGCTTGTACGGGAAGTACCCGGCGGAGCCGGAGCCGCCGTCGTCCTCGGCGGCGGCGCCGGAGCCCTCCTCGGCCTCCAGCTCGGCGGCGTCGGCGGCCTTCTGCTGGGGCTTCTTCCCGGGCTTGGCCTTGGTCCGGTACTGGTCGAGGATCGCGTCGATGTCGGCGCGGTGGCGCATGGCGTGCAGGATCTGCTCGCGGTAGACGCCGGAGGTGTACTGCGCGGTCTGGCTGATCCCGTCGAACTCGACACCCAGCTCGGCGAGCGAGGCGGTCATGGCGGCCTTGAAGTGCTCGGCCCAGTTCGGGTGGTCGGAGCCCTTCGGCGCGGGCACGGAGGTCAGCGGGCGGCCGATGTGCTCGGCCCAGCTCTCGTCCACACCGGGGACGCCGTTCGGCACCTTGCGGTACCGGTCGAAGTCGTCCCAGGAGATCAGGTGGCGTACCTGCAGGCCCCGGCGGCGGATCTCGTCGGCGACGAGGTGCGGGGTCATGACCTCGCGCAGGTTGCCGAGGTGGATCGGGCCGGACGGGGAGAGCCCGGACGCGACGACGACGGGTTTCCCCGGGGCGCGGCGCTCCGATGCCTCGATGACCTCGTCCGCGAAACGGGAGACCCAGTCGGTGGTCTCGGTGCTCTGAGCCACGATCGGCACGTCCTTCTTCCTGTCCGGCAGCCGGTACGGTCGCACGGCTGGCCGGTCCATTGTCCCAGGCGGGCCCGCGAGCACGAAAACCGCTTTTCACCGCGTGGGATACTCGGCTCCGAAGCGCTGTCCGCCGGCGCGCCCCGGAACCCGAGCAGAAACGGCATCCACCTCATGGCCTCGGTCACGTCCCTCAGCGACTCCGTCCAGCAGCACCTGGCGTCCGCGCTCACGGCCTCCGTGCCGGAGGCGGCGGGCGCGGACCCGCTGCTGCGCCGAAGCGACCGGGCGGACTACCAGGCCAACGGCATCCTGGCGCTGGCGAAGAAGGCCAAGGCCAACCCGCGCGAGCTGGCCACGCAAGTGGTGTCCCACCTGGTCACCGGCGGGGTGATCGCGGACGTGGAGGTGTCGGGCCCCGGCTTCCTCAACGTGACGATCGCGGACCGGGCGATCACCGAGAACCTGGCCGCGCGGTACGCGGACGCCACCGGCCGGCTCGGCGTCCCGTTCGCGGAGCTGTCGGGTACGACGGTCATCGACTACGCCCAGCCGAACGTGGCGAAGGAGATGCACGTCGGTCACCTGCGGTCGGCGGTGATCGGTGACGCGGTGGTGCGGTTGCTGGAGTTCACCGGTGAGACGGTGGTCCGGCGGCACCACATCGGGGACTGGGGCACCCAGTTCGGCATGCTCATCCAGTATCTGATCGAGCACCCGCACGAGCTGGACCGCTCCGGCGACGACGGCACGGCCGCCTCCGGCGAGCAGGCCATGTCCAACCTGAACCGGCTCTACAAGGCGTCCCGTGCCCTCTTCGACTCCGACGAGGAGTTCAAGACGCGGGCCCGGCGCCGGGTGGTGGACCTCCAGGCGGGCGAGCCGGAGACGCTGGCCATGTGGCAGAAGTTCGTGGACGAGTCGAAGGTCTACTTCTACTCGGTCTTCGACAAGCTGGACATGGAGATCCGGGACCCGGACGTGGTCGGCGAGTCCGGCTACAACGCCATGCTCGCCGAGACCTGCCGCCTGCTGGAGGAGTCCGGTGTCGCGGTGCGCTCCGAGGGCGCGCTGTGCGTGTTCTTCGACGACGTGAAGGGCCCGGACGGCAACCCGGTCCCGCTGATCGTGCAGAAGTCGGACGGCGGTTTCGGGTACGCGGCGACGGACCTGTCCGCGATCCGGGACCGCGTCTTCCACCTGAAGGCGAGCACCCTCCTCTACGTGGTGGACGCCCGGCAGGCCCTGCACTTCAAGATGGTCTTCGAGACCGCCCGGCGGGCCGGGTGGCTCGGCGCGGACGTGGACGCGCGGCAGCTCGCGTTCGGCACGGTCCTCGGCAAGGACGGCAAGCCGTTCAAGACCCGTGAGGGCGAGACGGTGAAGCTGGAGGACCTCCTGGACGAGGCCGTCGAGCGGGCCACGGCGGTCGTCCGGGAGAAGGCGGAGAAGGTCGGCCTGACGGACGAGGAGATCACCGAGAACGGCCGCTACGTCGGCATCGGCGCGGTCAAGTACGCCGACCTGTCCACCTCGGCGGTCCGGGACTACAAGTTCGACCTGGACCAGATGGTCTCGCTGAACGGCGACACCTCGGTCTACCTCCAGTACGCCTACGCCCGTGTCCAGTCCATCCTGCGCAAGGCGGGCGCGGCGGTCCCGGCGGCCCACCCCGAGCTGGAACTCGCCCCGGCGGAACGTGCGTTGGGGCTCCACCTGGACCAGTTCGCGGAGACGGTCCACGAGGTCGCCTCCGGCTACGAGCCCCACAAGCTCGCCGCCTACCTCTACCAGCTCGCCTCCCACCTCACGACCTTCTACGACCAGTGCCCGGTCCTGAAGGCCGAGACCCCGGCCCAGATGGAGAACCGCCTGTTCCTGGCGGACCTGACGGCCCGGACCCTGCACACGGGGATGACCCTGCTGGGCATCAGGACCCCGGAGAAGCTCTGACGGCCGGCCGTGGGGCCCCGATCACCGCGGGCCCCACGGCCGCCTTCCCGTGCATGTCCTCAACTCCGTGAACCTGCCCGGCCGTTGGCTCGTGTAGGGAGCGTATGACCATTCGGGTCAATTGATTCCGAATGGCCCACGTGCGGACGAAAGGCACGAACATGCGTCACCGCGTCAAGCGCTCCATAGCCGCCTCGGGTGCCCTGGCCGTCTCGGCCCTCGCGCTGGTCCTCGGCTCCACCACCCCGGCCGCCGCGGAGTGGACGGACACGTCCAAGAATTCCGTCGGACACTTCACCTCCCAGGCCCCGTGCGAGCTCAACAGGGCGATCCGCCAGGCCAGCGACAGCAACCCGGACGCCCACTACCAGTGCGTCTTCAAGTCGGACGACAACGTGTGGTACCTCGTGTTCTAGGGCGTTCCGGGACGTACTGGTTCCGGTGTCAGGCGGCTTCGTGGATCACGGGAAGCGCGTAGTCCCACAGCCGGTCGGCGGCGGCCGGGTCGAGAGCCCAGGTGGCGACGTTTCGCATCAGGTTCTCGGGACCGGCGGCCATCAGCTGCGGGCCGCCCTCCACCAGGGTGGCCTCCTGGTTGTCCTCGAAGTAACGGCCGGTCACGCCGTCGAGAAGCGGCGAGGCGGCGAGCAGCACGGTCGTGGCGGCGCCCTGTTCCGCCGTCTTGAAGTGGTCCGGGGTGATGAGGTTGCCCTCGTCGTCCATCGCGCCCAGCGCCTTCAGGGTGGGCTCGTCCAGGTGCCGGGCCAGGTTGGTGTGGATGGCACCCGGGGCGCAGGAGTTGGCCACGATCCCGTCGTCCGCCCACCGGCGGCTGATACCGACGGCGAGCAGCACATCGGCCGTCTTCGACTGGGCGTAGGCGGCGAAGGGGTCGTAGGGGCGGTTCTCGAACTGCGGGTCGTCGAAGTCGAAGCCCACCACCAGGTGGGCACCGGAGCTGAGAGTGACCACCCGGGGCCGCTCGGCCGCCTTCAGGGCGCCGTGCAGGCCGTTCGCCAGGGCGAAGTGGCCGAGGTAGTTGGTGGCGAGCTGCATCTCCCAGCCCTGCGCGTTGACCTGCCGGGTGGGCAGCATCATCACGCCCGCGTTGGCGACCAGCGCGTCCAGGGGCCCGTCCCACGCGGCACAGAAGGCCCGGACCGAGTCCAGGTCGGCGAGGTCCAGCGCGACGGCCTCGGTACCGGGGAACGCGTCGAGGAGCGGTTTGGCGAGTGCGGGGTCACGGGTGGCGATGGTGACCCGCGCACCCGCACCGGCGAGCGCGCGCACCGTCTCCGTGCCGAGGCCGGAGGCCCCTCCGGTGACGATGATCCGCCGCCCGGTGAGGTCGGTTCCGGCCAGGATCTCCGTGGCGGTGGCTCGCGTGTCGAAAGGAGTCGTCATGAGTGTCATAACTACACACCGTATTTGACCTCTATGGCGTTCACCGTTTGTGCTGCAAAGCAGCCTCGACTTGGTCACACCGCGTTCCGAAACGGCTCGGTCACTCAACGGCAGGGACCTCCGGGCGAGGGCCGCGCCCCCGCGCCTCACTCCACCGCGAACTCGCACCACACCAGCTTGCCGGGCACCCGCTCCCCCACCCCCCACTTGTCCGCGAGCGCCGCCACCAGCAGCAGGCCGCGCCCGTGCTCGTCGTCCGCGCCGCCCACCCCGGCGAGGTGCGGGACGCCGGAGCCGCTGTCGTGCACCTCGACCCGGACGAGCGTCCCGTCGTACCGCACCCGCACGAGGAAACCCCGGCCGGGCGGCACCCCGTGCACGAGCGCGTTGGTGGCCAACTCGCTCACACACAGCGACACATCGCGGGCGCGGGCCCAGTCAGTGAGCCCCCAGTGGTCCAAGGACCACTCCGCGAACTTCCTGGCAGCGGGGACGGATTGGCGGGCGCGACCGTAGAACTGGTCGCGCTGCTTGGGGAGTTCGGTTTCTACGTTCACGGTACGAATGTGGCGCACAGTCACTAGCGTGGATCAGGGAGTGAGCCCGTACTCGTTATGAGTACGGGTTGGAAAGGGTCCGGGCGGTGTGCCTGTGGGGAGTGGGAGCAACATGAACTCGGGCAAGCTGCCACGCAAGAAGAACTACTCGTCCATGAGAATGCTGGGCGCCCAGCTACAGGCAGCACGCAAGGCGGCGGGTTACACCCAACGCTCACTGGCGGGCCGTCTGAACGTGGACGAGGAGACGATCGCTTCGATTGAGCAGGGACGGCGCGTACTGATGCCGGACCTCGCCGTGCTGATCGACGATCTGTTGGACACGAAGGGCATGCTGGCGGCAGGCGTTGCCAAGCTTCCCGAAGTGGACCAGCTCCCCTTGAACGCAGAGCAGTACATGCAGCACGAGCACGATGCGCTGTCACTCTCGTGGTTCGACGCCCTCGTGATGCCCGGCATATTGCAGACCGAGGCATACGCACGTGCCGTCTTCAGATGCCGCGTCCCCGCCTTCAGCGCCGAGAAACTGGAGGAGATGATCGCGGAGCGGCTGAACCGTCAGGAGATCATCCACCGCCCAGACCCGCCCACGCTGAGCTTCGTGATCTGGGAGCCCGTGATTCGATTCCCTGTGGGCGGCCCGGAGGCGCACCGCGAACAGATCGAGCGCCTGCGGGATTCAGCCGATATCCCGCATGTCTCCTTGCAGATCCTCCCGTTGAAACGGGACGGGCATGCGGGTATCGGCGGCTTCTTCACCCTGATGGAGACACCCGATCATCAGCAGCTCGCGTACACCGAGTCCTACGGAGGCAGCGAGTTGGTGAGGGACCCGGAATGGGTGTCTTTCCTGGCCCGCAAGTATGCGATGCTGCGCTCGCAGGCCCTGACTCCCGAGTTTTCCGCGAGCCTGCTGGACGACCTGCTAGGAGAGCTATGAGCACCGCACTTGCATGGTTCAAGTCGTCACACAGCATGGAAGAAGGCGGCGCCTGCCTCGAAGTGGCCCTCGCGCCAGACCACATCCACGTCCGCGACTCCAAGCACACCCCCACCACGGGCCCCGAGCTGCACGTGGCCAGCGCCACCTGGCAGACCTTCACCGCGTACGCCGCAGCTCAGCCCCGCTGATCCCCCAAATACACCCGTTCAGCGGTACCCCTCACGCACCGTAACTCTTCTGGATGCGTCGCCCCCCGCCCCCGCATACCGTCGCTGGTGGAATGCGAGCCAGCCAGGGGAGTAGCGCATGAGCAGATCACGGCGCAGGACCCGAGGCCCCGCCCCCGCGGTGGAGGTACCGGCACCGATACCCCGTCCGGGAAGCACGCGGATGCGGATATCCGAGGCGGACCCCTGGTCGGTGACGGTGACGAGCTTCCTGTTCCTGACCGGGCTCGGGGCGAGCGTGCTGCTCGGGATGGTGATCCTCGCGGCCGTGCTGGACATCGTCGCGCCCGGTGAGTGGCCGGGCGTGTGGACGACCCTGGTCATCGGGGGCGCCGTGGCGGTCATGGAGATCGTCCTCGGGACGGCGCTCGCCTCGCTGAGCACGTTCATCTACAACATGACCGCGCAGTACAGCGGAGGCGTGGAGGTCGCCGTGACGGACGACCTCAGCGACCCGACACCGGCGGCGGCACGCGCGTACCAGTACGCCGACCGACTCCGCACCCGCGTACGGCGACGGATCGCACCCGGCACTGTCAGTGCCACCCCCTACAGTCACGGGCATGGCGACTCTTCCCAACCCGCTGCCCAGGCTGGCAACGGACCCCAGCGGCCGTAGCGTCGGCCTCGCACTGCCGCCCGGCCGACTGGTCGGCAAGGCGCCCACGGGCGAACCCCTGTTGTGGCACGCGGAGAAGACGGCGGGCCCCGGCACGTGGAAGGCGCTCGGGCGGCCCGCCGCGCGGGCGGGGCTGCTGCCGGTGCTGCTGGAGCTAGGTGGCGCTCAAGGGGCGCCCAGCGACTGGGAGTTGATGCCGGAGCACGCCTCGTACCCCGGCGATCACGACGCCGAGGACGTGCTCACGGAGTACTGGGCGGACCTCTCGGACGAGGAGTGGCCCGGCTTCGCGCCGGACGGCACGCCCACCGCCGACCCCGACACCCGCGCGACGGTGGTCGCGGACGCGCTCACCGAGGACAGCCGCTTCGCGCGACCGCACCTCGCGCTGGTCCCGGCCCGCCGCTCCGCCGACATCCCGGCCGTGCTCGGCTGGTCGGGCCCGCTGAACCACGACGACGACGTGGCCCGGCTCTGCGCGGTCCTCCGCTCCTGGGAGGACCGCTACGGCATACGCGTCGTGGGGCTCGGCTTCGACCACCTCACGGTGTCGGTCGGGGCGCCGCCCACGACGGCGGAGGCGGCCCTGACGCTGGCCGCCGAACACGGCGCGTTCTGCCCGGACGTGGTGGAGCCGGACAGCCCGGCGGATCTGGCCAAGTACGCCGAGACCCTGCCCGGAGCCACCTCGTGGACCTTCTGGTGGGACTGACCCCGCCGGAGCGGCGGGTGCTCAGCGCAGCGCCCGCGCCGCCTCCGTCGCCCAGTACGTGAGGATGGTGCGGGCGCCCGCCCGCTTGATGCCGGTCAGGGTCTCCATGATCGCCCGGTCCCGGTCGATCCAGCCCTTCTCGGCGGCGGCCTCGACCATCGCGTACTCCCCGGAGACCTGGTACGCGGCGACCGGCACGTCCACCGCGTCCGCGACCCGCGCCAGGATGTCGAGGTAGGGCCCGGCGGGCTTCACCATGACCATGTCGGCGCCCTCGGCGAGGTCCAGCTCCAGCTCACGCAGCGACTCGCGCAGGTTGGCCGGGTCCTGCTGGTAGGTCTTGCGGTCGCCCTGGAGGGAGGAGCCGACGGCCTCCCGGAACGGCCCGAAGAACGCGGAGGCGTACTTCGCGGTGTAGGCGAGGATCGCCACGTCCTCCCGGTTGATCTGGTCCAGCGCGTCGCGCACGACCCCGATCTGGCCGTCCATCATGCCGCTGGGGCCGACGACATGGGCGCCCGCGTCCGCCTGGACCTGGGCCATCTCGGCGTACCGCTCCAGCGTGGCGTCGTTGTCCACGCGGCCCTCGGCGTCCAGGACCCCGCAGTGACCGTGGTCGGTGAACTCGTCCAGGCACAGGTCGGACATGACGAGCAGGTCGTCCCCGACCTCGGCGCGCACGTCGCGCAGCGCGACCTGGAGGATGCCGTCCGGGTCGGTGCCGGGGGTGCCGAGGGCGTCCTTCTTGGCGTCCTCCGGCACCCCGAAGAGCATGATCCCGGAGACCCCGGCCTCCACCGCCTCCACGGCGGCCTTCCGCAGACTGTCCCGCGTGTGCTGCACCACCCCGGGCATCGCCCCGATCGGCACCGGCTCGCTCACGCCCTCGCGGACGAACGCCGGGAGGATCAGGTCGGCCGGGTGCAGCCGGGTCTCGGCGACCATCCGGCGCATGACGGGCGAGGTCCGCAGCCGCCGGGGACGCGTACCGGGGAAGGTTCCGTACTTCGTCATGCCCCCTACGCTACGCCCGGCCCGCCCGCCCCCTTGCCGACGCGATGTCGGACCGCGAACGGTGGCGGCGGAGCGCTTCCGAGCAGCGTTCCGCCGCCGTGCCGGTGACAGGTCCTAGAACAGGAGGTGCCAGGTGCCGCCCTTGAAGACACAGCGGAACTGGACACCCGTGTTCTGGTTCTCCGCCTGCCAACGCGGCAGGTTCGCCATGCAGAACGCCACATTGGAGTACTCGGCGACGGTGGTGACGCTCGGGTCGTCCGGGTCGGCCGAGGCCTGGCCGGTGGCGCCCACGACCAGGGAGACGGACGCGACGGCCAGCGCACCGGTGACGGCGGCGGAACGCTTCAGATTGCTCAGCATTTGTTCACCTTTCTGCGGCTTCCACACCGTGAGGCCCGATTGCCCCGAACGGTCTCGCACATCACACGCGTCAACGGGCGGAAGAGTTCAGCGAGTTGGCGAACGGGAACGCGAAACGGCGGCGGAGCGCCCCCCGAGGGGTGCTCCGCCGCCGGTCGGTCGGGCAGGGCTCAGGTCGTGGTCGTCCTGCGCCTCCGGGCGCCGGGACGCCGCTCGCTGGGCCGGGTCACCGGGTCGCCCGCCTCCAGGGCCGCGGCGCGGCGCTTCATGCCGAAGTCGGCCAGCGCCTCCGCCAGCTTCAGCACGGACGGCTCGGGCGCCATCACGTCCACCCGCAGCCCGTGCTCCTCGGCGGTCTTCGCCGTGGCCGGGCCGATGCACGCGATCACCGTCACGTTGTGCGGCTTGCCCGCGATGCCGACGAGGTTGCGGACCGTGGAGGACGACGTGAACAGCACCGCGTCGAACCCGCCGCCCTTGATGGCCTCCCGCGTCTCGGCGGGCGGCGGCGAGGCGCGCACGGTCCGGTAGGCCGTGACGTCGTCCACCTCCCAGCCCAGCTCGATCAGCCCGGCCACCAGGGTCTCGGTGGCGATGTCGGCACGCGGCAGGAAGACGCGGTCGATCGGGTCGAAGACCGGGTCGTAGGGCGGCCAGTCCTCCAGCAGCCCGGCCGCCGACTGCTCGCCGCTCGGCACCAGGTCGGGCTTCACGCCGAAGGCGATCAGCGCCTTCGCGGTCTGCTCGCCCACCGCGGCGACCTTGATCCCGGCGAACGCGCGGGCGTCGAGACCGTACTCCTCGAACTTCTCGCGGACCGCCTTGACCGCGTTCACCGAGGTGAAGGCGATCCACTCGTAGCGCCCGGTGACCAGGCCCTTGACGGCCCGCTCCATCTGCTGCGGGGTGCGCGGCGGCTCCACCGCGATGGTCGGCACCTCGTACGGCACCGCGCCGTAGGAGCGGAGCTGGTCGGAGAGCGACACCGCCTGCTCCTTGGTGCGCGGCACGAGGACCTTCCAGCCGAACAGCGGCTTGGACTCGAACCACGACAACTGGTCGCGCCGGGCGGCGGCGGACAGCTCGCCGACCACGGCTATCACCGGTCGGCCGCCGTCCGGCGAGGGCAGCACCTTCGCCTGCTTCAGCGTCTGCGCGATCGTGCCGAGCGTCGCCGTCCAGGTGCGCTGCCGGGTGGTCGTACCGGCCACCGTCACGGACAGCGGGGTGTCCGGCTTGCGCCCGGCGGAGACCAGCTCCCCGGCCGCCGCCGCCACCGCGTCCAGCGTGGTGGACACGACGGCCGTGCCGTCCGAGGCGCCGACCTCGGTCCAGCAGCGCGCGGAGGCGGTACGGGCGTCCACGAACCGGACGTCCGCGCCCTGCGCGTCGCGCAGCGGCACACCGGCGTACGCGGGGACACCGACCGCCGCCGCGACACCCGGGACGACCTCGAAGGGCACCCCGGCCGCCGCGCAGGCGAGCATCTCCTCGGCCGCGTAGGCGTCGAGGCCCGGATCACCGGACACCGCCCGTACGACCCGCCTGCCGCCCCGCGCGGCCTCCATGACAAGATGAGCCGCGTCCCGGACGACAGCCGGGGCGGCGGCGGTTGTTGACGCCCCGTCAACGACGGTCAGCTGCGGAGTGCCCGGCCGCGCCTCCGAGGACGCGTCCGTGGGCACGACCGACACGCCCTGCCGGGCGTGCGTCCGCACGACGTCGAGCACATCGGGCTCGGCGACCAGGACGTC
Source organism: Streptomyces corallincola (assembly GCF_019104725.1). Lineage (GTDB taxonomy): Bacteria > Actinomycetota > Actinomycetes > Streptomycetales > Streptomycetaceae > Streptomyces > Streptomyces corallincola. The sequence goes on along the minus strand of NZ_JAHRXF010000013.1, from coordinate 14,758 downwards.
CGCGTGGGACAGCGCCTCCACGGCGCGCAGGGTCAGCAGTCCCGGATCTCCGGGTCCGGCACCCAGGAAGGTGACGTGCCCGTGCTCCGGACCGGCGGGAAGAGTGGTGGGGCTCACAGTGCTCGCTCCCCCATCAGACCGGCCGCGCCCTGGGCGAGCATCCCGGAGGCGAGTTCGCGCCCGAGTGCCGTCGCCCCGTCGTGCGTGAGGGGCACGGGACCGGTGGTGGACATCTGCACCGTGCGGGAGCCGTCGGTGGTGCCGACAACGGCCCGCAGGCGCATTTCCTTGACATTCCGCCCGTCGGCCAGCAGGTCGGCCAGCGCGCCCACCGGGGCGCTGCATCCGGCCTCCAGGGCGGCGAGCAGAGATCGTTCGGCGGTGACGGCGGCCCGGCTGAACGGGTCGTCGAGTTCGCCGAGCGCGGCGATCAGGTCCGCGCGGTCCGCGGCACACTCGATCGCCAGGGCCCCCTGGCCGGGGGCGGGCAGAACCGTATCGACCGACAGGAAGTCGGTCACCTCGTCGGTGCGGCCGATCCGGCTGAGCCCGGCGGCGGCCAGCACCACCGCGTCCAGCTCACCGGCGCGCACATATCCGACGCGGGTGTCGATGTTGCCGCGGATCGGGACCGTCTCGATGTCCAGTCCGTGCGCGCGGGCGTACGCGTTGAGCTGCGCCATGCGCCGGGGCGAGCCGGTGCCGACGCGCGCCCCACGCGGCAGGTCGGTGAACTTCAGCGCGTCCCGCGCGACGATCACGTCACGGGGGTCCTCGCGCTGCGGTACGGCCGCCAGCACCAGCCCCTCGGGCTGCGCCGTCGGCAGGTCCTTGAGCGAGTGAACGGCGAAATCGACCTCGCCGCGCAGCAGCGCGTCGCGCAGCGCCGTCACGAAGACACCGGTGCCGCCGATCTGCGCGAGGTGCTCGCGCGAGGTGTCGCCGTAGGTGGTGATCTCGACCAGCTCGACCTGCTGTCCGGTCGCCCGGCGGACCGCGTCCGCCACCTGCCCGGACTGGGCCACGGCGAGCTTGCTCCGCCTGGTCCCCAGCCGCAAAGCCCTGTCAGTCATGCCGGTCGGTCCTTCTCGTCTGTGCTGTCCACGGCCCGCGAGACGGCGGCCACCGTCTCGGGGTCGAGGTCGAACAGGGTCCGCAGCGCGTCCGCGTACCCGGCACCGCCGGGCTCGGCCGCGAGCTGCTTGACCCGTACGGTCGGTGCGTGCAGGAGTTTGTCCACGACCCGGTGCACGGCCTGCCGGATCTCGCCGCGCTGGCGTTCGTCCAGGCCGGGCAGCCGGCCGTCGAGCCGCGCGATCTCGCCCGCGACCACGTCGGCGGCCATGCTGCGCAGTGCCACCACGGTCGGCGTGATGTGCGCCGCCCGCTGCGCCGCGCCGAAGGCGGCGACCTCGTCGGAGACGATACGCCGCACCCGGTCCACGTCGGCCGCCATCGGGGCGTCGGCCGACGCCTCCGCCAGCGACTCGATGTCCACCAGGCGCACCCCGGCCAGCCGGTGCACGGCCGCGTCGATGTCGCGGGGCATGGCGAGGTCGAGGAGGAACAGGGCGGGCGCCGGGCGCGGGATGACGGCCACCGGCTCGGGGCGGCGCCGCTCGGGCACCCGTCCGGCGGTGGCGGCGGTCGCGGCCAGCGCGGTGATCAGTTCGGGGTCGGTCTCGGGCGTGCGCCGGGCGCTCTCGCGCCGGTCGGCGGTGCCGTTGTCCACCCAGGCCGCGTGCTGTTCGAGGGTGGCCGCGTCCATCCCGGCGACGGCGGCCTCGCCGTGCACGGAGAACCCGGTGCCGCCCTGGACGGCGGCCAGGTCGAGCGGGCAGCCGTCCTCGGCCGCGGCCTGCGGCGCCCTGGGGGTACGGGCCGTCTCCCCGGCCGGTGCGGTCCCGGTGGCGGTCCGCCCGGTACGGCCGAGGGCCGCCTCCGCGACGGCGTCCGCCGTGAGGACGAGGCCGGTCGCGCCGGTGCAGGAGACGACGACGTCGGCACGTGTCAGCTCGTACGGCACGGCGTCCATCCGTACCGCGCGGGCGGTCACCGCCGTGTCGTCGCCGTCGGCGAGGATCCCCGCTAGGCGCTCGGCGCGTTCGAAGGTGCGGTTGGCGACCACGACCTCCGCCACCCCGGCCCGCGCGAGGGTCGCGGCGGCCAGGGACGACATGGACCCGGCGCCGATGACCAGCGCCCGGCGCCCGGCCGCCCAGCCCTCCACCGGTCCGCCCGCCGCGAGCTGTTCCAGGCCGAAGGTGACCAGGGACTGCCCGGCGCGGTCGATGCCGGTCTCGGAGTGGGCGCGCTTGCCGACCCGCAGCGCCTGCTGGAAGAGGTCGTTGAGCAGCTTGCCCGCGGAGTGCAGCTCCTGGGCGCGGGCCAGGGCGTCCTTGATCTGGCCGAGGATCTGTCCCTCACCGACCACCATCGAGTCCAGCCCGCACGCCACCGAGAACAGATGGTGGACGGCGCGGTCCTCGTAGTGGACGTAGAGGTGGGGGGTGAGTTCCTCCAGGCCGACGCCGCTGTGCTGGGCGAGCAGCGTGGACAGCTCGGCGACACCGGCGTGGAACTTGTCCACGTCGGCGTACAGCTCGATGCGGTTACAGGTGGCGAGTACCGCGGCCTCGGTGGCGGGCTCGGCGGCGACCGTGTCCTGGACCAGCTTGACCTGGGCGTCCGCGGTGAGCGCGGCCCGTTCCAGGACGCTGACCGGGGCGCTGCGGTGGCTCAGCCCGACGACGAGGAGACTCATGCCGGCATCACGGCGGGCACGTCCCCGTCGGGTCCCTGGTCGGCCGGGCCGCCCCGGCGGGTGGTGGCGGCGGGCACCGCGCCGTCACCGGCGGCGGTCTCCTCACCGGCCTTGCGCTGCTCGTGGAAGGCGAGGATCTGCAACTCGATGGAGAGGTCCACCTTGCGCACATCGACGCCCTCGGGGACGGACAGCACGGTGGGCGCGAAGTTCAGGATGGAGGTGACACCGGCGGCCACCAGCCGGTCGCAGACGGGCTGCGCGGCACCGGCCGGGGTGGCGATGACACCGATGGAGACCCCGTTGTCCTCGATGATCCGCTCCAGCTCGTCGCTGTGCCGGACCGGCATGCCCGCGACGGGCTTCCCGGCCATCGCCGGGTCGGCGTCGATCAGCGCGGCGACGCGGAACCCGCGCGAGGCGAACCCGCCGTAGTTGGCGAGCGCGGCGCCGAGGTTGCCGATGCCGACGATGACGACCGGCCAGTCCTGGGTGAGGCCGAGTTCGCGGGAGATCTGGTAGACGAGGTACTCGACGTCGTAACCGACCCCGCGGGTGCCGTACGAGCCGAGGTAGGAGAAGTCCTTGCGCAGCTTGGCGGAGTTGACACCGGCGGCGGCGGCGAGTTCCTCGGAGGAGACCGTGGGCACCGAGCGCTCGGAGAGCGCGGTCAGGGCCCGGAGGTACAGCGGAAGACGGGCGACGGTGGCCTCGGGAATTCCTCGGCTACGGGTCGCCGGTCGGTGTGTTCGGCCAGTTGCCACGGTGCTCCTGCGGGTAGAGCGGGGCTGTTGGCGGCCATACGTCCCCGGACCGCCCCGTCGGAAGCAGGCTATGTCTTTGTGAACGCGTGCACAAAGATGGTGTCCGTTTTGCCCGTCCAACGTGATCGGGGTCACGCACGTCACTCGTGGGGGCAAAACCGACACACTCCTCATGAATCCCGCCCCCGAGACCGAACGTCGAGCGCCATCGATCCTAAGCGACGTTCACCGGACACTTGTACTACTCGGTCAGTTCCTTCCGCAGCCGCGCGGGGTCCACCCGCCAGAAGGTGTGCTGCCGCCCGTCCACCAGCACCACCGGGATCTGCTCCCAGTACCGCTCGTACAACTCCCGGTCCGCGCCGATGTCCTTGTGCTCCCAGGGCACGCCCAGCTCACCGCAGACCCGCTCGACCACCGCCTGCGCGTCGTCGCACAGATGGCAGCCCTCCTTGCGGACCAGTGTGACCAAACGCTCCCGCGGAGCGGCCTTGCGCCGGAAGAGAGGAGTCATGCCGCCATTCTCCCTCCGCCTCCGCACCGCGCTCCCTCTTCTTTTACGGCCCGGTCGCGGAGAGTTCACACCCCGCGAACCCATCGGCTCCCAACGCCCCCTTGCGGAATGGCTATGCTCACGGCATGGCCGCTCTCGGATGGCTCACTCCCCGTAGGCGCTCCGCCACGGCGCGGAGCGTGTTGGCAGGCGAGGCCGCCGCGGAGGCGGCGCGCAAGTCCTCGCGGGAGGCGCCGACCCGGCCCGCCGCGCAGGAGCCGGACTTCCCGGTGATCGGCGACGACCGCGCGGCGGCCTTCTTCGACCTGGACAACACCGTCATGCAGGGCGCCGCCCTCTTCCACTTCGGACGCGGCCTGTACAAACGGAAGTTCTTCGAGACCCGCGAGCTGGCCAAGTTCGCCTGGCAGCAGGCGTGGTTCCGGCTGGCCGGGGTCGAGGACCCCGAGCACATGCAGGAGGCCCGCGACTCCGCGCTCTCCATCGTCAAGGGCCACCGCGTCGCCGAGCTCCAGAGCATCGGCGAGGAGATCTACGACGAGTACATGGCGGACCGGATCTGGCCCGGCACCCGCGCCCTCGCCCAGGCCCACCTGGACGCGGGGCAGAAGGTGTGGCTGGTGACGGCGGCACCGGTGGAGATCGCCACGGTGATCGCCCGCCGCCTCGGCCTCACCGGCGCCCTCGGCACGGTCGCGGAGTCGGTCGGCGGGGTCTACACCGGGCGCCTGGTCGGCGAGCCGCTGCACGGGCCCGCCAAGGCGGAGGCGGTGCGCGCGCTGGCCGCCGCCGAGGGGCTGGACCTCACCCGCTGCGCCGCGTACAGCGACAGCCACAACGACATCCCGATGCTCTCCCTGGTCGGCCACCCCTACGCCATCAACCCGGACGCCAAGCTGCGCAGGCACGCGCGGGAGAAGGACTGGCGGCTGCGCGACTACCGCACCGGCCGCAAGGCCGCGAAGGTCGGCATCCCGGCGGCGGCCGGAGTCGGCGCCGTCGCGGGCGGCACGGCGGCGGCCATCGCCATCAGCAGGCGCCGCCGCTAGCACTCCCCCGCCAACCCGAGGGCGCGTCACCCGGCACCGGGGGCGCGCCCGTTTTGTCGCCCCTGTAACGCGCGGGGGTTACGGCACCGGGCGCCGGGGACGCGTGTTCCGCGCGTCATCTTCGATCATCCGGCCGCGACTGCCGAAACGTGCCGCCTGCCGCCGGATTATGCCTCCGTCCCCGTAACTCGCCCATCGCATCACCGAAAACGAGCACTTTTCGATCAAGAAGCGATCAGCTTGCGGCACGTGAAGCGTCACCAATCCGCACCGGAAGCGACGCAACCGACAGTTTGAGCAACTCGGTGTAGCAGCCCCTGTACGAAGCGTTATTCTCCTCAAACGCAATCAGGTGCCCCTTCCGTCGCTACGACGGGTGAAAGTCCGGGCACCGCACGTGATGAAAGCTCTGCCTCTGGGAGTCCCGTGTACCCACACGTCGGGGTTGACACCTCGGGCCTGGCTACGCTGCGCACAACAGTCGCAACGGTCAAAGAGACGTTGCGCGGCCTCGTCCCCACCGCGTACGCCGTCCCCGCGTACGCCGTCCCCGCCCTCGCCACCGCCGCCGCGCCCGCCGGTCCGTGCTACGCACTGGCCGAGAGCGGTGCCGCCGTCGGCAGACGCGGCCGGACCACCGGCGCGCCCACCGCCCGGCGCCCGGCCGCCGACAGCGACAGCGCCCGGATGCTGGACCTGGTCGAACGCGCCCAGGCCGGTGAGTCCGAGGCGTTCGGCCGGCTCTACGACCAGTACAGCGACACGGTGTACCGGTACATCTACTACCGGGTGGGCGGCAAGGCGACCGCCGAGGACCTGACCAGCGAGACGTTCCTGCGGGCGCTCCGCCGGATCGGCACCTTCACCTGGCAGGGCCGCGACTTCGGGGCCTGGCTGGTGACCATCGCCCGCAACCTCGTCGCGGACCACTTCAAGTCCAGCCGGTTCCGCCTGGAGGTCACCACCGGCGAGATGCTCGACGCCAACGAGGTCGCGCGCTCACCGGAGGAGTCCGTCCTCGAACACCTCTCCAACACCGCGCTGCTCGAAGCCGTACGACGGCTCAACCCGCAGCAGCAGGAGTGCGTGACGCTGCGCTTCCTGCAAGGTCTGTCGGTGGCGGAGACGGCGCGGGTCATGGGCAAGAACGAGGGGGCGATCAAGACCCTCCAGTACCGGGCCGTGCGCACCCTGGCCCGGCTGCTCCCGGAGGACACCCGCTGACGGGCACCCCCAACTCACGCTCAGTGAAGGCGCGTTGACTCTCCGAACCGGTCACCCCCGGTCCGTAACCCAAGTGCCGAGCCACTCGTTGTGCGGGATACAGGCTCTCTGTGGTCACGTCCCGGCCGGCCCCGATCACTCGATCGTGCGGTCCGGTCACGGACGGCGGCCCTCAGGACCCCCTGGAGAGCCGACCGTCATGATGAGAGGAGGTGCCGCCCGTGATCGCAAACGTATCGGCGCACCGGCGGGCGAACGCCTTCGCCCAGGCTCTGGAGGAGCAGTCCGACCGGGACACGGCGGCCGAGCGTTCCGCGGTGTCGGCGGGTCCGCCGCCGACCGTCCAGGACCAGGGGGCGCGGGCCGACCAGGGCGACCAGGGCGAGCTGCTGACCCTGGCCACCGGGCTCGCCGAGTTGCCCCGGCCCCAGCTCGACCCCGAGGTCAAGGTCGTCCAGCGCGCCCAGCTCGTGGCCGCGATGGAGGCCATGCTCCAGGAGGGTACGGCGGCGGACGCGTCACTGCCCGAGCAGCGTGGCCGCGCCCGGGGGACGCACCGGGCGAGCCCGCTCGGCAAGCTCCGTCCCCGGTCGCGGCTGACGAAGGGGCTCGCGGCGGGCGGGCTCAGCGTGGGCGTGGCCGCCGGTGCCTTCGGCGGAGTGGCCGCCGCCAGTTCCGACGCCCTGCCCGGTGACTCGCTGTACGGGCTCAAGCGGGGCATGGAGGATTTCCGGCTCAACTACCTGAGCGACAACGACGACGAGCGCGGCCAGACCTATCTCGACCAGGCGTCCACCCGGCTGAGCGAGGCGCGGCGGCTCATGGAGCGCGGCCGGGGCGGCCACCTGGACCACGAGTCGATCGGTGAGATCCGCCGCACGCTGTCGGGGATGCGGCACGACGTGGCCGAGGGCCACCGCCTGCTGCGCGCCGCCTACCAGCGCGACCCGGACTCGCTGGGCCCCATGCAGGCCCTGTCGGCGTTCTCCCAGTCGCACCGCGAGGCGTGGAGTTCGTTGAGCGACCGGCTCCCGGTGCAGCTCGGGGACGTCAAGCAGGAGGTCTCCTCGATGTTCGACGCCATAGACGAGGAGGTCGCGCCGCTCCAGTCGCTGCTTCCCGAGGCACCCCGGCGGACCGACGGCACCGGGCGGCACAGCGCCGGTCCGTCGGCCGGGGAGTCCGGCTCCGGCACGCACCGCTCCGCGGCACCGGGCAGCACCGGCGCGGGCACCCCGTCCGCCGGGCGCCACTCGGCGTCCGCGGGCCCCAGCGGCTCCGCCTCCGGCGAACCCGGCAGCGGACTCGTGGGCGGCGACACCGGCGGCCTGCTGAACCCGCCGGACATCGGCGGCGACATCGGTACGCCGTCCATCGCCAAGCCGTCCGTCCAGCCGCCGGACGTCACCGTCCCGCCGCTGCTGCCGGGCCTGCTTCCGGGCCTCGGCATCGACGGCGAGGACGCCGACTAGCGGTCACCACGCGGCACGGCAACACGCCCGTGGGGGCGCCCCTTTCCGAGCAGGGGCGCCCCCACGGGCGTACGTGCGTCCGGGCCGCCGGGCGGGGCCGGAAGGAACCGGGGTCAGAAGAACACGGAGCGCCGCTGCACCAGCAGCTTGTACAGGGTGTGCTGGATCTGCTCGCGGACCTGGTCGGTCAGGTTGAACATCAGCATCGGGTCCTCGGCCGCCTCCGCCGGATACCCGTCCGTCGGGATCGGCTCCCCGAACTGGATGGTCCACTTCGTCGGCAGCGGGACCGCGCCCAGCGGGCCGAGCCAGGGGAACGTCGGCGTCAGCGGGAAGTACGGGATGCCCAGCACCCGTGCCAGCGTGCGGGAGTTGCCGATCATCGGGTAGATCTCCTCGGCCCCGACGATCGAGCACGGGACGATCGGCACCCCCTGCCGCAGCGCCGTCGAGACGAACCCGCCCCGTCCGAACCGCTGGAGCTTGTACCGCTCACCGAACGGCTTGCCGATGCCCTTGAACCCCTCCGGCATCACCCCGACCAACTCGCCCTGCGCCAGCAGCCGTTCGGCGTCCTCCGCACAGGCCAGGGTGTGACCCAGCTTGCGGGCCAGCTCGTTGACGACCGGCAGCGCGAACACCAGATCGGCGGCGAGCAGCCGCAGGTGCCGGTCCGCCGGGTGGTGGTCGTGCACCGCGACCTGCATCATCAGGCCGTCCAGCGGCAGCGTCCCGGAGTGGTTGGCGACGATCAGCGCCCCGCCCTTGTCGGGGATGTTCTCGACGCCCTTCACCTCGACCCGGAAGTACTTCTCGTACACCGGCCGCAGCAGCGACATCAGGACCTGATCGGTGAGTTCCTCGTCGTACCCGAAGTCGTCCACCGTGTAGTCCCCGGTGAGGCGGCGGCGCAGGAACGCGAGCCCGGCCGCGATCCGCCGCTCCGCACCGGCGGCCCCCTCCGGCCCGTCCGGCGCCTCCGGTACGGCCTCCCCGGCGGCCGGGTCGAACGGCGGGACCTCGTGGACCGGCGCGGCCTCCGCGGCGGCCCGCCGCCCGCCCGTGCCCCGGCGCCGGGGCGGCCGTGCGCCGGAACCACCGCGCGACCGGTCGTCGTCGAACGGAATGACCTTGGCGTCCGCCATCGTTGCTGCGCTCCTCAGTCGGCGCTCTGGTTGGCGCTCTGCGAAAGGGGCCCGCCGCTCCTGGCGGCGAGCGCGGCGACCCGCTCGACGGCCCCGGCCAGGGCCTCCGGCGGCAGCAGGCCCGGCCCCTGCCCGCGTACGAAGTCCGCGAACGTCTCGGCCGTCGTGTACCGGGGGGTGAAGCCCAGCGTGTCGCGCATCTGGCCGGTGTCCACGACCCGGCCGTGGGTGAGCAGCCGGATCTGTTCCGGTGAGAAGTCCGACATGCCCAGCGTACGCACCAGCGACCCGGTCCAGGTCACCGCCGGGAGCAGCAGCGGCACGGTGGGCCGCCCGAGCCGCCGGGCGCACTGCGACAGCGGCAGCACCCCGTCCCCGGCGATGTTGAACGTCCCGCTGTTCAGCGTGGACCGGCGCGGCTCGTGCGCGGCGATCCGCAGCACCTCCAGCACGTCGTCCTCGTGCACGAACTGGAGCCGGGGGTCGTAGCCGAACACGGTCGGCAGCACCGGCAGCGAGAAGTAGGAGGCGAGCGGGGTCTCGGCGGCCGGGCCGAGGATGTTGGCGAACCGCAGTACGCACACCGCGACATCGGGGCGCCGCCGCGCGAACCCGCGTACATACCCCTCCACCTCGACGGTGTCCTTGGCGAACCCGCCGCTCGGCAGCGACTTGGCCGGGGTGGTCTCGGTGAAGACGGCCGGGTCGCGGGAGGCCGAACCGTAGACGTTCGTACTGGACTTGACCACCAGCCGCCGCACGCCCGGTGCCTTCTGGCAGGCGCCGAGGACCTGCATGGTGCCGATGACGTTGGTCTCCTTGACCGTGGCCCGGCTGCCGCCGCTGAGCGGGGTGCCGGTCACGTCGAGGTGGACGACCGTGTCGGCGCCGGTCTCGGCGAGCACCCGCGCGACGGCGGGCTGCCGGATGTCGGCCTGGACGAAGTCCGCGCCGCCCAGGTCGTGCGCCGGGGGCACCGCGTCCACCGCGATCACCCGGTCCACGTCCGGGTCCCGGCCGATCCTGCGCACGAACCGGCCGCCCAGGCGCCGGGCGGCTCCGGTGACGAGTACGACCTTCCCCAAGATCAGCGCCTTCCTTCCCGGCCTCGCGGGGACCGTGGCCCCACCCGCGTTCCCCTGTGCCGCCAACTTAGCCGCTCGGTGTCGCGGCGCGGTGACCGAACATGCCTGTGGCCCCCGGTCCTTGAAGGACGGGGGGCCACAGGGGCACGCTCCAGCTCGCCGCTACTTCTTGTTGCGGCGCTGAACGCGCGTGCGCTTGAGCAGCTTGCGGTGCTTCTTCTTCGCCATCCGCTTGCGCCGCTTCTTGATAACAGAGCCCACGACTACCCTCGCTCACTTCTCATCACTCGGTTGTTTGGGCGTCACGGGCCCACACGACCTACGAGGGGCTAGCCTACCCGCCCGAGCGCCGAGGTCGTAATCGAGGGGTGATCCCGGTCCGGGCCGGGACGCGCCGTCAGGCCGTCTCCACCCCCACATAGCTGTCACGGAGGTACTCGTGCACCGCCTGTTCCGGGACGCGGAAGGACCGCCCGACCCGGATCGCCGGCAGATGACCGCTGTGCACCAGGCGGTACACGGTCATCTTGGAGACCCGCATCAGCGACGCGACCTCCGCCACGGTAAGGAACTGGACCTCGTTCAGAGGCCTCTCGCCATTTGCAGCCATGACACACCTGAACCTTCCGCACTCGACCGGCCACCGGCTTCCCCTTCCGGTGACTCTTCGTCGTTGCGTGCTCACTCCCCAATGTAGGGGCGGGTGATGCGAATGGGGAAGAGGTGCACCCATCGGCGGCCTATGACAGACATGCCCGTTTGAGCACCCAGCGGGCCAGTGGACGGTAGTGGGGGGAGCGCACTCCGTCGTCCAGCGGCACCACGGCGGCGATCACCCCCTCGGCCTCCCCCACGAACGGCGCCGGATCGTCCGCGTCGGCCAGACCGACGGCCTCGAACCCCAGTTGACCAGCCCCGCAGACCCAGCCGTGGTCCCCGATCACCAGTCCGGGCAACGGCCCCCCGGTCTCCGCGGCGGCGGCCAGCGCCACCCGCACCGGGAGCGGGGAATGCGTGTGCGCCCCCGGCTCACCACCGGGGCGCCCGTCCCCCGGATCGCGCACCACGGCCACCCCCCGGACGTACTCCAGGACGTGTGTACGTAGACCGAACCGGGTCAATATGTCGATACAACGACCCTGCGCCGGGCGGAGAACCTCACATCCCGCCGCCGACAACGCGTCCGCCAGAGCACCGTAGAAACCGAGCAGCCGGTGCGGATGCCCGGTGCCGATCAGCACCGGCGCCCGCCGCCGCGCCGCCTCCCCGACCCGTTCCGCGAACACGTCCAGCGCGGCCAACGTCCGCTCCGGATCGATCGTCTCCGGCCCCGAGACGTATCCGGGATCGGCCACGACCCCGCACCGCCGCACCATCAGCGCCAGCACCTCCGCCCGGTCCCACCCGCCCAGCGGATCGAGCCCGAGCAGCGCGCGCGGGTCCCGGTCCGCGAACATCCGGTACCTGCGCAGGCTCCCCTCGCGCGCGGTGGCCACGGTACCGGCGAGCCGGGCCGCCAGCAGATGCGCCCGCAGGCCGTCATGGGTCAACACCCCACCGATGCTGGCCCACCGCGCCCCCGCCCGCGCCGAATCCGCCGGAACACCGCACGGTCGGCGTACGCGACCGCCAACCCGGCCGCGCGGCAACGCCGTTACGGCAGCAGCCCGCGCAGCGGGAACGCCGCCCGCCGGGTCGCCAGCACCGCCTGGTCCAGCCGGTCCGCCGGGTCGTACCCCGACTCCCACGAGGCGTACGACACCGGCCAGCGGCCGTCCGTCATCCGCTGCGGCCCGAGCCGCCGGGTCCGCGCGTACACCTCCTGCCGCCACCCTTCCGGGATCACCGTCTCCGGCGCGATCTCCCGCCCGGCCGCGATCCCCACGAGGTGCGTCCACGACCGGGGTACGACGTCCACCACCGCGTACCCGCCACCGCCGAGCGCGATCCAGCGGCCGTCCGCGTGCTCGTGCGCCAGCTCGTGACAGGCGACCTGCACCGCCCGCTGCGCGTCCAGGGACACCGCGAGATGCGCCAGCGGGTCCTCGAAGTGCGTGTCGGCGCCGTGCTGGGACACCAGCACCTGCGGCCGGAACTCCGCGACCAGCTCCGGCACCACCGCGTGGAACGCCCGCAGCCACCCCGCGTCCCCGGTCCCGGCGGGCAGCGCCACGTTCACCGCCGTGCCCGCACCGTCCCCGGCCCCGGTCTCCTGCGGCCAGCCCGTCTGCGGGAACAGCGTGCCGGGATGCTCGTGCAGCGAGATCGTCAGCACCCGCGGGTCCTCCCAGAACGCGGCCTGCACCCCGTCCCCGTGATGCACGTCCACGTCCACGTACACGACCCGCTCCGCGCCCAGCTCCAGCAGCCGCGCCACCGCGAGCGCCGCGTCGTTGTAGACGCAGAACCCGGAGGCACCGCCCGGCATCGCGTGGTGCAGCCCGCCCGCGAAGTTCACCGCGTGCAGCGCCTCGCCGTGCCAGACCGCCTCCGCCGCGCCCACCGACTGGCCCGCGATCAGCGCGGACACCTCGTGCATCCCGGCGAACGCCGGATCGTCGAGTGTGCCGAGCCCGTACGCGCCGTCCGCCGCACCGGGATCGGCCGAGGCGGACCGCACGGCGTCGATGTAGTCGGCCCGGTGCACCAGCCGCAGCGTGGACTCCCCGGCCGGTTTCGCCGCGACGACCTCCACATCCTGGTCCAGCCCGAAGGACGCGACGAGCCGCCGGGTCAGCGCCAGCCGCACCGGGTCCATCGGATGGTCCGGGCCGAAGTCATAGGCCGTGACCGCCTCGTCCCACATCAACCGCGCGCGCCCGCTCATGCCCGCCACCGTATCGGTCCGGCCGCGCCCCGAACGACCGCGCGAAGAACAGCGTCACCAGCACCAGGACCATCGGCACCAGCATCGCCCCCCGGTAGCTCCACGCGTCCCCCAGCGCCCCCACCAGCGGCGAACCGACCAGGAAACCCACGTAGTTGAAGATGTTGAGCCGCGCCACCGCCGCGTCCGAGGCCCCCGGAAACAGCCGCCCCGCCGCCGCGAACGTCTGCGGTACGAGCACACACAGCCCGAGCCCCAGCAGCGTGAACCCGAGCATCCCCACCCACGCCCCGGGCGCCACCGCCACCACCGCGAACCCCCCGGCCGCCACCACCGCCCCGGCCCGTACGACCCCCGACGCGCCGAACCGCCGCACCCCGAAGTCCCCGACGGCCCGCCCGACCAGCGTCGTCACCATGTACACGTTGTACGGCACGGTGGCGAGCTGCTCCGAACTCCCCAGCACGTCCTTCAGATACTTGGCACTCCAGTTGGAGACGGTCGAGTCCCCGATGTAGGCGAAGGTCATCACCAGACAGAGCGGCAGCAGCAACCGGAACACCAGGACCTGCCCCCGAGCCTCCTCGGCCGCGCCTCCCGGCTCCCCGTCCACATACCACCGGCTCCCGATGAGCGCCCCCGGCAACAGCACGGCCACGACAGGGAGATACGACACCCACAGCGCCAGATGCCAGTGCGCCCCGGCCCAGGCGAGCGACGCCCCGAGAATCCCGCCCAGGCTGTACGCGGCATGGAACCCCAGAATGATGCTCCGCCCGTACGCCCGCTGGAGACTCACCCCGAGCATGTTCATCGAGGCGTCCAGCATCCCGACCGCCAGCCCGAACACCGCCAGACAGAGCGCGAGTTGCAGTACGGACCGCCCCGCCCCGACCCCGAGCAGCGCGAGCAGCACCACCGGCTGCGACCACCTCAGCAACCGACTCGGCCGCACCCGCTTCACCAGCTGCTCGGTGGCGACACTCCCCACCCCGGCGAGGACGGGCACGGCGGCAAGAAAAACAGGCAGGAGACCGTCAGAAACCCCATACCTTTCCTGCACCGCCGGAATCCGCGTCACCAGCAGCGCGAACGCCACCCCCTGAACAAAGAATGCAACCCCCAACGCCCCCCGCCCCCACCGCAGCACATCGCCCATGCGCGCGAGAGTAGAACCCCCACCTACCTGTGGGTAGCCCCGCGCACCCACCCCACCGGGCAGCACGGACCCCGCACCTCATACCAGCAGGTCAGACAACTCCCTCATATGACCGAAGAGTTGAGTGGCCCCCCGCAGCCGGTCCGCGGGCGTCATCGCGGTGAACCCGTAGACGTCCATCCCGGCGGCGACGGCGGCCTGGACCCCGAGCGGCGAGTCCTCGACCACCCCGCACCGCTCGGGAGCGACCCCCATCCGCTCGGCCGCGTACAGGAAGAGATCGGGCGACGGCTTGCCCCGCCCGACATCCTGCGAACTGAAGATCCGGTCCTCGGAGAACCACCGGTCCAGCCCGGTCACCCGGTGCCCCACCCTGATCCGCTCATGGCTCCCCGAGGACGCCACGCAGTACGGCACCCCGTCCGCCACCAGCTTCTCCAGCACCTCACCGACCCCGGCGACCGGCTGCAACTCCCGCTCGAAGGCCGCGAAGACCCGAGCGTGGAACACATCGTCGAAGTCCTCGGGCAGCACCCGCCCGGTCCGCTCCCGCACCAGATCGTGCACCCGGTGCATGGCCGAACCCATGTAGTCCCGGATGGAGTCCTCGTACGACGTGGCAATCCCCAGCTCGGTCAGACAACCGGCCAGCAGCCGGTTGGAGATCGGCTCGCTGTCCACGAGGACACCGTCGTTGTCGAAGATGATGAGGTCATGGCGCATTCAGCAACTGTAAAACACCCGGAAATGCAGAG
>NZ_JAHRXF010000012.1 GCF_019104725.1 Streptomyces corallincola | reverse complement strand
CGCCCGCCCCGGCCGACCCGCTCGGACCGCCGACCCGCCCGGACCCGCCCGGACCCGCTCCGCAAGGGTGTCGCCTACGCTCGCCGTATGTCCCCGCACATCCTGATCCTCGGCGGTACGACGGAGGCGCGCCGTCTCGCCGCAGCGCTCGCCGCCCGGCCCGGTCTCCGGGTGACGACGTCTCTCGCGGGCCGCGTCACCCGGCCGGGAGAGCTGGTCGGCGAGGTCCGGACGGGTGGTTTCGGCGGCGCCGAGGGTCTGGCCGCATGGCTGCGGACGCACCGCGTGGACGCGCTGATCGACGCCACCCACCCCTTCGCCGCGCGTATCACCGCGAACGCCTTGCGAGCGGCGGCCGACACCGGGACACCTCTGGTCGTTCTGCGCCGCCCCGGCTGGCAGCCAGGCCCCAACGACCGCTGGTACGACGTGGGTTCACTCACCGAGGCCGCGGAGGCACTGCCCGCTCTGGGGCGCCGGGTGTTCCTCAGTACTGGGCGGCTGGGTCTCGCCGCCTTCGCCCACCTGACCGAACTCGCCTTCGTCGTACGCTCCGTGGAGCCGCCGGAGCCGCCGCTGCCGCCCGACCTTCACGTGGTCCTGGATCGGGGGCCGTTCGACCGGGTGGCCGAGACGGAACTCCTGCGCGCCCACCGCATCGACGTACTCGTCACCAAGGACAGCGGCGGCGAGGCCACGGCCCCGAAGCTCGCGGCGGCAAGGGAGTTGGGGCTGCCCGTGGTCGTCGTGCGGCGCCCGGAGCCGCCAAGTGGGTTGCCGTTGGCGGGAGATGTGGCAGGGGTGCTGGAGTGGCTGGACACGCGAGGGCTGTAGGACACTCCGAGGAACCCGTTCAGGTCCGAGGAACCCGTTCAGGCCCCGGAGCCCTCGCCCCGCCTGCGTCGCAGCAGATACGTGTCCATGATCCACCCCTTGCGCTCGCGGGCCTCGGCACGGAGCCGCTCGATGCGGGGTCCGGCCTCGGTGAGGGGACCGGAGACGAGGATCTCGTCGGGGGTGCCCAGGTAGGCGCCCCAGTAGATGTCCAGGTTCTGGTCGGTGTGGTGCCGGAACGACTGGTGTGCGTCCAGCATGACGACCACGTCGTCCACCCCGTCCGGGAACCCCTCGGTGAGTCTGCGGCCGGTGGTGATCTGCACGGGCCCGGCGACACGGTTGAGGCTCGTCCGATGCCGGGCGACCAGGGTGGAGACGCTGCTGACACCGGGGATCACGTCGTACTCGAACGTGACCGTGCCACGCGCGAGGACCTCTTCGAGGATGCCGAGCGTACTGTCGTACAGCGCCGGGTCGCCCCACACGAGGAACGCGCCGGTGCCGTGGTCGTCCAGTTCGTCGCTGATCAGCCGCTCGTAGACGGTCGCGCGGGCGCTGCGCCAGTCGGCCACGGCGGGGGAGTAGGCGGCGCCGCCCGCGCGCCGGTCCCGCTCCGGGTCGCGCGCCTCCACCACCCGGTACCCGCCCTCGGGCCGGTGCGTCTCCAGCATCTCCAGGCGCAGCCCGGTCAGCTCGCTCTTCACCTCGCCCTTGTCGAGCAGGAAGAACACGTCCGTGCCGCGCAGCGCCTTGAGCGCCTGGAGCGTGAGCTGGTCGGGGTCGCCCGCGCCGATGCCTATGACATGAATCTTTCGCACGGCTCCGAGTGTGCCGTACGGGGTGGTGGGGGTGGTGGCCCGGGCGGACCGGCTGTTCCGATGCTGCCGCTGCCGCTGCCGCTGCCGCTGCCGCTGCCGCTGTCGGGTCAGCGGAGGCGGGGCGCCTCCACCACCGGGTCTACGGGGTCCGCCCCGGACTCCACCCGCCCGGCCAGCTCGCGCGCCCACTCCGCGAGCCCGACCAGATCGAGCCCGTACGGCCGTACATCGCCGCTGTCGCGCGACCATTCCTCAATCGCCCCGGCGCCGCGCCGCAGGAGCCGGGCGCCGCCGGTGGCGTTGCCGCGTGCGGAATGGGTGAGGCCCACGGCGAGCTGGGCGAGCCCGCGCCAGAGGGCGCGCTCCGACGCGGGGCCGGACTTCCAGGCGTCCTCGAAGACCTCGTGGGCGTGGAAGGGCTTGCCCGCCGTGAGCAGCGCGGCTGCCTCGGCCACCGTCTCGGTGGGCGCCCGCACCACACCCTCCGGCTGCCGCTCCACCCCGGTGACGCCGTACGGCAGGGGTCGCCCGAGCCCGTCCCTGGGGCGCGCGTTCCGCGCCCGGCCCTCGATGTCCCGGTCCCGTTCACTGCCCCGCGCGTTGTCCATGCCGTCGATTCTGCAACGCCCGGCGGCCGGGCCCGGTGCCCGAGCGACCGTACGCCGTACTGGCGCCGGGCCGGTCTCGGGCCGACTTCGGGGCACCCCCGCCCGTGGGGTAAAGTGCTGTTCGCGCGATCATCCGGCCCGGCCGTGACGGCGCGCATCGGGACGTGGCGCAGCTTGGTAGCGCACTTGACTGGGGGTCAAGGGGTCGCAGGTTCAAATCCTGTCGTCCCGACTTTGCGGAGTCGCAGGCGAGGGCCGGTTACGGAGAAATCCGAAACCGGCCCTCGGCCGTTCTTGGGGACCAAACGGGGACCAAGGTTCTTGACCCAGCTCACCGAGTCATGACGATCGGGCTGGGCAACCCGGACGGCGTGGTCGGTGTCCCGCTTCCCCCCCCGGCGGCCGACGCCGAGTTGTGCCGCGTCGGCCGGCCCCGCTGGACGGACCCACCAGCGGCGGCCGGGTCAAGCTTTACGAACCCGACTGGCAGGACGGCCCGATCGACTCCCGGCGAAGTCCGCTGCGGTACCGCGCCTCGTAAAGGGCGCTGGAAACTGCGCGAGCGGCCTCCACCGGCCTCGCGGCTCGGCACAGGTGATCGGGCCACGCCGTGCCTGTCGGCCCGCCCCTTGTACGGGACGCGTATGGGCCCCGTATCCGAGTCCTGCGATATTGGCGAGGGTGATCGTTTTCTGTGTGCTGGTGCAGAGGAGAGCTCGTGGCTGCGAATGTTTCTCCGGGCCCGCAGATCGGCGACGCGTTTGGACTGCAGCTCTCGGACGCGGTGCGTCTGCGGCGGCCCGTGACCGCGTTCGTCGAGCGTTCGGACGGGCTGATCGTGCCGTCCGGCTCGGCCCAGTGGCTCAGTGGAGAGCAGGAGTGGCCGTCGGCGGTCCGGGACGCGCTGGTGAGAGCTCGGGGCCCTGTGCTCGACGTGGGTGCCGGCAGCGGCAGGCACACCGCATATCTTGCCCGCAAGCCGATGCAGGTGACGGCGATGGACACCTCGGCGCTGGCCCTGGACATCTGCCGGGACGCCGGGGTGCAGGAGACCGTGTGCGCGGACGTGACGGAGCTGGAGCACCGGTTGCGGGGAAGGCCGCTGTTCCGGACCGTGCTGTTGCTCGGCAACAACGTAGGGCTGCTCGGTTCCGTCACCCGCGGCACTGAGATCCTTCGGCAGGTGCACGCGGTCACCTCGGACGATGCGCTGATCATCGCGGAGGGCAGGCGTCCCGTGGTCGGCACTGCGGAGAACCGCGCCTATGTCGAACGCAACCTCGCCCAGGGCAGGCTGCCGGGCGAGCTGCTGATGCGTCTGCGCTACGGCACGACGGCTACCCACTGGTTCCCGTACCTGTTCTGCGGGCCGGAGGAACTGGAGCGCATCGCGAAGGGCGCGGGCTGGAGCCTATGCGACGTCAGGGACTTCCACTACCCGGGCGCTCCGTCCGACGCGGCCCCGCTGTCGTACACGGCGGTGCTGGGCAAGCAGGGTGGCACCGCCGCTGCCGACCTCCAGCAGGGGTGAATGGTCCCGTCGCGAGGTCAGTACCGTGGCGCGGACGGCGCCGGAATCGCGTCCAGTGCCTCGACCTCGGCAGACGTGAGGGTGATGTCCGTCGCGGCGGCGTTCTCGATCAAGTGCGTCCGCCGCCTGGTGCCGGCGATGGGCACGATGTGTTCACCCTTGGACAGGACCCAGGCCAACGCGGCCTGTCCCTGGGTGGCTCCATGGTGCACGGCCACGGCTTTCAGCGGTTCGAGGGCCCGCAGCTCCTCCCGCATGGCCGCTTCGGTGAAGCGGGGCAGTCGGAGGCGGCGGTCGTCCTCGGCGAACTGGCTGCGCGACCGGTGCGTACCCGTCAGGAAGCCACGGCCGAGGGGTGCGTAGGCGATGAAGCCGCAACCGTGCGCGGCGCACCACGGCACGATGTCCCGCAGGGCTTCACGCGTCCACAGGGACAGTTCACTCTGCACCGACGACACAGGGTGGATGGCATGGGCCCGCCGCAGTTCCCCGACACCGACCTCCGACAGGCCGATGTGCTTCACCAGACCTTCACCGACCAACTCGGCGAGGGCGCCCCACGACTCGTCCAGGGGAATCCTCGCGTCCACACGGTGCAGCTGGTAGAGGTCGAGATAGTCCGTGCCCAGCCGCTGGAGCGAGGTCTTGGCCGCGGCTTTTAGGTGCTCGGGCCGGCCGTCCGGTACGAGGCCTCCCTTCTCTCCCGCGACGAGGCCGCCCTTACTGGCCAGGAACGCCTCGTGCCGACGGCCGCGCAGGGCCTGTCCGAGCAGGACTTCGTTGGAGTACGGCCCGTACACGTCCGCTGTGTCGATGAGCGTCACCCCCAGATCGAGCGCGGTGCGCACGACATCCAGGGAAGCCGCGTCGTCCCAGCCCCCCGTCGTGTAGGCATAACTCATACCCATGCAGCCGAGTCCCACCGAGCCGACAGGCGACCCGCCCAGTGTGCGCTGGCGCACGATGTCCCCTCCCCGCTGATCAGGACGTCCGGGAGAGCCGGACCTCGACGAAGTTCTTGCCGTGGGCTTCGTCGACCGCGGGGTCGAACACCACGGTCACGGACCCGTCGGTCGGCGCTGCCGCTCTCGTCACGGTCGGGAATCCGTGCCCGCGCAGCGCCTCTAGGACCGTGTCGTTGCGGCCCGTCGGACACCATGTGACGTGAACAGGACGCCGGGACCTACCGATCAGCCAGTCGAACACGGCGGTCTCCAGCGTCCGGTTGAGGACCCGGCAGCTCATCGCGAACTCCCGCACCCGCACCCGGTCCTTCGCGGTGTCGGTGACGATGACGGCGCAGATGCCGTGATCGCCGAACGTGTCGATGAGCCGGGCGGTGAAGACCTCCGTATCGGGGTCGTCGACAAGCCGCAGCCAGGACGCGTCGTCGAACCGGTGGCCGGTGAGATGGAAGCGGTTGGCACGGTTGAGGAGCTGCAGACAGCGGTCCTGGGCCTGTCCGGGGCCGGCCGGGGCGAGTTCGAGGCGCATGTCCAGCGAGGTGAGGAAGTCGTCGACGGACATGGCCTTCGCACGGGCGGCCTCCGACCGGTAGCGGAGCCCGTAGTAGTGGGCGCGCTCGCGGTCCTCACGGGTCAGCGGGCTGTCGGCCACGGCCGTGAGGTCCTGGAGTGTCCGGCACAGCCGCGACCAGTCCTCACCACGGCCCGGGAAACGGAGTGTGGTGATGTCCGGGTGCGTGGCGGCGACTTCGGCGAGTTCGACCGGGTTGTCGTCCACCAGGACGAACACGTCCGTGGGTAGATCCAGCGCCTTCGCCATCGCGGCGAGCTGTTCGCTCTTGGGCGTCCAGCTGGTACTGACGGCGGCGAAGTCCGCGGGCGGGACGAGCAGTCCGACGTGCTTGCGCAGCGCGGCATCGGTGAACGCGTCCAGTGCGTTCGGGGAGTTCTTGCTGCACACGCCGATGATGAAGCCCTGCCCCCGGGCACACAGCAGCATCCTCTGCCACCAGCGGTGCGCCGCGTCTCCCGCGACGGCGTGCGAGCGAACGCCCGCAGGGCCGTCCTCGGAGAGGACGCCGCGCCACAGCGTCCCGTCCAGGTCGGTCACCAGTACCTTGGGCTGCCAGACCAGGTGTAGTCGCGCCACCAGATCGCGAGCGATGAGCGACGCCGCCTCCGCCGACAGGACGGGACCGGGGGTTCGGGGCCCCGTGCCGTCCGCCCAGGCGGCCCGAGGCAGTGTTTCCAGCGCTCGGTCGGTGTCGAGAACGGAGCCGTGGGGGAGGCCGGCGAGGGTCTCCACCAGGGCATCGGTGATGCGCCCGGCCAGCCGGGCCAGTCGGAGCGCCAGCGAGCGCTCGGCCACGGGCAGGGGAAGGGGCGGCAACACGGGCGGTACGACCACGTACCGACTGGCGTGCCGGGCCAGTTGATCGCGCAGTCGTGCCGCGAAGTCCGCGATACGGCGGTCGGAGCCGGCGAACAGCTCCTGCAGCGCCGCGGCATCCAGCGGTGCGGAGGACTCCCAGCGGAGTTCGCCGAAGACATCCTCCACGCAGACCGCCGTGACGACCGGACCGGGTTCGCCCGCGAGGCTCCGCAACTCGGCGTCGAGCGCGCCGGCGGCCGGCGCGGGAACGGCCACGGGATGTCCGGTCGAAGCGGCGTACGCCCGAACGAACAGAGCCAGTTGCCCCGTCCAGGCCGTTCCGAGCAGCCGGACCCGTTCCGCGGACGCGGGTGCGAGGGAGGCATGTCCGGCGGCTTGACGCAGGGAGAGCGGGGCCGGTGCGGCACCGTGCGGGAGATGGTCGACTGCTCCGGCTGTCATGAAGCGGCGTCCTTTCCGGGAAGCGAGAAGGGACCGGCGGCGGTCAGCCGCCGGCGAACTGGAGCAGGAACTCGATCTCGTCCCCGTCGTCGAAGCTCAGTGCGCCGTACTCCGCCCGTGGGACCAGCTCTCCATTGCGTACGACGATCACGTTGCGGCGCACCGTGCCGTTCTCGTCCCAGAGCTGTGCCGCGGTGGGGGAGTGACGCGAGCTCAGGACCGTGCGCAACTGCCCGAGGTCGGCAACACTCAGCCGTTCGCCGTGCCGGAAGAACGACTCGGCGCCGATGAGGAATTCAGGCACGATGACCTGCACGTCACGGGACATGGCGGGACTGTCCTTTCGGGTCGGCCACCGGTGGTACGTCCATGGCGCAGCGGAAGCCCAGGTCCGGGGCCCAGTAGTCGGCGGGCTCGTGGTAGCGCAGTGTGCTGCGGCACATGTCGTGGAAGCCGTGGAAACTTCCGCCCCGGCAGACGCGGTGCGCTCCCTCCGTCTCGTTGAGGGGATCATGCAGGGGGGAGACGGCGTAGAAATCCGCGCTGTAGGTGTCCGCGCACCACTCCCACACGGATCCCTGCATGTCGTGCAGACCGAACGCGTTCGGCAGCAGGCCCCCGACCGCGTGAAGCCGTCCGCCCGCGTTCTCGGCGTGCCACGCGTATCCGGCGAGGTCCGGCGGAGCGGGATCCGTGGCGCTGCCGCCGCGCGCCGCGTACTCCCACTCGGCCTCCGTCGGCAGCCGTAGCCCCAGCCACCGGCCGAACATCACCGCGTCGTACCAGGTGACGCCGGTGACGGGCAGCTGCGGATCCGTGCCAGCGGCGTGCCCGGGACTCCACTGCGCGTACTGCGCGTTGGTGACCGCAGTCCGGCCCAGCAGAAAGCGTTTCAGCACTACCGGGTGCGCCGGTTCCTCGCCGTGGTACGTGTAGCCGTGCGCGGGGCGGCCGCCCATCTCGAAACGGGCCGGACTGACCGGTACGAGGTCCATGGCGGCCCGCTGTTCCTCCCGGCCGGCGTCGAAGCGGTCGTACATCAGCTCCGCCTCGATGTCCGGCCCCCAGGCCCGGCACGCTTGCCAGGCGCGGTAGAGGACCTCGCTCCTGGTCTCCCGGGGCGTACCGTCGGGATGGAGGGAGAGGACCGAGCGGACCTGTGCCAGCTCCTCCGGCTGCGGTCTCGTGAACCGCTGCGGCCGTACACCGTCCCGCGGTGTCACGGACATCACCGGGCCTCCTCGTACGTGATCACGTCGACCTCGCGGACGCGCTGCCCCGGTTCGACGCGGAACGCGCGCACCTGCGGGTAGCGGGGATTGCGCAGCATCACGATCAGGTGCCACAGGTTGGGGGAGGGGTGCAGATCGGCGTCCACGCTGGTGAGCAGCGCGGGGTGGCGCCGATGACTGTGGAAGACACCCACCGCGTGGAGTCCCCGCTCGCGGATGTAACGCTGGACGCGATGGGCCTCCTGCGGGCTGCCGACGAAACCGGCGTCGGTGTGGTCCTCGAAGTACTGTCCGTAGCGGGAGAAGCGGTCGCTCCAGGTGTCGCGGACGTTGTCGGCCATGAGTACGAACTCCACCGGCGCGCCTCCCGGGCGCGTGGCGAGGAAGTAGCCGAACTGCTTGGCAGGAAGCGCCCGTTGGATCTCCTTGACCAAACGGCGCAGCAGTGGGCGCGCCATGCGTACATCCCCGGGAATGGCGCGCCCGGGGACGTCCTGCGCGGTCATCCCGCACGCTCCGCGGCCGCCGGGGCGCCCAGTTCTTCGAGACAGGCGGTCAGCGTCCAGCGGTACCAGGCCCGGACGTTGCGGGGACGAGCCAGCTGGTGGCCTTCGGCGCGGAAGAGCACCAGCTCGCTGCGGACGCCGTCGCGCAGCAGCGCCCGGTGTACGCGCAGGCTCTCAGTCGGAGGCACCCAGCCGTCGTGCAGCCCGTGGGAGAGCAGCACACGGGTGCCGGCGGGTACGGAGTGCGGCTGGAAGCTCTCCGCGGCGTACCGGGCGTGCTCGGCGTCCGGCGAGCCGAACTCGCCCGCCCACAGCCAGCTCCCGTCGCCGCCACCGACGATCTGGGCCTGGTCCATGGTGCCGCCGTAGGACACCACCAGCCGGGGGCGCAGTTCCTGGGCGACGGACAGGGCCAGGAGTCCGCCGACGCACGGTCCGACCACCGCGAGAGGCGTGTCCGCCAGGCCGGTGTGGTCCCGCAGCTGGTCGATCTGACGGGCGGCGACGGCTGCGACACCGGTGCGCCAGCGTCGCCACCCGGTGCTCATGCTGGACGCGTAACCGAGCGACAAGGGGGGTTCCACGAGGATCACCGCGAAGCCCGAGGCGACGAACGGCCACGGATTCCAGCGCCAGTGCCACTCAGCCCAGTTGCGGACCGGCCCACCGTGCAGCAGGACGACCGTTCCGCGGGCGGGCCCGTCCTCGGGCACGCACAGCCATGAGGCGAGGTTTCCCGGTACGTCGGGCAGACGCTGGGGGTGGTGGCTCACTCTGCCCGCGGGCAGAGTGAGCCGGGTGGCGGTGACCGGTTCGACGGCTCCGGTCGACAGGTGGACGACCTCGACCGCCGGCGGGGTGGCGATCGCCGCCACGACGGCGGCCGCCCGCCCGTCGGCGATCTGGGCATGCAGCACGGAGGCGGAGGCTTCGGTGCGTGTCCAGCTCGAGGTGCGGAGGTGGTAGGTGTTCAGCACGCTTCGCCGGCCCTCGGCGCCTCTGCACACAAGGCGGTCCGGGCCGTCCCAGCCGCAGGGCTGCTGCCAGGTGTCGTCCGGTGCCTTCAGGATCTGGGGTTCCCACGACGGGGCCGCCACCAGGGCCGCGTACTGGGCGGGGGCCTCGCCCTCGGCAGGCAGCGAGGCAGCCAGACAGGCCACCGTCAGCCCGTCGGGGCAGGACAGGGGTGCCGTGATGTCGAATCCGGTGGGCTGCAGGTAGCGGGCAGACGATCCGTCGTACGCCACGACGAGCAGGCCGAAGCGGCGGCTGCCGTCCGGCCGGTGCTCGCGCGTTCCGAGCACCACGGCCTCGGCCGTGCAGGTCGCCTCCCCGGTGAGGGCTGTACCGGGCGGCAGTGTGAGGCCGACCTGCTGAGCGTCCCCCTCCGCGCCGAGGGGCACCTGCCACAGCTGCCAGTCGCCCACCGGGCGACGGGCACCTGCCAATGAGGCGTCGGGACTGTCCCACCACACGGCGTCGGAGTCCCGCAGGACGCCCTGCGGATGGTCACCCGGAGCCGAGGGCCCCTCCACCGTGTAGACGAGGGTGCCGGTCTCGGGCCGGAGCATGAGCGAGCCCACCATCCCGGGGCGGATGTCGAGAACGCGCTCCGGTGCGGTGTGGGAGCCGGCGCCCGTGTCCGCGCGGAGGGCGACGAATTGGCGGCCGTCCTCACCGCGCCGGACGTACACCAGCCCCGCCGGGACCGGGAGCGCCTGGAAGGCGCCGGACACCGACCAGACCGACCGCCATGTGCCCTCGGCGTCCCGCTGGTGACACACCAGCGAGGGGACGAGGTGGTCCTGGTCGTCGAGGGCGTCCACCCGCAGCGTCACGCGGTCGGGCGCGTAGGCCGCCACCGCCGTGATGCGTGCCTCCGCCTGCATCGCGTCGACGAAGCGCGTCGCGGTGTCGCCGACCACGACGTCAGGACGCATCGGTCCGACACAGCCAGCCGTTGATGGCGAACCGGCTGTCCGCGTAGTGCCCGCTGGGGCAGCTGACGGGCCTGACCTCGTGCAGGGCGGAGGGCAGGAAGAAGACGACGCTGTTGTGCTCCGGGGCGTAGTCCCGGTACGTGCAGTCCTCGCGGCGCAGGCCGTCATGCTCGGCGTTCAGCGGCAGGGCGGAGTCGTACATGCGCAGGTCCCCGCCCGTGAAGGGGGCCGGGGTGCGGTGGAGGTAGTACACGAAGGTCACCACGCGCTTGGCGGCCCGTACGCCCTTGGCCACGTCGTGAGAGCTGACGTCCTGGTGGGCGCGGTAGAAGTCACCGTCGTTGTGGACGTTCAGCGTGAAGGCCGGCCGCGTTCCGGCGCAGGAGACCCCGAGGATCTTCTCGACCTGGCCGACCACGGCGTCGATCGCGGTGAGTAGTTCCGGAGCGGAGAAGCCGCGGTGGGCGAGGGAACTGCGCATGCGCGTGTCCAGCCGGTTGTCGCGCACGCGTGCGGGGAGCAGGTCGTCCTGTGCGGCCGATGCGGCGCGGCGCAACAGTTCGTCGGCCGTCGGGGCGGGCAGAAAGTCCGTCACGCGGCTGACCTTTGTCGACGACTGCCATATCGCATGCGTACCCACCGGCGCTTCCAGCGCCGCTGTGGTGTCCACCGTCTCGGTCATCGCATTCCTCCGCGCAGCTTCACATTCAGTTGGTCCGTACGTGCAGAACACAGCCGATGGGGGTGAAGTTAGTGAGGTCCCGGAAGGCGCGTCAATGGCTTTCGGGGATGACGTGCGGGGCGCGTATGTCGCTCGTATCCATCACGGGCACGGAATTTACGTGCAGGGCGCGTATGTGCTTCGTGCAAGCGACGGCAAGACTCGACACATGCTTCCGCCGAACGGTGTGAGAATTCCAGATCTCGCCATAGTCAACCCATTCCTCGAACGGTTGGGCCTGGGCAGGCTGTCGCCGGACCGGGTGGTCACGCATCCGGGGCGGCACCGGAAGTGCTCGGGCGTCACCACCAGCGGGCGCGGAGTGTTCGTCAAGCAGCTGAACGAGTCGCTCGGCTGCCCGGCCCCGGGTGTCAGGAGGGCCAGGTCGTTCGAGGCATTGCGGACGCCGGAGTTGTCCGGGGCCGCGCTCCTGGGCGCGGACGACGACCGTAACCTGCTCGTCTTCGAGCTGATCGAGGATGCCGAGCCGGCCGACCTGCTGGCGCGTGAGGGCCGGTTCGACGCCGGGCTCGCCCGCCGCCTGGGCGAGATGACGGGCGCCCTGCACGAACTGCCCGTCGACCTGGAGAACGCCTCCATCGACACCTCTCCCTCGCGGTATCCGCCACTGGGGTCGCTGGAAGGGCTGACCCTCACGCAGTACCAGGCCGCCAGTTCGGCCGTGCTTCAGGGATGGCGCTTGCTGCAGCAGGACGAGGAGGTCAAGGAGGCACTGCGCGCGTTGCGCCGCGACGAGGACACGGCGTCGAAGGTGCCCACACACGGCGACTTCCGGCTGGACCAGGTCCTCGTCGCCGGCGGACGCCGACACATCATCGACTGGGAGGAGTTCCGCCTCGGTGACCCGGCCCACGACGTGGGCATGTTCGTGGGGGAATGGCTCTACCTGGCGGCGGACCGGGCGGCCCGCGGGTTGCACACGGGGCCCGTGGGCGATTCCGGGACCGTGCTCGGCGTCAGCCGCGAGGAGGTCATCGCCCGGACCACGGTCGAGCTGCGGGCGGCACAGCCCATGGTGGGGGAGTTCTGGTCCGGCTACCGGTCGGTGCGCACGACGACCGACCCCGATCTGCCGCGGCGGGCCGCCGCGCTCGCCGGCTGGCACCTATACGACCGGATGTTCAGCGTCGTGGCCAAGATGATGGTGCTCAGCATGACCCAGTACGTGGCTAATGGAATCGGACGCAGAGCGCTGCTCAATCCCCATGAGATCGCCGGGATTCTGGAGATGGGGGAGATCGATGTCACAAGCAGGTGACCTGTTGCTGCCGGAACTCGAATGCGCCCTGGAAAAGATCGAGTTGCAGTCCGATGGAATGGTCGCCCATGTCGACGGCCATAAACTGGAGGCGAACAGCCCGAGGCACCTTTCGGTACTGCTGCGATGGAGTCTCTACGATTTCCTGCATTCCGGGCGCGGGCCGGACACCTACAAATCGAAGGATGTCGTCAGAAACGCCGCCCTGGAAGCCGAACTCGCCCGGGTCATGCCCCACCAGGAGACGATCACGAGCGCCCGGGTGGACGGGCGCAGGGACGGCGAGTTGCTGGCCTCCATCGACGGCACCCGGGTATGGGTGCCGGAGCACCGCAAGCTCGCCGACGCCCAGGGGGCCGGCGAGGTGGTCTACCTGTCGATGCCGGCCGCACGTCCCGCTCTCTCGCCGGGCTTCTTTCTCGCCGACGGCAGCCGTGGACGCTCGGTGCGCAAACCGGTCCTGAGGGTGTACGCGCACGTGCGGGGTATCGACGCGGTGCCGGGTGTCTGGGCGGCGGCGTTGCGCTGTCTGGAGGACAAGGGCGTTCCCTACCGGGCCAAGGTGGCCTCCTCCCCGCTGCTGCTTCCGCGCCGAGACGCGTTGGTGGTCTTCCTGGGCCCGGACGGCTGGGACGCGGCCCCGGACATCGTGGACGCGCTCGGCGGTCTGCCGGGGCTGGGGGACGAGGTGTCCGTGTTCGCGCGGCGGCTCGCGCCGGGTGTGTCGATGGCGTGGCATCCGTTCGCCCGTCGGTCGCGCGGCCCGTCCGGACTCAGCTTCGGCCAGCATCGGGCCACGGCCGTGGCGCAGGGGCTCGTCGACCATGCCATCGGCACCCGTGGGGGATCCCGTGCCGAGGCGGTCGCGGACGCGATGCGGGAGGCGGGGATCGACCCCGCCGATCCCTTCCGCCATGAC
The DNA here is from genome assembly GCF_019104725.1 of Streptomyces corallincola. Classification (GTDB taxonomy): domain Bacteria; phylum Actinomycetota; class Actinomycetes; order Streptomycetales; family Streptomycetaceae; genus Streptomyces; species Streptomyces corallincola. The sequence goes on along the minus strand of NZ_JAHRXF010000012.1, from coordinate 128,222 downwards.
GCCTCACCGGAACTGGACTTCGCCCGCGCGGACCAGCGGTCCGCACGGGACTGACCGACGGCCCGGACGTACCGGAGGAGGGAGGAACGTGGGCGGGTTCTCATCGGAGTTGGCAGCAGGGATGCGCGCGCTCGTGTCTCCGTACGGCGTCGTTAGCGAGGTGCTGCCCGGAGCGCCGGTCCGGGGGCTGGCGGGGCTGTCCCTCGCCTCGGCCCGGGTGAACGGCGCGCCAGGCGTCGAACGGCCCGACGAGTTCGGCGGCGCGGGCCGCAGCCTGGCCGGTCCGGACGACGCGGAGCTGATCGCCGTCGCGGAGGCCGCCGAACGCTACTCGGGCGCGGACTTTCCCGGCAGCGGCGAACGGTGGGCGACGGTCGCCGAACTGGACGGGCCGGTGCTGGACATGACGGCCGTGCCCCGCTGCTCGGAAACCGAGTACGCGAGTGGTCACTGCCCGGTCGTCCCCTTCCGTGCCGAGGAGCCCATCCGATGGCAGCGCGGGCTCGACATGGCGTCGGGTGAGGCGGTGTGGGTGCCGTCGGTCATGGCACGGCACGGAATACGCCGCCTCGCCCCCGCGGAACGGTTCTGGAACCGCATCTCCACGGGCTACGCGGTGCACTCCGATCCGGCCGAGGCCCTGCTGCGCGGTCTGTGCGAGGTGTGCGAGCGGGACTCCGCCGCGCTCGTCTGGCTGCAGATGCTGCCCCTGCCGCGCCTCGGGTTCACACGTCCCACAGCGACGCTCTCCGCCCTGCTCGACCACTGCGCACGGCACTTCGTCACGACGCACTTCTATGACGCGACGACGGACATCGGAGTGCCTGCCGTCTACTGCGTGCAGGTCGCCGAGTACGACGACGCCTGCCGCCGCTCGGTCGGCTGCGCCGTCGGCCGCGATCTGACCGAGGCGGCGGAGAAGGCCCTGCTCGAAGCCGTTCCCGCGCGTGCCCTGTTCCACCGTGCCAATCCCGACAGCCATGCCCTGGTCATGGCCGGAGCGCAGTTCATGGGCAGGCCGGAGCGGCGGCACGCCTTCGACTTCCTGCTGAAGCAGCGCCATGCCCGCCGGGCGGAGGACGGCGCGCGGCTGCCCCGGGATGCCGGAAAGGCCCTGGCGCGGGTGGTCGGTGCGCTTGCGGAGCGGGGCATGCGGGCGGTGGCCGTGGACCGGACAACGCGCGAGCTGGCGGCGGCGGGACTGACGGCCGTATGCGTCGTCGTACCGGGGCTGCAGCCCCTGACGTTTCACCGATACGGGCAGTATCGGGCCCATCCGCGCCTGTACTCGGCGCCCGTCGCCATGGGACACCCCAGCCGGCCGGAGAAGGAGTTGAATCTGTGGCCCCAGCCCTTCCAGTGATCGCCACGGGAGCCTTCGGCGAGCGGGTCGGCCGGCTGCTGGTCGAGACCCGGCCCGGAACCAAGGTGCTTTCCGTGTCCCGACTCGCCCATGCATTCAGCGAGTTCCGTGGTCCCGTCGTCCTGGCCTCTTGGCGGCCCGAGTTCGCTCTCTGTGAGGAGATCGACGCGCTGGCACACGCCACCGAACGGCCCTGGCTCCCGGTTGTCCTGGAGGCGGCGGCCGTCCGGGTCGGCCCTCTGATCCGCCCCCCGTACGCCCCCTGTTTCCGCTGCTACCGGCTCAGGCGCAGCCAGCATGACCTCCAGGCGCGGACGACCTCGCTCCTGACGGGCCGTTACGACCGGGATCCGCACTGCGGCCCTGGTGGGTTTCTGCCCCACCACGCCAGGGCCGCCGCCGCCGTGGTCGCGGCCTACGCGGACGGCGCGGCCGGTACCGGTCCGGGGCGCGTGAGCACGATTCGCCTCCGCCGGTGGGACGTTGAGACGCACCGCGTCGTGCCGTGTCACGGGTGCACGCGGTGCGGCGACCGCGGTGCCGCGAACCCGGAGCTGAACCGCCTCAGTGCGGTTCTGCCGGCCCTGTCGCCGCGTCGCGATCCCTTGGAGGTGCGGTGACGAGTCAGGGCACGTCGGCTTCGAGAGCCGTGCCGGGCCGTGACCGGGCACGGCCTGCCCTCTGCCGTGGGCTGGTGCTCGTGGACGTTCCCGGTGGGCTCGTGGTGGAAGGCGGCCCGCATCGGATGCTGCTGAGCGGCGAGGCGGCCTCCGGGTTCCTTCCGGCGCTGCTGCCGCTGCTGGACGGACGGCATGACATGGACGAGCTGTGTTCCTTGCTCGCCGCCGATCCCGCCGACCTCACCCAGGCGCTGGAGCTGCTGGACGACTGGGGCGTACTGGAACCGGGCGGCCCCGCGCAGTTGGAGCAGCAGGAGGGCGTGCCGGAAGACACCGTTGCTTACTACTCCCGTACGGCCGCCCTCACGGGTGGGCATGCGTCAGCCGAGTCGGTGCTGGACGAGCTCTCCCGGTCCCATGTCCTGCTGGTCGCCGAGCAGCCCCTGACCCGGATGCTGATGGAGGACCTGACCGTCAGCGGGGTGGGCAGGGTGTCCACCGGAAGCGGCGGAGGCGGAGTTCCGCAGGACTGCAACCTTGTCGTGGTGGCCGACCGGCCCAGTGCTGCGGGGCGCCTGGCGGACTGGGTGGCCGCTGCCTGGGTGGACCGCGTCCCCGTCCTGCGCCTCGCGACCGGGGACGGCGCGGTTGAGGTGGGACCGCTGTTCTGGCCGGGTGGGTCGGCATGCGCCGGCTGCTTCCGCCGGGGCGGCGGGCCCGTTGGCGCCGCGGGCGGCGATGAGGCGCTGCTGGCCTCGGCCGCAGCTATGGAAGTGCTGGCCGTCCTCGCGCGGACCACACCGGTGACGACCCTCGGCAGCCGAGTGCGCACCGCGACCGGGGGAGTCCATACGGAACGTCACCTCTTCGCGCCCGACCCCTCGTGCACCGTATGCGGGGACGGCAGGGACGGGGCCGTCGACGACGCCCTGAGGCTCATCGAGGCGTATGAGTGGCACGTGGCGCTCCCGCCCGGTCGGCTGACCCCCATGCCGCGCCTGCTCGCTCCCCGACGTCATCAGGTGCGCGAGGCGTCGCGGCGCCGCGTCCTGCCGTACACGTCGCCCGCGGTGCGGCTGCCGGGCCCCTCAGGGTCCGACCGGCACGGCGGACATCTCGACCCGGCCGGGCCGGTCATGGCGCTCGCGGAGATCCTGCCGCACACGGCGGGTCCGACCGCCGCGTGCGACGCCGGTCGTGGCCAGGACGAGAACGGCCCGATCTCCGTCGATACATACGTCCTGACGGATCTGCTCGGCCAGGAACTGCCCGGTCAGGTCTTCCGGTACGACGACCTCGGCCACCGGCTGTTGTCCTTGCGGGCCGACTCCCCACCGTGGAGACGGGCCGTGCTGTCCTCCGGGCCGGATGTGACCGACCTGGACGCGGTGATCGTTCTCGTCGCGAACGCCGGTCCGCTCGCCGCGGAGTTCGGGGACAGTGCCTGGCGGCTGGCACACCTGGACGCCGGTATCGCGGCGATGCGACTGGCTCACGCGGCACGGGAGGCTCAGATTCCGCTCGCCTGCGGACTCGGCTGGAGCGAGTACCTGCCAGCGGTCCTCGAACTCGACCCGACGAGAGAGAGCGTGGGCGCCGTGGCCGGACTGGCGGGCGGTTCGAGACCACAGGAGGTACGGGGATGACGCCCCTGTCGATGGCCGACGCGGTCGCCGCGGTGGAACAGGCATGCCGTGGCGGCCGGTCCGCCCAGCGCGCGGAGCCGGAGCGTCGGCCCAGGGCGATGGAGTCCTCCGGCGTCGCGGGGGAGGTGGCGGCCGTGCTGGACAACGCGTTCCGGTCCCACCGGCTGGCCGTCCCGGACCAGACTCCGTACGGAATCCTCGCGGTGACGGGCCACGTCGGACCGGGTGCGGCGCATGTCGTGTTCGCCAGGGCCGACACCGTGGTGCCGTTCGAGGCGGAGCCCTCCTGGACCGGCGTGCTCGCCGAGGCGTACCCGGACGTGGGCCGGCTCTTCCTCGTCTGCGCCGATCTCGGGAGAGCAGCCAGGCCGTGGACCGGTGCGGCCTACCCGGAATCGCTGGTAGGGGCCGGAGCCCTCGCGCACAGTCTGCGGCTCGCGGCCTCCCGCCCATGGCCCGGTGCCCGGATCCACACCGGCAGCCACACCCCCGTGACCTCGGCCGTGCGACGACGGCACTCGGGGATGCGCCACCTGGTCACCGTCTCCGCCGGCCCTTTCGATGGGAGCTCTACATGACTGAGACAGTCTCCGCCGCCGAAGTGCCCCAGGGCGCCGAATCCGTCGGCGCCGGACACCCGGATCCCCTCTTCATCCTCTCCCCGCCCCGTTCGTTCTCCACGATCACCCTGGCTCTCCTGGCCGGGCACCCGGGGATCTTCGGCTTTCCCGAGATGCTGGTCTTCGCCAACGATACGGTGGGCGATCTCGTCGGAGAGGACGGCACGGAGGCGGAGCGGTTTCCACCGGCCTACCGCAAGACCCGCCTGAGCGGGGTCTGTCGCGCCCTTGCCCAGGTCCACGAGGGAGAACAGACTGCGGACGCGATCGCCCGGGCCGAGGAGTGGCTGCGGAAGCGCCCCGACTGGCCGATGCCCAGGGTCCTGGATCACCTGCTGGAGCTGGTCAGTCCGCTGATCGGGGTGGAGAAGACGCCCGACACCGTGGCCACGGACGAATCCCTCGACCAGTGCCTGCGCAGCTATCCGAACGCCCGCTACATCCACCTGACGCGGCACCCCGTGACGACTCAGCGCTCGATGCACAGCCAGAACCAGCAGTACCTGACGCACCGGAAGGTGCGCGTGGTCGGAGCGGCCTCCTCCTGGTACCTGTCGCACCGGCGGATCATGCGGGTGCTCGGCGAACTCCCGCAACGGCAGTGGATGCGGATCCGCGGCGAGGACCTGGTCAACGAGCCCCGGGTGTGGCTGCACCGGATCCTCGACTGGCTCGAACTGGACAGTGACGAGGCGTTCCTCGACCGCATGGTGCACCCCGAGGCGTGGCCATTCGCCAACAACGGTCCCGAGGGAGGGCTGTTCGGAGGCGACCACAAGTTCTTCAGTGCGCCCGAGCTCAGGCCGGTCCCGGATCCCGGGCCGGTTGAATTCGACCCGGAATGGGACTTGCCGGACGAGATGTGCAGGCGAATGGCGGCGTTGGCACACGAATTGGGCTACTGCGCCCGCTCGCCAGAGAAAGGAAATGCTGGATGAGGGTCCGGTGCTCTTTGCCGGTCAGGTCTCCGCCCGGCGGCGGGATCAGGCCGGTCCGAGAAGAGAAGACTGGAAAGGGGAATTTCTGTGGGTAATTTCACGATCCGTGATGTGTCCGAATCCGGCTGGGAGTCGCTCGTGGTGACCGCCCTCACGGGCATCGAGGAGAGCCCGGGCTGGACCGACTGCTGGCCGACCGGTGGCACCAGCGGTGCGTGCTGCACGACGTCGCCGGCTGCGCCCGAGCCGGGCGTCTGAGCGACCGTGCGCTGAAGAGGGCGCGGTATTCCGGATTCCACGGGATCCGGAATACCGCGCTCCGCTGTCTGTTCGCGGTGCCGTGGCAAGGGGGTGGCAAGCCGACGGCTAGAGCATGCTGCCAGAATTGCGGCCGTTCGATTTCTTTTGCCAAGTCGGCGTGTTGGGCGGTTCGGAACGGCAGGGCGAGCAGGGAGTCTTGTGAACAGCGGGGAGGGTTCTTCGGTGTCAAGGAACTTGACGTTCCAGATTCTTGGTGTGGTCGAGGCATGGATCGGCGCTGATTTCGTCCGACTCAGCGGGAAACAGCGGTCTCTTCTGGCCGTGCTGTTGCTGCAGGCCAACTGTACGGTGACCAACACGCGCCTCATGGACGCCGTGTGGGGCAGACCGCTGCCCGTGGCCCCGGAGACCCGGGTGCGCACCCTCGTCTCCGAACTGCGGCGGGCACTGTCCCGTCACGGGTTCGACGGGATCCAGACCAAGCCCTCGGGATACGTGATCCGCGTCGAGGACGGCCAACTCGACCTGAGCGTCTTCCTCGCCAAGGTCCGGCAGGCGCGGGAGGACGTGAGCAACGGGGCTCCGGGCACCGCCCTCCACGCGTACGACGAGGCCCTGGCGCTGTGGCACGGTACCGCCCTCACCGGGGCGAGCGGTCCCTTCGTCGACGCCGAAACGGCACGTCTGGAAGAAGTCCGGATGACCGTCATGGAAGAACGCTTCGGCGCTCTGCTCCGACTCGGGCGTCCCGCCGAGGTGGTGACCGACCTGAGCCGACTCGTCCTCCTCCACCCGTTGCGCGAGGGCCTGCATGCCCAGCTCATGACCGCCCTCTACCGCTGTGGACGCCGCAGCGAGGCGCTGGATCTGTACCGCTCGCTGCGCAGCCGGCTGGTGCGGGAACTGGGCATGGAGCCCCTCACCGAACTGCGCGACCTGCAACAGCACATACTCAGCAGTGAACCGGTCCCGAACCCGGCACTGCACGACCAGCTCACCGGTCCGGTACACGCGCGGCGGCGCTGAGGGGGGGAGAGGACGGCACAGCGCTGTGTTGACGAGCCTGCTGCACACCCATGTCCGCCGACGCCTCCCTTCGCTCGCCCTGATCCTGCCGCTCCAGCTGATCCAGACCACGGCCGCCCTGTCGCTGCCGACCCTCAACGCCGACCTGCTCGACCGGGGTGTGGTGCCCGGCGACATCGGCCACGTCCTGCGCACCGGGGCCTGGATGGCCGCTGCCACCGTGCTGCAGCTGGCGGCTTCCGTCGGCGCCGCCTGGCTCGGCGCCCGTGCCGCCCTGGACATCGGCCGGGAGCTGCGCGCGGCCGTCTTCGGCCGGGCCCTGGCCGGTGCCGCGCACGAGGTGGGCCGCATCGGGGTGTCCTCCCTCGTCATGCGTACCACCAGCGACGTCCAGCAGGTGCAGATGTTCTGCCTCACCATGTGCACGGTCATGGTCACGGCGCCCCTGATGTGCTTCGGCGGGATCGTGATGGCGTTGCGGCAGGACGTGGCGTTGTCCGGGGTCGTCGCGGTGGTGGCACCGCTGCTGGCGCTGGCGGTGGGGTGGGCCGTGCGCCGGACCCGTCCGCTCTTCCGGGACCTGCAGCACCGCCTCGACGTCACTCACCGCCTCCTGCGCGAGCAGCTCACCGGCGTGCGGGTGGTCCGGGCCTTCGTCCGGGAGGACCACGAGCGCGCGAGATTCGACCGGGCCAATACCGGCCTGCTGAACGCGGCGCTGCGGACCGGACGTCTCATGGCGGTCCTGCTGCCCGTGGTCCTGCTCGTCGTCAACGCCTCGACGGTCGTCGTGGTCTGGGCCGGCGGACATCGCATAGCCGACGGCACCCTGCGGGTCGGCGCCCTGACCGCCTTCCTCACCTACCTCGCCCAGATCCTGACCTCGGTGATGGCGGCGGGCTCCCTGTTCGTCCTGCTGCCCCGTGCCGAGGTCAGTGCGGAGCGGATCCGGGAGGTACTGGACCTGACACCAGGTCCGTCCTCGACCGCCGCCCCCGGCGGACGGCCCGCGCGGACCGCACCGCGAGGGCCGGTTCCCCGTGCCGCGTCGGACCGCATCGCCCCGTCCGGCGCGCGGGACGACCCCCCTACCGGGCGCACGACACCGGCTCTGGAGCTGAGCGGCGTCGAATTCCGCTATCCAGGTGCCGAGGAGCCGGTGCTCCGGGACGTCACGCTCACTCTGCGGCCCGGTGAGGTGGTTGCCGTCACCGGATCCGCCGGGGCCGGCAAATCCACGCTGCTCGACCTGATGGTGCGCTCGTTCGACCCGACGTCCGGCGCCGTCCGGCTCGGCGGCACGGACGTCCGCGCGCTCGGCCGGGCCGAGTTGGCGGGCGCCATCGGCTACGCGCCGCAGCGACCCCACCTCTTCTCGGGCACCGTCGCCTCGAACCTCCGTTACGCCAAGCCCGACGCCGGCGACGAGGAACTGTGGCGGGCGCTGCGCACGGCCTGCGCCGATACCTTCGTGACCGGGCACCGGGGCGGCCTCGACGCCCCGGTGCTCCAGGGCGGGGGCAACCTCTCCGGAGGACAGCGGCAGCGGCTGGTCGTCGCCCGGGCGCTGGTGCACCGGCCCGCCGTCTGTCTCCTCGACGACCCCTTCTCGGCGCTCGACCAGGCCACGGAGGCGCGGCTGCGGACCGCCCTGGCCGGTGAGGCGATGACCACGGTGGTCGTCACCCAGCGGGTCTCGGCCCTGTGTGCGGCCGACCGCGTCGCGGTGCTCGACGGGGGCCGGCTCATCGGCGTCGGCCCGCACGCCGACCTGCTCGACTCCTGCCCGACGTACCGGGAGATTGTGCTGGCCTCGACGAGCGGGGAGGCCGTCTGATGGCCGCCGATGGCGACGGTTCCCGCTCCGGGGCGGCGGGGCGGCCGTCACCCACGTTCCGGCGGACCGCCGTCCGCCTGCTCGGCCTGCTCGCGCCGTGGCGACGGCCGGTGCTGCTCGTGCTGGCCCTCGGTGCCGCCTCGGCCGGGCTAACCGCGCTCGGACCGAGACTTCTCGGACATGCCACCGACCTCGTCGTCGACGGATCGTCCGGCTCCCAGGCCGACGCCGGTGTCCCGTTCGGGATCGTGGGCCAGATCCTGGGCTGGGCGCTCCTCGTCCATGCCGGTGCTGCGGTCTGCGCGCTGCTGCAGGCCCGGGTCGGCCTCTGGATCATCGGTCACCTCGTCCACGACCTGCGCGCCCGCGTCGAACGCAAGACGGCGAACCTGCCGCTGAGCCACCTCGACGGTCGGCCGCGCGGAGAGACCCTCAGCCGGACCACCCACGACGTCGACAACATCGCGCAATCCCTGCAGCAGACGCTCGGCCAGTTCGTCGGGTCCACGCTGACGGCGGTGGGTGTCGTCGTCGCGATGGCCTGGACGTCGCCGTTGCTCACCCTCGTCGCTTTCGTCACGGTACCGCTCTCCGGGACCGTCGTGGCACGCCTGGCCCGGCGCGCTCAGCGGCACTTCAAGGCTCAGCGCGCCGCCATGGGCGCGCTCACCGCGTACGCCGAGGAGACGTACTCGGGACACGCTCTGGTCACCGTCTTCGACCGCCGGGAACAAGCCGAGCGGCGGTTCGCCCGGCACAATGCGGACTTCCACCGGGCCGGCCTGAAGGCCCAGTACGTGTCGGGTCTGATCCCGGTGGCCATGGCCGCGGTCGGGAGCCTCACCTTCGTCGCCGTCGCCGTGGTGGGCGGGCTGCGGGTGGCCGCCGGTGCCCTCACCATCGGCACGGTCCAGGCGTGCGTACAGTACGCCCGGCTGCTGGGTCAGCCGCTCGGCCAGTCCGCCGGCACGGCCAACCTCGTGCAGTCGGCGGTGGCCTCGGCCGAGCGGGTCTTCGAACTGCTCGACGCCGAGGAGGAGCTGCCCGACCCGCGGCGGCCGGCCCGGCCCCGGCAGCCCGTGCGCGGCCACGTGACCTTCGACCGCGTCAGCTTCTCCTACGACCCCACACGGCCCCTCATCCAGGACCTCTCCTTCACCGCCGAACCGGGCACCACGACCGCCCTGGTCGGGCCCACCGGATCGGGCAAGAGCACCCTGGTCGACCTGCTCCTGCGCTTCCACGAGGTGCACGGCGGGCGCATCCTTCTCGACGGGACGGACATCTCGCGGATGCCGCGCGGCGAACTGCGCGGGCACATCTGCACGGTCCCGCAGGACACCTGGCTGTTCACCGGGACCGTCGCGGAGAACATTGCGTACGGCAGCCCGCGCGAGGTCACCCCGGGGCAGGTCGTCGCGGCGGCCCGCGCCGCGTGCCTGGACCGTCTCGTGCGCACCCTGCCGCACGGCTACGACACGCTGATCAGCGAGCACGCCACACAGCTCAGCGCGGGAGAGAAACAGCTCATCACTATCGCCCGCGCCTTCCTGGCCGACGCCCCCGTGCTGGTCCTGGACGAGGCGACCAGCGCCCTGGACGCGCGCACCGAGGCGCTGGTCCAGGAGGCGATGCGGGAACTGCGCGCGGGACGCACCGGCCTGGTCGTCGCGCACCGCCTCGCCACGGTCCGCGACGCCGACACCGTCCTGGTGATGACGGACGGCCGTATCGTCGAACGGGGACGGCACGCGGAGCTGTTGGCTGCGGGAGGCGCCTATGCGGGCCTGTACGAGGCCGGGTTCAGTTCTTCAGGACACAGCGCACCGGAAAGAGCTTGAGCCCCCCGGAGAACGTCGTCGTCAGCTGTACCGGCGGGCCCGCGACGGTGGCCGACACCAGGCGGGGGAGCAGCGCGGCGAAGAACTCCTCGATCTCCAGCCGGGCCAGCGAGGCCCCGAGGCAGTGGTGTACGCCGTATCCGAAGGCGAGTTGCCGGTTCGACGTCCGGTGCACATCGAACCGGTGGGGGTCGTGGAAGACCGACTCGTCACGGTTCGCGGACGGGTACGACAGCAGTACGGCCTCGCCCGCGCGGATCCGGACCCCGTGGAGGGCGTGGTCCACGCGCGCGGTACGCATGATCGCCTTGACCGGGGTGACCCAGCGGATCATCTCCTCGACGGCGTCGGGCAGCCGGGCCGCACCGTCGCGCAGCGCGCTCAGCTGGCCGGGGTGCCCGGCCAGGGCCAGCAGCCCGCCGGCGACGGTGACGCTCGCCGTGTCGTGCCCGGCCATGAGGAGGATGACGAACTGTGACAGCACCTCGTGGTCGTCGAGCAGCCGTCCGTCCACCCGCGCGTTGGCGATGACCGAGGCCAGATCGTCCCTGGGGCGCGCGCGCCGGTCCGCCGTCAGCGCCAGGAAGTAGGTGTAGAACTCGCGCATGGCCGCGGTGCGTTGTTCCGGTGTCATGGACCGGCGTGCCGCGGGGGTGAAGCGGCCCACCTTCGCCGCCTCGGAGTCGTCCAGCCCCAGCAGGAGGAGCAGCACGCCGAGCGCGTAGACGTCGGCGACCTCGCCGACGAACTCGCAGACCTCCCCCTGTCGCCCTGCCATCCGGTCCACGGCCCCCCGGGCCAGGTCCCGGATCCGTGGCCGCAACGCGGCGACGGCCTGCGGGGCGAACCTGGACGCGGTGACCGCGCGCATCACGTGGTGCTCGGCACCGTCCAGATGCGCCAACGGGCGCAGCAGCCCCTTTCGCCCGCCCCCGGTGCAGGATGCGACGGTTCGGGCCGGGGCCAGCATCGGCCGGGGCCCGCTCAGGAAGATGTCGCCGCGCCGCTCCACCTCCCGGACGTCCGCATGGCGGGTGACGGCCCAGAAGGGGTGGTATCCGGGGGGCGTCACCCAGTGGACCGGGGCCTCGCGGCGCAGCAGGTCCAGGGCCCGGTGCAGACGGTCCTCGTCGGCGTAGGCGGTCGGGTCGGCGAGGGTCACGCCGGCTTCGGCGACGGACATCGGCACCGGAATTCTCCCCTGAGCGTCGAGAAGCAGCGGCCCCGGACTCCTGACGTACGGAATGCGCGGGCCATGACAGGCCACCATATTCTGTCAGGCCGGATGCGTCCCAGAAAGGGCGGCATTTCCTTTCGATACCTCTTTCGTATGTGCCCCGTACATCACGTGAAGAGAATGGTGGGGAACGTGCCGTCAGGGAAGCGAGAGGGGGCGGAATTCAGTGATCGTGGTCGGCTACAACGGATTCACGCGGAGCGCGGACCTCTTCGCGAAGCTGTACGGGGCGACGGGAGTGGACCGCCACCAGCTGATCGGACACGACGCCTCCGCCGCCCTCGTGGTGGACGGCGAGGTGGTGGCGGCCGTCGAGGAGGAGCGGCTCAGCCGGGCCAAGAAGACCTCCGACTTCCCCGTCCACGCGATCCGCTGGTGCCTGAGGCAGGCCGGAATCGGCCTCGACGACGTCGACGTCTTCGCCTTCCCCTGGCGGTTCGCCCCGGAGGTCGTCGACCGGACGATCAGGAATATCGCGGACGGTGGGATGCCCGTCGTGGCCAAGTTCGACCAGCTCGGCAGGGCCGGGGAGCTGTACACGGGGATGCTCGGCCGGGCCGCCGTGCACGCCGACTTCATGACGCGGATGGACTACCCGCTCGACCCGAACAGCCTCGCCCTGGTCCCGCACCACACGGCGCACCTGATGTGCGGCGCCTACGTGGCGGGCGTCCGCGACGCGGCCTTCCTGGTCAGCGACGGCCGGGCCGAGACCCACTCCGCGGTCATGGGCGAGCTGCGGGGCGGTGTCATGCGCGTATTCGAACAGAGCTCCGTCGGCATGGACGACTCCCTCGCCATGGCCTACGGAAAAATCACCCGTTACCTGGGTTTCGTCCCCAACAGCGACGAATACAAGATGATGGGACTCGCCGCCTACGCACCCCCACCGACCCGCAATCCCCTCCTGGTGAACGCGGTACAACTGAACGAGGACGGCTCCTACCGGATATTCATCCCGGGGGAGAAGGAGGCGTATTATTCCTTCTTCGACGCCCTCTTCGAAGGTGACAGCGAAAAGCGCGAGGATTTCGAATTCCGGGTCAAGGTGGCCGGGCTCGCCCAGCACATGGTCGAGGCCGTGACGGCGCACCAGGTCAGGGTGCTCGGGGCGGCCACGAAGTTCGACACGCTGCTGTTCGAGGGCGGCCTCGCTCTCAACTGCGTCGCCGGCACGAAGATGCTGCAGAGATCGTCCTTCGCGGCAATGGAGGTCGGCTTCGGCGCCAGCGATCCGGGCGTGTCCATCGGTGCGGCGGTGCACGTGGCGGGCCTGCCGGAGCGTCCCGCGGCCACCCGCACCCCGTATCTCGGCCCCGCGTACGACGACACGGAGATCCTCTCCGCTCTGGCGGAGCACGAGGACGACATTGAATGGGCGGAGCTGGACGCGGCACAGCTGACCGCCCGGACAGTCGAACTGCTGACTGGTAAGAAGGTTGTGGCCTGGTTCCAGGGGCGTACGGAGTACGGGCCCCGAGCGCTGGGCAACCGCAGCATCCTCGCCGACCCGCGGTTCCCCGACATCAAGGACGTCATCAACCTCAGGGTCAAACACCGCGAGCCGTTCCGGCCCTTCGCTCCCGTCGTCCTCGCGTCCGAGGCCCCGCGCCTCTTCGACCTGGGCAAGAAGACCGTGTCCCCGTACATGACCTTCGTCTTCCCCGTACGGGCCGAGTACCGGGACCGCATCCCCGGCGCCTGCCACGTGGACGGCACCGCGCGCGTCCAGACCGTCGACGACGCCGCCAACCCCGAACTCTCGGCCCTGTTGCATGCCTTCTCCGCGAGCACCGGTGTGCCGTGTCTGCTCAACACGTCGTTCAACGTCGCCGGGGAGCCGATCGTCTGTTCTCCGCGGGACGCCCTGCGGTGCTTCCTGAAGACGGAGATCGACCAGCTGGTCATGGGCCGCTTCATGGTCGCGAAGAGGAGCGGCCGGGATGCCTGAACACCGCGATCCCTGGGCCGCGTTCGCCGGCTCCCGGCCCGGCCCGCGCAACGCGGCCGGTGCCTGGTTCAACTGGCCCCAGTACCCCGATCACGGGCCGGGCCCCGAACTCCGGGGTGAGCCCCGCACCGCGTCCGCCGCGGCCCTACCCGCAGACTGATCCGCCGCCCCAAGGCCGCGGATCACGGCAGCCCTGACACCACAGCCTGACCTGTGGCTCTGCAGGTGCTGCCTGCACCACAGCACGTCCCGCACCAATCTCTATCAATCAACCCACGAACAAGGGGAGTCTGGCATGACAACTCTGGAGATGCGTCTGCAAATCCTGAACGAGGAACTGGCGAAGGCCGAGCCGAGCGCGATCCACCAGGGCATGGCGGTCACGGGCGGGGACATCCTGTCCGACGACAACCTGCCGGGCCTGTGGCAGATCCCGCCGGCCGCCTGCTGACGCAGCCGTACACCCAAGGGGTGCCGGAGCAGAGCTCCGGCACCCCTTGGGACCCACCACACACCCCGAGCCCACGGAGTCATGCGTGACGACCGCACCTGTCGAGACAATCATCGACGCCAGCGTCCTGAAGGGCGTTGACACTCTGTTCGACGGCTACGCCCAGCTCACCCCCACCGACACCTTGCTGGTCATCTACACTCCGGACTGCCGGGAACAGGCGTCTCTTCTCATTCTCGCCGCCCGTGACCGAGGGGTGGCCACCACGGCACTCGGCATGGCCCCCATCGAGGACCCCGGCTTCCGCGAGCGCCTCAAGGCCGCGCTGCCCTCCCGTGACAGCCTGACCGGCCGCCTGGTCATCATCACCATCGAACGCGACACCATGTCGCACGCCCCCATCCTGCGCCACGAGGTCGACGTCTACAGGGACCAGGTCCTGCCAATCCGCATCATCAACGGCAGCTGGGACTTCTTCCGCCTCGCCCTTGGCCCCACCCCCGCGGAACTCAGCGCCATCAACGCCGGCTTGCTTCACCGCTTCCTCGCCGCCAAGCACCTCGCGGTTACCACCAGCTCCGGCAGCGAACTCGAAATCACCCTGGACAACGACCGCTACCGCTGGCTGAGCAACCGCGGCGTCTGGCGACCCGGCCATTTCGTCATCCTCCCCGCCGGCGAGGTTGCTACCTACCCGGCCTCGGTCACCGGCCGCCTCGTGGCCGATGGAGCATTTAACGTCAACAAGGCCGTCCAACTTGATGCACGCCTGGGGGAGAACCCGCTCACCGTCGACCTCAAGGACAGCAACGTCGTCTCCTTCTCTTGCGCGGACGAGAAGATCGCCAAGCTTTTCGAACGCTGCATCCAGGTCGACCACGGAAACCACGTCGGTGAACTCGGTTTCGGCACGAACACCGGCATCGACGACTTCGTCGGCATGAACTCCCACATCAACGAGCGTCATCCCGGCATCCACCTCGGATTCGGCCAGCACGGCCAGCTCCTCGACGTCGTGGACTACTACACCGACATCCATATGGACCTCATCACCACCGACGTCACCATTCACATCGACGGCGACTCCATCCCCCTCACGTCTCGCGCGCTGGCGCCCAGCACCCTTCCGCACCCCACCAACGTCAGCGACGAGGACATCGACAGCAACTGCTGCGGCGCCCGGACCCCCCATTCGTGAGCTGCGCCCCAGCCTCTACGCCATCCACTGCGACACCGCCAACTGAGCGTTGGTTCTGCATCCGTCGAGTTGGCGTCGTTTCCGGGGCCCTGCGGCGCCGGGGTTGCATGGCCTGCCGGCTCAGTCGACCCGAGCGCCACCTTTGTCCGCTCACGGGCCCGGCCACGGGCGGGCTACTTCGCCATCCTGTACATGGCCCGCACCGGCATCCCTGGCGCTACCTGCCGCACGACCTACTCCCGAACGATCAAGCCCTCCGCCGACGTCCACCGCCCGGACCGGATGATTGATGTGCTTTTTCAGGCTGCACGGTCCGGATGCCCGTGGCCGTGTGGGTGTCGTCCATGGCGAGGAGCCGCGCGTACTGCCAGGTCAGTTCGTCCAGGTGGAAGCGGCCCGCTCCGTCGACATGCACCAAGTGCTCCGCGGAGAGGAGGTCGAGCAGGTCCGACACGCGTGCCCGGGGCAGGCCCGTCAGCCGCTCCAACGCCGACCGGTCGGCCACCGGAGCGGACAACGATCCGAGGGCGCGGAAGAACGCTTGTGCCTCGTGCCCGAGCCGGCGAACGGACAGGGCGAGTGAGGACCCCACCGACGATCCCCGGTCACCGGTGATCGCCAGACATCCCAAACGGTTGTCGGTCCGCAGTGCCCGGGCATGGTCCGCGATCCGGCACCGGGGGTGCATCACCATGTTGGCCGCCGCGATGCGCAGCGCGAGCGGGGAATGCCCGCACAGCGCTGCGAGCTCCGCCGTGGCCTGGGGCTCCGCATCGGTACGGTTGGCACCGACGACGTGCCGGAGCAACTGGTGAGCATCGTCGGGCGGCAGCGGGCCGAGTTGAATCATCCCCACGTCGGCCGTCACCAACAGGTTGCTGAGCCGGTTGCGGCTCGTGACCAGGGCGAGGGAACCGGGAGCAGGGGGCAACAAGGCCAGCGCCTGCTGCGCGGAGACAGCGTTGTCGAGGACGAGCAGACTCGGACTGCCCGCCAGCTCGCTGTGGTAGAGCGATGTCAACTCGGCCATGCCATGGGGTATCCGTTCGGGGGGCATCCCGCGCCGGGTCAGCAGGGTGCGCAGGACCTCGGCCGGGGAGAGGACGGGGCGGGCCGAGTAACCCTGCAGATCGACGATCTCCAGCCCGCCCGGGTAGCGGCCCTGATGTCGGCGGGCCCACTCCAGGGCGAGTGCCGTCTTGCCATGGCCGGCGGCGCCCACGATCGCGACCGCGGAGACGGACTGCCGGGCCCCTTGCGACAGTGCCAGGATCTGGTGCAGTTCGGCTTCCCGGCCGGTGAACCCCGCGGCCGACGGCGGGACGAATGGGACGGGCGGTGCCGCGCCGGCTGTCGTCCGGTGTCCGCTCCGCTCCGCAGACACGGTGACCGTCTCCCGCCACCGGGCACCGAACAGACCGCGCGGCCATTCCTCCGGCATTCCGTCTGCCAGCAGGATCATCTCCTGCACGCGCCGCAGGTCGGGACCAGGGTCCAGCCCGAGATCGGCGGCCAGCCGGGCTCTGGTCTCCTCGTAGACACTCAGCGCCTCGCTCCGCCGCCCGGAGCGGTACAGCACCCCCATGCGTAACAGGGCGATGCGTTCATGGTGCGGGTGTTCCTGCACCAGCTGGGCCAGTTCCTCCAGGAGGCCGCTGTGCTGACCGAGCGTCAGCCTTGCCTCCGCCCGCAGAGTGACCGCCGACAGGTACATGTCGTTCAGCCCGCTCCCCAGACGGTCCATCAGCTCCTGCGGCCCGTCGCCACCCAGGACGGGGCCCTGCCACTCGCCGAGGGCGCGGTCGAGGAGAGCGGCGCATTCCGCTGCGCTGGAGGCGAGGTCCGCACGGCGGGCGAGAGAGCGGAAACGGTGGACATCGACGCGTTGGGGATCACCGTGCAGCGCGTATCCGGCACCCTCGGACGCAATGATGGGTTCCTGGCTGTCGGCGACGATCCCTTGGAACAGTCCGCGCAGCCGTGAAACGTGTGCGTGCAGACTGGCCCGGGCGCTGGTCGGCACCACTTCACCGGTCCATAGCAGTTCGATCAGCCGACGCGCCGGGAAGGAGTGCCCCATGTCGAGGAGGAGCAGCCCGAGCAGCAGTCGCTCCCGCCGCCGACCGATCTTGACTGGTACACCATCTATGCGGGCGTCTATCCGCCCCAGCAGTTTGAAGTCTCCCCCGTCAAGCTCCATGCGGCGATCATCACCCCGTCAAGTGACCCTTCGCAAGGGCATATGCGCGCCGGGTAATTTTTGATCCGAACTCAAGGGTTCCATTCGAGGAGGTAGCGGACGTGCGGGCCACCGAAGTCGTTGCGGCGGATGTGCGGCTGACTTCGCCGACGGCGGAAGAACCCGCGGATTTCGAAGACGCATCGGGCCTGGTCGCGGGCCCGTATGTGCATCGGAAGGCCGTGTTTGAGGGGGAGCTGACCAGTTTTTCGGGCTCCGGCTCAGGCGAGTGCGACGGCAGGACGACAGCTCGACGTGGTCGCGGCGATCGGCGAGCCGGGCACGGGCCGTGCGGGCCCGATGCGCGGAGTGGCCGTCCGGGACAGGCACACTTTGCGGGTGAAATGGCCTGCGAGCCGGCGCCGTTGGAGCGCGGTGACCGGTGGGAAGGACGGCTTCCGGCAGTCGGTCAGCGTGGACGCCGCCGCCGGGTACGACGGCACCCTGCTCGCCCTCGGTACGGACCCGGCACCGGACGGGCACGTACCCGTCCGTATGCGGGTGTGGCTCGGTACTCCGCCCGGAAGCACCTCGAAGCCGATCCCCGACAAGGGCCAGGGCCTGCGGGCCGTCAGCGGCACCTGGAGCTGGGCCCAGGCCACCTTGAAGATCTCTGGGGAGGGCGACTTCACGTACCGCTACCCAGTCCTGCGCGACTGCGCGACCGAGGCTCCGCCGTGCGACGACACGTCCACCTCGACTGGGGAGGTCTCGTCACCGGCACCCTCACGGACAGCTCCCACGGCATCCTGCGGGGAAAGGTCGACTCCGCCAACGCGACGGACAGGAGCTGCACCAAGGGTGCCTCGGTCACGGTCGCGCGCGAGCCTTACAGCGCTGTCGGCCTCACCATCGGCAAAACGCTGGTCGGCATCCTCTGCCAACCGGTTCCGGGAACGAACGCTGAAACGACGTGCACGAATGAGCCCGGACGCTGCCTCAGTCGTGGTGCTGCAACCACTGCTCGTAGGACATCGCACCCAGACGGGCACCCGGGGGCGCGATGAGGGCGTCCCTGGGGACCTGGCCGAAGAGGCCGGCCGCCTCGTCGATGAGCACCTTGCGGCCGTCGGGGTGGGCGCTGAGGGTGAGGCGGGCCAGTTCGTCCAGGGGGAAGATGTCGGGGCCCGCGATGTTGACGATGCCGTTGCGGGGAGGGGTGGTGGCGGCCTCGGCGAGGGTGGCGACCACGTCTTCGACGGCGACCGGCTGGAGGCGCGTCGTGGGGAGGCGGACGGTGTCGCCGGATGTCGTCCAGGACATGATCGGCTCCACGAAGTCCATGAACTGGGTGGCCCGCACGATCGTGTACGGGACCGGGCCCGCCTCCAGCAGGCGTTCCTGCTCCAGTTTCGCCCGGTAGTACTCCACGTCCGGCACCTGGTCGATGCCGACGATGGAGAGGAGCACCACGTTTCCGACCCCGGCCCGGTCCGCCGCGTTCAGCAGCGTCTCCGTCGTGGTGCGGAAGAACGGGACGGCGGCCTCGTCGAAGCTGGGGGCGTCGATGGTGTTGACGACGACCCCCGCCCCGGCCAGCGCCTCCGGTACGCCCTCGCCCGTCAGCAGGTCGACCCCGGTGGAGCGGTCGTGCGCGGTGACCTCGTGGCCCTCCGAGCGGAGCTTCTTCACCAGGCGTGATCCGACGAATCCGCCCGCTCCGACGACGGCGATCTTCATACGAGGGTCCTCTCCGGTCAGTGAGAAGCGGCTCAGCGGCAAGCGCTCAGCGGCTCAGCGCCAGCGCGGCGGCCGCCGCCGAGGTGAGACCGGCCGCCGCGCCCAGCGTGTATCCCACACAGCGCAGCCGCATCGTACTCGCCCCGCAGGGAACGGCAGCGGGCCGCGACGCGCTCCAGGTCCTGCTTGGCGCGGCGCAGGCTGTCGGAGACGTGGAGCTGCTCGATCTCCTCGCGCTGCGCCGTGGTCAGGCAGTCCATGCGCTCGGTGAACTCCCGCGCCCGCTGTTCGGCCACCGCGATGGTGGCCTGCCACAGCAGATACCCCTCGACCTCGTTGCCGAGGCCGGCGCCTTCGGCTTCCTGCCCCGGCAGTCTGGTCATGGTGGTCTCCGGACTCAGTGCTCTGGCTCGGTGCTCCGACTCAGTGCTCGATGGCGTACGCCTCGCGCTCCGCCCGCGCGATGTCCGGGTGGTGCAGGTCGAACGCCAGGGATTCGCTGCGGATGTGACGAAGTTGTGGCGGGGCGGCGGGCAGGAGGTCGCCCACTCCAGCGAGCGGCCGTAGCCCCACGGGTCGTCCACCTCGACGGGGCTTGCCGTACTTCGCCGTCTTCCAGACGTTGTAGAAGAACGGGAGCATTGACAGGCCAAGCAGGAACGAGAAGATCGACGAGACGGTGTTCAGCGCGGTGAAGCCGTCGGCCGCCAGGTAGTCGGCGTACCGGCGCGGCATGCCCTCGGCGCCCAGCCAGTGCTGGACCAGGAAGGTGCCGTGGAAGCCGATGAACAGCGTCCAGAAGGTGATCTTGCCGAGCCGCTCGTCCAGCATCTTGCCGGTGAACTTCGGCCACCAGAAGTGGAAGCCGGCGAACATCCAGACGGGAGCCGGCCGCAACCGGCACGACAAGGATCTCCACGACCTGGTCGGCGAACTGTCCACCCGCAGCGACGCCTTCCGCACCAGATGGGGCGCCCACAACGTCCGCCACCCCGGCACCGGCACCACCATGCCTCGGCGACCTCACCCTCGCCTTCGAGGGCCTGGACATGGCCGCCGCCCCCGGCCTCACCCTCACTATCTACACCGCCGAACCCGGCTCACCCTCCGAAGAGGGACTACGGCTCCTCGCCACCTGGGCCGCCACCCAAGAGACCGATAACCAACAGTCGATCGGCAACTGAGGGGTGATAGCGCCGAACCCGGCGGCGCCAGACTGTCGGCGGTTGGCGGAGCGTCGACGGGCAGGAGAGGTCGCGTCGGACGAGCTCACCGGTCTGGGAGCAGACCTGTTCGCCTGGACGGCGGCCTGCTGGCTCCGGTAGCTCACAGGAAGTGAGATCGGGCAAGTGGTGGGCTGACCGGCGCAGCGAGGGCGAGGTCCTTGCGTAGGGCTCTACCGCGCTGGCTTGGGGACCAGTTGGGGACCACACGGTGAGCGCGACAGTGCACGACAGTGCCTGCTATGCGCGCTATCCGCCCTAATTAAGTCTGCTATATCCAGAAAAGACCTTTGACCTCTACTCCTGGGGGTCAAGGGGTCGCAGGTTCAAATCCTGTCGTCCCGACTCGAACGAGTCGGAGGCAAGGGGTGGTTCCGGAGGTATCCGGAACCACCCCTTGATCCGTTTTCGGGGACCGGACACCGACCTGAAGCTGACCGGTGTGTGCCGCAGGTGACCGGAGTGGCCCTGTGTCGCCCCCCCCGTGTATCGCTGTGACCCTGTTGTCCCCCGTGACTCTCGTTGTTACGGTGCTTCTTGAGATTTCAACAGGAATCCGATGGACGGCCGTCGTGCCCCGGTCGGAACGGCCCCGTTTCCCTCTCGCACCGCAACTCTCACCCGTTCCGGCGCGCCACCCCCCACGACCCCGGCCGGGCCGACACCACCGCGCCCGGCCCGGTCCCCCTTCGTCGCAGCAGGCCGGTCCGCGTTCGCCACCCGGCCGGACGCCGTCGTACCGGACGGATCTCCGGTCTTCGCGGGCCACGAGGCGAAGCGTTCATCCGAGCTCTTCCGTACGTCTTCAGGTACGTCCCCGCCCGAAGCACCAGGAGCTTTCATGGAATCCCCGCAGAGCGCACCCCTCGACTACGTTGTCATCGGCGCCGGACCGGCCGGCCTCCAGCTCGGGCAGTTACTCCGGACGGCCGGGCACTCGTACCGGATACTGGAGCGAGGCCAAGGGCCGGGCACCTTCTTCCGTACGTTCCCCCGCCACCGCAAACTGATCTCCATCAACAAGGTGCACAACGGGACCGACGATCCCGAACTGAACCTCCGGATGGACTGGAACTCCCTGCTCACCCCGGACGGCGGACCGCTGTTCTCCCAGTACAGCAAGCGTTACTTCCCGCACGCCGACGACCTGCTGCGTTACCTCGCCGACTATGCCGAGACGTTCAAGCTGGACATCGCCTACGACACCAGCGTGGAGCGGGTGGGCCGGGACGCCGCCGGTGACGGGTTCGTCGTCACCGACCAGCACGGGCACGAGCACCGGGCGCGCCGACTGGTGGTGGCCACCGGGGTGAGCCTCCCCAACACCCCCGACATACCCGGCGTCGAGCACGCCGAGGACTACTCGGCGGTGTCCGTGGACCCGGACGACTTCACCGGCCAACGGGTCCTCGTCCTCGGCAAGGGCAACTCCGCCTTCGAGACCGCGGACAACCTCGTGGAGACCGCGGCCGTGATCCACGTCGCCGGGCCGCACTCCGTGAGGCTCGCCTGGAACACCCACTACGTCGGCCACCTCCGCGCGGTGAACAACAACTTCCTCGACACCTACCAACTCAAGTCGCAGAACGCCCTCCTGGACGGCCATGTGCTGTCGATCGAGCCGGACACCGAGGGCGGGTTCCGGGTCCGCTTCAGCTTCTCCCGGGCGGACGAGGTGGTGAAGGAACTGCGGTACGACCGAGTCGTCCTGTGCACCGGCTTCCGCTTCGACGCCTCGATCTTCGACCCGGACTGCCGACCCGAGCTGGTCATCGACGACCGCTTCGCCGCCCTCACCCCGGCCTACGAGTCCGTCAACGTGCCGGGCCTCTACATCGCCGGGACCCTGATGCAGCAGCGGGACTTCAAGAAGTCCACCGGCGGCTTCATCCACGGCTTCCGCTACGCCGTGCGCGCCCTCGCCCGCGTCCTCGACGAACGCCACCACGAACGGCCCTGGCCGCACACGCTCGTGGACGCCTCCCCGGCCGCGCTGGCCGACGCCGTGGTGTCCCGCGTCAACCGCAGCTCCGCGCTCTGGCAGCAGTTCGCCGTCCTCGGTGACCTGCTCGTCACGGCGCCCGGCGAACCGGCCCGCCACCACGAGGAAGTGCCGGTGGCGTACGCGCACGAGGGCCGGCTCACCAGGGACCGCGACTACTTCACCGTCACCCTGGAGTACGGCCCCGACCACGACAAGATCGACCCCTTCGACATCACGGTGCGCCGCACCGCGCAGAACTCGGTCGAGGAAGCCTTCGACGCGGCCTATCTGCACCCGGTGATCCGCCACTTCCGGGACGGTGACCTGCTGGGCACCCATCACCTGGCGGAGAACCTGGAGAACCAGTGGGACGACCCGGAGGTGCACCACGCCCCGCTGGCGGACTTCTTCGCCCGCGAGCTGGACCTCCGGCCGAGCCCCGCCGGGCGGTGAGCGACATGCACTACACCGTCCACGACTTCGAGACCGCCGCCCGCGCCGAACTCGACCCCGTCTACGCCGACTTCATCGCCGGTGGCGCCCAGGACGAGATCACCGTACGGGCCAACCAGGCCGCCTTCCGGCGGCTCAGGCTGCTGCCTCGGGTGCTCCGGGGCAGCGCCGAACGCAACCTGGAGACCAGGCTGTTCGGCGGCCGTGCCGACCTGCCGATCCTGCTCTCCCCGACCGCGTTCCACAAACTCCTGAATCCGGAAGGGGAGTTGGCCACCGCGCGGGCCGCCGCGGCGGCCGGAGCCGTCATGATCGTCTCGATGGCGTCCACGGTCGCCGTCGGGGAGATCGCCGACGCGGCGCGGGCCGCCACCGAGGGCGGCCAGGCGCCACCGCTGTGGTTCCAGCTCTACATCCAGCCCGACCCGGAGATCACCGACGCGCTGGTCCGGCGGGCGACCGACGCCGGGTGCTCCGCCCTGGTGGTCACCGTGGACTCCCCGGTGCTCGGCGCCGGGGAACGCAACCGGCGCAACGGTTTCCACGACCTGCCGCCCGGCCTGCGCTGCGAGAACCTGGTGGACCTGCGCGACGGCGAGCGCGGCCACGTACGGCAGATCGCCATGTCGCCCGAGCTGAACTGGGAGCACGTCGATCGGCTGCGCCGCACGACGGACCTGCCCATCCTGCTCAAGGGCGTGCTGCACCCCGAGGACGCCCGCCTGGCCGTCCGGCACGGTGTGGACGGGCTGCTGCTCTCCAACCACGGCGGACGGCAGCTCGACACCGTCCCGGCCACCGTGGAACTGCTGCCCGAGATCGTCGCCGCGGTGGACGGCCGTGTCCCCGTGGTGCTGGACGGCGGGGTGCGGCGCGGAACCGACGTGGTCAAGGCGCTCGCGCTCGGCGCGGTCGCCGTGGGCATCGGCCGCCCCGTGATGTGGGCACTGGCCGAGGGCGGCGAGAAGGGCGTACGGCGGCTGCTGGAACTGCTGCGCGACGAACTGGACGACGCCCTCGCGCTGTGCGGGGCCTCGGGCCCGGCCGACCTGACGCCCGATCTGGTCCGCCCGCCCGCCTGGGGGTTCGGGCCCGGTACGGACGTGGTGCCGGGGGCCGACCACCGGTTCGGCGGGGTCGCCGGATGAGCCCCGCCGGATGGGCGGCCGTCGCCCTCGCGGCGGTCGCGGCGGTGACGCTGCCCTCCTGGCTGCCCGGTCTGGTGATCGCGCTGCGGGTGCGCATCTTCGCCCGGGTGGGCGGCGAACAGGGCGTCGAGGTACCCGGCCGCGAGGTGTCCGCCCAGGAGTTCAGGAAGGTGTACGGCCATCCCGCGGCCGACGGCCGCAGCCGGGGCGCGGCGCTGTCCGACCTGTTCTGGTACTGGCTGTCACCCGGCCCGCACGTGCACCAGGAGCACCTGGAACCCGGCCCGCGCTACGACGACGTGGCCCGCACCACCCGGCAGATCCTGGCCGGACTGTCCAAGGACGAGTGGGCGGAACTGGTCGGCCGCCGCATCCGGGGTGTGCTCGACGAACTCCCCGCCTCCGCCCCCGTCCACCGGGTCAGGCTGCGCGACCTGATGATGCCCGTGTGGGCCGAGGTGTACTACGAGGTGGTGTTCCGCGCACCGTGCCCCCGCCACGTCAGGGACCTGATCACCGGCAACGCGGACGACGTGGTCAGCGCGCTGAAATGCACCGGCCTGCGCCACTTGGAACGCCGGGCCCGGCTCACCGCGTACCTCAGGGACCGGCTCGCCCACGACCCCCCTCCGGTGCCGTTGCCCGCCACGCTCTCCGCCGACGAGCAGGCGTACTACCTCCAGGGCACGTTCTTCAACACCGCCGTGGTGCAGATGTCGGAGGCGATGGCCCACCTGCTGCTGGCCGTCGCCACCCACCGGGAGGTCCAGGACCGGCTGTCGGCCGGGGAGACCCGTCCCGGCTTCCTGGACGGGGTCATCGACGAGACCCTCCAGCACTTCCCGCTCTTCGGAGTGGCCCACCGCGTCACGTCCGCCGAGATCCCCCGGGCGGGCCGGAGCCCGATCCCGGCGGGCTCGGTGCTGCTGTTCAACTACCCGGAGTACCAGCGGTCCGGCCAGGGCCCGTTCGATCCGGACCGCTGGCTGGA
This sequence comes from Streptomyces corallincola, assembly GCF_019104725.1. Classification (GTDB taxonomy): domain Bacteria; phylum Actinomycetota; class Actinomycetes; order Streptomycetales; family Streptomycetaceae; genus Streptomyces; species Streptomyces corallincola. The sequence goes on along the minus strand of NZ_JAHRXF010000012.1, from coordinate 103,515 downwards.
CGCGGACACCCGGCCCGCCGAGTCCATCCCGTTCGGGATACCGGCCAACCGGCCCTGTCCCGCCCGCGGTTTCGCCGTCCTCACCATGCGGGTGGCGGCGGAGGAGACGCTGCGGCGGTTCCGGCTGGAGTCCTCCGCCCAGCACACGCGGTCGCTGCCCAGCCGGGGACCCTGCCTGCTCGTTCCCCGCACCGGCGGCCCGCCCGGAACACCGGACCGCCCACGGGCCCGGCTTGCGGCCATGCGGCTGGCCGACCGCTGGGAGGGCGTCGGGCGCAGCCTCGTCCAGCTCGTCCTCGGCACCTACATGGTGTGGGACGCCAGACGACAGGGGCTCTGCCGGAACCACTTCGCCGCCTCCGGCGGTTCCCCCACCGCCGCCTCCGGCCGCTGAGAGGACGCGGACATGACTCCCGTGGAGCTCGCTCCCGCCTTCTTCCTGGCCGTCGTCGTCATCCTGCTGGTCTGCCGACTCGTCGTCCTGGCCGCGGGACGGTTCGGGCAGCCGCCCGTGGTCGGCGAGATGATCGCCGGGGTGCTGCTCGGCCCGTCCCTGTTCGGACTGCTCGCCCCCGGCCTGTCCGCGCGGGTCTTCCCCCCGGAGCTGAAGCCGGTGCTGTACGTCGCCGGTCAGATCGGCCTGGTGGCCCTGATGTTCGCCGCCGGGTTCGAGTTCCGGGGGCACGCGGGGCGCGGGCTGGCCGGGACCGCCGTCACGGTCTCCCTGGCCGGGGTGGCGGTGCCGCTGGTGTCCGGTGTGGCGCTGACCGTCCTGGTCCACGGCCACGTCGGCATCTTCGTCCGGGGCGTCCCGGTGTGGGTGACCGCCGCGTTCGTCGGTGTCGCCCTGGCCATCACGGCCTTCCCCATGCTGGCCCGGATCATCACCGAACGGGGGCTGTCCGGCTCCCGGTTCGGCTCCCTCTCGCTGGCGGCCGGTGCCACCGACGACGCCGTCGCCTGGATGATGCTCGCCGGGGTGCTCAGCGTGGCCTCCGGCAGACCCGGGCCCGCCGTCACGGCCATCGGCGGTTCCCTGCTCTTCGTGGCCGTGCTGCTCCTGCTGGGCCGACGACTGCTGGCCTGGGTGGTCCAGCGGCCGGGCCTCGGCGACGAGACCCGCCTGCTGTTCACCGTGGCCGTACTGTTCTGCGCCGCGTGGTTCACCGACGTCATCCAGCTCTACGCGGTGTTCGGGGCGTTCTGCGTCGGCATGGCGATGCCGCGCGGGGAGCCGTCGGAACGGCTGGTGCGGACCACCCAGTCCCTGACCCAGGTGGTGTTCGTTCCGATGTTCTTCACCTACTCCGGTCTGAACACCCGCTTCGACGTGTTCTCCGACCCGTCCGTGCTGGCCTTCGGGGGCGCCGCCGTCGTCGTGGCGGTGGCGGGCAAGTTCGGCGGCTGCTGGGCCGCCGCCCGGCTGCGCGGTGAACCCGGCCCGGTGGCCCTCCGGGTCGGCGCGCTGATGAACGCCCGCGGGCTGATGCAGCTCATCGCGCTCAACATCGGGCTCTCCGCGGGCATCGTCAGCGACCAGTTGTTCGCCGCCCTGGTCCTCGTCGCCCTGGTCACCACGGTCATGACGGTCCCGGTGCTGAACCGGCTGGACCGCCGGGACGCCGGAGCCGGACCGGAACCCACCCCCCACCCGGAGGACGAGAGGAAGGCACAGGCGTGGAGCTGAACGGGGCCCAGGCGCTGGTGGACCAACTGGAACGAGAGGGGGTCCGGCACGTGTTCGGCGTGCCGGGCGTCCAGCTCGACCACGTGCTGGACGCCCTCGCGCGTTCCCGGGCCGCCGGAGGACCCATCGAGTACATCGCCGCCCGGCACGAACAGGGCGCCGCCCACATGGCGGAGGCGTACGCCCGCACCACCGGACGCCCCGGGGTCTGCCTGGTGGTGCCCGGCCCCGGGGTGCTGAACGCCCTCCCGGCGGTGGCCACCGGCTACGCCTGTTCCTCGCCGATGCTGTGCGTGGCCGCCGACATCCCGTCCACCCTGGCCGGACGCGGCCTCGGCATGCTGCACGAACTGCCCGACCAGGACGGGATGCTGGCATCCGTCACCAAGTGGTCCGCGCGCGCCGACACCCCGGATCGCGTACCCGGCCTGGTCCGTGAGGCGGTACGGCGGTCCAGGTCCGGGCGCCCCCGGCCGGTGGCCCTGACGATCCCGGCGGACGTCCTCGCCGCACGGGTGGAGAACGGTCCGGAGTCCGTGGTGGGGGAACCCGCCGGGGAGGACGACGCCGGGCGGGGGCACCGGGGCGAGCGGGCCGGGGGCTCCGGCTCCCCGGAACAGGACGTGCTCGCGGAACTCACCGCCCTGCTCCGGGAGGCGCGCCGCCCCCTCCTCTACGCGGGCGGCGGTGTGCTCGCCTCCGGGGCGGGCCCGGCCCTCACGGCGCTGGCCGAGGAACTGGGCGCTCCGGTCGTGATGAGCCGTAACGCCGGCGGCGCGGTGCCCGCCCACCATCCGCTCGCCTTCTCCAGCCTCGCGGCACCGCGCTTGCTCCCGGCCGCCGACGCGGTCCTGGTCGTGGGCAGCCGGTTCGTCTCGCCGCGCGGCACGGCCCTGCCGACCGGTCCGGGCGCGGCCGTCGCGCTGGTGAACGCGGACCCCGCCGACCTGGGCGCGCCGAGGTCGGCCGACCTCACCCTGTGCGCCGACGCCCGCCCGGTCCTGGAGGAGCTGCGGGCCGCGCTGGCCCGCGCAGGTGGACGTGCGCCCTCGCGCCGGGGCGGCTCCGGCTGGCCGCCCGGAGAACTGGCCGGAGTCCGCGCCTGGTGCGCCGGACGGATCGAGAGCGTCGAACCGCAGTGGTCTTACGTCCGCGCGCTGCGCGAGGCCATCCCGGACGACGGCTTCCTGGTCAACGAGCTGACCCAGGTGGGCTACCTGGCGTCCGTCGGCTACCCCGTGCACCGGCCCGGGACGTTCCTCACCCCCGGCTACCAGGGCACCCTCGGCTACGGCTACCCCTCGGCACTGGGGGTGAAGGTGGGCAACCCGGACCGGGCGGTCGTCTCGGTCAACGGAGACGGCGGGTTCTGCTGGAACATGCAGGAACTGGCGACGGCCCGCAAGTACGGCATCGCGGTGACGGCGGTTGTCTTCAACGACAACGCCTACGGGAACGTCCGGCGCATCCAGGCGGACGAGTTCGGCGGCCGCTTCATCGGCAGCGACCTGGCCAGCCCCGACTTCGTCCGGCTCGCCGAGTCGTTCGGGGTACCGGCCGTACGGGCGGACGGACCGGCCCGGCTCGGCGGCGCCCTCAAGGAGTGCCTCGGCGAGCCCGGTCCGTCGCTGATCGAGGTGCCGGTGGGCGAGATGCCCAGCGTGTGGCCGCTGCTGCTGGGGGGCGCGCCGGGTTCGGTCCGCGCTTGAGCGGGCGGGGTGCCGGTGCGCGTGGCCGGGCTCGCCGTGCTTGGGCGGAGGGGTGTCCGTGCGCGTGGCCGGACCGGGGTCAGCCCTCGTCGCCGGGGCCGGTGGCGTCCGGCAGGCGCGCCCGGAACACCGCTCCCTCGCCCGGTGCGCCCCCCACCGTCAGGGAGCCGCCGTGACGGTGCATCACATCGCGGGCGATGGCGAGGCCGAGACCGGCGCCGCCGGTGTCGCGGCTGCGGGCGTCGTCGAGCCGTACGAAGCGCTCGAAGATCCGCTCACGGTCCTCCGGAGGGACGCCGGGGCCGTCGTCCAGGACGGTGAGGGTGATGGCGCCGTCCTCGACGGCCGCCGTCACCGTCACCCGGGACGCCGCGTGGCGCTGGGCGTTGTCGAGGAGGTTGCCCAGGACACGGGAGAGCTGGGTTCTGCTGCCGGTCGTGGCCAGGGCGCGGTCCCCGAGGTCCACGGAGATCGGCAGCCGGTCCGTGCCGACGCGCGCGGCGACCTCCTCGTGCACCAGCGTGGTCAGGTCCACCCGCGCGTGCGCCGGGCTCTCCCCGGCATCCAGGCGGGCGAGCAGAAGCAGGTCGGTGGCCAGGTTCTGCAGGCGTACGACGTCCTGGACGAGGTCGCGGGTGTCGAGGAGGTCGGGATGCGCGTCCGCCACCTCCAACTGGGTGCGCAAGTTGGCTATAGGGCTGCGGAGTTCGTGCGAGGCGTCCGCGATGAAGCGGTGCTGCCGCTCCACCGAACGCTCCAGCGCCGCCAGCGTGCTGTTGGTCGTCCGGGCCAGCCGCGCGATCTCGTCGCCCGAACGGGGCTCGGGCACCCGGCGGGACAGGTCGCCGCTGCCGGTGATCTCCGCCATCTCGGCGCGGATGCCCTCCACCGGGCGCAGCGCGCGCCGTGTGACCAGCCAGGTCACCGCCGCCACCACGGCCAGCAAGAACGGCAGCCCCGCGAGCAGCGAATCCGTGACCTGGCCGATGGTCGCCTGCTCGTCGTCCAGGGAGACACCCGCGTAGACGGTGTACGTTCTCCCGTCGTACGAGGTGCCCTGGACGGCGGCGAAGCTGTAGTCGTGGGTCGCGCCCGCCACCGTCGCCGTGATCGTCCGCCGCTCCACCCCGGTGCCGACCTCGCCGCGCGGAGGGGTGGAGGGCGTCGGGGTCGCACGGGGGGTGTCGTCCTCGACGCTCGGGGTGGGAACGGTTTCCAGCCCGCCACGTCTGCCGCCGTGGTCGTCACCGCTCTCCGTACCGCCCCCGCTTCCGCCGCGGTCGTCGCCGCCCCGGCCCCGGCGGCCGTGATCCTCCACGGGCGTCACGGTGTGAGCGGCGCCGGTGCGGACGGGTGCGTACCGGGCGGGGGCGGTGAAGGCGGGCGAAGTGGATTCCGCATGCGTGGAGTCGGGGGACGAGCGGAGCGGGCGTGGCGCCGTCACCCCCGCGGCGGCGCGCGCGTAGTCCGCGACGGGGGACCGGCCCACGAGTACCGCGTCACTGCTCAGCACCCGGCCGTCCGAGCCGACGACCTGGACCACGCGCCCGTCCCCGGGCAGGTCGAGCCGGTCGAAGCGGCCGTTGAGCGCGTCCTGTGAACCGGCCACCGTACGGGCGGTCACCTCCGCCTCCAGCCCCGCGCGACCGGTGAGGTTGTGCCGCAGGACGGCCAGTACGGCGAAGCCCGCCGCGACCAGCGCCACGCACACCACCGCCGTCGCAGCGAGCGTCGCCCGAGCCCGAACGGAGTTCAGCGGTCTAGCCATTGCGGACCCCCTCGGCCTCCAGGCGGTAACCCGCCCCGCGTACCGTCCTGATGGAGCGGCGGTCGAAGGGCGCGTCGATCTTCCTGCGGAGCGCGCTGATGTAGACCTCGACGATGTTCGGGTCGCCGTCATAGGCGAAGTCCCAGACGTGGGACAGGATGTCGGCCTTGGACACCACCTCGCCCGCGTGCCGCGCGAGGTGTTCGAGGACCGCGAACTCCTTGGTGGTCAGGGCGACTTCCGTGCCGTCCCGGCTCACCCGCCGGGCGCCCGGATCGACGCTCAGCCCGCCCACCCGCAGCACCGGTGAGCCGGTCCGGGCCCGGCGCCGCAGCAGGGCGCGGATGCGGGCCTGAAGAACGACGTACGAGAACGGCTTCGTCAGGTAGTCGTCAGCGCCCGTGTCCAGGCCCTCGGCCTCGTCGTACTCGCCGTCCTTCGCGGTCAGCATGAGGATCGGTGTGTCGTCGTCCTCGGCCCGCAGCGCGGCGCACACCCGGTAGCCGTTCATGCCGGGGAGCATGATGTCGAGCAGGATCAGGTCGTAGTCGTGCTCCCGCGCCAGGTGCAGCCCTTCCAGGCCGTCATGGGCCACGTCCACGGCGAACCCCTCGGCGGCCAGGCCGCGCGAGAGAGCCACGGCGAGCCGCCGCTCGTCCTCGACTATCAACAGGCGCATACCGCAAGGGTGTCAGAACCCGCCTGAAGAACCCTTCAGGTTCCTTCAGCCTGGCTTCAGCATGCCTGGCGCACGGTTGTCCTCGTCCGGCGAACGCACCGGACGCGCTCCACGGAAGGGCCGTGGAGCGGACGGAAGGACAGGACACGTCATGACCAACTCCCGTTTCACCGGCCGCCGTCGCACCATCGCCGCCGTCGTCGTAGCGGCGGCCGTGCTCGGTGGGGGCGCGTACACCGCCACGGCCGTCGGCTCGGCCCCCGCCCGGCCCGGCACCAGCCCGGTCAGCGCGGTCCCGAGCGTCACCGGTTCCACGGCGCCGCACCCGACGGCCAGTGCCCCGTCCCACGAAAGGCACGGCGCCGACGACCACGGCCGCCACGACGGTGCCGACGACCACGGCCGCCACGCGGAGGGCGAGGACCACGCACGGCACTCGGGTGCGGACGACTCCGGCCGGGACCGGGTCACGGCGATTCCCTCCGTGTCCTCCGCCGCCCCGGCGGGGAAGACGTCCTCCGCCGCGCGGCCGACGCCCACCGCCACCGTGGAGGACCGGCCGCACGCGGACGACCACCCGGGGGCCCACCACCGCTCCGGCGGACACGGCGACGACGACCGGCGTCACGGCGCGGACGACGGACGGCACGACGGCCGGTCCGGCGACGACCGCGACGGCTCGCACGACGGCTCGCGGGGGCGCGGCGGTCGCCACTGAGCCGGGGCGCGGCGGCAGTGCCGCGCGGGGCCCTGCGCGGGAGGGGGCCGACTCCGTGGTGAGCGGAGCGGCTCTACCGGCGCGGGGCACTTCCGGCATGGGGGCTGCCCTCCCGGCGGTTCAGCGGGCGTGGCGGGCGCGGCGGGTCAGCGGGCGTGGCAGGCGTGCTGATGGCCGGGGCCGGGACCGGCCGGGGCAGCGACCTGTCCCGCGCCCGGGCCCACCGCCGCCGTGATCGGACGCAGGGCCGGGCGCTCGGTGCGGCAGCGCTGCCGCACGTTCTCGTCCAGCAGCCGGTACAGCGGGCAGCGGTCCACGAAGACGCAGCCCTCCGGGAGCCGGGTCGCGCTGGGCTGTTCGCCCTCCAGCACGATGTGCTCCCGCGAGCGCTCGATCCTCGGGTCCGGCACGGGTACGGCCGACAGCAGGGCCTCGGTGTACGGGTGGGTGGGGTGCGCGAACAGTTCCTCGGTGGCGCCGGTCTCGACCATGTGGCCGAGATACATCACCGCGATCCGGTCGGCCATGTGCCGCAGCACCGCCAGATCGTGCGCGACGACCAGATAGGCGAGGCCCAGTTCCCGCTGGAGCCGGACCAGCAGATTGACGACGGCGGCCTGCACCGAGACGTCCAGCGCGGACACCGGTTCGTCCAGCACCACGAGCCGCGGCTCGGTGGCCAGCGCGCGGGCGATGCCGACCCGCTGGCACTGCCCGCCGGACAGGGCCGCCGGGAAGCGGTCCGCCACGGACGGCTCCAGCCCGACCAGATCCAGCAGCTCGGCCACCCGCGCCCGGATCGCCGCCCGTTCGTGTCCGACGGCCCGCAGCGGCTCCGCGAGCAACTGGGACACGGGGAGCCGGGGATCGAGCGAGCCCAGCGGGTCCTGCATGACGATCTGCACCGTCCGGCGCAGCTCCTGAGTCCGTGCCGCCGAGCGGGGCGCGGCCACGTCCGTACCCGCCACCTCCACCCGGCCGCCCTCCGGCGCCGCCAGCCGTACGATCTCCAGCAGCGTGCTCGTCTTGCCGCTGCCCGACTCGCCCACCAGACCCAGCGTCTCGCCCGCCCGCAGCTCGAAACCGACATCGGTGACCGCGTGCAGCGTGCCGACCCGGCGCTTCAGCAGGGCGCCACGGGTGACGGGGAAGGTCTTCGTCAGCCCGGACACGCGGAGCACCACATCGCCGGGGGGCGGGGTGTGGGCCGGGCCCATGTGGGGGGCGCCGGGGGGTTCGGGCGTACGGGTGTGCTCGGCACCCATGTGGTCGGCGCCCACGCGGTTGTCCGCACTCGTGTGCTCGGTGCCCATGTGGTTGTCGGCACCCGTGTGCTCGGCGCCCACGCGGTTGTCCGCACTCGTGTGCCCGGTGCCCATGTGGTTGTCGGCACCCGTGTGGTCGGTACTCATGTGGTCGGTACCCATGTGTTCGCCGGGGGGACCGGTACCACCCGCAGCCGCATCCCCTCCACCTGCCTCCGCGGTCCCGGCGCCCTCCGAGCCCGTACGACCCGCGCCCGCACCCCCGGCACCCTCGGCGCGACCCCCAGCACCCGCACTCCCCGCTCCCACAGCGAACAGCGACTCCGCCGCCACTCTCCCGTCCGCGATCTCCCCGACTCGCAGGCACGCCACCTCGCCGTGTCCCGCGACAGCGGTGAGTGCGGGTTCTTCCGTGCGGCAGTCGTCCGCGACGGCCGGGCAGCGGTCCGCGAAGGGGCAGCCCACCGGGTCGCCCACCAGGGACGGCGGCTCGCCCGGGATCGGTACCAGCGGCCGGTCCGTACGGCCCTTGGTGCGCGGCACCGCGCCGAGCAGCCCGATGGTGTACGGCATGGCGGGGCGCGCGAACAGCTCGTCCACCCCGGCACGCTCCACGATCCGGCCCGCGTACATCACGGCCACCTCGTCGGCGTGCCCGGCGATGACGCCCAGGTCGTGGGTGATGAGGACGACCCCGGCGCCGGTCTCGGCCTGCGCGGTGCGCAGTACGCCGAGGATCTGCGCCTGGACGGTGGCGTCGAGAGCGGTGGTCGGCTCGTCCGCGACGATGACCTTGGGGGAGTTCGCCATCGCCAGAGCGATCACCACCCGCTGCCGCATCCCGCCGGAGAACTCGTGCGGGAACGACCGCGCCCCGCGCCGGGGTTCGGGGATGCCGACCAGGTCGAGCAGCTCGACGGCACGCTCCCACGCGGCCCGCCGGGACAGGTCCTGGTGCACACGGAGCGCGTCGGCCAGCAGCCTGCCGACCGGGAAGATCGGGGTGAGGGCGGACAGCGGGTCCTGGAAGACCATGCCGATGTCCTTGCCGCGCACCGCCGACAGCAGCCGGTCGCTCAGCCCGACGAGGTTCCGGCCCCCGAGCAGCACCTCACCCGAGACGTGCGCGGTCGGCGGAAGCAGGCCCATGATGCCGAGCGCGGTCGCGGACTTGCCCGAGCCGGACTCCCCGACGATGCCGAGCGTGCGTCCGGGCAGCACGTCGAAGCTCACCCCGCGCACCGCGCGGACCGGCCCGGCCTCGGACGGGAAGGAGACACGCAGGTCACGGACGGACAGGACCGGCGTGGCAGCCGGGTCCGCCGGGAACTGCCGTACTCCGGCGCTGGTGGACGTCAACGTCGGCCTCCTCGGGATCCGGTGGTGGACATGGGGTCGAGCGCGTCCCGCAGCCCGTCCCCGACCAGCGTCATCGACACCGTGAGCAGCACGACCAGGGCGGCCGGGAACCCGAACAGCCAGGGTGCGGAGCTGATCGCGCCGGAGCCGTCGGCCAACATGGTGCCGAGCGACACGTCCGGGGTCTGCACCCCGAAGCCGAGGAAGGACAGACCGGTCTCGCCGAGCACGGTGGCCACCACTCCGAGAGTGAGATGGACGACGAGCAGGGAGCCGAGGTTCGGGATGATGTGCCGGACGACGATCCGCCAGGGCCGTACGCCCATGTACTCGGCGGCCTGTACGTAGTCGCTGGTCCGCAGCGACGTGGCGAGCGCCCATACGACACGTGCCGTGCCCATCCAGCCGAACACGGTCAGGACCAGGATGAGGACCCGCCAGTCACCGGCGAGACGGTGCGAGACCAGGGCCAGGATCAGGAAGGACGGTACGACCAGCAGGAAGTGGATGACCATCAGGGTCAGCCGCTCCACCCGGCCGCCGAGGTAGGCGGCGCCCGCGCCGATCAGTGCGGCGAGGGTGCTGGTCAGCACCGACACGCTCACCGCGATCACCAGGGAGCGGCGCAGACCGTGCACCGCCTCGGCGTAGATGTCGTTCCCGCCCTGGGTGGTGCCGAAGTAGTGGGTGGCGCTCGGGGGTTGGGTGAGGGCGAGGAAGTCGGCGTCCGTGTAGGAGAACGAGGTGAACAGGCCACCGAACACGCTGAACAGCACGATGAGCAGGAAGAGCGTGAGGCCGAGCAGGGCGCCCCGGTTGCGGGCGAAGCGCCGCAGATACAGGCGCCCGCCGCCGAGGGCGGCCGGTGCCTTCGGGCGCTCGGCGTCCGGGTCCGTCCTCCCGGCGGCCCGTTCCGGCAGGGGCGGGGTGACGAGGGCGGTCATCTCGGCTGACCCGAGCCCTCGGTCGGGGAGAGGACGGGCGCGGTGCCGGTGTCGGTGTCGTGGGCGACGACGGCCGCCGCCGGTCGGTCGGCCGTCCTCCGGGTCACACGGCGGAGCACGGTCCGGCCCCCAGGGTCCCTGCTTCCACGGCGCTGCTTTCTCACGGCGCGGGTTCCCGGCCCGTGAGCATCGCCCCCGGTCGGCGAACCCGCGTGCGAATGGATTCACCGGGCAACACGGGACCGGGAGGCCGCCGGGTTCACCACGGATCGGTGATCCCCGGGAGAGGGACGGCACGCGGGACGACGGAACCCGTGCCGTACGGCCCCCACCGCCTCGTACGGCTCGACGGGCACCGGTCCCCACGGCGCGACGGGCCCCGCTGCCCCTCAGCCCGTCGGCTGCCCGGCGTACGGGAGGTCCTGCGGGAGGAGCAGGGTGAGTGCCTCCAGGTCCGGGGTGGGTACGGAGCCGAGCCGCCCGGCCTGCCGGGTCATCATCGACTCCACCACCTGCCGGGCCAGTCGCGCGTTGCCGAACGACCGGGTGCGCGGCACGGCGTCCAGATGGGCGCGCAGCGCGTCCAGCGTCTCCGGGGCGCACTTGTACCCGGCGGTGGATGTCATCTCCCCCACGATCTCCAGGAGTTCGGTGGTGGTGTAGTCCTCGAACCGCACATGCCGGGAGAACCGCGAGGCGAGACCGGGGTTGGACTCCAGGAAGCGGGCCATCTCCGAGGTGTACCCGGCGACGATCACGACCGTCTCGTCCCGGTGGTCCTCCATCAGCTTCAGCAGCGTGTCCACGGCCTCCCGGCCGAAGTCCTGCGGCGCGTCCCGGGGCGTGAGGGTGTATGCCTCGTCGATGAACAGCACGCCGCCCAGGGCCTGTTCGAACGCCTCCGTGGTGAGCTGCGCGGTGTGCCCGATGTACCGGCCGACCAGATCGGCGCGGGCCACCTCCACGAGCTGGCCGCGCGGCAGCACCCCGAAGGAGCGCAGCAGGTCCGCGTAGAGGCGTGCCACGGTCGTCTTGCCGGTGCCGGGCGGGCCTGAGAACACCAGGTGGTGGCTGACCTTCGGGGTGGGCAGGCCCACCGCCTGCCGCTGCCGGGCGGTGGTCAGCAGATCCAGGATGCCACCGACCTCGCGCTTCACCGCGCCGAGACCGATCATGCCGCGCAGCCTGGCCAGCACGTCGGAGTCGCCGGGCGCGGCCGTCTCCCCGGACCGCACCTCGGCGGCCTCCTCCTCACCCACGTCCTCCGGGAGTATCCGCAGCAGATCGTCCTCCCCGACGTCCGGCATCGACGCCAGCCGGAACGACTGCCGGTCCACCATCTCCTCGAACACCCGGCGCGCCGCACGGCCGTTGCCGAACGTCGCGTCCCGCCGCATCCGCGTGAAGTGCAGATGCAGCGCCCGCAGCGCCAGCGGGTCCAGTACGTAGCGGTGCGCCGCGCACATGTTCTCGGTGATCGTGACGAGTTCCTCCACCGAGTAGTTGGTGAACTCGATGGTGCGGGTGAACCGGGACGCGAGACCGGGGTTGGCCGCGAGGAAACCCGTCATCTCCTTGGAGTAACCGGCGACGATCACCACCACCTCGTCCCGGTGGTCCTCGACCAGCTTCACCAGCGTGTCGATGGCCTCCTGCCCGAAGTCGGCGCCCGACCCCTTGCCGTCCGACAGCAGGGTGTACGCCTCGTCGATGAACAGCACGCCGCCCAGGGCCCGTTGGAACACCTCGGTGGTCTTGATGGCGGTGCCGCCGATCACCTGGGCGACCAGGTCCGAGCGGGACACCTCCACGATGTGGCCGGACGGCAGCAACCCCAGCTCGGCCAGAATGCCGCCGTACAGCCGGGCCACCGTCGTCTTGCCGGTGCCGGGCGGACCCGCGAAGACCAGGTGCCGACTCATCGGCGGTGCGGGAATGCCGAGTTGGGCCCGACGCTGCGCCAACCGGCCCAGGTTCACCAGAGTGTTCACCTGATGCTTCACCCCGGCCAGGCCGACCAGCGCGTCCAGCTCCGCGAACGGACCGTCGGGCGCAGGCGGTTCGGGTTCCCCGGAGGGTGTCCGTGCGTCCCCGGCCTCCACGCCCCCGCCCGCCGTCGTGGGCTCAGCGCCCGGCCACACGTCGGGGGCGTGGTTGTCGGCGCTGGCCAACTCGGTCACCGTCAGCCGCTCGCCGCGTCCGGTGGCCCGCAGTCCGGCACCCTTGCTGCCGCGTACGGTGCAGGACGCCACGGACACCTGCTCGGCGCTGTCCACGCGGATGCCGTCGCCGCCGTTGTCCACCACCTCGCAGCCGCCGAGCGAGGCCCGGCCGCCCCCGGCGACCCACACCCCGTGCCGACCGGAACCGGTGAACCGCACCCGGACCAGGGAGACTTCGCCGCCCTCCTCCACGGCGGCCCCGCACTCACCGGAGCCCGTCACCTCGCAGTCCCGCAGCGAACCCAGCCCGCGCGCGCCGACCGAGACACCCGAACGGGCCGCGCCACGCACCACACTGTTGCCGATGTGCGGATTGCCGTGCCCCTCGATCCGCACCCCGTGCGCCCCGGCCTCCTCGACCACGCAGTCCTCCAGGCGCCCGCGTCCGTCCTCCGCGACCAGCACACCCGCGCCCTTCGTACGGGACACCCGGACCCGGCGCAGCAGCGGATTGGCGCCCGAGCGCACGGAGATGCCGACGCCGCCGGTGTCCTCCACGGTCAGCCGGTCGAACTCGGCCGCCGACTCCTCGGTCAGCAGCACCCCGATGCCCTCGGTGTCGGCCACCCGCACCCCGGTCAGCACCGGCGCGCTGGACTCGGTGACGTGCACCCCGGCCCCTCCGGCCCCGGTGAAGACACAGTCGGTGTAGGTGCCGCGCGAGCGGGCGGTGACGGCCAGGCCCGCGCCCCTCGTGCGGGCGGTGGTGCAGCGCACCAGGCTCGGATCGCCGCCTCCGGCGACCACGATGCCGTGCCCCGAGGTGTCGCCGATCGTCACCTCCTCCAGCACCGTCCGGGCCGAGGTGGCGAGGTACGCGCCGATCGCGCCGCCGTGCACCGTGGTCCGGGCCACCGTGACGGAGGTGCCCGCCTCCAGCGCCAGCGCCGGTTTGTCGGTCGCGGAGATCTCGCAGTCCTCCACGGACCCCTGTGAACTCCCGTTGGCCAGAAGTCCGTTGCCCCGAGCGTCCCGTATGACGCAACCCCGTACGGTGGCCCGGCCCTGTTCGCTGATCACCAGCGCCGAGGTACCCAGGTGCTCCAGGACGCAGTCCTCCACGACACTGCCCGTGCTGCCCGTCTCCACCACTCCGGCGCCGATCGGGTTCGTCACCCGGCAGCGCCGCATCGCCAGCGAACCGGCGCCCCTGCTGAGCAGCGCCGTCCAGCCCGTACCGGTGATCTCGCAGCCGTCCAGGGCGACTTGGCCGCGCACCGCGTCCACCACGGGCAGGTCGCCCTCGCCGCCGCGCAAGTCCAGCTCGGTCAGCAGCACGGCGTCGGCCGCCAGCGTGACCGCCGTACCGCGTACCGGTTCGACGCGCACGCTGCCACGGGGGCCGTCGGCGACGATCGTCACCCGCGTCCGCACGGTGAGCGTCTCCGGGTACGACCCCGGACGGACACTGATCACCGCCCCGGAACGCGCCCGCGCGAGGGCGTCGCCGATCGTCCGGAACTCGCCCTCGCCGTCCTGGCCGACGGTCAGAAGCTGGCGTGCCACGGCCGACTCTCCTCACATCCTGGTACCGGGTGGTGCGGTGGTGCTGTGCTGACGTGGTGAACCATACGTGTCACCGCGCGACGGCAGGGGCGGCGGCCTCGCCTTCGCCGGGCCGCTCGACGATCTTCCCCGACTCGTCGTCCTTCACGAACGGTTCGGCCGTGTCCGCGCTGTCCAGGCCCATCAGGATGGCGGCGACACGGTCGGCCACGGAGCCGGTGCCCGGCCCCGGCGGCGCCGCCTCGGCCGAGGGTTCGGTGGTCACGGGCTCGGGCAGCGGGTCCGGCTGCGGCAGGGGCTTCGCCACCTGCTCCACGGTCGGCTCCGGTTCCGGTACGGCCGTCCGGAACAGCTCCGGGTGCTTCCCTGCGATGCCGTCGGCCGGGCTGCCGTCGTCCCCGAGCGGCAGCATGGCGACCAGGCCGCCCGGTACGTCCACGGTGAGCTGGCGGTCCGGCCGGTGCTCCGGGGTGAGGACCACCTTCACGTGGAACCGGAAGTAGCGGAACCTGCGGGTACCCTCTCGGTTGCTCTCCTCGGTCTCCGCCAGGCCGGTCGTGTTCTTCTCGGCGGTGCCGAACCCCCGGTCCACCGGCGCCCGGCCCAGCAGGGCGCCGTCCCCGCCGGACCCGCCGCCGCCCTCGGGCCCGCCGCCCGCGTACCAGCCGCTCGCCTGCTCGGACTGGCGCTCCTCGTCGGTGTCCTCCTGCCGGTAGCGCCGGGCCTTGTGCGTGACCTCGGACGCCGTCGGGGTGTGCGGCACCCCGTCCGACAGCTCGAACCCGACCGTGACCTTGCGCCCGCCGACCGTCAACTCATAGCTGTGGTCGAGCAGTTCGGCGATGCGGGGGCGCAGCATCGCGTGGCTCGCGCGGTGCTGGTAGGCGAGGCCCGCACGGGTGGTGAAGTCGGCGCCGGGGAGCTCCCAGGGCCGCCCCTCGTCCAGCCGCGGCTCCCGTACGGCGCGGAGCGCGGCGACCTTGGCCCAGCGCTGCACGGCGGACGCCGCCGACACCTCCCAGGGGTGCAGGTTCTGCCGCAGATCCTCGCTGACCGGGGTCCGGCGCACGGTGTCCCGCCATCGCGGGGTGTCGCCGTGATGCCGGGCGAAGACCGGTCCGGGAGCGGCGGGCGGTGTCTCGGGCGCGGGCATGGTCAGATGGCGGGGGACCAGGAGACGGATCTCGCCGTCGATCAGGTCCCGCGCTCCGTCGTCGTGCCAGACCCAGGGCCGCATCTCCTTCCAGAACGAGGCCAGTTCGTCCCGCCCGTCGAAGCGTGCGGCCACCGCTCCCATGCCCTCGCCGATCAACCTGCCCGGTGCACTGACCAGTTGGAAGATCTCCGGGAGCTCACGCGTCGTACCCAGTTCCACCCGGAACCGCACCCGGTGCTCGAACTCGTCCGTGCCGCCCTTGGTGTTGGCGCGGTAGATGGAGATGTCCTTCTCCACCGTCTCCACGCCCCGCGTCACCTTGCCGATCCAGCCGGCCGAGGCGTCCAGGCCCACGTGCCCCTGCTCGCCCGTGCCCTCGTCGTGCTGACCGCCCCGCCCGGTCGCCGTGATCCCGGCGCCCAGCACCCGCCGGGTCCTGGCCGCCTCCTTGTCCTGCCCGGTGGACTCGCCGCGCAGCGTGAGGTCCACGTCGTCGCGGACCCGGTGGGTGTGTGCCGGGTCCACCTGCTCGGCGGTCACATTGACGTACAGATAGCGGGTGCCGCCGCCGAACGTGGACACCGGCAGCCAGGTCCACAGGCCGCTGTCGAACAGCGCGCCGGTGCGCGCGGCCATCGCCTCCGGGCGGTACACGGCCCGCAGGGCGCGCGACACCGGGTCCGGGGAGTCCGTTGCCGCGCCGACGCGGGCGGGCAGCACGCCCTGCGCGCTCAGCCGCCGCCGTACGGCGTCCAGCACGTCCACGCTCAGCCGCTCGGCGTGCGCCGCCGTGAGCGGGATGCTCCCGGTGGCGTAGACGCGCCGGGGAGCCCCACCGGGCGTCTTCGCCTCGACCGGGCCGCCTTCGGTCCGCTCCTGGGCCGGGGCGTGGTCGGCCCCGGCGGTGATCTCCGCCGCTCGGCGGGACGCCGCGTCGGCGGGCAGCACGTCCTCCAGGCGCCGCTCGGGCACGAGGACGTCCAGGGCGCCGGTCGCGCGCAGGTGCGTCGTCGTCTCCTGGACCACCCCGCCCTTCTCGCGGGTCAGGGTGACGGTGAACACGGGATCGGCGCGGTACGGCAGCGGCTTGCCGCCGTAGGTGGCGCGGGTGATCTCGATGGCGCCGTCGTCGTGCGCGGCGGACCTCTCCCGCTCGTGCTCCGCCGAACCGTGCAGCAGCACCGCGAACCGCCCACCGGGCACGACGTGTTGCTCCGTGTGGGCGGCGGTGGCGTGCACCGTGTGCTCGACCTGCGGACCCTCGCCGCCCTCGCCCGGCGTGCCGGGGCCCTCGCCGTGCGGGGCGCTGATCTCCGCGTCACCGCCCTGGTCGGAGCCGAACCGCACCTGCGGCCCGACCATCGCCAGCACGCCGACCGCCCCGGTCACCGCCCGGTCCACGGTGTGCCGGCCGACCGACTGCGAGTACTGCTCGATCTCCACCTTCCGCGGATCGCCCGGCAGCGGACGCGGATCGTGCGCCGCCATGCGCAGCGTCATCGTCGTCCGCCACCCGTCGTGCCCGGGCAGCGCCACGTCCCGGCCCCACCCGTCCGCCATGTGCCCGAAATACGCCGCCAGTTGCTCCGGCCGGGTGGCATCCAGGATCTCCTTCGGCACCTGCGCGAAGTCCTCCGCCCGGTCCTCCGGCAGACCGTGCAGCCGGGCATGGGCCCGCGCGGCGGCCGTCGCCAGCTCCGGGATCGCATGGAACGCCGGATACAGCCCCGCCGTGCCCCCGCTCAGATCCATCCGCCGCCCCACCGGCAATCGTTCCGGATACGACACCTGGCCCGCGTCCCTGATCTCCCCTTCGGCGGGCGGGTGCTGGGGCGTGTGCTCCTCGGGTACGGCGACCTGCGCGACGAGTTCGCCGTCCCGGTGCACGTACCACCGCTCGGCTGCACCCCCGCCGTCCAGCGGCCTCAGCGTCAACTCGTAGACGATGTTGTAGACATGCTCGTCCACGTCGTTCACCGTCTCGGTACGGCGGTACGACTTGGCGGTGCCGGTGAACGTCTCGCCGCTGCCCCGGCCGTACTTGGCGAACAGCCGGAAACCGCCGAGCTGGAACCGCACCAGGCTGCCCAGGCTCAGCCGCACCCCGGCGCCCGCGCCGAGCGTCACCGACCACTTGGTGTCCCGTCCCCCCGCGACCGCCTCGCCCACCGCGGCCCGTGAGTTGACCTTCATCCGGTGCCGACGGTGCTCCAGATGCCCGGTGAGATGACCGCGCACCCCCAGCTCGTAGCGGCGCCCGCCGTGCACGACCTCCTGCTTCACCCCGGCCAGCACCGCGCCGAGGTCGCCCTCCAGAGCCGGACGCCCGAAGTGCGTGGCGAGCCGACTGTCCGCCGTGGACCTGCCGCGCGCCGGATCGTACCGGCCGGTCAGCCGGTCCAGCGCACCCGAGAACCGACCGGACCGGGGACCGGCCAACTGCCCCAGCCGCGCCCGGAAATGGTCCTCGACCAGCTCGGCACCGGGCAGCGCGGCGGCCACCGCGAAACCGACACCCCTGCGCGCGGCCAGCCACACCGGCTCCTTCGGGTGCGCCCGCGCCGGGTCGGGCGGTGTGTCCAGCACCGCCGGGCGGTCCGTCACCCGCTCCGGTGCCACGTCGGCCGCCGCCAGCAGCGCCCTGACGTGCGGCTGCGCGTCTACCGGGGCAGGCCAGGCGCGCGGACCGTCCGGGTCGGCCGGGGCACCGGGGCGCTTCGGCGGCAGGGGGGTGCCCGTGACCAGCCCGGCGGCGGCGTCGCGCACGTACGCCGACGACACGTGTCCGAGCGTGCGGCGCTCGAAGTCGGCGGCGCCCCGGCCCTGTTGCCAGGGCACACCCAGATCGGCCCGCACGGTTGACTCCACCGTGCGCAGCCCCGGATGGGTGCGCGAGTTCCAGTCCACCGAGATCCGCAGGCCCGCACGGTAACGGGCTTGATCCTCGGTGGTGTTGAGGATGACATGGCCGAGCGCCTGCGAGGTCAGCCGGTGGTTCCAGCCACGGGTGAAGCCCGCCGTGCCGCCGAGCAGCGGCGCCAGCCCCTTCGCCTCCGGGTCCGTGTGCGCCGCCGGGTCCACGAGGCCGGTCAGGTTCAGCCCCGCCGTGAACGACATCGCGCTGTCGCCGCCCCGCCCGGAGATCGTGGCGAGGCCGCCGCCCATGTCCTCGCGGGTGGAGACGCCCGTGGCGACCTCCAGGAACTGCAGGCTCTCCACCGCGATCCGCACCCGCGGATGCCCCCGGAACGCCCGGAAACCGGGCAGTCCGCTCCCGGTGCGGATCTTGGTGCCGGGGTCACCGCTCGTCAGCCACCAGCGCGAACGGTTGCGCGCCGTACGCTCGTTGAGCATCGCCTGCGCCTGGCCGACGATCTCCCGGACCGTGCCAGGGTCCACCCCGAGCCGCCCGCGCAGATCACGCTGGAGATCCGCGAGGGCCGGGGTCAGGTCGATGGCGTTGAGCACCTCACCGCCCCGTCTCGGACGCTGCCGGTCCGCGAGCCGGTGCACCTGACGCGCCTCGGGCCCGCCCGCCGCCGGACGCGGCTCACCGGCACCGGAGAACTCCTTCGGGAACTTCAGCCCAAGACCCCGGTCCAGCACCGGCGCCGACTCCCCCTTCTCCGGGGTCTGTTCGCGGCCGTCCACGAACACCTTCATCCGCAGCCCCGCCGTGAACGCGTGCGTGTCGCTCACGAACAGCTTCCGGCCGCTGATCACGTTCCGGTGGTCGCCGGTGGTCTCCGCCGTGCCGGTGTCGCCCTTGATCTGCGGCACGCCCAGCACGGCCGCCGAAGCCGCCGACGAGGCCACGTTGAACGCCGTGAACAGCATCGTGTCGGCCGTGTACGAGGACGTACGGGTGCGCAGGTGCTCCGACGCCGTGGAGTTGAAGGACACGTTGTAGCGGCGCACGGCCTCCGCCGGGCCCGGCGGCAGCGGGGCGGCGCTCTCACCGTCCACCACCGGACGGAGCCAGACCAGTCGGCCGTCAGCCTCGAACATCCGCCCTCGGAGCAGGAGTTGAGTCCACGCCTCCTGCGGCCGGTCCGCGCCGTCCGGACGGGCGCCGCGCTCCAGCAGCAGGTCACGGATGCCGGTGCGGATCGCGTCCACCGTGCTCCGCGACACGTCCGCGTCGAAGGACAGCGCCCGCACGGCCTCGTCGGCGGCCCGGTGGGCTCGGGCCACCGTCCAGCGGGGGACACCGGTGACCTCGGCCTCACCGAGCATGCCGTGCGAGACGTACCAGGGGGCGCGGTGGGGTGGCTCCGGGGTCGGGGCCGGGGCCGGGGCCGGATTCGGGGTCGGCGTCGAGGTCGGGTGCGCGGGGGTGGTGGTGTGCGTGGCGTCCATGTGGTCGGCAGCCATGTGGCCACGGCCCACATGGTCGTCGGCCAGGTGATCACCGCCCACGCGCTCGGCCGCCTCCGGCGGGCCCGCCAGCGCCGTCCGGTACTGGGGGAGCAGCGCTTCGGGGTTGGCGATGCCCCAGCGGCCGAGACCGGTGGTGGTCTCGCGGAGCTGGTTGACGGCGGTCACGAGGCCGGGTGCGTCTCCGCCGTGGGCGGCGGGGTCGTACGCCGCCGAGACCGCCGCGTGGTGCTCGTACGCGGCCACGTAGTCCATCCAGGCGACGGCGCGGCTCTGCGGGAGCGGATCGGCCAGTTCGGCGGCGGTCGGGACGTGCTTGCCCTTGCCGAGGTCGGGGGTGAAGCGTGCGGCCCCGTCGAGCCGGGCGGCGAAGTCGCCCGGCAGGAACGGTTCGGGACGCAGGGTGTCCGGGCCGGGCGGTCCGGACGGGCCCAGCTCGCGCGCCCACGCGTCCAGCAGGGAGCGCAGCCCCCGGTAGTTCTCCCGGGAGCCTCGAACGGTGCCGTGCGGGTCCAGGACCAGCGAGCCCGACGGGGGCAGTTCCTCGGGTGCCTCCACGGAACGGCCGCTGTCGGCGTCGAACCAGTGGAGCGTGCCCTCGTGGTTGACCGCGTGCAGTACGGAACCGGTCGGCCCGTGGTCGTCCACCTCCGCCACCAGCGCGCCGGTGCCGTGCCCGCCGACCAGGAGAGCGCCCTGTACCCGGCGCAGCGTCTCCGGACCCGGCGCCGCGTTGTTCAGCACCGCCAGCTGGAACCCGATGTGCTCGGCGGCCGTGGCCTGATGTGCCGTCTCCGGGGGCTGGGTGGCACCGGCGCCGCTGGTGGAGGCGGTGCGCGCGTGGGTGATGTGAGGTGCCGTGTCCGCCGGGACTGTGGTGACGGCGGGGGGTGCGGTGATGGCTGTGGTCGTTGTGCCGATCGGGGGAGCGGGTACGACCTCGGCCTCCGGTGCCTGAGGTTCCAGAGGCGCAGGCGGTGTCGGTCCTGCTTCCGGTGCCAGAGGCGCCCGGGCGTCAGGTACCGCAGTGCCCGGCACCGCCACCGCGCCCGTCGTCCGCGCGGTCTTCACCAGCTGGGCGGCGACCGGCACCCCCAGCCGCTCCCCGAACCGCTGAGCCACGTTCCCCAGCCAGCGCCGTGCGGTCTCCTCGGTGAGGTCGGGACGGACCTTCCCGCTCATGTAGCGGCCCGATCTGTCGTTCACCGTCCAGGAGCCGAGCTCCTCGCTCCACCGGAACTCGCCCGCGACTCGCGCCTCGCCCGGTGAGGTCAGGTTCCGTTCGTCGAAGCGCACGGCGAGCCCGGTGTGCCCGATCCCGTCGAGCAGCGAGGTCAGCCCCTCGGCGGTGAGACCGGGGTCGGTGCGCCGTATGCCCTGGAGCAGGGTGTCGAACTCGTCCGGGCGCATGATGCCGGTGACCTTCTCGCTGCCGAGCACGATGTCGCCCTGCTCGTCCACGACGTACAGCCAGACCGCGTCCCGGTTCTCGGTCAGCCTGGCCGGGTCCAGCTCGTCCATCCGCACCCGCAGCGGGTTGGGGCGGACGGTGCCGTCCATCCCGTACAGCTCCTCGTCCTTGACGCGTTTCGGCGCGACGGATTCGCCGAACTCGTGGTCGAGCCGCATCCGTTGCTGGAGACGGTCGAAGTCCGCGAGCGCGCCCTCCGGGGCGAGGTCGGGCGCCGGAACGGTTCGGGCGGGCGGCGCCGAGGGGTCGGCGGCGAACAGCTCCGGGTGCTTGGTCAGGAGGTCGCCTTCGAGGGCGGTCCCGTCGGCGGTCAGCGGGAACATCGCGCGCAGCCCGTCGGGCACGTCCACGCGGAACCGGTGGCCCGGCGCCCGGTCCGGAGCGACGACGACCGTGACGTCGAAGTCGAAGTACCGGAAGAAGCGGGTGCCTTCCTTGTTGCGCTCGTCGGTCTCACCGAGCGCGGACACCTCCTTGTCGGAGACCTGCCCGGTCCGCTCGTACGGGAGGCGGCCCAGGTAGGCCGTGTCGTCGTGGGGACGGGCGCCGCCGCCGTCGGGTCCGGCGCCGGCCGCCCAGCCGCGCGTGTGCTCGGCGTGCGCCTCCTGCTCGGTGTCCGCCTGCCGGTAGCGGCGCGCCTTGTGCCGTACGTCCTGGGTCACGGCGCGGCCGTTGCTCAGCTCGATGCCGACCTTGACCGTGCGGCCGCCCACCTTCACCTCGTACGTGTGACTCAGCAACTCCTCGATGTGCGGGCGGAGTACGGCCTGACTGGTGCGTCGCGCGTACGCCAGGCCGTGCGGGTTGGTGAAGTCCACACCGGGGACGCGCCACGGCTCGGGCCCCTCGGGCGGGGTCTGCCGGGCCGCCCTGTACGCGGCGAACTTCGCCCACCGGTGGATCGCGGAGGCCGCCGACAGGTCCCACGGGTGCAGGTTCTCCAGCAGCTCCGGGCCCGCCGGATGCGCGGGCGTGTCCGGACGCGGTTCCCAGCGTGCGTTGGTGCCGTGCCTGCGGGTGAAGTACGGCTTCGGGGAAAGGTGTTGGCCGACAGGTGCGGTGGCCTCGCTCGGACTCGCCGCCGCACCCGCACCCGCACCCACGCCCGTCTCCGCCTCCGCACCCACGCCCGTCTCCGCACCCGCACCCGATGAATTCGCGGGGAGCGGCACGGTCGCCGCGTCATCGGTGGACTCCGCGCGCTCCGGCCCGGCCGTCGGTGTCGTCAGGAACCGCGGGACGATGACCCGGATGCTGCCCTCGACGTCCCGGCTCGCCCCGTCCGTGTCGGTGCCCGTGCCGTCGTCGTGCCAGATCCAGGGGCGGTGCGCGTCCCACAGGGTGTCCAGCGCCTCCTTGCGGCCGAACACGTCGGCGAGCGCACCGGCGCCCGCGTACAGGCCGTTTCCGGGCAGTCCGACGAGTTTGAGGATCTCCGGCATCTCCCGGACCGTCCCCATCTCGACGCGGAACGTCAGGTCGTGCTCGAACTCCTCCGACGGACCCTTGGTGTTGGCGCGGTAGATGCCGAGATCCTTGACGACCGTCTCCACCTGCCGGGTGACCCGGTCCGACCAGTAGGCCCCGGCGTCCCCGCCCGCGTGTCCCTGGGAGTTGGTGGTTCCGTCGTGCGTGCCGCCCCGCCCGGCCGCGAAGGCACCGGCGCCGACCGAACGGGTCGTGCGGACCGCCGACTTGGTGTCCCCGGTGCTCTCGCCGCGCAGGGTGAGGTCCACGTCCGTACGGGTGCGGTGGGCGGTCGGCGCGGACAGGTGCTCGGCGGTGACATTGACGTACAGGTACTGCGTGGAGCCGCCGAAGCCGCGCAGGGGTATCCAGGTCCACAGTCCGGTGTCGAACAGGGCGCCGGTCTGCGTCTTCATCGCCTCGGGGCGGTAGACGGCGCGCAGGGCGCGGGTCACCCGGTCGGGGGCGTCGATGGTGTTGCCGTCGTGGTCGTGCCGGGTGCGCAGCACGCCCCGGTCGCGGAGCCGACGCTCGATCTGCTCCAACACCTTCTCGCTGCCGAGGCGTTCGGTGTGCGCGGCGGTCAGCGGGAGCTGGTCGCCGTGGTAGGTCCGTTCCACGGGGGCGGCGGGGGCGGGGGTGGCGGGCCGCTCAGCCGGGGGCGCGGAACCGGGTGCGGGCGCGGACTGTGCCGATGGTGCGGACCGGGCCGCTGCCCCGGACTCCGTCGTCCGGGAGTCCGGACGCGGGCTCATCAGGTCCGTGACCCGGCGTTCCGGGGCGAGCAGTTCCAGCGCGCCGTCGGCCCGCAGCCGTACCGCCTCCTGGACGGCCACGCCGCCCTTCTGCCGGGTCAGGGTCAGCTCGAACACGGCGTCCGAGCGGAACCGGACCGGTTTGCCGCCGTAGGTGGCACGAGTGATCTCGATGCCGCCGGAGGCCGCCTCGGCGGAGACGGTGCGGTCCTGGCCGTAGCTGGTGTGTGCCATGAGCATCAGCCGGCCGCCGGGCGCCGAGCCGTGTCCGCCGCCGTGCCCGCCCGTGGGTCGGCCGCCGTGCGCGGCCGGGTCGTCGTCGCCGTCGTCCGGGGCGGCGGAGGAGTGCCCGCCGGTGTCGTCCGCGTGGGCCGAGTCCACCGTCGCCGGGCGAGTCACCTCGGCGTCCGATTCCCCCTGCGGGTCGGCCAGTTCGACATCGCCGCCCTGGTCGGAGCCGAAGCGCAGGGTGAACCCGGCCGCCGCCTGCGCCTGCGCGCCGTACGTGGTGCTGCTGTCCTCGGAGTGCTTGCCGATGGCCTGCGAGTACTGCTCGATCTCCGTCTCACCCGGCGCGTCCTTCACCCGCTTCGGGTCCAGCGCGGCCAGTTTGAGCGTGAGGATGTTCTTCCAGCCGCTCACCTCGGGCAGTTCGACGTGCTCGCCCCAGGAGTCCGTCAACTGGCCGAAGAAAGCTGCCAGATGCTCGGGGCGGGTGGCGTTGACGATCTCCTTGGGGAGTCTGGCGAAGTCGTCCGCGCTCGTCTCGTCCAGCCCGTTCAGCCGGAAGTACAACCTGGCCGCACCACGTGCCAGTCCGGGCATCGCGTGGAACGCCGGATACAGCCCGGACGCCCCTGCGGCGAAGTTGAGGTACCGGCCCTCGGGCGGCGCCGCGACCTCGGTCGTCCGGCCCGCGCCGTCCGCCTGCGCGGGGGTCACCGGGGCCACCGGGACGTGCTCGTGCGGGATGACGACCTGCGCGACCAGCTCGTCCGGCCGCGCCACCCACCAGCGCTCGATCCGGTCCTCCCGCGTCTCCCCGACGGGCCGCAGCGTCAGCTCGTACGTGATGTTGTAGACGTGCTCGTCCACCTGGTTGACGTTCTCCATCCGGCGGTACGACTTGGCCGTACCCGTGAAGCCCTCGCCGTGGCCGCGGCCGAAGGAGAACTGGCCGCGCAGGCCACCGAGCTGGAACCGGAACAGCTTGCCCGCGCTGATCCGCAGGCCCGCGCCGAGGCCGAGCGACACCGACCAGCGGGTGTCACGCTGGGCCGCCACCGACTCACCGACGGCCGCACGGTTGTTGACCTTCATCGCGTGCGCGCGATGGTCGATGTGCTCCCGCAGATGACCACGTACGCCCAGCTCGAACCGCCGCCCGCCGTAGGTGACTTCCTCCTTGAAGCCGGACAGCAGACCGCTCAGGTCGCCCTCCAGCGCGGGCCGCCCGAAGTTCCCGGCGAGCCTGCGGTCCGCCGAGGAGCGCCCCTTGCCGGGGCCGCGCCCGGTGATCCGGTCCTGGACGCCGCCCCAGCCGCCGGACCGCCGCCGGGTCAACTCCTCCAGCCGGGTGCGGAACTGGGCCTCCACCAGCTCCGAGCCGGGCAGAGCGGCCGCGACCGCGAAGCCGGTGCCCTTGCGGGACGCCAGCGCCGCCGACTCCCGTGGATGCGGCAGACCCGGCGGGCGCCGGTCCAGACCGGCCGGGGCGTGATCGCTCACCGTCGTGCCGTCGGACCGCAGCCCGGCGGTGTCCAGCAGGGCCCGCACGAACGGCTGCGCCATCACGGGCGTCGGCCACACCGCCGGGCCCGCGTCCTCGGCCGCCGAGGACGACCCGGCCGATTCCACCGCCGGACCGCCCGAATCCGCCGCCGTCCCAGCCGGATCGGCCGCCGGTCCGCCCGTCGGCCGGGGCCCGTTCCGCAGATACGGTGTCTCCACGTCACCGAGCACCCGGCGCTCGAAGTCCCGCGCGCCCTCGCCGTCCCGCCACGGCACCCCGAGGTCGGCCGGTACGTACAGCCGCTGCACCCCGAGTCCCTTGTGCGTGCGCGAACTCCAGTCCACGTCCAGCCGCAGCACCGCACGGTAACGGGCCTGAGCCTCGGCAGAGTTGAGGATGACATGGCCCAGCGCCTGCGAGGTGACGTTCGCCCCCCAGTCCCGCTTCAGCCCGAACGTGCCGCCCGCCAGCGGTGCGAGGCCCTTGACCTCCACCGGGCCGAGCCGTCCGTCCAGGGCCGGGGCGACCAGGCCGGTGGTGTTGTAGCCGCCGGTGACCGCGCCCGCGCTGTCGCCGCCCGCCCCGGAGATCACGGACAGGCCGCCGCCGAGGTCCTCGCGCACCTTGACGCCCTTGCCGTCCGCGCCCTTGGCGACATGCAGGAACTGCACCCCGGCGATGGACATGGTGATCCGGGGATGCCCACGGAAACCGCCCCAGCCGCGTCCCACCCGGATCTTGGTACCGGGGTCGCCGCTCGTCAGCCACCAACGTGAACGGTTGCGCGCCGTACGCTCGTTGAGCATCGTCTGCGCCTGCCGCACGATCTCGGCGGTGTCCGCCGCCGACAGCCCCTGGTCCCGGAGCCGGTGGCTCAGATCGGCCACCGCGCGCGTCAGATCGATCGCGTTCAGCACCTCGCCGCCGCGCCGCACCCCCTGCGTACCGGGCCGCTCCCGCCCGGCGGGACCGCCGTCGGCACGCACACCCTCCCGCACCGCGGGCCGGGGCTCGTCCGCACCCGAGTAGTCCGCCGGGAACTTCACCGACAGCGCACGGTCCACGGTGGGCAGCGGGCGGGGCGCGACATCGGTCTCCGGCCGGGTCGCCGGTACGGGGTCGGGGGCGCGCGGTGTCAGTTCGCGGCCGTCCACGAACACGCGCATCCGCAGGCCGCCGGTGAACTCGTGGGTGTCGGAGACGAACAGCTTGCGGCCGTTGATGATGTTGCGCCGGGTGCCGAAAAGCTTCGTCCCCGCCGCTTCAGTCTTGAAGAACGGCACGCCGGTGATGGCGGCCGACGCGGCGGCGGAGGCCAGGTTGAACGCGAAGTAGAAGACGCTCTCCAGCGCGCTCCCCGACGACTTCGCCTTCACCTGTTCGGTCGCGGTGCTGTTGAACGACACGTTGTACTTGCGCACCGCGTTCGCCACCGGCGACGGCGGCTTGTACGCGGGTTCCGCCAACTCCGGCTTCACCCAGACCAGATGATCTCCGGAGGTGAACATCGAGCCGCGCAGCAGCAGCCCCGTCCACTGCTCGTTCACCTCGTCGGCGTGCTGCTCTGCCTGCCGCCCGGTGTGTTCGCCCGCGGCTCCCTCGTGTCCGGTACGGAGCAGATCCGCGATCCGTGTCTCCAGCGCCGTACGGACGGTGCCCGGCAGATGGGCGGTGTCGAACGCGCCGACCACCTTTCGCGCCGCGTCCTGCGCGGCACCGGCGTCCCAGTGCGGTACGTCGGTCACCTCGGCCTCGCCCAGCATGCCCTCCCGGACATACCAGGGCGCACGGGGTTCGGGGGCGGGCGGCTCGTCGGCAGGTGTCGTCTCCGCAGGGGGAGTCGGCGCCCGGCCCTCCTCGGGCACGTCGAAACGGACCCTCGGCGCGGGCGTCTCGCGTGTCTCGGGCGTCTCGGGCGTCTCGTACGGCTCCTCGGGCGCCGTGACGGCGTCGCCGGTGTCGGCGGAGTCGGTGCTGTGCTCGGAGCCGGTGTCGTTCTCCGAGACGGAGACCGTGTCGTCCTCGGAGATGGTGCGGTGCTCCGAGGCCGTGGTGTAGACCGACTCCGTGTCGGACGAGTTCGTCGTGTCGATCGACTTGAAGTCCTCCTCGCCCAAGGCGAGTTCGTGGACCTGTCGTGGATCGGCGGGCGGCGGTGCGCCTCCGCTCTCGGTGGCCGATGGCACGGCCGGGGCGACGGTGCTCTCCTCGCCGTCCTGCTCCGTACGGGTTCGGCGAGCCGAACTGTCGGCGCTCCGCGTGCTGTTGGGCGTGTTACCGGATGAGGGCAGACCAGTGGTGCTGTCCCCTGCCGTGCGGGGTTCGGGTGCCGTCTGCTCGGTGAGAATCGGGGTGGGCCGCAACGGCGTTTCCGTGGGCGGGTGTTCGTCTCCGCCGACGGTCCGCACGGGCGGTGGGAACGCGTCGTCGCCCGAGGTGGTCTCGGTGGGCGTGGCGGATCGTCCGTCCGTACGGGACGCTTCGGCACCGGACCCGGACTGCTGTGCGGGCCGCCCGACCGTGCGGACATCGCCCCCGCCCTGCTGTCCCGAGGGCTGCGGCGGCCGCGGGGCGAGCGGCGGCGGCACCTCGGACTCGGTGCGCAGCGAACGGTCCTGCCGCCCGATGCCGTTCCCGCCGCCCCGCGACGTGACGGACGGCCCGCCGGACGATCCCTCGCCGACCCCGTTCGCGTGCGCGGCGCTGTCGAGCCCGGTGCCCAGGGCGTCCCGGCTGCCGCCCAGCAGCAGTGGATCGTCGCCGTTCCCGGCGATGCGGCCCGCGATCCGGAACGCCTGGTGTTTCAGCGGTTCGGCCAGCCGGTGCGGCGGCAGTTCCTCGTGGTGGGCGCGGACGGTGTCGGCATCGACACGCAGGTCCGGGCGGCCGAGCCGGGTCAGCTCGGCGTTCACGTCGCGCACCAGCTCGGAGTGGCGTCCGGGGTCCAACGGTGGGGGACCGGCCGCACGGCCGCCGCCCGGCTGACCGGACTGCGGAGCCCGTACACCCGTACCCGCGCCCGCACCCGCTCCCGTTCCCCGGCCGCCCTCGGCTCCCGTTCCCCGGCCCGCGTCCGCGCCCAGGCGCACGTCCGCACCCGTGGTCCGCACAGGAGGCACCGGCGGCACAGGTGCGTCAGGCCCCTGCGCGTCCGCCGTGTGCGTGCCCGGTGCCGTCGCCTCGAACGGCGGGACGTGAAGGTCGCCCGGCGGGGGAACGGTCACCCTGAGATCGCCGACGGTGGTGATCCCCGTACCGTCGATGTGCGCGGACGTGCTGCCCGAACCGGAGCCGCTGCCGGGGCCGTCGATGCCGTCACCGCTCACGGTCCTGACCGGTACCCGCGTGTCCGGGGCCCCGCCCGAGGGCTGGAGATCCGTGACGTTGACGTGCGGTGCCCCGCCCGAGCCGGACGGCCCCGCCGCATCCGCCACGCCGGCCGTACTCGCCGCTCCCGACACCAGATCCTTGAGGGTGAACGCGGCCGACTTCAGCCCCGACCCCAGCGCGTGGGCGTTGATGTGCAGGACGTGACCCGCCACGTGCGAACCGGCGCCCGCGAGGCCGGTCTCCCAGGTGGTGGTGAACGTGCCGGTGGTGAACTGGTTGTAGAGGCCCTCGGCGAGGTTCTGCTGGCCCGCGGTGACCGTGGCCATCGAGCCGTGGAAGGCGGCCTTCCGCCCCCAGTCGCCGGTCAGGGTGTCGGCGACCCCGGTGGACAGGGCGCGCCGCAACCCGCCGAGCTCCTTCGGCAGCGAGGACAGCGCGCCGTCCAGGTTCCTCGCCAGGTCTTTGCGGCCCAGCCCGGCCACGAAGGTGTCGGCCCAGTTCTCCCCGAGCGTCCGGGCGGCACCGGAGCCGATACCGTGCAGGTCACGGGCGAACAGGTCCCCGATGGCCGTGCGGAACGCACCCCGGGCCGCGTCCGTGATCCCGCTGAACGCGCTGTCGTCCACCAACCTGCCGGTGAGCGCCGCGAAGTCACGCGTGAAGCCGGTCCCGAGACCGAAACCCCGCCCCGCCCCGGCGCCCGCGTCCAACTCTCTGCCGCGCCCCGCGCCCAGTCCTGCCCCGGCACCGGGGCCGAACTCCGAGTCCAGTCCCCGGCCCGCCCCCGAGCGGAGGCCCGCACCGGCACCGGTATCCCCGCCGACCCCCTCGTGGGCCGCCGTGTTCGCCAGGTCGCGGCGGCCGGGGCCCGAAGGGCCGTCGCCGGGGCCGAGAGCGCGGGGGCCGCGTGGCGGAGGACCCGAGGGGTCGCCGTCGCGGCCCGCGCCGCGCCCGCCCGCGCCCGCGAGGTCGTCCGAAAGGCCTCGGGCGGGCGGGGGTTTCAGATGCTTGGCGAGGTTGGAGAGGAGATCCCTGCCGGTGTTGCGGCCGATGCCGCTGCCGATCCCCCTGCCGAGCAACCCGCCGAGGTACGGGACGAACGGCGACAGCGCGCCCTGCACCGCGCCGAAGCCGACGGCCTGCTTGAGGAAGTCCGAGCCGTGCGAGGTGGTCTTGCCGTCGTCCGCGAGGGACCAGCGCACCAGCAGGTCCATCGCCGCGCCGAGGCCGATGTTGAGCGTCATGTGCTCGGCCACGCTCAGGGCGACCCGGAGCATGACACTGCGCAGGATCGCCCGGTAGAGGGCGCGCAGGAACGACTGCTCGATGATCGCCTGGAGCGGGTTGAAGATGGCCAGGATGAGCGTGATCGCCCACTCGATCACGAACTGGACGACCTGCGCGATGATCATCCGGTTCATGTAATCGACCTGGTAGGCCGTCTCGTGGCCGAAGTCCGCCATCGCGGCGGCGGTCTCCTTGAGCCGCTGGATGGCGTCCGCGCCGTCGCCCGAGGTGAACGTCCTCATCGCCGCGACGTAGTCGTCGCTCCATTTGCCGTTCACGGAGCCGCCGACCGACGTGCCCACCTTGGCGAGCAGGTTCTGGAGCTCGCCCAGGTCCTTCACCACGTCGGCGTTCGGCTGCTCCACGGAGACCCGGATGCGGGCCGCCGAGGCGGGCGGCACATGCATGCCGGTCAGTGCGACGACGATCCCATCGACGAACGGGTCAACGGCCACGGGTCACCGCCGGCCTCCCCCGTCGCGGTGCAGCGCGTCGAGGGCGTCGGACTGGGCGCCGTGGAACTGGGCGCCGGAGGTGATCGTGTGGGCCGCGGCCGACTTGATCGCCTTCGCCAACTCCTCCAGCGCGTCCCGGAGATCGGCATGCGGCTGGACGTACTTCTCGGCGAACGCCACGGCGATGTCGCCGTGGTCGCCCCACGGCGGGTTGTCGTTGGGGTCGTAGGCGGTACGCGCGGTCCAGTTCCGGGCGAGCTGTACGGCGAAGTCGCCGACCTGGTCGGTGGCGCCGCCGCCCTGGACGACCTCGCCGGGCAGTGCGGCGAACACGTTGCCGTCAGCCACGTCCGTTTCCCTTCTCCGGGGCGAACGGGCCGCCGGGGGCCCGCAGCGAGTCCAGCAGCCGGTCCAGGCCGAGCCCCTCCAGTCGGTCCTCGGCCGGTCTGCCCGAACTGCCGCGCACCAGGCCCACCGACTCGTCGAACCCGGCGCGCACCCGCACGCCCAGTTCCTCACGGGCCGCGCGCAGCACCTCCAGCACCGAGGCCGCCAACTCCTGCCCGGACATGGCCTTGTGGCGGTTGTCCAGGAACCGCAGCGCCTTCGGTGAGCCGTCCGCTCCGAGCGTCACCTCCACCGCCCGGTCCCGCGAACGCGCGGTGACCTCCACGGCCGCGATCCGCTCCCTGGCCTTGACCAGTTGCTGCCGCTGCGTCTCGAACTCGGCCATCGCCTGGTCGAGTTGGCTGCGCAGTTCGTCGCTCATGGTTCTCCTCCGGCAGGTGGTGCTGTGCGGTTCGGGCGGGCGGGCGGTACGGCGTCTCGTGGGCGCCCTCGGTGTCAAGTCCAGTGTGGAGTGGGGGAGTTCAGCGGCCGAGGGAAGCGGGCAGGCCCTCCTCGCCGGTGCCCCACACGTCCTCCTCGCCGTCGGCCCGACCGGACTGGGTGGTGGGGCGGGCGCCGTAGCGGCCCGGTGTGCCTCCGGCGGAGCGGGTGGGCAGCACCTCCGGGTCCTCTTCCTCCTCCTCGAAGACCTCCTCGGGCGGTGCCGCGTACTGCTGGTAGCTGCCGCCCTGGATGAACGCGCCGTCGGCGTCGGCCTGCGCGTACGTCTCCCGGACGCGTTCCCCCTCGCGCCCGCCGCCCTGGTTCCCCATGCGGTTCATGCCCATCATCATCATGAGCGGGGACATCATGCCGCCGAGTGCCGCTTCCCCGGCGCCCCCCGCTTCTCCGGCGCCCGCGAGCCCGTCGGCCGTGAGCGGGTTCGCCAGGGCGGCGGCCTGCTCGGCGGCCGCGGCCTGCGCGGCGGCTGTCTCCGGGCTGGGCACGGTCTGGAACTGGCCGCCGGGTCCCCGCACGGTCGAACTGCCGTCGGGGAAGCGAGTGGTGGTGAATCCGTCGCCGCCGGTGGTCGCGGTCGTACCCGACGGGAAGTGCGTGGTGGTGGAGCCGTCGCCGCCGCGCAGCGTCAGCCCGTCGGGGTCGGCGCCCGAGGTCGGCAGATGGAGCCCACCGGTGCCGCCGGGACCTCCGCCTCCGATGCCCGCACCGCCGAGGGTCCCGGTGCCGATGCTCCCGAGGTCCGGCAGCGGGGGGAGATCCCCGACGGTGCCCGTGCCGGTGCCGCCGGTGCCTGTTCCCGTGCCGGTCGCGTCCGTGCCGGTGACCGTGCCGTCCGGGTTGACGGTGACCGTGGAGCCGTCGGGGTAGTGCGTGGTGATCGAGCCGTCGGCGCCGACCGAGGTGGACGAGCCGTCGGGGTTGACGACGCTCTGGCCGTCCCCGAGGTGCCCGGTGACGGTCCGGCCGTCACCGGTGGTCGTGGTCACGCTGCCGTCCGCGCCGACGGTGGTCGTGGAGCCGTCGGGGAACTCGGAGGTGAGGCTGCCGTCCGGGTTCTGTGTCATCGTCGTGCCGTCGGGCGCGGTGAGGTGGCTCACACCGTCGGTACCGGTGGTCCGCACGACGCCGTTCGGGAAGTGGGTGCTGGTGCTGCCGTCCGGGCCGGTCGTCACCAGGCTGCCGTCGGGGTTCTGGGTGACGGTGGAGCCGTCCGGGAGGTGCGTGCTGATCGTGCCGTCCGCGCCGACCGTGGTGGTGGACCCGTCGGGGTTGGTGAGGGTCTGGCCGGGGCCGAGCAGGCTGGTGGAGGTGGAGCCGTCCGCGTTCGTCGTGGTGACCGTGCCGTCCGGGCCGACCGTCGTGGCGGTGCCGTCCGGGAACGTGGTCGTCACCGTGCCGTCGCCGTTCTGCGTGGTGACGCTGCCGTCGCCGCCGCGCACCCCGGCGAGCGACGGATCGCCCGGGTTGGTCAGCAGGTCGCCGACACCGGGGATCGTGGTGGACGGTACGAAGCCGGGCGGGAGCGGTGCTTCCTGCCCCCCGGTGCCGAGGACCCCGCCGAGGCCGGTGCTTCCGCTGCCGTCCACGCTGGTCACGCCCGCACCGGTGAACGGGTCGGTGAGGCCGGTGATGCCGTCGGACGAGGTCGGGAGGGTGCCGCCCATGCCCGCGAACGCGTCGCCCGCGCCGGTGGCCGTCAGGTCACCTCCTCCGAACGGACCGCCGGAGCCGAACGGGTCGCCGCCCGCGAACACGTTGCCCGGTCCGCCGCCCAGCGAGGCGTCTCCGCTGCCGGAGAAGACGTCGGTCAGGCCCTGCCCTACGTTGCGGAATCCGTTGTCGATGTCCTGGGCGAACCTGTCCAGTCCGTCCCCGATGCCGCTGAAGCCGTCCCCGACCCCGGCGCCGAACTCGTCCAGCCCGGCGTTGATGCCGTCGCTGAACCTGTCGAGGCCGTCACCGAAGCCGTTCAGACCGTCGCCGAGCCCGTTCACGCCGTCGCCGAGGCTGTTGATCCCGTCGCCGAGGCCGGTCAGTTCGTCGGTGAGGTCGTCCTGCGCCTTCTTCCCCTCCTCCGCCGCCTTCCTGGCCTCCTCCTCGGCCAACTCCTCCTTCTCCTGCCGGTATTCGTCGGCCAGCGACGGGCTCGCCCCGCTGCCGAAGGTGAAGGAGCTGTCCCAGTTGGGGTCCAGGACCCGGCTCCAGGACTGCTGGAGGCCCGTGACCTCGGTACGGGCGGGCGCGTCCAGGTTGTTCTCGATGTTGGTGCGCCAGCGCCGCACCGCCTCGTTGGCCAGGCCCGCCCAGGTGCTGGTGTCCTTCGGGCTGCCCCAGGCGATGGTGTCGGTGTAATCGCCGCCGGTGGTGTAGTTCCACACCGTGGGACCGGAGTTGCCCATGTACCCGCCGGTGTGGGTGCCCCTGCCGGTGACGTTGGGCGCCTGCACGGTGTTGGCCCAGTCGGCGACCTCCGCCAGCAACTTGGCCAGCACCACCTTGGGTTCGGGGTCGATGGGCACGTTGTCGGTGCCGCCCCTGGCCAGGTTGACGGTGACCGCGCCCGCCGTACCGCCGGTGAACTTGCCGAGCTGGGTGCGCAGATGGTCCAGCGCGTCGTAGAGCGACACCTCGGCGCCGATCACCGAGTCGCCGAACTTGGTGGTGGCGACGTACCCGGTGCTCTTGGCGGTGTGCTCCGGGGCGAAGCCGGGCGGGGTCAGCGCCGTGGTGAAGGTGTCGTACTTGTCGTGCAGGTCGGTGATCAGATGCCAGAACACCCCGGCGGCGGTGCCCTTCCACGAGGCGTTCTCGTCACCGAGGCTCTCCGCCCACTGCTTGAGCGTCTCGGTGTGCCCCTTGAAGTAGGCGCCCGCCTTGTCGAACGACTGGGCCAGTGTGGTGAACGAGGTCAGGTCCACCACGTTGTCCGAGGTCGGATCGCCGCCGTCCGTACTGCCGTTGACGGTGCTCCGGTGGCCGTCCAGCAGTTCGTGCAGCGCGTTCTGCGAGCGGACCACGTACCGGTGCCCGTCGGTGTCCTTGAAGGTGACCGTCGCCTGGTACTTGTCCAGCGAGTCGCCGTGCCCGGTGAAGAACTGGATCGTGCCGCCGGAGTCGGTCAGTTCGGAGTGCAGACGCAGGTCACCGCCGCTGCCCAGCCCCAGGCGCTTGATGTCCACGTCCAGCCAGGGGATGCCACTGGTGCCCTTGGTGTCCGCGATCGACCCGCGGTCGGGCAGCGTGAAGCCGGTCATCAGACCGATGATGTTCTCCCAGTTGTCGGCCGATGCGGCCATGACGCGGTCCTCCGGGGTGACGAGGGGCTGGGCGGCGGGAGCGGCGGGTGTCAGACCTTGGCGGAGGCCGGGCCGGAGCCCGTGCCCGAACCGCCGTTCATCTCGAAGTCGTAGTCCTTGATCGCCGTCAGGAACTTCTGGCCGTCGATGCCGGACAGGCTCTCGCCCTGCGTCTTCAGCATCGTCGTGATGACGTTCCCCAGTTCGCGGCGGAGATCGGTGAACGCCTCGTGGTGGTGGTTGAGCACCTGGTCGATCGCCTTGGCCGCCGCCTTGGCGTTGGCGACCACGGACGCGCCGCCGGTGTTGTCGTCGCCGCTCATCTGGCCCAACTGGACCGGATGCGGGGATGCCTGGAGGTCGTACAGGGCCGGCGGGGTCTGCCCGGCCTTGCGCATCTGAACGATGTCGTCGATGAAACGGTCCACGTCGTTGTCCATGAAGGCCTGGAGCGCCGTGGCGTCCAGTGCCGTCAGGTCCGGATCTCCTACGTCGGTCATGCTGCCGCCCTCCCTGCTGCCGGTGGGCCGCACGGACCGCCGCCCCGGGGCCCGGCCCGCCGCACGGGATCGGCGGGCCGGGCCCCGAGGGGCGGCCGCGCGGTCAGAAGCGGATCTCCTCGAAGCCCTGCGCGTTGCGGTTCACCGTCTGCCGGTAGTTGTCCGAGATGCCGTCCAGCGTCGTCGCGTGGTTGGCGAGGATCGTGCTGAGCGCGTTCACCTCGGCGTTCCAGGTCGGCTGGACCTTGGTGTAGTAGACCTCGCGGTCGGGACCCAGCCAGGTGCTGATGATCGAGGCGAGCTCGCCCTGCAGGTCGCTGATGATGCCGGCGATCTTCTGGGTCTGCGCCTGCATCTCCTCGGTGAAGGTGAGCGCCTGACCGTGATCGATGTAGATGCCGTCCTCGGCGGGCATGGTGCACTCCAGACGAAGGTGGGAAGGGGCGGAACGCCCCCGGGACGAGGGCCGTCCGGCCCTCGGGGCAGGGGCCGGGGAAGCCCCCCTGGGGAGGTGCGGGTCAGTTGCCGGACAGCGCGTTGTAGACGCCGTCCGAGACCGAGCCGTGCGTGATCGACAGGTGGCCGGTCTGCTGGACCGCGCCCATGTTGTCGCTCTGGCTCTTGTTGGATGCCTGCATGCTGTTGTCGAGCTGGTTCTCCATCGCCTCGCAGGTCGCCTTGATGCGGTCCACCTCGGCCGACCAGTTCGCCATGACCTGGGCGTACGCCTGGCCGTCGGGTCCCTGGTAGTGCGCGGCGAGCGTGGTGGCCGCGTCCGCGACCTGCCCCTGGATCGCGGTCATCTTCGACCGGGCGCTCTCCAGGAACTGCACCGCTTGGCTGTATGTCGCCGTGGACGACTGCTGCAGATTGCCGGTGGGGGTGCTCATACCGATGTCCTTCCCGGTAAGCAGGCGGCACCGGCGCGTGCCGCCCGGGGCGCCGACGCCCGGGGCGTCGCACGCGGGACCGGGGGACAGCGGTTGGTGACGCACTGGCATCGCGTGTGGAACGGCTGGTGGAACGTCAATCCGCTTTCATATGAACAGATATGATGGCACGTTACGTGTGTTTCTCCAGTGGCGTGCCGTGACGAGGATTCTGTGCGTTGCTTACCGGCACGCGAACAGAAGGTGTTCCGGAGCTGTACGCGGCTTGTCCGGCGGGGACTTTCCCCGAGGTCCCGGCGGTCCCGGCGCACCCCGCGAGCGTGGTCGTCACCGCCCGCCCGGACAGCGCGTCGCGCTG
Source organism: Streptomyces corallincola (assembly GCF_019104725.1). Lineage (GTDB taxonomy): Bacteria > Actinomycetota > Actinomycetes > Streptomycetales > Streptomycetaceae > Streptomyces > Streptomyces corallincola. The sequence goes on along the minus strand of NZ_JAHRXF010000012.1, from coordinate 67,735 downwards.
CGAGAGATCAGGGCCCGTCGGCACCATCGACAGCAGCGGCGACGGCAGCCCGCGCGCCCGCGTCACGTCGTAGCCCAGCGCCCCTGCCGCCTTCGCGTCCGCCAGCAGGTACTTCACCCCGGCGTCCGTGACCAGATACGTCGTCGAGCCCACCGGGGACCCGGCCGCGTCCAGCGCCCGCACCAGGCTGCCGCCGCTCGGCGGCACCAGCACCGCGTCCACCGGCCGACAGGCCGGGGCGGCGGGCGCCTGCGGGCCGCCGCCCCGGACCCCGGACGCGGCGGGCGCCGACAGCACCCCGAGACCGACCCGCACCCTCCGCGCCCGCCCGGCGCCGCCCGCGCCCGGGGCGGACACCGCCCCGTCCACCCGGACGCAGGCCGCCCGGCCGCCGTCCAGCGGCACCAGCACCGGCGGCGCCTGCGGCAGCACGTCCGACACCCCGGCCGGGGCGCCCCGCACCAGCGCCCCGCCGAGCGCGTCCGCCGCGATCGGCACCGCCACCGGGGCACCGCCGCCGTACGCCGACACCCGCTCCTCCGGGGACGCCAGCACCAGCGCCGCCTGCGTGGTGCTCACCGGTACCAGACCGGCCCGCTGGAGCAGGTAGTACTGCTTGACCGCGCCCGGTGTGTCCACCACGAACACCTGCCCCACCTTCGTGGGCCGCCCGTCCAGCCGGGGCCCGGCGGAACCCCGGCCCGGCACGGCGGGCGGCGCCAGGTCCGCGCTCGCGGGCACCGCGTCCAGGAACGCCGCCGACACCGGCAGCGGCCGTGCCGTGCCGTAGCCGAGGGCGTCCGCCGTCGCCGTGCCCGCCGCCAGCCGGAACCGGTTGCCGTGCCACAGCAGATACTCCCGGTCGTCCGGCCCGCGCACCAACAGCCCCTGACCGGAGCCCAGTCCGGCCGCGCCCCGGTCGCCGTCCACGGTCAGCGTCGTCGTCGGCACGGTCCCGCCGGACGCCGTCGCGGCGGTGCCGGCGCACACCTGCCACGGCCCGCCGTCCACCCGGCCCGCCGGGGGCAGCGCGTCCGGAGCGCCGTCGATGCCGACCGCCCCGCCGCGCGCCGTGCCCGCCAGCGACGCCGACGGCACCGTCCGCGAGGCGAGCCGCTCGCCCACGATCAGCCGCGCCGACGCGTAGTTGCGCACCGGGCGCAGCGTGCCGTCGTACAGATACCGGTTGCCGGTGCCCGCCTCCACGATCAGCGTCCTCGGGTCCCGCCAGGCGTCCGAGCCGCCCGGCGAGATCAGGCCGAACACCAGGAACCCGACGGCGAGCACCGCGCCCAGCGCCCCGCCGAACGCCATCGCCCGGTTGGTACGGCTGTGGGGCCCCTCCGGCGCGTCCGGGTCGGTGCGCATCAGGCCCGTGGTCAGCCGGCCCACCACGAACCGGTGGGCCTGAACCTGGTCACGTCTGGTCTGCACGGTTCACGTCCTCTTCTGCGCACGGTCGTTGAGAAAGTTGTCGGCGAGAGGCGCGGGGACCGCGAGAACACGGGTCCGGCGTACGGCCCGACCGGCACGGCGTACGGCACGGCCGGTGCGGGGTATGGCACGGGGTACGGCACGGCCGGTGCGGGGTGTCGTCGGCACCCGTCAGCCCTTGATGCCGCGCAGGTCGGCGTAGACGCCCAGCACCCACAGCACCGACGGCAGCAGCCCCACGGCCGCCGCCGACTGGAGGAGGTCACCGGCCCGCCCCCAGTACGGCAGGATGCGCCGTCCGGGCACCGTCCACGCCACGACCGCCACCAGCACCCCCGAGGCGAGCAGCGCCGCCACCGCGACGAGCTGTCCCCGGGCACCGCCCGCGAGCGCCGCGCACACCGTCAGCAGTACGGCGCCGAGCGCGCCCGGCAGCACCAGCGACAGCCGCTGCCAGGCGTTGCCGAGGCCCCGCCCGTGCAGCACCAGCAGCAGCGTCAGCAGCCCGCCCGTCAGCAACTGAGGGGTGCCCGGCCTGGTCGCCAGCGCCGCCAGGCACAGCGCGCACACCACACCCACCGCCGCGTACAGGCCCGTCATCCAGTGGTCCGTGGCCCGCGTGCGCGCGGTCACCTCCTGACTGGCGTACGGCTCGATTCCCTCCCGCAGCTGTTCCGCGTTGCCCGGCAGCGGCGGCAGCCGCAGCCCCGCCAGCGAGAACGACAGCATCGGCACGAACGCCCCGAACACCACCGCCGGGACGGCCACCGCCGCGCCCGCGCCGTCCAGGCCCGTGTCGCCCATGACCGTCATCAGACCGCCGCCGATCAGCCCGGCCGGGGCGAGCACGATGCCCGGCACGAACGCCACCGCGTGCGACGCCACCGCCGTCAGTGCCAGCGCCGTCGCCACCCCCCACGCCGCCGACGCCGCCAGCCAGCGCGGGCCCGGCTGGGCGCCGCCCACCGCCAGCGCCGCCGCCAGCGCCGCGAACGGCCCGGTGGCCAGGCCCAGCAGCACCGCGCCCGGCGGGTCCTCGAGCACCCGGCCCGCCGCGCCCGCCCCGGCGAGCGCCAGCAGGGCGGCACCCGCCGCGAGCGCCGCCCGCGACCCGGCGTCCGCGCCGGACAGCGCCAGCAGCACCACGGCGCCGGTCAGCACCGCCAGCAGCACCGCCCGCAGCGACCAGCGGCTCACCGTCGGCGACCAGCCGTGCGGCAGGCCCCGGATCGTGGAGGTCACCCCGTCCACCAGGTTGTCGAACCGCACCGGCGGCAGCGTCTCGGCGAACGGGCGCAGCAACAGCACCTCGCCGTCGCGCAGTTCCAGCGACTGCGGGGTGCCCTCCGGGTCCAGTGCCGCGCCGCCGATCCGCTGCAACGCCCAACCGCCGTGCTCCAGACCCGACTCGGGCAGATCCGCACCGGCGTGCCCGACGATCGCGGGCAGCAGATCGGCGAGCGGGATGTCCGACGGCACCGCCAGATCCAGGGCCGCCGCGGGAGCCCGCACCGTCAGTCTGCACAGTCCCGCCACCGAGCTGTCGCTCATGCGCCGCCTCTCCTCAAGAGCACCGGGGGAGTCGGGCGGACGCCGACGGGCCGACGGGCGCCCCCGCCGTCACATCAGGCACGGACGTTACCGGCGCCGGGTGAAGCGGCGGCGACGGTACGGTAAATATGAGGTTTCCTTCAGGGAGTTGGCCGGACACCCGGACATGCTCTGATGCGTCGGCGACTCCCGAACAGCCCATGAGGTGACCTTCGTTGAGCCTGGTGCACTTCCGCAGGCCCGCCCGCCGGGGCGGCCCCGAGATGCCCGAGGGCGACCTGGCGCTCCAGGAACCCCCGGTGATCAGCGAGCCGCAGCCCGCGGGCAACGCGATGATGACCTATCTGCCGATGGCGATGATGTCCGGTGCCGTCGTGCTGCTCTACACCCGCCCCGGCACCGCCTCCAGCCCCATCACCTACCTCATTGTGGGCATCATGGTGCTGGCTATGGGCACCATGCTCGTCGGGCAGTTGCTGCGGGCCGGGACCGACCGGAAGAACAAGCTCAAGGGCGCCCGCCGCGACTATCTCCGCTACCTCGGCGCCCAGCGCCGCCGGGTCCGCCGCGCGGTCGCGGACCAGCAGCGGGCGCTCGCCTGGCGGCACCCCGAACCGGGTGCGCTCTGGTCGTTCGCCCGCACCTCCCGGCTGTGGGAACGGCGGCCCGGCGACGAGGACTTCGCGGAGGTCCGGCTCGCCGTCGGCGACCAGCGGCTGGGCCTCCGGCTCACCGCGACGGCCGGTAAACCCGTCGAGGACCTCGACCCGCTCACCGCGCACGCCCTGCGCGCCTTCATCAACGCCTACTCCACCGTTCCCGACCAGCCGACCGCCGTCTTCCTGCGCACCTGGGCCCGCGTCCTGCTGCGCGGCGACCGCGACACCGTGGCCGGTGCCGCCCGCGCCCTCGTCGCCCAGCTCGCCGTCATGCACGCACCGCAGGACCTGGTCATCGCCTTCTGCGTGGCACCCGAACGGCGCGGTGAGTGGGACTGGGCGAAGTGGCTGCCGCACACCCTGCACGCCCACGACAGCGACGGCGCCGGACCGGCCCGGCTGATCGCGGGCACCGCCGCCGAACTGGAGGACCTGCTCGGCGAGGAGTTCACCGAGCGGCCCCCGTTCGACCCGGCCGCGTCCCCCGCCAAGGACGAACCCTTCACCGTCGTCGTCCTCGACGGCGGCCAACTCCCCGCCGGACACCGCCTCGACCGCGGCGGATACCGCAACTGCGTGGTCATCGACCTCGCGGGAAGCCTGAGCTGGCGACCGGGCCGGACCGTGCTCCGGCTGCACTTCGACGCGGACGGAGTTGGGACCGGGGACGGCACCGGGGCCGGGGACGAGAGCGGGCCCGGCGGGACGGGCGCGGGTACGGTCACGCGGGGCGGCGGCGCTTCGGGTACGGGCGTTCCGGCTGCCGTTGCCCCGGCCTCGGCCGGTCCCGGCGTCGTAGGTCTCGTCCGTACCGACCGCAACCGCAAGGAGACCGTCACCCCGCTGGGCCGGGCCGACCGGCTCGGTCCGGCGGCGGCCCGCGCGCTCGCGGCCGTCCTGGCGCCGATGCGCACCGGTGACACCGCCGAGGCCGCGCGCCCCCTCGAATCGGACATCCAGCTCACCAGCCTGCTCGGCATCCCCGACCTGCACCGGCACGACCCGGCCGCCTACTGGCGGCGCAGGACCGGCTCCGAACACGCCCGGCTGCGGGTGCCGATCGCCGTCGGAGCGGACGGCCGCCCGGTGGACCTCGACATCAAGGAGTCCGCGCAGGGCGGCATGGGCCCGCACGGCATGCTCATCGGCGCCACCGGCTCCGGCAAGAGCGAACTGCTGCGCACCCTCGTCCTCGGTCTCGCCCTCACCCACTCCTCGGAGACCCTGAACTTCGTCCTCGTGGACTTCAAGGGTGGCGCGACCTTCCTCGGCCTGGACGAACTCCCGCACACCTCCGCCGTGATCACCAACCTCGCCGACGAAGCCGCCCTGGTCTCCCGCATGCAGGACGCGCTGCACGGCGAACTCGTCCGCCGTCAGGAGCTGTTGCGGGCCGCGGGCAACCACACCTCCGCCCTCGAGTACGAGCGTGCCCGCGCCGCCGGTGCCCCGCTCGCCCCGCTGCCCAGCCTGTTCGTCGTCGTGGACGAGTTCAGTGAACTCCTGGCAGCACACCGGGAGTTCATGGACCTGTTCGTCATGATCGGCCGACTCGGCCGCTCCCTCGGCGTCCATCTGCTGCTCGCCTCGCAGCGCCTGGACGAAGGCCGCATGCACCAGTTGGAGAGCCACCTGTCGTACCGGATCGGGCTGCGTACCTTCTCCGCGATGGAGAGCCGGGGCGTGCTCGGTGTCCCCGACGCCTACGAACTGCCCCCGCAGCCCGGCAGCGGCTTCCTCAAGAGCGGCATCGAGGCGCTCACCCGGTTCCGCGCCGCGTACGTCTCCGGCGCCTACCGGCAGCGGACCGGGGCGCTCGCCCAGGCGCAGGTCGCCAGCCAGGTCGTCCCCTGGACCGGGGAGTGGGTGGCCACCCGGCAGCCCGCGCCCGAACCGGACCCCGCGCCGCCCGCGCCCGGCCCACAGGTCTCCGAGCCCGACGCGGGCGACAACGCCCTGCTCGCCGTGGCCATCGGCCGGCTCCGGGACGCCGGGCCGCCCGCGCACCAGGTGTGGCTGCCTCCGCTGGACCTGCCGCCCACCCTGGACACGTTGCTGCCGCCGCTCGCCCCCGAACCCGGCCACGGGCTGACCACCGCGGGCTCCGTGCGCCGGGGCGGCCTCACCGTGCCGGTCGGCATCATCGACCGGCCCTTCGAGCAGCAGCGCGACCTGCTCACCGTGGACCTGTCCGCCGCGGGCGGGCACGTCGCCGTCGCGGGTGGGCCGCAGAGCGGCAAGTCCACGGTGCTGCGCACCCTGATCACCGCGCTCGCGCTCACCCACACCCCGCGCGAAGTGCAGTTCTACTGCCTGGACTTCGGTGGCGGCACGCTGTCCGGGCTCGCCGGGCTGCCGCACGTCGGCTCGGTCGCCGGGCGCGTGGACCACGAACGGATCGGCCGCACCCTCGCGGAGATCACCTCGCTGCTGGGGCGGCGGGAGCGGTTCTTCCTGGAGCACGGCATCGACTCCATGCCGACGTTCCGGCGGCGCCGCGCGGCCGGGGAGTTCCCCGACGAACCGCACGGTGACGTGTTCCTCGTCATCGACGGCTGGTCCACGGTTCGCCAGGACTTCCAGGACCATGTGCCCACGGTCAACCAGATCGCCGCGCGCGGCCTCAGCTACGGCATCCACCTGATCACCAGCACCGCCCGCTGGGTGGAACTCTCCGCACAGATCCGCGACCAGTCCGCGACCCGGCTGGAGCTGCGGATGGGCGACGCGCTCGACTCCGCGGTGGACATCCGCAAGGCCGGTACCGTGCCCCGGCTGCCCGGCCGCGGCCTCACCACCGACGGCAAGCTGCACTTCCTCGCCGCCCTGCCCCGCATCGACGGAGTGGAGAACCCCGCCGACCTCGCCGACGGTGTCGCGGACCTGGTGGCAGCCGTCGCGGAGAACTGGACCGGGCCCGCCGCACCGCCCGTACGGATGCTGCCGACCCGGCTGCCCGCCACCGAACTCCCCTCCCCGGCAGCCGCGCCCGCCGCCCCGAGCGGCAAAGGCGGCGGGACGCGCGGGTTCCGGGTCCCGATCGGCGTGGAGGAGACCGAACTCGGCACCGCCTGGCACGACTTCACCGACACCCCGCACCTGGTGTCCTTCGGTGACGCGGAGAGCGGCAAGACCAACCTGCTCCGGCTGTTCGCCCGTACCGTCGCCGAGCGGTTCACCCCCGCCGAGGCGCGCATCCTCGTCGTGGACTTCCGCCGCGAGCTGATCGAGGCGGTCCCCGAGCCCTACCGACTCGGGCACGCGGTCTCCGTGGACCAGCTCCGCGAACTCGTGGACGGCGTCGCCCGCGCCCTGCGCACCCGCGCGCCGGGTCCGGAGATCACCCCGGCCCGGATGCGGCAGGGCGACTGGTGGAAGGGGCCGCGCCTCTTCGTCCTCGTCGATGACTACGACCTCGTCGCCAACCCCATGCGCAACCCGTTCGAGCCCCTGATGGAACACCTGCCGCTGGGCTACGAGATCGGTTTCCACATGGTGCTGACCCGTTCGGCGGCCGGTGCCATGCGCGGCATCAACGATCCGCTGGTCCGCCGCATGCTGGAGGTCAACACCCCGGGCCTGCTGCTGTCCTGCCCGCCCGCCGAGGGCTACCTCTTCAACAACACCAAGCCCCGCATCCTCCCGCCGGGCCGCGGCCTCTACATCACCCGCCGCACCACGGTGCAGGTGCAGACGGCGATGGTGGAGGAGGAAGGGACGGGGGCGGACCTGTTCTGACCGGTCCGTACGGAGCGGGTGGCCCGGCGGCTCAGACCTCGCGCGCCGTCGCCGCCCGGGTGCGGCGGCGCAGCAGGGACGCGGCGCCCAGCACCAGCGCGATGAGCAGCGCCGCGCAGGTGATCAGGGTGGCGCGGCGGCCGGGTGCGGGGTCCTCGCGGGGGACGTGGAGAGAGATCGCGGACCCGGCGGACGGCCGGGCCGCCGACGCCGGGGACCCGCCCGACGCGGACAGCGCGGCGAAGGGGTCCAGGCGGGGCACGGGCGCCGGATAGGCGCTCGCGGTCAGCCGCGCCGCCACCTCGGGTGCCGTCAGATCGGGGCGGTAGGAGCGCAGCAGCGCCGCCGCTCCGGCGGTGAACGCCGCCGCCACGGACGGGCCGTTGCCGAGGTAGTTGCCCCGGCCGGACGGGCCGATGCCGGTCACGCCGACACCGGGCGCCGCGAGATCCGCGCGCACCGGGCGGGCCGCGTCCTCGGGACGGTCACCGAGGACGTCCACGTCCACCACGGACAGCACCCCGGACCGCGCGGCCGGCCACATCGCCACGGGCGGCGGCTCCTCGCCGTCCCCGCCCGTCGTCCGCGGCGGGTCGTCCGGTGTGGCGGCGGCCACCACCAGCGCGTCCTTCGCCGCCGCGTGCCGCAGCGCGTCGTCCAGCGCCCGGGTGCTGCGCGGGAACGCCAGTGACACGTCGATGACCTGTGCGCCCGCGTCCGCCGCCGCGCGGATGCCCGCCGCCACGGCCGCCTCGTCCGGTGTCCCGTCGGCCGCCAGCCCGCGCACCGCGAGGACGCACGCGTCCGGCGCCACCCCGCCGAACCCGCCGCCCGGCGCGGGGGCCGCCGCGATCAGACCGGCCACGAACGTGCCGTGCCCCAGACAGTCAGCGCCCGCCGCACCCGCCGCAGTGACCCGCCCGGCCAGCGCGGGCGCCTTCCGCGACACCCCGCTGTCCACCACGGCCACGGTCACCCCGGCCCCGGACGCCAACTGCCGCGCCCGGCCCAGGCCCAGACTCGACTCCGCCCACGGCACCTGCGGCACCACGGTCGCGGACGGCCGCACGCAGCCGTCGCTCAACGGCTCGAAACGAGACGGGATCACCGGCAGCCGGATCGCCGGGGGAGCGGTCGCGTCCGCGGACGGCAGCGGTGTCGGCACGGGGTCCGCATGCGCCGACCCGGCCCCGGCCCCGTATCCGGTCGCGGCCGTGAGCAGCACCAGCGCCCCGGCCAGCACGGCACGCAGCGGCCGGACCGTCGCACGTCCCCCCGTCCGCGCCGTCACGCGGTACGCAGTCCTGGAAGCCATGTCGTCTCCGTCCCGATGTCCCCGCGATGGCCGCGACGACCATTCGATGTCCCCGCGCGCGCCCGTCCCGGTCCTGCCGTGGACGGCCCGTATCGTACGGGCCTCCACCGGCCCCGAGCCGACCTGTACAGGACGAAAGGGCGGCTGCCGAAAGGCAATTCACGCACCGTTCACCGAATTACGGACAACGTGGCCGGAAGAAGTGCCCCGTATCGGCCCGGACCCCCAACCATCACGTGGGTTCAATGTATTGACTGTCCATCAGGTGAATAAATCGGGTATCCCGAAGCGTTCCCGTCGAATGAATGGCGAAGTGCCTTCCACAGCACTTCTGTCGCGGGGGGACGGGCGATATCTTTTCGTCCGTGATCACTCGCCCTACCGTCGGCCGCCCCGGCGAGGGGACCCACCGGGACGCAACCGATGCCACCGGCCCGGCGCGGTGCCCCCGATGACCCCGCGCGGCGCCCGCCGCCGTGCCCCGTCCGCGAACGACCTCGAAGTCAGCGGCGGCGACGGCGTCTGGGTGGTCCACCGGCCGGGACCGCTGCCCGGCCACCTCGCCGACAGCGCCCGCGCACTGCTCGCCGCACCCGCCCCCCACCAGGCCACCGTCCTGGTCGGCGCGGGCTTCGACGACCCCGACGCGCTCTGCGACGAACTCGCCCCCGCGCTCGACGCGTGCGCCGACAACGGTGTCACCGTGCTCCGCCTCGTCATGACCGCCGGAGCCGCCGAACAGCCGCGGCGGCCCGCGCCCGCCCGACGGCTCACCGAGCGCTGGGAGTTCGAGGTGATCGCCCCCGAGGGCGCCGCCGTCGTCGTGCCCGGCGGCACCCTCTTCGCCCCCGACCTGCCCGGAACCCCCGGCGCCTGGTGGCGGTTCGCGCGCGGCCTCACCCCGCGCCGCCTCGGCGTACGGCACCCCGAACCCGGCTGGGGAACCGCCCTCGACCGCATCGCCCCCGACACCGCCGAGGGCTGCGCCGTCCACCGCATCCCGGCCGGGCTCCTCCTGCTCCCCGAGGGCGCGCCCCCGGCCGGGGCCGACGCGGTCCGCTACGCCCTCCCGGCCGACCCCGGCCGTCCCGCGCTGCTCCTCGGCGCCCCGCACGCCGCCGAGGTCACCGCCGACGCGGTCGCCGACGTGATCGCCGCCCTGCCCGCCCACATACGCGGCACGATGAACCTGCTGCCCGGCGACGGGCGCGACCCGCTGCCCGCCGTCCAGGGTGCCGCCGATCTGCTCGGCATCGAACTCCAGCTGTCCAACGGGCTCCCCGTCCTGATCGACGCCCCCGGCGCCGCCCACCCGGCCGACCCGTGGGGCGGCCCCGCCGCGAACCCCGTCAGCCGCGTCATGCTGCTCGACACCGAGGGCGACCCCTCCTGGCGGCCCTACGTCGAGTCCGTCACCTGCGTACCCGCCGGGGCCACGCCCCGGCTGACCGGCTGGCGCGCGCCCATCGGTGGCCTCCGCCCCGGCCGGGAACCCGGCACGCTCCGGCTGGACGGGGACTGGCAGGTGGCGGTCACCCGCGCCGGACTCTGGGTCGGGCCGCACCGCACGCCCCTGCCCGCGTTCGCCGCCGCCCGGCCCGCCGACTCCGACGCGATGACCATCGACCTCGGCCACCCCGGTCACACTCTCGACGACGCCGGTCTCTGGCTCCCGCTCGGCCGCCTCCTCGCCGCCCTCCAGGACGACGTCCGCGAACGCACCGTGATCCAGGTCCACGGCGAGGCGTCCCCCGCGACCCACCGCGCCCTGCGCCGCCTGGCCGTGCAGCACGGCCTGGCCGTGACGGCACGGGGGTGGCGGGCGCCGGGTGCCGCGCCCGCGAGCGGATTCGTCAGCAGGAGTGTCGCGGGGGAGTCGGGTGCGGGGAGCGCCGTGTCCGTGGCCGCGACTCCGGTCACCCCTCCGGCAGTTCCGGACAGGGAAGCCGGTGCGGCGGTCAACGCGGCCTCCGCGCCCGTGGTTCCGGAGCCCGAGGCGCAGGACCCCGGCTCGGAACAGGGCCCCGGCTCGGAACAGGGCCTCAGCTCGGAACAGGACCCCGGCTCCGGGCGGGACGAGGTCTCGCCCGGTCCCGCTCCCGCCGCGCTGACCTCGGCCGGTGACGCCGGGATCGGCGCGGGTCCGTGTCCGATCGCGGTGGTGGGTACGGCTTCGGTGGACAGCGGGACGCCGAGCGGTGCCGGGGCTGCCTCGACCAGCCTCTCCGTAACGGGAGTTGATGTAAAGGCGACCGGTTCCGTCTCCCGGACCTCATCGCCGGTCGGTACATCCTGGGGTGCCGGTCCTGGCACCGGGAACGCCGGACCGGCCGCCTCCGAGCCCGCCCGCACCTCCGGCGACACCCCCTGGTCACCTCTCCCGCCCGCCGATGCCCCCGATGCCACCGCCCCGGACGAGGACCCCGAGGAACTCCCGGCGCCGGTGCGCCCCCTTCTCGTGTCCGAAGGCGACAGCACCCTGCCGGAAGGCGGCGCCGCCCAGGCCCCGGAACCTTCCCACCGGCACCCCGACCCCGAGCCCGAGTCCCGCACCGAGACCCCCGCCCCCCGGTCCCGCACCCTCACTCCCTGGACCGGTGTCCGCCCCTCCCGGCGCAGCACCCCCGCCGACCGGGACGCGGTGCGTGCGTTGCTCGGGGCCGAGTGGGACTCCCACAGCGCGGCCGTGTCGCGTGCGCTGACCCGGGTGCCCGGACTGCGCGGCGCGGCCGACCCGGAGGGCACCGCCGCCGACCTCGCCGCGCTGCACGCGTACCTCGCCGCCCAGGACGACTCCCCGTGGGTGCATGCCCGACTGCGCGACCACGCACCCGAGTTCGAGGCGTTCCTCGCCTCTCTCGCCTCGGCGCTGAACAGGCTGCCCTCGTTCCGGGGCACAGTCATGCGCCCGGTGGGAATACGACTCGGTGCCGTGGCCGAACTCCTCCTGCCGGGCGAGGAGTTGGGGGAAGCCGTGCCGGTGAGCGGGCTGGCGGTGGACCGGGCGTATCCGGTGCCGCCCGGCGACCACTACCTCATCTGGTCGGCGACCGGCCGCCGGGCGGGGCGGCTGTACGAGGCGGGCGCCGGTGCCGTGGACGAGGTGCTGTTCGCGCCCGGTACGCGGCTGCGGGTGCTGGCGGTGACGGAGGAGGAGGGCGCCACCGCCGTACTCCTGCGTGAACTGCCCGAAGCGGCGACGCGTTCGACTTCGGGCGAGCTGGACGAGGCCGACGAGGGCGCGCTCGCCCGGCTCCTCGCCCTCAAGGACCGGCCCGCCGCCACGGGTTCGGCTCCCGACTGGCCGGACCGGTGCTCCGGCCCGCTCGGTGTGCTCTCGACGAGCACATGAACCACGGCACCGAACCCCCCTTGCAAGCACACTACTTGAGGAGGACGGATGGCCCTGGACCATCAGGTGGGCGGCCCGTCGCCCACGGCGGGCACGGCGGCAGCGGCCGCGCCCCCGCGCATACGGCGGGCACTGGCCGTGCCCTTGGACGCGAACGACACCGGCGGCGCGGCGGCTTCCGCCGCGATGGCCGCCGTGCGGCTGGCCCCCGCGCCCGTGGCGACGGTCACCGGCGCGGCCTTCACGGCACCCCCGGCCGTGCCGGTACGGGAGGAGAGCTCTGTCACGGGCCGTCTGTTCCGCCCGGACGCCTGGCGACGGCAGCCGCAGGCCGCCGCCGGTGACGGGGACGGCCCGGACGCGCGGGCGACCGCCCGCGCGCGGGCCGCCGAAGCCGCCGAGGCGATCCTGACCGGTGGCCTGGCCGTCGCGGCGGCCGAGGGCCGTATCGTGCGGCCCGGTCGTACGACCGCCCAGCACCGCGCCAAGCAGGGCCGCTGGCCGCTGATGACCGCAGCCGCCTTCGCCGGGGCCGTGCTGGTGTCCGTGCCGTTCGTGCACAACAACAGTCGTCACGACAAGGTCGATTACGAGGGCGCCGCCGGACGCCCGGTGACCGTCGCCGGTGAGGGACAGGGGCGCGGAAGCGCCCCCGGCCCCGACGGCTACGCCAGCGAGAACCCGCAGCAGGAACAGCCCAGGGACACGGGCCCGCTCGTGCCCGAGTCCACGCCGCCGGGCAGCGGCACGGCGGCGGGTGAACCGCGCACCTTCGCCACGGGCCCGGTCGGCGCCGACCGGAACGCCTCCGGTGCGGACCCGGCCACCGAGGGCCCCGACCACGAGGGCGTCCACCCCAAGGGCGCCGGTCGGACCGAGGGCGCCGCCGACGCGCGTACCCCCGGCGACGACCTCGCGGGCGGACACCAGCAGCACCGCACCCCCGACACCAGCGCCCCGCACGCCAAGAGCGCGCTGGTGGGCGGCGGTTCGGCGGGCACCGCGCACGGTCTCGCCGGGACCGGGATCGCCCCGGAGCACGGCACCGGACGCGCCGCCCCGGACGACGACCGTGACCGCCGGAACCGCGCCACCGACCACCACGCCACAGACCGCCGCGCCACCGACACCACGACCGGTGAGAGCCCGGCGCACACCGTGAGCACCTTCGCGGTGAAGACCCCGGACCCCCGGTCGGGCCCCGCCTCCACGTCTGCCTCCACGTCCGCCTCCGCCTCCCCCTCCGAGTCCCGCTCGTCCACCGCGTCCGTCAGGGCCACGCCCCTGGTGACGCTCGCCGCCAGGACCCCGGCTGCGAGCGAATCCCCGGCCAAGGGCGAGGGCGTACCCGCCAAGGACACGGCCAGGGCCTTTACCACGGGCGATACGGTCAAGGCCACCCCGGCCGTGAAGCCCGCCGACATCGGTAAGACAGCCGACACCGGCAAGGCGGCCGACACTGGCCGGACCACCGCCGTTGACGAGGAATCCGGCGCGGCGTCCGCCCGTACGGGCCTCCGTGACCCGCAGCCCGCCACCACCGGGACCACGTCCGTCACCGGCGGGTCCACCGGGACCACGGCGGCCACGCCCGAGCGGACCGCCGAGGCCCAGCAGGCCCCGGCCGAGGGCCACCCGGCCGCCGCGCCGGTGGACGGCGGCGCCCCGGCGCACCCGCACACCCCGCACGCCGGGGCGTGGGTCCACGCCCGGCCCCCGGCGCACCCGCCGGTCCGCCAGGCACCGCCCACCCGCACCCCCTACGGCGTCTCCTCGGCGGCCGGATCGAACGCCGAGCCGTCCACGACCGCCATCGAGAACGCCGGCCGGTCCTCCGGCCCCCCGCCCCCGGCCACGCCCGCCACGGGCACGGACACCACGGACACCGCGGGCACGGACACCGGTACCACGGACACCACCGCGACCGACACCACGGCCTCCGGGACATCGGCGGACACCGCCACCGCCGACGCCACCGCCCCCGAGACGGACGCGGACACCGACCCCGCGTCCCCCGGGGACTGCGGCTGAGAGAGGCAGCCGCCGACCGGACCTGAGCCGCCCGCCCCCACGGGTAAAGTGGCAGGCCATCACTCCTGGCGATCAGGGAAGACGGGACCGAGACACCCGTCCCCGACCGGCGGACCCTTCCGACGAGGACGCTCCGGAGCGATCCGGGGCGGCCTCGTCGCGTCCCGGCGCCGTCGTCCGCGCAGTGCGGTCCACGCGACCAATCCGCGGGCCGCCCGGCCTCGGATCACACGGGGAGACCCCGGTCAGCCGCACCCTTGGAGCCCCGTAGTGAAGGAAGCCGTACACATCGGCCCACACCCCTCGTCCAAGCCGGACCTGCAACAACTCGTGCACGAGGCCGCGCTCGGCGACCAGGACGCGTTCGCCGCCGTGTACGACGCCGTGTCCGGTCCCGTACTCGGTGTGGTGCGCGCGGTGCTGCGCGACCGTGCCCAGTCGGAGGAGGTCGCGCAGGACGTGCTGGTGGAGGTGTGGCGCACCGCGCCCCGCTACCGGCCCGAGCTGGGCACCGCCATCAACTGGATTCTCACGCTCGCCCACCGGCGGGCCGTGGACCGGGTCCGTTCCGTGGAGGCCGCCGCCGCCCGCGACACCAAGGCCGCGCTGCTCGACCGTACCCCCGAGTACGACGAGGTCACCGAACAGGTGGAGACCCGCCTGGAACAGGAGCAGGTACGGCGCTGCCTGCGCACCCTGACCGACCTGCAACGGCAGGCCGTGACCCTCGCCTACTACCGCGGCCTGACCTACCGCCAGGTCGCGGAGTCCCTCTCACTGCCGCTCGGCACGGTCAAGACCCGACTGCGCGACGGCCTGATCCGGCTCCGAGACTGCCTGGGGGTGACCGCGTGACCATCATCGACCCGCACACGCTGACCGGTGCCTACGCGCTGCACGCGCTGTCCGACGAGGAACGCGCCGCGGTGGACCGCCACCTCGCGGACTGCGCGGCCTGCGCACAGGAGGTGGAGGAGTTCGGCGCCACCGCCGCCCGGCTCGCGCTGGCCGCCTCCACACCCGCCCGCCCTGCCATGCGCGAGCAGGTGCTGCAACGCATCACCACCGTCCGCCAGACACCCCCGGCCGACACCACGCCCATGCGTGCCGGGCGCGCGCTGCGCGGCGGCGCCGTCCGCTGGGCCCTCGCCGCCTGCATCGCCGCCGCGGCCGCGCTCGGCGGTACGACGTGGTGGCAATACGGCAACGCCCAGGACGCCCGGCAGCAGGCCGCGCAGGCCCAGCGGCAGGCCGACGAGGTGGCCGGAGTGCTGTCCGCGCCGGACGCCCGCACCCGCTCCGCGAAGATCGCCGGAGGCGCGGGCACCCTGGTGGTCTCCGCCGCCCGGGACCGGGCCGTGTTCGTCACCTCGGACATGCCCGCCCCGCCGCGGGGCAAGGTCTACCAGCTCTGGTTCGACGTGGACGGCACCATGCGCTCGGCCGGGCTGATGAGCCCCGACCGCGCCAGCCAGACCGTCCTCATGACCGGCGCGACCCACGACGCCTCGGGCGTCGGCATCACCGTGGAACCGGCGGGCGGCTCCCGGCAGCCGACCAGCAAGCCCGTCGCGCTGCTGAGCATGCCCGCCTGACGCGGCACGGAGGCAAACGAAAGGGGGACCCGCCACCCGGCGGGTCCCCCTTTTTCCGTCGATACCCGGCCGCTCAGCCGCGCGTCCGGGGCGGCAGCGGGAAGAACCCGCTGGTCCGCGCCTTGTACTCGGCCCAGCCCGGCCGCCCCTCCATCCGGCGCTCCAGCAGCCGCTTCCCGCTGCCGTTGATCAGCAGCAGACTCATCACCAGCGGAGCGACCACCGACACCGCCGCCGCCGCGCCGCCCGCGTCGCACGCGACGAGATACAGCCCCCACCACACGCAGAAGTCACCGAAGTAGTTCGGGTGCCGGGTCAGCGACCACAGCCCCCGGTCCATGACCACGCCCTTGTGCGCCGGGTCGGACTTGAAGCGGGCCAGCTGCGCGTCCCCGACCGCCTCGAAGACCAGGCCCACCGCCCACACCGCTGCGCCGATCCAGGCCAGGAACGACAGCGGGCGCGAGCCGTAGGACGCGGCCTGCACCGGGAGCGACACCAGCCACACCAGGGCGGCCTGGAGGAGGTACACCATCCGCAGCGCGTACAGCGCGCGGCTGCCCGGCGCGCGGGACAGCATCGCGTCGTAGCGCGGGTCCTCGCCGTGGCCCCGGCCGCGGCGGGCGATGTGCACGGCCAGCCGGGCACCCCACACCACGGTGAGCGCCGCGACCAGCAGGCGCCGCCCCGGATCGCCGTGCCCGGCCGACACGGCCAGCGTCACCACGGCGACCACCGCGAACGCCGCGCCCCACGCCACGTCCACCACCCGGTGGACGCCCGCGCGCAGCGCGTACCCGAACGTGAGGAGCAGCACGGCGAGGGCGGCGAGCGCCGCCCAGCCGAGGTTCGCCGCGAACGCGCCCCAGGCGAAGCCGCTCACCGGCCGTCCAGCCCGTCGTACCAGCGGGCCGGTTCGCCCTCGGGCAGTCCGCCGCCGCCGTCGGCGGTGGGCCGTACGGACAGGAGCTGGTCCACGCCCATCCGGTTCTGCTCGAACGCCAACGCCCCGCCGACCAGATACAGCCGCCAGACGCGGAACGTCTCCTCGCCGACCAGCTTCACGAACTCCGCCCGGCGCTCCTCCAGCGTGCGGTGCCACGCCTCCACCGTGCGCACGTAGTGCTCGCGCATCGACTCCACCGAGCGGACCTCAAGGCCCGCGCCCTCCAGCAGCCCGGCCGTCTCGCCCACCGGCCGCATGTGCATGTCGGGCGCGATGTATGCCTCGATGAACGCGCCGCCGCCGGGCGCGTTGCGGCCCCGCGACATCTGCTGCACCAGCACCCGGCCGCCCGGCCGGACCCGGTCGTGCAGCGAGGCCGCGAACGCCGGGTACTCGGCGTCACCGACGTGCTCGCCCATCTCGATCGTGGAGACCGCGTCGAACCCGGCGCCCGCGATGTCCCGGTAGTCCTGGCAGATCACCTCCACCCGGTCCTCAAGACCGCGCTCGCGGACCTGCCCGCGCACGTACGCCGCCTGCTCCTTGGCCAGCGTCACCGCCGTGACCCGCGCGCCGTGCCGCTCGGCCGCGTACAGCGTCAGCGAGCCCCAGCCGCAGCCGATGTCCAGCAGCCGGGCGCCCTCCGTGAGCCCCAGCTTGCGGCAGATCAGCTCCAGCTTGGCGCGCTGCGCCCCGGCCGGGGTCAGCTCCGGGTCGCCGGTCCACCAGCCGCACGAGTACGCCATCGTCTCGTCCAGCAGCAGCTTGTAGAAGTCGTTCGACAGGTCGTAGTGGTGGCTGATCGCCGCCCGGTCGCGGGCCTTGCTGTGCAGGCCGCCGCGGAGCCGCGCCTGCGAGGCGGGCGCCGCGAGACGCGGGCCGACCGCGCCGAGCCGTACGGCCTCGCCGACCGCGCGGGCCCGGTCCGCGACCGACAGCCGAGGCGCCGAGGCACCCCGGTCGCGGGCCGCCGCCCACATGGTGCGCAGCCCCTCGGCGAGATCGCCCTCCAGGTCCAGTTCACCGGTGACGTACGCCTGCGCGAGCCCCAGCTCGCCCGGCTGCCACACCAGTCGGCGCAGCGCCCGCCGGGACCGTACGACGACCACCGGGGTGCCCGTAGGACCGGCCTCGCTGCCGTCCCAGGCGCGCAGCCGGAGCGGCAGCGGAGTGCCGAGCGCCTCCTCCACGAGCGCGGCGAGCCGCTGCGCCACGCCGGTCCGGGTCCGCGTGAGGGTGGGAGCGGTGCTCATCGTGCGTCGTCCTCCTTGGTGAACAGGTACTGCTGTACGTCGAGATAGCCGGAGCGGAAGCCCGCCTCCGAGTAGGCCAGGTAGAACGTCCACAGGCGGCGGAACGTCTCGTCGAAGCCGAGCGCGTCCACCTCGTCGGCGCGCTCGGTGAACCGCTCCCGCCACAGCCGCAGCGTCTCCGCGTAGTGCGCGCCGAAACCGTCGCGGGCGGTCACCGCCAGCCGGGTGTGGTCGCGGACGCACTCCTCGACGGCCTCGGTGGAGGGGATCATCCCGCCGGGGAAGACGTACTTCTGAATCCAGGTGTGCGTGGACAGCGTGGCCCGCATCCGGTCGTCCGGCATGGTGATGGCCTGGAGCGCGGCCCGGCCGCCGGGGACGAGGCGCTCGTCCAGGGTGCGGAAGTACACCGGCCAGAACTCCGCGCCGACCGCCTCGATCATTTCGACGCTGACCACCGCGTCGTAACTCCCGGTCGCCTCACGGTAGTCGCACAGCTCGATCTCGACGCGGTCCGCGTACCCGGCCTCGCGGACGCGGTCCAGGGCGAGGGCGCGCTGCTCGCGGCTGAGGGTGAGCGAGGTGACGTGGGCGCCGCGCGCGGCGGCCCGCAGGGCGAGTTCGCCCCAGCCGGTGCCGATCTCCAGCACCCGGGTGCCCTCGCCGACCTGGGCCAGGTCCAGCAGGCGGTCGATCTTGCGCTGCTGGGCGGCGGCGAGCAGCGGCCACTCCGCCGGGAAACCCCGGAAGACGGCCGAGGAGTAGGAGAGCGTCTCGTCCAGGAACAGCGCGAACAGTTCGTTGGACAGGTCGTAGTGGGCGCTGATGTTGTCGCGGGCGCCGTCCGGGGTGTTGCGCTGGGCGCCGGGCTGGCGTTGCGCCCACAGGCCGCGCAGCCGCTGGAGCCGGGCCGGGACCAGATGCGCCGCGTTGGCGGCCAGTACGGTCAGCGCGCCGGTGAGGTCGGGGGCGTCCCACTCGCCCGCCATGTACGACTCGCCGAAGCCGATCAGGCCGGTGGAGCCGATCCGGGCGTGGAAGGCGTCCGGGTCGTGCACCTCGACGAGCGGGCCGCCGAGCCCGAGGGACGTGCCGTCGGGGAACCGGACGTTCAGCGGCAGCCGCTTCAGGGCGCCCCGGACGATGCCCGCAGCGACGGTCCGTACCGGCCAGGAGGCCTTCGGGGTGGCGGCTATGTCGGGCCAGCGGGCGGGGTCGGGTCGGCCGGTGGTGGCGCGGTGGGGGTGGCTGCGGGGCGGGGCTGTGGTCATGTCGCACTCTCCGTCGTGCGGTGGCCCGGGCGCGGTCGCACCGGAAGGCCCCGCAGGAACAGTCGTATGCCGTGGAAGCGGATGGCGGCCGACACCATGAGGGTCGGCCAGATGTGGCGGGCGGCGAGGCCGAGCAGCGCGGCCGGGGTGGCCGGGCGGCGGCTGCCGTGCACGGTGGCGGTGAACGGGGCCCCGCCGTCCGGCCGGTCGAGGCGGATCGACAGGTGCAGACGGTCGCCGGGCAGGGGCAGCCGCATGCGGTACCGGCCGTCCACGGGGTGGAACGGGGACACGTAGAACTCCTTGTCCACCGCGAATTCCCCCTCCGCGCCGTCGCTCACCTCCCCGTCCTCGCCGGGCCGGAGCAGATAGGCGTGGCGTTCGCCGTAGGTGTTGTGCACCTCGGCGACCACACAGCGCAGGGTGCCGTCCGGGGCGTGGCACCAGTACAGCGAGAGGGGGTTGAAGACGTACCCGAGGAACCGGGCGTTGGCCAGCATCAGCACCCGGCACCCGGCGGGGTCCACACCGTGCTCGGTGAGGAAGCCGTCCAGCGCGGCCCGCAGGGTCGGCGCGCGCCCGGTGAAGTGGTCGCGGGCCCGGAACCCGGCCAGCGGGCGCAGCGCGCGCGGCAGCACCGGCAGGTCGTCCAGATCGACCAGCCAGAGATACGTGCGGTGCCGCAGCGCGTACCGGGTGGGGGAGCGGCGCTGGTGGCTGACGGCGCACGGGTACAGCGCGGGCGCGCCGGTCCCGGCGGCCGGTCCCGCGGCGGCGGCCGTCTCGTCGCCCGTCACCACGTCACGCGTCACCGCCCCACCCGTGACCGTCTCACCCGTCACCACCTCACCCCCAGTGCCGCCGCTGCCTCCACCCCGCTGCGGCAGCCGTCCTCGTGGAAGCCCCAGCCGTGGTACGCCCCGGCGAACGCCGTGACGGAGGTGGTGAGTTCGGGCAGCCGCTGCTGCGCCGCCACCGACTCCGGGGTGTACACGGGGTGTTCGTAGGTCATCCGGGCCAGCACGCGGTCCGGGGCGACCCGGTCCTCGCCGCCCAGGGTGACGACGAACGTCCGCTCGGCGTCGAGCCGTTGGAGGCGGTTCATGTCGTAGCTGACCCGGACCCGGTCGGCACCGGCCCGGCACGAGGGCATCAGGTAGTTCCAGGAGGCGCGGGCGCCCGGCGCGCGGGGCAGCAGCGCGGTGTCGGTGTGCAGCAGGGTCTCGTTGCGGGAGTACCGGAAGGCGCCCAGCACTTCCTTCTCGGCCACGGTCGCGTCGGACAGCAGCCGGAGTGCCTGGTCGGGGTGGACGGCGATCACGACACGATCGTAGGACTCCGTGGTGCCGTCCTGGGCGGTGATCTCCACACCGTCCGTGTGCCGCAGCACCCCGCGCACCGGCGCGTTCAGCCGTACGTCGGGCAGTTCCGCGGCTATCCGGTCCACATAGGTGCCCGAGCCGCCGGTCACCGTGCGCCACACCGGGGAGCCGGTCACCGAGAGCATGCCGTGGTGGTCGAGGAACCGGAACAGATAGGCGGCCGGATAACGCAGCGCCGTCTCCGCGTCGCACGACCACACCGCCGACACCACCGGGGTCATGAAGTGCTCCCGGAAATAGGCCGAGAAGCCGCACCGGTCGAGGAACTCGCCGAGCGTCAGACCGGTTTCGGAACCGCGCGCCAGCAGCAGCCGGGCCGCCCGGTGGAACGCGGGCACCTCGGCGAGCATGCGCAGATACGCGGGACGGAACGCGTTGCGGGGCTGCGCGAACAGGCCGCGCGCACCTCGCGCACCGGCGTACTCCAGGCCGCAGCCCTCGCACCGCACCGACATGCTCATCTCCGACTCCTGCGTGGCGACGCCGAGTTCGCGCAGCAGCCGCAGCAGGTTCGGGTAGGTGCGGCGGTTGTGCACGATGAACCCGGAGTCCACCCGGTCGGTGCCTCCGCCGGGCGCGGGCAGCTCGTGGGTGTGGGCGTGCCCGCCGAGCCGGTCGTCGGCCTCGTAGAGCGTCACGCGGTGGGCGCGGGCCAGGATGTGCGCGGCGGTGAGGCCCGCCACCCCGCTGCCGATGACGGCGGTGCGGGGCGCCCCCTCGGCGGCTGTGTCCCCGGACGGTCGTCGCATGGTCTGTGGTCCTCCCCTTACGGTGAGCGGATGTGCGGTACTGCGGATACGGCGGCGGCCGGGCGGCGGCCGGACCTCGTGGATCCGGCCGTCGCCCGGCCTGTGGCGGTGCCGGGAAGGCGTCAGCTCTTGGGCATGAGCACCGAGTCGATGATGTAGACGTTGGCGTTGGCGGTCTTCACGTTGCCGCAGACCACCTTGGCGGAGTCGTTCACGGTGTACGACTCACCCGAGCCGGAGGTCATCAGCTTCGACTTCTCCAGGGTGTCGAAGGAGCCGTTCTCCAGGTCCTTCGGGGTGAGCTTCTGGCCGACGACGTGGTAGGTCAGGATCTTGGTCAGCTCGGCCTTGTCGTTCAGGACCTTGTCCAGGGTGGCCTTCGGGATCTTGGCGAAGGCGTCGTTGGTCGGGGCGAACACCGTGATGTTCTGGGCGTTGTTGAGGGTGTCCACCAGACCGGCCTTCTTCACGGCGGTGACCAGGGTGGAGAGCGCCGGGTTGTTGGAGGCGGCGGTGGCGACCGGGTCCTTGGACATGCCGTCGAAGGAGCCGGCGCCGTTCTTCGGCACCGAGGAACAGGCCGGGCCGAACGGCTGGTCCATCGCGGTGGCGTCGCCGGAACCGGCCATGTCGTCGCTGCTGCTCGTGGCGGGCGCGCTGGACTTGGGCGCCGAGTCGGCCTTGGAGTCGCTGTTGTCCGAGCAGGCACTCAGCGCCAGCGGCAGAACCGCGGCGGCGGCGAGGGCGACGGCGAGACGGCGGGTGGAGCTGTTCATCGTTGAATCTCCTTCACAGTGCGGCACATTGCCGCGAGGGGGGTGCTGGACAGTTGGTTCTGATGGGCCGTGCGGCCCGGCGTGGTCACCCGACGGTGACCACCACGGAGTGCCAGCCGCTCGCGCCGTCGGGCACGGTGCGGGTCCGGCGTTCGGTCTGGAGCCGTCCGGTGCGGTCGGTGGCCCGGACGGAGAGGGTGTGGCCGCCCTTGGTCGCGTCCCAGGGGAACGACCACTGGCGCCAGGTGTCGCGGGTGTCCTCGGCGGCCAAGTGCGCCTCCTGCCACGGACCGTCGTCCACCCGGACCTCGACCTTGTCGATGCCCCGGTGCTGCGCCCAGGCGACCCCGGCGACCATCACGGTGCCCTCCTTGGGCCGCGCGAACGGCTTGGGAGTGTCGATCCGGGACTGGGTCTTGATCGGCGCCCGGCGCGCCCAGCCCCGCTTCACCCAGTAGGGGTCGTAGGAGTCGAACGTGGTCAGTTCGAGGTCGGTCAGCCACTTGCAGGCGGAGACGTAGCCGTAGAGGCCGGGCACCACCATACGGACCGGGAACCCGTGCTCGAACGGCAGGGGTTCGCCGTTCATGCCGACCGCGAGCATCGCGTCCCGGCCGTCGAGGACGTCCTCGACGGGGGTACCCAGGGTCATGCCGTCCACCGAGCGGGCGACCAGCTGATCGGCGGGTCCGCCCCGCGACGGCGCCCGTACCCCGCACTCCTCGAGCAGGTCGGCGAGGCGTACCCCGGTCCAGCGGGCGGTGCCCGCGTAACCGCCGCCGACCTCGTTGGACACGCAGGTCAGCGTGACCGTCCGCTCGATCAACTCCCGGCGCAGCAGGTCCTCGAAGCCGAGGTCCAGCGGACGCCGTACGCCCTTGCCGTGGATACGGAGCCGCCAGGTGCCCGCGTCCACCTTGGGCACCACCAGGGCGGTGTCCACGCGGTAGAAGTCGGCGTTGGGGGTGATGAAGGGACTGACGCCGGGGATGCGCAACCCCGCCCGCGCCGGGACGGCACGGGCCGGTGAACCCGGCCGGGGGAGTACGACCTGATCGCGGGAGGCGATCGCGCCCTTCCCCTTGGCCGTGCCGAGGGAGCGGCCCGCGATCCCGGCGGCGGTGGAGCCCACCGCGACCCCGGCGGCCGTGAGGACGAAGCCCCGGCGGTCGAAGGGAACGGGAGTCCGGGAGTCCTGGGAACCGGAGTTCCCGGAACCGGCGTCCGATGAATCCTTGGAACCGGAATCCCCGGAATCGGCGTCTGTGGAACCGGAGTCCGCCGAACCGGGACCGGCACCGCCCGCCCCCACCGGGACGGCTGCGGGCCGGGCCCGCAGCCGTCCGGCCAGTGAGTACAGCACCAGCGCGCCCGCCACCGCGCCGACCACGGACGGCAGGCTGTCGGAGAGGCCGACGGAGTCGGGCCGTCCGAGCGCGGCCACGGCTCCGACGACACCGAAGAGAAGGACCCCCGCCGCTCCGGACCGCCGGTACCGCACGGCCGCCGAGCCCAGGACCAGGGCGAGGACGGCCAGTACGGCCAGGATGCCAAGCTGTAGGACGAGCTTGTCATTGGTGCCGAAGTGACGGATCGCCCAGTCCTTGACGGTTGCCGGGGTGCGGTCGATGGCCGCCCCTCCGACCGCGACGACCGGACCGGCTTCGGGCCGGACCGCCGCTGCCGCCAGCTCGGCCACCGCGAGTGCTGCGACTCCGGCGAGCAGCCCGCTCAGCGCACCCAGCGCCGTGCGCAGCGGTCCGATCCGCTTCGGTAGGTCCTTCTCTTGATCCCTCACGTGGGGAATCCGGCGCCGGGGCTGGGCCGGATGGGTCTGTTCCTCAGATCGGATGAAAAAACTTTCCGGACCAATCCGGGGCGCCCGCCGCTTCGTATTAGGGGGTTGAGCTGCGGATTCGAAGACGCGCCCGGAGCCGATGAGAAAGGCTCCGGGCGCGTGTGTGCGGGGGGTCCGCCATCGGGTCAGCCCTTGGCCGAGCCCAGGGTCAGACCGCTCACGAACTGCCGCTGGAGCGCGAAGTACACGACCAGGGTCGGGATCGCGGTGAGCAGCGCCCCGGCCGCGACGAGGTTCGGGTCGGTGAAGTACTGCCCGGAGAGGTTGTTCAGGGCCGAGGTGATCGGCATGTTCTCACCGGTGGAGATGAGCACCAGCGCCCAGAAGAAGTCGTTGTAGATCCAGATCGACAACAGGGTCGCCAGCGCGGCCATCGCGGGCCTGCACAGCGGCAGGGTGATCTGCCAGTACAGCCGCCACACGGAGGCGCCGTCCACGAGGGCGGCCTCGGTCAGTTCGTGCGGCAGCGAGCGCATGTAGTTGCTCAGCACGAACGCGCAGAACCCGGACTGGAACGCCACATGGATGAGGACCAGGCCGAGCGCGGAGTCGTACAGCTTGCCGCTCGCGGTGATGCCCGGCAGGTCGGTCAGCAGGTACAGCCGGTACAGCGGGGTGATGATCACCTGCTGCGGGAGCAGGTTCCCGGCGGTGAACACCAGCAGCAGCGCCAGGTTCAGCCGGAAGTCGAACCGGCTGACGTAGAACGCCACGCACGACGACAGGAACAGCGTCAGCAGCACCGCGGGCACCGCGATCAGCAGCGTGTTCCCGAAGTAGTGCGCCATGTCCGACTGGGTGAACGCGTTGGTGAAGTTGGCGAGGCTCAGTCTGTCCGGCCAGGAGACGTACCCCTTGGTACTGGTCTCGCTGTAGGGGCGCAGCGCCGAGAAGACGGCCCACAGCAGGGGAGCCAGCCAGGCCAGCGCGGTCCCGGCCAGGAAGACGTGCAGCAGGACACGCGCGGGACGGACGGGGGCGCGCCGCTTCAGCGGGACGGTGATCGTGCTCATGCGCGCCGCTCCTTGCGGAAGGTGGCGATCAGATACGGGATGATCACCGCGAGCGAGATCACCAGCAGGACCACCGCGATGGCCGAGCCGTACCCGATCCGGCTGGACTCGCCGATGATGTTGTTGGTCACCAGGATCGACAGCAACTCGGTGCCCTGGGCGCCCTTGTTGAAGACGAAGACCAGGTCGAACGCGCGCAGCGCCTCGATGATGGTGACGACGAGCACCACCGTGTTGGTCGGCCGCAGCGTCGGGAAGATCACGCCCCGGAACGTCTGCCACTCGTTGGCGCCGTCCAGCGCGGCGGCCTCCCGCAGCGAGGGGTCCACGCTCTTGAGGCCCGCCAGGTACAGGATCATCATGTAGCCGGTGTGCCGCCAGGACGCGGCGACCAGCACCGCCCACAGGTTGAGGTCCGGGTCCCCGATCCAGTCGATGTAGTGGCCGGGCCTGTTGGCGCCGATCAGGCTGTTGATCAGGCCGGTGTCCGGGTTGTAGACGAGCTGCCAGACGAAGCCGATGCAGGCCATCGAGATGACGACCGGCAGGAAGTAGGCCGTCTGGTAGACCCGGCTGAACCTGATCCGCTTGTCCAGCTGCACCGCGAGGAACAGCCCGAACGGCGTCGGGATCACGATGAGCACCGCGAACCAGATCACGTTGTGCTCGACGGCTGGCCAGAACTGCGGGTTGTCCGCGAACAGTTGGCGGAAGTTGTCCAGGCCCACCCACTTGATCGAGTCGAACCCGATGCCGTCCCAGGTGGTGAAGGCCAGCGCGATCGACGCCAGGGCGGTCACCCAGACCAGGAGTACATGGAGCACGGTGGGCACGCCCGCCATCAGGCCGAGCGTGACGCGGTCGCGGCGGGTCAGCAGCCGCAGATGGCCGGAAGCGCGCCGCTTCGCGCGCGGCGTGGCGCCCGCGGGCGGCTCGTCGGCCGCGCGCGGGGCGGGAGTTGTCGTCTCGGTGGTCACGGGTCCGCTCACTCGGAGGCGAAGATGGTCTTCTTCTGGCGCTCGATGGACGACAGCAGCGCGTCCACGCCCTTCGGGTTCTGTACGAACTTCTGCAACGCGGGCTGCATCACCGTGGAGGTGAAGTCGGGGCGGCTGTCGCGGTCCATGAACTGGGTGAGGCTCTTGGCGCCGCTGATCATCTCGTACATCTTCTTCTGCAGCGGGGTGTACGAGGAGGTGTCCGCCTTGGAGGAGGCGGCGACCACCGTCGGGTCGGCCTTGAGGTAGATCGCCTCGGCCGCCGGGGTGCCCAGGTACTCCAGCAGCTTGTCCGCGCCCGCCTTGTTCTTCGGGTTCCGGCTCAGCATGAACCCGTCGGTGGGGGCCTCCACGGTGTCCTGGCCGTACGCGGAGTTGATCTCCGGGAACGGGAAGAAGTCGAGGTCGTCCAGGTCGGCCTTGTTCGTGAACTGCTGGGCCACGAAGGAGCCGATGAGGTACATGCCGGACTTCTTGGCCACCAGGGACTGGGCGGCGTCCTGCCAGATGCGACCGGCCGCGCCGTCCTGGTGGTAGGGCAGGATCTCCGCCCAGTGGTCGAAGACGGCCTTCACCTTCGGGTCCGTCCAGGACGCCTTGCCCGCCATCAACTCGACGTGGAAGTCGTACCCGTTGAGGCGGAAGTTGATCTGGTCGAAGGTCCCCATCGCGGGCCAGGCGTCCTTGTCGCCGAAGGCGATCGGGACCAGCCCGTCCTTCTTCATCCGCTTGCACAGCGCGACCAACTGGTCCCAGGTGGTGGGCACTTCGTAGCCGTGCTGCTGGAACACGCTCTTGCGGTAGAACACCGCCCAGGCGTACGTGTACAGCGGCACGAAGTAGTACTTGCCGTCCGCGCCCTTGCTCAGCTTGTGCATGGCCTCGGGGAAGTTGTCCCCGACCTTCGCCCACACGTCGTCGATGGGCGTGGCCAGCTTCTTCGACGCGAAGAACTGCATGCGGTAGCCCGCGAACCAGTTGAACACGTCGTCCGGCGTGCCCTGGAGGTAGGAGTTGATCTGCTCCTGGAAGGTGTTGTGGTCCTTGGTGTTGACCGCGACCTTGACGCCGGACTGCTTCTGGAAGGCGGCGTACATCTCCGCGAACGCCTTCTTCGGCACGGCGTCCGAGGCGTTGGAGCCGAGCGAGACGGTCTTCGGGTCGCTCGCCGAGCCGCTGCCGCCGCACGCGGACAACAGCGGGACGCCCGCCCCGGCGAGCAGGGCGGCGCCGCCCGCTCCGCGCAGCAGTGAACGGCGGCTCGGGCCCGGAACGGACAGACCGGAGGGGGACAGGCGCATGACGGCTCCTGGTGAATGCGGGGTCCGGCCAAGGGATGAGCCGATCACCAAAAGGTCCTCGAAACCGATCAGAAATCAACTCGACCGAACATCGTGGGCGTAATAACAGCCCCGCGTCCCCGCACGCGTCAATAGCTGCGCTCGTACTCGGGCCCTCTCTTGCCCGAACCGTAATCCTCGCCCGTCACCTGCAACTTCCCCGGATCGGAGATAAGTTGACCTTGGCTCCGCACGCGGGCACGCGTCGGCGCACGGGTGCGCACGATTCCGTTTCACGGCCCGGGACCGGGTTCCCGCCCTGGCGCGAAATAATGTCAGGACAAAGTATTGACAGTGGGTCCCGGCAGGGACTTGGATCGCCTCCCAACGCAACAGCGTGCCTTCCCTTCAGCACAGTGAGGTGCAGGAAAGATGGACCGCTCTCCCCGTTACCGCTCCCGCGGACCGGCCCTGGTGGCCCTGGCCGCCGCGGCGGCGCTCGCCCTCGCCGGCTGCTCCAGCGGCTCCGGCGGGAAGAAGGCCGAGGAGGAGGGGTCGGGCGCTTCCGCCGGGAAGGCGAACACCCCCCGGATGACCGTCGCGCTCGTGACCCACCAGGCGCCCGGCGACACCTTCTGGGACATCGTCCGCAAGGGCGCCGAGGCCGCCGCCCAGAAGGACAACATCAAGCTCGTCTACTCCGCCGACCCCAACGCGGGCAACCAGGCCAACCTCGTGCAGAACGCCGTGGACCAGAAGGTGGACGGCATAGCGATCACCCTGGCCAAGCCGGACGCCATGAAGGACGTCGTCGCCAAGGCCACCGCCGCGAAGATCCCCGTCGTCGGTCTCAACTCCGGCCTCAGCGACTGGCGCAAGCTCGGTCTCACCGAGTTCTTCGGCCAGGACGAGACGGTCGCGGGCGAGGCCCTCGGCAGGAAGCTGGACGAGGTCGGCTCCAAGAAGGCCGTCTGCGTCATCCAGGAGCAGGGCAACATCGGCCTCACCCAGCGCTGCGACGGGGTGAAGAAGACGTTCTCCGGCACCCTGGAGACGCTGTACGTCAACGGCACCGACATGCCGTCCGTGAAGTCCACCATCACCGCCAAGCTCAAGCAGGACAAGGGCATCGACTACGTCGTCACCCTCGGCGCCCCCTTCGCGCCGACCGCCGTGCAGTCCGTCGAGGAGTCCGGCAGCAAGGCCAAGGTCGCCACCTTCGACCTCAACAAGGAACTCACCGGCGCCATCAGCAAGGGCACCATCCAGTTCGCCGTGGACCAGCAGCCCTACCTCCAGGGCTACCTGGCCGTGGACTCCCTCTGGCTCTACAAGAACAACGGCAACTACAGCGGCGGCGGCGAACAGCCCGTCCTGACCGGCCCGGCCTTCGTGGACAAGTCCAACGTGGACCGCGTCGCCGCCTTCGCCGCCAAGGGCACCCGGTGATGAGCACCGCCGAACAGGCCGGACCGGCGGCCGGGGGGCCGTCGGCCCCCGGCCCCGCACCCCGCGACGGCCGCACCGCGCACCGCCCGCTCGCCCTGCGCCTGCTGGCCCGCCCCGAGGTCGGCGTCTTCCTCGGTGCCCTCGCCGTCCTGGTCTTCTTCCTCGCCGTCGCGCCCTCGCTGCGCCAGGGCGGCTCGCTGGCGACCGTGCTCTACCAGTCGTCCACCATCGGCATCATGGCCCTGCCGGTGGCGCTGCTGATGATCGGCGGCGAGTTCGACCTGTCCTCCGGCGTCGCGGTCGTCACCTCCGCGCTCACCGCCAGCATGCTCAGCTACCAGCTCACCGTGAACGTCTGGACCGGCGTCCTGCTCGCCCTCGTCCTCTCCCTCGCCATCGGCGCGTTCAACGGCTGGATGGTCGTCCGCACCGGGCTGCCCAGCTTCCTCGTCACGCTCGGCACCTTCCTCATCCTCCAGGGCGTCAACCTCGCCGTCACCAAGCTGGTCACCGGCAACGTCGCCACCGACGACATCAGCGACATGGACGGATTCGCGCAGGCCAAGGCCGTCTTCGCGTCCTCCGTGGACATCGGCGGCGTCCAGGTGAAGATCACCGTCTTCTACTGGATCGTCTTCGCCGCCCTCGCCACCTGGGTGCTGCTGCGCACCAAGTACGGCAACTGGATCTTCGCCGTCGGCGGCAGCAAGGAGAGCGCCCGCGCCGTCGGTGTGCCCGTCACCTTCACCAAGATCTCCCTGTTCATGCTGGTCGGCCTCGGCGCCTGGTTCCTCGGCATGCACCAGCTGTTCTCCTTCAACACCGTGCAGTCCGGAGAGGGCGTCGGCCAGGAGCTGATCTACATCGCCGCCGCCGTCATCGGCGGCTGCTCCCTGACCGGCGGACAGGGCTCCGCCATCGGACCCGTCTTCGGCGCCTTCATGTTCGGCATGGTCAACCAGGGCATCGTCTTCGCCGGATGGAATCCCGACTGGTTCAAGGCGTTCCTCGGCGTGATGCTGCTCGGCGCCGTCCTGATCAACCTGTGGGTCCGGCGCACGGCCACACGGAGGTGACCCCGATGACCACCAACGGAACCGGCACCCACGACACGGTCCGCCCCGACACCCCGCCCGCGGGCGACGGCCCCCTCGTCGAACTGCGCGGCGCGGGCAAGTCCTACGGCAACGTCCGCGCCCTGCACGGCGTGGACCTCACCGTGCACGCCGGGCGCGTCACCTGCGTCCTCGGCGACAACGGCGCGGGCAAGTCCACCCTCATCAAGATCGTCTCCGGGCTGCACCAGCACACCGAGGGCGACTTCCTGGTGGACGGCGCACCGGTGCGCTTCGGCACGCCCCGCGAAGCACTGGACCGGGGCATCGCCACCGTCTACCAGGATCTCGCCACCGTCCCGCTGATGCCGGTCTGGCGGAACTTCTTCCTCGGCTCCGAGCTGACCCGCGGTCCCTGGCCCGTACGGCGCCTCGACATCGCCCGGATGAAGGACACCTGCGACCGCGAACTCCGCGACATGGGAATCGTCCTGGACGACCTGGAACAGCCCATCGGCACTCTCTCCGGCGGCCAGCGCCAGTCCGTCGCCATCGCCCGCGCCGTCCACTTCGGCGCCCGCGTCCTCATCCTGGACGAACCCACCGCCGCCCTCGGCGTCAGACAGTCCGGGGTGGTCCTCAAGTACATCGCCGCCGCCCGCGAACGCGGCCTCGGCGTCATCTTCATCACCCACAACCCCCACCACGCCTACATGGTCGGCGACCACTTCACCGTCCTGCGCCTCGGCACCGTCGAACTCAGCGCCGCCCGCTCCGCCATCACCCTGGAGGCGCTGACCAACCACATGGCGGGCGGTGCCGAACTCGCGTCTCTCAAGCACGAGTTGGCCCAGGTGCGCGGCGTGGACGTGGACGAACTGCCGGACACCGGGACACTGGACGGCGGCGGCCCCGGCGAGGGGGGCGCAGGGAGCGGCAAGGGCTGAGGCACGCGGGTGCAACCGTCCGACCTCCCGGCGCGTCCAAGGGGTGCACAGGTGGCACCGCCCAGCGAGGAGGCCGGAGTGACACACCAGGACCGGACCGACGGCATATGCGAGAAGTCCCCGGCCGGGCAGCCCCCGGCCGGGGACTTCCGGGCAGGCGGGGGACCGGCCCCGGACGGCGCGGCGGGCGCCCGGCGCGCCCGCTTCGGTACGCTGCCCGACCGGGTCCGCCCCGAGGACACGGTCGAGACCCGCCCCGCCCTGCCCAGGGACCCGGCGCGGGACGCGTACAACCCGGACGAGTGGCTGGTGCGCTACTGCGGCTGAGGGCTGAGGGCTGAGGGCTGAGGGCTGAGGGCTGAGCGCCGAGGCCGGGTGCGGGGCGGGGCGGCCCGGTCAGTCCCGCCGTACCTCCGCGATCGTCACCGGCCGGTGCTCGTGCAGCGACAGCGTGCACGCCTCCGCGATCCACCCTGCCTCCATCGCGTCCGCGACCGTGCACGGCGAGGGCCGGGTGCTCGCGACGACCTCGGTGAACGCGGTCAGCTCCACCCGGTACGCCTCGGTGAAACGGTCCATGAAGAAGTCGTGCGGTGTACCCGCGGGGAACGTCACCCCCGCCTCCACCGACCGCAGCGGCAACTGGTCGTCCAGGCCCACCGCGATGGAGTCCCGGAACCCGTGCAGCTCCATCCGCACGTCATAACCCCGGCCGTTGTAACGGGAGTTGGACACCACCGCGAGGGTGCCGTCGTCCAGGGTGAGCACCGCGCCGGTGGTGTCCGCGTCACCCGCCTCCTTGATGTACGCCTCGCCCCGGTTGCCGCCCGCCGCGTACACCTCGGTGACCTCGCGCCCGGTGACCCAGCGGATGATGTCGAAGTCGTGCACCGAGCAGTCCCGGAAGATGCCCCCGGACGCGGCGACGTACGCGGCGGGCGGCGGCGCCGGGTCCAGCGTGGTCGAACGCACCGTGTGCAGCGGGCCCAGTTCCCCGGCGAGCACGGCGGCCCGCGCGGCGGTGAAACCGGCGTCGAAGCGCCGGTTGTAGCCGATCTGCACCGGCACGTCGCTGTCCCGCACCGCGCGCAGCACCGCCACGCCCTCGGTCATCGTCCGGGCCACCGGCTTCTCGCAGAACACCGGGATTCCCGCCCGCACCGCGGCCAGGATCAGCGCCGGGTGCGCATCGGTCGCGGCGGCCACCACGACCCCGTCCACCCCGGCCGCCAGCAACGCCTCCGGGGTGTCGGCCACGTGGGCGCCGAACCGCTCGGCCGCGGCCTTGGCCGCCGCCGCGTTCGGGTCGGCGACGACCAGGGACTCGACGGCGTCGAGCCCGTGCAGGGTCTCGGCGTGGAAGGCACCGATACGGCCGAGGCCGAGAATTCCGATACGCATGGGTGCTGCAACTCCTGTGGTACGAGGGTGTGTTGAACGTAGGAGGTAGGAGGTAAGAAATAGGAGGTAGAAAGGGGATGGAGAAGGAGGGGGCGGGGGTCAGTCCATGCAGCCGAAGACCGTCTGGTCCCAGTCGATCACCGAACCGGTGACCACCCCGGACCGGGCGGACAGCAGCAGCACCACGAAGTCCGCGATCTCGTCCGGCTGGCCCAGTTTCCCCATCGGCAGCCGCTCACCGGCCCGCTCCCGCCAGTCGTCGCCCGCGCCGTGGTACTCCCGCTGGGTCGTGTCCTCGCCCTCGGTGTCCGTCCAGCCGATGTTCAGCCCGTTGATCCTGATCCGGTCGAACCGGTGCGCGTGCGCCGCGTTCCGGGTCAGCCCGATCAGCCCCGCCTTCGAGGCGACGTACGGCGCGAGATACGGCTGCCCGCCGTGCGCGGCGGTCGTGATGATGTTGACGATCGTGCCCGGCGCCCCGCGCCCCTTCATGTCCTCGACGGCCGCCTGCATGGCGAAGAACGGTGCCCGCAGGTTGACCGCGATGTGCGCGTCGAACAGCTCGGGCGTGGTGTCCAGCAGCGACCCGCGCGCGGTCAGCCCCGCCGAGTTCACCAGGCAGTCGATCCGCCCGTACGCGGCGACGACCTCCGCCACCGACCCCTTCGCCCGCGCCGGGTCCGCCAGGTCGGCGCCGACGAACATCGCCTGCCCGCCCGCCCCGGTCAGCTCCGCCACCAGCGCCTCACCTGGCTCGGCGCGCCGCCCGGTCACCGCCACCACAGCGCCCTCGCGGGTCGCGGCACGCGCGATCGCCGCGCCCATGCCCAGGCTGCCGCCGTTGACCAGGACGACCTTCTCGTCCAGCAGTCCCATGATCACGAACTCCCCTCAGTTCCCTCGCCGCTCGGCGCCCGCCCGCAGTTCCGCACGCAGCCGCTCCACCGGCCACTCCTCGCGCAGCGCCCGCCGCAGCAGGTCCGCCTGGGAGGCCGGGGCGAGTCCGTCCACCGGTGGATCACGGTCCAGGTCGGTCGGGAACGGATAACCCTCCGCGCTCGCCGCGATCACCTGCTTCAGCCACTCCGCGCGGGCCCCCGCCGCCTTCCGCCGCAGCAGCACCGGGTACACCGCACCGGCCACCGCCTCCCGGTCCACCGTCTCCATCGCCCGCCCGAACGCCGAGGACACCTGGAGCAGATTGGCCGAACGGCGCACGTCCGCCGTGCGGTTGGTACCGGCCGCGTGGAACACCGCAGGGTTGAAGAACACCGCATCGCCCTTGCTCAGGGGTAGTTGGACCTGCCGCTCCTCGAAGTACGCCCGGAACGCGGGCAGTCGCCACGCCAGATAGCCGGGCTCGTAGCGCTGGGAGTACGGCAGATACCGCGTCGGCCCCGACTCCACTGGCATGTCGCAGTGCGCCACCGCGCCCTGGAGCGTGAGCAGCGGGGAGAGCCGGTGTACGTGCGCCGGGTAGGCGGCGGCCGTCGCGTTGTCCAGGAACCCCAGGTGGTAGTCGCGGTGCGAGGTCTGCCCCTCGCCGCCGGGATTGACCACGTTGACCTGCGAGGTGATCTGGTAGGCGGGCCCCAGCCACGCCGTGGACACCAGCGCGAGCACATCGTTGGCGTAGTAGTCCGCGAACGCCTCCGGAGCGCGCAGGGCGGTCTTCTCCAGCGCGTTCCACACCCGGTCGTTGGCACCCGGCCGCGCGAAGTGGTCACCCCCGCCCCCGCCGGAGGCCCGCTGCTCGGTGATCAGCGCGTCGAACACGGCTGTCACCCGGTCCACCACGGAGACGTCCGGGAAGGCGCCGCGTACTACGACCACTCCGGGTCCGTCGGTCAGCGCCCGCACCAACTCCGTTCGCAGGACGTCCTGTTGGTCCGCCTCGGTCGTACGGAGCCGGTCCGCGTCGTACACGAGCACCTGGCCCTCGGCCGTGCTCGCGTGCGGGTAACCGGCCGGATCGGTGGTCCGCTCGACCAGTGCGCGGAAGGCGTCCAGATCGCAGTCGTCCTCGGAGAACCGGCCGGGACGGTACGCGCGGGGAGCGGAGGTGGCGGGGGCACCGGAAGAGGCGGGGGTGAGGGACATCGGCGTCCTTCTTTCGCAGTGAGGGTGCTTCCCCCGGCCGGAGCGCGGGGGCCGCCTCCACCGGCACGCGGCGACCCTGTCATTCTTGTCAGTACAAACCCCTCGAACAACCGGCAGCGACCCTTCAAAAACCCCTCAGGCGCAGCGCCGGGGGAGACCTCTCAAGGAGCCGTCGTATGGGCCATCCGTTCCCGCTGCGGGAGATCGCGCGCCAGGCGGGCCTCAGCGAGGCCACCGTGGACCGGGTGCTGAACGGCAGGGGCGGCGTGCGCGAGAGCACCGCCCAGGAGGTGCACCGGGCCATCGCGGACCTGGACCGGCAGCGCACCCAGGTCCGGCTGGTGGGCCGCACCTTCATGGCCGACATCGTCGTACAGGCCCCGGAACGCTTCACCACCGCCGTGCGGGCCGCGCTGGAGGCCGAACTGCCCTCGCTGCACCCGGCGGTCGTCCGCTCCCGCTTCCACTTCCGCGAGACCGGCCCGGCCGCGGGTCTCGTCACCCTGCTCGACCGCATCGCCCGCCGGGGCTCCCAGGGCGTCGTCCTCAAGGCACCCGACGTCCCGGAGATCACGGCCGCCGTGGGCCGCCTCACCGCCGCGGGCATCCCCGTCGTCACCCTCGTCACCGATCTCCCCGCCAGTGGCCGGATCGCCTACGTCGGCATCGACAACCGGGCCGCCGGAGCCACCGCCGCCCACCTCGTCGGCCAGTGGCTCGGGGACCGCCCCGGCAACGTCCTCACCAGCCTCAGCAGCGGCTTCTACCGCAACGAGGAGGAACGCGAGATGGGCTTCCGGGGCATCATGCGGGCCCGGCATCCCGACCGCGCCCTGGTCGAGATCGCCGAGGGGCAGGGCCTGGACGCCACCCAGTACGACCTCGTCCGCGCCGCGCTCGACAAGGACCCCGAGATCCGCGCCGTGTACTCCATCGGCGGCGGCAACATCGCCACGCTGCGCGCGTTCGCGGAACTGGGCCGGGAATGCGTGGTGTTCATCGCCCACGACCTCGACCACGACAACACCCGGCTGCTCCGGGAACACCGGCTCTCCGCGGTCCTCCACCACGATCTGCGGCACGATCTGCGCGAGGCGTGCCACGAGGTGATGCGGTTCCACGGCGCCCTGCCGCCCGCCGGGCCACTGGCGCCGTCCGCGATCCAGGTCGTCACGCCCTACAACATGCCTACGCCACCGGCAGGTTGACCCACGCCCCGCGCGTCACCGACTCCGCCATCGCGTCCAGCGCGGCCGCGGCCCGCACGGCGTCGGCCGGGGTCGCGCCGTACGGCTTGCCCTCCGCGACCGAGCGCAGGAAGCGGTACGCCTCGATCACCTTCAGGTCGTCGTACCCCATCGCGTTGGCCGCGCCCGGCTGGAACGCCCCGAACTCCCCGTCGCCCGGACCGACATGCACGGTGCTCACCGGCTGGTCCTGGTACGACTCGCCCCGGCCCACGGCGAGTTCGTTCATCCGCCGGAAGTCCCAGGAGAGGACACCGCTCGAACCGTGCACCTCGAAGCCGTAGTTGTTCTGCTCGCCCACCGACACCCGGCACGCCTCCAGCACCCCGCGCGCCCCGGAGACGAACCGCAGCAGGCAGCTGACGTAGTCCTCGTTCTCCACCGGGCCCGGCTCCCCGCCGGACGCCAGCGCGTGCCCGGCCGTCGCCCCGGCGGGCCGGGCCCGCTCGGGCACGAAGACGGCCGTGTCGGCGGCCAGCGCGGTGATGTCCCCGAGCAGGAACCGGGCCAGGTCCACCCCGTGCGACGCGAGATCCCCGAGCACCCCGCTGCCCCCGCGCCGCCGCTCGTACCGCCAGGTGAGCGCGCCGTCCGGATGGGCCGCGTAGTCACTGAACAGCCGGACGCGGATGTGCGTGACCCGGCCGATCCCGCCCGAGGCGATCAGCTCGCGGGCCGCCTCCACGGCGGGCGCGTTGCGGTAGTTGAAGCCGACCGCGCTCTGTACGCCCGCCTCCGCCACCGCGTCCGCGACGGCCTGCGCGTCGGCCCGCGAGAGCCCGACGGGCTTCTCGATCCACAGGTGCTTGCCCGCCCCGGCCATCGCCACGCCGATCTCCCGGTGCAGGAAGTTCGGCGCGGTGACACTGACCGCGTGCACGCGGGGATCGGCCGCGATCTCCCGCCAGTCACGGGTGGCGGTGGCGAATCCGTACCGCCCGGCCGCCTCCTCCGCCCGCCCCGGCACCTCCTCGGCGACCGCCACCAGCTCCGGGCGCAGCGGCAGCTCCGGATAGTGGTGCCGCACACGGGCGTACGCCTGCGTGTGCACCCGCCCCATCCAGCCGAACCCGACGACGGCGACACCGAGCGCATCCACCATGACAGCCCCTCGTTGGACCGGTCCGCATCCGTGGGGCCACTTTGTACGGACATGCCGCGGGGGTCAAGGGGCGGGCGGAGGGGGCGGGGCGCCGGTGGGCCCCGAGGTTCCCGGCAGCGGGGCGCCCGCGGGCACCTCCGGAGGCTCCCGTGCGCG
Organism: Streptomyces corallincola; assembly: GCF_019104725.1. Lineage (GTDB taxonomy): Bacteria > Actinomycetota > Actinomycetes > Streptomycetales > Streptomycetaceae > Streptomyces > Streptomyces corallincola. Next base: position 31,077 of record NZ_JAHRXF010000012.1, on the reverse strand, counting down.
TGCCCCGTACGGGCTCAGCGCCCGGTGCGGACCCCGTCCAGGGCGATGGACAGCACCCGGTCGCGCTGGGTGTCGTCGTCGAAGGCGGTCGCTGTGATACCGGCGACCATGCGCAGCAGATCGACGAAGTCCATGTCGGTGCGGGCGACCCCGGCGGCCTGGGCGCGCTCCAGGAGGGGACCGCCCGCCGTGTACATGGAGTCGCGGCAGGCGGTGATGACACCGGACTCGTCGTTCAGCGCCTCGCGCACGGCGCGCTTGGTCACCATGTAGCCGGTGAACCGGTTCAGCCAGGCGACCAGTGCGTCCCAGGGCTCCCGGTCGGCCACCTCCACGGCGGCCCGGCACAGCGCGTTGACCTCGTCGGCGTAGACCGTCTCGAAGAGTTCGCGGCGGGTGGGGAAGTTCCGGTAGAGCGTGGCGATGCCGACACCTGCCCGGCGCGCGATGTCCTCCAGCGAAGCCTCCGCGCCGTGCTCGGCGAACGCCTCGCGGGCCGCCGTGATCAGGGCGTCGTAGTTGCGGGCGGCGTCCTTGCGGTGCGGTCGGCGCGTGGCGACGATCTCGCTGACGGGGTACGGCGTGGCCGTCACGGCTGCCTCCGGAGGAATGGGGGGAGTGGGTGCGTGCGGGAAGAGCGGGGGCGTACGGGGGAGTGCGGGGAGCGTCGGGGGTGGGCGCGGTGCGGGATCGGCGGGTGGCGAGGGCGCGGCTTGAAGCGGAGGGGCTCCTCCGTTACAGTGGAGGGGTACCTCCACTTTAGCAGTGCGGAGATACCGCCGCCGTGACCGGGAATCCTTCCCGGGACGGCCCCCACTCCTTGACCCTGTGTACGCGTTCCCGGCGCGCTCCGCGCCCTCACGCCTGCCCGGATGTTCGTCCCCCTCGTCCCGCCCGTCCCACCCTCCGCGTCCGGATTCCGGAGAGGCTCCCTCATGCCCCGCTCGTCCAGCCGTCTCACCTTCGCGGTGCTCGCCACCGGCGCCGGTGTGTTCTCGATGCTCCAGTCGCTGATCGCACCCGCCCTGCCGACCGTCCAGCACGCGCTGCACACCTCGCAGTCCACCGCGACCTGGGTGATGACCGCGTATCTGCTGTCCGCCTCGGTCTTCACCCCGATCCTCGGCCGCGTCGGCGACCTCGTCGGCAAGAAGCGCACCCTCGTCGCGGTGCTGCTCGCCGTGCTCGCCGGATGCCTGGTCGCCGCGCTCGCCCCGACCATCGGCGTCCTGATCGTCGCGCGCGTCGTACAGGGCGTCGGCGGCGCGCTGTTCCCGCTGTCGTTCGGCATCATCCGCGACGAGTTCGCGGCCTCCGAGGTCAGCGGCAGCATCAGCAACCTCTCGGCCGTCATCGCGGCGGGCGGCGGCGTCGGCATGGTCGCCGCCGGGCCCATCGTCTCCGCGCTCGACTACCACTGGCTGTTCTGGATACCGGTCGCCGTCGTCACCATGACCGTCCTGATCGCCCTGCGCTACGTCCCCGAATCCCCCAAGCGCGCCCAGGGCAAGGTGAGTTGGCTCGGTGCCGGGCTGCTCTCCGCCTGGCTGGTCGCCCTGCTGCTCCCGCTGAGCCAGGCCGGACAGTGGGGCTGGGGCTCGGCGCGCGTCCTCGGCCTGTTCGGCGCGGCCGTCGTCCTCTTCGTGCTCTGGCTGGTGGGCGAGGCCCGCTCCGAGCACCCGCTGATCGACCTGCGCGTGATGCGCCTGCCGTCCGTGTGGACGACCAACGCCGCCGCCCTCCTCTTCGGCGCGGGCATGTACGCGATCTGGTCCTTCCTGCCGGGTTACGTCCAGACGCCCACGTCCGCCGGGTACGGCTTCGGCAGCAGCGTGACCGCGTCCGGACTGCTGATGCTGCCCATGCTGCTGGCGATGTTCCTCTCCGGTGTGCTCTCCGGTCGCCTCGAACCCCGTTTCGGCGCGAAGGCCCTGCTCACCACCGGTGCCGCGCTCGGCGCCCTGGCCTGCGCGATCCTCACCCTGTGGCATGACGAGCAGTGGCAGATCGGGGTCGTCGCGGGGGTCTTCGGCCTCGGTATCGGTCTCGCCTTCGCCTCGATGGCCAACCTCATCGTCGGCAGCGTCACGCCCGAGCAGACCGGCGCGGCCACCGGCATGAACGCCAACATCCGCACCATCGGCGGTTCCATCGGCGCGGCCCTCACCAGCGTCCTCGTCACCGGCCGCCTCCAGCCCTCCGGCCTCCCCCACGAGTCCGGCTACACCCACGGCTGGGCCCTGCTCACCCTCCTCTGCCTCGGCGCCGCCGGTGCCGCCCTCCTCGTCCCGGTCCGCCGCACCACCGGCCCCACCACCCACACCCCGGTCGCCTCCGGCACGCCCCGCGCACCCGCCCGCGTACGGTAGGCTTGACCTGCGAGATCACGCGGCCCGCGCCGCGTGGGACCGCACCGGGACGTGGCGCAGCTTGGTAGCGCACTTGACTGGGGGTCAAGGGGTCGCAGGTTCAAATCCTGTCGTCCCGACTCGTGAGAGTCACCGGCAAGGGCCGACTTCGAAGGAGTTCGAAGTCGGCCCTTGGCTTTTCCGCGGGTCGCGCCGGGCGCCGGGAGCGATCCCGTTGATCACTTCGCCACCGTCCGCCGCGCGGGGGCTCCACCGCACACACGCTGCGGTGGAGCCCCCGGAGGACGGGACTACTTCTTCTGCCAGCCGACCAGCTGCGGCGGGCCGATGACGCCGTAGCTGCCGTAGAACTGGGCCGACCCGTAGTTGGCGAGACCCTTCTTCACGGCCCAGATGGTGGGGCCGTTGTGCAGCGGCATGATGCCGTAGGTCTTCATGGCCTCCAGCTCGACCTTGTTGCCGGCCGTGATCTGCTCGTCCAGGGTCGGCAGGTTGGTGACGGCCTTGACCTCCTTGTCCATGCTCTTCGGCACCGAGCGCGAGACGTTGAGGGAGGAGTCGGAGCAGTACATCTGGCAGATGTAGAGCATTCCGTTCGGGTCGCTGGAGATGAAGCCCATGCCGAAGATGTCGAAGGCGCGCTTGGTGAACACCTTGTTGAAGTCCGCGGAGGGGCGGGACTCGATGTCCAGCTTGATGCCGATGTTCTTCATCATCTGAGCGATCGCGGTGGCACGGGCCTTGACGGTGGAGCTGTCACCGATGGTGGGGAAGGTCAGCTCCAGCTTCTTCCCGTCCTTGGCGCGCACCCCGTCCGAGCCGACCTTCCAGCCCGCGGCGTCCAGGTCCTTCTTCGCCGTCGCGGCGTCGAACTTCACGAGCTTCCCGAAGGTGTCCTGGTACCCCTTCTGGAAGGGGAAGAGCAGGAAGGAGCCGGGCAGGGGCTCGGTGTAGCCGAGTCCCTGGAACGTGATCTTCGCGAGCTGGGAACGGTCGATCCCCTCCATCAGGGCCTTGCGCACCGCCGGGTCCTTCAGCTGCGGCGAGGTGCTGTTGAAGACCAGGAGGTTGTTGGAGGTGGTCGTACCGCGGCGAAGCTCGGTCCCCTTCACCGACTTCACCTGGGCGAGCTCCTCGGCGTTGGCCGCCTGGACCGCGTCGATCTGGCCGTTCTTGAACGCGTTGAGGCTGGCGCTCGACTCCATCTGCACGAAGGTGAGCTCGTCCAGATGCGGTTTGGCACCCCACCAGTTGGGGTTGGGCTTGTAGGAGACGGTGCCGCCCTTGGCGTCGAACTTGGAGATGGTGTACGGGCCGGCGCCCCACTCCGGGTGCAGCTTGCTCACGTACGCCTTGTTGAAGGCGTCGGCCTTGGCGATGTGCGGGTTGACGAGGGAGGAGAAGAGGGACTTCCAGTACACGAACGGGCCCTCGAAGGTGATGACCGCCTGCTTGGCGTCCTTGCCCTTCTTGACCGAGGTGATGCTGGAGTAGCCGTCGCTGGAACCGACGACGTACTCCTTGTTCTTCCCGTTGAGCGCGTTCCAGGTGTCCCGGAACGCGGTCCAGTCGATGTCCTGGCCGTCGTTCCACTTGGCCTTGGGGTTGATGTCGTACGTGACCTGGGTCTTGCCGCCCACCGTCGTCTGCTTGACGTCGGCGAGGAAGTCCGGGTTGTACGTGATGTTGCCCTTGGGGTCGTTGAAGGACAGCTGCGGCTGGTAGAACCACGCGATCTTCGACGTGTACAGCGACGCGTTGCCCTGCAGCGGGTTGAGCTGGTCGGGGATCTCGACGATGGGAAGCGTCAGCTTGCCGCCCTGCTGCAGATTGCTCGCGGGCTGCGGGTTGTACGAGGTCAGCACCTCGCTCTCCGAGGTGGCGCCCTTGGACTTCTCCTGGCCGGAGTTGTCGGTGCTGCCACTGGTGCACCCCGAGAGGACGAGGGAAGCGGTGGCGGCGATCGCCAGCCCGCTCAGAACAGCTCTCTTCATGACGGCCTTTCGGTTCAGTGGTCAACGGACACGGGCGTGTCCGCGAAATGGCATGCGTCCTGGTGGTCCCGCTCTTCCCGCTCCGTGAGCTGCGGAGTGACCCCGCGGCACCGTTCCTTCTGCGGCTCCGACAGGGTCAGATGGAGCGGACACCTGGTGACGAACCGGCAACCGGGCCGGTCATCGGTCGGGTTGGGCAGATCGCCCTTGAGCAGGACCCGCTCCCGAGTGCGTTCCGCGACCGGATCGGGCAGCGGGATCGCGGAGAGGAGTGCCTTGGTGTAGGGGTGCCTGGGGTTGTCGAAGACGGCGTCGGTGGTGCCGACCTCGACGATCCGGCCCAGGTACATCACGGCCACGCGGTCGGAGATGTGACTCACCACCGACAGGTCGTGAGCGACGAAGAGGTAGGACAGGCCCAGCTCGGCCTTGAGCTCGTTGAGCAGGTTGATGACACCGGCCTGCACCGAGACGTCGAGTGCCGAGACGGGCTCGTCGAGCACGAGCAGCTGCGGCCTCGTGGCGAGGGCCCGGGCGATGCCGATGCGCTGCCGCTGTCCGCCGGAGAAGGCCGCGGGGAAGCGGTCGCGGTGCTCGGGGTCGAGTCCCACGAGTTCCATCAGCTCCGCCACCTTGCCCGCGAGCACCTTGCTGTTGCGTTCTCCGACCGCGCGGAGCGGTTCCGCGAGGATGTCGAAGACCGTCATGCGGGGGTCCAGTGCGCCCATCGGGTCCTGGAACACCATCTGCATGTTGCGGCGGACGGAACTGATGTCCTGCTTCCGCTTCAGGTCCGCCGTGTCCTGGCCGCAGACGGCGATGCTGCCCTGCTCGGGCGGCTTGAGCCCCATGATCTCCAGGAGCGTGGTGGTCTTGCCGCACCCCGACTCGCCGACGAGTCCGAGCGTCTCGCCCTCGCGGATGTCCAGGTCGATGCCGTTGACGGCGAAGACGGTGCCCACCTTGCGCTTGAGCAGGCCGCCCTTGGTGAGCGGGAAGGTCTTGGTGACACCCGAGAGCTCCAGGACCTTCGGCCGGTCCTCACGGGGGACGGCCGCGACCCGGTTCTCCCTGAGGGCCGGGACGGGGTAGATCGGCTCGCCGCCGATGGCACCGTCCTCGATCTCCGCCGCACGTCGGCACGCGGCCGAGTGCCCGTCTCCGTCGCTCCCGGTGACGGCCAGCAAGGGGGGTTCGGTCTCCCGGCAGGCGTCCTGCACGACGGGACAACGCGCCGCGAACGGGCAGGCGTCGGGAAGGTCCACCAGGAGCGGCGGAGTCCCCGGAACCGGGGTCAGGGCGTCCCTGGCGCGGTCGTCGAGGCGGGGGATCGCTCCCATCAGGCCGATCGTGTACGGCATACGCGGCCGTGCGAAGAGTTCGTCCACCCCGGCGTGTTCGACCGGTTTCCCGGCGTACATCACCATGACGTCGTCGGCGGAGCCGGCCACCACCCCGAGGTCGTGGGTGATCATGATGACCGCTGCCCCGGTCTCGCGCTGGGCGGTCTTGAGGACGTCGAGGATCTGCGCCTGCACGGTGACGTCCAGGGCGGTCGTCGGCTCGTCGGCGATGATCAGGTCGGGGTCGTTGGCTATCGACATGGCGATGACGGCCCGCTGGCGCATCCCGCCGGAGAACTCGTGCGGGAACCCCTTGGCGCGGCGGTCGGGATTGGGGATGCCGACCAGATCCAGCAGTTCGACGGCCCGTTTCGCGGCGGCCGCCGCCGAGATGTCTTGGTGGATCTGGAGGGCCTCGGCGATCTGGTCCCCGATGGTGAAGATCGGGGTGAGCGACGACAGCGGGTCCTGGAAGATCATGCCGATCTGCCGACCGCGCACCTTCGACATCTGCCGGTCGTCGAGATCGAGGAGGTTCCGCCCGCCGAGCGTGATCTCGCCGGTGATCGCGGCGTAGTCGGGCAGCAGTCCCATGACGGCCATCGACGTGACGGACTTGCCCGAACCCGATTCGCCCACGATGCCCAGGGTTTTGCCGCGGTGCAGGTCGAAGGAGACACCGCGGACGGCCTCCACCCGGCCCGCCTCCGAGGGGAAGGCCACTCTCAGGTCACGTACGGACAGCAGGGGCTGCTGGGTGTCGAGCGGGGTCGTGACGGCGCGCTGCTCGATCATGCGCGTCCTCCAGACTGCGAGGTGGGGTCGAGGGCGTCCCGCAGACCGTCGCCGATCAGCGCCATCGCCACGGTGAGCAGCACCACCAGGGCTGCGGGCAGGTAGAACAGCCAGGGAGCGGTGGACAGGGTGTTCTGGCCGTCGGCGAGCATCGAGCCCAGTGACACGTCGGGCTGCTTGACGCCGAAACCGATGAAGGACAGCGCCGTCTCGGCCTGCACGGTCGAGGCGACACCGAGGGTGAACGTCACGATGAGCAGGGACCCGATGTTGGGCACCAGATGGCGGACGATGGTGCGCATCGCGCTGACACCCATGAAGCGGGCCGCCAGCACGTACTCGCGTTCCCGCAGGGAGGTGGCCAGGGACCAGATCACGCGCGCCGTGAGCATCCAGCCGAAGAGCGTGAGGACCAGGACCAGGACCTGCCATTCGCCGCGGAAGCGCGTACCGACCAGGGCGATGATGAGGAACGAGGGCAGGATGAGCAGGAAGTGCACGAAACCGAGCATCGCCCGCTCGATCTTGCCGCCGAAGTAGGCGGCGGTGGTGCCGAACAGTCCGGCTATGGCGGTGGTCAGCAGCGATACCGTCACCGCGATGATCAGCGATCTGCCGAGGCCGTGCACGAGCTGGGCGTAGACGTCGTTCCCGGCGCCGTTGGTGCCCAGCAGGTGGCCGTCCACACCCGGCGGGACGGAGAGCGCGGTGAAGTCCGCCTCCATGTAGTCCCAATGGGTCAGGTAGGGGCCGAACAGCGAGAAGAGCACGAGAAGGACGAAAAGGATCAGACCGCCGAGCGCCGGCTTGTTGCGCGCGAAGCGTCGCATGTAGAGCTTGGACGGTGAGAGCCGCTTGCCACCGGAACCGGTCTTTCCCGCTTCCCGCGCAACGGACTCGTCGGGGTGGGTCTGTTCGGCGTCGGGACCGACGCCGGGCATGTTGATGGCCACGTCAGCTCACCCGGATCCTGGGGTCGAGGGCCACGACCGCGAGGTCGGCGAGAATCGCGCCGATGGCCGTCATGAGGGCACCGAAGGCCGCTACGGCGACGACGCCGTGCACGTCGTTCGTGCTGATCGTCTTGGTGAAGTACTCACCCATTCCGTGCCAGGCGAAGACCGTCTCGGTGATCACCGCGCCGGTGAAGAGCGCCGGCATCGCGAACGCGACCTGAGTGGCGACGGGAATGATCGAAGTCCGCAGCCCGTGACGGTAGATGGCCTGTTTCCGCGTCAACCCCTTGGCCCGTGCCGTACGGACGTAGTCGGAGTTGATGTGGTCCAGCAGCAGGGAGCGCTGCAACAGGTGATATCCGGCGTAGGAGATGAACGTGAGCGAGATCGTCGGCAGGATCGCGTGCGTCGCTCTGGACCCGAAGACCGACCAGAAACCGGAGACGTCGGGGCTCTGCGCTCCGGCGACGGGAAGCAGCGTGCTGCCCAGAGCCTGGTTCAGCGCGATGGCCGCGAACACAACGCCCAGGGAGGCCACAGCGGAGGGCGTGTTGAAGGAAAGCACCGAGAACCCCTGCAGCACCCGGTCGGAGGCCTTGTACTGGCGCGACGCCGTGTAGACGCCCAGCCCGACTCCAATGACGATGGACAGGATCGTCGAGCCCAGGACCAGCTGGCCGCTGACGAAAATCCGATAGGCGACTTGGTCGTTGACGCTGCCACCGGTCGGCGACTGGCCCCAGTCGAAGTGAGTCACGATCTGGGATATCCAATGCCACCACCGATCTGTGATCGGCTTGTTCGGATTCAGATTGTATAGCGCCAGCGAACGGTTGATCTGGGCTGGAGTTCGAGGTGGTCGCAGCGCGGTGTAGTTCGACGCAGGTTTGAGGAACGCGTTAGCGAGGAAATACGTGAGGTTGGTCGCGATGGCGATCATCAGGAACCAGCCGACTATCTTGCGGGCGATGTAACGCAGCACTGTTAGCCGGTCTTTCATGATGTGGGCGTAGGCGTATTCGGCCCGCAAGTCCGGTGAGCGAAGGGAATCGAGGTCGGGTTGACCCGGCACCGGGTCGCGAGCCCTCGGGCAGGGAGTGCGGACCCTCGGGAGGTCATAAAACGAGTGGCGCGGCCTCGCTCGGTTGCGTGAGACTGAGCTGTGCCGGCGGAGCCGCATGAGTGGGTGAAGCGTGAGCGAGCAGTGCGCCGGGCATGAAGCGACAACCTTGCGTGGGAGTAAGTCAGTTCAAGTCGGACGCGTGGTCAGCGCCGCCGCCGACAATTCCAACTGCCCCTGCGGCAAGTCAAGGTTGATCAGGTCGCGATCCGGTTAAGCGAAGTCACATATTGGACTTTTTCGCGAAAATCTTCCAACGTGGCGACAAACGTGCGGTGAACGGCGAAGGCTTGAATGCTCCAGAAGAAACAAAACGGAACTTCCTTCGCGCTTGTCTCTTGGTGCTCCCTTTGTGAAGTCTTCGGGGGTCAGGAGGTGTTTGGGTGCGTTTGGGTTAGTGCGACAGTGAACGTGCCGGATGGTCACCCACGGATCGTCCTGGGTGGCCGAGCTGCCCCCTGCGTCCCCGCTCCCGGTGCCCGAAGGCGCGCCCGCCCGCCCCGCATAGGTCCTGCCACCACGGACGAGTGGTCAACTATGTGCTTTCCCCACGGGGTGCTGTGACTCTGGGCTACCTTTTGGGACAGAGAGTGCAGGGACCGCTTGTCGCGTGGGTGCGGAGTCGTTGTGCCGTACGGCGTGGGGGAGTTGTCCGCTGGTGTCGATCGGCGGGGTGAGGGCATGGGGCGTGACGAGGTGACTTCGGATCGGATGCCGCCGATCGTGGTGCGGGTGCCGGACGAGCCCGTGGAGGCGGTGCGGGAGGCCGACGCGCGTGACGCGGCGTCCGAGGTGCGGTCGGTCGTGGTGCGCGGGCCGCTGTTCGGCGTGGCGGTGCAGAAGGAGGGGGAGGAACCCCGCTGGCGGGTCATGATCTCGCTGGAGTCCGGCTGCGCCCAGGAGGCGCGGGACAGCCTCCATTCCCGGTTCTGGTTCCGGGCGAAGGACGAGGCCGAGTCCAAGGAGGAGCGGCGCGCCCTGCTGGCGGCGGTCGCCCGGCTGGAGACCGAGCGCGTTGACGAGATCACCGTCCTGGACGAGCGGTACCGCATCGTCCGGGTCGAGGAGTACGTTGGCATGGGCCCCGGCGGTATCGAACTGCCCCGCCCCACGGACCCCCAGCCGGCGGTCCTGAGCTGGGAACGTAAGCACGTGGCCCGTGTGGACGAGGGCCTGCTGCTCGATCCGGCCGCCCCGATCACACCCTCGCAGGCGGCGGAACGGCTGGCCCTGCGCAGCCTGGCGTACACCAGCTCGCGTTTCCCCAAGCCCGTGCTCCGCGACGCCCGTGACGCGTTGAGGAGCCACCCCGATGTCATGCTGCTCCCGCCCGCGTTCCGGGTCCTGGAGCGCGACGGCGACGCCTGGTCGCCCGCCACCCGACTGCAGGCCACCGCCCATGAGGCGCGCAAGGCACTGGACTTCGTACTGACCTGGCTGATCCCCCGCCAGCAGGGGCTGCTCGCCATCGAGACCGACCCCGCAGCCACCGCCCGCAGCCGTGCCGCCGAGGACCCGGTCGGGGTGGACCCGGAGCTGGCCGAACTGGCCCAGGCGTCCGACCGCCTCCGCGCCGAGAACTCCAACGAACTCGAAGTGCAGGGCACCCTCTACCGCATCTGCCGTATCCGCCGCCTCGTCCGCTGGGGCCTCGACGGGCCGGAGGGCCCCCGGCCGTCCGACGTGGACAGCCATCCCCCGGAGAAGATGCACCCGTTCATGGACGAGGACGGTGTCGTCCACCCCGAGCGGGAGAGCGACAGGCGCGACGACGCCGACGAGGACTGAGTCCGGGCGGGCGTTCGGGTACCCGGTCGGGACGGGGCGGGCGCCTCGTCCCCACTCCGAGCAAACCCGTTCAAAGACATGTGAACTTTTATCACCCGTACACGCGTGAACACCACGGGCGCCCTTTATCGAGGCGGTCCGCCCGAGCCGCGAAGTCATTCGTTCGCCGGACACCGTGATGGGTGGTGCTTCTTGGCCGTTGTACTGCCCTCCCGGCGCACCGCAGACCGTCAACACCGTCCGTTCGAGCGGCGGTTCCGTGCTTCGGCAGCGCCCGCGACCCACCCGCACCGTGCCGCCATGTGCGCGCACGGGCCGTGAGGTCTGGATGCCCCATGAGGTGCGGTCGCTGCCCGAGGAGGAGGCGTCCGCCTCGCGTACGACCGGACGGCCGGGCCGTCCTGCCCCCTGACCGGCGCCGATCCGGGTGCCGCCCGCCACTGAGTGTTGCCGATCTCCTGACCGAGGGAGCATGAACGCCCATGAGCGTGCTTTCCGAAGGAAGCAGACTCACCCTGGACGAGCCGATGCTGCCGCTCAATCCACTGCTGCCCACCCATGCCGAGGGTCAACTGCTGCGCCGCTACGGCCCGTTGGTGCCCGTCTCGCTCCAGGACGACGTTCGGGTGTGGGCGACCACCACCCACGAGGCGAGCCGGATCGTACTGGAGCACCACCCGCACCTGGCGAAGAACTCCGCGCACTGGGGCGCTCTCCGGCGCGGTGAGATTCCGGCGGGCTGGCCGCTGCTGCCGTTCGTCGTCGGGGAGTCGATGCTGTTTGCCGACGGCGCCGACCACCGGCGGCTGCGGCGCGCGGTGGTCCCGGCGTTCACCGCCCGGCGGGTGGCCGCGCTCACCCCGCGCATCGAGCAGCTGACGCGCGAACTCCTCGACGAGATAGCGGTGTTGGCCGAGGCGGCGCCGGACGGTGTCGTGGACCTGAAGGAGCGGTTCGCCCACCCGCTGGCGCTGCGGATCATCTGCGAGCTGTTCGGGATCTCCGACGCCGAGCAGCAGAACTCGCTGCGCGACCACTACGCGGGGATGCTCAGCCTCGCGGGCCCGGACACGGAGCGCCAGGCGGCGGCCGAGGGGCTGATCGCCGACCTGGCACGGCTCGTCGAGGCCAAGCGCGCGGTTCCCGGCGACGACCTGACTAGCGATCTCGCCGCCGTCCGGGAGGAGGGCACGGACCGGCTCACCGAGAAGGAACTGCTCGACACCCTCCAGATCGTGCTGATCGCCGGGCACGAGACGGTCCTCAACGCGCTCACCAACACGGTGCACGCGCTGCTCACCCACCCCGACCAGCTCGCCCTGGTGCGCGACGGCGTCCACGAGTGGTCGGCCGCGCTGGAAGCCGGGCTCTCCTGGGACGGGCCGCAGCGCAATCTGTACATGAGGTTCGCGCTCCAGGACACCGAGATCCTGGGCATCCCGATCCGCGAGGGCGAGCCCATCATCGTGCTGCTGGCCGCCTCCGACCGTGACGGCGGTTTCCAGTCGGGGCCCACCCGCTACGACGTCACCCGCAGTCACAAGGGCCACCTCGCCTTCGGCGCCGGTCCGCACCTCTGCGTCGGCGCCCCGCTGGCCCGCCTGGAGGGCACCGTCGCCCTGCGTGAACTCTTCACCCGCTACCCGGACCTGAACCTCGCGGTCCCCGCACAGGAACTGGAGTTCCTGGTCTCCCCGGCGATCAACGGCGTGACGGCGCTGCCGGTCCGGCTGCGGTGAGGTGACCGGTCCGGCACCGGACCGACCACCGGGGCCGGTACCGGAACCGTTCCGGTACCGGCCCACACACACCGCCGCACACACACCGCCGCACACGGTGGGCGTGCCGGGGCTACGTTCGGTGGTGCAGCCGGGCCAGCAGTTCGTACGCCCGCTGCTCCGTCGCCGCCAGTTCCGTGGGGTCGATGCCCGCGGGCCAGAGTTCGCCCGCCGCCGCGTCGTCCGCGTCGCGGAGTTCGACGGCGGCGGTGGCCAGTCGGGCCTGAACCAGGGAAGAGGGTGCGCCGGTCGCGCCGGAGAGGGTCCGCTCGGCCTCCGACACCGCCGCCCGGCAGGCGGACAGCGCCCGGTCCACGCGGACGGCGGCCCGGTCGTGGACCACGAGGAGCGCGCACAGCAGACCCGTACCGATACCGACGACGCTGCCGAGTACCCGGTCCACGACCAGCTGACCGGCGGGGGAGGGGGCCGCCAGATCGCTCATGAGGAGGGCCATCGGGGTCAGGAACACCACGCCCAGGCCGTAGTTGCGCGGGACGACGTACTCCAGCAGGAATTCCAGCGCGACGATGACCAGCGCGAGTACCACCGGGCGCAGGTCGGCCGCCAGGACGCCGAGGGCGATCAGGAGTCCGGCACTGGTGCCGAGGACGCGTTGGACCGCGCGCTGTGCCGTCGTCCGCAGGTTGACCGAGTGCAGCACGGCCGCGGCCGAGATCGAGGCCCAGTAACCGTGTTCCAGGTTCAGCGCCGCCGCGATGCCGCCCGCCACTGCCGTACCGAGCGCCATCCGCAGCGCGGGGACGGCGAGCACGGCGAGACGGTCCGCCCGGACGCGGCGGCGGCGGCCGGTCAGGAGTTCCGTGGCGCGGGGCGCGACTGCCGGAGCGGCGGGCACGCGCCGCAGTTCCGGCAGGACGTCCGGGGTGCGGCGGTGCCGGGCCGTGAGCAGGGCGGCCTGGCACCGCAGCGAGCGCGCGGTGCCCGACGCCGCCGGAATCCCGCCCGCCGTGCCGACCAGCAGCGTCCAGGACAGGTCGGTCAGACAGGTGAACACCGCCTGCCCGCGCGCGGGTCGGGGCGTGCCCGGAGCGTCCGGCGGGCGCTCCTCCAGACACGCGTACGCCCGGAGCACCGCCACCGTCGCCCCGTGCCGGACGCGCGCCGGAACCGGCCCCGCCTCCGCCGCCTCCAGCAGCTCCGCGAGCCTGCGCAGCGCCGACGCGACCGCGAGCCGCTGCGGGCGCTCGGGATGGACCAGTCGGCCCGAGAGGGCCAGCAGCCAGGCCAGGGCCGCGCCGGACGCGGCGAGCGCCGTGCGGTAGGGCACCTCGCTCCAGGGGGACGGCGCGTTGGCCGACACCGCGAACGAGAACAGCAGCAGCACCGCGCCCAGTCCGGTCAGCCGTGCCGCGTCGCACGCCAGCTTCGCGCCGCCCGCCACCAGTGCCGTCGCGGCGACCACGACGGCCACGCCCGGCGCGCTGCGGTCCGGTCCGGCCCAGGCCGCCAGCGCCGAACCCCCGCCCACGCACGCGGTCATGGCCAGGGCCGCCACCGCGAGCACCCGCGCCCGGCGGCCGTAGGGCATGTTCCGGCCGAACGTGGTGGTGAACGAGCCGAGCATGGCGTACACCGCGAGATCGGGGCGGCCCGTCGCCGTGAGCGGTACGGCGATCAGGCCCATCGCCAGCGCGGCCCGTACGGCGAACAGCAGCGCGCCGTCCACCGCGCGCAGGGCCAGCGCGCCGCGCGGCGACAGGGCACGCCACACACCGGCGACGGACACGGGTGCGTGGCGTGCTCTGTCGCCGTCACGGCGCGGACGATGGGTGAATCGGCGCAATCCCGGCATGGTCGGTTTATACCCCGACGGCCCGGCCGACCGGATCGACGGACCCCGGCGACGCGCCCGCGCTCCGGCACACGACGTCGTGCCGCTGCGACGGTTGAACGGACCGCCCGCGAACATGGCCGGAATCTTTCGCCTTTTATGTGCGGATTCATACGGAAGGCGGCAGGATGAGGGCAACGACGGCGGCCTCCGCGCCGCCCGACAGTCGTGCCCGAGGTGACAGCCGCACACTCAGGAGGAGGCCGCGCCGTGGTCGATTCGCAGCCCGTGGTGGATTCCCAGCCCGTGATCGTCGAGCCCGCCCGCACCGCCGTGTTCCTCACGGTCACCATCGACCCCGGTGGCGAGGAGACGGTCCGCGATCTGCTGGAGGACTCCGCCGGACTGTGCCGCTCGGTCGCCTTCCGCGCGCCCGGTGAGGAGTTGAGCTGCGTCGTCGGCATCGGCGCGGAGGCGTGGGACCGGCTGTTCGTCGGCCCGCGCCCCAAGGAACTGCACCCCTTCCGCGAGCTGCGCGGCGACCGGCACCACGCCCCCTCCACCCCCGGTGACCTGCTGTTCCACGTACGGGCCCGGCACATGGACCTCTGCTTCGAGCTGGCCCGGCTGTTCACCGACCGGCTGCGCGGCGCGGCCACCGTGGTGGACGAGGTCCAGGCGTTCAAGTACTTCGACGAACGCGACCTGCTCGGCTTCGTGGACGGCAGCGAGAACCCTGACGGGCGGCTCGCCACCGAATCCGTGTACGTCGGCGACGAGGACCCGGACTTCGCGGGCGGCAGCTATGTCATCGTCCAGAAGTACCTGCACGACATGGCCGCCTGGAACGCGCTCACCGTCGAGGGCCAGGAAGGTGTGATCGGGCGGACCAAGCTGGCCAACGTCGAACTCTCCGACGAGATCAAGCCCGCCGACTCGCACGTCGCCCTCAACACCATCGAGGACGAGCACGGCAACGAGCGCAAGATCGTCCGCGAGAACATGCCGTTCGGCACCCTGGGGCAGGGGGAGTTCGGAACGTACTTCATCGGGTACGCGCGGACACCGGACGTCACCGAGCAGATGCTGCGCAACATGTTCCTGGGGGACGGCGACGCCGCCCACGACCGTATCCTCGACTTCTCGACCGCCGTCACGGGGTGTCTGTTCCATGTGCCGACGGCGACCTTCCTGGACGACCTGCCGCCCGCGCCCGGCCAGGGCTGACCGCTGACGGGATCTCTCGGGGGCGGCTCGGGGATCGCCCCTACGTGCCGCCCAGGGACACCACCGAGACCGTGGCGCGGCCCTCGGGGGCGTCGTAACTCACCGAGTCGCCCGCGTGGTGGCCGAGCAGGGCGCTGCCGAGGGGGCTGTCGGCGGTGACCAGGGTGACCAGGGTCTGGTCCAGGACGGCCGCCGTGGCGCCGATCTGGACCGTCTCCCGGGTGCCGTCGCCGAAGCGGACGGTCACGGTGCTGCCGACGCCCACTTCGTCGGTGGCGGGCGGTCCCGCGTCGGCCGCCTGTCGCAGCCGGGTGGTCAACTCCTCGATCCTGGCGTCGAGTCGGGACACGTCACCGGCGCGCTGCAACTCGTCGGCGCCGTCCGCCATGTCACCGGTCAGGGCGTCGTCGTCGCGGAGTGTCGCGGCCACCTTCGCGCGTTCCGCGCGCGCCTCGGCCAGCTCCTGCTCGATCGCCCGCTGCGCGGCCGTACTGATCGGCTCGGGTTCGCTGCTCATGCGTACTCCTCGGGGGAGGGACGGCGGAGCGGACAAAAAGGGTGTAAGGGTCATGCTACTCGTACGGTTGGGCGGTGGTGGGGCGACTCCTCGGCCCGCCCCGGCCGGACGGCTACCCCCAGGTGACCGGGAGGGTCCGCGGGCCCCGGATCATCGTCCGGTGCCGCCACTCGACGGCCTCCGCCGGGACCGCGAGCCGCAGCCCCGGCAACCGGTCCAGCAGGGTGTCCACCAGCAGCTCCGTCTGCATCCGGGCGAGGACCGCGCCCGTGCAGTAGTGGGCGCCGTGGCCGAAGGCCAGATGCGGGTTGTCCCCCCGGTCCGGGTCGATCCGGTCCGGGTCGGGGAAGACGGCCGGATCGCGGTTGGCGGCCAGATAGGAGACGTACACCGGCTCGCCCGCCGCGATCCGCTGCCCGCCCAGCTCCACGTCCTCCAGCGCGATCCGGGCCAGCCCGACCGTGCTGCGGTGCGGGATGTACCGCAGCAGCTCGTCGAGGACCGGGCCGCGCTCCGCCGGGCGGGAGCGGACCCGCTCCAGCAGTTCGGGCCGGGTGAGGATCAGGAACAGCATCTGACCGCAGTTGTGGGTGACGGCCTCACCGCCGATCTGGAGCGGCCCGGCGAGGCCGACCGCCTCCTCCTCCGCGATGTCGCCGCGCGCGACGGCCGCGCCGAGCAGGGAGTACACGTCCTCCCCGGTGCCGTCCTGCCGGGCCCGTACGGTCTCGGTGATCCAGCCGTACAGCCCCTGCTTGGCGCGGCCCGCCGCCTCCGGGCCGCCCGCCGTGGAGATGATCTGCCGGGTCCAGTCGTGCACGCGGTCCCGGTCCGCGCGCGGCACGCCCATCACCTCGCTGACCACGGTCAGCGGGAACGGCTCCAGCACGCGTTCCACCAGATCGGCGGGCGGACCCTCGCGCAGCACGGCGTCCACCAGATCGTCCAGGACCTCCTGGGCGCGCGGGCGCAGCCGCTTCGCCGCGCCCACTGTGAAGGCACCGGCGACCGCCTTGCGCAGCCGGTTGTGGTCCGGCTGGTCCGCCCAGGCCAGCGAGCCGGGCCGGGGCGCGAAGTTCGGCGCCATCCGGGTCACCTGGCAGCGGGTCACCTCGGTACGGCTGAACCGGGGGTCGTTGGTGACCAGCCTGACGTCCTCGTGGCGGGTGGCGAGCCACGCCCACCCCTCGCCGAACGGCAGCGTGATCCGGGTCAGCGGGCCCTCGCGCATCAGCGACGCGAGGACCGGGTCGAAGTCGGTGCCGTCCAGGTCCGGCGTCGGCCACTCCCGTACGGGCGGCGCGTCCTGGGCGGTGCGCGTGATGGTCTCCTCCGTCATGCCCCAACCCTCGTACGCACGCCGGGCGCTGTCCTGTCGGAGTGCTCCAGCCGGAGGTGTCCTCACAGGCCCTGGAGTGCCTCAACGAGCCGTGCCAGCGCCCCCGCGAGCCGGTCCAGCCCCGGTCCGGGCGGGCCGCCCGGCTCGGTCATGTAGGTGTCCCGGCGGATCTCCACCATCAGCGCGCTCACCCGCCGGTCGCGGCCGTAGTGCGCCAGCGGGACGTACGTCCCCGCGAACGGGCTGTCCAGCCCGGTACCGCCGCACTCCGCGAACGCCGCGCGTGCCGCGTCCCGCAGCTCCGGCGGGGTGTGGAACGGGTCGGTCCCGAGACACACCGGCGGGCGCGGCCCGGACCCGTGCAGTTCGTACGGCAGCGGGGCGCTCGGGTAGGAGTGCACATCGATCACCACCGCCCGCCCGGCCGCCGCGAGCCGCTCCTCCACGGCCTGCGTCATGGCAGCCGCGTACGGCCGGAAGTACCTGGCCAGCAGGGGTTCCGGGGCGTACCCGTCGGCCCGCAGCACGCCCTGCTGAGTGGTCCGGGTGTAGACGGCCCCCATTCCCACGGCCGCCATCTCCTCCCGGTCGTCCGGGAACCGTTCCGGGTCCACGACCAGCCGTGACACCTCGTTCACGAACCGCCAGGGCACACCGTGGGCCAGTTCCGCCGCCCGCTCCGCGAGCAGGGCGGTGTGCGCGTCGGTGATGTGGTCCAGTTCCCGGTCCAGCGCGGCGTCGTCCAGCACGATCCCCGCCCGGGCGTCGGTGGGGACGCGGCGCGCGGAGTGCGGGACGTGCAGGAGGACGGGGGATTCTGGGGCGCCGGGGAGGAGCGTGAAGGACGGCGGCTCGGTCACGGAGGCTCCCGGGGCGGTGGGGGGAGGCGGGTGGTGCGGACACGGTGTCATACGCCCCGCGCCGCGGGTTCCTCCGGTACGCGACCGGGCCGGTGCTCGGCCTCCTCGTACGGTCAACTCCGCCTCCAGTGGCAGCTGCTTCCCGGCGGCCCGCCGCCCGCCCCGTACGACTCCGCCCCCGGCCGGAGGAACCGGGCGGGGGCGGAGGTCGGGACGGGGTGGCCGGCGTCAGCTGAGGGACGCCAGGGTCTCGTTCCAGGTGGCCGACGGGCGCATGACCGCGTCCGCCTTGGCCTTCTCCGGCTGGTAGTAGCCGCCGATCTCGGCCGGGGAGCCCTGTACGGCGTTCAGCTCGGCCACGATCGTGGACTCGGCCGCCGTGAGCTGCTCGGCGAACGCGGCGAACGCCTTGGCCAGGTCGGCGTCGTCGGTCTGACCGGCCAGCTCCTGCGCCCAGTACAGGGACAGGTAGAAGTGGCTGCCGCGGTTGTCGATGCCGCCGACGCGACGGGTCGGGGACTTGTCCTCGTTGAGGAAGGTCGCCGTGGCGCGGTCGAGGGCGTCGGCGAGCACCTTGGCCTTGGTGTTGCCGGTGGCCTCGGCGTACTGCTCCAGGGACGGGACCAGGGCGAAGAACTCGCCGAGGGAGTCCCAGCGCAGGTAATTCTCGCGGACGAGCTGCTGCACGTGCTTGGGGGCGGAGCCGCCCGCGCCGGTCTCGAAGAGGCCGCCGCCCGCCATCAGCGGGACGACCGACAGCATCTTGGCGCTGGTGCCCAGCTCCAAGATCGGGAACAGGTCGGTCAGGTAGTCGCGGAGCACGTTGCCGGTGACCGAGATGGTGTTCTCGCCCCGGCGGATGCGCTCCACGGAGAGCTTCGCGGCCTCCACCGGCGCCAGGACGCGGATGTCCAGGCCCTCGGTGTCGTGCTCGGGCAGGTACCGCTCGACCTTGGCGATCAGGTTGGCGTCGTGGGCGCGGGTGGCGTCCAGCCAGAACACGGCCGGGTCGCCGGTGGCGCGGGCGCGGGTGACGGCCAGCTTGACCCAGTCGCGGATCGGGGCGTCCTTGGTCTGGCAGGCGCGGAAGATGTCGCCCGCCGAGACGGCCTGCTCCAGCACGGCCTCGCCGGAGGCGTCCACGACGCGGACGGTGCCGGTGACCGGGATCTCGAAGGTCTTGTCGTGGGAGCCGTACTCCTCGGCCTTCTGCGCCATCAGGCCGACGTTGGGCACGGTGCCCATCGTGGCCGGGTCGAAGGCGCCGTGGGCGCGGCAGTTCTCGACGACGGCCTGGTAGACACCGGCGTACGAGGAGTCCGGGATGACCGCGAGGGTGTCGGCCTCCTGGCCGTCCGGGCCCCACATGTGGCCGGAGGTGCGGATCATGGCGGGCATGGAGGCGTCCACGATGACGTCCGAGGGGACGTGCAGGTTGGTGATGCCCTTGTCGGAGTCCACCATCGCCAGGGCCGGGCCCTCGGCCAGCTCGGCGTCGAAGGACGCCTTGATCGCGGCGCCCTCGGGCAGGGTCTCCAGGCCCTTGAAGACGCCGCCCAGACCGTCGTTCGGGGTGAGACCGGCGGCGGCGAAGGTCTCGGCGTACCGCGCGAACGTCTTCGGGAAGAAGGCGCGCACCACGTGGCCGAAGATGATCGGGTCGGAGACCTTCATCATCGTGGCCTTCAGGTGCACGGAGAACAGGACGCCCTCCTCCTTGGCGCGGGCGATCTGCGCGGTCAGGAACTCGCGCAGCGCGGCCACGCGCAGCACGGAGGCGTCCACGACCTCACCGGCGAGCACGGGCACGGAGTCGCGCAGCACGGTGGTGGAGCCGTCGTCGCCGACCAGCTCGATGCGCAGGGTGCCGTCCTCGGCGACCGTCACGGACTTCTCGGTCGAGCGGAAGTCGTTCTGGCCCATCGTGGCCACGTTCGTCTTCGACTCGCCGGACCAGGCGCCCATGCGGTGCGGGTGGGTCTTGGCGTAGTTCTTCACCGAGGCCGGGGCACGGCGGTCGGAGTTGCCCTCGCGCAGGACCGGGTTCACGGCGGAACCCTTGATCTTGTCGTACCGGGCGCGGATGTCGCGCTCCTCGTCGGTCTTCGCGTCGTCCGGGTAGTCCGGCAGCGCGTAGCCCTTGCCCTGCAGCTCGGCCACGGCGGCCTTGAGCTGCGGGATGGACGCCGAGATGTTCGGCAGCTTGACGATGTTCGCGGCCGGGGTCTTGGCCAGCTCGCCCAGCTCGGCCAGGGCGTCCGGGATGCGCTGGTCCTCGGTCAGGTACTCCGGGAAGACGGCGATGATGCGTCCGGCCAGCGAGATGTCGCGCGTCTCGACGGGCACACCGGCCTGCGAGGCGTACGCCTGGATCACCGGCAGGAACGAATGCGTCGCCAGGGCCGGGGCCTCGTCTGTGTAGGTGTAGATGATGGTCGAGTCAGTCACCGGGTGCTCCGCTCCACGTCTGCAACATTGCTCGACATCAAGATATCTCCTGTGCGGGGCGGTCTCGACAGGGGTCGGCCGGTGCGGTCTCCGTCCGGCCGTCCTGCGTGCCGCCCCGCTGCTGGGGGATCAGCACCGCACCCTGCTGGAGGGCGACCGTACGGGCCGGGGCCGGGATGCGGATGCCCTCCGCGCGGTAGCGGCGGTGCAGGCGCTTGATGAACTCGTGCTTGATCCGGTACTGGTCGCTGAACTCCCCGACACCGAGGATCACCGTGAAGCCGATCCGGGAGTCCCCGAAGGTGTGGAAGCGGATCGCGGGCTCGTGGTCGGGCAGCGCGCCGCCCACACCGGTCATGGTCTCCGCGATCACCTCGTGCGTGACCCGCTCGACGTGGTCGAGGTCGCTGTCGTAGCCGACGCCCGCCTGTACCAGGATGGTCAGCTTCTGCTCGGGGCGGGTGAAGTTGGTCATGTTCGACTTGGCGAGCTGCCCGTTGGGCACGACCACGAGGTTGTTGGACAGCTCGCGGACCGTGGTCTGGCGCCAGTTGATGTCCACGACATAGCCCTCCTCGCCGCTGCTCAGCCGGATGTAGTCGCCCGGCTGCACGGTCTTGGAGGCGAGGATGTGGATGCCCGCGAACAGGTTCGCCAGGGTGTCCTGGAGGGCCAGCGCGACCGCGAGACCGCCGACGCCCAGGGCGGTGAGCAGCGGCGCTATGGAGATGCCGAGGGTCTGGAGCACCACCAGGAAGCCGATGGCCAGCACCAGCACCCGTGTGATGTTGACGAAGATCGTCGCCGAGCCCGCGACGCCCGAGCGGGACTGGGTGACCGAGCGGACCAGGCCCGCGATCACCCGTGCCGCCGACACGGTCACCACCAGGATCAGGCCGACCTGGAGTGCCTGGTCCACGTGGTGCCGGACGGTCCGGGTCAGCGGCAGCACGGCCGCCGCCGCTGCCGCGCCGCCCGCGACCGCCGCCCACGGCAGCACCGAGCGCAGCGCGTCCACGATCACGTCGTCCCCGCTCCAGCGGGTCCGTTCGGCGTGGCGGCCCAGCCAGCGCAGCAGGGCCCGGGCGAGGAAGCCCAGCAGCAGCCCGGCGCCCAGCGCGACACCGGCGAGGACGAGATCGTCCAGGGTGAGCGCGCGGTTCACCGCACACCTCCGGGGCTGCGGCGGGCCGGGTGCGGCCCGGTGCGATGTCTCGGCACGTTGTCACCTGTTCGCTGTGCGGAAGGACCCCGGTGGCGTTTCGCGTCCGGGAAACGGCGATCGCGCCGCCCCCGCCCCTCGGCGGTGGTCGGCGCGATCGCTCATCCTGCCGTATCCGGTACGGGAGTTCGCACCGGAACGTGTTCCGCGTACGCCCCTCAGACGATGCCCTCGGCCAGTTCGGCCTGGTCCTGGTCGCTGCCGTAGGCGGCGGTGGTCGGGGTGCCGTACGAGCGGCGGGCGACGTACCACCAGACGCTGGCCAGCACCAGGACGACGACCAGGGCGACGACCGCGTAGTTCATGGTCTCCACGTTGACCGGCGAGGACTGCGGCAGGCAGAACAGCACGGTCACGAAGGCCACCCAGACCACCGCGATCCAGCCGACCGGCTTGCTCCAGCGGCCCAGGCTCCACGGACCCGGCTGGAACCGGTCGCCCGCGCGCAGCCGCAGCAGCACCGGGATCGCGTAGGCCGGAGTGATGCCGATGACGTTGATCGCGGTCACCGCGCCGTACGCGGTGGCCGAGTACAGCGACGGCAGGGCGAGGACGCCCGCGACGATCACCGACAGCCAGACGGCGGCGACCGGCGTCTGGGTGCGGGTGCTCACCTTGCGCCACAGGTGCGAGCCGGGCAGCGCGCCGTCCCGGCTGAACGCGAACACCATCCGGCTGGCCGCCGCGACCTCCGCGTTGCCGCAGAACAACTGGGCGACGATGACGACGAGCAGCAGCGCGCTCGCCCCGTCGGTGCCGAGACCGTCCAGCAGGATCTGCGCCGGGGGCACGCCGGTGGCGGTGTTGCGGGTGGCGTCGTAGTTCTGGATGGCGAAGGTCAGACCGGCCAGCAGCACGAAGCCCGCGATCCAGGACACCCAGATCGCCCGCACGATGCCCTTGGCGGCCGAGACGGACGCGTTGGAGGTCTCCTCCGACAGGTGGGCGGAGGCGTCGTAGCCGCAGAACGTGTACTGGGCGAGCAGCAGGCCGATCGCGGCCACGTACAACGGGCTCGACCAGCCGGTGTTGTTGGCGAAGTGGGTGAACACGAACGACGCCGACTGGTGGTGGTCCGGGACGATCGCCAGCACGGCGACGATCAGCGCGACACCGGCCAGGTGCCACCAGACGCTGATCGAGTTGAGCAGGCTGACCAGGCTCACCCCGAACAGGTTCAGCACCGCGTGCAACATCAGGATCACCAGGAAGATCAGCATCGTCTTGCCCGGCGTGGGCTCGAAGCCCCACTGGAGGTTGGCGAACGCCCCGGCGAACAGGGCCGCGCCGTAGTCGATCCCGGCTATCGCGCCGAGTAGGCCCAGCAGGTTCAGCCAGCCGGTGTACCAGCCCCAGCGGCGCCCGCCGAGCCGGTCCGCCATGTAGTACAGCGCGCCCGAGGTCGGGTAGGCGCTGGTCACCTCGGCCAGCGCCATGCCGACGAACAGCACGAACAGGCCGACGCCCGCCCAGCCCCACAGCATCACGGCCGGGCCGCCGGTGTTCAGGCCGAAGCCGTACAGCGTCATACAGCCCGACAGGATAGAGATCACCGAGAAGCTGATGGCGAAGTTCCCGAACCCGCCCATCCGGCGGGCCAGCACCGGGCGGTAGCCCAGCTCACGCAGCCGCTGCTCCTCGTCGTGGTGTTCCGTGGGCGGTGCCTTCTCCGGTGTGGGCGACATGACGGGGACCTCCGGTCGGGTGGCTCTTGGGGGGACGAGTGCATGACATGTGCGGGTGCGGGTGCGGGTGCGGGTGCGGGTGCGGGTGCCGGTGCCGGTGCGGGCCCGGCCGCGCAGGGCGGCGGCCCGGGTCAGGTCCGGGTGCCGGGCGGGCCGCCGCCGGGCGACCGGGCGGCACTCCGGCAGCGGTCGCGGGCCCGCTGGAACACCTCCACGGCACGCGACCGGTCCGGCGTGCGGTACATCCACGGCGGCGGGGTCACATAGGGGCCGATCGCGTCGAACACCCGCGCCGCCTCCGGGAACTGGAGCGCGCCCCACAGCGCGTGGGCCAGATGGTTCAGGTCCAGCAGCGACCGCTCGGCGTCCGGCGCCCGGTCGAACCAGGCGTCCAGCGTCCGCAGCGCCTCACGGGTCGCGTCCTCCGCCACCCAGTGCAGGTCCAGCGCCGCCGTGTGCCCGGTCGCCCGCCGGTAGCGCTCCACCCGGACGTACAGCGGCAGCACGTGCAGCGCCGAACCGTCCGGCGCCGAACCGGCCGCCCACTGCGCGTAGTGCGATGCCTGTGCCAGCCGGTCCGTCGGACCGATCGCGTACAGGAACTGCAGCATCCGGTGGTGCGCCTCGCGGTTGTGCGGATCACGCGTGCGCGCCTCGGCCAGCAGCCCCCACGGCCCGTGCGGCAGCACCGGCTCGGGCGGCGCCACCCGGTGCTCCTGCCAGCTCTGCGCCGTGTCCAGCTGCGCCAGCGCCAGCAGGCACACCCAGGGCACCGGGTCGGCGGGCGCGGCCTCGGTGGCCGACTGCGCCGCGTCCCACGCCTCGATCCACAGCTCGTGCGTACGCCGGTGCTCCTCGCGCCGCGCCCGCAGTGCCCGTTCCACCCCGACCCGCGCGTGCATCACCGCCGCGGCGACGCTGCCGGGCTCCTCCGCGCGCCAGGCCCGCACCACGTCGGTTCCGGCCGCCGCGGCGGCCAGCACCTGGGTGCGCTGCGTCCACCGCCACCATTCCGTCGTCTCCGCGAGCAGGGCGCGCATCGCCATCCAGCGGCCGGTGCGCAGCTCCTGGAGCGCGCCGCGCAGCGCGCCGTCGTGACCTGCCGGGTCGTAGGAGGGGCGGACCCCTTCGCGGGCCATCAGCCGCGCGCCTCGGGGCGGCGGCGGACGGGCGGTACGCGGCGCGGGCGGACGGGCGGCACGGCGGGATGGAGTGGCAACAGCCCTCCCTTGGGATGTGGTCGAGGTCGGCTCTCGGACGGCGGTCACTATAGGGGGCTGGTTTGCGCCGAGCCACCGCCGCCAACTGACGGACCCGGCATAGCAGTTGATCTCGCACAAACCGTCCTTGACGCGGGGTGCGGCGCGACGGCAGGCTGTGCGGACCGATCATCGGCGTGGCTGGAATCCGGAGGGTGCGACAGCGTGCGCGTGGGCGAGGGTGCGATCACGGGGCCGGTGCTCGCCGTGGACCAGGGCACCTCCGGCACCAAGGCGCTGGTGGTGTGCCCCGAACGCGGCGTCCTCGGCAGCGGCTTCGCCGCCGTACGGCCCCGCAACCTGCCCGGCGGGCGGGTCGAGGCGGACCCCGAGGAGCTGTACGGCTCGGTGCTCGCCGCCGGACGGGCCGCGCTCGCGGAGGCGGGCGAGGACGTCGTCGCCCTCGGCCTCGCCAACCAGGGCGAGACCGTGCTCGCCTGGGACCCCGGCACCGGCCGCCCGCTCACCGACGCCCTCGTCTGGCAGGACCGCCGCGCCGCCTCCGTGTGCGCCGAACTCGCCGACCGGGAAGCCGATTTGCGGGAGCTGACCGGGCTGCCCGTGGACCCGTACTTCGCCGCGCCGAAGATGGCGTGGATTCGCCGCCACCTCACCCGCGAGGGCGTCGTCACCACCTCCGACTCCTGGCTGGTCCACCGCCTCACCGGCGCCTACGTCACCGACGCGGCCACCGCGGGCCGCACCCAACTCCTCGACCTGGACTGGGTCCAGTGGTCCCCGCGCGCCCTGGAGGCGTACGGCCTCACCGACGAGCTGCTGCCCCGGATCGTGGAGAACGCCCAACCGGTGGGCAGCACCAGTGCGTTCGGCCCGGAGATCCCGGTCACCGGACTGGTCGTGGACCAGCAGGCCGCGCTGCTCGCCCAGCGGATCACCGCGCCCGGCGGCGCCAAGTGCACCTACGGCACTGGGGCGTTCCTCCTCGCGCACACCGGGGACGCGCCCCGGCGGGGTACCTCCGGGCTGGTGAGCTGCGTGGCCTGGCGGCTGGCCGGGGAGACCGCGTACTGCCTGGACGGGCAGGTGTACACCGCCGCCTCCGCCGTGCGCTGGCTCACCGACCTCGGTGTCATCTCCTCCGCCGCCGATCTCGACCCGGTCGGCGCCTCGGTCCCCGACAGCGGGGGCGTCACCTTCGTCCCGGCGCTCGCCGGACTCGCCGCCCCCTGGTGGCGCGGCGATCTGCGCGGCTCGCTCACCGGACTCGGCCTCGGCACCGGCCCCGGCCATCTGGTGCGCGCGCTCTGCGAGGGTCTCGCCGCCCAGGTGGTCGGACTGGCGGACGCGGCGGCGGCCGACCTCGGCACCCCACTGGACACCCTCCGCGTGGACGGCGGCCTCACCCGCTCGGCGCTGCTCATGCAGACCCAGGCCGATCTGCTGCAACGCCCCGTCGAGGTCTCCGCCCTGCCCGACGCCACCGCGCTCGGCGCCGCCGCCCTCGCCCGCCTCGGCGCCGACCCGTCGCTCTCCGTGCGGGACGCGCTGCCCGAGTGGAAGCCCGCCGCCGTCTACGAGCCCCGCGTCTCCGCCGACCAGGCTGCCGAGCGGCTGGGCGTGTTCCGGGAGGCGGTCGCCGTGCTGCTCGCGTCGGGGGTACCGGGTGCGTCGGGTGCGGCCGGTGCATCGGGTGCGGCCGGTGCGGGGACATTGGGGTCGGGGTCGGGTTCGGGTGCGGGGAAATCCGGTCCGGCTTCGGGGCGGTCCGGTTCGGAGTCGGAGCGGTCCGGCTCATGACGCCCGCGCCCACGGCGGCCGGGCCCGGCGCGGTCACCGCCGAAGGACCTCTGCCCGGCCGGACGTACGACGTGGCCGTCGTCGGCGCCGGGGTCGTCGGCTCCGCCGTCGCCCGCGAACTCGCCCGGCACCCGTCCCTGGGCGTCGCCCTGATCGAGGCGCGGGACGACGTGGGCCAGGGCACCTCCAAGGCCAACACCGCGATCCTGCACACCGGTTTCGACGCCGTCCCCGGCTCGCTGGAGGCCCGGCTGGTCCGTGAGGGCTCCCGGCTGCTGGCCGAGTACGCCGCCGCGTGCGGCATCCCCGTCGAACCGGTCGGCGCCCTCCTCGTCGCCTGGGACGCCGAACAGCTCGCCGCGCTGACCGAGTTGGCGGCCAAGGCCGTACGGAACGAGTACGTCGATGCCCAACTCCTCGGCGCCGAAGAGGTGTACGCCCGCGAGCCCCACCTCGGCCCCGGCGCCCTCGGCGCGCTGCACGTGCCTGGTGAGAGCATCGTCTGCCCCTGGACCACCACCCTCGCCTACGCCACCCAGGCGGTGCGGGCCGGTGCGGACCTGCACCTCAACACCCTTGTGGAACAGGCGTCGTACGACGGTGTCCACCAACTCGGCACCTCCAGAGGCATGGTGCGTGCCCGGCATCTCGTCAACGCGGCCGGACTGCACGCCGACACCCTCGACCGGCGGCTCGGTCACGACGACTTCACCGTCACCCCGCGCCGTGGCCAGCTCGTCGTGCACGACAAGCTCGCCCGCCGCCTGGTCCGGCACATCCTGCTGCCCGTCCCGACCGCGCTCGGCAAGGGCGTCCTCGTCGCGCCCACCGTCTACGGCAACGTCCTGCTCGGCCCCACCGCCGAGGACCTGCCCGACAGGGCCGCCACCGAGTCCACCGCCGACGGACTCGCCACGCTCCGGGAGAAGGGCGCCCGCGTCCTGCCCGCCCTGCTGGACGAGGAGGTCACCGCCGTCTACGCCGGACTGCGGGCCGCCACCGAGCACGACGACTACCGCATCACCGGCCACCCCGAGCAGGCGTACGTCACCGTCGGCTCCATCCGCTCCACGGGTCTCACCGCCTCCCTGGCCATCGCCGCGCACGTCGTCGGACTGCTCACCGAGGGCGGACTCGACACCGGGCCCGTACGGGACCTTGAGCCGATCCGCATGCCCATGATCGGCGAGGCGTTCCCGCGCCCGCACCAGCGGCCCGAACTCCTCGCCGCCGACCCGGAGTACGGCACCCTGGTCTGCCACTGCGAGCGCGTGTCACGCGGTGAGATCCGCGACGCCCTCGCCAGTACGGTCCCGCCGCGCTCCCTGGAGGGGCTGCGGCGCCGGACGCGTGCGCGGTCGGGGCGGTGCCAGGGGTTCTACTGCGGTCCAGCCGTACGGCGGTTGTTCGAGGAGGGGCGACCATGAGCGAGGAGGTCTCCGGGGGCGCGGGCGAGGCAGCGGCATCGGCGGACGGTGCCCGGGGTGGGGTCGTGGGCGGGGTCGGGGTCGAGGGCGTCCGGGAGCGGGCTGTCGATGTGCTGGTCGTCGGAGCCGGTCCCGCCGGGCTCGCGGCGGCCACCCGGCTGGCCCGCGCGGGTGTGGGGCGCGTGGAGGTGCTGGAGCGGGAGACACGGGCCGGGGGAGTGCCCCGGCACTGCGCGCACGGCGGCTTCGGCACCTGGACGCGCCCGCTGGACGGCCCCGGATACGCAAGGCGGCTCACGCGGGGCGCGCTCGGTGCGGGAGTCCGGATACGCACCGGGGTGACGGTGCTCGACTGGGCGCGGGCCACGCGCACCGAGCCGCCCGCGCTGACCACGGTCGGCCCCGGCGGACTGGAGACGCTCACCGCGCGTGCCGTCGTGCTCGCCACCGGCTCACGCGAACGCCCGCGCTCCGCACGGCTGGTGCCGGGGACCCGGCCCGCCGGGGTCTACACGACCGGTGAACTCCAGCAGGCGGTACATCTGTTCGGGCAGTCCATCGGGACCCGGGCCGTGGTGGTGGGCGCCGAACGCGTCTCCTACGCGGCGGTCGGTGCGCTGCGGACCGTCGGAGCGGAAGTGGTCGCGCTGGTGGCCGACCGGGCGCGGGCGCCCCGGACCACCGTCCAGTGGGCCCGGCTGGGGCGGGGCACTCCGCTGCTGACCGGGGCATCGGTGGCCGAACTCCTGGGCCGCGAGCGGCTGTCGGGGGTACGCATCCGGCACCGGGACGGGCGCGGAGCCGTACTGCCCTGTGACACCGTCGTGTTCACCGGTGACTTCGTCGCCGACGACGAACTCGCCCGCCGGGGTGCCGTCGCGCTCGGCCCCGGCCCCGACACCTCCCACCCCGCCGTGTTCGCGGCCGGTGCGCTGCTACGACCCGGCGAGCGGGCAGCGGCGGCCCACCGGGCGGGGGAGGCGGCTGCGGGGGCGGTACTGGAGTGGCTGGCGGCCGAGGGAATCTAGCGGCCGGTCGCGGGGCGGACCGTACGGGGTGAGGGTGCTGCCCGGTGCTCCCGCTCGGCCGGAGGGTGCCTGGTGGCCGGTCGTCGGGCCAGGCGGCGACGCCGGGCCAGCGGAGCGACGGTGATCGCCCGTGCCGGGGCCTGGTCCCACTCCGTGACGAGACTGCCCGCCGCCGGGGTCGCCGGGTCGCCGGGGTCGCCGGGGTCGCTGGGGCCGCCAGGACCTCCCGGCCGACGCCCGCCGTGGTGTCGGGGAGCCGTCGAACCCACCGTGCAGCAGGGTGAGCCCCCGACACCGGCCGCCCGGTCGGTGCGCGCCCGTGTCACTCGCCGGTGAAGGAGCCGTGCCGTCCCGCACCCCCGGCGAAGCGGGCGGCACCCTCCAGGCCCTCGGCCAACACGGCCATGCCATAGCGGAGTTCGGTGCGCATCGCGGTCTCCTCGTCCTGGCCCGCCTGCTCCCGCAGGGAGGCGAGGTCGGAGCGCAGGCAGTCCTGCGGGAAGCGGGCGAGGGACGCGGCGAGGTCCTCCGCCTCGGCGCGGGCCCGCCCGGCGGGGACGAGGCGGTTGACGAGGCCGATGTCGTACGCCTCGCGGGCCGGGACCGGCCGACCGGTGAGGATCAGGTCGGCGGCGCGGCTCGCGCCGATCAGCCGGGGGAGCCGTACCGTACCGCCGTCGATCAGCGGGACGCCCCAGCGGCGGCAGAACACCCCGAACACGGCGTCCTCCTCGGCCACCCGCAGATCGCACCACAGGGCGAGTTCCAGGCCGCCCGCCACCGCGTGCCCGGAGACCGCCGCCACCACGGGCTTCGTCAGCCGCAGCCGGGTCGGCCCCATCGGACCGTCCCCGCCCACGGCCACCCGGTTCCCGCGCTCCCCGCCCATCGACTTCAGATCGGCCCCGGCGCAGAAGGTCCCGCCCTCGCCCCAGAGCACGGCCACCCGCGCGTTCTCGTCCGCCTCGAACTCCCTGAAAGCAGAGGCCAGCTCCTCCGCAGTGGGGCCGTCCACTGCGTTGCGCACCTCGGGGCGGGAGAGGACGACGGTGGTCACCTGGCCGTCGCGCTCGACACGAACCGACACGGGGTCTCCTTCCGGAAGGGGTGCGCCCACTGTGCCGTACGGGGGCGGGGGACCGGTCGGCGGGCCGTGTCCGATCGTGCCCCGCCGTGCGAATGCAGAGTGGCCCATCCCGAACGCGGCGCCCCCCTCAGATCACCTTCAGCCGCACCAGCACCCCCAGCGTCACCGCTCCTGGTATCAGCGGCAGCCACACCGTGATCAGGCGGTAGGCCAGGACGACCGCCGTCGCCACCGGCGCCGGGGCGCCCGCCGCGACCAGGGCGACGATCAGGGCCGCCTCCACCGAGCCGACACCCCCCGGCATCGGCACCAGGGCCACCGCGACCGTCGCCGCGAGGTACGCCAGGGCGACATGGGTGGCCGGTACTGGCAGGGACAGGGCGTGGCCGACCGCCATCAGACCCACCGCCTGGAGAGCGGGGAAGGCGAACGAGCCGCCCCACAGGCCGAGGGCACGCGCGGGCCGGGTGTGCACCGAGCGCGCCTCGCCCAGCGCCGCACGGGCGAAGCGGACCAGGGGCGCGCGCAGACGTCGTACCAGTGCCGGGACGGCGACCGCCGTCGCCAGTACGCCCGCGACCGTCCACAGCAGCGGCCCCGCCGCCCCGCTCGGCAGCAGCGGCCCGACGCGCAGCGCGTCCGGGAACACCAGCAGCAGCACGCCCAGCAGGGCGACTCTGCCGACCGACTCGGCCAGCAGATACAGCGCCAGCGCGGCCGAACCCCGAACCGCCGGGACCCCGCACACGGCCATGAACCGGAGATTGACCGCCCCCGCGCCGAGCTCCGTCGGCAGCAGATGGTTCGCGGAGGACGCGGCGAACTGTGTCGCCAGCAGCCGTCTTCG
Organism: Streptomyces corallincola; assembly: GCF_019104725.1. GTDB lineage: Bacteria > Actinomycetota > Actinomycetes > Streptomycetales > Streptomycetaceae > Streptomyces > Streptomyces corallincola. The sequence goes on along the minus strand of NZ_JAHRXF010000012.1, from coordinate 435 downwards.
GGGCAGTCGTTCCCTCACCGCGCCCTGCCGGGTGACGGCGGCGGCCACCCAGGTCAGTCCGGTCGCCCCGGCCGCCACGAGCAGCCACGGCCAGGACGCCGTACGCAGCAGCCCGACCCCCTCGGCCAGCACCGACCGCTGCCGCACCGCCACGAACGCGACCAGGAGCAGCGGGAGCAGGCACAACAGGCGCCGCCACGGCAGCCGTTCGGCCACCCTGCCCGGCCGGGAGCATCTGACCCGTTGGACGAGTCGGCCCGCCCGTGCGGCACGTCCATCGGGGGCAGCGGGCACGCTGAGTACGGTCACATCTCGAGAGGCTCGCCCCACCGCCCCAACACGAGGTTGCGACGGCACGGCCCCCGGCTTACGGCCTGCCCTCCCCCCAGGTGAAATCGCCCCCATCCCAAACCTCAGCCTCAGCCCCGACCTCGA
>NZ_JAHRXF010000111.1 GCF_019104725.1 Streptomyces corallincola | reverse complement strand
AGTGGACGTGACCTTGCCGTCCGGGGTGTCCACGGTCGAGGTGCAGCAGCGCCGCCGCAAGCTCGCGGAGAACCTGTCCCGCCATGAGCACGAGGTGTTCATCACCATCCCGCAGGCGGCCCGCACGGTCCGACTGTGGGTCGCGGACTCCGGGGCCCTGGACGAGCCCATCGGCCCGTCTCCGCTGGTCACGGACGAGACGATGACCGCCGACTACGCCAAGGGCAAAGCCCCCTGGGGGCAGGACCTGCGAGGCGACGCGGCGGCCCTGTCCGTCTACCAGCGGCACCTGCTCATCACCGGTCTGTCCAACCAGGGCAAGACCGCCGCCCTGCGGGCGCTGGCCCTCTGGCTGGCGCTCGACAAGTCGGTGCAGTTCTGGCTG
>NZ_JAHRXF010000110.1 GCF_019104725.1 Streptomyces corallincola | reverse complement strand
GAGCCAGAACTGCACCGACTTGTCGAGCGCGAGCCAGAGGGCCAGCGCGCGCAGGGCGGCGGTCTTGCCCTGGTTGGACAGACCGGTGATGAGCAGGTGTCGCTGATACACGCTGAGCGCCGCCGCGTCGCCTCGCAGGTCCTGGCCCCAGGGGGCTTTGCCCTTGGCGTAGTCGGCGGTCATCGTGTCGTCCGTGACCAGCGGGGACGGGCCGATCGGCTCGTCCAGGGCACCCGAGTCCGCGACCCACAGTCGGACCGTGCGGGCCGCCTGCGGGATGGTGATGAACACCTCGTGCTCATGGCGGGACAAGTTCTCCGCGAGCTTGCGGCGGCGCTGCTGTACCTCGATGGTGGACACCCCGGAGGGCAGGGTGACGTCTACC
>NZ_JAHRXF010000011.1 GCF_019104725.1 Streptomyces corallincola | reverse complement strand
TCTTCCCCTACCCGCCGCCCTTCCGACCCGACCGCTGGTGCATCCCCCGTCACCAGCGGTCGGGTTTCGCCCGTCCCCCCGAACGGCCACCGCGCCCCGCCGCTCCAACCCACAGAGACCACGCCCGGGGCCCGGGCAACCTGCGCTGCACTGTGTTCCGATGCCGAGGAGGCCACATGCTGGGCCTGTTCGGGAATGTGCTGGGAGGCGTGCTGGGAGGCGTGCTGGGAGGACTGGCAGGCGGCCGCATCGTCAGGCGGCGGGGCGAACGACTGGCCAAGCAGGGAAAGGTCGTGTGCGGCCTCCGCATCCTGTCCGGCAGTCACCCTTGGGCGTCGGACCGTTGGACGCACAGCACTGCGGAGCTGGCGCCCGGACGTATCACGATGGGCGGGATCGTGGTCCGCATCACAGAAGTCGATTCAACGGCTCCAAGACAGCCCAAGGGCCGGGAAATCTGGTCGGTGAGCCCCCGGGCAGCCATCGTGCGCGTGGTCGCCTCGACCGGAGCGATCCTTGAGTGGGCTGTACTGGCCGATCAGCTGCCGTGGGCCTTGGAACAGGTGGACGTGGCAGCCTGAAGGCCGTCTCCACCGATGCCGAACCCCCAGCCTCCCGTAGCCTGAGCCCCGGAGGTGCCCATGTCCGAATGGACCGACCCGAGGTACGCCCAGCTGGTTGCCGCGTGGAAGCGGGCGCGGCAGCCCGACTCGCGTGACCCACAGCCGAAGCCCGCACGGGGTTTCCTGATCCCGCCCAAGCGCTGACGGCTCCCCCCACAAGGCCCAGCCCCGCGTCACCCCGGCCGGGGCCTTCGCCCCGCCGCCACTCAACGACGGCCATCCGAACAGGCGTTACGCCAGTGTGGGGCTAACAGGATTTGAACCTGTGGCCTCATCCCTATCAGGTCGATCAGAGGGCGTTGGGACGTCGATCAACCGGAGATGGTCCTCGGCAGACCGTCTGTGGTAGCGCAGCGGCGACCTTCGGTGGCCGCAGGTGTTGGTGTCAGTCGTTGGTGCCAGCGGCCATCGGTAGGCTTGACAGATCCACCAGGTCCACTCTTCCTGCAGTGCCGCTACCGATCGGCGTCCTCGAGATTATGAGTAGCCGAAGTAGCTCATAAATCGCTTATGGACGCATCTGTGGTGGGAATTTGTGGAGCCATTGTCGGGGCTCTCGGCGGTCTGGGCGGTGGATGGATATCGATCAACGGTCAGAGACGACACCAGCGTGAACAGCTCCTAGAAGAGCGATCAAGGCGGGTGCACGATGCTCGTATCGAGGCTTACACCGCCTACATATCGACAGTACGCGCACTCAATGGCATGTTGTGGAAGCTCTTTGACGAGCTGACGGCACCTGGGACCTCATCCGATGCCTGGCGGGACTGCCTGATCGAGATTCACCAAGGCTGGGTGGACCTTAGTGCTACGGCGTCGCGCGTGTGCATGATGGGCCCGACCAGCGTCGCAGCCAAAGCCGAGTCACTACACGATGCTATGAGAGCCTGGCATCTCATTTGCACCGAGTGGGCACGCGACTCTATTAGGACTGGTTCCGTACATGGAGATCAGCAAGCCCGGTTCAGAGCGGCAGCCGACGCCAAAAGGGCCCAGATCAGAGTGTTTCAGGAGACTGCCAGACAGGCGTTGCGCACCGATGTCTAGCGCTGCGACCTGCGGTGAAAGCCATCTCGCCTACTACCCTCCCCAGCTCCCATCCCGTCCGCCATCGCCCCACGCACCCCTACGAACCCGCGCTCGGCAGCGGTGCCCCCCTCGCCCCCGGTGTCGGCCGATCCCCCGCCGGAGGCATCGCCTTGACCGGGGGCCGCCCTGAGGTGATCACCTCACGCCCGGCGGAGCGGGGTGCAGCCGGGGCTTGATGAGGTAGAGAAAGCTGTAACAACTGGCCCCATGCGACTTGGGTGCAGAGGAACTTCGGGGGTCACGAAGAGGTCGCGTCGCTCCGGAGGAGTCGGCTGGTGAAACCTCGTTGGCGCAGGCGGTCATACGCCTGGAGAACGTCGTCGGGTACGTGCTGGCTGATCATGAAGCCCTGTTCCGGGTAGATCAGAAGCCGCTGAAGTGCTCCAACCAGCATGTCGATCACCAAGCGCGCGTCGCCGATGGAGTCGATGTAGTCCTCCAGCGTCATCGGAGTGGACGCGCTGATGATCTCCACTTCAGGCCAGAGTGTGCGTGCCGTGGCGTACGCCCGCCTCTCCTCGTACGGCTTGCTGATCAGGAGGATGGATGCCACGTCCACTCCCGCCTCTTCGAGCAGCGCCCGGGAGAAGCGGATGTTCTCACCCGTGTTGCGGGCGCGCGGCTCGACGAGGACCGCGGAGCTGGGCACGCCGAGTTCCAGTGACCGCTCGCGGTAGTGCACGGCCTCGCCCCGGGGCATGCGCTCGCGCGTCGTGGGGCTGGTGGCTCCGGTGAAGACGAGCAGGGGCGCCATGCCCCGCCGGTAGAGATCAACGGCGGTGTCGGCCACCCCCAGGTCATGGCTTCCCAAGCCGACCGCGACTGAACAGGGCAGCGCATCGTGCCCCATCTGGTGGTAGTCCCAGAGGCACCGCGTGTCGGCCCAGTCCTGTGCTGAGATCACTTCCGCGCTTCCCCGTCCCTGGCCGAGTCCGGCACCTTGAAGTCGTACTCCCACGCGAAGCGCGAGGCGGCGTGCACTCCGATGGCGAACTCCACCACTGTGCCAGAGGCCGTGCAGGTGGTCCGGTGCAACTCGACCACGGGTTCCCCCGAGGGGAGTTGCAAAAGCTTCGCTTCGTCCGACACGGCCGCCGCCCCGGTCAGCGTGTGGGTGGGCTGCTCGCCCTCCTTTACCAGCCGCGCCAGCACGTACACCTCGACGCCTTCCTCAACACCGAGCCCCGCCGCAACCGTCGGACTCGCCTCGACGCGGGAGACCGTCTGCGTCTGCTCGTTGCAGCGGTATCCCCGGCCGGACGCCACGCAGTCCGCGATGCTCGTCATCGTCGCGCCACTTGGCCTTGTCAGCCCGGGTCCGGGCCTTCGACCCGCCGCCACTCGACGACGGCCATCCGGCGGTCGGGCAGAACACGTTACGGGGGAGCAGGGCTCACAAACGCGAATGGCCGGTAGATCGTCATGATCTACCGGCCATCCGACCAGGCGTTACGCCACTGTGGGGCTAACAGGATTTGAACCTGTGGCCTCATCCTTATCAGGGATGCGCTCTAACCAACTGAGCTATAGCCCCGCCGCGCTCTGCGGGGTGTGTCCCGCGCGCTGACTCCTGAAGATTAGCGCACGAGAGGGGCAGTCCCAAAATCGGTTCCCGGGGGCGGGCGGCGGGGTGGCCGGTCAGCTCGGGGGGCTGGTCACTCGTCCTCCGCCAGGGTCAGTTCGACGCCGCCGACGAAGCCCGCGGAGAGGTTGTAGATGAAGGCGCCGAGGGTGGCGAGGGCGGTGGCGAGGACGACGTCGATGACGGCGATGATCGCGGTGAAGGTGAGGACGTGGGGGAGGGAGAGGAAGGCCTGGAGGTCGAAGCCGTTGGCCTCGTTGGAGCCGGTGGCCTCCGAGATGGTGCCGCCCACGGTGGAGAAGACACCCATCGCGTCCATGACCATCCACAGCACCGCCGCCGCGACGATCGTGCAGATGCCGAGGGCGATGGAGAGCAGGAAGCTGACCTTCATCACCGACCAGGGGTCGGCCTTGGCGACCCGCAGCCGCGCCTTGCGGGTGCGGGGCGCGGTGCGGGCGCCGGTGCGCGGGCGGCGTACGCCCCCGGTGGACGCCTGCGCCGGGTACGCCTGCGGGGGCCGGTAGGGGCCCGACGGCTGCTCGGGGCGCCGCTCACCGGGCAACGGGGACGCCGGCTGCCCCTCGGCGGCCTGCGAGTCGCGGGTGTCCGTCACGGTTCCCCCCTGGGTTCCGGTCGTCTTGGCGGACACCGCGTCCGCCAACGCCGGTCGCACCGGCTTCGGGCTGGTCGTACGCGGGTCGCTCGCGGCGGAGCCACGGCCGCCGCCCGTCTCCGTACCCGTGGAGGTACCGGCCGATCCGGCGCCCGTGGCTCCGCTCACGATGACTCTCTCCTCGTGCTACTCGGCCGAGGGCGCCTCACCCTCGTCCGTGCCGGTGGTCACGGCACCCTCGGCGGACTCGTCCACGGCCACGTCGCCGTCAACTTCCTCCGCCTCGCGTCCCGCTTCGGCGTTGCGTGCGATGCCCACGACGGCATCACGCTTGCCCAGGTTGATCAGTTGGACGCCCATCGTGTCACGGCCCGTCTCCCTGACCCCGCTGACTCGCGTGCGAATCACACCGCCGGACAGGGTGATGGCGAGGATCTCGTCCGTCTCCTCGACCACCAGCGCCCCGACGAGCGATCCGCGGTCCTCGACGATCTTGGCCGCCTTGATGCCGAGACCACCGCGGCCCTGGACGCGGTACTCGTCCACGGGAGTCCGCTTCGCGTACCCGCCGTCCGTCGCGGTGAACACGAACGTACCGGGTCGCACGACATTCATCGAGAGAAGCTCGTCCGCCTCCCGGAAGCTCATGCCCTTCACACCGGAGGTCGCGCGGCCCATCGGACGCAGCGTGTCGTCCGAGGCGGTGAACCGGATGGACTGGGCCTTCTTGCTGATCAGCAGCAGATCGTCGTCGGCCGAGACCAGTTCCGCGCCGATCAGCTCGTCGTCGGTGCCGTCCTCCCGCTCGCGCAGGTTGATCGCGATCACACCGCCGGAGCGGGGTGAATCGTAATCCTTCAGAGGCGTCTTCTTGACCAGACCGGCCTTGGTCGCCAGGACCAGGTACGGCACCGCCTCGTAGTCGCGGATGGCGAGGATCTCGGCGATCGACTCGTCCGGCTGGAAGGCGAGCAGGTTCGCCACGTGCTGGCCGCGCGCGTCCCGGCCCGCGTCGGGCAGCTCGTACGCCTTGGCGCGGTAGACGCGGCCCTTGTTGGTGAAGAACAGCAGCCAGTGGTGGGTGGTGGAGACGAAGAAGTGATCGACGATGTCGTCCTCCTTCAGCTTGGTGCCCCGCACCCCCTTGCCGCCGCGCTTCTGCGCCCGGTAGTCGTCCGCCTTGGTGCGCTTGACGTAGCCGCCGCGCGAGACGGTGACGACGATGTCCTCCTCGGCGATCAGGTCCTCGATGGACATGTCGCCGTCGTAGGGCACCAGCATGGTCTTGCGGTCGTCGCCGTACTTCTCGACGATCGCCGCCAGCTCCTCGCTGACGATGCCGCGCTGCCGGACCGGGGAGGCCAGGATCTCGTTGTACTCCCGGATCTTCGCCTGGAGTTCGTCGTGCTCCTGGACGATCTTCTGCCGCTCCAGGGCCGCGAGCCGACGGAGCTGCATCTCCAGGATCGCGTTGGCCTGGATCTCGTCGATCTCCAGCAACTGCATCAGGCCGCCGCGCGCGATCTCGACGGTGTCGCTGCGCCGGATCAGCGCGATGACCTCGTCGATAGCGTCCAGCGCCTTCAGCAGACCGCGCAGGATGTGCGCCCGCTCCTCGGCCTTGCGCAGCCGGAAGCGCGTACGGCGTACGACGACCTCGATCTGGTGCGTGACCCAGTGCCGGATGAACGCGTCCAGCGAGAGCGTGCGCGGCACGCCGTCCACCAGGGCGAGCATGTTGGCGCCGAAGTTGGTCTGCAGGTCGGTGTGCTTGTACAGGTTGTTCAGCACGACCTTGGCGACCGCGTCCCGCTTCAGGACGATGACCAGGCGCTGGCCGGTCCGCGAGGACGTCTCGTCACGCACGTCGGCGATGCCGCCGACCTTGCCGTCCTTGACGAGGTCGGCGATCTTCTGCGCCAGGTTGTCCGGGTTCACCTGGTACGGCAGCTCGGTGACGACCAGGCACTGGCGGTTCTGGATCTCCTCGACCTCGACCACCGCGCGCATCGTGATGGAGCCGCGCCCGGTGCGGTACGCCTCCTCGATGCCCTTGCGGCCCACCACCAGGGCGCCGGTCGGGAAGTCCGGGCCCTTGATCCGCTCGATGAGCGCGTCCAGCAGCTCCTCGTGCGTGGCCTCGGGGTTCTCCAGCGACCACTGGGCACCGGCCGCGACCTCGCGCAGGTTGTGCGGCGGGATGTTGGTCGCCATACCGACCGCGATACCGGCCGAGCCGTTGATCAGCAGGTTCGGGAAGCGGGACGGCAGGACGGTCGGCTCCTGGGAGCGGCCGTCGTAGTTGTCCGTGAAATCGACGGTCTCCTCGTCGATGTCGCGGACCATCTCCATCGACAGCGGCGCCATCTTGCACTCGGTGTAGCGCATGGCCGCCGCCGGGTCGTTGCCCGGCGAACCGAAGTTGCCGTTGGAGTCCACCAGCGGCATCCGCATGGACCACGGCTGCGCGAGACGCACCAGGGCGTCGTAGATGGAGGAGTCGCCGTGCGGGTGGTAGTTGCCCATGACGTCGCCGACGACGCGGGCGCACTTGTAGAAACCGCGCTCGGGGCGGTAACCGCCGTCGTACATCGCGTAGAGCACCCGGCGGTGGACGGGCTTGAGACCGTCCCGGACGTCGGGCAGGGCGCGGGAGACGATGACGGACATCGCGTAGTCGAGATACGAGCGCTGCATCTCGGTCTCGAGCCCGACGGGCTCGATGCGCATCACGATGTCGCCGCCCTCTTCGGGGGTGACAGGGGTGTTCTCGTCGGCCATTGCTGGTGAAGATCCTTCCTGGTGCGGTCAGCCTGGGACCGACTCAGATGTCGAGGAACCGGACGTCCTTGGCGTTGCGCTGGATGAACTGACGGCGTGCCTCGACGTCCTCGCCCATCAGGACCGAGAACAGGTCGTCGGCCTGGGCGGCGTCGTCCAGGGTGACCTGGCCGAGCACCCGGTGCTCCTGGTCCATCGTGGTGACGCGCAGTTCCTCGGCGTTCATCTCGCCGAGGCCCTTGAAGCGCTGGATGGAGTCCTCGCGGATGCGCTTGCCGCGCTGGCGGCCCATCTCGATCAGCGCGTCGCGCTCGCGGTCGGAGTACGCGTACTCGGTGTCGTCCCGGCCCCACTTGATCTTGTAGAGCGGCGGGCGGGACAGGAACACGTGCCCGGCCTCGACCAGCGGACGCATGAAGCGGAACAGGAAGGTCAGCAGCAGGGTGTTGATGTGCTGGCCGTCCACGTCGGCGTCCGCCATCAGGATGATCTTGTGATAGCGCAGCTTCTCGATGTCGAAGTCCTCGTGCACACCGGTGCCGAAGGCCGAGATCAGCGCCTGGATCTCCTGGTTCTGCAGGATCTTGTCGATCCGCGCCTTCTCCACGTTGAGGATCTTGCCGCGGATCGGGAGGATCGCCTGGTACTCCGGGTTCCGGCCGGACTTGGCCGAGCCGCCGGCGGAGTCGCCCTCGACGATGAAGATCTCGCACTTGATCGGGTCGTTCGACTGGCAGTCGGACAGCTTGCCCGGCAGCGACGCCGACTCCAGCAGGCCCTTGCGGCGGGTCAGGTCGCGCGCCTTGCGGGCCGCGACACGCGCGGTGGCCGCCTGGATGCCCTTGCGGATGATGTCCGCGGCCTCGATCGGGTTGCGGTCCAGCCAGTCCGCGAGGTGCTCGTAGACGACCTTCTGCACGAAGGTCTTCGCCTCGGTGTTGCCGAGCTTGGTCTTGGTCTGGCCCTCGAACTGCGGCTCGCTGAGCTTGACCGAGATGATCGCGGTCAGACCCTCGCGGATGTCGTCACCGGTGAGATTGTCGTCCTTCTCCCGGAGCAGCTTCTTGTCGCGCGCGTACTTGTTGATCAGCGACGTCAGCGCGGAGCGGAAGCCCTCCTCGTGGGTGCCGCCCTCGTGGGTGTGGATGATGTTGGCGAAGGAGTACACACCCTCGCTGTAGCCGCCGTTCCACTGCATGGCGACTTCGAGGGAGAGGGCCTTCTCCTTGTCCTCCGCCTCCAGGTCGATGATGGAGGGGTGCACCAGCTCTCCCTTGCGGGAGTTCAGGTACTTCACGAAATCGACGATGCCGCCCTCGTAGTGGTACGTCACCGTCTTGACCTCGGCCTTGACGTCGGCGCCCGCCTCGTCCGCCCCGGTGACCGCCTTCGCCTGCTCGCGCTCGTCGGTGAGCTTGATCGTCAGGCCCTTGTTGAGGAACGCCATCTCCTGGAAACGCCGGGACAGCGTCTCGAAGGAGTACTCGGTGGTCTCGAAGATCTCCGGGTCGGCCCAGAACGTGACCGAGGTGCCGGTCTCCTCGATCGCCTCGTGCTGGGCGAGCGGGGCGGTCGGCACGCCCATCTTGTAGTCCTGCGTCCAGCGGTGGCCGTCGGTGCGGACCTCGACGGCGACCTTGGTGGACAGCGCGTTCACCACGGAGACGCCGACGCCGTGCAGACCGCCGGAGACGGCGTACCCGCCGCCGCCGAACTTGCCGCCCGCGTGCAGCACGGTGAGGACGACCTCGACGGCCGGCTTGCCCTCGGAGGGGACGATGCCGACCGGGATGCCACGCCCGTTGTCCACTACGCGCACGCCCCCGTCCGGGAGGATCGTCACGTCGATGGTGTCCGCGTAGCCCGCCAGGGCCTCGTCCACGGAGTTGTCCACGACCTCCTGCACCAGATGGTGCAGGCCACGCTCGCCCGTGGAACCGATGTACATGCCGGGGCGCTTGCGGACCGCGTCCAGCCCTTCCAGCACGGTGATGGCGCTGGCGTCGTACGACGCCGAGGCCGCTGCCCCGGTGGGCGCGCCCTCGTCGGTGGACGGGATGTTCTCGTTGGGGTTGCCGGAATCGGCCACGAAGCGCCCTTTCTGGCACAGCACGAGCCGGGCTTCTCGGCGGTTGGCCGGAGCGGCTGCGGCATGTCGCGTTGGTAAGCCTTGATCAGCGTTGCTCAGCGTTTCCCGGACGGTCCCCACGATCGGGGCGGGATTGTCTTCCAGTCTACCGGTAGCGCCGACAGTGATGGGGGTTTGCGGGCACCTGAGTCCCCATGTGCCGCCCTCAACCGCACCTCGCCGGGTCCCGATATGCGGAAGGGGGCTCCGAGAGCCTCACAGCGCCACTCAGCGCTTCGGGCCGTCAACCCTTGGCTACGCGCGGGTCACAGGGCCCCCGGCGGCCTCTCCGCAGGGGTGGGCACGGGCACGGCTGACACACCCGCCCGCCCCTTCACGTGAGTTACGTCACCCGTACGTATCGCCGGGGCCGGTGCTCCCCGGGGCCCGCAGCGGGCCGAAGCGGCGGGCCGGTCCGCCGGGTCCGGTGACCTTGATCCGGTGGATCGAACCGTGCCCGAGATCCTGGTTGATCCGCGCGACCAGCTGCGGCGCGCGCAGCCGCATCTCCGTGGCCCAGGTGGTGGAGTCGCAGCGGACGGTCAGCTCCCGCGCCTCCTCGTCGAACCGCTCCGGCGTGCAGTGCAGGGCGATCGCCTCGCCGACGATCTGCGGCCAGCGGCCCATCACACCGCCGACCGCCGCCGGGGTCTCCCAGCCGCGCTCGTCGATCAACCGGTGGATGGCCGAGCCGAGCGGCATGGGGTCGCGTCCGTCGGCGCGCGCGCCGGAGCGCAGACCGCCGCCGCGCCGCGCCTGCTTGCGCTCGCGCGCCTGCTCCCCCCGCGCGCGGGCCTGTTCGCGCGCCGCCCGGAGCGCCACGCGCGCCAGGTCCACGCCGGTGGGCTGCGGGGTACGGGGCTGTCCCGCGGCGGCGCCCTCGGGGGCGCCGGACGGTCCGGGGAGGGTGCCGTCGGGTCGGCCGGACGGGCTGCCGGGCAGCGGGGTCGCGTCGCTCATACCCGCTCCACCGTCCCCTCGGAGACCGCGTACCGCGTCCCGGCCAGCACAGGGGGTACGTCGTCGTCCACGGCCGCCGTCACCAGCACCTGCTCACCGGGCACCACGAGTTCCGCGAGCCGCTCACGGCGGCGGGCGTCCAGCTCGGCGAACACGTCGTCCAGGATCAGCACGGGTTCGTTCCCCTCGGTGCGCAGCAGGTCGTACGAGGCGAGGCGCAGCGCCAGCGCGTAAGACCAGGACTCGCCGTGCGAGGCGTAGCCCTTGGCGGGGAGGCGGCCGAGCTTGAGGAGGAGGTCGTCGCGGTGCGGGCCGGCCAGGGTGACGCCCCGCTCGATCTCCTGCTTGCGCGCCTCGGCGAGCGCGGCCATGAGCTGGTCGTACAGCTCCTCGCGGGTGTGGCCGTCGCCGGGCGCGGACGGTTTGTACTCCAGCGCGACCGGGCCGCCGCCGGGCGCGAGCTGTTCATACGCCTTGTCGGCGAGCGGCTGGAGTGTGCTGATCAGATCGAGGCGCTGGGCGAGGAGTTCGGCACCGACCCGGGCGAGGTGCTGGTCCCACACGTCGAGCGTCGAGAGGTCCAGGGTGCGTCCGCCGTGCCTGCGGGCGAGGGCGGCGGTCTTCAGCAGGGTGTTGCGCTGCTTGAGCACCCGGTCGTAGTCGGAGCGGACACCCGCCATGCGCGGGGAGCGGGCGGTGATCAGCTCGTCCAGGAAGCGGCGGCGCTCTCCGGGGTCGCCCTTGATCAGCGCGAGGTCCTCGGGCGCGAACAGCACGGTGCGGACGATGCCGAGCACGTCACGCGGCCTGACCTGCGAGGACCGGTTGATCCGGGCGCGGTTGGCCTTGCCGGGGTTCAGCTCAAGCTCGACCAGCTGCTGCCGGTCGCCCTGGCGGACCTGGGCCCGGATGACGGCGCGTTCGGCGCCCAGCCGGACCAGGGGGGCGTCGGAGGAGACCCGGTGGCTGCCCAGGGTGGCGAGGTAGCCGACGGCTTCCACCAGGTTGGTCTTGCCCTGCCCGTTGGGGCCGACGAAGGCGGTGACGCCCGGATCGAGCGGGACCTCGCTCCGGGCGTACGAGCGGAAGTCGGCCAGCGACAGGTGCGTGACGTGCATGGTGTGGGCCGACCTCCCCCGGCGTGGTGGATCGCTGCGCGACCCGGTGGGTTACTTCTTCTCCACCGCGTGGCCGCCGAACTGGTTGCGCAGCGCGGCGATCATCTTCATCTGCGGCGAGTCGTCCTGGCGCGAGGCGAACCGCGCGAAGAGCGAGGCGGTGATGGCGGGCAGCGGCACGGCGTTGTCGATGGCCGCCTCCACCGTCCAGCGTCCCTCACCCGAGTCCTGGGCGAAGCCGCGCAGCCCGTCGAGGTGCTCGTCGTCGTCCAGGGCGTTGACGGCGAGGTCGAGCAGCCAGGAGCGGATGACGGTGCCGTCCTGCCAGGAGCGGAAGACCTCGCGGACGTTGTCCACGGAGTTGACCTTCTCCAGCAGCTCCCAGCCCTCGGCGTACGCCTGCATCATGGCGTACTCGATGCCGTTGTGGACCATCTTGGCGAAGTGCCCGGCACCCACCTTGCCCGCGTGCACCGAGCCGAGGTCGCCCTCGGGCTTCAGCGCGTCGAACACCGGGCGGACCCGCTCGACGTGCTCGGCGTCGCCGCCGTACATCAGCGCGTACCCGTTGGTGAGGCCCCAGACGCCGCCGGAGACACCGCAGTCCACGAAACCTATGCCCTTGGCGGCGAGCTGCTCGGCGTGCTTCTCGTCGTCCGTCCAGCGGGAGTTGCCGCCGTCCACGACGACGTCGCCGGGCTCCAGCAGCTCGGCCAGCTCGTCGATGGTGGTCTGGGTGGGCTCACCGGCCGGGACCATCACCCAGACGACGCGCGGGGAGCTGAGCTTGCCCACCATCTCGTCGAGGCTGTGGACGTCGGCGAGATCCGCGTCGCGGTCGTAGCCGAGGACGGTGTGGCCCGCGCGGCGGATGCGCTCGCGCATGTTGCCGCCCATCTTGCCGAGGCCGACGAGACCGAGCTCCATCAGTGGTGTTCCTTAAGGTCGCTGTGGCGTGACAGGCACCGTGGTGCCGCCCCGAGCCTAGACGGGGACATGCCCGCACAGCCGTGGGGTTCCGCGCTCAAACGTGGCCCCTCACCTGCGATTTCCGTCCACAGGACGGTGGACTTCTCCACCGCCCTGTGGACGGACTCCGGTCCGCCGCGGATCGCCCGGCCCGGCTCAGCCGCTGAGGCGCACCGGCATGATCAGGTACTTGTACGCGTCGTCCGCCTCGGCGTCGAGCGCCGGTTTGCCGCTGAGCAGCGCGGGCTTGGTGGACGTGGTGAACGACAGCTGGGCGACGGGCGAGTCGATGGCACTCAGACCGTCCAGCAGGAACGTCGGGTTGAAGGCGATCGAGATGTCGTCGCCCTCCAGCTGCGCGTCCACCCGCTCCACAGCCTGTGCGTCGTCGCTGGAACCGGCCTCCAGGATCAGCACGCCCTGCTCGAAGCTCAGCCGCACCGGGGTGTTCCGCTCGGCGACCAGGGCGACGCGCTTGACGGCCTCCACGAAGGGGGCGGTCTCGATCACGGCGACGGAGTTGAACTCGGTCGGGAAGAGCGTGCGGTACTTCGGCAGGTCGCCTTCGAGCAGCCGGGTCGTCGTACGGCGGCCCGCGCCCTCGAAGCCGATCAGGCCCTCACCGGCACCCGAGCCGGAGAGCGCCAGGATCACGCTGTCGCCGCTGGTGAGCGCCTTGGCGGTGTCCTGAAGCGTCTTGGCGGGCACCAGCGCGACGGCGGAGACGTCCGGGTTCTCCGGCTTCCACAGGAACTCGCGGACCGCGAAGCGGTAGCGGTCGGTGGAGGCCAGGGTGACGGTGTCGCCCTCGATCTCGATGCGCACACCGGTGAGCACGGGCAGCGTGTCGTCCCGCCCGGCGGCGATGGCCACCTGGGAGACGGCGGAGGCGAAGACCTCACCGGGGACGGTGCCGGTCGCGTTCGGCATCTGCGGCAGCGTCGGGTACTCCTCCACCGGCAGGGTGTGGAGGGTGAAGCGGGAGGAGCCGCAGACCACGGTCGCCCGGACACCGTCCGTGGAGATCTCGACCGGCCGGTTGGGCAGGGCGCGGCAGATGTCGGCGAGCAGGCGGCCGGAGACCAGGACCGTGCCGTCCTCCTCGACCTCGGCCTCGACACCGACCCGCGCGGAGACCTCGTAGTCGAAGCTCGACAGGCTGAGCTGGCCGTCCTCGGCCTTCAGCAGCAGGCCGGCGAGGACAGGCGCCGGCGGACGGGCCGGGAGACTGCGGGCCGCCCATGCCACCGCCTCCGCGAGTACGTCGCGTTCCACCCGGATCTTCACCGTAAGCCGCCTCCTGCTTGTTGCTACTGAGTCCTCCGACTCGGTGTCACCGCCCACTGAGGAGGGAAGGACACCGGGGACCAGTCTGACGCACCCCACTGACAGTAGGTGCCCCTCGGGGTCAAGTCGGTCCGGGGCGCGGTCGGCGCCGAGAGGCCGAGTTGTGCACAGCCCCCACTTCGAAACGGATTCTCAGCTCTCTCTAGTTGCTAGTAGTAGTAGGGGCTGTGGATACCGTGGATAACCTCGTTTTCGCAGGTCAGACCCCAAATTTTATCCACCGCCCCTGTGGGTGGAGCCCGTGGATAACCAGGGCCCGCTGTGGAGAACCGAAAGTTCTGCACACCCCGCCCACAGGCAGGGGCCACTTGTCCCCAGATCCGTCCCCAGGTTTCGCCGGGTTTCCCACAGCCCCTCCCGGCAGCTTCGTGTGACGGCTTTCACTCGACGCGGTGATCCGGCCCGCCGGGTTGCCGAACAGTGGACAGTGATGTGGAGAAGCTGGAGATCGCTGGGGACAACCGGCCCCAGCCTGTGGGTAGTCGGTGGATAACTTTGTGCACAGCCTGTGGATCACGGCTTTGTCCACAGTCTGTGGAGAACCGTTGTCCACGAATCCACAGGCACATGAGCTGCGCGGACGCGGGATCGGCGGTCCACCTGTGGACAGAGCTTGGGACAACTTCGCGGTCCCCAGGGTGTGGACGCGAAAAAGTCGGCGAATCTGTGGAGAGAGGCCGTAACCAGGCAGTTAATCGAACAGCGGGGGGCGCGCGGAAGTCGCCGTGCGCAGGGTGGCGGGGGTGCGGTGGGGTTGCCGCCGGGTGGCGGCGGGGTGGTGTTGGGGTGGTGTTGAGGTCCGGCCGGGCGCTGGACGGAGGCTCGGCGTGGGGGCTATGGGCTCCGCGTGAGGGCTGTGGGTTCCGCGTGGGGGCTGTGGGCGCCCTGGAGTTCTGCGGGGCGCCGTGGGGTGGGTGCCTCGGGGGTCCGGGGCCGCGGGAACGGAAAAGGGCGCCTCCGGAGGTTTCCGGAAGCGCCCCGCAAGAGCGGTGCGGTGCTGGCTCAGCCGTTCTTGATGCGGTTCGTCAGCTCCGTCACCTGGTTGTAGATGGAGCGTCGCTCCGCCATCAGCGCGCGGATCTTGCGGTCGGCGTGCATCACCGTCGTGTGGTCCCGGCCGCCGAACTGCGCGCCGATCTTGGGCAGCGACAGGTCCGTCAGCTCGCGGCACAGATACATGGCGATCTGCCGGGCCGTCACCAGCGCGCGCCCGCGCGAGGTCCCGCACAGGTCCTCGACGGTCAGCCCGAAGTAGTCCGCGGTGGCCGCCATGATCGCGGACGCGGTGATCTCCGGCGCGGAGTCCTCACCGCCGGGGATCAGGTCCTTGAGGACGATCTCGGTCAGGCCCAGGTCCACCGGCTGCCGGTTGAGCGAGGCGAACGCCGTCACCCGGATCAGCGCCCCCTCCAGCTCACGGATGTTCCGTGAGATCCGGGAGGCGATGAACTCCAGCACCTCCGGCGGGGCGTTGAGCTGCTCCTGCACCGCCTTTTTGCGCAGGATCGCGATCCGCGTCTCCAGCTCGGGCGGCTGGACGTCGGTGATCAGGCCCCACTCGAAGCGGTTGCGCAGCCGGTCCTCCAGTGTGACGAGCTGCTTGGGCGGCCGGTCGCTGGAGAGCACGATCTGCTTGTTCGCGTTGTGCAGCGTGTTGAAGGTGTGGAAGAACTCCTCCTGCGTGGACTCCTTGTCCGCGAGGAACTGGATGTCGTCCACGAGCAGGATGTCCATCTCGCGGTACCGCTTGCGGAAGCTGTCGCCCTTGCCGTCGCGGATCGAGTTGATGAACTCGTTGGTGAACTCCTCCGAGCTGACGTACCGCACGCGGGTGCCCGGATAGAGGCTGCGCGCGTAGTGCCCGATCGCGTGCAGCAGGTGCGTCTTGCCGAGCCCCGACTCCCCGTAGATGAAAAGGGGGTTGTATGCCTTCGCCGGTGCCTCGGCGACGGCCACCGCCGCCGCGTGCGCGAAGCGGTTCGAGGCGCCGATGACGAACGTGTCGAAGAGGTACTTCGGGTTCAGCCGCGCGGTCGGCTCACCCGGACCGTTCCCCGGCGCGGGCTTCGCGGCCGACGCGCCGGGGGCGCCGCCGGGCGGGGGCAGGTCGGGACGTCCGTGTCCGCCCCGGTGCCCCGGACCGCCGGGGGGCTCGGGCAGCTCGCGGCGGACCGGGTCGCGCTGGTCGTACTCGGCGCGCGGGACCTCGTAGTCGCCGCGCTCCGGCCGCTCGTAGTCGCCGCGGTCGTAGTCGCCCCGGCCGTAGTCGCGGCGCGGGGCGTCGTACTCCGCGCGCTGCTGCTCGTACGGGGAGCGGTCGGCGCCCTGCTGGCGGTAGTCGTGGGAGGGCGTGCCGTAGGAGTCCTGGCCGGGGGACCCGTAGGGGTCCGGGGCCGGGGAGGCGTAGGGGTCGCGGTCGGGGAAGCCGAGGCGCGGCTGCTGCCAGCCGTACTCGTCCTGTCCGGGACGCGGCCAGGCACCGGGCTCGGGCCGCTGGTACTCCGACGGGTAGGCGGGGCGGGCGGTCGGCGACTGGTCGCCGCGCGGGGGCCGTTCGGAGTCGGCGGCGCGGTGGCGGCCGTACCCCTCGTAGGGGTGGGCGGGCGTGTCCGGTTCGTCGTAGCGGGACTGCGGCCCGCCCTGGCCGGGCTGCTCGGCGGGCGCCGGTGCCGAGCCGGTGGACTGCTGGTGCGCCGGGGGTTCGCCCGCCGACTCGTCCACGGTGATGGCGATCCGGATCGGCCGCCCGCACTCGCGGCTCAGCGTCTCGCTCACGACCGGCGCGAGCCGTCCCTCCAGGACGCCCTTGGCGAACTCGTTGGGTACGGCGAGCAGCGCGGTGTCCGCGACCAGCGCGAGCGGCTGGCAGCGCCTGATCCAGTGCTCGTCCTTGACCTCGACCCCCTGCCCGCGGTTCTCGCCCAGGAGCTGTTCGAGCACCCGCGGCCACACTGCGGCAAGATCGGCAGGTACGTCAGCCACAGGGCACGCTCTCTCGCTGGTCCCACGAACGTGTGGTCCGGGGACGGAAATGGGGGTCGGGCTCGGGTCCACGGACGGGTGCGGTCCCGGCCGTGCGGTGATAAGGGAACGAATCGGAGTTCAGCCACGGTAGTCAGCGCGGCGGGTACGGTTCAAGTCGTTGTCCCCAGCCTGTGGACAGTGTCCCCCGGCGCGCACCGGTTTGACCGGATGGCGTAGCCGCGCGTACCGTAACCAGGTCGAGTTGTCGATGGCTGCTGCCGCCTGCCTCCGATGGGCACAGATCACTTCGGGTGATCGGGAAGCGGTGCACACGGGCGTGACGCGAGCTTTTCGTGGGCGCACGGTGACAGCCAGGACGGCACCCCGCCACCCACCGATTTTTCTGGAGCCCCCTAGTGAGCAAGCGCACCTTCCAGCCGAACAACCGTCGTCGCGCGAAGACCCACGGCTTCCGGCTGCGGATGCGCACCCGTGCCGGCCGCGCGATCCTCGCGTCCCGCCGCAGCAAGGGTCGCGCAAGCCTGTCCGCCTGATTCCGATCAGGTTGTGACGTCGTGCTGCCCACCGAGAACCGGCTGAGGCGGCGCGAGGACTTCGCAACCGCGGTACGGCGAGGACGCCGGGCAGGCCGTCCGACCCTCGTCGTCCACCTACGAAGCGGTGCCACGGACCCGCACGCGCCTGGGGAGAGCGCTCCCCCGACGCGTGCGGGTTTCGTCGTGAGCAAGGCCGTGGGTGGAGCGGTCGTCCGCAACGCCGTGAAGCGCAGACTCCGCCATCTGATGCGTGACCGAGTCGGTCTGTTCCCGCCCGGTAGCCTGGTAGTCGTACGCGCGCTGCCCGGATCGGGTGACGCTGACCACGCACAACTGGCCCGAGACCTAGACACCGCATTGGAGCGGCTCCTGGGAGGGGGCACGCGATGAAGTACCCGCTGCTGGCTCTGATCAAGCTGTACCAGTGGACGATCAGTCCACTGCTGGGGCCGGTCTGCAAGTACTACCCGTCGTGCTCCCATTACGGCTATACGGCCATCGACCGGCACGGTGCGCTCAAGGGCACGGCACTCACCGCCTGGCGCATCCTCCGGTGCAATCCGTGGTCGCTCGGCGGTGTGGACCACGTCCCGCCGCGCAAGCGCCCCCGATGGCACGAACTGCTGCGCGCCGCCTGGAGCGCACGCAAGGGCGGGACCTCCGCCGCCGCACCGGGCACCGAGGAGAAGCCGCCTTCCGAGCTTCCCCCGGGCCCGGCCGCAGAGACCCCGTCCCATGCCCAAGGAGCATGATTAGTGGACACGATTGCCAGCCTCTTCAGCTTCATCACGACACCGGTCTCCTGGGTCATCGTCCAGTTCCACACGGTGTACGGCGCCATTTTCGGCCCGGACACCGGGTGGGCCTGGGGCCTGTCCATCGTGTCCCTGGTGATCCTGATCCGCATCTGCCTGATCCCGCTGTTCGTGAAGCAGATCAAGGCGACCCGGGCCATGCAGACCCTGCAGCCCGAGATGAAGAAGATCCAGGAGCGCTACAAGAACGACAAGCAGCGTCAGTCCGAAGAGATGATGAAGCTGTACAAGGAGTCGGGCACCAACCCGCTCTCCTCGTGCCTTCCCATCCTGGCGCAGTCCCCGTTCTTCTTCGCCCTCTACCACGTGCTCAACGGCATCGCGTCCGGCACGACGATCGGCGTCATCAACAACTCGCTGCTGGAGAGCGCCCGTAAGGCGCACATCTTCGGCGCGCCGCTCGCCGCGAAGTTCAAGGACGGCTCGGACACCATCACGGCCCTGGGCGCGTCCGTCACGGACGTGCGCGTGGTCACCATCGTGATGATCATCATGATGTCGGCGTCGCAGTTCTACACGCAGCGCCAGCTGATGACGAAGAACGTCGATACGACGGTGAAGACCCCGTTCATGCAGCAGCAGAAGATGCTGATGTACGTCTTCCCCATCATGTTCGCCGTCTTCGGCATCAACTTCCCCGTCGGTGTCCTCATCTACTGGCTGACCACCAACGTGTGGACGATGGGCCAGCAGATGTACGTGATCCACAACAACCCGACTCCGGGCTCCAAGGCCCAGGCCGCCTACCTGGAGCGCCTGACCAAGCACGTCACCACGCACGGCAAGGTCGGCCGCCGCAGCGAGAAGACGATCATCAAGGCGATCGTCGCCAAGGGCCGGGACCGCAACGAGTTCGAGCGGAAGTTCATCAACGGCCTCACCAAGGCCGGTCTCGCCGCGCAGGCCGACGGCACCGTGGAGAAGAGCGACAGCCTGGCCACCGCGCAGACCGAGGACGGTACGCCCATCACGGCCGCCGCCCGTCGTCAGCAGCCCAAGCGCCAGAGCAAGTCCCAGCGCCAGGCGTCCAACGCGAAGCAGCTGGACGACGACGATCACGACAGCTCGCCGTCGGCCGGCACGTCGCTGGAGAAGGCCACCACGTCGTTGGAGAAGTCCGACGAACCGCAGGACGCACAGCCCGCCGCCGCTGCCACCCCGCAGCAGTCGCGGAAGTCCGGTGCCGGTTCGCGCAGCAAGGCCCAGTCCGGGCAGCGCAAGGGCGGCCCACAGCGGCCCAAGTCCCCGTCCAAGAAGTAAGAAGGAGCCCATCCCGTGACGGAAGGCACCACCTCCGCCGCTGCCGAGGGTGCAGACACCCTGACCCGCCTGGAGCAGGAGGGCGAGATCGCGGCGGACTACCTGGAGGGTCTGCTCGACATCGCCGACCTCGACGGCGACATCGACATGGATGTCGAGGCCGACCGCGCCTCCGTGTCGATCATCAGTGACTCCGACCGCGACCTGCAGAAGCTGGTCGGCCGCGACGGCGAGGTACTGGAGGCGCTCCAGGAGCTGACGCGCCTCGCGGTGCACCGCGAGACCGGTGACCGCAGTCGGCTGATGCTGGACGTGGCGGGCTACCGGGCCCAGAAGCGCACCGAGCTGTCCGAGCTGGGCGTCCAGGCCGCGGCCGACGTCAAGAGCACGGGCGAACCGGTCAAGCTGAAGCCGATGACCCCGTTCGAGCGCAAGGTCGTGCACGACGCGGTCAAGGCGGCCGGACTCCGCAGCGAGTCCGAGGGCGAGGAGCCGCAGCGCTTCGTCGTCGTCCTGCCCGCCTGATCGGCACCCTCGTTCCACCGGCCCCGTCTGCTGCGCCAGGCGGGGCCGAACTTTGTCAGCCTGGTAGTTCTGGTGGCCGGCGCGTGAAGCGCCGAGCGGTACGGAAGGACGGTCCCCGTGACGGAGGCAGCGGAGCTTCCCCCCGCGCCCGAGCAGGCGCGGGAAGTGTTCGGTGAGCGCTTCGACGACGCGGTCCGCTATGCGGAACTGCTCGCCGAGGCGGGCGTGCAGCGCGGACTGATCGGCCCGCGCGAGGTGCCCCGCCTGTGGGAGCGGCACCTGCTGAACTGCGCCGTGCTCTCCGAGGCGGTCCCGGAGGGCGTCACGGTGTGCGACGTCGGTTCCGGCGCCGGGCTGCCGGGCATCCCGCTGGCGCTGGTCCGCGAGGACCTGAACATCACGCTGCTGGAGCCGCTGCTGCGCCGGACCACCTTCCTCACGGAGGTCGTCGAGCTGCTGGGCCTGAAGCACGTCACCGTGGTGCGGGGCCGCGCCGAGGAGATGCTCGGGCAGTTGCCGCCCGTCCATGTGGTGACGGCCCGCGCCGTGGCACCGCTCGACCGGCTGGCCGCCTGGGGCATCCCGCTGCTGCGTCCCTACGGGGAGATGCTGGCCCTGAAGGGCGACACGGCCGAGGAGGAGCTGACGGCCGCGGCCACCGCGCTCAGCAGACTCGGTGCCGAGTCCACCTCTGTTCTGCACGTCGGCGAGGGCGTGGTGGACCCGCTGTCCACAGTCGTCCGGGTGGAGGTCGGGGAGAGCCCGGGTGGCGTCCGCTTCGCCGCGAAGCGTGCAAAGGCGGCTCGGGCGGGCCGCGCCCGACGCCGTCGCTGACGGCTGCGAGGGTCCCGGTACCGGTCGGAGCGCGATCCGGGATCGTCCGGTGTGACTGATCAGTTGGGCTGATCGGCTGCGACCGGCGGGCGTACTCCACCCAAGCTGCCATGCCTACGCAGACGGAGTGTCGCGGGAGCCCGGCCGCCGTCGCTGTGCATCGTGTTTCACGTGAAACGTCGCTCACTGCTGCACGGCATCATCGGTAGAGGCCGGGTCGCGGCCGAACCCCGCGATCGAAAGCCCCTCGGATCACTCGGGAGGGCAGCGAAGTTGTCCACAGAGGTGGACTTCTCCACAGAACGTAAGGCCTCACTGGTTCACGACCCCGAACGCATGGGAGGCTCTGTTCATTGCGAGCCTGAAGTCGAGGAGAGTGAAGCCTTGCGGTCCGACGCCAACATCGCGGGACCGATGACCGATCCGGTCCCCGGTCCCCGTACCGAGTCGTTGGGGGCGGATGTTTCACGTGAAACACCGCCTCCGATGGACGACACCCCCATCGGTCGCGCTGCCCAGCTGGCGGTGGACGCTCTGGGACGCGCGGGCGAGGGCCTGCCGCGACCCGAGCAGACCCGCATCATCGTGGTCGCCAACCAGAAGGGCGGCGTCGGCAAGACCACGACGACCGTCAACCTCGCCGCTTCGCTGGCTCTGCACGGCAGCCGCGTCCTCGTCGTCGATCTCGACCCTCAGGGCAACGCGTCCACGGCGCTGGGAATCGACCACCACGCCGAAGTCCCCTCGATCTATGACGTCCTGGTGGACAGCAGGCCGCTGTCGGACGTGGTCCAGCCGGTCGCGGATGTGGAAGGGCTCTTCTGCGCTCCGGCCACCATCGACCTCGCCGGTGCCGAGATCGAGCTGGTGTCGCTGGTGGCCCGCGAAAGCCGCCTGGAGCGTGCGATCCAGGCGTACGAGCAGCCGCTGGACTACGTCCTCATCGACTGCCCGCCCTCCCTCGGCCTCCTCACCGTGAACGCACTCGTCGCGGGTCAGGAAGTCCTCATCCCGATCCAGTGCGAGTACTACGCGCTGGAGGGCCTGGGGCAGCTGCTGCGGAACGTCGATCTGGTACGCGGTCATCTCAACCCCACCCTGCACGTCTCGACGATCCTGCTCACCATGTACGACGGCCGGACGCGCCTCGCTTCCCAGGTCGCGGAAGAGGTGCGCACACACTTCGGTGAGGAGGTGCTGCGGACGAGCATCCCCCGCTCCGTCCGCATCTCCGAGGCTCCGAGCTACGGCCAGACGGTGCTCACCTACGATCCTGGTTCCAGCGGCGCGCTCTCCTATCTGGAGGCGGCCCGCGAACTCGCGCTCCGGGGCGTCGGTATCAGCTACGACGCGACCCAGGCGCACATCGGCACTCAGAACGACCCGAACATGGTGGAGGGCATGCAGTGAGCGAGCGACGGAGGGGTCTGGGCCGTGGACTCGGCGCACTGATCCCCGCTGCCCCGACGGAGAAGGACCCGGCGACTCTGGGACACGGGACCTCCGTGTCCCCCGCCCCGGTACCGGCGTTGAGCGCTGATCGTGGCGTGGCCGCCGCGAAGGTGGCGACCCTGCCGAAGGTTTCACGTGAAACAGAGGAGCCGACGGCATCCTCGGCGGAGACTCCGGCGCCCCCACTGGGCGCCCACTTCGCCGAGCTGCCGATCGACTCCATCACCCCGAACCCGCGTCAGCCGCGTGATGTGTTCGACGAGGACGCGCTACAGGAACTGGTCACCTCCATCAAGGAGGTGGGCCTCCTCCAGCCGGTCGTCGTCCGGCAGATCGACTCGGGCCACTACGAGCTGATCATGGGTGAGCGCCGCTGGCGTGCCTGCCGGGAAGCCGGTCTGGACGCCATCCCGGCGATCGTGCGGGCCACCGACGACGAGAAGCTGCTTCTCGACGCCCTGCTGGAGAACCTGCACCGGGCTCAGCTGAACCCGCTGGAAGAGGCCGCCGCCTACGACCAGTTGCTGAAGGACTTCAACTGCACGCACGACCAGTTGGCGGACCGCATCGGGCGTTCGCGTCCGCAGGTCTCCAACACGCTGCGTCTGCTGAAGCTGTCCCCGGCCGTGCAGCGCCGGGTCGCCGCCGGGGTGCTCTCCGCCGGGCACGCCCGTGCGCTGCTCTCCGTGGAGGACTCGGAGGAGCAGGACCGGCTGGCCCACCGGATCGTGGCCGAGGGGCTGTCCGTGCGGGCCGTCGAGGAGATCGTCACGCTGATGGGCTCGCGCCCGCAGGCGGCCCAGCGTGCCAAGGGCCCCCGCGCCGGTGGCCGGGTCTCCCCGGCGCTGACCGATCTGGCCACGCGTCTCTCCGACCGCTTCGAGACGCGGGTGAAGGTCGATCTGGGCCAGAAGAAGGGCAAGATCACCGTCGAGTTCGCCTCGATGGAAGACCTTGAGCGCATCCTCGGTTCGCTCGCGCCGGGCGAGGGCCCGGTGTTGCAGCGGACCCTGCACGACGGTGACACCGTGGAGCAGGAGGACTGATCCTCGGCGCCCGACTGTTCGCAGGGGAGCGGACCGCATCCGGTACAGCCGGAACGCGGTCCGCTCTTTGCATTTCGGCGGTGTCTCCCCCTCGGCTTCGTGGTTACGATGCCGACAGGCATGGCGCATCCACCGGGCAGATCTCTGAAAGAGCCGCACGCGACGCGTCGGCCGAAGGAAGCGAGGAACAGCCTTCATGGGGCGTCGGCTCGTACCACTCACGCTGGACAACCTTGAGGATCTTCCCCAGCCCTGCCGCTCGTGCGTCTTCTGGGAGTTGGACCCCGTCCGTGGTGAGGCCGCGGTCAACGCGGACAGAGCCGCGGCGGAGAAGGAGTCCTGGATCTCCGCCGTGCTGCTGGACTGGGGCTCGTGCGGCCGGGTGGCCTACGTGGACGACGTACCGGTGGGGTTCGTGCTCTACGCCCCGCCCGCCTATGTCCCGCGCTCCACGGCCTTCCCCACCAGCCCGGTCGCCTCGGACGCCGTCCAGCTCATGACGTCACTGATCGTGCCGGGCTACCAGGGACAGGGACTCGGGCGGGTCCTGGTCCAGGCCGTCGCCAAGGATCTGCTGCGCCGGGGCTTCAAGGCGATCGAGGCGTTCGGCGACGCACGCACCAAGGCACCGGGCGGCTGTCTGCTCCCCGTCGATCATCTGCTGGCCGTGGGCTTCAAGACGGTCCGGCCGCACCCCACGCATCCCCGGCTGCGGCTGGAGCTGCGCTCCACCCTGTCCTGGAAGCAAGACGTGGAGCACGCCTTGGACCGGCTGCTGGGGGCGGTACAGAAGGAACCAGCACTGAGACCGCTCTAGGCTTCTGGGACCGGTCTAGGCTTCTGGGACCGCTCTAGGTGTCTGGGACCGGTCTGGCTTCGGGGGCGAAAGCTTCCCTCATGCGAAAGGACCGAACCCCGAGGGGTTCGGCCCTTTCATGTTTCACGTGAAACGTCAGTCGGCGAGGAACGGGTCCAGGTCCCGGACCAGCGCCGCCTTCGGCTTGGCACCGACGATGGTCTTCACGACCTCGCCGCCCTGGTAGACGTTCAGGGTCGGGATGGACATCACGCCGTACTTGGCCGCGATGGCCGGGTTCTCGTCGATGTTCAGCTTGACGATCTCGATCTTGTCGCCGTGCTCGGCCGCGATGGCCTCCAGCGACGGGGCGATCTGGCGGCACGGGCCGCACCACTCGGCCCAGAAGTCCACGAGGACGGGCTTGTCGCTCTTGAGGACATCCTGCTCGAAGGAGTCGTCAGTCACTTTCTTCAGAGTGCCGGCCACGGCGGGCTCCTTAACTCGGTACTGCGTGTGGGGTGGGGGTGCGAGGGTCAGACGGCCGCGGTCTTCTCGGGCTCCGCCTTGTCCTCGTCGGACAGGGCGGCGAGGAAACGCTCGGCGTCCAGGGCGGCGGAGCAGCCCGTACCGGCCGCGGTGATGGCCTGCCGGTAGGTGTGGTCCACGACGTCACCGGCGCCGAAGACACCGGTCACGTTGGTACGGGTGGAGGGAGCGGCGACCTTCAGGTAGCCCTCCTCGTCCAGGTCGAGCTGACCCTTGAACAGTTCGGTGCGCGGGTCGTGGCCGATGGCGATGAACAGGCCGGTCACCGGCAGGTCGGACAGCTCACCGGTCTTGACGTTGCGCAGCTTCAGGCCCGCGAGCTTCTGGTCGCCCTGGACCTCCGCGATCTCGCTGTCCCAGACGAACTTGATCTTAGGGTCGTTGAAGGCGCGCTCCTGCATCGCCTTGGAGGCACGCAGGGTGTCCCGGCGGTGCACGATCGTCACGGACTTGGCGAACCGGGAGAGGAAGGTCGCCTCCTCCATCGCGGTGTCGCCGCCGCCGATCACGGCAATGTCCTGGTCCTTGAAGAAGAACCCGTCACAGGTGGCGCACCAGGAGACACCACGGCCGGACAGCGCGTCCTCGTTCGGCAGGCCGAGCTTGCGGTGCTGGGAACCGGTGGTGACGATCACGGCCTTCGCACGGTGCACGGTGCCCGCCGTGTCGGTGACCGTCTTGATCTCACCGGTGAGGTCCACGGAGACGATGTCGTCCGGGATCAGCTCGGCACCGAAGCGCTCCGCCTGCCCCCGCATGTTGTCCATGAGGTCGGGGCCCATGATGCCGTCGCGGAAGCCGGGGAAGTTCTCGACCTCGGTGGTGTTCATCAGGGCACCACCGGCGGTGACGGCGCCCTCGAACACCAAGGGCTTCAGCGACGCGCGCGCGGTGTAGAGCGCCGCCGTGTAGCCGGCGGGCCCTGAGCCGATGATGATCACGTTTCGGACGTCGCTCACGGCTGGATTCCTTGTCTCTGGTCTG
Source organism: Streptomyces corallincola (assembly GCF_019104725.1). GTDB lineage: Bacteria > Actinomycetota > Actinomycetes > Streptomycetales > Streptomycetaceae > Streptomyces > Streptomyces corallincola. The sequence goes on along the minus strand of NZ_JAHRXF010000011.1, from coordinate 121,270 downwards.
TGCGATTCGACCGGTGGGAGTCCCTTCCGGACCCTCACCCCACCCAACGGATACTAAGGGGCGCGCATTCCCGCTGTGTCCGGGCACGCAGATACCCCCTCACCGTACGGATGACCGCCCGTGCGCCGGTGAATCAGGCTTCGCGCTCAGGACCGGGCATAGGACTGCTTGAGCAGCACGTTGCCGGTGGCCGAGGGCCCCTTCTGGGCGCAGGACGCATCGACGACGTAGGCCGTGACCCGCGTCTCGCTGCCGTGGTCCGGGGTCACGACGAGATAGGCGTTCCGGCCGGTGTACATGCCGGTCTTCGCGCCGATGATCTCGGTGCCCCCACCGGCCGCCCGGCGGACACAGTCCGGGACCGGGGGGACGGTCTCCAGGAAGGTGTTCGCGCTCTGGGTCGAACCAGGAGTGTCCTGCGGTGCGTCGATCCCGGCGCGCGGTCGCTGGGTCCCGGCGCCGTCTTTCGGCCGGGCACGTTCGGCGTCGAGCAGGACCTTCACCTGAGCCCCGACCGGCTTCCCGGCGAAAGCCCCGGCTGCCGTGGCGGTGGTCGCCTTGTCGGGTGAGTCGTTGGAGGAGCCGGAGGACTTCAGCAGCAGGGAGCCGCTGCCCAGGACGGCGGCGGTCAGCACGGTGCCCAGGGCGACCCCGGTCCAGCGGCGGGACCGGCCGCGTCCGTTCCGGCCGGGTCCGGTGGCAGCGCGGGGGCGCCCGGCGGGACGGTCCCCCGCAGGCGATGTTTCACGTGAAACATCGCCTGCGGACGCCCGCACGGTCTCGGGTTCCGTGGCGGGACCGGGTTCCGTGGCGGTTTCGGGGGCTGCCTCCGGAGCGTGCTCCGTCTCCGGCCGTTCCGCCGTGGTGCCCCGCAGCGCCTCTGCCGTGAGTGCGGCGTCGATACGGGCGGCGATGTCCTCCGGCATGGGGGGCGGCTCCGGGACGGCACCCAGCAGGTCGCGGATCTCCTCCAGCGAGGTCCGTACCTCGGCGCAGCTCTCGCACGCCTCCACATGGTGGCGTACGGCATCGCTTCTGGGCGGGGCGAGCAGGCCCTCGGCGAGGTCGGAGATCTCGGCGACGTCTGGGTGCTCGGTCGTGTCCGTCGGGGACGTCACGCTCGCCCACCTCCGTCCTTCACTACGGCTGAATCGCTGTTGCCCGCCGGTCCGAGGGCGCCGCCACGGGAACCCTGCTCAGGTGGGACGGATGGCTGGGGCGGGTGGTTCCGTCCCGGTCCGGTTTCCGTCTTCTCGTCGTCCGCGTCCCCGGTTCCGGGCCGCAGATGGGTGAGCAGGGGGAGGAGCCGGGCACGGCCCCGCGCGCATCTGCTTTTCACCGTCCCCGTCGGTACGTCCAGGACCCGCGCGGCCTCCGCGACCGGATAGCCCTGCATGTCCACGAGGACGAGCGCGGCCCGCTGCTCGGGCGGGAGGGTCGCCAGTGCCGTCAGGAGCTGGCGGTGCAGGTCGTTGCGTTCGGCGGGCGCCGCGGCGGACTCGTGCGGCTCCAGCAGTTGTTCCATCCGGGCGGTGTCGTCCACCGGTGCGGTCCTGCGGTAGGCGGCCTTGCGGGCGCGGTCGAGGCAGGCGTTCACCGTGATCCGGTGCAGCCAGGTCGTGACGGCCGCTTTCCCCTGGAAGGTGTGCGCGGCCCGGTACGCGGACACCAGGGCGTCCTGCACCGCGTCGGCGGCCTCCTCGCGGTCCCCCAGGGTGCGGAGAGCGACGGCCCACAGCCGATCCCGATGCCGTCGTACGATCTCGCCGAAGGCATCGGGGTCGCCCTCGACATGGCGGGCGAGCAGTTCCTGATCGCTCACCCCGCCGTATCCGGCGCCCTCCGCCATCCCCACCTCCGCGTCCTGGTGAGACGTCAGCCGGCGAACCGGACTTCGCCGATGGCCTGCTTGTAACCGGCGCCGGAGTACGTCGCCGAGTCCGGGCCCGAGAGGGGCACCGCGGTCAGCCACACCAGGACGTACCGCGTCCTGACGGCCTTGGAGACCTTCACGGTCGCGGTCGTGCCCTGCGCGGTGACGCTGCCGACCTTGGTCATGGAGCCCAGCGAGGGCGGGGTGAGCGAGTCGGCCGCGTAGAGATCGACCGTCGTGTGGTCGCCGCCGTACCGCAGGTCCAGCGTGGCCGTGGAGACGTTCCGCGTCGAACCGAGGTCGTACATGATGCCGACGCCCGGCTTGAGCGGGGCGATGGAAGGACCGCTGGTGAAGGTCTTCGTCCGCCAGTACGTCGAACGGTCGCCGTCGTAGGTCTTGGCCACATCACCGGGGTGCTGGGCGTCGCCCTCGGCGACGTACTCCTGAGCTGCGGCGATCTTGATCGGGCCAGGCTTGGGGAGGCCCGCGTTCTTGCCGCCGCCGTCCTCCGTCTTGGTGGTGCCGGAGTCCTTGGGCTTGTTGCCCTGCTCCATCAGCGCGTCGGCGAGCTGCCAGCTGCCCAGACCCAGCGCGGCGATGAGCAGCGCCGACACGGCCCACTTGAGTGCCTTGCCGGTACGGCTCTGCAACGGTGCCGGGGGCGCGGACATCGACGCGGCCGTGCCGGGAAGAGGCGCCGTACGCCCGTAGTTGCCCTGCTGATACGTCGTCCGCTGGTACTCGGGCGGGGCGGTGAACGCGGGCTCGGGCGGGCGGATGCGCGGCATGTCACCGATCGCCTTGACCAGTTCCTCGGGCGTGGTGCACGCGGCCTCGTGCCGCGAGGCGGTGGCGCCGTCGTTGACCAGCGCGCGCATCGCCAGCTCGGACAGCCCCCGGTGGACACCGGCACGCACCTGGTCCGGCGCGATCAGACCGATGTCCTTCGGCAGCCCGGACATGCCGTAGGCGTCGTTCTCGTACGGCCAGCGCTGCGTCAGCGAGGCGTAGAGCAGCGCGCCGATGGATTCGGTGTCGGTGCGCTGCGGGGTGTCGGAGCCGATGCCGCGCAGCGCGGCGTTCACCGCCAGGCCCCGGATGCGCCACTGGCCGGTGGAGGTGCGCAGCACCGCGTTCGGGTTGAGCCGCAGATGGGCGAGACCTTCGCGGTGCGCGGCGGACATCGCGGACGCCACCTGACTGGCCATCTGGTAGGCGTCGTGCGGTTCCAGCGGGCCGACCGCCAGCAGGGTCGTCAGCTCGGTCGCGTCGGGCAGCCACTCGTGCACGACGTAGACGAGGTCGTTCTCCTCGACCGCGTCGAGGACCTGGACGAACCGGGGGTCGCCCAGCAGGGCGGACGAGCGGGCGGCGGCGAGGACGGAGCGGGCGCGGGGATGGCCGCCCGGCAGGATGTGCACCCCGACCGCACGGCGGAGTTTCTCGTCCACCGCGCGCCAACTGCTGAACCCGTCCAGACGGGTGACGCACTCTTCGAGCCGGTAGCGCCTGGCGAGTTTGTGACCGCTGTGCAGCTCCGGGGCCGAGGTCTTGACCGTCGGGCTGTCCGCCGCGACGCTCCCCCGGGCCTCGGCGCTGTCCGCGCGCTGCTCCGGCTCACCGGCGACTCCGTCGGCCGGGGACTGCTCCGCCTCGGCGGTCAGCGGCTCGTCACCGCCGTTGTCTGCCACTCCTACGGCAGCCGTGCTCCGTTCCGCCACCGTCGTCCCTGCCTCCCCATCCGTTGCACGCTGTCCGACGCCGAACCCAATTGTGCCCACAGTCCGCCGCTATGCACGACACACGGCGGCGGACGATGGTTGTGCGCCTACCCCCGCTCAGCGTCCCAGACGCCCGCGCACCATGCCCACGAGGGAGTTGAGTTCCTCGATACGCATCCGGCGGGCCGCCACGAAGAACACCCCGAGCAGGATCACACCGCCGCCGAGCACCGAGGCCAGCGAGCCGAGCACGCCCTGTCCGAGGGTCTGGGCGATGCCGTAGCAGGCGGCCCCACTGAGCAGGGCGGCGGGCACCGAGGCGATGCCGAGCCGGGCATAGGTGCGCAGCACCCGCGCCCCGTCGAGGTCGCCGCCGAGCCGCTTGCGCAGCCGCCGCCAGGCCACGCCCACACCGACGCCGTACGCGACACCGTAGGCGAGAGCCATGCCGGTCACGGCCCAGCGGGCGGGCAGCGTGACGAAGCAGACCACGGAGACGCCCGCGTTGAAGGCGGCCACGATGACGGTGTTGTAGAAGGGGGTGCGGGTGTCCTCGTACGCGTAGAAGGCGCGGAGGACGACGTACTGCACCGAGTAGGGGATCAGGCCGAGGCCGAACGCCATCAGCATGTAGCCCATGTTGGTGGACTCGCCGATGCCCGACGAGCCGAAGATCAGCGTGCAGATCGGGATGCCCAGCGCCAGGAAGCCGAACGCGATCGGCACGATGGCGACGGCGGTCGTCCGCAGGCCCTGCGAGATGTCGTCGCGTACCGCGCCCGCGTCGTGCTCGGCGGCCGACCGCGAGATGCGCGGCAGCAGCGCGGCCATCAGGGACACCGTGATGATCGCCTGCGGCAGACCCCAGATCAGCTGCGCGTTGGCGTACGCGGCGAAGCCGGTGCCCTTGGTGCCCAGGTGCTCCGACGTCTTGCCCGCGGCGGTGGAGAGCTGGGACACGACCATCGCACCGGCCTGGTTGGCCAGGACGAACAGCAGCGTCCACTTGGCCAGCATCGCGGCCTTGCCCAGGCCGTGGCCGCGCCAGTCGAAGCGCAGCCGGATGCGGAAGCCGGTCTCGCGGAGGTACGGGATCATCGCCAGGGCCTGCACGACCAGGCCGAGCAGCACGCCCACGCCCAGCAGGCGCTGGCCCTGCGGCGGGATCGTGGCGACGGTCAGGTGCGAGTTCGCGGCGCTGCCGTAGACCCAGATGAAGGTGCCCAGCGTGATGATGATGACGATGTTGTTCAGGACGGGCGTCCACATCATCGCGCCGAACTTGCCGCGCGCGTTGAGGATCTGACCCATCACCACATGGATGCCCATGAAGAAGATCGAGGGCAGGAAGTAGCGGGTGAACGTGATGGCCACGCCGCTCGCCTGCGGGTTGGTGGCGACCGAGTCCGACAGCAGCCGCACCAGCAGCGGCGCCGCGTACACCGCGAGACCGGTCAGCGCGGCCAGTGCCACCATCACGAGGGTCAGCAGCCGGTTGGCGAACGCCTCGCCGCCGTCGTCGTCCTCCTTCATGGCCCGGACGAGCTGCGGGACGAAGACCGAGTTGAGGCCGCCGCCGACGGTGAGGATGTAGATCATCGTCGGAAGCTGGTAGGCCACCTGGAAGGAGTCGCCCAGCACACCCAGGCCGAGCGCCGAGACGATCAGCGCCGACCGGACGAAACCGGTGAGTCGGGACACCATCGTGCCCGCCGCCATGACGGCGCTGGACTTCAGCAGCCCCGAAGCCTTGCCGCCCTTCTTCCCCGCCGGAGCGGGTGCGAGCGGCTCGGCGGTGGCGGTGGCCGCCGCGGGTTCCGGAGCCCCGGCCGGTGCCCCCGCCGGAGCGGGTACCGGCGTCTGCCCGCCGTGTCCGGGCGCGGGCGGCCCGGCGGAGAACGGGGTGCCGGGGTGGCGCTGGGCGTGGCTGGGCGGTCCCTGCGGCTGCTGCGGGGCGGGATACGGCGCGACGGACGGTCCCGGCACGCCCGGCGCGTCCAGGGGCGCCGGGCCGGTGCTCTGCTGCTGGTCCCGGAAGAGGTGGGCGAAGGCGTCGGGCTCGTGGTACTCCTCGCCCGAGTGCGAGACGAGGTCGTCCACGCCCACGAACCGGGTGGTGCGCGGGTTGTCGCCGTAGGGCAGATACGGGGCGGTGCCGCCGTCGGGCTCCGGCGGCGGGGTCTGCGCCCACACGCGGGGGTCCGGTGCGTTCGGCGTCGGGTCGGGGGTGCCGTACAGCGGCTGCCCGTGCGCGCCCGGAGGCGGCGGGGGGTGCGCGGCGCGGTCGTAGAGCGCCTCGGCGACCGGGTCCTGGGCGGAGAGGTCCCCCGCGCGGTAGGGGTCCTGGTCGTAGGCGTCCTGGAGGTACATGTCCGCCGCGGGCTGCGGGGGTACCTGGCCGGGCTCCGGCTGCGGCTCGGGGTGGCCCGGGCCGGCGGCACCCTGGCCGCGATCACCGTCGTACGGCGCGTTCATGGTTACCCCACCTCATCGTTCCGGGCCACACCGGCCACGACTTCGCTCAACGGTCCACTCTCTCACCCGTCCCGGACGGGTCGGCGCTTTCCGGTGCGGTGTCCGGCGCAGGGTCACTCGGCTGGTCCGAGCGGGGCTCCGCCCCGGCGGGCCCGTCGCTCTCCTGCGGGAGACGCTCGCCGGGTGCGTCCGGGTTCCCCTCGCCGTCACCGCCGTCACCGCTGTCCGCCGCGGCCGGGCTGTCCGGGCCGTCCTCCCCGGCCTGGCGGGCCGCCGCGCGCTTGCGGTGCGTGTACATCCGGAATCCGGCCAGGACCAGCAGCAGGACGCCGCCGCCGATGACGAGCATCACGGTCGGCGTGACCTCGGTGACCGTGACGTCGAAGCTGACGGCGGAGCCGTACTCCTGCCCGTCCTCGGTGAACAGCTGGGCGACGACCGCGGTGCGGCCGTTGGCGTTGGCCGTGGTGGTGAACTTCACCGACTGGCTGTGGCCGCCGGAGATGTCCACGCGCTGCTCGTAGTAGGCCTTGCCGCCGACCTTCAGACGGGTCGGCTGCGTCGAGCTGAGCCGCAGTACCAGATGCTCGACGGGCTGCACGAGGTTGTTCTGCACGGTCACTGGGATGGTGGCGCTGCGTCCGGAGAGCTTGGTCTCCGACTTGTCGATCAGCTTGACCTGCTGGGACAGGTCGTCGAGCCAGTCCTCCACATCACCCCGGAAGCCGGTGGCCGCCGAGGCGTGGCCGCGCCACGAGGTGGACATCTCGCGGTTTATGGCCCTGCCGAACGGGGTGACCACGCGGGACTGGTCGCTGAGGATCACCTTGAAGTTGTCGAGCTTGTCCTGGGTGTTGGCGATCGTCACGAACGCCGAGCGGGGCAGCTCCTGCTTGCGCAGCGAGGACGGGTAAGCCGACGTGGACGGGATGCGGGTGCTGGCGGCGGGGTCGGGCTTGGCCTTCGCGGCGGCCGTCAGGTTCTGCGCCTCCGACCAGGTGGAGCCCTGGAGGGCCTTGAGGGCCGTCGCCATCGCCCGTGCCTGGCTCGCCGTCGGCATCCGCTGCGGGGCGACGACGATGCTGCGCTGCTTGTCGGTCTGGGCGTTCACTTCCAGGCTCTGGGCCAGGAACTCCTGCTCGGCCAGGGTCGTGGCGTCCGCCTTGGTCAGGTCGCCCTCGAACGCCGTGGACATGCGCGCGTCGGCCACCACCGCCGTCGTGCCGCCGCCCACCGGACGGGCGGCGGACGGGGTGTAGGTGAGGCCGGGGCTCTCCTGGAGGCTGTCGCTGCGGGCGATGACCCGGTCGGCCCCCGCCGACGTGGCCACCTTCATGATCGACGGGTCCACCGCCCCGTCCACGGGCCAGGCGAAGTCGGTGCTCGGGGTGACGTGCAGCACCGTCTTCACCGTGAGGGCGGCGACATCGGTGGCGTCCTTGAGGTGGCTGAGCGAGCCCGTGACGCTGGTGCCGTTGTGCGCGAGGGAGGCGAGGTCCGGATCGCCGAACGGCAGCGCGACGACCTCCTTGCCCGCCACGGCCTTCTGGAGGTCGGCCAGCCACTTCTTGGCCAGTGCCCGGTTCGCCGCGCTGCCCGCCGTGGTGGTGCCGTCCGGGCCCTGGACGCGGTAGCTGTCGGCCATCGCGTCCACGGACGCCAGCAGGTCCGGGTCGATGACCCAGGTGACGTCCAGATCCTTGCCGAGCGCCAGCATCTGCTGGAGACGGCCGCCGGGCGCGAGGTCCTTGGCCAGGTCGTCGTTGAGGAAGACGGGGGTCTGCAACTCGCCCGCGCCCGTGCGGGCCGTCATGTGGACCGGGGAGATCAGCGGCCACAGGAAGGTGGTCTTCGTCTTCGTGTCGGCCTCGGAGGGCTGCCACGGCAGGAACGTGCGCTCGATGCCGAGCGTCTGGTCCCAGGGCTGCGCGGACGTACGCCCGGCCAGGGTGACGCCGAACTCGTAGACGCCGTCCGCGCCGAGGTCGAGCTTGTCCACCGGGACGGAGACGCTGAAGTGCTCTCCGACACCGGGCACCAGCTTGGCGAACTTCTGCTCGTACTTCGCGTCGATCGCGTCGCCGGACGGGCCCTGGAGGTCGTGCGGGTGCCGGGAGACGCCGTCGATCGCGGACCGGGTGTTCAGCAGCGGGCCGACCCGCAGTCCGACGTGGGCGTCGGTCACGGTCTGCTTGCCGTGGTTGGTGACCGTGCCGGACACCTTCAGGGTGTCCCCGTCGGTCGGGGCGCTCGGGGTGAGCGAGTCCAGCGCGACCGAGACCTGATCGGAGGCGGCCGCCTGGTCCGAGGCGGCGGCCTCGGCGGGACCGGCCGCGGGCAGCTGCAGCAGACCGGCCAGCAGGGGCGCCCCGGCGAGCAGTGTGCCGGTGCGCCGGACCCACCGCCGCACGGAGGAGGCACTGGTCGCTTGGAAGTCAGCCGCCTCGGCCACGCGCTGTCCGTCCCTCGTCGTCGTCAGTGGTCGTCGGAATGTGCGTCCACGCATGGTAACGAGGCTCGCTGAAGGGAAGTGCCGCGGCGTCGGTCACAAGATCGGCAACGGCCGCAGGTCGTCCTCTCTGTCCAGTATCGGGAGGAGAGCGGTCCGACTGCCGTAAACACCAGGGCCCGCAGGGGTATGGCCCGAGCTGTCCGGGCCCGCTCACCGAGGCGGCCAGGGGTGTCCCAGGGCACGTAGTCTCTTCTGTTGTGCCGAATTCCCACGATGACAATCCCTCCGCGCTGAACGAGGCGCAGCAACGCGCTGTGAGCGAGCTGCTACGGGTCGCCCCCGTCGCCGACGATCTCGCCCGCCGCTTCCAGGAGGCCGGTTTCTCGCTCGCGCTGGTGGGCGGATCGGTCCGGGACGCGTTGCTCGGCCGCCTCGGCAACGACTTGGACTTCACGACGGACGCCCGCCCCGAGGACGTCCTGAAGATCGTGCGGCCCTGGGCCGACGCCGTATGGGAGGTGGGCATCGCCTTCGGCACGGTCGGCGCGCACAAGGGCGGCTACCAGATCGAGGTCACCACCTACCGGTCCGAGGCGTACGACCGCACCTCGCGCAAGCCCGAGGTGTCCTACGGCGACTCCATCGAGGAGGACCTCGTCCGCCGTGACTTCACGGTGAACGCGATGGCCGTGGCACTGCCGGAGAAGGACTTCGTGGACCCGCACGGTGGCCTGGAGGACCTGGCCGCCCGGGTGCTGCGCACGCCCGGCACCCCCGAGGATTCGTTCTCGGACGACCCGCTGCGGATGATGCGCGCCGCCCGGTTCGCCGCCCAGCTCGATTTCGAGGTCGCCCCCGAGGTCGTCACCGCGATGACCGACATGGCCGCACGGATCGAGATCGTCTCGGCGGAGCGCGTACGGGACGAGCTGAACAAGCTGATCCTCTCCGCCCACCCGCGCAAGGGCCTGACCCTGCTGGTGGACACCGGACTCGCCGGTCACGTCCTGCCCGAGCTGCCCGCCCTGCGGCTGGAGAGCGACGAGCACCACCGGCACAAGGACGTCTACGACCACACGCTGATCGTGCTGGAGCAGGCGATCGCGCTGGAGCAGGAGGGCCCCGACCTGGTACTGCGGCTCTCCGCGCTGCTCCATGACATCGGCAAGCCGCGCACGCGCCGCTTCGAGGAGGACGGCCGGGTCTCCTTCCACCACCACGAGATGGTGGGCGCGAAGATGACCAAGAAGCGCATGACGGCGCTGAAGTACTCCAACGATCTGGTCAAGGACGTCTCGCGGCTGGTCGAACTGCACCTCCGCTTCCACGGCTACGGAGCCGGGGAGTGGACGGACTCCGCGGTGCGCCGGTACGTCCGGGACGCGGGCCCGCTGCTGGAGCGCCTCCACAAGCTGACCCGCTCCGACTGCACCACCCGGAACAAGCGCAAGGCGGCCACGCTCGCCCGGGCCTACGACGGGCTGGAGGAGCGGATCGCGCAGCTCCAGGAGCAGGAGGAGCTGGACGCGATCCGCCCCGACCTGGACGGCAACCAGATCATGCAGATCCTGGGTGTCACCCCCGGACCGGTGATCGGCCAGGCGTACAAGCACCTGCTGGAGCTGCGCCTGGAGCACGGGCCGATGGAGTACGACGCCGCGGTGGCCGCTCTCAAGGAGTGGTGGGCCGCGCAGAACTGAGCCGCGGGCGTCGATGTTTCACGTGAAACACGAGAGCGCGCGGACTACCGAGGGGGCGATGTTTCACGTGAAACATCGCCCTTCTCGCTCTCCTGGACCGTCCGGCGGCCGGACATCAGGACGGCGACCGTGCCGTAGGCGAGGGCGACCAGTACGACCAGGGCCACCGAGCGGCCGTCCGGCGGGAGCATCAGCGCGGCCACTCCGGCGGCGCCGACGAAAGCGACGTTGAAGAGGACGTCGTAGACGGAGAAGATCCGGCCCCGGAAGTCGTCGGCGATGGACTCCTGCACGATCGTGTCCGTCGCGATCTTCGCGCCCTGTGTCACCAGTCCCAGGACGAAGGCGGCGGCCATCAGGGGCGCTGTTGCGAACCAGAGGCCGAGCACCGGTTCCAGGGCCGCCGCCGCACCGGCGCAGACGACGATCCAGCGGATGGGGCCCAGCCGTCCGGCCGTCCCCGGTGTCACCACGGCGGCGACGAAGAATCCGGCCCCGGACACCGCCAGCGCAAGTCCCAGCAGCCGCAGACCTTCCTCCGGCGTGCCGGAGAGCGCGTACCTGCACAGCATCAGCAGCAGGACGAGCAGGGCGCCGTAGCAGAAGCGCATCAGCGTCATCGCGCCCAGCGCTCGCACGGCGTCCCGGCGCCGGGGCTCGCTGAGGTGCCGTACGGCGGCGAGCAGATCCCGCGCGGTGCCCGCGACGGCGTCCCGCAGACGTGGCTGCACCGGGCGGTGGTCGGGGCCGAGCAGAGCGACCGGCAGGGTCAGTGAGGTGAGCGCGGCGGCCAGGTAGAGCAGTGCGCCGAGCAGTACCACGGCCGCGTCGGAGCCCGAGGAGAGGAGCCGCACGGCGAAGGCGAGGCCGCCTCCGGCGGTCGCCGCGAGCGTGCCCGCGGTCGGGGAGAGGGAGTTGGCGATGACGAGCCGTCCGGAGTCCACGACGCGGGGCAGCGAGGCGGACAGTCCGGCGAGGACGAAGCGGTTGACGGCCGTGACGCACAGGGCGGAGAGGTAGAACAGCCAGTCCGGGACCCCGCTGACCATCAGCACGGCGGTTCCGGCGGCGAGCAGGGCGCGCAGCAGATTGCCGTGGACGAACACCTGACGGCGTCGCCAGCGGTCCAGCAGAACACCGGCGAAGGGGCCGACCAGGGAGTAGGGGAGCAGCAGGACGGCCATCGCGGAGGCGACCGATGCCGCCGAGGACTGCTCCTCCGGGGAGAACACCACATAGGCGGCGAGCGCGACCTGGAAGACGCCGTCGGCGCCCTGGGAGAGCAGGCGGACGGTCAGCAGGCGCCGGAAATCACGGAGGCTCAGCAGGACCCGCAGGTCGCGGACGACGGGCATGGGGCACAGCCTCACATATGCGGAGGGTCCTCGGGTCCGGTGGACCCGAGGACCCTCACTGCCCTGGCAGGAGCGTTCTCAGCGAACTGACGCGCGGCGCCGGTGAGCGGCGCGCCGTGCCGGGTGGAGCGGGCGCGGAGCCTGGCGGCTAGCGCTCGACGTCACCGCGAATGAACTTCTCGACGTTCTCGCGGGCCTCGTCGTCGAAGTACTGCACCGGCGGGGACTTCATGAAGTACGAGGACGCGGAGAGGATGGGGCCGCCGATGCCCCGGTCCTTGGCGATCTTCGCGGCGCGCAGGGCGTCGATGATGACACCGGCGGAGTTCGGGGAGTCCCAGACCTCCAGCTTGTACTCCAGGTTCAGCGGGACGTCGCCGAAGGCGCGGCCTTCGAGGCGGACATAGGCCCACTTGCGGTCGTCGAGCCAGGCGACGTAGTCGGACGGGCCGATGTGGACGTTCTTCTCGCCGAGGTCCCGGTCGGGGATCTGGGAGGTGACGGCCTGGGTCTTGGAGATCTTCTTGGACTCCAGCCGGTCGCGCTCCAGCATGTTCTTGAAGTCCATGTTGCCGCCGACGTTCAGCTGCATCGTGCGGTCCAGGACGACACCGCGGTCCTCGAACAGCTTCGCCATGACGCGGTGCGTGATGGTGGCGCCGACCTGGGACTTGATGTCGTCACCGACGATCGGTACACCGGCCTCGGTGAACTTGTCCGCCCACTCCTTGGTACCGGCGATGAAGACCGGGAGGGCGTTGACGAAGGCGACCTTGGCGTCGATGGCGGCCTGGGCGTAGAACTTCGCCGCGTCCTCGGAGCCGACGGGCAGGTAGCAGACCAGGACATCGACCCGCTGGTCCTTCAGGACCTTGACGACATCGACCGGCTCGGCCTCGGACTCCTCGATGGTCAGGCGGTAGTACTTGCCGAGGCCGTCGAGGGTGTGGCCGCGCTGCACGGTGACGCCGGTGGAGGGCACGTCGCAGATCTTGATGGTGTTGTTCTCGGAGGCGCCGATCGCGTCCGCCAGGTCGAGGCCGACCTTCTTCGCATCGACGTCGAACGCGGCGACGAACTCGACGTCACGCACGTGGTAGTCACCGAACTGCACATGCATCAGACCGGGGACCTTGGACGCCGCGTCGGCATCCTTGTAGTACTCGACTCCCTGCACCAGCGACGCGGCGCAGTTGCCCACACCGACGATCGCTACGCGAACCGAACCCATTCCGGTTGCTCCCTGTGTGTACGAGTGAGGCCCCGAGCGGGCTTCACGTGGTGGTGTCGCCGGGCGGATCCGTCCGGGGGCCGTCCCCCGGGCGGGGCAGGCCGCCCGTCGCTCCAGATGTGTCCTGCTGAGCCGCGCTCCGGGACTCGGGACCACCCAGGTCCCGGCCCGCCCGCTCGCTCTCGATCAGCTCGTTCAGCCAGCGCACTTCGCGCTCCACGGACTCCATTCCGTGGCGCTGGAGTTCGAGCGTGTAGTCGTCGAGCCGCTCCCGGGTGCGGACCAGCGAGGCGCGCATCTTCTCCAGGCGTTCCTCCAGGCGGCTGCGCCGCCCCTCCAGGACGCGCATGCGCACGTCCCGTGAGGTCTGGCCGAAGAACGCGAACCTGGCCGCGAAGTGCTCGTCCTCGTACGCGTCGGGACCGGTCTGCGAGAGCAGATCCTCGAAGTGCTCCTTACCTTCCGCCGTCAACCGGTAGACGATCTTGGCGCGGCGGCCGGTGAGCGGAGCGGCGAGAGGGTCTTCCTGGGTGTTGCCCGGTTCCTCGATCAACCAGCCGCTGGCGACCAGCGTCTTGAGGCAGGGGTAGAGCGTTCCGTAACTGAACGCTCGGAACACACCCAGTGAAGTGTTGAGTCGTTTGCGCAGCTCGTAGCCGTGCATGGGGGACTCGCGCAGCAGTCCGAGGACGGCGAACTCGAGGATGCCGGATCGTCGGCTCATGAGCTGCTCCTTCCGGTCCGCCGCGTCTTTATCTCGCACTGATGTATCGACTCGATACATCAAGACGATAGAACGGCCTCCACTCCGCGACAAGAGGGGGCACGGTGAACGGGATCACATCACTGATTCGTTGCAGGCAACTTGCCTGATTTGGGGTGAACTTCGGAGCTCGGCGGGTTTTGGCGGTGCGTAGTCTGTGCGGCATGCACACCACCGGGAACCGAGCGACGCCCGGGGGGCGTCCCCGGCCCGGGTGCTGTACGGGTGAATGCGCGACCGACCACATCCGTATTTCGGGGGGACCGGAAAACAGCCGCCGTTCCAGGCGCCCACGGGTGCGCCTGCCCGAGGAGTAATCGTTCGATGAGCGAGCACCGTCGCAAAGCGCCGCAGTCGCAGGAAGGCGGACGTGCCGCGGCCCGACGCGGCCAGTCCGGACCGTCCTCCGGCCACCGCGCGGCACCGCGAGGCGCCACCGGGTCCGCTGCCGGCTCCACCGAGTCGGACTCCTACGGCCCCGGAGGCGACCAGCGCCCCTACGGAGGCCGGGCCGAGGCCCGCCGGGCGGCGCAGAAGGGGGGCCGCCGCAGAGGGGCCGACCCCACGGGTCCGGGAGGCCGCAGCGGGCCCGGCGGCCCGAACGGTCCAGGACGCGGCCGTGCCGCCGCGGGCCCCGGTCGGAAGCGGATCATCGACTATCCGCGCCACGGCAAGTACGGCTGGCGCCGCTGGGTGCCGTCGTGGCGGCTGACGAGCGGCATGTTCATCGGCTTCCTCGGCAGCCTCGTCGCGGTGGCGGGCATCGGGTACGCCACGGTGAACGTCCCGGACGTCGCCAAGACGGCCAGCGCGCAGAACAACGTCTTCTACTGGTCCGACAACACCCCGATGGTCGCCACCGGCGGTGAGGTGAACCGGCAGATCGTCAACTACGAGCAGATTCCCAAGGAGATGCGCTACGCCGTCATCTCGCAGGAGAACAAGTCCTTCGAGACGGACAGCGGCGTCGATCCGATGGGCATCGCGCGCGCGATGTTCAACATGGCACGCGGCGGCCAGGTGCAGGGCGGCTCCACCATCACCCAGCAGTACGTGAAGAACGCGATGCTGGACGACCAGGCGCAGACCCTCTCCCGCAAGTTCACCGAGATCTTCGTCTCGATCAAGGTCGGCGCGACCAAGAGCAAGCCGGAGATCATGGCCGGCTACCTCAACTCGGCCTACTTCGGCCGGGGCGCCTACGGCATCCAGGCCGCCGCCCGCGCGTACTTCAACACGGACGCCGACAAGCTGGACCCGGGTCAGTGCGCCTTCCTCGCGGCGATGCTGAAGGGCGCCACGTACTACGACCCGGCGGGCGCCGAGTCGCTCGACCCGATCGCCACTCCGGAGGCGAACCGGAGGCGGGCCGACATCCAGATGCAGGACACGCTGGACAAGATGGTGCAGTACGGCCATCTCGACCAGGCCGAGCGCGCCAAGTACACGTCGCTCCCCAAGGTGCAGAACCCCAGGTCGAACAGTCGGCTGAGCGGCCAGGTCGGTTACCTCGTGGACCTCGCCAAGTCGTATCTGGTCCACAACAGCGACACGACCAAGATCACCGCCGACCGGTTGCAGCAGGGCGGACTGCGCATCTACACGACGTTCGACAAGAAGAAGGTCGGACAGCTGGAGAACGCGGTCAAGAACGTCCGCAAGAAGAACATCGACGCCTCGGCCCGTCCGGACAAGGACTCCTACGTCCAGTTTGGCGGCGCCTCCGTGGAACCCAAGACGGGTGCCATCAAGGCGATCTACGGCGGTGAGGACGCCACCAAGCACTTCACCGACAACGCCGACGCGACCGGCGCCCAGGTGGGTTCCACGTTCAAGCCGTTCGTGCTCGCGGCAGCGATGAAGTGGGGGGTCCGCAACCCCGACCTCAGTCCCGAACAGGCACAGGACGAGCGGACCCCGGCCTCGTGGAAGAGCCTGTACAGCGGTCAGAACAAGCTCAAGATCCAGAAATACGACGGCACGGTCTGGACCGACAAGGACAACAAGGAGTGGCTCCAGACCAACGACGGCAACGAGTCGGTCGGCACCGCGCCCGACTACAAGATCGACCTGCGTGAGGCCATGCGGCTGTCGGTCAACTCCGTCTACGTCCAGCTCGGTATGGACGTCGGTCTGGACAAGGTCGAGCAGACCGCGATCGACGCGGGCATCCTCAAGTCCAGTCTGGCCAGCTCGAATTTCCCGTCGTTCTCCATCGGCACCTCCGACCCCAGTGCCATCCGCATGGCCGGTGCCTACGGGACCTTCGCCACCAGCGGCACCCAGAACGACCCGTACTCCGTGGAGAAGGTGGATGACGCGACCGGTCCGGTCTTCCGGCACCAGGCGGCGGGCAAGGACGTCTTCAAGCCCGAGGTGGCGGACAACGTCACCGACGTGCTGAAGACCGTGGTGGACAAGGGCACCGGCACCGCGGCCCGCCTGCCGGGCCGCCAGGTGGCGGGCAAGACCGGCACCACCGACGGCAACAAGTCGGCCTGGTTCGTCGGGTACACCCGCCAGCTGTCCACCGCGATCAGCATGTTCCGCCTCGACGACAACGCCAAGAACAAGAACCGCAAGTTCCTGAAGATGTTCGGCACGGGCGGCCAGGAGAAGATCCACGGCGCCTCGTTCCCGGCCGAGATCTGGCACGACTACATGGCCGAGGCGATGCGGGGCCAGCCCGCCCTGCCGTTCCCGGCGCCCGCGCCGATCGGCAAGGCGCTCAACGTCCCGACCGCGCCGCCCACTCCCACCGCGCCGCCGAGCCAGAGCACGACGCCGACCCCCACTCCGACGCCGAGCCAGACGACCACCTCTCCGACACCGACGGTCAGCCAGTCCTGCCAGTTCGGCTGGGGCGGTCTGGACTGCGGTGAGGACGGCGGCACCGGCAACGCCGACGGTGGCGCCAACGGCGGTCCCGGAGCGCCGCCCACTCCGAGCACCACGGAGACCACCGAGCCGGGGGCCAACCGGGGCAACGGCAACGGAGGCAACGGCAACGGCGGCAATGGAGGAGGCATCTTCTCCGGCGCCCAGGGATAGCCGCCCCGGCCGCCCGGTGGGTGGCCCTATGAGCCGGTACGCGTGTTTCACGTGAAACATGGGCCGTCGCACCCGCGAGGTGCGGCGGCCCTCGGCGTGTTCCGGGGTCCGTACGGCAGGATGTGCCCCATGCCCAGTGCAGAGATGACGCCCGCGAGCATGCACGAGCCCGAGTCCGCGCCGTCGGGCGCCGAGGAACCGGTGCTCCCCACGCGTGAGGACGGGATCGCCGCGGCCGGCAGTGAGCTGATCGGCGGTCCCATCGGGCGGCGCGCGCTGTTCGGAACGTCCTGGTGGACACCGGTACGGGTCGTCGCACTCGTCGCCATCGGCATGTTCGCGCTCGGCCTCGTGCAGAAGGCGCCCTGCTACAACAGCGGCTGGTTCTTCGGGGCCAGCTCGCAGTACACGCACGCCTGCTACTCGGACATCCCGCACCTGTACCAGGGGCGTGGCTTCGCCGACGGCCTGGTGCCCTACTTCGACAAGCTGCCCGGTGACATGGACTACCTGGAGTATCCGGTGCTGACCGGTGTCTTCATGGAGGTCGCCTCCTGGCTCACCCCCGGCAGCGGCACCATCCAGCACCGGGAGCAGTGGTACTGGTTCGTGAACGCCGGGATGCTGATGGTCTGCGTGGCCGTCATCGCCGTCTGTGTGGCGCGCACCCACCGTCGGCGCCCCTGGGACGCCCTGCTGGTCGCGCTGGCGCCCGCCGCCGCTCTCACGGCCACCATCAACTGGGACCTGCTCGCGGTCGCCCTGACGGCCGCCGCGATGCTGATGTGGTCCAGGGGCCGCACCGTCGCCTTCGGCGTGCTGCTCGGCCTTGCCACGGCCGCCAAGCTGTACCCGGTCTTCCTGCTGGGACCGGTGTTCCTGCTGTGCTGGCGGGCCGGCCGGTGGCGGGAGTTCTTCCAGGCCGCCGCCGGAGCCGTGGTGGCCTGGTTCATGGTGAACCTGCCGGTGATGTGGTTCGCCTTTCCGGGCTGGTCGAAGTTCTACACGTTCAGCCAGGAACGGGGCGTGGACTTCGGGTCGTTCTGGCTGATCTGGGTGCAGAACTCCACCAACCCGCCCTCCATCGGCTTCGTGAACACGGCCGCGATGATCCTGGTGGTGCTGTGCTTCGCCGCCATCGCCGTGCTGACCTTCACCGCTCCGCGCCGACCGCGCTTCGACCAGTTGGCGTTCCTGGTGGTCGCGGCGTTCATCCTCACCAACAAGGTCTACTCGCCGCAGTACGTGCTGTGGCTGGTGCCGCTGGCGGCGCTGGCCCGGCCGAAGTGGCGGGACTTCCTGATCTGGCAGGCGTGCGAGGTCGCGTACTTCCTCGGCATCTGGATGTACCTCGCCTACACGACCAGCGGGGACGCCCACAAGGGACTCCCCGCGCAGGGTTACCACTGGGCGATCGCCGTGCACCTGCTCGGCACGCTGTACCTGTGCGCCGTCGTCGTCCGGGACATCCTCACGCCGGAGCGTGACGTGGTGCGCCGGTCCGGGGACGACGATCCCTCGGGCGGGGTCCTGGACGGTGCCGAGGACGTGTTCGTCCTCGGAGCCGCCGCCCGGCCGCCGCGGCACGCGGTGCACTTCGAGCCGTCGGCGGTCGCCTGGGGACAGCCGGACATGGCGCCTCCGGACGGGCGTTCGCTCTGAGCGAACAGGCGTCCGACCCGCGGCGTCGAACGACAGAAGGGCCGTGCACGCGTCACGCGTGCACGGCCCTTTTCGTGGTGCCGGGGTCCGGGGTCAGCGGTCCATCAGGCGGTCGAACTGCGTGGTGGTGTGGCGCAGATGGGCGACGAGTTCGTCCCCGACCTTGGGCTCGGCGGCGTCGGAGGGCACGAACAGGATGGACACCTGCATGTGGGGCGGCTCCGCGAACCAGCGCTGCTTGCCGTCCCAGACGAACGGCGCCAGGTTGCGGTTGACCGTCGCCAGACCGGCCCGCGCGACTCCCTTGGCACGGGGCATGACACCGTGCAGCGCCTTCGGGGCCTCCAGACCCACCCCGTGCGACGTACCGCCCGCCACGACCACCAGGAAGCCGTCGGAGGCCGCGCGCTGCTGCCGGTAGCCGAAGCGGTCGCCCTTGGCGACCCGCGTGACGTCCAGGACGGCGCCCCGGTACTCGGTGGCGTCGTGGTCGCCCAGCCACAGCCGCGTGCCGATCCGCGCGCGGAACCGGGTCTGCGGGAACTGCTGCTGGAGCCGGGCCAGCTCGTCGGCCTTGAGGTGGCTGACGAACATGGTGTGCAGCGGCAGCCGGGCCGCGCGCAGCCGGTCCATCCAGCCGATGACCTCCTCGACGGCGTCCGAGCCGTCGGTGCGGTCCAGCGGCAGGTGGATGGCGAAGCCCTCCAGCCGGACATTCTCTATGGCCTGGTGCAGCTGCGGCAGATCCTGCTCGCTGATGCCGTGCCGCTTCATCGAGGACATCACCTCGATGACCACCCGCGCGCCGACCAGGCCGTACACACCGTCCACCGACGACACCGAGCGGACCACGCGGTCCGGCAGCGGCACCGGCTCCTCGCCGCGCCGGTACGGGGTCAGCACCAGCAGGTCGCCGCCGAAGAAGTCCTTCGTGCGGGCGGCCTCGTAGGTGGTGCCGACAGCGAGCAGGTCCGTGCCCTGCCGGGTGGCCTCCTCCGCGAGCCGCTCGTGCCCGAAGCCGTAGCCATTGCCCTTGCAGACCGGGACCAGGCCCGGGAACTGCTCGTGCACGTGCTTGTGATGCGCCCGCCAGCGCGCCGTGTCGATGTAGAGCGTGAGCGCCATCCGGACCCGGAGCCTTTCTCGTGAAGGTGAAGCGAAGTGCCGAGGCCCTGGGAGCCGTCGGACCGAAGGGGTGCGGCTCAGCGCCGCGACATGTAGATGTCGAGCGCCTTGTGGAGCAGCTTGTTCAGCGGGAAGTCCCACTCGCCGAGATACTCGGCCGCCTGGCCGCCGGTTCCCACCTTGAACTGGATCAGGCCGAACAGGTGGTCCGACTCGTCGAGCGAGTCGGAAATGCCCCGCAGGTCGTACACCGTCGCGCCGAGCGCGTAGGCGTCGCGCAGCATCCGCCACTGCATGGCGTTGGACGGGCGGACCTCGCGGCCGATGTTGTCGGAGGCGCCGTAGGAGTACCAGACGTGGCCGCCGACGATGAGCATGGTCGCGGCGGACAGGTTCACGCCGTTGTGCCGGGCGAAGTACAGCCGCATGCGGTTGGGGTCCTCGGAGTTGAGGGCCGTCCACATGCGCTCGAAGTACGACTGGGGGCGGGGCCGGAAGTGGTCGCGCACCGCGGTGATCTCGTACAGCCGCTGCCACTCGGCGAGGTCTTGGTAGCCACCCTGCACCACCTCGACACCGGCCTTCTCGGCCTTCTTGATGTTGCGGCGCCAGAGCTGGTTGAAGTTCTTGTGGACGTCTTCCAGGGAGCGGTTGGCGAGCGGCACCTGGAAGACGTAGCGCGGCTGCACGTCACCGAAACCGGCGCCGCCGTCCTCGCCCTGCTGCCAGCCCATGCGGCGCAGCTTGTCGGCCACCTCGAAGGCGCGCGGCTCGATGAAGTCGGCCTCCATGTCGCGCAGCCGCTTCACGTCCTGGCTCTGGATGCCCCTCTTGATGGTCTCCGCGTTCCAGCGGCGGATGACCACGGGCGGGCCCATCTTCACGGAGAAGGCGCCCTGCTGCTTGAGGTGCGCCAGCATCGGCTGGATCCAGTCGTCCAGGTTCGGGGCGTACCAGTTGATGACCGGGCCCTCGGGGAGGTAGGCGAGGTAGCGCTTGATCTTGGGGAGCTGCCGGTAGAGCACCAGACCCGCGCCGACCATCTCGCCGGTGCGCTCGTCGAACCAGCCGAGGTGCTCGGAGCGCCATTCGGCCTTCACGTCGGCCCAGGCCGGGACCTGCATGTGGCTCGCCGCCGGCAGGCTCTGGATGTAGGCCAGATGTTGCTCGCGGCTGATGGTCCGCAGGGTCAGGCTCATGTCGGGGCGCTCCTCGGGCTGGTGTGTCCCCTTGCGATGAGGGGCTCCGGCTCTCGCGCCGAAGCCTACTGCGCCGTGCGCGGGCCTCGACTGGGGCGTACGGCCCTCAGGACCTGTCTTCACACTCCCCTCTGCCCCGCGACGCCCGGCACGCCCTCTCGCCGCACCGGCCGCGACCCCGAGTACGCCCAGTACGAGGGATCACGGCCGGCATGCCGAGAGCACGCACCGGACGCCGCGGGGCCGTCCTCCGGACGACGAGGAGAGTGTGAAGACAGGCCCTTCTGCCGCACGGGGTGGGGCATCGTCACCGCCCGGCTCCCTCCGGGGTGCCGGGCGGTGACCTGCGCTGTGCGTTTTCCAGCGGGACCTCAGACGACTCCGCCGAACAGTCCGCCGTTCGACATCCCGAGCAGGAGGCCGATGCCGGAGGCGCCGAGGCCGAGGACCAGCCCGAAGCGCTCCCGTGTGGTCACTGAGATCCACTGGCCGTATCCACCGGCCAGGATGCCGATCAGCCCGGCCCACGACGTGAGCAGATGCAGGCCCGGGAAGAACGCGGTGATGAAGGACAGCAGGCCCAGCGCCAGGGTTCCGGCCATCAGGCCGTCCTGGAGCGGACGGGGCTTGCCGTCGCTGGCCAACAGAGATCCGGCGGTATTCGGTCGCAATGCCTGCGCCATGAGGCACCTCCTGCGGATCGCGGCGCACTGTAGCGCCTTGCACACCCGTTGTGTACAGACTGACGGTCCTTCCCACCGGATTTCAACCGCAAGGGGGTGTGCGGGTAGTGTGTACCGTCTGCACCGGTGTCTGCCCGGACGCGGTCGGGGCCCCGGCGGGACCCTGATTGTCAGTGTCGGCCGATACCGTTGCGCACGCATCACAACCCTCCTGCCACGGAACGACCGTGGCCGCTGAGTCCAAAGGAGGTGGGTTCCACATGCGTCACTACGAGGTGATGGTCATCCTCGACCCCGATCTGGAGGAGCGCGCTGTCTCCCCCCTGATCGAGAACTTCCTCTCCGTCGTCCGTGAGGGCAACGGCAAGGTGGAGAAGGTCGATACCTGGGGCCGTCGGCGTCTCTCGTACGAGATCAAGAAGAAGCCCGAGGGCATCTACTCGGTCATCGATCTGCAGGCCGAGCCTGCGATCGTCAAGGAGCTCGACCGCCAGATGAACCTGAACGAGTCGGTCCTCCGGACCAAGGTCCTCCGTCCCGAGACCCACTGAGCCTCCGGGCTCGGTCGGTTCCGGGATTCGAGTAGCAAGCAGCCAAGAGCAAACCCGCCGAGAGGTTCCCCCAATGGCAGGCGAGACCGTCATCACGGTCGTCGGCAACCTTGTCGATGACCCCGAGCTGCGCTTCACCCCCTCCGGTGCGGCGGTTGCGAAGTTCCGTGTCGCGTCCACTCCCCGCACCTTCGACCGGCAGACCAACGAGTGGAAGGACGGCGAGAGCCTGTTCCTGACCTGCTCGGTCTGGCGTCAGGCGGCGGAGAACGTCGCGGAGTCGCTCCAGCGCGGCATGCGCGTCATCGTGCAGGGCCGGTTGAAGCAGCGGTCGTACGACGACCGTGACGGCGTCAAGCGGACGGTCTACGAGCTGGACGTCGAGGAAGTCGGCGCCAGCCTGCGCAGTGCCACCGCCAAGGTCACCAAGACCTCGGGTGGCGGCGCGCGCGGCGGCCAGGGCGGTTACGGCGGCGGTGGCGGCCAGGGTGGCGGCGGCTGGGGCGGAAGCTCCGGTGGCGGCCAGCAGGGCGGCGGCGCTCCGGCCGACGACCCGTGGGCCACCGGCGCTCCCGCCGGTGGCAACCAGGGCGGCGGCCAGGGTGGCGGCGGCTGGGGCGGAAGCTCCGGCGGCGGCCAGCAGGGCGGCGGCTACTCGGACGAGCCCCCCTTCTAGGTCCTCGGACCCAGGGGTGGGCCGTACCCCCACTTCTTGATCACACAGGAGATACATCATGGCGAAGCCGCCTGTGCGCAAGCCGAAGAAGAAGGTCTGCGCTTTCTGCAAGGACAAGGTCACGTACGTGGACTACAAGGACACGAACATGCTGCGGAAGTACATTTCCGACCGCGGCAAGATCCGTGCCCGCCGCGTGACCGGCAACTGCACGCAGCACCAGCGTGACGTCGCCACGGCCGTCAAGAACAGCCGTGAGATGGCGCTGCTGCCCTACACGTCCACCGCGCGATAAGGGAAGGGTGACCGAAACATGAAGATCATCCTCACCCACGAGGTCTCTGGCCTCGGTGCCGCCGGCGATGTCGTTGACGTCAAGGACGGTTACGCTCGCAACTACCTGATCCCGCGGAAGTTCGCTATCCGCTGGACCAAGGGTGGCGAGAAGGACGTGGCGCAGATCCGCCGCGCCCGCAAGATCCACGAGATCCAGACCATCGAGCAGGCCAACGCGATCAAGGCCCAGCTCGAAGGCGTGAAGGTCCGTCTGGCCGTTCGCTCCGGCGACGCCGGTCGTCTCTTCGGTTCCGTCACCCCGGCCGACATCGCTTCCGCGATCAAGGCGTCCGGTGGCCCCGAGGTGGACAAGCGCCGCATCGAGCTGACCACGCCGATCAAGACCCTGGGCGCCCACCAGTCGTCCGTGCGTCTGCACCCCGAGGTTGCCGCCAAGGTCAACATCGAGGTCGTCGCGGCCTGAACCGCCGCGTGATCGCCGTGCTCGTACGAGCCGGTGAAGAGGGGCCGTGCCTTCGGGTGCGGCCCCTCTTCCGTCTGTCGGCGCGATGTTTCACGTGAAACAGCCGTTTCACGCGGTACAGCGGTTTCACGTGAAACATCCGGCTGCCGGGGGCTACGGGGTACTACGGGATGCTCAGCGCGTCGCGCCGGTGACGAGCCAGCGGCCGGAGCGGGCGCGCAGCCACAGGGTGAGCATCCGGACGGCCATCATCAGCGTCATGGCGCCCCACAGCGCGGTCAGCCCGCCACCCCAGAGGGGGACCAGGAACGCGACCGGGGCGAAGACTGGCAGAGTGGCGACCATCGCCCAGGCCAGATAGCGCCCGTCCCCCGCCCCCATCAGTACGCCGTCGAGGACGAACACCACTCCGCAGACGGGCTGGGACAGGGCGACGATCAGCAGGGCGGGCAGCGCGGTGTGCCGGACCAGGGAGTCACCGGTGAACAGCGGCAGGAACAGCGGGCGCGCGGCCACCACCAGGACGCCCAGGGCGACACCGGTGGCGATCCCCCACTGGACCATGCGACGACAGGCCGCGCGGGCGCCCGGTGCGTCGTCGGCGCCGAGACAGCGGCCGATGATGGCCTGCCCGGCGATGGCGATCGCGTCGAGCGCGAAGGCGAGCAGGCTCCACAGAGACAGGACGATCTGGTGGGCGGCGATGTCGGCGTCCCCGAGCCGGGCCGCGACCGCCGTGGCGATGACGAGGATCGCCCGCAGGGACAGCGTCCGCACCAGCAGGGGTGCTCCCGCCTGGGCGGAGGCTCGGATGCCTGCCGCGTCCGGCCGGAGCGAGGCGCCGTGCCGCCGCGCGCCGCGCACCACCACGACCAGATAGACGGCCGCCATCGCGCACTGGGCGGTGACCGTGCCCCAGGCGGAACCCGCGATGCCCAGTCCGGCACCGTAGACGAGGCCCGCGTTCAGGCACGCGTTCGCCGCGAAACCGCCGACGGCGACGTACAGCGGGGTCCTGGTGTCCTGGAGACCGCGCAGGACACCGGTGGCGGCGAGAACGATCAGCATGGCCGGGACACCGAGTGCGGAGATCCGCAGATAGGTGATGGCGTAGGGAGCCGCGTCGGAGGAGGCGCCGAGGAGGTCCACGATGCCCGGCGCGAGCGGCTGCACGAGAGCGGCGACGACGGCGCCGAGCAGCAGGGCGAGCCAGATGCCGTCCATGCCCTGGCGGATGGCGGCCGGGAGGTCACCGGCGCCGAGGCGGCGCGCGACGGCGGCCGTGGTGGCGTAGGCGAGGAAGACGAAGACGCTCACGGCGGTGGTGATCAGGGCCGAGGCGACGCCCAGACCGGCGAGCTGCGCGGTGCCGAGATGGCCGACGATCGCGCTGTCCGCCATGACGAACAGGGGCTCGGCGACGAGTGCGCCGAAGGCCGGGAGGGCGAGTGCGACGATCTCACGGTCGGGTCGGCGCACGGGTGCCCGGAGCGTCGGTGGGGCCTGGGTCATGCCCACCAATCTAATCTTCCACAGGTAAGAGATGCAATTGCATAGAGACCCTTACTGATCGTCTCGGTTCGGATGGATGGGCGGTGTGTTCGACGGGAACTTGGCCCGATGGGGAAAGTTTTTCTCCTGCACAGCCGGTGGATGATGAAAGTGCAGGTCAGAGTGGTGGGCGCCGAGTGATCGAGGGCTTGTTCACAGGGCTGTCCACCGGGTCGTGCACAGGTTTCGGGGAGTTCTCCACAGCATCGGGCCCGTCATCCACAAGCCCTGTGGATAACCAGATTGGCTGACGGTGCCCACGGGCCTAACGTGGTCCGGCGCCCGCTGTGTCTTCCGGCCCGGAAAACCGGTGGGAAAACGACGCGTCAGAACCGGAACCGGGCCGCTTATTTGTCAGTGTCGTGCCGTACAACTGAGGGCACGGCGAGGTCCGCCGTGCGGACGGGAGGAGGTCGCTCGGTGAGCATTTCCGAGCCCCTGGACGATCCGTGGGCGGACAGCGGGCCCAGCGATCGGCTTCCGGCCTCCCGACGGCGCGGGGACACCGCGCGGGCCCGCGAGGACCAGCACGAGCGGGGCAGCGAGGGCGGCGGCTGGGACGGCGGCGGCACCTCTTTCGAGCGCGTGCCCCCGCAGGACCTCGACGCCGAACAGTCGGTGCTGGGCGGCATGCTCCTGTCCAAGGACGCCATCGCCGACGTGGTGGAGGTCCTCAAGGGCCACGACTTCTACAAGCCCGCCCACGAGACGATCTACCAGGCGATCCTCGACATCTACGCCAAGGGCGAGCCCGCCGACCCGATCACGATCGCGGCCGAACTCACCCGGCGCGGCGAGATCAACAAGGTCGGCGGCGCGACCTATCTGCACACACTCGTCCAGACCGTGCCCACGGCGGCGAACGCCGAGTACTACGCGGAGATCGTGCACGAGCGCGCCGTCCTGCGGCGGCTGGTCGAGGCGGGCACCCGCATCACGCAGATGGGGTACGCCGGTGACGACGACGTGGACGAGATCGTCAACCGGGCCCAGGCCGAGATCTACGCGGTCACCG
The DNA here is from genome assembly GCF_019104725.1 of Streptomyces corallincola. Classification (GTDB taxonomy): domain Bacteria; phylum Actinomycetota; class Actinomycetes; order Streptomycetales; family Streptomycetaceae; genus Streptomyces; species Streptomyces corallincola. The sequence goes on along the minus strand of NZ_JAHRXF010000011.1, from coordinate 95,424 downwards.
AGCAGCGCACCAGCGAGGACTATCTGCCGCTGGGCGACATCATGGAGGGCGCTCTCGACGAGATCGAGGCGATCGGCTCCCGCAGCGGTGAGATGACCGGGGTGCCGACCGGGTTCACCGACTTCGACTCGCTCACCAACGGACTGCATCCCGGTCAGATGATCGTCATCGCGGCCCGTCCCGCGATGGGCAAGTCCACGCTCGCGCTGGACTTCGCGCGGGCCGCCTCGATCAAGCACAACCTGCCGAGTGTGATCTTCTCCCTCGAAATGGGCCGCAACGAGATCGCCATGCGTCTGCTGTCCGCCGAGGCCCGCGTCGCGCTCCACCACATGCGGTCCGGCACGATGACGGACGAGGACTGGACCCGGCTCGCCCGCCGCATGCCCGACGTGTCCGCCGCGCCGCTGTTCATCGACGACTCCCCGAACCTGTCGATGATGGAGATCCGCGCGAAGTGCCGTCGGCTCAAGCAGCGCAACGACATCAAACTTGTCGTCATCGACTATCTCCAGCTGATGCAGGCCGGTGGCTCCAAGCGGTCCGAGAGCCGTCAGCAGGAGGTCTCGGACATGTCCCGTAACCTCAAGCTGCTCGCCAAGGAGCTGGAGATCCCGGTCATCGCGCTGTCCCAGCTGAACCGCGGTCCCGAACAGCGCACCGACAAGAAGCCGATGGTCTCCGACCTGCGAGAGTCCGGCTCCATCGAGCAGGACGCCGACATGGTCATCCTGCTCCACCGCGAGGACGCCTACGAGAAGGAGTCCCCCCGCGCCGGTGAGGCCGACCTCATCGTCGCCAAGCACCGAAACGGCCCCACCGCCACCATCACGGTCGCCTTCCAGGGCCACTACTCCCGCTTCGTGGACATGGCACAGACCTGAGCGGGGCCATCTCCACGGGTTCACGGAGTCGGATTCCGCCAAATGGATTCGACCTTCCGGGGTGTAGCCGGTGGACTGGGGGCATGACGAGTTCTCAGGACGAATTGCTGGACGGGACGCGGCGGGCGCTGGTGGAGCGGGTCGCTCGGGGGCAGGCCGAGGGACGGGCGCCTTCGGTGGTGGCGGCTGTCGTCCGGGGTGGGCGGACCGTGTGGCACGGGGGGTGGGGCGGCCTCGGCGGGGGAGACACCGGACAGGACGTGCAGTACCGGATCGGGTCCATCACCAAGACCTTCACCGCCGTCCTGGTGCTGCGGCTGCGGGACGAGGGGCTGCTGGACCTCGGGGACCCGCTGGAGAAACATCTGCCGGGCACCGGCGCTGGAGAGGCGACCATCGCCGAACTGCTCGCGCACACGGCCGGGTTGGCGGCGGAGTCCCCTGCGCCCTGGTGGGAGCGGACCCCCGGAGCGGTGCGCCCGGAACTGGGCGATGTACTGGGCGAGCGGCCGTTCCGGCACCCTGTCGGGCGCCGTCACCACTACTCCAACACCGGGTACACACTGCTCGGCGCGCTCGTCGAGGAGAAGCGCGGCGCTCCGTGGATCGACGTGCTGCGGGCCGAGGTGCTCGAACCGCTCGGGCTGCGCCGCACCACGTACGGCCCGGTGGCGCCGTACGCCGACGGCTGGGCCGTACATCCCTGGGCGGACGCGCTGCTGCCCGAAGTGGTCGAGGACCTGGGCCGGATGGCCGCCGCCGGGCAGCTCTGGTCCACCACGGCGGACCTCGCGCGGTTCGCCGTGTTCCTGGCCGGGGGAGACGACCGGGTGCTCGGCGCTGACTCGCTGCGGGAGATGCGGACGCCCGCGGCGCCCGCCGAGGCCGCCGATGTGCTGGACGGCTCCACATACGGGCTGGGCATGCAGGTACTGCGCCGGGACGGCAGGCTCGTGGTCGGGCACTCCGGCTCCGTGCCGGGCTTCCTCGCCAACCTCAGCATCAGCGTGGAGGACGACGTGGCAGCCGTCGTCCTGGCCAACTGCACCAGCGGCCCGCTGCTCGGCGCGATCGGCGCCGACCTCGTACGGATCGTGGCCGAGGCCGAGCCGCGCATCCCCGAGCCGTGGCGCCCGGCCGCCGAGGTCGATCCGGCGGTGCTGGAGCTGGCAGGGCCCTGGTACTGGGGCACGCACGCCTTCGGACTGCGGGTGACGGCGGACGGGCTGCTCGCGCTCGGGCCGCTGAACGGCGCCGGGCGCCGCGCGCGCTTCCGGCCCGCCGGGGACGGCACATGGACGGGCCTTGAGGGCTACTACGCCGGGGAAGAGCTGCGCGTCGTACGCCGGACGGACGGTTCGGTACGGCACCTCGACGTCGGGTCGTTCGTGTTCACCCGGCAGCCCTACGAGCAGGACGCCGGGGTGCCCGGCGGAGTGGACCCGGAGGGGTGGCGCGGGGTTACGTCGTAGAGGGCAGGCAGTTGGGGGTGTTTCACGTGAAACACCCCCAACCGCGAACCCCAACTGCCGCTGGAAAGGCCCGCTCAGAGCTGGAGCTTGAACCCCACGTGCGAGGCGCTGAAGCCCAGGCGCTCGTAGAAGCGGTGGGCGTCCACGCGGGTGTTGTCCGAGGTCAGCTGCACCAACTGGCAGTCCGCGCGCCGTGATTCCGCGACGGCCCACTCGATGAGCCGGGTGCCGAGGCCGCTGCCGCGTTCCTCGGTGTGGACGCGGACGCCCTCGACGACCGAACGGGTCGAGCCCTTGCGGGACAGGCCGGGGATGATCGTGAGTTGCAGCGTGCCGACCACCCGGCCCGCGCGTTCCGCGACGACGAGCCGTTGGTTCGGGTCGGCGGTCAGTCGTGCCAGCGCCGCCGTGTAGGGCGTCAGATCGTCCGGGGACTCCCGAGTGGCGCCCAGCGGATCGTCGGCGAGCAGGGCGACGATCGCCGGGAGGTCGTCCACGGTCGCCGGGCGTATGCGCAGTCCATCCATGCCGGGCACCCTATGCGGACACTTCCGCCCCAGGGTGCCGGGTGCCGGGTGCCGCCGGACGCGGGCGCGCTCGCCGCGTGCCCCGCACCGGCACGTCCGCCGGACGCCCTACACCGCCACGTTCAGCGACTCCACGACTCGGACCAGCGGGGCCAGTTCGGGGCTGAGGGACGCCTCGTCCAGCGCCTCGCGCAGTGCCCCGTCGTTGGTCGGCCGGGCCTCCTCCAGCAGGCGCAGGCCCGCCTCGGTGACGTTGGTGTAGATGCCCCGGCGGTCGGTGGGGCACAGATAGCGCTCCAGCAGGCCCCGGTCCTCCAGACGGGTCACCAGGCGGGTGGTGGCGCTCTGGCTCAGCACGACCGCGTCCGCGACCTGCTTCATCTGGAGATGCCCGCCCTCACCGTCGTGCTGTCGGCTGAGCACGTCGAGCAGGGAGTACTCGCGCACGCTCAGGTCGTGCCCGGCCTGCAGGGCGCGCTCGATGTGCGCCTCGATCCTCCCGTGCAGCAGGGAGAGGGCGCACCAGCCCTGAGCGAGCGCGGTGAGCGCGGGGTCTGTCGCTGTCATGGGCGTTCTCCTCCGTCCCGGAGCGGCTGGTTTCCAGGGTAGAGCACGGGCGCAATAGTCCTTGTTTGCGTTTAACCAGCGTCTGCAAGTATTGTGAACGCAAGTAAAGCGCCCCTGCAATCATTCGGGAAGGTGTCCACACCCATGCCTCTCGCGCTTCTCGCCCTGGCGATCGGGGCCTTCGGAATCGGGACCACCGAGTTCGTGATCATGGGCCTGCTGCCGCAGGTCGCGGACGACTTCGGAGTCGGCATCCCCACGGCCGGGCTGCTGGTGAGCGGCTACGCGCTCGGTGTGGTGATCGGCGCTCCGCTGATGACGGTCCTCGGCACGAAGGTGTCCCGCAAGCGGATGCTGATGCTGCTGATGGGTCTGTTCATCGCCGGGAACCTGTTGTCCGCGCTGGCCCCGACCTTCGCCGTCATGGTGGTCGGCCGGGTGGTCGCCTCGCTGGCGCACGGTGCCTTCTTCGGCATCGGGTCGGTCGTGGCGGCCGAACTGGTCGCCCCGCAGAAGAAGGCGGGTGCCATCGCGCTGATGTTCACCGGTCTGACCGTCGCCAATGTCGTCGGGGTCCCGCTCGGCACCCTGGTCGGCCAGAGCGCCGGATGGCGGGTCACCTTCACGATCGTCGCAGGTCTCGGTGTCGTGGGCCTGGCCGGTGTGGCCAAGCTGGTCCCGGAGATGCCCCGGCCCGAGGGCGTACGGCTGCGCCACGAACTGGCCGCGTTCAAGAACGCCCAGGTGCTCCTGGCGATGGCGATGACCGTCCTCGGCTTCGGCGGTGTCTTCGCGGCCGTCACCTACATCGCGCCGATGATGACGCACGTCGCCGGGTTCGCCGACGGCTCCGTCACCTGGCTGCTCGTCCTCTTCGGCCTCGGCATGGTCGCGGGCAACCTCGTCGGCGGCCGGTTCGCCGACCGCGCCCTGATGCCGATGCTGTACGTCTCACTGGGAGCCCTGGCCGTCGTACTCGCGCTGTTCACGGTCACCGCCCACGACAAGATCGCCGCGGCCGTCACCATCACCCTGATCGGCGCCCTCGGCTTCGCCACCGTCCCACCGCTCCAGAAGCGGGTGCTGGACCAGGCCCACGGCGCCCCGACGCTGGCGTCGGCCGTGAACATCGGCGCCTTCAACCTGGGCAACGCCCTGTCCGCCTGGCTCGGCGGCATGGTCATCGCGGCCGGTCACGGCTACACCTCGCCCAACTGGGTCGGTGCCGTCCTCGCCGCCGCCGCCCTGGTCCTCGCCGTCGTCTCGGCCGCGCTGGAGCGCCGCGACGGCACACCGGGCGCCGCGGGGGACGCGACCGCTGTCCCCGCCGAGCAGCCCGCGCCCGCGCACCACTGAGCCACCCCGTACCGCGGGCACCGCCGCCCGCACCGACCGAGCGTCACCCGTAGCACCGCACCAAGGAGATCCCTCATGAGCGCCACCACCGTCACCCCCCTCACCACCGACGACGCCGAACTGCTCGTCGCCACGGCCCGCCGGGCCGCCGAGGAGGCCGGAGTCACCGTCAGCGTCACCGTCCTCGACGCCGGGGGCCACCTGCTCGCCTTCCGCCGGGACGACCGGGCCGTGCTGATCTCCGGTGAGACCAGCACCCGCAAGGCGTACACCGCGCTCCAGCTGAACGCGCCCACCGCCGACCTCGTCGATGCCGTGCAGCCGGGCGGCCTGTTCCACACCCTGCCCACCGCCCTCGACCGCCCCCTGCTGTTCATCGCCGGTGGACTGCCCGTGCACCGGGACGGTCGGCTGATCGGCGCCATCGGTGTCGGCGGCGGCGCCCCGGAGCAGGACCACGGCTTCGCCTCGGCGGCCGTCCAGGCGCTCGCCTGACCCCAGCCCCAGCCGCCGTACCGGCGGCCGTAGTACGCCGAAGGCCGGTCGTCCCCGCGGGGCACGACCGGCCATCGGCGTTTCCGGGATCAGCCCGCGGCCACCGTCAGCGGGGCGAACCTGCGCCGCCAGTCCCCCGGCAGATCCGGAGCCCCGTGGACCATGATGTCGGTGGCGTGGATCCGGGCCACGCCCCGCTCCTTCAGCCAGCCGAGCAGTTCCGCGTGGCGGACATCGACGTCGGTCCGGAGCGGCCGGTCCGTCCCGGCCGCCAGTGAGGCGACGAGTGCCTTCGCCGTCCCGGTGTCCCGCGCGATCAGCGGGCCCACGACATGGGTGTCCATGTTCGGCCACGCCGCCGCGTACCCCGTGATCCGGCCGTCCGCCTCCGCCACCCGGAACAGGTCGGCGAACGACGGCAGCCGGACCAGCAGCGAGGTGCGGTCGGTGCCGAACACCTCCGCGTCGAGCCGCAGGACCGACGACAGATCCTCCGCCGTGGCCGCGCGGGTACGGACCGCGCTGCCGTGCTCCTCGGGGACGAAGCGTCCTTGCAGCATCTCCGCCCGGCCCACGACGCCGAAGCCCAGCTTCTCGTAGAGCGGGCGGCCGTTGGGGGTGGCGTACAGCGTCAGCGGAGTGCCGCCCGCGTCCGTCACCACCTGCTCCATGAGCCGTCGCCCGATGCCCCGGCGGGCGTACCGGTCCGCCACCAGCACCATGCCGACGGCCCCGAGAGCGGTCCGCTCCCCGGTGCCGTACTCCGTGACCACACAGGCGGCGATCAGGCCGCCGCCGTCCGGGTCGTCGATGCCGTAGCCCCTGCCGACCGTGAGGAGAAAGCGCCACTTGTACTCCTCGCGCGACCACCCCCGGTCCTCGGACAGATCGGCGCAGGCGGTGAGATCACGGCGCGTCAGGCGGCGCAGGGGGAGAGTGGCGGGGGAGGGAATCAGCACGCGGGACAGGGTGTCCGTCCGGTGCGGCGCGCGTCCACTCAATTCCCCTTTTTCACAACGGCTTCCGGCCGGAGTGATCGACGCTTCCTCCGCCCGTTCTGTGAACACCGGGCATGGAGACGGCGGATCACTGTTTCACGTGAAACAACGAACCGCTCGGGCGGTGTGAGCTGCGGAATTCGGGATAAGCCTATGAATTGGGGTTCTACGTCCGGTAGTTGAAGGTGTACGTCATTCGCGTTCTCCTCATCTCCGTGCGCGACCGAGACAGGACTTGTGTGCGGGGCGGCGCCCGGTAGGGTCGAGTCCGGTTCACGTCCGGGACGGAGTTCACGCGTCCCGTGCGGGCCGAGAGCAGGGCGACACCGCAACGGGGTACGGCCGCCGCCCGCCGGGGGAAAGCTTGCACTTCCGTGACGGATGTGCAACAGACCGACCGAAAGATGTTCGAGGCGAGGGCACATGGACGCTCCGACCACCATGTCGGGGGAGAACGGCATACCGAACGGCGGCTGGTTCATGCCCCGCGCGTCGTCCTCGGTTCCGCCGGACGGTACGCGGGAGACGCCCGGCGCTCCCGCGACGGCTCCGTCCGCCCCGTCCGCTCCGGGCGCGCCCTCCGCGGCCGAGACCCCGAGCGCGGCTCCCCGGGTGCCCGGTCAGCGCCCGGCGCGCCCGTCGGAACAGGGCTCCCCCGACGCACGCGTCGTGCGGCGCACGATGGCCGAGATCGGGTCCGTCGCGGACAAGGTCACGTCCTACTTCTACGCGCTCCTCTTCGTACGCCACCCCGAGCTGCGCCCACTGTTCCCGCCAGCGATGGACACCCAGCGGGACCGCCTGCTGAAGGCGCTGCTCACCGCCGCCGAGCACATCGACAACACCCCGGTGCTCGTCGAGTACCTGCAGAACCTGGGGCGCGGACACCGCAAGTACGGCACGCGGCCCGAGCACTATCCGGCGGTCGGGGAGTGCCTGATCGGGGCGCTGAGCAAGTACGCGAGCCAGTGGAACGCCGAGACCGAGGCGGCCTGGGTCCGTACGTACACGACGATCTCCCAGGTGATGATCGACGCGGCGGCGGCCGACGAACTGCGCGCACCCGCCTGGTGGCACGCCGAGGTCGTCGCCCATGAGGCGCGGACGTCCGACATCGCTGTCATCACCGTCCGCCCGGACCAGCCGTACGCGTTCCGGGCGGGGCAGTACGCCAGCATGGAGACGCCCTGGTGGCCACGGGTGTGGCGGCACTACTCCTTCGCCGCGGCACCCCGGCCCGACGGGCTGCTCGTCTTCCATGTGAAGGCGGTTCCGGCCGGATGGGTCTCCAACGCGTTGGTGCACCGGGCCCGCCCGGGGGACGTGGTGCGGCTGGGGCCGCCCGCCGGTTCGATGACGGTCGATCACACCACTGACAGCGGCCTGCTCTGTGTGGGCGGCGGCACGGGCATAGCGCCCATCAAGGCGCTGGTCGAGGACGTGGCCGAGCACGGCAGGCGGCGTACGGTCGAGGTGTTCTACGGCGCCCGCACCGACCACGACCTCTACGACATCGACACCATGCTACGGCTCCAGCAGCACCACCCCTGGCTGTCCGTGCGGGCGTTCATCGACCAGCAGGCCCACGTCACCCTCCCGGACGCGGTACGGGAGTTCGGGCCGTGGAACGGGTTCGACGCCTACCTCTCCGGCCCGCCCGGCATGATCCGCAGCGGCGTGGACGTGCTGCGGCACGTCGGCATCGCCCCGGCCCGCATACGGCACGACTCGGTCGAGGAACTGGTCGTGATCGGCGCCTGAGCGCGGCCCCGGCGGGAATGGCCGGTCGCAGCACTAGAACAGGTCGGGGGCGTGCAGGGCGAGTACGCCCTCGATGTTGCCGTCCAGGTAGTGCCGCAGGGAGAGCGGGACGAGGTGGACGGAGGCGATGCCGACGCGGGTGAACGGCACGCGGACGATCTCGTACTCGCCCACCGGGTGTTCGGTCTCGGGGCCGTGCCGCAGTGACGGGTCCATCGACTCCAGTCGGCACACGAAGAAGTACTGCACCTTCACCCCGGTCGCCCCGCCGTCCGCGCCGATGTGCTCCACGGTGTCCACGAAGCAGGGGACGACATCGACGATCTTGGCGCCGAGTTCCTCCAGCACTTCCCGGTGCAGGGCGTCCACGACGGTCGGGTCCTCGGGCTCGACCCCGCCACCGGGCGTCACCCAGTAGGGATCGATGCCGGGCTTGGTGCGCTTGATCAGGATCAGGTCGGCACCGTCCAGCAGAACGGCGCGCGCGGTGCGCTTGACCACGGGTCGGACGGTCATGGGAGAAATGTGGCCCGGCTGGTTCCACGTGAAACATCGCGCAACGGGATCGGTCGGACACGCCCGGTCAGCGCGCGTCAACGGACCTTCGCGCGGCCGGGGTTCCGTACCGGCCGGGTGTCAGCACCAGCGGGTGGCGGCCCGCTGGAGCACCTCGTGGGCGCGGGCGATGTGCGGCAGGGCGAGCGTGCCGCTGCGCGCGGCCAGGAAGTACGTCCGCAGCGGAGCCACCGCCGGGTCGTGCAGGAGTCGTATCGTCCCCTGCGTGAGCGCGGGCGCGCAGAGATAGCGGGGCAGTACGGCGAGCCCCGCGCCCGCGACCGCGCAGGCCAGGACCGCGCGCAGGTCGGGGACGATGACGGTGCCCGAGACGGTCGGCGGGGAGTCGAAGACGGAGATCCAGTAGCGCGAGACGAAGGGCAGCGACTCGTGGACCTCCACCACCGGCAGGTTGTCCAGGGCGTGGTGCGGGGCGCCCGGGCCGATGCGCGCGGCCCAGCACGGGGCGGCGACCAGAACGTGTTCCTCGTCGCAGAGCGGAGTCGCGGTCAGCAGACTGCCGCGTGGCCGGACCGCGCTGATGGCCAGATCGTGGTGTCCGGCGGCCAGCCCCTCCAGGACCTCTTCGGCGGTGCCGAACGTGGCGCGGAGTGCGCAGTCCCGGCCGTCGTCGCCGAGCAGCCCGGTCAGGGCGGGCAGGGCGCGTTCGGCGGTGAACTCCGGCGGCCCGGCCAGGTGCAGGGTGCGCAGTGGGGGCGACCCGTCGTCGAGGCCGGACTCGGCTATCCCCACGAGGGCGTCGAGGTGCGGGGCGGCCTTGTGGGCGAGTTCGTCGCCGATGGTCGTGGGGGTCACGCCTCGGGGCCGCCGCAGGAACAGTGGGCGGCCGACCTGGCGCTCCAGGGTGCGGATCTGGGAGGTGACGGCCGGTTGGGAGAGGCCCAGCAGGGCGGCGGCACGGGTGAAGGAACCGGCTCGGTGCACCGTGACGAAGGTCCGCAACAAGGCCAGATCCATGTGGCGTGCCCGCCCCCTGTCTCCGCCCCTCCTGCCGCGGGGCGGACCTCAACTATAAATATGTCGATAGGTCTCTGTCGCTAGCGTGATTGGACACGGACAGAGGGTCAACTAGCCTTGTCGGGACGGTTCTTCGCGCGGAGAACCGGGGCGGTCCGAGCCACGAGGGGGGGAGGTTCGGACCGCCCGTGCGGCCCTGTCCGGGCGCCGTGGACGGCTCAGTCCGCCGCCGCGTCCAGGGCCCGCAGCACGTCCGCGATCAGGTCGGCCGGGTCCTCGGCGCCGACGGACATCCGGACGAAGCCCTCCGGGACCGGGTCGCCGCCCCACCGGCCGCGCCGCTCCGCCGTGGACCGTACGCCGCCGAAACTGGTCGCGTCCTCCACCAGCCGCAGCGCCCGCAGGAACCGTTCGGCGTGTGTGCGCGAGGGCAGGGTGAAGGACAGGACGCAGCCGAAGCGGCGCATCTGCCGGGCCGCCGTCGGGTGTGCGGGGTCGTCGGGCAGGCCGGGATGGCGCAGGCCCGTGATCTCCGGCCGGTCGCGCAGCGCACCGGCCAGTGCGAGGGCGGTGGCGTTCTGGCGTTCCACCCGCAACTGGAGTGTGGCGATGGAACGGTGGGCGAGCCATGCCTCCATCGGGCCGGAGATCGCGCCGACGATCTTCCGCCAGCGGCGTACCGCGTCCATCGCCTCGCCGTCGCGCCCGGAGACGTAACCGAGCAGGACGTCGCCGTGGCCGGTGAGCTGCTTGGTGCCGCTGGCCACGGAGAAGTCGGCGCCCAGCTCCAGCGGGCGCTGGCCGAGCGGGGTCGCCAGGGTGTTGTCCACGGCGACCAGCGCGCCGCGCGCGTGCGCCGCGTCGGCCAGCCGCCGGATGTCGCACACGTCGAGCCCCGGATTGGACGGCGACTCGATCCACAGCAGCCGTGCCCCGTCGAGCGCGTCGAGCTGGGCGTCGCCCGCCGTCGGCGCGGTGCGCACCTCGATGCCGTACGCCTCCAACTGGGCGCGGACCAGCGGCAGCACCTGATAGCCGTCGGACGGCAGGACGACCGCGTCACCCGCCCTGAGCTGCGAGAACAGTACGGCGGAGATCGCCGCCATGCCGGAGGCGAACACCAGCGTGCGGACGTCCTCGCGGTCGGGCGCCTCCAGTTCGCCGATCGCGGACTCCAGCAGCGTCCAGGTGGGATTGTCGTCCCGGCCGTAGGCGTACGGGCCGCTCACCTCGCCCGGCAGATGAAAGTGCGCGGCGAAGACCGGACCGGGCAGGGTCGGTTCGTTCTTGACCGGCTCGGGCAGGCCCGCGCGCACGGCGCGGGTCCCGTCGCCCGTGCCGACCGGGTTCGCGGGGTGGTCGTTCATGCGGTTTCGCCTTCCACGTGGTCGCGTACGGCGGTCAGCAGGCCGGTGCAGGCCGCCTCCACCATGTCCAGGCACTCCTCGAAGCCCGCCCGGTCTCCGTAGTACGGGTCCGGCACGTCCGGGTCGTCGCCCGCCCCGGGGTCGTACGAGCGCAGCAGGCGCACCTTGCGGGCGTCCGCCCCGGTCGGTGCGAGACGGCGCAGGCTCTTCAGGTGTCCGGTGTCGAGGGCCACGACCAGATCCAGGTCCGCGAACCAGGAGGCGTGGAAGCGCCGGGCGGTGTGCGCGGTGCCGTAGCCGTGCTCTTCGAGGACGGAGACGGTGCGCGGATCGGCGCCGTCGCCCTCGTGCCAGCCGTCGGTCCCGGCGCTGTCCACCACCACCCGGTCCGCCAGCCCGGCGTCCTCGACACGGGCGCGGAAGACGGACTCGGCCATCGGGGACCGGCAGATGTTGCCGGTGCACACGAAGCAGACGCGGTAGGTCATGGCGGGGTCAGTCCTCGTCGGGCAGGGCGAGGTGCAGCGCCCAGGAGACCACGGAGATGATCAGACCGCCGAGCACGGCCGTCCAGAACCCGTCCACGTGGAAACTCAGGTCGAGCTTGCCGCACACCCAGGACGTCAGCAGCAGCATCAGCGCGTTCACGACCAGGGTGATCAGGCCGAGCGTCAGCAGGAACAGCGGGAAGGTGAGAACCTTCACGACCGGCTTGACCAGGAAGTTCACCAGGCCGAAGATCAGCGCGACGACGATCAGGGTGCCGGCCTTCTTGGCGGTGCTCGTGCCGGTGAGGGTGATCTTGTCGAGCAGCCACACGGCGACCGCGAGGGCGCCCGCGTTGGCGATCGTCTTGACTACGAAATTCTTCATGTGTCTGATCGTTGCAGACGGGATCGGACACGAGTTGCGGGGCAAGGGAGGACAGAGCGATGAAGGCATTCCGGCTGGACGAACTGGAGGCGGAGCGCGCCGCCAACGACGGGGCCTACCTGCAGTTCCTGCGGGAGCGGAACATGTCCGTCGGCCTCTACGCCCTCGACGCGGGCAGCCACGACCCGCAGCAGCCGCACGCCCAGGACGAGGTGTACTTCGTGGTCAGCGGGCGCGCGTCGATCACGGTCGGCCTGGAGACCACACAGGTGGCGCGCGGCAGCGTGGTGTACGTCCCGGCGGGCGTCGCCCACAAGTTCCACCACATCAGCGAGGACCTGCGGGTGATGGTGGTGTTCTCGCCCCCGGAGGGCTGAAATCCCCAGGTCGGAGCGGCTCACCCCTGAGACCGGGGCCTCGGAGTGTCAGGGTTCCCTAGGGGTCGGTTCAGGGACGGACAAGGGATGCGGAGCCCCCGCGACGGCCTCTCCCGGCCCTAGCATCGAGTCAGACATCGGGATCAGCGTCCACGACGGCGGACAGCCGGGCGGGGACGCGACAGAAGGCAAGGGGACGAGGGGCTATGCGGGACATCTTCGCGGGACTGCCGTGGTGGGTGAAGTGGGTCGCGGTGCCGGTCATCGCCCTGGTCGTGTTCGGCGGTCTGATCGCCACCGTCGTGGGCTTCGTGATCGCCGTCCTCTTCAAGGCGCTGATCTTCGTCGCCCTGGTCGGCGGTCTGATCTACATCGTGCGCAAGTTCACGTCGAACTCCTCGTCCCGGAGCGACTGGTGAGCCCTCGGGGGCGGTGAACGGCGGCGGACGACGCCGGTTCCCTCGGGCGAGGGAAGTTTCCCCGGCGGCCGGTCCCTGGGTGGCGGCGGGCCGTTAGAGTCCGGACACCCACGCGGGGCCGGGCCCCGCAGGCGGCACCCCCTCCGTGCGCCACCGGCTTCCGCGCGCCACCGGTACGGGCCGTCCCCTCCCTCGCTCCGGAGTGACCCTTGGCCACGGTTGACGCCGCACCACCCGACAGCCACGCACCCCCTGACCCGCCCCACCTCCACGCTCCCCAGGCGCCGCGGCCGGCCGACCCGCCCACGGCGGCGGAACGGCAACCGGGCGCGGAACGGCAACCGGGCACGGGACAGCAGCCCGGCGCGGAAGTGCGGGCCGCTCCGGTACGGCAGCCCGCTCCCGCCCGCCGGGCCGCCCCGGTACGTCGGGCCGCCCCCGCCCGGCAGCCCGGCACCGCCGCCGGGCGACCGGCGGGGAACACCGGTGGAGCGGCCACCTCATCCGCGGCATCTCCGGCACCCCTGGACGGGGTGCCCGGACAGCCCGGTGCCGCCTCCCTCGCGCGCCGGGGACGGGCCGCCGCCCTCCCCCGTCCGGCCCCGCCCGGCGACGACAGCGCCCGGCCGGGGGCCACGACCCTCATCGGCTCCGTCCAGCGGGCGCTGCGCCTGCTGGAGACCGTCGCGGCCCACGGTCACGGAGCCCCGGCCAAGCAACTCGCCCGCGAGACCGGGCTCGCCCTGCCCACCGCCTACCACCTGCTGCGCACCCTGGTGCACGAGGGATATCTGCGCCGCGAGGACGGGCTGTTCTTCCTCGGCGCCGCCACCGAGCGGCTCACCGGCGGCGGCGCGCGAGCGCGGGAGAACCGTCACGGCACCCGCGACGGCACCCTCGCCCGCTGGCGCGATTCCATCGGCGCCCCGCTGTACCTCGGGGTGTACCGGGACGGGGAGATCGAGGTCGAGGCGATTGCCGCCTCACGGGAGTTCCCGGCGGCACCGGAGGTGGCCGACCTCCGCGCCACCGGACACGCCCACGCCCTCGGACAGTGCCTGCTCGCGCAACTCGCCGAGAGCGGCCGCCGCGATCACCTCGCCCGGTACCCCGTGCGCCCCCTCACGCCCCACACCGTGCGCGACGAGGGCGCGTTGCTGCGCAGGATGGCCGGGATTCCTTCCGCGGAGCCGGTGTTCGAGCGGCAGGAGTACGCGATCGGCACGATCTGTGCGGCCATTCCGGTCACGGTGGGTGACGCTCCAGGGGCTCTGGCCCTCTCGCTGCCCGCTCATCGGGCCGACCGCTTGCCTTTCTTCGCCCGCCAGTTGAGGGCCGAGGCGGGACACGGCCTTGGGTCGTTGACGCTGTCTATCAGTATCTGAAAACTCACTCCTTGTGATCTGCTGTGTACGTTCAGCAAGATTTGACCACGGTCGAGGGATGAATCCCGGCCAGTCGATGTCACTTGACGGGGTAGGCATGCGCGAATCCGTACAGGCAGAGGTCATGATGAGCTTTCTCGTGTCGGAGGAGCTGTCCTTCCGCATCCCGGTGGAGCTGCGCTACGACGCCTGCGATCCCTACGCCGTCCGGCTGACGTTCCATCTCCCCGGAGACGCTCCGGTGACCTGGGCGTTCGGGCGTGAGCTGCTGATCGACGGGGTGGGGCGGCCCTGCGGGGAGGGGGACGTGCACATCGCTCCCGCCGACTCCGAGGTGCTGGGCGAGGTGCTGATCCGGCTCCAGGTCGGCGGCGACCAGGCGCTGTTCCGCTCCTCGGCGCCTCCGCTGGTGGCGTTCCTGGACCGCACGGACCGGCTCGTCCCGCTGGGCCAGGAGAGCGCGATGGCGGACTTCGACACCCACCTCGAAGAGGCGCTGGACCGCATCCTGGCCGAGGAGCAGAGCGCGGGCTGACGGACGGGAGTACCGCCCACGGATCGGCGGCGACGCCGCCCGGACGGACGCAGGAACGCTTCTGCGGCCGTTCCGGCCCCCCCGGCGCTCCCCGGCCGCCTTCCCCGCCTTCCGGCGCTCCCAGGCGCCCTTCCCGGCCTTCGGGTGCTCCCCGGCAGCCGTCTTGGCCTTCAGGGGCTCCCCCGGCGCCCCGCCCGGTCCTCCGGTCCTCGGCTCAGTGCTTGCGGCGCCGGCCCCTTCCGGCCGTCGCGGGGGCGGGCCGTGCGCCGGGTCCCGCCGCGGCGGAGATGGTGGACGGGGCTCCGGACGGGCCGGGTACGGCTCCGGACGCGCTCGCGGCCGGGGTTCCACGGGCCGGACGGTCGGCCGAGACCACCAGCGCGGCCAGTGCCGTGGTGACCGGCACCGAGGCGACGAGCCCGATGGAGCCCACCAGCGTGCGCACGATCTCCTCGGCCACCAGCTCGCTGTTGGCCACCGTGCCCACACTGCTCTGGGCGATCGAGAACAGCAGCAGCAGGGGCAGCGCGGCACCGGCGTAGGCGAGGACCAGGGTGTTGACCACGGAGGCGATGTGGTCGCGGCCGATACGGATGCCCGCCCGGTACAGCCCGCGCCAGCCCATCGACGGGTTGGCCTCGTGCAGCTCCCAGACCGCCGACGTCTGGGTCACCGTCACGTCGTCCAGCACGCCCAGCGAGCCGATGATGACACCGGCCAGCAGCAGACCGCTCATGTCGATCGACGGATACAGGCCGTGGATCAGCCCCGTGCTGTCGTCGGTGTTCCCGGTCAGCGCGGCCCAGTCGATGAACTCCGAGCCCAGGAAGCCGATCAGCATCAGCGAGACCAGCGTGCCCAGCACGGCGACCGAGGTCCGGGCGGACAGGCCGTGGCACATGTAGAGCGCGATGAGCATGATCGCGCTCGCCCCTACGACCGCCACCAGCAGCGGGTTGGAGCCCTGGAGCACCGCCGGGAGGATGAACAGCGTCAGCACCAGGAAGCTCACCGCGAGCGCCACCAGCGCCATCACCCCGCGCATCCGGCCCACCACCACGACCGCCAGCGCGAAGACACCGGCGAGCAGGGCCATCGGGAACGCGCGGTTCACATCGGTCACCGAGTACTGGAGGTCCTTCGGTGCCGAGGGCTCGTAGGCGACCACGACCTTCTCGCCCAGGTGCAGTTGGCGGGACTGGTCGGGCTGCACGATCTCGGTGAACGTACGTCCGCTGTCCTTGCCGGTGTCCACCCGCACCGTCGCCCGGTGACACGTCCCTCTCGACCCGCCCCGCGCCGGATCGCCGCCGGGGGAACCGCCCGAGGCGTCACCGGCCGGGGTGCCGCCGCCCGAGGCGTTCACGGACGCGCAGTCGATGGCGGTCACCGCGCTGACGGTTGCCTGCTGGGTCTGCCGGTCGAACCCGACCCCGGTGCGCTGGTGCGGAGGCGCACCGCCGGGCCAGAGCAGCACCAGGCCGACCACGACCGCCGCCGTGAAGGGGATCAGGATCGCCGCGATGACCTTGCGCAGATGCTTCGAGACCGGAGCGGCGGGGCCGTGACTGTGGCTGTGCCCATGCCCATGCCCGTTTCCGGCCCCATGCCCGTGTCCGTGTCCGGCCCCGTTCCCGTGCCCGTTCCCCTGACCGTGGTCGTGCCCCTGACCTGCGTCGTCGCCACGCGGAGGCTCGGAAGGGGAGTGCGGGAACTGTTCCATCGTGGTCACCGACCGATCATCGCAAGAACGAAGGGGGCCCTCTGGTCACCGCGCCCGGGTTGACGCTAGCGTGGAGGCACCTTTGCACACGCGGGAGCTCGGAGCACCGGGCTGAGAGGGCGCTGACCTCCGTAGTGGCGATGTTTCACGTGGAACGTCCGACGTTCCGCGCGAAGCACGTCGTACGGACATCGCTGCGCCGACCGCCGAACCTGTTACCGGGTAATGCCGGCGTAGGGAGTAGGTCTCATGACCAACAAGGACGCACGCACGCCTGCCTCCGTTCAGGACGACACGTCCCCGGAGTCCGGCTCATCCATCGGCTGGCACAAGGCGTACGTCGGGGGCAGCCGCCCCGATCTGCGGGTGCCGGTCCGTCAGGTCCACCTCACCAACGGGCAGTCGGTCACGCTGTACGACACCTCCGGCCCGTACACCGATCCGGGGATCGACACCGATGTCCGCCGGGGACTTCCGCCGCTGCGGGAGAACTGGATCATCGCGCGCGGCGACACCGGGGAGTACGCGGGCCGACCCGTACGGCCCGAGGACGACGGCGTCAAACACACCTCACCACGCGGCGGACTGCGCAATCTGGACGCCGTCTTCCCCGGCCGCCCGCGCCAGCCGCGCCGGGGCCGTCCGGGGGAGCCGGTGACCCAACTCGCGTACGCCCGGCGGGGCGAGATCACCCCGGAGATGGAGTTCGTGGCGCTCCGGGAGGGCGTCGAACCCGAGGTGGTCCGCGCCGAGATCGCGGCCGGGCGGGCGGTGCTGCCCGCCAACGTCAACCACCCGGAGATCGAGCCGATGATCATCGGCAAGCGGTTCCTGGTGAAGGTGAACGCCAACATCGGCAATTCCGCCGTCACTTCCTCCATCGAGGAGGAGGTGGAGAAGATGACCTGGGCCACCCGCTGGGGCGCCGACACGGTCATGGACCTCTCCACCGGCCGGAACATCCACACCACCCGCGAGTGGGTGCTGCGCAACTCCCCCGTGCCGATCGGCACCGTGCCGCTCTATCAGGCGCTGGAGAAGGTGGACGGCCGGGCCGAGGAGCTGACCTGGGAGATCTACAAGGACACGGTCATCGAACAGGCCGAGCAGGGCGTGGACTACATGACCGTCCACGCCGGGGTACGCCTGCCGTACGTGCCGCTCACCGCGCGGCGCAAGACCGGCATCGTCTCGCGCGGCGGCTCGATCATGGCCGCCTGGTGCCTGGCCCACCACAGGGAATCGTTCCTCTACGAGAACTTCGAGGAACTCTGCGAGATCCTCGCCGCCTACGACGTCACGTACTCGCTGGGCGACGGGCTGCGGCCCGGGTCCATCGCGGACGCCAACGACGAGGCGCAGTTCGCGGAACTCCGCACCCTCGGGGAACTCAACCGGATCGCCAGGCGTTTCCAGGTACAGACGATGATCGAGGGTCCGGGACACGTCCCGATGCACAAGATCAAAGAGAACATCGACCTTCAGCAGGAGATCTGCGATGAAGCTCCGTTCTATACGCTCGGCCCGCTGACGACCGACGTCGCACCGGCCTACGACCACATCACCTCCGGCATCGGCGCCGCGATGATCGCCTGGTGGGGCACGGCGATGCTCTGCTACGTCACGCCCAAGGAGCACCTGGGCCTGCCCGACCGGGACGACGTGAAGACCGGGGTCATCACGTACAAGATCGCGGCCCACGCGGCGGACCTCGCCAAGGGGCATCCCGGTGCGCAGGAGTGGGACGACGCGCTGTCCGACGCCCGGTTCGAGTTCCGGTGGGAGGACCAGTTCAACCTCGCGCTGGACCCGGACACGGCACGGGCGTTCCACGACGAGACGCTGCCCGCCGAGCCCGCCAAGACGGCCCACTTCTGCTCCATGTGCGGGCCGAAGTTCTGCAGCATGAAGATCTCGCAGGACATCCGGCGCACCCACGGGGCGAGCCAGGAAGAGATCGAGGAGGGCATGGCGCGCAAGTCCGAGGAGTTCGCGGCCTCGGGCAACCGCGTCTATCTGCCGCTGGCCGACTGAGACCGGCCGCAGCCCCGGAGACCCACGGCCTCCGGGCGCGGTCCGGCTCAGTCCGGCTGGTGCTCCGGGCCGCCGAAGTCCGGGCTGCTGTAGTCGGGGCTGGAGAACCGGGGCCGGTCGGGCTCGGCGCCGTCGTCCGGGCTGCTGAAGCCCGGACGGCCGTAACCGAGACGGGGCATGCGGCCGGTCGCCGGTGACTCCGGGCCGGAGCGGTGCGGCGCGCCGGTGCCGGGGTCGGCCAGCGCGTCCCGCAGGAAGGGCAGGATGCCCCGCTCCAGCAGGGCGTCCCGCCAGGCGTCGCGGGCGCGGGCCACCTCCTCGCTCGCCCGGTCGTGGACCGCGGCGCGCGCCGAGGGGCCGTTGCGCAGGGCGGTGATCAGCAGGCCCGCACCGGCCAGCAGGATCGCGGCGGCGGCGATGGCGCCGAACACCCAGCCCGCGGTGAGCATGCTCCGGGCGAACGCCTGCTGCGGTGCGACCGCCCGCAGGACGTAGCCGACGAGCAGGAAGATCGCGGCGGCGGCCCCGGCGAGGACCGGTGCCAGCACCGCGACCACGGCGACGGCGCCCGCGCCCGCGGGTGCGGGCGCCGCGCCGAGCGTGGCGGCGAGCCCGAGCACGCCCCCGTCGGTCCCGGCGGGTCCGTACGCGGCGTCGGACCCGCTGTCGGTGCCGGGACCGGGCTCGGCGGTGGCCGGGGCCGTCGCCGGGGCGGGCTGGCGGAGGTCGGTGCGGACCTTGACGTAGTGCTGGTACTCGGCCGACGCGGCCGAGGTGATGAGGGTGGTGGCGCTCAGCGCCATCGCGCGCAACTGCGCGGAATCCAGCCGCTGTCCGACAGCGGCCAGTTCCGGGCGGTGCGGGGCGGAGCGCAGCGCCTCGTCGAGGAGCCGCTCGAACTCCTGGCGGTCCTCGTTCAGCAGGTGCTGCGGAACGCTGTTCATGTGCATCCCCCGATGCTCCGTAGGGCTGGGGGCTCGCACGGCGGCGAGCCGTCGGGCAGAAACGGAGGGGAGCCTGCTACGGATAAGCCGATGGTAGAGCCGTCACCGCGCACGGTGACAGGGGGTTGCGGGAAATTGCCGTCCGGCCCGCACCCGCGGGCGCGGGCCGGACAGCCGGTGCGGAACGGTCAGTTCTGGAGCGGGAGTTGCTCCACGAGCAGCTTCCCGGCCATCGTCACGCCGCCGTCCATGCCGATGGCGAGGCCGCCCGCGTAGACGTGCGGTCCCTCCACGACGGGCCGCGCGTGCTCCTCGCCGTCCTCGGAGCCGACCTCGCCGAGCAGATAGGGGATCGGGCTGTGGCCGTGAACGACCCGAGTACCGCCGTACGTATCCAGCAGGGACCGGACGGCCTCGGTGCCGCCCTCGTCCCGGAAGGAGAAGCGCTTGGTGAACTTGCGGAACAGGTCCCAGACCTCGTCCGGGTCGTTGCGGGTGAGCGTCTCGCGGACGGTGTCGTTGACCGCCTCGATCGAGTCGCCGTAGTCGAGATAGGCGGTGGTGTCGGAGTGCAGCAGCAGATGGCCATCGACGGATTCGACGGCGTCCAGCCGGGCCATCCACTGCAGATGGTGGTCCTGGAGGCGGTCCATGTCGCTGCGCTGGCCGCCGTTGAGCAGCCAGGCGGCCTGGAAGGTGGCGGTGCCCGCACCGGAGTTGACCGGGGTGTCCCCGAACCGGCGGGCGCCGAGCAGCAGCAACTCGTGGTTGCCCATGAGGGCCTTGCAGTAGCCGCCGGCCGCCGCCGCCTCGGCGGACAGCCGCATCACGAGGTCGATGACACCGATGCCGTCCGGGCCGCGGTCGGTGAAGTCACCGAGGAACCAGAGCCGGGCGGTGCCCGCGGACCACTGGCCCGCCGCGTCGATCAGGCCCTTCTCGGCCAGCGCGGCGAGCAGTTCGTCCAGGTAGCCGTGCACGTCACCGACGACGAACAGCGGTCCGGGACCGCCGTCCGGCTGTGCCTCCGGTACGGCGGGCGCGGGTTCGACGGGCACGTCGAGCGTGTCGTCCCGGCTGATCACGGGCAGGTCGCGCTGGGTCGGGGTGTACCCGTCGTCCAGCGGTGGCACGGCGTCACCGGGATGGGTGTGGGCGTACGGACCGGTCTCGCCCACGTACGCGGGTACCCGGAAGTCGCGCACCGTGGCCGTGTGCTCCGCATCGGGTCCCTGACCGGCCCCCTGAGTCATCAGACCCCTCCACCATCCCGCCGCTGCTGCACCGCGCGGGACTGCCTGGTCGCAGCGGCCCCTCGGTGTCGTGCGCCCATCATAGGAACGCGTGTCGCGCCGTGTGATGACCCAGGGGTGGTCAATCGGCGCGGGACTCCGGTTCGCCGCGGCTTTCGCCCCGTTTGGGCCGGGGTTCGGGCGGCTGCCCCACCGGGTCGGCCGGTGGACGCCCGCGCCGGGGACGGTCGCGTCCGGGGCGGGCGTCCTGTTCCGCTACCCCTCTTCCGGGGTGCGCGGCGGGCTGACGGTGGTGCGTGGCGGACGGCGCTGGGAGGAGGTGCGCACGATCAGCTCGGTCGGTATCACCTGCTCGACCGGTTCGTCGGCGGCGACACCTTCGATGGCGTCGATGAGTAACTGGATCACCGCCGTGCCGATCCGGCGCGGCTTCAGCGAGAGCGTGGTGATCGGCGGCTCGGTGCCCGCGTATCCGGTGGACTCGCTGCAGCACACCAGCAGCAGGTCCTCGGGGACGCGCAGGCCGTAGCGGCGGGCGGCGGCGAGCAGGTCGGTGCCGTTGGGGTCGAAGAGGCCGTAGACGGCGTCCGGCCGGTCGGGCCGGGCGAGCAGCCGGTCGGCGGCGACCGCCCCGGCGCACGGGTCGTGCGCGGGGTACGCCTCGTAGACCGGGTCCTGGCCCACGCGTTCGCACCAGCGCAGGTAGGCGGTGGTGGACAGATGGGTGTACGTGTCCGTCGTGGTGCCGGTGAGCAGGCCGATCCGGCGGGCGCCCGCGTCGGCCAGGTGGTCCAGGATGCCGAGCACGGCGGCCTCGTGGTCGTTGTCCACCCACGCGGTGACCGGCAGCGTGCCGCCCGGACGCCCGTCGGAGACGACGGGCAGCCCCTGCCGGACGAGTTCGCTGACCACCGGGTCGTGGTCGGAGGGGTCGATGACGACCGTGCCGTCCAGCGCCACGTTGGACCATACGTCGTGCCGGGAGGTCGCGGGCAGGATGACCAGGGCGTAGCCGCGGGCCAGTGCCGCCGAGGTGGCGGCGCGCGCCATCTCCGCGAAGTACGCGAACTCGGTGAAGGTGAAGGGTTCGTCCCCGTACGTCGTCACGGTCAGGCCGATCAGTCCCGACTTGCCGGTACGGAGGGTGCGGGCGGCGGCGGAGGGGCGGTACCCCAGCCGGTCGGCCACCTCGCGGACATGGCGGCGGGTGGCGTCGGGGAGCCTGCCCTTGCCGTTGAGGGCGTCGGAGACGGTCGTGATGGAGACGCCGGCGGCGGCGGCCACGTCCCTGATGCCCGCCCTGCCCGGCCGGCCGGCTCGGCGTGAGGTTTCCGCGCGGCTCACCTGATGCTTCCCTGCTGCTGTCATGGCCAGCCGATAGTAGGGCGACGGCGGTGGGGTAGGGCGGACGCATATGCACGCGTTGACAGGCACGTTTCTGCATGGCCAGAAGTGGTCAACTACCTTAGAAAGAAAGTCAGTTGGGCGTACTTGTGCCAGGACGTGGTGTGTCGGCGCGGATGGGCCTGCCGAGGGTCCCATGTTTCGAAGAGGTCTCAACTCACCTTCACGGGGGATGCGCGCCACGGCGCGAACCACCGGCGCGTAGATATATGTGCGACGCGCCCCCCTTACGTAGGGCTTCGGGGGGTGATGCCCTTGTTGTTCCTGTGGCGCATGAGGTTCGCATCTCTCCCTGCGCACCTGTTCGCACGGGCGGTGAATCCTCTTAGGGTGTGGAGTAATGGGAAGCCGGCGCTTCGACGGTCCGCCGGTGGTCGTGAGGAGGACTGCGGTGAGCGAGACGAGCCCCAAGCTGCGCGCCGAGCTGGAGAGTATCCCCACCTACAAGCCGGGGCGGCCCGCCGCGACGGACGGCCCGGTCGCGTACAAGCTGTCCTCCAACGAGAACCCCTATCCGCCGCTGCCGGGGGTGATGGAGCGCGTCACGGCGGCCATCGCCCACTTCAACCGCTACCCGGACATGGCGTGCGGCGCCCTGATGAGCGAGCTGTCCGACCGGTTCGGGGTGCCGGCGTCGCATCTGGCGACCGGCACCGGCTCGGTGGGCGTCGCCCAGCAGCTCCTTCAGGCCACCTGCGGCCCCGGTGACGAGGTGATCTACGCCTGGCGCTCCTTCGAGGCGTACCCGATCATCACGCAGATCAGCGGGGCCCGGTCGGTGCGGGTGCCGCTCACGCCCGGCGATGTGCACGACCTGGACGCGATGGCGGACGCGATCACCGACCGCACCCGGCTGATCTTCGTCTGCAACCCGAACAACCCGACCGGCACCGTGGTGCGCCGGGCGGAGCTGGAGCGCTTCCTCGACCGGGTGCCGTCGGACGTGCTGGTGGTACTGGACGAGGCGTACCGCGAGTTCATCCGCGACCCCGAGGTGCCCGACGGCGTGGAGCTGTACCGGGAGCGGCCGAACGTCTGCGTGCTGCGCACCTTCTCCAAGGCGTACGGCCTGGCCGGTCTGCGGGTCGGTTTCGCCATCGCCCACGAGCCGGTGGCGGCGGCGCTTCGCAAGACCGCTGTGCCGTTCGGGGTGAGCCAGATCGCCCAGGAGGCGGCCATCGCCTCGCTGCGCGCCGAGGACGAACTCCTCGGCCGGGTCGGCTCGTTGGTCTGCGAGCGCGACCGCGTGGTCGAGGCGCTGACCACGCAGGGCTGGACAGTGCCGGAGACGCACGCCAACTTCGTCTGGCTGCGGCTGGGGGAGCGTACGACGGTGTTCGCGGAAGCCTGTGACGCCCACGGGGTGACGGTCCGGCCGTTCGCCGGGGAGGGCGTGCGCGTGACGATCGGGGAGACCGAGGCGAACGACATCTTCGTGAAGGTGGCGGAGGCGTTCAGCCGGGAGGGCTGAGCGGACGCGCCCACGAAGGGCGCGGGAGGCGGGTACGACGGCAAGGCCGTGTGCGCGCCGAGGAGTTGAGGCCCCGCCTGGTGCGGGGCCTTTTCCGTGCGCGGGGGCGTGTAAGTGCGCAGGCCGGGGGACGAGGGGGCGCGGGGCGGGGTGAGACCGGTGCGGGCGCGTTTCACGTGAAACCGGGACCCGTACCCCCGTACCCCCCGGCCCGTGCTCCCGGTGGCCGGAAGGGGACCCCCTGTTCGGGCGCCGAAAACGTGTGCGCCATAATGGCTTGTGAATGTGAACGCTTTCACAAGCGCGTCCCGTTCGTCCTGCCCTGGGTGGGGCAAAGCGGGGCGAACCGCCGTTCACGCGGCGGAGTAAGGAGTCTGAGACGTGGACCTGGCTTTGGCGCCGGAGACGCTGGCGCGCTGGCAGTTCGGCATCACCACCGTCTACCACTTCCTGTTCGTCCCGCTGACGATCTCGCTGGCCGCGCTCACGGCCGGGTTGCAGACCGCCTGGGTGCGCACCGAGAAGGAGAAGTACCTCCGGGCCACGAAGTTCTGGGGCAAGCTCTTCCTGATCAACATCGCGATGGGTGTCGTCACCGGCATCGTGCAGGAGTTCCAGTTCGGCATGAACTGGTCGGCGTACTCGCGCTTCGTCGGGGACATCTTCGGTGCCCCGCTGGCCTTCGAGGCCCTGATCGCGTTCTTCTTCGAGTCCACCTTCATCGGCCTGTGGATCTTCGGCTGGGACAAGCTCCCCCAGCGGATTCACCTGGCCTGCATATGGATGGTGTCGCTCGGCACGATCCTCTCCGCGTACTTCATCCTGGCGGCCAACTCCTGGATGCAGCACCCGGTCGGCTACCGCATCGACAAGGCGCGGGGGCGGGCCGAACTCACCGATTTCTGGGCGGTGCTGACCCAGAACACCGCACTCGCCCAGGCGTTCCACACGCTCACCGCCGCCTTCCTGACCGGTGGGGCGTTCATGGTCGGGATCGCCGCCTACCACCTGTCCCGCAGGCGGCACATCCGGGAGATGAAGACCTCGCTGCGGCTCGGCCTGGTGACCGTGGTGATCGCGGGGCTGCTGACGGCGGTCAGCGGGGACACGCTCGGCAAGGTCATGTTCAAGCAGCAGCCGATGAAGATGGCCGCCGCCGAGGCACTCTGGGACGGGCAGCAGCCGGCGCCGTTCTCGATCTTCGCGTACGGGGATGTGCGGAAGGGCCACAACACCGTGGCCGTCGAGATCCCCGGGCTGCTGTCCTTCCTGGCCAACGACGACTTCTCCTCGCGGGTGCCCGGCATCAACGACGTGAACAAGGCCGAGCAGCAGAGGTTCGGGCCGGGCGACTACCGGCCGAACATCCCGGTCGCGTTCTGGGGCTTCCGCTGGATGATCGGCTTCGGGATGTCGTCCTTCGCCCTCGGGGCGGCCGGACTCTGGCTGACCCGGCGGAAGTTCCTGCTCCCCGAGCACCTCCGGGTCGGTGAGGACGAGGTGCCACGGCTGGTGCTGTTCCGGAGGAAGGCGCTCGGCGAGAACCTGACCCGGTGGTATTGGCGGCTGGCCGTGTGGACACTCGCGTTCCCGCTGATCGCCAACTCCTGGGGCTGGATCTTCACCGAGACGGGCCGTCAGCCCTGGGTGGTCTACGGCGTGCTGCGCACCCGTGACGCCGTCTCCCCCACCGTGTCCCAGACCGAGGTGCTGACCTCGCTGCTCGTCTTCACCGCGCTGTACGCCGTGCTCGCCGTTGTCGAGGTCCGGCTGCTCCTGAAGTACGTCAAGGCAGGGCCGCCCGAGCTGACCGAGGCCGACCTCGCCCCGCCCACCAGGATCGGCGGCGACAGCGCGGACGCCGACAAGCCGATGGCCTTCTCCTACTAGGCAGCGAGGGAACTGTCATGCAACTGCACGATGTCTGGTTCGTCCTCATCGCCGTCCTGTGGACCGGCTACTTCTTCCTGGAGGGCTTCGACTTCGGAGTCGGTGTCCTCACCAGGCTCCTCGCCCGGAACCGGCCCGAGCGCCGGGTGCTGATCAACACCATCGGGCCGGTCTGGGACGGCAACGAGGTGTGGCTGCTCACGGCGGGCGGCGCGACCTTCGCCGCCTTCCCGGACTGGTACGCCACCCTCTTCTCCGGGTTCTACCTGCCGCTGCTCGCCGTCCTGGTCTGTCTGATCGTGCGGGGCGTCGCCTTCGAGTACCGGGCCAAGCGGCCCGAGGAGAGGTGGCAGCGCACCTGGGAGACGGCCATCTTCTGGACCTCGCTGATACCGGCGTTCCTGTGGGGCGTCATCTTCGGGAACATCGTCCGGGGCGTCCCACTGGACCGGCACTTCGAGTACGCGGGCACCCTCGGGGACCTCTTCAACCCGTACGCCCTGCTGGGCGGGCTGGTGACGCTCACGCTGTTCACCTTCCACGGGGCGGTGTTCACCGCGCTGAAGACCGTGGGGGACATCCGGCGGCGGGCGCGGGGCACGGCCCGTTGGCTCGGGCTGGTCACCGCCGTGTCGGCCGCCGTCTTCCTGGTCTGGACACAGGCCGACAAGGGCGACGGCGGGAGTCTGGTCGCGCTGGTCGTGGCGGTGGCCGCTCTCGTGATGGCGCTGGTGGCCAATCAACTCGGCCGTGAGGGATGGGCGTTCGCGCTGTCCGGGCTGACCGTCGCGGCGTCCGTGGCGATGCTGTTCCTGTCGCTCTTCCCGGAGGTCATGCCGTCCACGCTGGACCCGGCGTGGAGCCTGACGGTCACCAACGCCTCCTCCAGCCCGTACACGCTCAGGATCATGACGTGGTGCGCGGCCATCGCCACCCCGCTGGTGCTGCTGTACCAGAGCTGGACCTACTGGGTCTTCCGCAAGCGCATCGGCATCCAGCACCTCGCGGTGGACGCCGCGCACTGAGTCCTCCGAGCGGGTGTTTCACGTGAAACACCCGCTCCGGGCCGAAGGGCATGTTTCACGTGAAACCGATCGATCCGCGCCTGCTGCGTCACGCACGCGCCACCCGTTTCTTCCTGCTGGCCGTCGTCGGGCTCGGCGCGGCCGGGGCCGGGCTGCTGGTGGCCCAGGCCACGCTGATCGCCGATGTGGTGGTCGGGGCCTTCCAGCACAGCCGGTCCGTGACCGAACTCCGTACGCCGCTGGTGCTGTTGGTGGTGGTCGCGGTCGGCCGGGCGGTGGTCGCCTGGCTCACCGAGCGGGCGGCGCACCGGGCGAGCGCGGCGGTGAAGTCGGAGCTGCGCGGGCGGCTGCTGGAGCGGGCCGCCGCGCTCGGGCCGGGGTGGCTGAGCGGGCAGCGCACCGGGTCGCTGGTGAATCTGGCGACGCGCGGTGTGGACGCCCTGGACGACTATTTCTCCCGCTATCTGCCGCAGTTGGGGCTGGCGGTCGTCGTGCCGGTCGCGGTGCTGGCGCGGATCGTCACCGAGGACTGGGTGTCGGCGGCCATCATCGTCGGCACGCTGCCGCTGATCCCGCTGTTCATGATGCTGATCGGCTGGGCCACCCAGTCCCGGATGGACCGGCAGTGGCGGCTGCTGTCCCGGCTGTCCGGACACTTCCTGGACGTGGTCGCCGGACTGCCCACGCTGAAGGTCTTCGGCCGGGCCAGGGCGCAGGCGGACGCCGTCCGCCGGATCACCGGGGAGTACCGGCAGGCGACCATGCGGACGCTGCGGATCGCCTTCCTCTCCTCCTTCGCGCTGGAGTTGCTGGCCACGCTGTCGGTCGCGCTGGTCGCCGTCACCATCGGCATGCGGCTGGTCCACGGCGACCTGGATCTCTCCGTGGGGCTGGTGGTCCTGGTGCTGGCGCCGGAGGCGTATCTGCCGTTGCGCCAGGTCGGGGCGCAGTACCACGCGGCGGCCGAGGGGCTGGCGGCGGCGGAAGAGATCTTCGCCGTGCTGGAGACCCCGGTCCCGGCCGCCGGAACCGGTCAGGTGCCGTCCGGTGCCCTGGTCCTCGACGGGGTCACCGTCCGCCACCCGGGCCGCGCGGACGACGCCGTCTCCGACGTGTCGCTGACGGTCCGGCCGGGTGAGACCGTGGCCCTGGTAGGGCCGAGCGGCGCGGGGAAGTCCACGCTGCTGGACGTCGTCCTCGGCTTCGTACGGCCCGTGCGCGGGCGGGTGCGGGTCGGGGGCGCCGATCTCGCCGGGCTCGACCTCGCGGAGTGGCGCTCACGGATCGCGTGGGTGCCGCAGCGTCCGCATCTGTACGCGGGGACGGTCGCGGAGAACGTACGGCTGGCCCGGCCGGGCGCCGACGACGGTGCCGTACGGCGTGCGCTCGGGGACGCGGGGGCACTGGAGTTCGTGGACGCGCTGCCCGACGGCGCGGAGACGGTGCTCGGGGAGGACGGCGCCGGGCTCTCCGCCGGGCAACGGCAACGGCTGGCGCTGGCCCGCGCGTTCCTCGCCGACCGGCCGGTGCTGCTGCTGGACGAGCCGACGGCCGCGCTGGACGGGGAGACCGAGGCGGGCGTGGTGGCGGCGGTACGGCGACTCGCGGCCGGTCGTACGGTCCTGCTGGTCGTGCACCGTCCGGCCCTGCTCGACGTGGCGGACCGCGTGGTCCGGCTCCGGCCGCAGGAACCGGCGGCGGTGCGGGAGCTGCCCCGGCGGGCCGAGCGGGCGGGGTCGGCCGAGCCTCAAGTCTCCGCCTCCGCCGACCCCTTCGGCCCGGGCGCTCCGGCTCCGGTGGCCCGGCACCGTACGACCGGCGCCCGGATCAGGGCGCTCGCCGGGGGACTGCGGGGGCGGCTGCTGCTCGCGCTGCTGCTGGGCGCGCTGGCGCTCGGCAGCGCGGTCGGGCTGACGGCGACCTCCGGGTGGCTGATCTCGCGGGCCGCGCAGCAGCCGCCGGTGCTCTATCTGATGGTGGCGGTCACCGCGACACGGGCGTTCGGCATCGGGCGGGCCGTCTTCCGGTACGCGGAGCGGCTGGTGTCGCACGACGCGGTGCTGCGGATGCTGGCCGACACACGGGTCGCGGTGTACCGGCGGCTGGAGCGGCTGGCCCCGGCGGGGCTGCGGTCGGCGCGGCGCGGTGATCTGCTGACCCGGCTGGTCGCGGACGTGGACGCGCTGCAGGACTACTGGCTGCGCTGGCTGCTGCCCGCCGGTGCCGGGGCCCTGGTGTCGGCCGGTGCGGTCGCCTTCACCGCGTGGCTGCTGCCGGAGGCCGGTGCGGTCCTCGCGGCCGGACTGCTCGCGGCCGGGGCCGGGGTGCCGCTGCTCACCTCGGCCGTGGCCCGGCGCACCGAGCGGCGGCTCGCCCCGGCGCGCGGGGTGCTCGCCACCCGGATCACCGACCTGCTCACCGGCACCGCCGAACTGACCGTCGCCGGTGCACTGCCGGAACGCACGGCGGCGGCGCGGCGGGCGGACGGCACGCTCACCCGGATCGCCGCGCGCGCCGCCTCCGTCACCGCGCTCGGTGACGGGCTCACCGCGCTGCTGTGCGGGCTGACCGTCGCCGCCACCGCGCGCTACGGCGTCCAGGCCGTGGCCGCCGGGCGGCTCACCGGGGTGGCGATGGCCGTGGTGGTGCTGACCCCGCTGGCCGCGTTCGAGGCGGTGCTCGGGCTGCCGCTCGCGGTGCGGTACCGGCAGCGGGTCGGGCGCAGTGCGGAGCGGGTCCACGAGGTACTGGACGCGGTCGAGCCCGTACCCGAGCCCGAGCGGCCACGGCCTGCGCCCGCCGCGCCGTTCCCCGTGGTGCTGCGCGGGCTGACCGCGCGGTACGAGGGGAGTGGGCGGGACGCGCTCACGGGCGTCGATCTCACGCTGGAGCGGGGGCGGCGGGTCGCGGTGGTCGGGGTGTCCGGGTCGGGCAAGACGACGCTCGCGCAGGTGCTGCTGCGGTTCCTCGATCCGGTCGCCGGGGCGTACACCCTTGCTGGGGTTCCCGCGTCCGCGCTGGCCGGGGACGACGTGCGGCGGTTGGTCGGGCTGTGTGCCCAGGACGCGCATCTCTTCGACAGCACGATCCGGGAGAACCTGCTGCTGGCCCGCCGGGACGCGACCGAGGGGGAGCTGTTCGACGCGTTGGGGCGGGCTCGGTCGGCGGAGTGGGTGGCGCAACTGCCCGAGGGACTGGACACGTTCGTGGGGGAGCACGGGGCCCGGTTGTCCGGGGGGCAGCGGCAGCGGCTCGCGTTGGCTCGGGCGTTGCTCGCGGACTTTCCCGTGCTGGTGCTGGACGAGCCTGCCGAGCATCTGGATCTGGGGACCGCGGACGCGTTGACCGTGGATCTGCTTGCCGCTACCGAGGGGCGTACGACTGTGCTGATCACACATCGGGTTGCCGGGCTGGAGGCGGTGGACGAGGTGGTTGTGCTGGACGGGGGGTGTGTTGTCCAGCGGGGGACTTACGCGGAGCTGGTCGCCGGTCCGGGGGTGTTCCGGGAGATGGTGACGCGTGAGGGGGTGGCGGGGGCGTTGGTGGGGTGAGTCCGGCTTGTTGGGGGTGCGGGGCGTTGCGGGTGCTCGGTCGCCCGGAGTTCATGGGCATCCGGTACTGAGGGCCGTGCCCGCCCGTGCCGCCCTGCGGCATGCCTGCCCGCAGCAGTGCGGTACGTCTGGCTGCGGTGGTAGGCGGTAGCAGTGGGGCATGGGACGCGGGGCGGGGGTGGGCCGGGGCTCGGGAGGGGTTGGGGTCTCAGGCGTGTTCTTTGATGAGGCGTTCGATGACCGCTGCTACGCCGTCCTCGTTGTTGGCGTGGGTCTGGGCTGTGGCGGCGGCGATGGCGTCGGGGTGGGCGTTGCCCATCGCGTAGGAGCGCCCGGCCCAGGAGAGCATTTCGACGTCGTTGGGCATGTCGCCGAAGGCGACGACCTCTTCGTGGGAGATGCCGCGTTCGGCGCAGCACAGGGCGAGGGTGCTCGCCTTGGAGACGCCGGGGCCGCTGATCTCCAGCAGGGCGCTGGGGCTGGAGCGCGTGACTCCGGCGTGTTCACCGATGGCGGCCCGCGCCAGGGTGAGGAAGGCGTCCGGGTCGATCGTGGGGTGGAAGGCGAGGATCTTCAGCACCGGCTGATCCGCGTCCGGGCCGTCCGGTGCGAGCAACTCCTCGGCGGGCAGCCGGTTGTCCGGCACCTCCAGGTGCAGCTTGGGATAGGCGGGCTCCTGGTGGAAGCCGTACGTCTGCTCCACCGCGAAGACCGTGCCGGGCACCGCGTCCCGCAGCAGCCGTACCACCCGCAGGGCGTTCTCCCGTGCCAGCTCCCGCACCTGGACGAAGCGGTGGGCGCCGGGGCCGCCGTGCAGATCGACCACGGCGGCGCCGTTTCCGCAGATCGCCAGACCGTGGCCGTGGACGTGCTCGCTGACCACGTCCATCCAGCGGGCCGGGCGGCCCGTGACGAAGAAAACCTCGATGCCCGCCGCCTCGGCGGCGGCCAGCGCGGCGATCGTGCGCGGCGAGACGGACTTGTCGTCGCGCAGCAGCGTGCCGTCGAGGTCGGTGGCGATCAGCCGCGGGGGCAGGGCGGCGGCCGGGGTACCGGGCTGTCTGGTCGGTGAGATCACCGGGCCATTCTCGCGCACCCGCCCGCACGCACGTGCGGGAGACCGCACAGATGAGGGGCCGTAGGGGTCCAGGTTGGCCTACTCCGACCCTTCCCCTCCCTTCCGGCTTCTTCTCCGCCCTTCCGAGTGCTTCCCACTCGCGGAGACTTAGGGGCGACGCCACGGAGCTAGGCTCGGTGCCGCCCGCGCGGGTGGGCCGGGCGGAGACCGCGGAGGACTGCGATGACCGATATCCACGTGGTGGACGCGTTCACGGACGTGATGTTCCGCGGCAATCCCGCCGGGGTGGTGATCCTGCGGGAGGAGCGGTCCGCCGCGTGGATGCGGAGCGTCGCCGCCGAGATGCGGCACTCGGAGACGGCCTTCGTGCTGCTCCCCGAGGGCACCGGCGGCGCGGACGGCGCGGGCGTCCGGGGGCCGGTCCCGCTGCGCTGGTTCACCCCGACCAGCGAGGTGGACCTGTGCGGCCACGCGACCCTGGCCGCCACTCATGTGCTGGGCGGAACCGTGGAGTTCAGCACCCGCGCCAGCGGCCCGCTGCACTGCCGGGCCGAGGGCGGCTGGATCGACATGGACTTCCCGGCGGACGAACTGACGACGGTCGGGGAGGTTCCCGCCGGACTGCGGGGGTGCTTCGCGGAGCCGCTCGCCGTAGAGGCGGTGGTCCGGGGCCGGGACGACCTGCTGGTCCAGGTGGCCGAGGAGTTCCAGGTCCGATCCCTGGTGCCGGACTTCGACGCGCTGGTGGCGCTGTCGCGGAGTCTCGGTCTGCGGGGGGTCGTTATCACCGCGCGGGGCGGCGGTGACACGGCCTTCGTCAGCCGCTGCTTCTACCCGGCGGTGGGCGTCCCGGAGGACCCGGTCACCGGCTCCGCGCACTGCACGCTGGCCACCTGGTGGTCTCCGTCGCTCGGCGGCGGCGAGCTGATGGCGGAACAGGCGTCGGAGCGGGGCGGGCGGCTCCGGCTGAGCCTGGTGGGCGACCGGGTGCGGCTCGGCGGTCGGGCGGTGTCGGTGCTGAGCGGAACTCTGCACGCCTGAGGGCCCGTCGCCCTCCCGAATCGTCATGATCGTGATCTCGGCGCATCACGATCCTGCTCTACGCTGACGCGATGAACGCTGTCACCGCGGGTGTTGAGCATTCCTTGTCCGCCCTGCTCGGCGCCGGGGCCATGAACGCGGCGGCGCCCGACAGTCCGAAAGGGTTGATCGCCCGGTACGCACGGGAGATCGATCAGGAGATGATCGATTTCCGCCGCGATCTCCATCGTCATCCCGAGGCGTCCAACGCGGAGTTCCGGACCACCCGCAGGGTCGCGGAGCGGCTGGAGCGGGCCGGGCTGATGCCGGTGGTGGGGGCGGCCGGGACCGGGCTGGTGTGCGACATCCCCGGCGCGGACCCGCTCGCCCCGGTGCTGGCGCTGCGCGGGGACCTGGACGCGCTGCCGGTGGACGACGAGAAGGACGTGCCGTACCGCTCCTCGGTGCCCCGGATGTGCCACGCCTGCGGGCACGACGTGCACACCACGGTGCTGCTCGGCGCCGGGCTGGTGCTCGCCCGGCTGGCCGCCGTGCAGGCGCTGCCGGGGCCGGTGCGGCTGCTGTTCCAGCCCGCCGAGGAGAAGATCGCCGGGGCCCGCGCCATGATCGAGGACGGCTCCGTCAAGGGCGTGGCCCGCGTCCTCGCCCTGCACTGCGACCCGAAGATCGACGTGGGGCGGGTCGGCCTCCGGGTCGGGGCGCTCACCTCAGCGTGCGACCTGGTCAAGCTGACCGTGCGGGCTGTGCCGGGCGAGGTGACCGGTGCCGAGCCGCCCAATGTGGTGGACGCCGTCTCCGCCCTCGTCTCGGACGTGCCCGCGGCGGTGAGCCGCCAACTGCCCGCCGGTTCCGGTGCGTCCGTCGTGTGGGGCCATGTGGAGGCCACCTCCGGCCGACGGGGCGGCGCCAAGCAGCGGACCGGCACCGGCTACCTCCAGTGCACCGTGCGCTGCATCGACGAACGCGCCTGGGACCTGGCCGAACCGCTGTTCCGCAAGGCCGTATCCAGCGTCTGCGCGCTGCACGGCGTGGTCCCGGAGCTGGAGTACACCCGAGGCGTCCCGCCCGTCGTCAACGAGGCGACGAGCATCGAGGTGCTCCGCCTGGCGACCGAGGAGGTGCTGGGCGCCACCGGCGTCGCCACCACCGAACAGAGCCTCGGCGGCGAGGACTTCGCCTGGTTCCTCCGGGAGGAAGGGGTACGCGGGGCGATGGCCCGCCTCGGTGTCCGGGTCCCCGGCACCACCCGCGTCCTCGACCTGCACCAGGGTTCCTTCGACGTGGACGAACGCGCCCTCGGAGTGGCCACCCGCGTGCTGGCGATGGCGGCCCTGACCGGGTGACGCACCCGCCGGGCTGGCGATGGCAGCCCTGACCGGCTGACGCACCCGCCGGCAACGGCTCAGTGCGCCGACCCGAAGCGCAGGTACTCCACCGGCACCCCCTCCGTCAGCCACACACCGTTCGCGCTGACGTGGAACACGTGCCCGGCGCGGTGCATCGCGCCCGCGTCCACGGCGAGGATCACGGGCCGTCCCCGGCGTGCCCCGACGCGGGTGGCCGTGTCGCGGTCGGCGGAGAGGTGGACGGCGTGGCGGTTCATGGGGCGCAGGCCCTCCGCGCGGATCGCGTCCAGGGCCGGGGCCACGGTGCCGTGGTAGAGGTACGGCGGCGGGGTCGCCGGGGGGAGGCCGAGGTCCACCTCGACACTGTGGCCCTGGCTGGCCCGGATACGGGTGCCCTCCACGGCGAACCGCCGCTTGTCGTTGGTGGCGACCACATGGTCCAGCTCCGCGCGGGTGAACGGGAAGCCGTGCGTCGCTGCCGCCGCCCGCAGCTCCTCGATCTCGGCCCAGCCGCCCGCGTCCAGGGTCAGTCCGATCCGCTCCGGCTGGTGGCGCAGGTGCTTCGAGAGGTACTTCGACACCTGCACGGTGCGTCTGTCGTCCATCCCCTCAGCGTGCTGGAGAGACGCGGATCACGCAGCCCATTATCCGTGCACAGGTTTGATCCACAGGGAAGTCGGTTTATCCACAGGCCAGTTGAGATTTCTGTGGACAACTGCCCACTCTTTTGAGTGGTTTGGCCAACTCGACGCCCTCTCAAGGTCAGTTGATCAACTTCTCACCGCTTACGGGGCCTTCGCCGCGCTCCCGCTCACAGGCGCGGCTCCACCCGCGCCAGCCGCCGCGAAGCACCCGGCATCCAGCGGGACATGAGCCGCGCACCCCGCGCCTCCGGAGTCACCGGCACCACCGCACGGTCCCGCACCACCGCGTCCAACACCGCCGAAGCAACCTTCTCCGCCGGGTAGTTGCGTACCCCGTACCACCGGGCTGCCGACATCCGCAGCCGCCGCTCCTCCACGGCGTCCACCCCGGTGAAACGCGCCGTCCCGGTGATGCCCGTGTTGACGATGCCGGGACAGACCGCCGTAACTCCGATGCCCCGACCGGCCAGTTCGGCGCGCAGGCACTCGGAGAGCATCAGCACCGCCGCCTTGGACGTGGCGTATGCGGACAGCGCGCGGGACGGCTGGAAGGCAGCCGCCGAGGCGATGTTCACGATGTGCCCGCCCTGGCCGCGCTCCGCCATCCGCGCCCCGAAAAGACGGCAACCGTGGATCACACCGAAGAGGTTGACGTCCACGACCCGGCGCCAGTCCTCGGTGCTCGTCGTCAGGAACGACCCCGACAGGCCGATGCCCGCGTTGTTGACCAGCACGTCCGGTGTGCCGTACTCCGCGTCCACCTTCGCGGCCAGCTGCTCCATCGCCCGCTCGTCGGATACGTCGGCCGTCTCCGCCCATGCCTCGGCGGCACCGGCCTCGCGGGCCAACACAGCTGTCTCGGCGGCGGTTTCGGCGTCCCGGTCCACCGCCACCACCCGTGCGCCCGCCTTGGCGAACGCCAGCGCCGTGGCCCGTCCGATACCGCTCCCCGCCCCTGTCACCAGCACCAACTGGCCGCCGAAACGCTGCGCGTGGGGACCTGACCGGACGGGGAGGACCCGGTCGCCCTCCACCGACTCCACGAACTCGGTGATCCAGTAGGCCACTTGGTCGGGCCGCGTCCGTGGAATCCAATGCTTGGCGTCCAGCGTGCGCCGGGTCAGCCGCGCCGCCCACTGCTCCAGGCCGTCGTAGAGGTGCTCCGACAGAAAGGCGTCGTCGAGCGGGGTGATCAGCTGCACGGGAACGTGCGCGAAGGCGTCCGGACGCGGACTGCCCAGCCGCGCACGGACGTTGTCCCGGTAGAGCCAGGCACCGAGGGCCGCGTCGGAGGGCAGGGACGCGGTCGGGTAGCCGTCGCCGCCGACCTTCTCCCTGCGGCGCAGGATGTGCGGCCAGCGCCTTCCCAGCGGCCCGCGCCACGCCAACTCCGGCAGCACCGGGGTGTGCAGGGCGTAGACGTACCACGACTTGGCGCTCTGACCGAGGAGTTGGGCGGCCCGGCGCGGAGTCGGGCGCCGGACACGGGAGTTGATCCAGTGCCCGAAGTGGTCGAGCGACGGGCCGGACATCGAGGTGAAGGACGCGATCCGGCCACGGGTGCGGACCACCGTGGCGAACTCCCAGCCCTGCACCGAGCCCCAGTCGTGGCCCACCAGATGCACCGGCCGTCCCGGACTGACCGCGTCCGCCACGGCGAGGAAGTCGTCGGTCAGCCGCTCCAGGGTGAACCCGCCGCGCAGCGGGCTCGGTGCCGTGGAGCCGCCGTGGCCCCGCACGTCGTACAGCACCACGTGGAAGCGGCCCGACAGCCGGGCGGCCACCTCGGACCAGACCTCCTTGCTGTCCGGGTAGCCGTGCACCAGCACCACCGTGGGGTGCGCCGGATCGCCCAGCTCCGCCACGCACAGCTCCACGTCCCCGGCCCGCACCCGGCGCTCCCGCGCACCCGCCACCGTCATCCCGCGTCCACCTCCGCCGTCGGCTCCCGGCCCGCACCCGCACCCACACCCGCACCCGCGGCCCCCACGCCCAGCGTCCCCGTACGGCGGCCCCCACGCCCAGCGTCCCCGTACGGCGGCCCCGGCGCACCTCCGCGAATCTGGCACTTGTTGGACATCTCGTCAACAGCGCCCCGCCCGCTTCCCCTCCTCACGCCCCCGCCCGCTCCCACCCCTGACGCCCCCGCCCGCCCCCGGCCCGCTTCCCGCCCGGGCCCTCCGCCCGCTCCCCCGACGCCCCCACCCGCACCCCCCAGGGGCGGAGTCATCCTGAAGGCGTACCCGGAGCGCCCCAAGACGGCTCTGTGGTGTGACGACCTCCGTGGCGCGGGTCACTAACGTCGGACCCGTGACTGTGATCGCAACCGAAAGCCTGAGCAAGCGGTTCCCGCGGGTGACCGCCCTCGACCGGCTGTCCCTGGACATCGGGCCGGGCGTGACCGGCCTCGTGGGCTCCAACGGCGCCGGCAAGTCCACGCTCATCAAGATCCTGCTGGGCCTGTCCCCCGCGTCGGAGGGCCGGGCCGCCGTGCTCGGCCTGGACGTCTCCACCGAGGGCGCCGCCATCCGGGAACGCGTGGGCTACATGCCGGAGCACGACTGCCTGCCGCCCGACGTGTCGGCGACCGAGTTCGTCGTGCACATGGCCCGCATGTCCGGCCTGCCGCCGACCGCCGCGCGCGAGCGGACCGCCGACACGCTGCGCCACGTGGGGCTGTACGAGGAGCGGTACCGCCCCATCGGCGGCTACTCCACCGGCATGAAGCAGCGGGTGAAGCTCGCGCAGGCCCTGGTGCACGACCCGAAGCTGGTCTTCCTGGACGAGCCGACCAACGGCCTCGACCCGGTCGGCCGCGACGAGATGCTCGGCCTGATCCGGCGCATCCACAGCGACTTCGGGATCTCGGTGCTGGTCACCTCCCACCTGCTGGGCGAACTGGAGCGCACCTGCGACCACGTCGTGGTGGTGGACGGCGGCAAGCTGCTGCGCTCCAGCTCCACCACCGACTTCACCCAGACCACGACCACCCTCGCCATCGAGGTCACCGACAGCGACACCCACCCCGACGGCACCGCCGCCGTCCGCGCGGCGCTCGCCGGACACGGCGTCGAGACGCACGCGGAGGGCGCGGGCCTGCCCGGCGCCGGACACATCCTGCTGCTCACCGCGACCGGCGAGGAGACGTACGACGTCGTCCGCGACACGGTCGCCGGTCTCGGCCTGGGCCTGGTGCGGATGGAACAGCGCCGGCACCGCATCTCCGAGGTGTTCACCGGCGGGGACGAACAGACCCGCAGCAACGACGAGCAGCCGAAGGAGGCCGCCGGACATGGCGGTTGAGCACCCCGCGCCGGTGACCCCGGGCGGCGACCAGTCCCGTATCCACGACATCGGGTACCGCGGCTACGACGGCCCGCGCCTGGGCCGCGCGTACGCCCGCCGGTCCCTGTACTCGCAGTCCCTGCGCGGCGCCTACGGCCTCGGCCGGTCGGCGAAGTCCAAGGTGCTGCCGATCCTGCTGTTCGCGGTGATGTGCGTGCCCGCCGCGATCATGGTCGCCGTCGCGGTGGCCACCAAGGCGCACGAACTCCCGCTGGCCCACGCGTACACCCGGTACGCGCTGGTCATGCAGGCCGTGATCAGCCTGTACGTCGCCGCGCAGGCGCCGACCGCGGTCTCCCGCGACCTGCGGTTCAAGACGATCCCGCTGTACTTCTCGCGGCCCATCGAGACCGTGGACTACGTCCTGGCGAAGTTCGCCGCGCTCGCCTCGGCGCTGCTGATCCTCACCGGCGCCCCGCTGATCGTGCTGTACGCCGGTTCGCTGCTCGCCAAGATGGGCTTCGCGCACCAGAGCAAGCAGTTCGGCCAGGGACTGGTGACCGTGCTGCTGCTGTCGCTGCTGTTCGCCGGGATCGGCCTGGTCATCGCCGCGATCACCCCGCGCCGGGGCTTCGGCATCGCCGCCGTGATCGCCGTCCTGGTCATCTCCTACGGCGCGGTCTCCACCCTCCAGGCCATCGCGGACGCGCAGGGCAGCTCCGGCGCGGTGCCGTGGATCGGGCTGTTCTCGCCGGTGACGCTCATCGACGGCATCCAGTCCGCGCTGCTCGGCGGAGGCTCCAACTTCCCCGGCGGCGTAGGCCCGTCCACCGGCCAGGGCGTGGTGTACCTCCTCGTCGTCGCCGGTCTGATCGCCGCGTGCCACGGCCTGCTGGTCCGCCGCTACAAGAAGGTGGGACTGTGACCTCCCTCGTCATCGACCACGTCTCCCGCTGGTTCGGCAACGTCGTCGCCGTCAACGACGTCACCATGACCATCGGCCCCGGCGTCACCGGACTGCTCGGCCCGAACGGCGCGGGCAAGTCCACCCTGATCAACATGATGGGCGGCTTCCTGGCGCCCTCCACCGGCACCGTCACCCTCGACGGCACACCGGTGTGGCGCAACGAGTCCGTCTACCGGCACATCGGCATCGTCCCCGAACGCGAGGCGATGTACGACTTCCTCACCGGCCGTGAGTTCGTCGTCGCCAACGCCGAACTGCACGGTCTCGGCGACCGCGAGGCCCAACGGGCGCTCGCCACCGTCGAGATGGAGTACGCGCAGGACCGGAAGATCTCCACGTACTCCAAGGGCATGCGGCAGCGCGTGAAGATGGCGAGCGCCCTCGTCCACGAGCCGTCGCTGCTGCTGCTGGACGAGCCGTTCAACGGCATGGACCCGCGCCAGCGCATGCAGCTGATGGACCTGCTGCGGCGGATGGGCGACGAGGGCCGCACGGTGCTGTTCTCCTCGCACATCCTGGAGGAGGTCGAGCAGCTCGCCCGGCACATCGAGGTCGTGGTCGCGGGACGGCACGCGGCGTCCGGCGACTTCCGCCGCATCCGGCGGCTGATGACCGACCGCCCGCACCGGTACGTGGTCCGGTCCAGCGACGACCGCGCGCTCGCGGCGGCGCTGATCGCGGACCCCTCGACGTCCGGCATCGAGGTCGATGTCACCGAGGGCGCGCTGCGCGTCCAGGCCGTGGACTTCGGCCGTTTCACCGCGCTGCTGCCGAGGGTCGCCCGTGACCACGGCATCCGGCTCCTCACGGTCTCGCCCTCGGACGAGTCCCTCGAGTCCGTGTTCTCGTATCTGGTCACGGCGTAGGAGGCCGAAAGATGTACGACCCCACTGTCGCCCGGCTCACCTACCGGGCCCTGCTCGGCCGCCGCCGGGCGCTCATCCTCGGCGCGCTGCCGCTGCTGCTGATCGTGATCTCGCTGGCCGTGCGCGGCCTGACCGGGGCTGACGACCAGACGGCGGCCGACGTGCTCGGCGGCTTCGCGCTGGCCACGATGGTCCCGATCATCGGTGTCATCGCGGGCACCGGCGCGATTGGCCCGGAGATCGACGACGGCTCCGTGGTCTATCTGCTGTCCAAGCCGCTGAAGCGCCCGACGATCGTCTTCACCAAGCTGATCGTCGCCGTCGCCGTGACGATGGTCTTCTCGGCCGTGCCGACGCTGATCGCCGGTCTGATCCTCAACGGCAACGGGCAGCAGATCGCCGTCGCCTACACGGTGGCCGCGCTGGTCGCCTCCATCGCGTACTCCGCGCTGTTCCTGCTGCTCGGCACGGTCTCGCGGCACGCGGTGGTGTTCGGCCTGGTGTACGCGCTGGTCTGGGAGGCGCTGTTCGGCTCCCTGGTGCCGGGCGCCCGCACGCTCAGCGTCCAGCAGTGGTCCCTCGCGGTCGCGCACAAGGTCGCGGGCGGGGACCTCGTGACCTCCGACGTCGGCCTGACCACGGCCACCGTGCTGCTGGTCGCCGTCACCGTGCTGGCCACCTGGTACGCCGGGTTCAAGCTGCGCTCGCTGAAGCTGGCGGGCGAGGAGTAGCGGGGCGCTGCAAGGAGTGGTGGGGCGTGGTGGGGAGGTCTCCGGTCGCCTTGACGGGGACTTCACCCCGGTCCGGGCAGACTGGGCATATCGGATGAACGGCTAGGAGGCCGCGGATGGCAGAGGAGATGCCGCAGCAGCACGCCCGGGGACGGACCACCGGCGAGGTCGGGGACGACTGGGACACGACCGTCCTGGACGACGCCTTCGTCCGGTCGGGGGCCTCCGAGCCGTCCGCCCGGGCCCGGATGCTCGCCGCCCGCTGGCGCGCCGAGGAACCGGAACCCCAGCCCTGGCGCTCCGACGAGCCGCCCGCCGGGTGGTTCTTCAGCAAGGCCCGCAGAAGGAAGTGGCGGCGCCGCTGACCCCCGCACCACACGACCCGGCCCCGGCGGTCCTCCCGCCGGGGCCGGGTCGCGTCGCTGAACCGTGCGACGGGTACGGGCTGTTCAGCCCAGCATGCGTTCCAGGACCAGCGCGATGCCGTCCTCCTCGTTGGAGGCCGTCACCTCGTCCGCGACCGCCTTCAGCTCCTCGTGGGCGTCGGCCATCGCCACGCCGTGCGCGGCCCACTTGAACATCGGCACGTCGTTGGGCATGTCGCCGAACGCGAGGGTGTCGGCGGCCTTCAGCTTCAGCCGCCGGGCCGCCAGGGACAGCCCGGTCGCCTTGGACAGCCCGAGCGGCAGCAGTTCCACGATCCCGGCGCCCGCGAGCGCCACGGTGACGAAACCACCGGCCGTGCGGCGGGCCGCCTCCGCCAGTTCGTCGTCGCTCAGCGTCGGATGCTGGATGTAGATCTTGTTCAGCGGCGCCGACCACAGGTCGGACGCGTCGGTGAACGGGATGGCGGGCAGCCGTCCGGCGACCGCGTATCCCGGCCCGACCAGCACCTCGCCGTCCAGGCCGTCGCGGCTCGCCGCCAGATGCAGCGGGCCGACCTCGGCCTCGATCTTGGCCAGGGCCACGCCCGCGAGCCTGCGGTCCAGCGTGACCGAGGTCAGCAGGCGGCGCGCCCCGGCGTCGTAGACCTGGGCGCCCTGGCCGCAGACGGCGAGGCCCTGGTAGCCGAGGTCGTCCAGGATGTGCCGGGTCCAGGGGACGGCCCGGCCGGTGACCACGATGTGCGCCGCGCCCGCCGCCGTCACGGCGGCGAGCGCCTCCCGCGTGCGCGGGGAGACTGACTCGTCGGAACGCAGCAGCGTCCCGTCGAGGTCGGTGGCGATCAGCCGGTAGGGGAGCGGGGTGCTCACTTGGCGACCGGCTCCAGGACCTCCCGGCCCCCCAGATACGGCCGCAGCACCTCGGGCACCCGGACCGAGCCGTCGGCCTGCTGGTGGTTCTCCAGGATGGCGACGATCGTGCGGGGTACGGCGCACAGCGTGCCGTTCAGGGTGGCCAGCGGGCGGACCTGCTTGCCTTCGCGCATCCGGATCGACAGGCGCCGGGACTGGAACTCGGTGCAGTCCGAGGTCGAGGTCAGCTCGCGGTACTTGCCCTGGGTCGGAATCCACGCCTCGCAGTCGTACTTACGGGCGGCGGACGAGCCGAGGTCGGCGGAGGCCACGTCGATGACCCGGAACGGCAGCTCCAGCGAGGTCAGCCACTGCTTCTCCCAGTCCAGCAGCCGCTGGTGCTCGGCGCGGGAGTCCTCGGGGGCGACGTACGAGAACATCTCGACCTTGTCGAACTGGTGCACCCGGAAGATGCCGCGGGTGTCCTTGCCGTGCGAACCGGCCTCGCGGCGGAAGCACGGGGAGAAGCCCGCGTAGCGCAGCGGCAGCCGGTCCGCTTCGATGATCTCGTCCATGTGGTACGCCGCGAGGGCGACCTCGGAGGTGCCGACCAGGTACAGGTCGTCGGCGGCCAGGTGGTACACGTCCTGGGCGGCCTGGCCGAGGAAGCCGGTACCGGCCATCGACTGCGGGCGGACCAGCGCGGGGGTGAGCATCGGGGTGAACCCGGCGGCGGTGGCCTGTGCCATCGCCGCGTTCACCAGGGCGAGTTCCAGCAGGGCGCCGACCCCGGTGAGGAAGTAGAAGCGGGAGCCGGAGACCTTGGCACCGCGCTCCACGTCGATGGCGCCGAGCGTCTGGCCCAGCTCCAGGTGGTCCCGGGGCGCGAAGCCCTCGGCGTCGAAGTCGCGGATCGTGCCGTGCGTCTCCAGCGTGACGAAGTCCTCCTCGCCGCCGACGGGCACGTCGGGGTGGACGAGGTTGCCGAGGCGCTGCAGCAGGTCCTGGGTCTCGGTGTCGGCCTCGGCGCGCGCGGCGTCGGCGGCCTTGACATCGGCCTTGAGCTGCTCGGCGCGCTGGAGGAGTTCGGCCTTCTCCTCGCCGGACGCCTTGGGGATCAGCTTGCCGAGCTGCTTCTGCTCGGCGCGGAGTTCGTCGAAGCGGACGCCGGACGACCTGCGCCGCTCGTCGGCGGAGAGGAGGGAGTCAACGAGGGCGACGTCCTCTCCACGGGCACGCTGGGAGGCGCGCACACGGTCGGGGTCCTCACGGAGCAGGCGAAGGTCAATCACGCGCCCCAGGCTACCGGTGCCGGTCCGCCCGCCACGACTCCCTATTGCTGTTGTCCACAGGAACCGTGAGTACGGCGAAAGTTATCCACAGGCTGTGCGGAAAGTCTGTGGACTTCGGAATGGATCACTCCGGATGTTTTCGCCGGGCTGCGGAATTCTCGCTCCAAACGGCCCCGACTCGCACTTTCGGGTGGAAAGGGATCGCTCCAAAAGATGAACCACGGGAAACAGGTGGACGAAGGGTGATCTGCCGGATGATGACCCCATCCGGGACCTGAGGGGCGATTTGTCGATTCGATGGCCGTCTCGTATCGACTTGTCCCCAGGTCGAGAAGCGGACCTGTGGATAACTTCTGTGGATAACGTTGATCGGCAGGTATGACCGGCCCGGACCGCGCCGCCGACGCCAGTACGGCGCCCGGAAAGGGGCACCGGCTCACGGCGCACCCGTCCGGTCACCGCGCTAGAAGCGGCCGTCCTGCCAGCGGGTCACCCAGTCCGCCGCCTCCGTGAACGCCTCGTCCGAGGTCCCCGGCAGCCGGGGACCGGCCTCGCCCGGCCGGATGTCCGCGCGCGGATAGGAACCGAGGAAACGCACCTGGCGGCAGATCCGCTTCAGCCCCATCAGCGCCTCCGCCATCCGCCGGTCGGAGATGTGTCCCTCGGCGTCCACGCAGAAGCAGTAATTCCCGATCCCGGTTCCGGTCGGCCGGGACTGGAGCAGCATCAGGTTGATCCCGCGCGACCCGAATTCACCGAGCGGATCACGCAGCCCGCCGGGGTGGTCGGCCCGCTGCCACAGCACCACCGAGGTCTTGTCGGCGCCGGTCGGCGCGGCGGGCCGGGCCGGGCGTCCCACCAGCACGAACCGGGTCTGCGCGTTTCTCCGCGTCGTGGATGCCGGTCTCCAGCGCGGTCAGCCCGTAGCGGGCGGCGGCGAACTCACCGGCGAAGGCCGCGTCGTACCGGCCCTCCTGGACCAGCCGGGCCGCGTCCGCGTTGGAGGCCGCCGACTCCCAGTGGGCCTCCGGAAGGTTGGCGCGCAGCCAGTTGCGCACCTGGGGCTGGGCCGCCGGGTGCGCGGAGACCGTCTTGA
Source organism: Streptomyces corallincola (assembly GCF_019104725.1). GTDB lineage: Bacteria > Actinomycetota > Actinomycetes > Streptomycetales > Streptomycetaceae > Streptomyces > Streptomyces corallincola. The sequence goes on along the minus strand of NZ_JAHRXF010000011.1, from coordinate 51,999 downwards.
TGTCCGACAGCGCGGTGCCCGGCCGGACCAGCAGCGCGAAGGTGATCGACAGCAGCACCTCGCGGTGGATGGTCAGCGGCTCGCCCGCGACCAGCTCGTCCAGGGTGGTGGTGATGCCGCCCTCGACGGAGTTCTCGATCGGCACGAACGCGGCCTCCGCCTCCCCGACGCGGACCGCGTCCAGCGCCGACTGCACCGAGACGTAGGGCGTCAGCTCCCGAGTCGCCGTCTCCGGGAGCGTGCGCAGGGCGACTTCGGTGAAAGTGCCCTCGGGGGCCGAGGTACGCGTAGCTCGCTGGCATGTTCCTCACCCTAATGGCCGTGGCACCGCCGGGCGCCCGCGTCTCATGGACTCCACCCGACCGGGTGGTTTCGTCCGGCGTGTTCACCCTTCCAGCAGACGCTGGCCCACGTACTCGCCCGCCGCCGCGCCCCCCGGCACCGCGAACAGCCCGCTCGCCTCGTGCCGGATGTACCGGGACAGCGCGTCCCCCCGGTCGAGCTTGCGCTGCACCGGCACGAAGCCGCGCAGCGGGTCCGCCTGCCACGCCACGAACAGCAGTCCGGCGTCCGGGGTCCCGTCCGCGCCGATGCCGTCGTGGTAGGAGAACGGCCGCCGCAGCATGGCCGCGCCGCCGTTCTCGTCGGGGCGGGTGATCCGGGCGTGCGCGTTCAGCGGGACCACGTGGGCGCCCTGCGCGTCCGTCTTCTCCAGGTCCATCGGGGTCGTCTCGCCGCCGCCGGTCAGCGGGGCGCCGTCGGACTTGCGGCGCCCGATCACGGCCTCCTGGTCGCCGGTGGCGAGCTTCTCCCAGTCGTCCAGGAGCATCCGGATGCGGCGGACGACCGCGTAGGAGCCGTTCGCCATCCAGTCGGGCTCACCGGAGGAGGGGACGAAGATCCGCCGGTCGAAGTCGGCGTCGGCGGGCCTGGGGTTGCGGGTGCCGTCGAGCTGGCCCATCAGGTTCCGGGCCGTCATCGGGCGGGCGGTGGCACCGGGCGTCCGGTTGAAGCCGTTCATCTGCCAGCGGACGCGCGCCGCACCCCCCGCGTCCCTCTGCACCGCCCGCAGCGCGTGGAACGCCACCAGCGCGTCGTCGGCGCCGATCTGCACCCAGAGATCTCCCTCGCCGCGCCGGGGGTCCAACCGGTCCGAGGAGAACGCGGGCAGCGGGTCCAGCGCGGCCGGGCGCCGCTTCACCAGTCCGGTGCGGTCGAAGAACGTACGGCCGAAGCCGAAGGTGAGGGTCAGCGCGGAGGGTCCCGCGTCCCGGGCCACGTCGGTGTCGTCGTGCGGGGCCGGTTCGCCCGCCATCAGCCGCTCCGCCGTCGCCGACCAGCGGCGCAGCAGGGCCGCCGCCTCCCGCCTCCCGGCGCCGGGCGCCAGGTCGAAGGCGACGAGATGACCGCACGCCTGGAGACCCTCGGTGATGCCCGGCTGATGTTTCACGTGGAACATCGCCCGGCTCGACCCCACCGAGGTCAGCGGTACGGCCCCGGCGGGCGCCGCCGCGTACCCCGCTCCGGCACCCGCCGCGCCGAGCACCAGCCCGGTGGCCCCGGCGGTGGAGAGCAGTGCCCGCCGGGACACCCCGCGCGGGCCGTCCCCGGCGGGCGGCTGCGCGGCGGGGTCCGGGGCGGCGGCGGTACGGGCGGTGGTGGCGCGGGGGCCGGTCGGGCGCCCGGTGGTGGCGGGGGACGGGTCGGGCATGGTGCGGGTCAGCCGATCTGCGCGTTCTTGGAGACGGTCGTCTGGTCGATGTCGGAGGTGCGGATGCTGACGGCCACCTGCCAGTCGCCGGCGATCGGGATCTGCACCTTGTCCGCCGACCAGTGTCCGGTGACGATGTGCTCCGGGGTGACCGGCAGCGGGCCGATCTTCTTCGCCGCCAGGGTGAAGGCGACCTTCACCTCGGGGACGTCGTAGGGGCGGCCGTCGGGGCGCTGGACGTAGACGTGCATCTCGTTGGTGCCGACGCGGGCCGGGTCGAGGTCGATGCGGACCAGGCCCTTGCCGTCCTTGCCGCCGGTGTCGAACCGCATGTCCAGGGTCACCGCGCCGGAGACGCCGTCCGCCGGGGCGGTCACGGAGGTGCCGGTCGCCGCCCTGGCCTCCTGCTCGGTGCGGCCCGGCTCGGTCTGCGTCAGCCAGGTGGTCACCGCGAGCAGTACGACCGCCACCCCGGCTTCGGTCAGCACCGAGCGGCGCAGCCCGGAGCGCACCGGGTCGGCGTCGCGCTCCCTGCGCTGCCGGGCGGCGGCCACGGCGGCACGCTGCCGGGCGAGCTGGGCGGCGCGTTCGCCGCCACCGGTGGCGGCGGTGCCGGTGTCGGCCGCCTCCTTCTCCGCCGTCTGTTCCGTCTGCTCGGTCCTCTTGGAGACCGCCGCCTTCCCGGCGGTGGTCACGGCGGTCTTCCCCGGCCGCCCGGACCGCCGCGCGGGCACCGCCGTCTCCCCGCTCACGGTGTCCGCCGCGTCCGTCGCCGGGTCGGTCAGCCGGGCCACCCAGCGGCGGGAGAACCAGGCGATCCCCACCAGCACCGCCACCAGGGCGATCTTCACCAGCAGCAGTTCTCCGTACGTGGTGTCGGTGAACGCCGACCAGGAGCCGAGCTGGCGCCAGGACTGGTAGGTGCCGGTGGCGACCAGCACCAGGACCGCGCCGAACGCCAGCCGGGAGAACCGCCGGACGGCCGCCGCTTCCACGGGGGTCTCGGCGGGTGCCCGGTACAGCGCGGTGAGCAGCGTGGTCAGGCCGCCGAGCCAGGCGGCGACGGCCAGCAGGTGCAGTACGTCCACGGGCATGGCGATGCCCGGCTGGAGTCCGGTGGAGGCGTGCTCGGCCATCGCCCAGCTCGCCGCGAGCCCGGCGGCCACCACGAACCCGCCGACCGCGAGACCGAACGTCAGGTCCCGCTTCTCCTCGCCCTCCTCGCGCCGCTGGTACGTGCCGAACAGCACCGCGACGAACAGCGCGGCGGCGGCCAGCAGCAGCAGCCGGGAGACCAGCGCGGCCCCCGTCTTGGTCTGGAGGACCTGCCCGAGCAGGTTCAGGTCGAACACGTCGGCCGCGCTCCCCGAGGTGGTGTACGAGCCGCGCAGGAGCAGCAGCCAGAGCGTGGCCGCCGTCAGCGCCACCCAGCCGCCCACCACCAGCCGCTGCACGGGCCGTACACCCGCGCCGCGCCGCCAGCAGACCAGGACGAACGCGGCACCGCCCGCCAGCACGGTGAACCCCGCGTAGGAGACGTACCGCCCGAAGGCGTAGAGAACGCCGATCACGCCGCCGCCCGCGTCCGGCGCGGCACCGGAGACCACCGTCTTCGAGGGGGCGCCGACGGAGAAGGTGTAGGCCCCGGCGACCGGGTGGCTGTCGGCGGAGACGACCTGGTAGGCGACCGTGTAAGTGCCCTTGGCCAGACCGCTCCTGAGGCCGACGGCGTACGTCGTGCCGCCGACGTTGTCCGGCGCGCCGGTGACGACGTCGCGGCCCCGGGGGTCGAGGACCCGTACCGAGGAGGCGTTCATGGCGACCTGCTCGGAGAAGGTGAGCGAGACCCGCTGCGGGGCCGTGGCGACCACCACCCCCTGCGCGGGGTCGCTGCCGGTCAGCGCGGCGTGCGCGGACGCCGGCGCGGCGCCCGCGAGCAGCGCGCCGGTGACGGCGAGCAGCAGCAGCACCCAGGTCCGCAGGCGGGGGGTGATGGTCGGTGTCACGGTGGTCCCTCCCTCAGTGGCCGGTCGCCGGGTTGTACGTGGCGGACTTCACCGGCATCTCGACGGTGAGCGGCGCCGACCTGGCGAAGGTGAGCGTCAGCTTCACGTCCTGGCCCTCGGCGGGCCGGTGCTTCAGCCCCTCGAACATCAGGTGGTTGCCGCCGCTTCTGAACACCAGCCGTCCGTGTGCCGGGATGGCGAACGAGGTCTGCTCACGCATCATGCCGCCGGTGGTGCTGTGCATGGTGACGTCCCCGGCGGCGTCGCTGCGCACCGAGGTCAGCCGGTCCGCCGTGCCGCCCCGGTTGGTGATGGTGAGGAACCCGGCGGCCATGTCGGCGGCGACGGGCCGCGGCATGTAGGAGGAGCTGACGGAGAGTTCGGCCTTCGCCGGGGCGGCGGAGCCGGAGCACCCGGCCAGGGCGAGCGCGCCGAGCAGCGCACCGGCGGCCGGGAGCGCGCGCCGCGCGGGGACGCGCCGTACGGACGCGCGGCTCACGGGTTGACCCCCTTCACCAGCTTGGGCAGGTCCTTGGTGTAGTCGTCCACGGTGGCGTTGTCGCCGAGGAGGACGTACCCCTTGTCGTCCTTGGGGGAGAAGGCCATCACCTGGGTGCCGTGCACCGAGACGAGGTTGCCCTTCTTGTCCTTGGTGGTGGGATCGACGGAGATCCCGATCGAGCGGGCGCCCGCCTGGATGGCGCGGAAGTCACCGGTCAGACCGATGAACCTCGGGTCGATGCCGCCCAGCCACTTGCCGAGTTCCGACGGGGTGTCGCGGCCGGGGTCGGTGGTGACGAAGACGACCCGCAGATCGTCCTGTTCGGCCTTGGGCAGCGACTTCGCGGCGACCGCGATGTTGCTCATGGTGGTGGGGCACACGTCGGGGCAGTGCGTGTAGCCGAAGTAGACCAGGGTCGGATGCCCCTTGGTCTCGGCCCGCAGGTCGTACGCCTTCCCGTGGGTGTCGGTGAGGTTCAGGTCCGGTTTGGCGAACGGCTGGTCGAGGACCGTGGCCGCTCCGTGCGAGCTGCTGCCGCCGTCGAGGGTGGTGACGGCCGAGGTCTTCGTGTCGTCACCGCCGCCGCAGGCGGAGAGGGTCAGGGTGGCGGCGGCGAGGAGTACCGCCGCCGTGAACGTCTTCTTGCGCATAGCGAAATGTCCCAGAAGTGAAATATCCGGCGCGCACCGGGGGCCGTGCGCCAGGGTGGTACGGCCCCCGGAGAGCGCGCGGAACGGGGTCAGGCGGTCCGGCGGCGTCCGGCGAGGACACCGAAGGCGACGCCCGCGATGCCGACGACGATGCCGACCGCGCCGAGCACACGGGCGGTGGTGTCGGAGTCGCCGGAGGCGGCGGCCGTCTTCTCGGTCGTGGCGGAGGCGTTCTCGGCGCCCGAGGTGCCCTTGCCGGAGTCGGCGTCGTCGTCGCCGGAGGCGGCGGCCCCGCCGTGGTGGTCGTCGGTCGCGGCGGTGAGCGTCAGCACCGGCGCCGGGTTCTCCGGCTCGTCCTGGCCCTTCTCCGGCACCTCGATCCAGCGCACGACCTCCTTGTCGGAGTACGTCTGGAGCGCCTTGAACACCAACTGGTCGGTGTCCTCGGGCAGCGCGCCCACGGACAGCGGGAACTTCTGGAAGTAGCCGGGCTCGATGCCCTTGCCGTCGGCGGTCCAGGTCACCTTGGTGACGGCCTGGTCGATCTTCTCGCCGTGCATCGTCAGCGGCTTGGCCAGCTTGGACTTGGTGAGCTGGACCTTCCAGCCGGGGATCGCCTGCGCCATCACGGAGGCCAGCGGGTGGTCGGCCGGGAGGTTCACCTCGACCTTGGTGGTCGAGGCGTCGTCGCGCTCGTTGGGGACCTTGAAGTCCACGACCGCGTAACCGCCCTTGGCGGCGGCGCCCTCGGGCTGCACGGTGACGTGCGCGAACGCGGGGGCGGACAGGGCGAGGACGGTGACGCCTGCGGCGACACCTGAGGCGGCGATGCGGGATGCCTTCATGGCGGAGTACTCCACTCAACGTTCGGGTTCCGGTGGTGATCAGGAGTACGCGTGCGGGGGCCGTGCCGCTCGGTGCGGGACGGATTCTCCGGGCACGCGCGGGCCGCGCGACGGCGGCACTCCCGTCCGGCCGGTACCGGCTCCGGGGGGTGGTGGCGTCGCGTCAGGCGGCGAGGCGGAACGCGGCGGCGGGCGGACCGCGCCGGATCACCGTGTGCTGGAGCGCCTCGGTGCGGGGTGCGGGCGTGTCGTCCTGCGCGGTGCGGGGCGCGCACGCGCCGTGCACCGCCGAGGGCAGCAGTCCGGCGCACAGGGCGTGCACCAGGGCGAGGGCGGCGCGCAGGGAGCGTACGAGCGCCGCCTCCGCGATGCCGTGCGCCGACAGGGAGATCAGCCGCAGCAGCGCCAGATCGCCCCGGCGCAGCAGCCAGCCCGCGACGAGCGCCGCGAGCAGGTGGCCCAGCAGCATCGGCAGGCTCGGCAGCAGCGCCCAGGGCCCGGTCACCGCGTGGTGCGCGGGTACGGCCGCGGGCGTGCGGGCCGTGGCCGGGTCGAGTAGATGCGCGTCGAGCAGCAGGCGGTACGCGTGACCGGGGCTCAGCAGCGCGGGGTTGGCACCGCAGACCAGCCGGGCGGCACGGTCCACCAGCTCGGTGTCGCTGAGGGCGGCGGCGGTGCCGGTGCCGCGCATGCCCGCCGTCGGGCCCATGCCGGGCATGCCCGCCATCGAGCCGAACCCGGCGGACCCGCCGGCAGCGGCCGTGGCGGCGGCGCCGTGTCCGCCCGCCAGCCCGAACAGCGTGTGCAGCGCGACCTGTCCGAAGGCGAGCAGCGCGGCGATGCCCGGCAGCGAGCGCTGCCGTCCGGCGAGCGGGACGACCACCAGCAGCGCGGCTACGAAGCCCGCGCCGAGCGTCCACAGCGGGACCGGCGCACAGGCGGCCAGGGCGTGCCCCGCGGCGGCCAGCACGACGCAGACCGCGGCGAACACCGCGGCCCGCAGGAGCCGGAGTCCGGCTCCGGGACGCACCGTGCGCGCGTGGGGGGCAGTCATGGCGGGCTCATCATCGCACTGGCCTTACCCGCCCCATACGGCAGGTCGCGGAAATCCCGCCACGCGCGCACCGGCGCGCACGGGGGCGCGCCGAGTGCCCAGCGGGGGGCCGGAGTTGGGGACCGGGCCGGACCCGGAGGCGGCCCGGCATCGGACGCGCGGCGGACAGGCGGGGGACTGGAGGCGGCCCAACAGTGGACGGGCGCCAACTGGAAGATCGTCATCCGTCCCAACTGGAGCCTTTTTGTGCCACTTTGTCCGACATGGGATCGCTCTATGGGCTCGGTCACGTCGGCGGAGTGCTTACGTCCGGGTACGGGCGGCAATACGTATCGGTATGTCGATCCGCGGCCGGGAGGCGGGAGCACATGAGCATCTGGTGGTCACTCCATCTGCGCCGCGAGCCCGCGAGCGTTCCGCTGGCCCGCCGTCTGCTGATCGGCACGATGGAGACGGCGGGCGTGGACCCCGACATCTCCTACGACCTCTCGATCGCGCTCAGTGAGGCGTGTGCCAACGCCGTCGAGCACGGCGGCGACCCCGGCGGCCGTCCCGAGGGGTACCGGGTCACCGCCTACCTCGACGGCGAGAAGTGCCGGATCGAGGTGTCCGACACGGGCCCCGGCATCACCCTCACCCAGCAGGTCCGCACCCCCCGCCCCGACGCGGAGCACGGGCGCGGCCTGCACCTGATCCGGGAACTGACCGACCATGTGCGCATCGGGCCGGGGGAGCCGGTGTCCGGCACGGTGGTGAGCTTCGACAAGCTGCTGAAGTGGACACGGGACCCGTCCCCGCTGTCGGCGTGAGCGGGTCCCGCGAGGCGGGGCGGGAGAGAGGCGGCACGCGAGGCGGGGCTGTGCGGGAGAGGGGCGGCAGCGGAGAGTAGGGCGCTGCAGAGGGGCGGCAGTGGAGAGGCGGGCGCTGCAGAGGGGCGGCAGCGGAGAGGCGGGCGCGGGGACGGCGCCGGAGAAGGGGCGCGTTAGGGTGCCGCCCATGCCCGCCGACCTGTCAGGACAGCACCGCCGCGACCTCCCCGACGGTGTGCTCATGCGCCCCCTCGTCACGGAGGACGCCGAGGCGCTCGCCGCCGCGAACACCGCCAACCGGGCCCATCTGAAGCCCTGGGAGCCGGTCCGCCCCGAGTCCTACTTCACCCCCGGCGGACAGGCGCTGCGCATCGCGGGCCTGCTGCGCCAGCGCGCCGAGGGCAGCGCGTTCCCCTGGGTGTTCGAGGCGCCGGACGGCCGTATCGCCGGGGTGATCAACCTGACCGGGGTGGCGCGGGGCCCGTTCCTCAGTTCCTACCTCGGCTACTGGGTCGCCGCCGACCGGATCAACCGGGGGCTCGCCGGTGCCGCCGTCGAAGCGGTCTGCGGGATCGCCCGCGACTCCCTCGGCCTGCACCGCGTCGAGGCGGCCACCCTCATCGGCAACACCGCCTCCCAGCGCGTCCTGGTGAAGTCCGGCTTCGAACCCATCGGCCTGGCCCCCCGTTACCTCCACATCGACGGCGCCTGGCGCGACTGCAAGCTGTTCCAGCGGGTGCTGCACGACCACGACCCCCAACTCTGAGCCCTCACGGCCAAGCGGAGCCCGCCCGCCGGAAGTTGGCCGGATTCCGCGAACGCCCCCGGCCCGGCCCCGGCGAGAAGCGGCCCCGGGCTGCCGCCCCGCAACGGCCGCCCCCGCAACGGCCGCCCCCGTGGCGGCGGCGCGCGGCGGGCCCCGTCAGGCCTACAGGGCGGCCTCCCCCGGTTCCGGTGCCCCGGCGGCGGTCACCGGCCGGTGCCGGACCGCCCGGCGCGCGACCGGGCCCATCGCGTACGACGCGCCCGCCAGCACCGCGCCCAGCAGGAGCCACCCGAGCGTCCCCCGGCCGAGCAGCAGCCAGGTGACCAGCAGCGGGCCCAGCGTGCGGGCGACGGCCACCCCGGTGCCGAAGAAGCCCTGGTACTCACCGATCCGGTCGGCCGGGGCCAGCCCGAAGGAGAGCTGCCAGGAGCCCGCCGACTGCCAGGTCTCCGCCACCACCTGGAGCACCGCACCGGCGCACAGCAGCAGCGCCGCCGGCCACGCGGACCGTCCCGCCGACAGCGCGAACACCGCGCAGGACGCCAGCATCAGCAGCCCCGCCCGGCGCAGCACCCGCAGCGCGCTGTCCGTGCCCGTCACCGAGGACGCCGCCCGCACCTGGAACAGCGTCACCCCGACCGTGTTCAGCACGAACAGCCCCGACGCCAGCGCGGGCGGCGCCCCGGTGCGCTGCGTGATCCACAGCGGCAGTGCCAGGCTGAGCAGCGGCAGCCGCAGCAGCAGTACCGCGTTGACCAGCGCCACCAGCGCGTACGGCCGGTCCCCCAGCACCGCGAGACGCCGCCCGCCCGGCCCCGCGGCCCCCGGCCCCGCGCCCCCCGGCCCCGTGCCGTCGGCCGCCGTACCGCCCCCCGTGACGGTCGGCAGCCGGAGCAGGAGCAGCGCGCAGCCCGCGAAGCAGGCCGCGTCCAGCGCCAGGACCGACCGGTACGCCCCCGCCGTACCGGCCGCGAGCGCCAGACCGCCCAGCGCGGCGCCCACCGCGAGCCCCGCGTTCAGCGTGGACTGCACCCGCGCGAGCACCCCCGTACGCTCCCCGGCCGGGACCAGCCCGGCGAGCAGCGCCTGCCGCGCGGCCGACAGTCCCGACTGCGCCGTGGCGTACGCGCAGGCGGCGAACACGAACAGCGGGAAGCCCCTGACCAGCAGGAACGTCCCGACCGCCACGGCGGTGGCGCACGCCAGCCCCACCGCCGTCCCGCGCGGCCCCCGCCGGTCCGCGAGCCGCCCCAACGGCACCCCGACCAGCGACCCCACACCCCACGCGAGCGTCAGCCCCAGCCCCACCCGCTCCGTCGGCAGCCCGACGACCCGCGTGAAGTACAGCGCCGAGGTGACGTAGAAGGCACCGTCCCCGACCGACCCGGCGAACTGCGCCGAGGCGAGGAGACGGTGTGGACGAAGGGCCATGCCGAGGACGCTACGGCGCGGACGGAACGGAGATCAGACCCAATCGCCGACTGTTTCCGTGGTCCACTTCGCACTAGCGGCCCGCAGAAGCACACCCGCCTCACACCCCGCGTCCCGCCGCGCCCCGCGCTGACCCCCGCGTCGCACCACCCCGTCCCGCGCCAACCCCCGCCTCACCCCTCCAGCACCCCCGCCAGTGCCTCCAGCGCCGCCGGATACGCCCGCTCCCGAGGGGTCCCGTACCCCACGACCAGGCCCTGCGGGCGGTCCTCCGCCGGGCCGTGCCAGTGGCCGCCGAGGTGGCCGACGGCCAGGCCCGCCGCCTCGGCGCGCTCCAGGAGCGGGGCCTCCTCGTCCACGTCGATCAGCGCGTGCAGCCCGGCCGCGATGCCGCGCACCTTCCAGCGGGCGCCGAGCCGGTCCACGAGTGCGTCGCGGCGCCGCCGGTAGCGCAGTCGGCAGGCGCGGACGTGCCGGTCGTAGGCGTGGCTGTCGATCAGTTCGGCGAGCGCGAGCTGCCCCAGCGTCTCGGTGTGGTGGTCGCTGTGCAGCTTGGCGTCGGCCACCGCGCCCACCAGGTGCGGCGGCAGCACCATCCAGCCGAGCCGCAGCGCGGGACCGAGCGTCTTGGAGGCGGTGCCGAGGTACGCCACATGGTCCGGGGCCATGCCCTGGAGGGCGCCGACGGGCTGGCGGTCGTAGCGGAACTCGCCGTCGTAGTCGTCCTCGATGATCAGCCCCCGGCAGGCCCGCGCCCAGTCGGTGAGCGCGCGCCGCCGCTCGGGGCGCAGGGTGACCCCGGTCGGGTACTGGTGCGCCGGGGTGACCACCACCGCCCCCGCCTGCCCCAGCGCGGCGGGCCGCAACCCGCGCTCGTCCACCGGCACCGGCACCACGGTGCCCCCGCTGTGCCGCACCACATCGCGGTGGAACGGCAGGCCGGGGTCCTCCATCCCCACCGGCTCGCCCTCCAGCACGCGGGTCAGCAGCGCCAGCCCCTGGACGTACCCGGAGGTGATCACGATCCGTTCCGGCGGCGCGAGCACCCCGCGCGCCCGGCCCAGATAGCCGGAGAGCGCGGTGCGCAGCTCGATCCGGCCGCGCGGATCGCCGTAGTCGTACGTGAGGGAGGGCGCCTCCGCGACCGCGCGGCGCAGCGCCCGCAGCCAGGCGGCGGCCGGGAAGGCGCCGACGTCGGGGCTGCCCGGCCGCAGGTCGTGGCGCGGGGCCGGACCGCCCGTGTGCGTCGGCGACGGACCGGCCTGCGCGGCGGGCAGCGCCGCGACCCGCGTGCCCGAGCCCTGTCGGGCGACGAAGTAGCCCTCGGCGACCAGCTGGTCGTAGGCGCCCTTGGCGGTGCCGCGCGAGACCCCGAGGTCGGTGGCGAGCCGCCGGGTGGCGGGCAGCCGGGTGCCCGGCGCGAGGCGCCCGTCCCGTACGGCGTCCCGGAGCGCCGACTCCAGACCACTGCGCCGCCCCGCCGCCGCGTCGGTCTCCAGATGCAGATCCACGCCGATACCGGCCCAGAAGTCGTCCACGATCCCCCCACAGTGACGGAAAACCACCCGCACATGACCTATCACGCGCACGGGGCGCCCCACCGGCACATCGGGGATCACGTGCCACCGGGCACGGAGAAGGCCGGGTACGCGGGGTACCCGGCCTTCTCGGGCGGTGCCTCGACGGTGCCTCGACGGTGCCTCGGCGGTACGAGGGTGTCGCGGGGGTCAGCCCGTGAGGGCCGCCATCCACGCCTCGACCTCGTCCGAGCGGCGCGGCAGCGCGGCGCTGAGGTTCCGGTTGCCGTCCTCGGTGACGAGGATGTCGTCCTCGATCCGGACGCCGATGCCCCGGTACTCCTCGGGCACCGTCAGGTCGTCCGGCTGGAAGTACAGACCGGGCTCGACGGTGAGGACCATGCCGGGCTCCAGGGTGCCCTCCACGTACGTCTCGGTGCGCGCGGCGGCGCAGTCGTGGACGTCCATGCCGAGCATGTGACCGGTGCCGTGCAGGGTCCAGCGGCGCTGGAGGCCCAGCTCCATGACCCGCTCGACCGGGCCCTCGACGAGCCCCCACGCGACCAGCTTCTCGGTGAGCACGCGCTGCGCGGCCTGGTGGAAGTCGCGGTACTTCGCACCGGGGCGGACGGCCGCGATCCCGGCCTCCTGCGCCTCGTACACCGCGTCGTAGACCCGCTTCTGCACCTCGGTGTACGTGCCGTTCACGGGCAGGGTGCGGGTGACGTCGGCGGTGTACAGCGTGGTCGTCTCCACGCCCGCGTCCAGCAGGAGCAGGTCGCCGGAGCGGACCGGGCCGTCGTTGCGCACCCAGTGCAGGGTGCAGGCGTGCGGCCCGGAGGCGGCGATCGTGCCGTAGCCGACGTCGTTGCCCTCGACGCGGGCGCGCAGGAAGAACGTGCCCTCGATGTAGCGCTCGCTGGTGGCCTCGGCCCGGTCGAGCACCCGGACGACGTCCTCGAAGCCGCGCACGGTCGCGTCGCACGCCTTCTGCAGCTCGCCGATCTCGAAATCGTCCTTGACGAGGCGCATCTCGGAGAGGAAGACGCGCAGTTCCTCGTCGCGCTCGGCGGTGACCTTGTCGGTCAGCGCCGCCTCGACGGCCGCGTCGTACCCGCGCAGCACGCGCACCGGGCCGGTGGCCTCGCGCAGCGTCCCGGCCAGCTCGCGCACATCGGCGGCCGGGATGCCGTAGAGCACCTCGGACTCGGTGAGGGAGTGGCGGCGGCCGACCCACAGCTCACCCTGGCCGGACAGCCAGAACTCGCCGTCGGCGCGGTTGGAGCGGGGCAGCAGGTGCAGCGTCGCCCGGTGCCCGTCCGCGCCGGGCTCCAGCACGAGGACGCCGTCCTCGGTCTGGTTGCCGGTGAGGTACGCGTAATCGACGGACGCGCGGAACGGGTAGTCCGTGTCGTTCGAGCGGACCTTCAGGTTCCCCGAGGGGATCACCAGCCGCTCGCCGGGGAAGCGCGCGGAGAGCGCGGCGCGGCGGCGCGCGGTCTCGGCGGCCTGCGTCACCGGCTCCAGGCCGCGCAGCTCGGTGTCGGCCCAGCCGGTCGTCATGTTCTCGGCCAGCTCGTCGGACAGGCCCGGATAGAGCCCGTTCTTGCGCTGCTTGACGGGCGCCTCGGCCTCAGCTTCCGGGGTCTCCGGTTCGAGTGCGTCGGACAACGTGCTCCTCCTCGGTACGGCTCGGGTCTCCCCCGGCCCGCGCCGGTCGGCCGGGCCGTGCGGGGGGACGCGTCCCTCATCGTACGGTCGTACGGACCGGGCGCCGGGGGAGGGCGGGAGCAGGGGGCACCGAGGGGGGCGCGGCAGGGGCGCGGGGAGGGGGAGCGCACGGCGCCGGACGTTCCCGGACGGCACACCAACGCGCCGTCCGGAAGCGGGAGTCGGGGCGGACGGGCCCGCCCGCCGCCCGTTCCGCGCGCCGCGTCCTACTCGAACCGTGCGGCCAGGATCACCACGTCCTCGTCGCTCCCCGCGGTGTCCGCGCCGTCCGGGAGGACCGTGCGCAGGATGTGGTCGGCGACGGCGCCGGGGTCGTGCCGGTGGGCACGCGGGACGCCCGCGGCGGCGGCGTGCAGCCGGGCGAAGGCCCGGTCGGTGGGGTCACCGGTACGGCGCAGCAGGCCGTCGGTGTAGAGCACCAGCGTCTCGCCGGGCTCCATCTGGAACTCGGTGCTCGGCGCCTCCCAGCAGGCCAGCATGTTCAGCGGCGCGGAGACGGAGGTCTCGGCGAACTCGGTGCGCCGGTCCCCGACGATCAGCGGCGGGCTGTGCCCGGCCCCGGCCAGGGCGATCCGGCGCAGCGCGGGCTCGCAGTACGCGAACAGCGCGGTGGCCGAGCAGGCGGGCTCGGTCAGCCGGAGCAGGAGTTCCAGGTCGGAGAGGACGGCGACCGGGTCCTCGCCCTCCATCACCGCGTACGCCCGCAGCGAGGCCCGCATCCGGCCCATCGCCGCGACCGCGCCGGGCCCGGAACCGGCGACCGAGCCGACGGACAGGCCGAGGGCGGCGTCGGGCAGCGGCAGCGCGTCGTACCAGTCGCCGCCGCCGCGCGGCCCGGTGCGGTGCCGGGCGGCGAGCCGCACACCGGGCACCCGCGGCAGCCGGGACGGCAGCAGGTCCTCGGTCATGGCGGCCAGGCCCGCGCGGGTCCGCTCGACCTCGACCAGCCGGGCCAGGTGCTCGGCCGCGTGCCGGACGTACAGCCCGATCAGATGTCTGCGGTGCCGGTCGGGCTCGGCGGGCTCGTCGTACAGCCAGACCGCGCCGCCGAGCCGCCCGGCGGAGCCGGTGTCGAGCGCGGTGGCGTAGCTCGCCGCGTAGCCGAGCCGGGCGGCGACCTCGCGGTGCCGGGGGTCGAGGCCCTCCTCGGCGAGCAGGTCGGCGTGGACCGCCTCGGCGTCCGCGCCGGTGTCGAGCAGCGGGCCGTACGGGGAGTCGCCGGGCGGCAGGGTCTCGATGTGGCCGAGATCGGCGCGGCCGAGCCCGAGGGCGACGGTGGTGCGCGGGCCGTCCCCGTCGGCGGGGTCGAGCACGACCAGGCCGCGCCCGGCACCGGCCAGGGCCGACCCGGCGCGCAGCAGCTCGCGCAGCGCGGGCTCCAGCGCGTCCGTACGGGACATCCGCTCGGTCAGTTCGTGCAGCGTGGTGAGGTCGGAGACCCATCCGGCCAGCCGGTCCTGGAGCAGCGTGCCGGGGGCGGGAACCGCGGGAACGCCGTCGTCCGCGGTGTGGGCCGGGGTTCCGGCCGGGGTGCCCGCGGCGTCCGTGCCGCCGGACACGCCGGGGGCCCGGGTGGCGTCCGGGGCGGCTGCGGCGGGCGCGGCAGTGTGGGCGGGCGTGGGAACCGTGGCATCGATTCCGGCCACTTTCGGAGCGTGCGGGGCGTTCATGGCATCCGGCTTCCGGGCCGGTGCGAATGGCTCACCAGCATTGCAAACCCCCATGTGATTCCGCGCCGCCAGCAGTGTCTCCACATGTACACGCACTCGTGAGGGGATGTCCAGCATTGTCCTGCCGGGATTCCTGGTGTCCATGTGACTGACGAGGGTTTTCCTCGAAACCCTTGCCCTACTGCCAAGTTGGCTGAAAACTGCCTCGGGTATCGGTTCATTGCGTTCGACTGGCCCTGCTCCACGGAGCGTCACTACGGTCGTGAGGGGTACGTACTCGGAGAAGGCCAGGGGTGGTCGGAAACACCCGGAACCTGGCGACGGACCCGGGCGTCCCACCAACGACGGCCGAGCCCCATCCTCCCGTGGCGGAGGCGGACAGTTCCACGTGCGACGGCAAAACGCCAGACTTCGCCACCCCGAGCCCCACCCGCGCTTCCGTGTGTTCCGGTGATCCCGGCGCACACGCTGCGTCCGGGACGTGCCGTTTCCGGACGCCGCGCCACGGACGGCGGCCGTGCTCGGCCCAGAGGGGTTCTCCCCGCCCGACGGCGGGGGTGTGATGCGCCAATAGGTACGCACAGTGCAGTGATCGACACATGTGATGTGGTCCTCGGTGTTGCCAGCGGTGCAACGGAAAGGAACGAGCGCTCATGCGCGAGATCCCCGGAAAGCGACGCAGGCTCCTGTCCCGGCGTGACGACGGGCGTCCTGAGCAGATCGGCGCGGCTCTCACCTTCGCGGAATGGCGGTGGCCGGTGCTGCCGGGTGTGGCCCCCGACCCGTCGGGGCGCGCCCGCTGCGCCTGCCCCGACCCGGAGTGCGCGGTGCCCGGCGCCCACCCCTTCGAACCCGGCCTGCTGGCCGCGACCACCGACCCGCGCATGGTGCGCTGGTGGTGGACGAACCGGCCCTCGGCGCCGATCCTGCTGGCCACCGGCGGCCGGGCGCCCTGCGCGGTCAGTCTCCCGGCGCTCGCCGCGTCCCGCGCGCTCGCCCTGCTCGACAAGCGCGGCATGCGGCTCGGCCCGGTGGTCGCCGCCCAGGACCGCTGGGCGCTGCTGGTCCAGCCGTACTCGATGGAGCAGCTCGGCGAACTCCTGTACGCCAAGGACTTCGTGCCCGGCTCGCTCCGCTTCCACGGCGAGGGCGGCTATCTGGCGCTGCCGCCGTCCGAGACCGGCCGGGGCGGGGTGCGCTGGGAGCGCGGCCCGCTGCCCGGTTCGGCCGCGCCCTGGGTGCCCGGCGTGGAGGCGGTGGTGGACGCCGTGGTGGACGCCCTCACTCGTACGGGTGTGAGCGCGCCCGAGTTGTAGGGGTGTCGGGCGCGGGCGGGGTCGCAACCCCGCCCGCGGTCGTTATGTTCCGCTCATGCTGCGCGATTCAGGGAGACACGGCCTGCGGCCGTCGCACCGAGGTGGACCGGCGGCCCGCCGGGCGGGCGCCGAGGCGCCGTCGCACCGGGCCGGACGGGACTCCCGGCGCCGTCGGCTGCTCGCCCTCGCCTGCGGGGCGGTGGCGGCGGTCGTCCTGCCGCTGGCGGTGGCGTCGGCGGGGCAGGTGGGCGGAGCGGGCCACTCCCGTACGGCGGAACAGGTGGCCGGGGGAGCACCGGGTGCCGCTCCGGCGGGCTCGGCGGGCTCCGTGGGCTCCGGGGCCGGGGGTGCCCTCCCGGAGGGCGGTCCCATCAACGGAGAAGTGGCCAACGGGCGCCCCCCGAAAGAGGGTTCGGCCTCCGACGCCTCGCTCTACGTTCCGGGCGGCGCCGCTCTCCCGGTGTCCGGCGGCACCTCGCTCCGGGGCGACGACAAGATGCCCGCCGCCGTCCCGACCCCCCGCCACTCACCGCTGCTGCTCGGCATCGGGTCGGCCACCGCCGCCCGCTGCGGCCCCGAACTCACCTCCCCCGACGGCGTCGAGGCGCAGACCTGCGTCCTGACCCAGGGCGAGGACACCTGGGCGCGCGCCTACTACCGCAACACCACCGGCAAGGACATCGACGCGGTACTGAGCCTGCTGGCACCGGGCGGCCGTACGGTCCAGATCCACTGCGCCACCGACGCCGACGACGAACCCGCCACCTGCGAGACCCCTCGCGGCCACACCGGCGGCGCACCCACCGACTACTCGGCCGTCACGGAGTTCGCCACCTCCCGCGCGGACGGCGGGCGCCTGCTGCTGCGGTCGGGGAGCGACTAGGGAGACACCCAGGGGGTGGAAATACGGTGCGGGGGGCGGAAGTTGACGGTCCGCCACGGGATGCCGTCATCCGGCGCCGTTTCCGGGCATGAGAAGGCCCGGTTGCTGGCGACGGGGGATGCACCAGCAACCGGGCTACTCGAACCGTAACAAGAGATCGGCGGTTCGCAAATTCCGCTCGCGCCGATCCGGTGTGGATTCCTGTGCGAACACGGGGAGTTGTGACGGGAGTCACCCGTTCCGCACCGGCCGGGTGACGCCCGGTCAGCTCAGGGTGACCTGACGGTTGGTGAGCCCGCCGCGCGCCCGGCGCTCCTCCGGGGTCAGTGGCCCGGTCACGGCCAGCGCGGCGGAGAGCCGCTCGGCGAACTCGGCCGCCGGCTTCTCCACGTCGTCCGCCGAGACCCCGCTCGGCAGGTCCCACACCGGCACGGTCAGCCCGTGCGCGCGGAACGAGCCGACCAGCCGGGTGCCCTCGCCCAGCCCCGAGGTACCGGCCGCGTGCAGCCGGGCGAGCGCGTCCAGCAGCCGCTCCTCCGCGTGCGGCATGACCCAGCGCAGGTGGTTCTTCTCCGGGGTCTCGCACCAGTACGCGGACTCCACACCGGCCAGCTTGACGGTGGGGATCGCGGCGGCGTTGGCCCGCTCCAGGGACGCGGTGACGTCCGGGGTGGCGTTCTCCGCGTCCGGCACCCAGAACTCGAACCCGTCGTGCACGACCGGCTCGAAGGGGGCGTCGGCGTCCAGCAGGTCCTGCAGCCGGGGCGTGTCGGCGGGGGCGCGGCGGCCCTCGACCGGGGTGCCGGGCTCGGCGGCGAGCGCCCGCTTCAGGGTGTCGGCCAGGTCGCGGCTGATGTCGCCGGAGGGGGTGTCGTTCTGCAGACCGAGCAGCACGGTGCCGTCGTCACGGCGGAGCGCGGGCCACGCCATCGGCAGCACCGTCGCCAGCTCCACCGAGGGGACGCCCTCGGGCAGCCCCTCCTTCAGCGTCAGCGTCACCGTGGCCGCGGGCACCAGCTCCCGCAGCGCCACCCAGTCGCACTCGCCCGGCAGCCCTTCGAACGGCCGCTGCACCAGCTCGGTCACCGCGTGCGCCGCCGCCCGCCCGTGACACGCCTTGTACCGCCGCCCGCTGCCGCACGGGCACTGCTCGCGGGCCCCGACCACCGGGACGTCGCCCTCAGCGCCTGCGGCGGGGGCGTGTCCCGTGGTCTGCGGGCGCCTTGCCTTCGTCTGGGGTCGCTTCTTGGCCATCGTGAGGTCTCCCGTGAGCGGCTGGTCTCGTACGGGCGGAGCCTAGCCGTTCGCACCGGAAGCGACGGTGACCTGTGGACAACGGGGCGCTACGGGACGTGCCTGTGGACAACGGGGCTGTGGACAACGGGGGCTGTCCGCGCCGGGTCCGCCGACAACGGGGGGGCGCGCGTCGGAACGTACGCCCGTCGCGGGGCGGACACGGGCCGCCCCGCAGTCGCCCCGCACTCACCCCCGGCTCATCCCGACTCGTCGAACGCGTCCAGCAGCTCCGCCTCCGGTACCAGCGAGGTCACAGCGGGGGTGACGCGCGTAGCGAAACCGCCGCGACGGCACCCGGCGTCGGGATCGTGCACGTCCTCGTCCACCACGACCCAGACGGTCACCTCGCCCCGGACGCCGTCGCGTACGCCCCAGTCGTCGGCGAGGGCGGTGACGATGCCCAGCCCACGGCCGCCGTGGGCGGTGAGGGAGGGGGTGGCCGCGGCCGGGCGGGTCGGGCCGCCGCCGTCCGTGACCTCCACGATGAGCCGCCCCCGCTCGTCCACCCGCCAGGCCGCCCGTACGCTGCCGTGCCCGGCCGGGGCCCCGAGCAGCGGACGCCCGTGCTTGCAGGCGTTGCTCAGAAGTTCGGAAAGGATCAGTACGGCGTCGTCGATGACGGATTCCGCCACACCGCCGCCGCGCAGTTGCGCGCGCATCCGGTGCCGTGCCGTTCCCACGCCCGCAGGGCCATGAGGAACGGCCATGCTCGACGACGCGGGCACCTCCTGTGCCACCACCAACGCCACCCCCGAGACCTCCTTCGCCCCACGCCACGGTGTGGATGCCCCATCGGCCTGTACCGGAAACCGGCCGATCCCGTTCCGGTGACGCACTCCCGGCACCGCCCGTCGGGGCGAGTGCGCCGGAGCGTTCCGGGCGCCAACAGGGCCGCCGGATGACCGGAATCCACGGTGATGACCGAGAACGGGAGCATGCGGGACCGGGGTTGGCGCGGTCAAGGGAGGTAAGAGCGTTCTTAACGGGTTCCTGGCCTGCCGGTTGCCGCGGCCACTCACCTCAACCGACCGGGGCGGACCGGCCACCGGCCAACCGACCGGTGACCGGCCCACCGGCTCACCGGCGACCGGCCGGGCGCTCAGCGCCCGAGCCGGTCCAGGACCGCGCGCGGCCGGTTGGTGATGATCGCCTCGATGCCGAGGTCGCGGCAGAGGTCCACGTCCTCGGGTTCGTTGACGGTCCAGACGTGCACCCGGTGCCCGGCGGCCTTCAGCCGTTCCACGAGCACGGGGTGGTTGCGCACGATGCGGATGGAGGGCCCGGCGATGCCGACCCCGGCGGGCAGGCGGCCGTCCCGCAGCCGGGGCGTCACGAACTGCGTGAGGTACACGGTCGGCAGGGTGGGCGCGGCGGCCCGCACCCGGTGCAGGGAGCGCGCCGAGAAGCTCATGATCCGTACCGGCGACTCGGCGGGCGCGGCGGGCGCGTCCAGCCCGAACCGCTTCAGCAGGGCCAGCAGCCGTTCCTCGACCTGCCCGGCCCAGCGGGTCGGGTGCTTGGTCTCGATGGCCAGCTCCACCCGCCGCCCGGAGTCCGCGACCAGCTCCAGCAGCCGTTCCAGGGTCAGTACGGAGGTGTCCGCCGGGTCCTCCGGGCGGTGCACCCAGTCGGGCTCCTCGCCGTCGCGGGCCTTCCAGGAGCCGAAGTCCAGGGTGGTGAGCCTGGCCAGCTCCAGCCCGGAGACGGCGCCCCGGCCGTTGGACGTGCGGTCCACCCGGCGGTCGTGCACGCAGACGAGGTGGCCGTCGGCGGTCAGCCGTACGTCGCACTCCAGGGCGTCGGCCCCGTCCTCGATCGCCTTCTTGTACGCGGCCAGGGTGTGCTCGGGAGCGTCCTCGGAGGCGCCCCGGTGGGCGACGACCTGGACGGCTTGCTGTGGTGCGTGGGTCACCGCGACATGGTGCCATCGACCGGGGGAGGGCGCGGTACGACGGGGGTGCGCCGCGGGTACGGCGGACGGGTCACCCGCATTGCCGCTTATGTGATGTTCGGGAGGAAGATCCTATATAAAGGTTCACCCTGGACCCACAGGGACCGCTTATGGTGCTCTGACGGCTCGTGGGAAAAGCTGACCTCATACAACAGGACCTCAGGACCATGCACAGCCGCATCGCACCGGGCCATGCTTGTCGGGTGACACGTGCACGTCGTGTCGGGCGTGCGCGAACCTGAGCGAGTGTGACCGAGTGTGCGACCCAGTAGAACCGCCGTGGAACGAGGAGTAGAGCTGTGAGCACCGAGAACGAGGGCAACCCGGTACCCCCGGCCCCGTCCGCACCTCCCGTGCCGGTGGCCTCTCCCACGTCCCCGCAGGGCCCCGCGCCCGAGGGGAACGCGCCGACGGCCCAGCAGCCGCCGGTCCCCCAGGACGCCCCCGGCACGCCGGAGCAGGACCACCCGACGGCGGTCCAGCAGCCGTACGGCACCGAGGGCGGGCAGCAGCCGTACGGCGGCGGGACCGCGCAGCAGCCGTACGCGGGTGAGGGCGCCTGGCCGCCCCCGCCGCCCGCCACGCCCTCCTACGCGGGCGGCGCGTACGGCGGCGACTCCGGCGCCGCGGGCGGCGGCTGGGGCGGCGGTTCCGGCGGCGGCTGGGGCTCGTACCAGCAGCCGCAGGCGCCGAAGCAGCGCGGCAGGGGCGGGCTGGTCGCGGCGGTCCTGGTGGCCGCGCTGGTCGCGGGCGGCCTGGGCGGCGGCCTCGGCTACACCCTGGCCAGGGACAACGACAACGGCGGCTCCACCACCGTCTCCGCCTCCGACAACGGCGCCTCCCAGGTCAAGCGCGCGCCCGGCACCATCGCGGGCGTGGCTTCGCGGGCGCTGCCGAGCACGGTGACCATCCAGGCCGAGAGCACCAACGGCGAGGGCGGCACCGGCACCGGGTTCGTCTTCGACACCCAGGGCCACATCGTCACCAACAACCACGTCGTCGCGGACGCGGTGGACGGCGGCAAGCTGACGGCCACCTTCCCGGACGGCAAGAAGTACGACGCGGAGGTCGTCGGCCACGCGCAGGGCTACGACGTCGCCGTGATCAAGCTGAAGAACGCGCCGAACGACCTCAAGCCGCTCACCCTGGGCAACTCCGACAGGGTGGCCGTCGGGGACGAGACGATCGCCATCGGCGCCCCCTTCGGCCTGTCCAACACGGTCACCACCGGCATCATCAGCGCCAAGGACCGCCCGGTGGCCTCCAGCGACGGCCAGTCCAGCAGCAAGGCGTCGTACATGAGCGCCCTCCAGACCGACGCGTCCATCAACCCCGGCAACTCCGGCGGCCCGCTGCTGGACGCCTCGGGCGCGGTGATCGGCATCAACTCCGCGATCCAGTCCTCCAGCAGCGGCGGCCTCGGCGCCGGTCAGTCCGGCTCCATCGGCCTCGGCTTCGCCATCCCCATCAACCAGGCCAAGTACGTCGCCCAGCAGCTCATCAAGACCGGCAAGCCCGTCTACGCCAAGATCGGCGCCTCCGTCTCCCTGGAGGACTCCACCGGCGGCGCCAAGATCACCGACCAGGGCGCGGCGGGTGCCTCGGCCGTCGAATCCGGCGGCCCGGCCGCCGCGGCCGGTCTGAAGCCCGGCGACGTCATCACCAAGCTCGACGACCACGTCATCGACAGCGGCCCCACCCTCATCGGCGAGATCTGGACCCACAAGCCCGGCGACAAGGTCACCCTCACCTACGAACGCGGCGGCCAGAACCACACCGCCGACCTGACCCTCGGCTCCCGCGTCGGCGACAGCTGACCCGTGGTCTCCGTGCCGTGCCACAGGGGTGCTTCCCGCCGACCGGGAAGCACCCCTGTGGCACGTGAGGGGCACCCGCAGGGGAGCGCGGCCCCCGTGGGACACGGCCCGTAGGGGTGCGCCGGAGTCCCTACGGGTACTGCCCCTCCGGCTGCTCCTCCCGCGCGGTCCACTCCGACCCGCCCAGCGGATAGTCGTACCCCGGACGCCCCACGTCCGCGCTGGTGCGGAACGGGGTGCCCGCGTTGTCGAGGTGGACCGTGCCGTGGCGGGTGCCGCTGGACCAGTCGAGGGAGAGGTCCCAGCGGACGTCGTGGGCGGTGGTGTGGGCGTCGATGTAGAAGACCTCGGGGTCGGACTCGCTGACCTTGTAGGGGAAGTCGCGCTGGCCGTTCTTGACGGTGACCGTGGGGCTGCCGGAGTCCAGGGCGATGTCGAAGGACTTGGTGCCGACGCCTCCGCCGCAGCCGACGCCCATCGCGTAGTCGTTCCACGCGAGCGGCGCGCTCCTGCCGAGGACGCGGACGTGCAGCGCCTCCAGCACGACGGTGTCCTCGCCGGTGCCCTGCACGGTGAGCGCCACCCGCTGCTCGCCCGAGGACACCGCCCCGTACGCGGCGGCCCAGCGCGGCGCGTCCTGCTCGCTCGCCGGGGGACCGACCTGCGCGGGCTCCTGGTTCACCAGGAAGTGCTGGCTGCACGGCTGTTCGTAGACGTACGGGCGGGTGGCGACGGCGAGCGGGACGGTGTCCGGTGCCCGGCCCGGGGCCCGCGGCGCGTGCTTCGGGGCCCCGGTCCCGGCCGTGTGCGAGGGCGGCGCCGAGCGGCTCGCGGAGTCGGAGGGCGACGGCCTGTCCTGCCGTTCGCCCGCCGACGCACCGGCCACGGGCCGCCCGGCGATCGCCGTCCGCGCCGTGCCGTCCGCACCCGGAGCACCCGCCGCACCCGCGCCCCCCTCCCACGGCCGCCCGACCGCGAGCGCGACGACACCCAGCACGACGGCGACCGCCGTCCCGGAGAGCAGCGCGGTCCGGCGACGGGGACGGGGGTGCCGGGCACGGGGGTGCCGGGGTGTGGGGGTCGCCCCTGCCTCAACGTCTCTACCGACGGCAGCAGTTGTCGCGTTCGGCGCTTTCGGCGCGACCGGCGGTACAGGCTCCACGGTCGCCGTAGCTTCCCCGGGCGCCGTGGCCGTGGGCGCCGCTGCCCCCGCGCCCCCCTGCTGCTGGCCCCGTTTCCCCCGCGCCGCGTCCGCGACGATCCACCGGCGGTGCAGCTCGACGAGTTCCTCCGGGGTGGCCCGGCAGAGTCTGGCGAGGCGTTCGACGGGGGCGTAATCGACGGGCACCGCGCTGCCGTTGCAGTAGCGGTGCAGGGTGGACGTGCTCAGGTGGAGCCGCTTGGCGAGTACGCCGTAGCTCAGTCCCGAACGGTCCTTCAGTTCCCGCAGCAGTTCCGCGAACGGTTCCGTCCCGTCGGCCTCCATCGCCGCAGCCACCCGTTCCCTCCATCCCCCGGCGTTCCGGGACCGCGTTCCAGGCGAAGGGCATCTGCCCTGGTCAGCGTGCGTTTCAGTGTTCCAGCGTCCCTGATCCGCCGTGGCGCGTTGCGGCCGGGACGGATCGCCTCGCAGGCTTCGGTCATCCAAGCACCACCCCCACCCGACCACCGAAGGGGCCCACCCGCATGTCCAGCCTCCGCACCTCCCGCACCGTCCGTACCTCCCGCATCCGTCTCGCCGGTGCCGTGGCGGGCGCCGCCATCGCCGCCCTGTCGCTGACCGCGTGCGGCACCGACAACGGTGTGCGCGACGAGGGCGCCTCGGCGCACGCCACGGACACGTCCCGTTCCACCGGGACCGGGACCGACTCCGCGTCGCAGGCCCCGTCGTCGGGGTCCGCCTCTTCCACGGACGCCGGTTCCACCACGGGCGGTTCGCACCCGGCGGCACAGACCTCGGCGCACCGGGCGGGCCGGTCGGCGGGAACGACGGGGACGACCGCGGCGTCCAAGGGAGCCAGTACGGGCACGGGTTCGGGCACGAGCGCCGGTTCCGGCTCCGGTACGGCCACGCCGGTCACCTGCGAGGGCTCCGTCACGAAGACGACCGCGTCCCCGCTCGCCCGCCCCCTGAACCACCTGCTCCTCACCGTCACCAACACCGGCTCCCGGACCTGTTACCTCTACGGCTACCCGGCCGTCCGCTTCGGCGCCGACCAGGCCGTCCCCCCGGTCATCGGCGACTCCAAGCCCCAGGCGGTCGTCACCCTCCAGCCCGGCGAGTCCGGCTACGCCGCCGTCCTCCTCTCCGCCGCCGACGGCAGCGCCGCCCACGGCCGCACCGCCACGTCCCTCACCGTCTACTTCCAGGGCCGCTCCCTCTCCGGCAGCACCGGCACCCCCGCCCACCCCTCCCTCCCGGCGGCGGGCGTCCACGTGGACGACTCGCTGAAGGTGACGTACTGGCAGCAGTCGATGGACGACGCCATCAACTGGTGAGGCGGGGAGGCCCGTTGTGCCCGTCCGGCACGCGAGCCTCCGAAGGGGCACGGCCCCCACCCGGCACCGGGTGGGGGCCGCTCTCCGTCTGCCCGTCCACGCACCCCCGGCCCCCCGATATCCCGTGCGTCTTTGTCCCCGCCATGCCATACGCTGCACCCCCGGCCGTGTCCGCACACCCGTGAGTGGTGTGAGGGGGGACCACGACCGGCTCTCTCGTCTCATCGCGGCCCGGCGTGCGGCCGGGCCATTCCTGTGGGGGTTCACATCACTGTGCGCAGGCGCAGCATCTCGACCGCGACGGCGCTCGCGGTCGTCCTCAGTTCAGCGGCCCTGGTGGCGGCGGCCTCCGGGCCCGCCGCGGCGGACGCCGCGAAGATCCTCCCGGTGAAGTCGGTCGGCGACCTCGTCGTGGACGGCGGCCACCAGCGGGTCTACGTCTCCGACCCGACCAGCGGCAAGGTCGTCGTCACCGACTACTCCGGCACCGTCAAGGCGACCCTGACCGGCCTCCCCGGCGTGAACGGCCTCGCCCTGTCCGCCGACTCCGGCACGGTCTACGCGGCCGTCACGGGCGGCGACCGCATCATCTCCGTGGACACCGCCACGTACCGGCAGACCGGCGCCTACCCGGTGGGCGCGGCTCCCGGCGACCTCGAAGTGGTGGACGGCCGCGTCTGGTTCGCCCACGGCAGCGACTTCGGCTCGCTCGACCTCTCCGGCCCCGAGCCCGTCGTCCACTTCTCCCAGCGCGGTGACGTGGACTTCTCCGGCGCCACCACCTCCCTCGCCGCCGACCCGGCCGTGCCCGGCGTCCTGGCGGCCGGGAACGGCGGCCAACTGGCCGTGTACGACGTGTCGGCGGACGGCGCCACGCTGCGCGCCCAGGGCGACATGGACACCTCCGCCCGGCAGATCGACCTGACGCCCGACGGCACCGAGGTCCTGACCTCCTGGGGCTCCACCGGCCAGGGCTACGGCATCGGCGCCTACTCGGCCACCGACCTGCACCCGCTCACCGGCTACCCCATCGACGCCTACCCCAACGCCGTACGGGTCGCCCCCGACGGCACCGTGGCGGGCGGCAGCTTCTCCTGGTACGAACCGGACGTCCACATCTACAAGCGGGGCGACACCACGCCGACGCGGGAGTACGACTTCCCCAACACCGGCAACAGCAGCGGCGCCGACACTCTGGTGGACGGGGCGCTGGCCTGGGCGCCGGACGAGAGCCGGGTCTTCGCCGTCTCCGTCAACACCTCGAACACGTACACCCTGCGCGCCCTGACCGACCCGGCCAAGGAGCTGCCCAGGCTCACGGTGTCGGCGCCCGCGAAGGCGGACCGCGCCAAGAAGCTCACGGTCACCGGGCGCCTGACGTCGAAGACCGTGCCGCCCGCGGGCTCCGCCCTCACCGTCACGCGCACGGACATCGGCGCCCCGTCCGGCAAGGCGCTGCCCGCCGTACGCACCAAGGCGGACGGCACCTTCTCCTTCACCGACACCCCGCCGTCCGGCGGCAAGGTCACGTACAAGGTCGCCTACGCGGGCGACGCCGGGCACACCGCCGCCTCCGGCTCCGACGCGGTGGACGTGTCCCGCAGGGCGACGACGCTGTCCCTGAACAACAACGGCAAGCTGTACACGTATGGCAAGCGCGTCACCTTCACCGCGCACCTCGGCTCGACGTACAAGAACCGCACCGTCGCGCTCTACGCGGACCCCTACGGCGGCGACAAGCCGAAGAAGCTGCTGAAGTCCGCCAAGGTCAACTCGCACGGCGACGTCTCGGCGGCGGTGGACATGACCCGCGACACGGCCGTCATCGCGGTCTTCTCCGGCGACGCGCAGAACGCGCCCCGCACCGTCCAGGTCACCGCCTACGCCCAGGTCAAGATCACGACCGCGGTGTCCAAGCACTACAAGACCGGCCGCATCGGCTCCACCACGTACTACTACTTCCACAAGAAGACCGACCCGGTCTTCACCACCACCATGACCTACTACAAGGGCCGCCGGCAGAGCTTCGACCTCCAGGTCTATTACCAGGGCTCCTGGTACGACTCCGGCTCCGAGTACTTCGCCCTCGGCAGCGACGGCCGCTCCGCCGTCCGCCTCGAAGCCCCCGGCGAGTCCGGCATCCGCGCCCGCATGCGCTCCTCGTACTACAACGTCACCTCGGGCGACAACGTCAACTCCACGACGCACGGCGCCTGGAAGTACGTGT
This sequence comes from Streptomyces corallincola, assembly GCF_019104725.1. GTDB lineage: Bacteria > Actinomycetota > Actinomycetes > Streptomycetales > Streptomycetaceae > Streptomyces > Streptomyces corallincola. The sequence goes on along the minus strand of NZ_JAHRXF010000011.1, from coordinate 25,318 downwards.
ACTTCACCAACTGACGCCGCACGGAGCCGGTACGACCCACCGAGGGCCGTACCGGCTTCCGCGTACGGGGGACTTCACAGGCGCGAGGGGCCAGCCGTGCTCAGCCGTCCGGCGGGCCGGACACGAGCCGCCGCAGCCCCTTCAGGTCCAGGATCACGATCCGGCGCCGGTTCTTCGAGGTGTCACCGAGCAGGCCCAGATCCTGCAACCGGGTCACGCACCGGGTGGCCGCGTCCCGGCCCATCCCCGTCCAGTTCCCGAGGTCCTGCCGCGTCAGCTCCCTGATCTCCACGCCCCCGTCGCGGCCCACCCCCTCCGCGTCGGCGAGCCGCAGCAGCAGATGGGCGACCCGCAGGCCGGGCGAGGCGGAGGCGAGAGCGATCTGCTGCTGGTCCGCCTCCTTCAGCCGCCCGGTCACCGACGTCAGCAGCTTGCGCATGATCCGGGGGTGGCCGGTGAGCAGTTCGTCGAACGCCTCGCGTGCCCACCAGCGGACGTAGGTCTCGGTGAGCGCCCGTACGGTCGCGTTCCGGGTACCGCCGTCCAACACGGCCATCTCCCCGATCAGATCACCGTCCCGGCGGGTGCCCAGATACGTGGTGCGTCCCTTGCCGCCGTTCCAGAGGACCCGGCACCGGCCGCTGATGATCAGCGCCGTCCGGTCCGGCCTGTCGTCCCCCTGCCGGAGAATCTGGTCTCCGGGCTGGAACGGGAGCCGCGGCTCCCGGCCCGCCTTGCGCATGGCCTCGCGTTCGTCCTCGTCGAGTGTGTTCCAGAACGTCACGTTCGTCACGCTCCGAAGTGTGCCCAGTACACAGTGAGTTCCGCCCCCGCAATGCAACAACTGCCGCGATACGACTCGCTCTGCCCTGCTGTCATGTCGTCATTGAGCACATGAACAGACAGGTGTGACAGATGTCCGGACAGCAGGAACCCAGGTCGAACCCCGCTCAGGGACCCGGCGAACGCCGGCGTCAGAACGCGCGCGACGGGCGGAACATCTTCCAGGCGGGCGGCAACAACAACGTCAGGGACTCGATCCTGGTCGGCGGCGACGCCACCATCACCGTCAACAGGATCAAGAAGTGGGCCCTGGCGAACCCCCTGACGGCGACCGGCGCCGGGCTGGCCGTCGTGGTGTGCCTCGTCTGGGGCGGCTCCGCCGTGGTGGGGGCGGAGGGGAGCGCGGTCGATACCTCCGTCGTCAGCGAGGCGGGCCTCACCGGAGCACGCCACACGATGGAGCAGATCCGTGTCGCCGAGCGCGTCGCCGACCCCGCCGCCTGGTGCGACCTCGTACAGCCGGGCGACTCGGACTGCGCCCGGTACATGTCCTCCGCCTTCGGCGCCAAGTCCGACACGTACCGGAAGCAGACCGGCGACATCGGCCTCGGCGAACCGGAGAAGACCGCCACCGGCGCGCGGACGCGACTCAGCTGGCAGGGCAAGAACCAGGGCTACGTCGATCTGACGTGGACCGGTGGCCGCTGGCAGCTCGCCTCCTCGGAGTACGGACTGCTCAAGCTCTGCAAGACCGGGGTCTTCCTGTCCCTGGTGGACGCCCGCAACGGGCAGGCGAAGTGCGGCCCCTTCTCGTTGCCGCCCGGGTGAGGGCGGCTGTCCGCCGCACCCCGTCGCCCTTCGCCGCCGTCCCTCACCGCGCTGTTCGCCGCTGTCCGCCACGGGGGCGGCGGGCCGGTTCCCCCGGCGCCGACGCCCCCGGTGTCCCACCCGACCAGAGAGGCCGTACCGGCATGCCCGACCACCCGGACCGCACCGACCACCCCCGCCACCCCGAACACACCCAACTCCTCCTCGCCGACATCAAGGGCTTCAGCACCCGCAGCGACCGCGAACAGCTGCGCAGCCGCGAGGACTTGAACGGTGAACTGCGCGCCGCGTTCACCGAGGAACTCTGGCGGCTCTGTGACCACGAGGACCGGGGCGACGCCGTCCTGGTCGTGATGCGGCACGCCGCGCTGACCCACGCCCTCTTCACCGAGGTGCTGCCCCGGCTGGAACAGCGGCTGGGGCAGCGCCGCCGCAGCGATCCGCTGCTCCGGCTGCGGATGGCGGTGCACGCCGGGTCCGTGCACACCGACGCCCACGGGTACGCGGGGAACGCCGTCAACCATGTCTTCCGGCTCTGCGAGGGCGAGGCCCTGCGACAGGCGCTGGACGAGGCCGCGTCCGACACCGCGCTGCTGGTGTCGGACGCGGTGCACGACTCCGCCGTACGGGCCGGTCTGCCCGGCGTCGATCCGGCGACGTTCCACTCCGTACCCGTCCGGGTCAAGGAGACCAGCGCCCGCGCCTGGCTGCACGTGGCCGGGGACGACCCGTGCGCCCGGCGGATCGCCGAGGCCGCGACGGCGGCGGAACGGGAGCGGGACGGCGGCGGCACCCGAGGCGTGTCCATGACGGCGGGCCGCGACAACCGGGTGCGGAATTCGGTGATCAGCGGCGGCGACACCCACCTCGACACCGGACGCGGACGCGGGCCCTGGTGGCGCGGCGGGCGCTGAGTGCCGCCGGGGCCGCCGCCCTTGAGCCGAGAGACGACCAGTGAGGACGAACCGAATGACCTACCGCCCGACCTCGTACCTCCGGCGCACCGCCCTCGCCACCGCGGCGGTCGCCCTCCTCGCCCTGACCGCCACCTCCTGCGCGACGGGTCCGACCGACCGCAAGGAGGTCTGCGACGCCTACGACAGCCTGAGCGGGCGGGTCGTGGGCATCGGCGCGGTGATCGGCAACCCGGTCTTCTGGGCCGCCGGCACCCTCGCCGACAAGGCGGACCGCTACGAGGGCCCCGAAGACCTCTCCGCCGACGCCAGGCAGCTCGACGACATCTCCGACTCCGACGAGACCGACATGAACGAACTCATGAACGCCACCCGCCAGACGGCCACCCTCTGCGGCCACCCCCTCGGCATCGGCCGCACCACCCCGACAGACTGACCACCCCGGCCGCCCCCACCCCGACAAAAAAACCCCAGGCCACTGGCCTGGGGTTTCCATCTGGAGCGGGTGACGAGAATCGAACTCGCGCTCTCAGCTTGGGAAGCTGATGTTCTACCATTAAACTACACCCGCGTAGTAAGGATGCCGAGGTCGGGGACCCGGATCCAAAACGCTCGCTCACTGTACCCCATCGTGGACCCCCGGTGCCCGGACGCGGGCCGGGGGCGGGTGACGCGCGGGGTGGGGGGACTGTGTGGTCCGGGGGGTGGGACGGCCGTGCCCGGGGGGTCAGTTGGGCGTAGCGTGGGGCTCTCCGGGTCGGGGGCGGTGGGGTCGGAGTGCCGCCTGGAGAGTCGTCTCCCGCATCCCGTAATGTGCCCTTTTGTCGCCGGGGCGGATGCCCCGGACACAGGTCTTGGGGAAGGGACTTGAGGGATTTGATGGACCGCACCGTCGTCCGCTGCGCGGACGGGCACGTCTTCAGCACCACGTCGTTCCCGATGCAGCAGGCCGAGCGCCTCGGCCCCGGCCGCCTCGTGCGCTGCCCGCGCTGCGCTCGCCTCCGCAGCGCCGTACCCGTCGTGCTGCAGAAGCAGTAGCACCGCCCACTCGCACCACCCGCCCGCACTCGCACCCCCGCGCGCGGAGTCGTCACGATTGTTCTGGCTCCGCGCGCCGTGCGTATCCTCGGGGCGTGCTTCTCTCAGACAAGGACATCCGGGCCGAGATCGACGCCGGGCGGGTCCGGATCGATCCCTATGACGAATCGATGGTGCAGCCGTCGAGCATCGACGTCCGGCTGGACCGGTACTTCCGGGTGTTCGAGAACCACCGGTACCCGCACATCGACCCCGCCGCCGAGCAGGTCGATCTGACCCGGCTGGTGGAGCCGGACGGGGACGATCCGTTCATCCTGCACCCCGGTGAGTTCGTGCTCGCCTCCACGTACGAGGTGATCTCGCTCCCCGACGACCTTGCGTCCCGCCTGGAGGGCAAGAGCTCGCTGGGCCGCCTGGGTCTGGTCACCCACTCCACCGCCGGATTCATCGACCCCGGTTTCAGCGGCCACGTCACGCTGGAGCTGTCGAACCTCGCCACGCTGCCGATCAAACTGTGGCCCGGTATGAAGATCGGCCAGCTCTGCATGTTCCGGCTCTCCTCACCGGCCGAGTTCCCGTACGGCAGCGAGCGGTACGGCTCCCGGTACCAGGGCCAGCGCGGGCCCACCCCCTCGCGGTCCTTCCTGAACTTCCACCGAACCCAGGTGTGAGCGGCCTGCGCGGGAACCCGACGTACGAGGGCGGCGTGCGCCCGGACGGGCAGGTCCCCGGCGCCTGAAGCGCGCCGCACGCCCCCCGGAAGCGCCCGGAACGCCCCTGGGAAAACCCTCACGAGCCCGGAGCGCCCCCTAGAACGTCCCCAGCTTCACGATCGACAGCAGCGCCACCAGCTGGATCGCGGACGCGCCCAGCGCCTTCGGCCAGGGGAGGTCGTGGGAGCGGGAGACCATCAGGGTGAGCAGGGCGCCTGCGGCGATCCAGGTGGCCCAGCCGAGGATCTGGACGAAGCCCGCGTCGCCGCCGAAGAACATGGCGAAGACCAGGCGGGGCGCGTCGGTGAGCGACGTGATGAGCATCGACAGGCCGACCGTGGGCTGCCAGGCGCCGTCACCGCCGAGCTGGCGGGCCAGCGTGTGCGTGACCACGCCCAGCACGAACGCGCTCAGCACCATCGCCACGGCCGTGATCAGCACGATCGGCACGGCGTTCGACAGCGTCGCGTTGATCGCGTCCGCGCGGGCGCCGTCGAAGCCGAACACGGCGAGCAGGCCGTAGAGGAAGGTGACGATCAGGGCCGGGGCCCACATCGTGTAGTCCCGCATGCGCAGGAAGGTCTGGTCGGGGGAGAGGATCACGCCCCGCAGCAGGTCCTTCCAGTGCAGCGGCGGGCCGGACGGACCGGCCGGTGCGGCCGAGCCCGCGTGGTACGTCGCGCCCTGGGTGTATCCGGCCGCCTCGTCCACGGAGAACGCCGTGGTGTGGCCCGCCTGGTTCGCCGCGTAGGGGTCGTGCGCGGAGTGGGGGGCGTGCGGGGCGTGGCCCGCGCCGTCGCCGAAGTACTCGGGCCCGTCCGGGGCGGGGCCTCCCGCCTGCCCGTAAGGGTGTCCCGGCTGCTGCCCGTAGGGGTGTCCCGGCCGGCCGGGCTGCTGGGGGTACGACGGGCGGGGCGCCGCCGGGCGGCCGTACGACGGCCCGCCGGGCTGCCCGGCACCGGGCCCGTGTCCGTACGGCCCCTGCCGCCCCTGCGGAGCCTGCTGTCCCTGAGGGGGCCGGCTGTCCCGGCTCCCGCGTCCCATCCTGAATCCAGCCACGTTTCCGAACGTACCCGCTCCGCACGGGGTGCGGGCCCGGACCGGGGTTCCGGGCCCGCCATTGCTGCCGACCTGTGACATCCCTCAAGGGTTCGTCAGCAGCGCGTTTCCGGGATCTTTCCGGGTTACCCCGGTCCGGTCCCGTAGGGGATCAGTCCGCGTCCACGACGCCGAAGTCCGGCGTGCCCGCGGTGGAGACGCCGACGTCGGCCGGGCCGAAGGCGCGGGTGCCGGTCGTCGTGATCTTCGAACCGTTGGACGGCAGGTACGTCATCGAGCCGTCCCCGGCGTTCTCGTACGAGCCGACGACCAGGTCCGCCCTGCCGTCGCCGTTGACGTCGTCGAGCTTGACCTCGGCGCCGAACAGGTCGCCCTTCTCGTCGTTGCCGGGCACGCCCGCGCTGCTCTGGGCGAAGGACTGGGCGCCGGAGGCGGTGTTCACGCCGGACGCGGAGCCGTACAGCACGGTCACCATGCCGGTGTCGTTGACGCCGTCGATGTCCTCGTACGGCGTGGAGACGACGAGGTCCTGGAAGCCGTCGCCGTTGATGTCCCCGAGGTCCAGCTCGTAGCCGAATTCGTCGCCCTTCTCCGAGGTGCCGGGCACGTTGCCGGTGTTCTGGTTGACGGAGGCGGTGGACGCGGGCCCGGAGGCGGACCCGTAGGTGATGTTCACCCGGCCGCCGTCGGAGGAGTCCGGGATCGGGGTGCCGTCGTCCAGCTTGGAGTCCCAGTTGGAGCCGCTGACGATGTCGCCGTAGCCGTCGCCGTTGATGTCGCCGATGGCGGTGATGTTGCCGGGCCTGAGCGTCTGCGCGGTCGAGCCGCTGAGGCCGGTCGCGCTGCCGGGCAGCCAGTAGTTGGTGTTCCAGCCGTACTGCGTCTTCGTCTCGAAGCCGTCCACCACGAGGTCGGTGCGGCCGTCGCCGTTGACGTCACCGGCGGTGAGGTTCAGCGGGCCGTTGGGGTAGTCGTTGGTGCCGCTCATGATCGGCGGCTTGACGGTGGTACGGCTGCCCGCGGTGCCGGTGCTGCTGATGCCGCCCTTGTACAGGTACAGCGTGGCGGTGGAGCTGCCGACGACGAGGTCGGCCCGGCCGTCGCCGTCGAAGTCGCCCGCGGCGAGGTTCTTGCCCCAGAAGTCGTGCGAGCTGGGCGCCGGGTCGGGGATGTCCACGCCCTTGCCGGTCAGGCCGCTCCTGGAGCCCCAGAGGATGGAGACGTCGCCGCCGTTGACGTCGTCGCCGACCTTCTCGCGGGGCGTGCCGACGGCGAGGTCGTCGAAGCCGTCGCCGTTGAAGTCGGCGTAGGCCAGGGTCGAGCCGAAGTGGTCCCCGGCCTCGGAGGTGCCGGGGACACCGGCGGTGTTCTGGCTGAGCGTGGTGTGCTTGGCGGACGACACACCGGTGCCCTTGGCGCCGTACAGGACGACGACCTGGCCGGCCTCCTTGTGGCCGCTCACGGTGGCCAGGGCGGCCTCGGTGGCGATGTCGCCGATGCCGTCGCCGTTGAAGTCGGCCTTGGTGACCCGGACCGAGTCGGCGGCGGTCGCCGGGACGGCGGCGAACGTGAGCAGACCGCCCGTGAGCGCGACCGCGGTGGCCGCCGCGGTGGCGAGCCGACGCTTTGCGTGCATGCATCTCTCCTGCGCCATGCGGGCCCGCCCGTGGGCGCCCGCAGTGGATGGGGTGCGTCCGCCCGGCTTCGCCACGAGTTGTCCCGCGGTTCACCGGACGGGCGGCGAACAGGAGACCCGTACGGATGCGTGAGGGTTGTACGTGAGTTCGGTGTTTTTTCGGCGTGGACACCCGGTGAAGGGGTGCTCGGAGTACGGGAGTTGCGGTCGGGCGCCGGCGGGGGCTGGTGGGGCGGCCGGTGGGCCGGGGGCGCACGATGGAGGCATGAGCGTAGTGAAGATCAATGTGCTGACCGTTCCCGCCGAGCAGCGGGAGGTGCTGGAGAAGAGGTTCGCCGCGCGGACGCACACCCTGGCGGACACCGACGGGTTCGAGTGGTTCGAGCTGCTGCGGCCGGTGGAGGGCACCGACCAGTACCTCGTCTACACCCGCTGGCGCGACGAGGCGGCCTTCGAGGCGTGGCGGGACGGCCCGGCACGCGCCGCGCACGCGGGCGGCGGGGAGGGCGGTCCCGCGGGGCAGGGCGGTCCTGCGGGGCAGGGTGGTCCTGCGGGGCAGGGTGGTCCTGCGGGGCACGGCGGTCCCGCGGGGCAGGGTGGGGAGCGGCCGAAGCCCGCCGCCACCGGTTCCACCCTGTGGTCCTTCGAGGTCGCCGAGCAGGCGCAGGCGCAGGCCCCGGCCCAGGACGCCTGAATCACCCCTTCGGGAACACCCGCGCGCGTTTGGAACCCCGCGCACGACTAAGCCCCCGGTTTCCGTCGCGGAAACCGGGGGCCCTTGCGCGCACTCAGCGCAGCGTCACTTCACCGGCTCCGGTTCCGGCGCCGCCTCCGAGTCCGACGTGCCCGCCGGGGGCTCGTCGTCGGTCACCGGGGTCTTCACGGACTCCAGCAGCAGCTGGGCCACGTCCACGACCTGGACGGACTCCCGGGCCTTGCCCTCGTTCTTCTTGCCGTTGACCGAGTCGGTCAGCATGACCAGGCAGAACGGGCAGGCGGTGGAGACGATGTCGGGGTTCAGGGAGAGGGCCTCGTCCACGCGCTCGTTGTTGATGCGCTTGCCGATCCGCTCCTCCATCCACATCCGCGCGCCGCCCGCGCCGCAGCAGAAGCCGCGCTCCTTGTGGCGGTGCATCTCCTCGTTGCGCAGACCGGGGACCTTGCCGATGATCTCGCGCGGCGGCGAGTAGATCTTGTTGTGGCGGCCCAGGTAGCAGGGGTCGTGGTACGTGATGAGGCCCTCGACCGGGGTGACCGGGACGAGCTTGCCCTCGTCCACCAGGTGCTGGAGCAGCTGGGTGTGGTGGATGACCTCGTAGTCGCCGCCGAGCTGCGGGTACTCGTTGCCGAGGGTGTTGAGGCAGTGCGGGCAGGTGGCGACGATCTTCTTGGCCGACTTCGGCTTGGCGGACTCGGGCAGCACCTTGCCCTCGTCGTCGGTCTCCTCGCCGAACGCCATGTTCAGCGCGGCGACGTTCTCCATGCCGAGCTCCTGGAACAGCGGCTCGTTGCCCAGGCGGCGGGCGGAGTCACCGGTGCACTTCTCGTCGCCGCCCATGATGGCGAACGAGACGCCCGCCATGTGCAGCAGTTCCGCGAACGCCTTGGTGGTCTTCTTGGCGCGGTCCTCCAGGGCGCCCGCGCAGCCCACCCAGTAGAGGTACTCGACCTCGGTCAGGTCCTCGATGTCCCTGCCGACGACCGGGACCTCGAAATCGACCTCCTTGGTCCACTCCAGCCGCTGCTTCTTGGCCAGACCCCAGGGGTTGCCCTTCTTCTCCAGGTTCTTGAGCATCGTGCCCGCCTCGGACGGGAACGCCGACTCGATCATCACCTGGTAGCGGCGCATGTCCACGATGTGGTCCACGTGCTCGATGTCCACCGGGCACTGCTCGACACAGGCGCCGCAGGTGGTGCAGGACCACAGCACGTCCGGGTCGATGACGCCGTTCTCCTCGGCGGTGCCGATCAGCGGGCGCTCGGCCTCGGCGAGCGCGGCCGCGGGCACGCCCGCCAGCTGCTCCTCGGTGGCCTTCTCGTCGCCCTCCACGGTCTTGCCGCCGCCCGCGAGCAGATACGGCGCCTTGGCATGCGCGTGGTCGCGCAGCGACATGATCAGCAGCTTGGGTGAGAGCGGCTTGCCGGTGTTCCACGCGGGGCACTGCGACTGGCAACGGCCGCACTCGGTGCAGGTGGAGAAGTCCAGCAGGCCCTTCCAGGAGAACTGCTCGACCTGGGAGACGCCGAAGGTGTCGTCGTCGCCGGGGTCGGTGAAGTCGATCGCCTTGCCACCGGAGGTCATGGGCAGCAGCGCGCCGAGCGCGACCTCACCGCGCGCGTTGCGCTTGAACCAGATGTTCGGGAAGGCCAGGAAGCGGTGCCAGGCCACGCCCATGTCGGTCTTCAGGCCGACCACGATCATCCAGATGAACGAGGTGGCGATCTTCACCCCGGCGAACAGGTACGTGAGGTTCTGCAGCGTGGAGGTGTCCATCCCGCGCAGCCAGGAGAGCACCGGGTAGGAGATGAAGAACGACGCCTCGTAGCCGCTCACGTCGTGCTGGGCGCCCTCCAGGGCGTGCAGCATGAAGATGCAGACACCGACGATCAGGATGACCGTCTCCACGAAGTACGCCTGGCCGAAGTTGGACCCGGCGAACCGCGACTTGCGGCCGGGCTTGTCCGGCTTGCTGAGCTGCCGTACGGCGATGAGCACCAGGATGCCGACGATCGTCATGGTGCCGATGAACTCGACGTAGACGTTGTACGGCGCCCACTCGCCCAGCACGGGCAGCAGCCAGTCGGCCTTGAACAGCTGGCCGATGGCGTTGACGATCGTCAGCAGCAGCGTGAAGAAGCCGACCGCGACGAACCAGTGGGCGACGCCGACGACACCCCAGCGGTTCATCCGGGTGTGCCCCAGGAACTCGCGGACCACGGTCACGGTGCGCTGGTACGGGTTGTCGGTGCGGGTCCCGGCCGGCACCGCCTGGCCCAGCCGCATGAAGTGGAACAGCTGGAGGAGGGCGCGGCCGAAGAGTGCCACGCCGACCACGATCAGGATCAGCGACACGATGATCGCGGCGAGTTGCATTGGGGGCTCCCGGGGCGGCCTCGATAAGCATATTACTAAGCAGTAACTTATGCAGTCCGTCTGAGACTACCCCCATCTTCCGTTCCGACGCAGCCGGGGGCGGGGTGATCTGGGTCGCGGAGCGCGCCCTTCCCTCCGGCGGACCGCCCGGTGCACCCGTACAGCGTCGCCCGGCACACCCGTACGGCGTCCCCCGTGGACCCGTACGGCGTCCCCGGGGCACCCCTGCGGCATCGGGCGCACCCCTGTCCATTCGATCCGGCATGCAATCGGATCGTGTTATTCATCCATATTCGTCACTTTCGCGCCTACCGTGGGGCCGTGCTCTACGGGATCGCCGCGGCCAGCGCCGCCCTCCTCCTCACCGCCGTCCTCGCGGCGGTGCTCCGGGTGCCCGCGCTGCGCGCGGGAATCATCGACCGGCGGTGCCGCCGTCCGCTGCCGCTGCTCGGCGGGGCGGCCGTCGTCGCCGTCACCTGCCTGGTCGCCTGGGCCGGGCAGTGGACGAAGGTCGCGCCGCTCGGCGACGGCGTCGGGCGGCTGCTGGCCGCCGGTGCCGCCGTCGCCGCGCTCGGCCTGGTCGCGGACGTCTGGCGGCTGCGCGGCCGGGTGCTCACCGCCGGTACGGCCGTCGCGGCGGCCTGCGTGGTGCCGTACGACGAGACGGGCGTCGGCGGCGGGCTGCTGGCCGTCGGCTGGATCGTCTTCGCCTCCCTCGCCTTCAAGGGGCTCGACCACGCCGACGGGCTCGCCGGGACCATCGGGGTGGTCACCGCGTTCGGGGTGGGCGCCTGCGCCGCCGCCGAACTGATGGACGGGCTCGCGGTACTGCTGAGCGTCTTCGCCGCCGCGCTCACCGGGTTCCTGATGCACAACTGGCATCCCGCGCGCGTGGGCATGGGCGCCTGCGGGGCGCTGTTCACCGGCTTCCTGCTGTCGTCGGCGGCTGTCTTCACCCGCGCCGGGTACGGCCTCGCGCCCACCGCGGGCGTGCTGCTCTGCCTGGGCGCGGTGGCCGGGGCCGACGTGCTGCTCGTCGTCCTGGCCCGCGCGACCGGGCGCCGTCCGCTGCTGCGGCGCGGCCCCGACCACCTGGCGCACCGGCTGCGCAGGCTCGGGCTCACCCCGCAGGGCGGGGTCGTCCTGCTCGGCGCCGCGTCCTTCTCGGCGGTGCTGGTCGGGGTGCTGGTGCACGCCGGATGGACCGGGGACGCGGCCGTGCTGTGGGTCGCGGGCGCCGCCGTACTCGCCGTACTGGTACTGCTGAAGTTCCCGGGGCAGGCGTCCCGCAGGGGCGTGGCCACTCAGGTGGGGGGCACGTCCACCCGGATGGGGCGGGCGTCAACCCAGATGGGGCGGGCTTCCGCGCAGGTGGGGCGCGGGGTGGCCGTCCGTACGGCCGCTGCTCGTACCGTGTCGGCGCAGGCCGTGTCGCCGCAGGTCAGCGGGCCCTTGCGTGTAAGGAACGGATAAGACTTGAGTCCTTGTGACTCATGTCTGTTGACCGCGCGGCCCTCCTCGTGCACACTTGAGCCAGTTCCACTCAAGTCTTCTGGAGGCATCAACATGGCACGTGCGGTCGGCATCGACCTGGGCACGACCAACTCGGTCGTCAGCGTTCTGGAGGGCGGCGAGCCCACCGTCATCACCAACGCCGAGGGTGCCCGGACCACGCCGTCCGTCGTCGCCTTCGCCAAGAACGGTGAGGTGCTCGTCGGCGAGGTCGCCAAGCGCCAGGCGGTCACGAACGTGGACCGGACCATCCGCTCGGTCAAGCGCCACATGGGCACGGACTGGAAGATCGAGCTCGACGGCAAGAGCTTCAACCCGCAGCAGATGAGCGCCTTCATCCTGCAGAAGCTCAAGCGGGACGCCGAGTCCTACCTGGGCGAGAAGGTGACCGACGCGGTCATCACGGTCCCCGCCTACTTCAACGACTCCGAGCGCCAGGCGACGAAGGAGGCCGGCGAGATCGCTGGTCTGAACGTCCTGCGCATCGTGAACGAGCCCACGGCGGCGGCGCTCGCCTACGGTCTCGACAAGGACGACCAGACGATCCTCGTCTTCGACCTCGGCGGCGGCACCTTCGACGTGTCCCTGCTGGAGATCGGTGACGGCGTCGTCGAGGTGAAGGCCACCAACGGTGACAACCACCTCGGCGGCGACGACTGGGACCAGCGCGTCGTGGACTTCCTGGTCAAGCAGTTCCAGTCCGGCCACGGCGTGGACCTGTCCAAGGACAAGATGGCCCTCCAGCGCCTCCGCGAGGCCGCCGAGAAGGCCAAGATCGAGCTGTCCTCCTCCACGGAGACCTCGATCAACCTGCCGTACATCACGGCGTCCGCCGAGGGCCCGCTGCACCTGGACGAGAAGCTCACCCGCGCCCAGTTCCAGCAGCTCACCGCAGACCTCCTGGAGCGCTGCAAGACGCCGTTCCACAACGTCATCAAGGACGCGGGCATCCAGCTCGGCGAGATCGACCACGTGGTCCTCGTCGGCGGTTCGACCCGTATGCCTGCCGTCGCCGAGCTCGTCAAGGAGCTGACCGGTGGCAAGGAGGCCAACAAGGGCGTCAACCCGGACGAGGTCGTCGCCATCGGCGCCTCGCTCCAGGCCGGTGTCCTCAAGGGCGAGGTCAAGGACGTCCTGCTGCTCGACGTCACCCCGCTGTCCCTCGGTATCGAGACCAAGGGCGGCATCATGACCAAGCTGATCGAGCGCAACACCACGATCCCGACCAAGCGCTCCGAGATCTTCACCACGGCCGAGGACAACCAGCCGTCCGTGCAGATCCAGGTCTACCAGGGCGAGCGCGAGATCGCGGCGTACAACAAGAAGCTCGGGATGTTCGAGCTGACCGGTCTGCCGCCGGCCCCGCGCGGGGTCCCGCAGATCGAGGTCTCCTTCGACATCGACGCCAACGGCATCATGCACGTGACCGCGAAGGACCTGGGCACGGGCAAGGAGCAGAAGATGACCGTCACCGGCGGCTCCTCGCTGCCGAAGGACGAGGTCGATCGCATGCGCCAGGAGGCCGAGCAGTACGCGGAGGAGGACCACCGCCGCCGCGAGGCCGCCGAGACCCGCAACCAGGGCGAGCAGCTCGTCTACCAGACGGAGAAGTTCCTCAAGGACAACGAGGACAAGGTCCCCGGCGAGGTCAAGACGGAGGTGGAGGAGGCCGTCGCGGAGCTGAAGGAGAAGCTCAAGGGCGAGGACTCCGCGGAGATCCGCACCGCCACCGAGAAGGTCGCCGCCGTCTCGCAGAAGCTCGGCCAGGCCATGTACGCCGACGCGCAGGCGGCCCAGGCCGCGGGCGGTGCCGGTGAGCCCGGCGCCGGTCAGGCCAAGGCCGACGACGACGTCGTGGACGCCGAGATCGTGGACGAGGACCGTAAGGACGGTGCCGCGTGACGGAGGAGACCCCGGGCTTCGAGGAGAAGCCCGACGTCCCCTCCGGCGCGGCCCCCGACGACGCCGAGCCGCAGGCCGCCTCCGAGAAGGAGGCGGCCCCGGCCGGGGACGGAGCAGCAGACGCGGGCCTGGTGGCCCAGCTGGACCAGGTGCGCACGGCGCTCGGCGAGCGCACGGCGGACCTCCAGCGGCTCCAGGCCGAGTACCAGAACTACCGCCGCCGCGTCGAGCGCGACCGGGTCGCGGTCAAGGAGGTCGCCATCGCGAACCTGCTGACCGAACTCCTGCCGGTGCTCGACGACATCGGGCGCGCGCGGGAACACGGTGAGCTGGTCGGCGGCTTCAAGTCGGTCGCCGAGTCGCTGGAGACCGTGGCGGCCAAGATGGGCCTGATGCAGTTCGGCAAGGAGGGCGAGCCCTTCGACCCGACCATCCACGAGGCCCTGATGCACAGCTACGCGCCGGACGTCACCGAGACCACCTGCGTGGCGATCCTCCAGCCCGGCTACCGCATCGGTGAACGCACCATCCGCCCCGCGCGGGTGGCCGTCGCCGAGCCGCAGCCCGGCGCGCAGGCCGCCAAGGCCGAGGGTGCCGAGGAGGCCGGGGAACCGGCCGCGGCCGACGACAAGGAGAGCGGTGGCCCCGACGAGGGCTGAACCGGTCATCGATCACCGTGAGGAGGGACGCCGGGCATGAGCACCAAGGACTTCATCGAGAAGGACTACTACAAGGTCCTCGGCGTCCCCAAGGACGCGACCGAGGCGGAGATCAAGAAGGCGTACCGGAAGCTCGCCCGCGAGTTCCACCCGGACGCCAACAAGGGCAACGCCAAGGCCGAGGAGCGCTTCAAGGAGATCTCCGAGGCGAACGACATCCTCGGTGACGCCAAGAAGCGCAAGGAGTACGACGAGGCGCGCGCGCTGTTCGGGAACGGCGGCTTCCGCCCCGGTCCCGGCACGGCGGGCGGCGGCTCGTTCAACTTCGACCTGGGCGACCTCTTCGGGGGCGCCCAAGGCGGCGGCGCGCAGACCGCGGGCGGCTTCGGCGGCGGGCTGGGCGACGTGTTCGGCGGCCTGTTCAACCGGGGCGGCGCGACGGGCGGCCCCCGTACGCAGCCCCGGCGCGGCCAGGACATCGAGTCCGAGGTGACGCTCAGCTTCACCGAGGCCATCGAGGGTGCCACGGTGCCGCTCCGGATGTCCTCCCAGGCGCCCTGCAAGGCGTGTTCGGGCACCGGCGACAAGAACGGCACGCCCCGCGTGTGCCCGACCTGTGTCGGCACCGGGCAGGTCGCGCGCGGCTCGGGCGGCGGTTTCTCGCTGACCGACCCGTGCCCGGACTGCAAGGGCCGCGGCCTGATCGCCGAGCACCCCTGCATGGAGTGCAACGGCAGCGGGCGCGCCAAGTCCTCCCGGACCATGCAGGTGCGCATCCCGGCGGGCGTCACCGACGGGCAGCGCATCCGGCTGCGCGGCAAGGGAGCCCCCGGTGAGCGCGGCGGCCCGGCGGGCGACCTCTACGTCGCCGTGCACGTCGGGGACCACCCGGTCTTCGGCCGCAGGGACGACAACCTGACGGTCACCGTGCCGGTCACCTTCACCGAGGCCGCGCTCGGCGGTGAGGTCCGGGTGCCCACCCTGGGCGGTTCGCCGGTCACCCTGAAGCTGCCGCCCGGCACGCCCAACGGCCGCACCATGCGGGCGCGGGGCAGGGGCGCGGTCCGCAAGGACGGCACCCGCGGCGATCTGCTGGTCACCGTGGAGGTACGTGTCCCGGCGGACCTGTCGGGGAAGGCTCGTGAAGCGCTCCAGGCGTACCGCGAGGCGACCGCGGACGAGGACCCGCGGGCGGAGCTGTTCGAGGCCGCGAAGGGAGAATGAGTGCCCTATGGACACATCTGGCCGTCGGCGCAACCCGTACGAACTCACCGAGGAGACACCGGTCTACGTCATCTCGGTGGCGGCCCAGCTCTCCGGACTGCATCCGCAGACCCTGCGCCAGTACGACCGGCTCGGCCTGGTCTCGCCCGACCGCACGGCCGGGCGCGGCCGTCGCTACTCGGCCCGTGACATCGAACTGCTCCGCCAAGTGCAGCAGCTGTCGCAGGACGAGGGCGTGAACCTGGCCGGTGTGAAGCGGATCATCGACCTGGAGAACCAGGTGGCCGCGCTCCAGGCGCGCGTCGCCGAACTCCAGGACGCGCTGGACGGCGCGGCGGCCACGATGCGGCAGCGCGAGGCGGCGGTGCACGCCTCGTACCGCCGGGACCTGGTGCCGTACCAGGAGGTGCAGCAGACCAGCGCGTTGGTGGTCTGGCGCCCCAAGCGG
Organism: Streptomyces corallincola; assembly: GCF_019104725.1. Classification (GTDB taxonomy): domain Bacteria; phylum Actinomycetota; class Actinomycetes; order Streptomycetales; family Streptomycetaceae; genus Streptomyces; species Streptomyces corallincola. The sequence continues at coordinate 9,508 of NZ_JAHRXF010000011.1, read as the reverse complement.
CAGCAGAAACAGGGCGACTGACCGTCTCCCAGGAGCACGGCGGGCCCGCGGACGTATCCACGTCCGCGGGCCCGTTCCCGTGTGCGGCCACCGGCGCGTGGATCAACTGCCCTTCTTCGAAGGGTCTGTAGATGCGGTTAGGGGAGAGTTACGCGCGATCTTCACAGGATCGGCGCGCCAGGGTGTTGCGGACTCGTTAAGCGGTACTCCTTGACGCGGGGTGTCCGTCCCGCGTTGGCTTTTCAGTCACCTGGGCCGCAAAGCGGCACGCACGTCCCGATCGCACCTGAAGTGAGCACTCGAATGCGTCGTATCGCCATATCCGTGGTCACGTCCACGATGATCCTCTCGCTCGCCGGATGCGGCGTGCTGGACGGCGTGGGCGGTGGTGCGAGCGCGAGTCCGACCAAGGGCGACGACGTGACGGTCGGTCTGCTGCTGCCGGAGAAGGCGAACACCCGGTACGACAAGTTCGACTACCCGATCATCAAGAACCAGGTCGCGCAGCTCACCGACAAGAAGGGCCGGGTCGAGTACGCCAACGCCGACGCGAACGCCGCGCGCCAGGGCGACCAGATGCGCAAGATGATCGCCGACAGGGTGGACGTCATCCTGCTGGACGCGGTGGACGCGCACGCCATCGCGGGCGAGGTGCGGAAGGCCAAGGCGGCCGGCATCCCGGTCATCGCCTACGACCGGCTCGCCGAGGGTCCCATCGACGCGTACATCTCCTTCGACAACGACCTCGTCGGCGAGGTGCAGGCCCGGACGCTGCTGGAGGCGCTGGGCTCGGGCGTGGACAGTTCCGACAAGATCGTCATGATCAACGGCTCGCCCACCGACCCCAACGCCCGCCAGTTCAAGGAGGGCGCGCTGTCGGAGCTGAACGGCAAGGTGACCATCGCCAAGAGCTACGACACCAAGGACTGGAAGCCGGAGATCGCCCAGCAGGAGATGGCCGACGCCATCGCCAGCATCGGCAAGGACAACATCGCCGCCGTCTACTCCGCGAACGACGGCATGGCGGGCGGCGTCATCAACGCCCTGGAGGCGGCCGGTGTCACCAAGCTCCCCCCGATCACCGGCCAGGACGCCGAGCTCGACGCGGTGCGCCGGGTGCTCACCGGCGAGCAGTACATGAGCGTCTACAAGTCGTACCCCGACGAGGCCGAGGCGGCGGCGCAGATGGCCGTCACCAAGGTGCAGGGCAAGGACATCCAGTTCGACGCGCTCACCCAGGACCACGTGAACAGCCCCACCGACAAGAACATCCCGGCGAAGCTGGTGCAGGTCAGCGCCCTGACCAAGGACCGCATCAAGGACACCGTCATCGCCGACGACATCTACACCGTGGCCGACATCTGCACCGCGAAGTACCACGCGGCCTGCGCGGCGGCGGGCCTGAAGTAGCCCCGCGCCGCCCCCGGTCCACCCCCGCACCGCCCCCGCACCCCCTCGCATAGGGACCCAACCGTGTTGCGGACCCGGTTCCGGCCGCGCATAGTTGCGCTGCGGAAGTGGCAGCTAGCCGGGGGTGGAACGGGCGATGTCCGGGCACGGGACCGAGGAGCATCCGCACGGTGCCGACCGGCTGTGCGGAGCCGGTGACCGGGTGTACGCCCGTGCCGTGCGCCGGGGCCGGGTGCCCCGCACCGACGCCGGGCCGGTGCCCTGCCTGCTGGAGCTGGCCCTGCTGCACCCCGACCCCGACGACATGGACTGGCTGGTGCCGACCTCCCCGCAGGAGGTGATGGCCCGGCTGCTGCGCGGGGTCTACGACGAGGTCAGCGAGAGCCGGCTCCGGGTGGGCTCGGCGGTCGCCGCGTTCGACCGGTACGCGGGACTCGGCCGCGACCTCGCCGCCGCCCCCGCGCCCGGCGAGGGCACCGCGATCCGCGTGCTGGACGGGCTGTCCCGCATCCAGGCCGCGATGGACGAGGCGACCGAGGCGTGCACCACCGAGGTGCTCACCGTGCAGCCCGGCGGCATCCGGCGCGAGGCGGAACTCACCGAGGGCCTGCACCGCGCGCTGGCCCTGCGCGGCCGGGGCGTCCGCATGCGGGACCTCTACACGCACGTCGCCCGGCACGGACAGGGGCTGCTCAACTACCTGGAGCTGATGGGCGACACCGTCGAGGCCCGCACCCTGGACGAGGTCATCGACCGGCTCATCCTCTTCGACCGCACGGTCGCCATCATCCCGGCCAACACCGAGCGCACGATGGCCCTGGAACTGCGGCACCCGGCGCTGGTCGCGTATCTGGTCACGGTGTTCGAGCGGCTCTGGCGGCTCGCCCTGCCGCTCACCGCGCCGCTCCCGGACACCGGCATCGAGGGCATCTCGCACCGCGAACGCGCCATCGCCGCGCTGCTCGCGGAGGGCCACCAGGACGCGGTCATCGCCGAGCGCCTCGGCATCAGCGTGCGCACCTGCCGCGCGCACATCGCCCGGCTCTCCGAGACCCTGGGCGCGGCCAGCCGCACCCAACTGGGCGTCCGCATCGCCCAGGTCGGCCTGGACGGCCCGGCCCGCCCACCGGCCCCGCCGGTGCAGCGGGTGGGCTGAAAGGGCGCCCAGCACACACTGAGGGGCGCGCACGGGACCTCTGGGGGCGTACGCGGGGGGTGTGCGGGGGGTGAGGTCCCTTGCGAGTGGACCGGTGCGGGGCCGTCAGCGTTCCTGCTTGAGTATCCCCGACTGCGCGATCAGGAAGCCGAGCTGGGCCCGGCTTCCGCTGCCCAGCACCTGGGCGAGCTTGGCGATGTGGGCCCGGCAGGTGCGGACGTTCATGCCCAGCCGACGGGCGATGGCCTCGTCCACATAGCCCTCGATCAGCAGCTTGGCGATGGAGTGCTGGATGTCGGTGATGCCGTCCGGCGCGGTCTCGTAGGGGGCGCCCGCGTGCAGCGGGACCGCGCGGTTCCACATGAACTCGAAGACCTTGGTCAGGTAGGCGACCAGGCCGGGGTGGCGCAGTTCCAGCGCGACCTGGCGGTCGTCCCGGATCGGGATGAAGGCCACCGAGCCGTCGCAGATGATCAGCCGCTCCACGAGTTCGTCGATGGTGCGGTACTCGACCTTGCCGTTGGCGAACTGGTCCACGTACGCCATGCGCTCGGGGTTGTAGCGGGCGGTGTGCTGGTAGAGGGTGCGGATGCGCACGCCCCGGTCGATGAGGGGCTTGTCGCGCTCCAGGCCCTCGATCAGCCGCTGTTCGGACCGGCGTCCGCCCATCGGCTGCACGGTCAGCATCTCGCTCTGGCACTGGCTCGTCGCCAGGTCAAGGGCCGCGTTGATGCGGTCCAGGCCCTCCAGGACGGTCATCGAGTGGGTGGGCGTGCTGTCCTGGGCGCTGAGCGCGAGGAAGGGCTCGAACGCCTCCGCCAGCTCCACCGAGGTGCGGCGGCGCTCGCTGATCTCCCGCTCCAGCGGATGCAGACGCCGCGCGAGCGCCACCGAGGGCGGCACCGGGCGCAGCCACTCCGGGTCGTCGGGATCGGGGTGCAGAAGGGCGAACTCCATGAGGCAGGGGGCGGCCTCGGCCTCCTCACGGGCGACACGTCCGGTACGCAGCGCCGTGGCGTAGAGACGGTTACCTTCACCACACAGATCGGTCACCGCATGGGGATGTGCCGTCTTAGTCCCATTTGTTGTCAAATCTCCACCCCCCAGGGTCCTGAACGTGCAGGAACATGATGCACCGATCGTGTGGTCATGATGTGTCCGAATGAGCCATCGTCTTACTCGTCGGGGGAATGAGGAGATTTGAAGTGAGGACGAAGCCGACTATGCGAAAGAGATTGCTTCGCTCGGTGCTGGTAGCCGCCTTCTCCGCCGTTGTGGCCGTGGGCGCGCTGGCCGGCTTCTCGGGGGCGCAGAACAGTGGTCACGGTGCGGGCGGCGCCCGGGTCGCGGCGTCGGCCGTCGGCGTGGTTCTTCCGGAACGCGTGGACGACAGCGTCTGGGACTGACCATGACTACCCCTCCGGACGACCGCTCCTTCCGACGCGAGATGGCCACCGCCTACCGCTCGGGCTGGCACTTCATCGATCTGGTCACCGCCATCCCCCACAGTGGTGACTCGTTGATGGTGACGGTCTTCGGTGAGCCGGTCGTCGTCACCCGCGACGACGACGAGGACGTACGGGCCTACCGGTGCCTGCGCAAGCCGCGCGGCGCGCCCCAGCCCGTCCGGTGTGCCGTGCGCTACGGCATGATCTTCGTCAACCTGGACCAACGTGATCACCGGCTGGCAGATCCGGAGATCTCGGATGTACGAACCATTTCAGCCACCCCCCGCAGTGCCTGACGCGATTCCCCCGTCGTAAAAGATCGCTCAGGCGCTTCCCCCCGCAGCGGCGTCACCGTGACCTGAACACGGTGACGCCGCTCGCGTTTGCGCCGGTTTCGGCCGCTTGCGGGTGATGCGCAGGGTGGCCGAAACCCGATGAGCGGTCAGCCCCGGCCGAGAGCCCGGTCCACCTCGATCTCGATCACGATCCGCAGCGGGTTCTCCGCGGGCACCCGCTGATAGCGCTCGGTGTATCTGCGTTCCGCCTCCGCGACCCGCTCCCGCTCGGCGCGCACCCGCGCCCGGCCCTCCAGGGTGGCCCAGCGTCTGCCGTCCACCTGGCAGACCGCCACCCGCGCCCCCGTCTCCCCGGCCGCCCGTACGTGGACGGCCTTCGCGCTGGTGCGGCTGGTGATGACCCGCGCGAGTCCCGCTTCCGGGTCGTAGGTCACCCCCACCGGCACCACGTGCGGGCTGCCGTCGGCGCGCAGCGTGGTCAGCGTGCAGAGGTGGCGTTCCCGCCAGAAGGCGAGGTAGGGCTCGTCCGGCGCGGCCGGGTTCTGGGAGTACGTGCTCATGAGGGCGAATTTAGCTCCTTCGGGGGTTTTCCCCAGCAGGAGAACGGGGGGTACCTTGAGTGGAATAGACTCAACTTTGCGTATGCTTGTTAAGTCAGTGGTGGAGCCGGGGAGTCGGTGGAACCGTCGGGGCCGAGGAGGAGAACGCGAACGTGGACGCAGAGCTGACCAACAGGAGCCGGGACGCGATCAACGCGGCGAGCAAGCGTGCCGTGGCCGAGGGGCATCCCGATCTCACGCCCGCCCATCTGCTGCTCGCGCTGCTCGCGGGGCAGGACAACGAGAACATCACCGACCTGCTCGCCGCCGTCGAGGCCGACCTCGCCGCCGTGCGCGAGGGTGCCGAGCGGGTGCTGTCCGGCCTGCCCAGCGTGACCGGTTCCACGGTCGCGCCGCCGCAGCCGAACCGCGAGCTGCTGGCCGTCATCGCGGACGCCACCGAGCGCGCCGAGGCGCTCGGCGATGAGTATCTGTCCACCGAGCATCTGCTGATCGCCGTCGCCGCCAAGGGCGGCGCGGCCGGTGAGGTGCTCACCCGCCAGGGGGCGGACGCCAAGAAGCTGGACGCGGCCTTCAGGAAGGCCAGGGGAGGACGCCGAGTGACCACCGCCGATCCCGAGGGGCAGTACAAGGCCCTGGAGAAGTTCGGCACCGACTTCACCGCCGCCGCCCGCGAGGGCCGCCTCGACCCGGTCATCGGCCGGGACCAGGAGATCCGGCGTGTGGTGCAGGTGCTCAGCCGCCGCACCAAGAACAACCCGGTGCTCATCGGCGAGCCCGGCGTCGGCAAGACCGCCGTCGTGGAGGGCCTGGCCCAGCGCATCGTCAAGGGCGACGTCCCCGAGTCGCTGAAGAACAAGCGGCTGGTCTCGCTGGACCTGGGCGCGATGGTCGCGGGCGCGAAGTACCGGGGCGAGTTCGAGGAGCGGCTGAAGACGGTCCTGGCGGAGATCAAGGACTCCGACGGGCAGATCATCACCTTCATCGACGAGCTGCACACCGTGGTCGGCGCGGGCGCGGGCGGCGACTCCGCGATGGACGCGGGCAACATGCTGAAGCCGATGCTGGCCCGCGGCGAACTGCGCATGGTCGGTGCCACCACGCTGGACGAGTACCGCGAGCGGATCGAGAAGGACCCGGCGCTGGAACGCCGCTTCCAGCAGGTGCTGGTCGCGGAGCCCACCGTCGAGGACACCGTCGCCATCCTGCGCGGGCTCAAGGGGCGGTACGAGGCCCACCACAAGGTGCAGATCGCGGACAGCGCGCTGGTCGCCGCCGCGAGCCTGTCCGACCGGTACATCACCTCCCGCTTCCTGCCCGACAAGGCGATCGACCTCGTGGACGAGGCCGCGTCCCGGCTGCGCATGGAGATCGACTCCTCGCCCGTGGAGATCGACGAACTCCAGCGGGCCGTGGACCGGCTGAAGATGGAGGAGCTGGCGATCGGCAAGGAGACCGACCCCGCCTCCCGCGACCGCCTGGAGCGGCTGCGCCGCGACCTCGCCGACAAGGAGGAGGAGCTGCGCGGTCTCACCGCCCGCTGGGAGAAGGAGAAGCAGTCCCTCAACCGCGTCGGTGAGCTGAAGGAGCGCCTGGACGAGGTGCGCGGCCAGGCCGAACGCGCCCAGCGGGACGGCGACTTCGACACCGCCTCGAAGCTGCTGTACGGCGAGATCCCCGAGCTGGAGAAGGAACTGGAGGCCGCCTCCGCGGCCGAGGAGGAGGCCGCCCGCGACACGATGGTCAAGGAGGAGGTCGGCTCCGACGACATCGCGGACGTGGTCGCCGCCTGGACCGGCATCCCGGCGGGCCGCCTCATGGAGGGCGAGACGCAGAAGCTGCTGCGCATGGAGGAGGAGCTGGGCCGCCGCCTGATCGGGCAGACCGAGGCGGTCCGCGCGGTCTCCGACGCGGTGCGCCGTTCCCGCGCCGGGATCGCGGACCCCGACCGGCCCACCGGCTCCTTCCTCTTCCTCGGCCCGACCGGTGTCGGCAAGACCGAACTCGCCAAGGCGCTCGCGGACTTCCTCTTCGACGACGAGCGGGCGATGGTCCGCATCGACATGTCGGAGTACGGCGAGAAGCACAGCGTCGCCCGCCTGGTCGGCGCCCCTCCCGGCTACGTCGGCTACGAGGAGGGCGGCCAGCTCACCGAGGCGGTGCGGCGGCGCCCGTACACCGTGGTGCTGCTGGACGAGGTGGAGAAGGCGCACCCCGAGGTCTTCGACGTCCTGCTCCAGGTGCTGGACGACGGCCGCCTCACCGACGGCCAGGGCCGCACCGTGGACTTCCGCAACACCATCCTGGTGCTCACCTCCAACCTGGGCAGCCAGTTCCTGGTGGACCCGGTGGCGGGCGAGGCGGAGAAGCGGGAACGGGTGCTGGGTGCCGTCCGGGCGTCCTTCAAGCCGGAGTTCCTGAACCGGCTGGACGACCTCGTGGTGTTCTCCGCGCTCAGCCAGGAGGAGCTGGCCCGGATCGCCCGGCTCCAGATCGACGCCCTCGCCCGGCGCCTGGCCGAGCGGCGCCTCACCCTCGACGTCACCCCGGACGCGCTGGCCTGGCTCGCGGAGGAGGGCATGGACCCGGCGTACGGCGCCCGGCCCCTGCGCCGCCTGGTGCAGACGGCCATCGGCGACCGGCTGGCCCGCGAGATCCTCTCCGGCGAGGTCAAGGACGGCGACACGGTCCGCGTGGACCGCTTCGAGGACGGTCTGCTGGTGGGACCGGCGGCGGGCGGGACGGTGAGGATGACGAAGACGGCGGAGACGCTCTGACGGTGGGGCGGTGGGGCTATGGGGCTATGGGGTGGCCGGACGCTTCGGCACGGGTGACGGTCGGCCGCCGCCACCCCGCAGGTCAGCAGGACCAGCCACCCCACCGCGCGCCCACCGCCACCCCGCCGAGCGCCCACCGCGCACCCGCCGGACCGTGCCGTTCCGCCCCGGTTCGCCACCGCCGCCCGCTTCGCCCCCCACCGGGCCCCGCGCCGGGCGCCCGGATCGTGTCAGCCGTAGGCTGACAGGCCGCGCCGGGGCTTGCCACCCCCCTCCCCGCATGAGGGAGGATGGCGGAATCCGTATGAAGGGAAAATCACGGTGAGCATCGACCCGTCCTCGATTCCGAACTTCGGGGGCCAGCCCGAACCCCAGTCCCAGGGACCGGCCGGCCCCGTCGTCCCGGACCAGGACCTGGTGAAGCAGCTCCTCGACCAGATGGAGCTCAAGTACGTCCTCGACGAGGAGGGTGACCTCGCCGCTCCGTGGGAGCAGTTCCGCACCTACTTCATGTTCCGCGGAGAGGCCGAGCAGGCCGTCTTCTCGGTGCGGACCTTCTACGACCGCCCGCACCAGATCGAGGAGAAGCCGCAGCTCCTCGAAGCGATCGACGACTGGAACCGCCGCACCCTGTGGCCCAAGGTCTACACGCACACCCACGACGACGGCACGGTCCGCCTCATCGGCGAGGCCCAGCTCCTCATCGGTACGGGCGTGGACCTCAACCACTTCGTCTCCTCCACCGTGAGCTGGGTCCGCGCCGCCATCGAGTTCGACCGCTGGCTGATCGAACAGCTCGGCCTGGAAGAGGACGTGGACGGCACGGAGCAGCCGGGCGACGACGAGGAGTGACCTTCTCCTCCGCACGGCGTTCCGGGGCCCGGCCCCGCTGAACCACGCGAAAGGTCCGGGGCGACGCGCACCACGCGCGTCGCCCCGGACCTTTCGCGTGTACGGACTCAGCCCGCCGCCGGTATGTCCGTCTGCTCCAACTCGCCCAGCGGCAGCGTGTGCTGGGTCTGGGTGACCTTGGCCCGCAGGTAGTGGACGTTGTGGGCCGTGGTGAAGACGCCGGTGGGGACGTGGTGGCGGACGGTGATGGCGTGGCGGGTCAACTGGGCCGACTTGTCGGGGTTGTTGGACAGGAGGTCCAGGTCCGTGATGCCGAGGGCGGTCAGCATCTGGGCGGCCGAGGTGTAGTCGCGGGCGTCCTCCGGGAGGCCCAGGGCGGTGTTCGCCGCGTAGGTGTCGAGACCCTGGTCCTGGAGGGCGTACGCGTCGAGCTTGTTGTAGAGGCCGATGCCGCGGCCCTCCTGACGCAGGTACAGCAGGACGCCCCCGCGCTCCGCTATCCGCTCCACCGCCTCCCGCAACTGCGGGCCGCAGTCGCAGCGGGCCGAGCCGAACACGTCCCCGGTCAGGCACTCCGAGTGCAGCCGCACCAGCGGCACCGCGCCCGCGCCGGGCTCGCCCAGCACCACCGCGACATGCTCCTGCCCGTCGGTCAGCCCGTGGAAGGTGACCAGCTCGGCGTCCACGCCGTACCCGTCGCCGAAGCGCAGCGGCACACGGACGCGGGAGCGGATCGTCGTGGCGGGGATGTCGGACATGCGGGCCTCCGGATCAGTGGCTGCCGGACGGTGCCTGCCCGTCGGCTCGCGCCTCTGCTACTGCTTCAGTTTTGAAGCAGCAACTCGGAGACTCGACCCTAGCTCATGCTTCAAAGTTAAAGCAACGAAGTTCAAGACCGCCCGCAGCCCGCCCCACGCCGTTCACCCCAACCCCGGCACCCCCTGGCACCCTCACCCCCCCCCTCCCCCGCTCCCCCCCTCCCCCCCCCCCCCCCCCTCTCCCCCCCTCC
>NZ_JAHRXF010000109.1 GCF_019104725.1 Streptomyces corallincola | reverse complement strand
TCGTGCCGTGCTGCACACCGCGTTGCGTGCGCCGCGGGACGCGGTGGTCGAGGTGGACGGGGAGAACGTGGTCCCGGCCGTGCACGCGGTGCTGGACAAGATGGCCTCCTTCGCGCGCCGGGTGCGTTCGGGTGAGTGGACCGGGCACACCGGCAGGCGGATCCGGAACGTGGTGAACGTCGGTATCGGTGGTTCGGACCTGGGTCCGGCGATGGCCTACGAGGCGTTGCGGGCGTTCACCGACCGTGATCTGACGGTGCGGTTCGTGTCGAACGTGGACGGGGCGGATCTGCACGAGGCGGTGCGTGACCTGGATCCGGCGGAGACGCTGTTCATCGTGGCGTCGAAGACGTTCACGACGATCGAGACGATCACCAACGCGACGTCGGCCCGGTCCTGGCTGCTCCA
>NZ_JAHRXF010000108.1 GCF_019104725.1 Streptomyces corallincola | reverse complement strand
CCGTGCCGTGCTGCACACCGCGTTGCGTGCGCCGCGGGACGCGGTGGTCGAGGTGGACGGGGAGAACGTGGTCCCGGCCGTGCACGCGGTGCTGGACAAGATGGCCTCCTTCGCGCGTCGGGTGCGTTCGGGTGAGTGGACCGGGCACACCGGCAGGCGGATCCGGAATGTGGTGAACGTCGGGATCGGTGGTTCGGACCTGGGTCCGGCGATGGCCTACGAGGCGTTGCGGGCGTTCACCGACCGTGGTTTGACGGTGCGGTTCGTGTCGAACGTGGACGGTGCGGACCTGCACGAGGCGGTGCGTGACCTGGATCCGGCGGAGACGCTGTTCATCGTGGCGTCGAAGACGTTCACGACGATCGAGACGATCACCAACGCGACGTCGGCCCGGTCCTGGCTGCTGGG
>NZ_JAHRXF010000107.1 GCF_019104725.1 Streptomyces corallincola | reverse complement strand
CCCTTCCAGGTCGTCCCGGTAGGAGGCGGGGTCGTCCCAGTCGACGGGGTGCCCCACCTGCTCGGCGCAGGCGGTCCGCACTGCAACCAGCTGCCTCTTCGCAAAGGCAGTGGCCGCCTTCGTCTCGGGGCCGCGCCAGGCTAGGGCCTTCATCCTCCACCCGGGAAACCCGTACCGCGTCTCAAAGGCGGCGGTCTCGTCGGCGTTCCGGTCCTCTTCGAGGTACATCCAACGTCCAACCTCGGCAGCGTCGCCGTAGAGCCGGTACACCTCTGCCAGACGGCGGCGGAGCGTCAGGTCGTGCGGGAAGGACGAGACGAGACCGCGCAGGCGCTGGCGGGCGACGGGAACCCGGCCAGCGGCCAGGTCCGCATCGACTCGGACAAGGGTCTCTCTCAGGGGCATGAACGCATGATCGGGTACCG
>NZ_JAHRXF010000106.1 GCF_019104725.1 Streptomyces corallincola | reverse complement strand
ATATCTGCTCGACCATCGAGTAGGCGGCGTCGTGGTCGGCGGCCGGGTCACCAATCGGCCGCTTGCCGTCGAGCCAGGCGTTCGCCTGTTCCCTCTTGATGGCTTCAGCGGCGTCACGGACCGCGTACATCCGGCCGTATGCCTCCTGGCGCGGGGACCGCCGCTTCCGCGAGCCGTTCCCCGCGCCAGGAGTGTCGGACGTCGGGTACTTCGGGGTGAACAAGCCCATGCCGGTCCTCGCTGACGGGGTGGGTCAGAAAGCCTTCGCGGCTTCACGGGTCAGCCGCTCGCCGGCGGCGATGGCCGCCTCACGGGCGGCGTTGAGGGCCTGCACCGACTCGACACCGCGCAGGTCGTAGGTGGCGGTTGCGGCATCCTGAGCCACGGCGGCCAGCGCCGGGGCGAGGATGGCCAGGGTGGTCAGT
>NZ_JAHRXF010000105.1 GCF_019104725.1 Streptomyces corallincola | reverse complement strand
CTATCTGCTCGGCCATCGAGCAGGCGGCGTCGTGGTCGGCGGCCGGGTCACCGATCGGCCGCTTGCCGTCGAGCCAGGCGTTCGTCTGTTCCCTCTTGATGGCTTCAGCGGCGTCACGGACCGCGTACATCCGGCCGTATGCCTCCTGACTGCGGGACCGCCGCTTCCGCGAGCCGTTCCCCGCGCCAGGAGTGTCGGACGTCGGGTACTTCGGGGTGAACAAGCCCATGCCGGTCCTCGCTGACGGGGTGGGGTGGGTCAGAAAGCCTTCGCGGCTTCACGGGTCAGCCGCTCGCCGGCGGCGATGGCCGCCTCGCGGGCGGCGTTGAGGGCCTGCGCCGACTCGACACCGCGCAGGTCGTAGGTGGCGGTGGCGGCGTCCTGCGCCACGGCGGCCAGCGCCGGGGCGAGGATGGCCAGAGTGGTCAGC
>NZ_JAHRXF010000104.1 GCF_019104725.1 Streptomyces corallincola | reverse complement strand
AGCATCCGGGGGGCGTTGGAGGCGGCGTTGACTCCCATGACGAACAGGGCGTCGGTGGCGTCCCAGTCCTTCAGGTCCACGGTGCCCTTGCCGGTGCCGAGTGCGGCGGTCATCGCCCGGCCGCTGGCCTCGTGGCACATGTTGGAGCAGTCGGGGAGATTGTTCGTCCCCAGCTCACGGGCCATCAACTGGTACAGGAACGTGGCCTCGTTGCCGAGCCGCCCCGACGTGTAGAACGACGCCTGGTTCGGGTTGTCCAGACCGCGCAGGGTCCGTCCGACCAGCTCGAAGGCGTCCCGCCACGTGATGGGCACGTACCGGTCCGAGTCCGCGTCGTAGACCATCGGCTCGGTCAGCCGACCCTGGTCCTCCAACGCGAAGTCGCTCCACTCGGACAGCTCCGAGACCGTGTGCGCCGCGAAGAACTCCCGGCCCACCCG
>NZ_JAHRXF010000103.1 GCF_019104725.1 Streptomyces corallincola | reverse complement strand
GCGCAGCAGAAGGACGTTCACGATCTCCCGGATCGCGTCCACCCCGTGCTCGTGCTGCGTCACCCCCAGACACCAGCTGATAATGCTGCGATCCGCGTCCCGGTACACGCGGGCCGCGCGGAGGATGTCGGCCCTGCCGACGCCGGACTGGTGCTCGATCTCCTCCCACGGGGTGTCCTCGCACACCTTGCGGTAGGACTCGAACCCGTTGGTGTACCGCTCGATGAACTCCTGGTCCAGCGCCTTGGGGTCCGTCCTGGCCTGCTCCAGTACCGCCTTGGCGATACCCCGCATCAGCGCCATGTCCCCGCCGATACGCACCTGGAGATTCAGGGTGCCGGTGCGGGTGGAGTGGAAGGTCGCCATGTCCTTGAAGTCGTGCGGGATGATCGTCCGGCGCGACGCGGCTTCCACCAGCGGGTTGATGTGCACGACCTGCGCGCCCCGCTTGTACGCCTCCGCCAGCGAGGTG
>NZ_JAHRXF010000102.1 GCF_019104725.1 Streptomyces corallincola | reverse complement strand
GACGGCTCTCGCCGAGGCGTACAAGCGGGGTGCCGAGGTCGTGCACATCAACCCGTTCATCGAGGCCGCGTCGCGCCGGACGATCATCCCGCACGACTTCAAGGACATGGCCGCCTTCCACTCCACCCGCACCGGCACGCTGAACCTCCAGGTGCGTATCGGCGGGGACATGGCGCTGATGCGGGGTATCGCCAAGGCGGTACTGGAGCAGTCGAAGACCGACCCGAAGGCGCTCGACCACGAGTTCATCGAGCGGTACACCAACGGGTTCGAGGCGTACCGCAAGCTCTGCGAGGACACGCCCTGGGAGGAGCTGGAGCGTCAGTCCGGCATCTCGCGCGCGGACATCCTGCGGACGGCACGGATCTACCGGGACGCGGATCGCAGCATCATCAGCTGGTGTCTGGGGGTGACGCAGCACGAGCACGGGGTGGACGCGATCCGGGAGATCGTGAACGTCCTTCTGCTGCGT
>NZ_JAHRXF010000101.1 GCF_019104725.1 Streptomyces corallincola | reverse complement strand
AAGCTGCCTTCCGGTCTCGTGAGTTGACGTTCCTGCCGAAAGACCAAGCGCCTAGCTGGCGATGGCAAAAGCTGATTCCTGGTTGACTGGACGTCAAGAGCATTCGTCTTCCCCAGGCTTTGGCCTCGGGGGAGATGGCTTTTGGAAACAGCGCGTCGGCCGGGTCAGCATTCGCGGCGAGCCCTACAGGCACTCGCACCTCGTGGTGTCCTGAGTGGTTACTGAGGTTGAACTCGTGGTGTCGTAGGGGCTGACGGCTTGCTGCTCGTGCGGTATCACCGGGGCATGCGGTATCCACAAGGGGGCGGGCTGACCGCCGAACGCCAGCAGTTCCGCGAAGAGTTACGGCTCAAGGCCGCCGAGAGGTTCGCCCAGGGCGAGGCGAGCTCGGTGATCGCCAAAGACCTGCGAGTCAGCGTCCGGTCGGTGCAGCGCTGGCGGCGGACGTGGGACGAGGGCGGTCCGCGGGCTCTGCGGTCACAGGGGCCGGCATCGCTGCCGAGACTGAGCGAGAAGCAGTTCGCCCAGCTGGAGGCCGAGCTGGCCAAGGG
>NZ_JAHRXF010000100.1 GCF_019104725.1 Streptomyces corallincola | reverse complement strand
GGGAACATCGGGCGTGAGGGTGCCGGTCCGTCGCCGGTGCGTGGGCACAGCAATGTGCAGGGCAACCGCACCTGCGGTATCGACCACCGGCCCAAGCCCGAGTTCCTCGACCGCCTGGCGGAGGTCTGCGGCATCGACCCGCCGCGTGAGCACGGCCTGGACACGGTGTCGAGTATCCAGGCGATGCTGGACGGTGATCTGAAGGTGTTCGTCGGGATGGGCGGGAACTTCGCGCTCGCCGCGCCCGACACCCCGGTCACGTACGAGGCGTTGCGGAACTGCGAGTTGACCGTGCAGGTCAGCACCAAGCTCAACCGCAGCCACATCGTGCACGGCCGTCAGGCGCTGATCCTGCCGTGCCTGGGCCGCACCGAGAAGGACCACCAGCGCGGCGGCGCCCAGAGCACGTCCGTCGAGGACGCGATGAGCATGGTGCACCTGTCCACCGGGATGAAGAAGCCCGCGTCGAAGCAGCTGCTGTCGGAGCCGGCGATCATCGCCGGGATGGCCCGCGCGGCGCTCCCGGACAGCTCCACGCGGTGGGAGTGGTACGTCGAGGACTACGACCGTATCCGCGACACGATGGCCCAGGTCCTGGACGGGTTCGAGGACTTCAACCGGCGTGTGCGGTTGCCGCTGGGCTTCCGGATCAA
>NZ_JAHRXF010000010.1 GCF_019104725.1 Streptomyces corallincola | reverse complement strand
CCCCCCCCCCCGGTCCGGGCCCGCTCCCGCCCCGCCCGCCTCACCCGACCGGCTCCCCCGCCCCCGCCCGCCAGCAGCTCCCCGCCCGCGTCCACCCCGTGCCCCGGCACGGCCCCGGCCGCGAGTCACCCCCGTACACCCCGCTCACCCGCCCCACCCACGGAGGAAACGTTGTCGATCAAACCCCGTCCCCGCATCGTGGACCTCGACGAGGTCCAGGCCCAGACGCACCGCGGCGGCGACCTGCGCGCCATGCTGACCCCGACCACCGTCGGCGCGACCAGCGGTTTCATGGGCGTGGCCATCGTGCAGCCGGGCGACCGCATCGGTGAGCACTACCACCCGTACTCCGAGGAGTTCGTGTACGTCGTCTGCGGCGAGCTGGAGGTGGACCTGGACGACGAGGCGGTCGCCCTGCGGCCCGAGCAGGGCCTGATGATCCCCGCGCACATGCGGCACCGCTTCCGCAACGTCGGCAAGACCGAGGCGCGGCTCGTCTTCCACCTGGGCCCGCTGGCCCCGCGCCCGCAGCTCGGGCACGTGGACACCGAGGAGACCGACGTCATCGGCGCCGCCGCCGTCACGACCGAGCAGCACGCCTCGTGCGCCGCGTCGGCGCACGAGCGGGACAAGGTCACCTCGTGACCCGGCGGGTGGCGGTCACCGGCATAGGCGTCGTCGCTCCGGGCGGCATCGGCGCGCCGGCGTTCTGGAACCTGCTCGCCGAGGGCCGGACCGCGACGCGCGGCATCACCTTCTTCGACCCCTCGGGCCTCAGGTCCCGGATCGCGGCCGAGTGCGACTTCGACCCGGCGGCCCACGGTCTGGACGCCGAGGAGATCGCGCGCGCGGACCGGTACATCCAGTTCGCGATGGTCGCGGGCGACGAGGCGGTCCGTGACTCCGGGCTCGACCTGGCCAACGAGAACCCCTGGCGGGTCGGGGTGTCCCTGGGCACCGCGGTCGGCGGCACCACCCGCCTGGAGCACGACTACGTCCTCGTCAGCCACGGCGGCGAGCGCTGGGACGTGGACCACTCCCGGTCCGAGGCCCACCTCCAGCGGGCGTTCACGCCCGCCACGGTGGCCTCGGCGGTGGCGGAACGGTTCGGCGCGCAGGGCCCGGTGCAGACCGTCTCCACCGGCTGCACCTCGGGGCTCGACGCCGTCGGCTACGCCTTCCACACCGTCGAAGAGGGACGGGCGGACATCTGCATAGCCGGTGCGTCGGACTCGCCGATCTCCCCGATCACGATGGCGTGCTTCGACGCGATCAGGGCGACCTCGCCGAACAACGACGACCCCGCGCACGCCTCCCGGCCCTTCGACAACAACCGTGACGGCTTCGTCATGGGCGAGGGCGGCGCGGTGCTCGTCTTGGAGGAACTGGAGCACGCCCGGGCCCGCGGCGCGCACATCTACTGCGAGCTGGGCGGCTACGCCACCTTCGGCAACGCCTACCACATGACCGGTCTGACCAGCGACGGCCTGGAGATGGCCCGCGCCATCGACACCGCGCTGGACCACGCGAGGCTGGACCCGACGGCGATCGACTACGTCAACGCGCACGGTTCCGGCACCCGGCAGAACGACCGCCACGAGACGGCGGCCGTGAAGCGGGCGCTCGGACAGCACGCGTACGACACCCCGATGAGCTCCATCAAGTCGATGGTGGGGCACTCCCTCGGGGCGATCGGCGCCATCGAGGTGGTCGCCTGTGTGCTGGCCCTCGCCAAGCAGGCCGTACCCCCGACCGCCAACTACGAGGTTCCCGACCCCGAGTGCGACCTGGACTACGTCCCGCGTGTCGCCCGCGACCGGAAGCTGAACAGCGTCCTGTCCGTGGGCAGCGGGTTCGGCGGATTCCAGTCGGCGGTGGTCCTGACCCGGACGAGGGAGAGGACGTGATGAGCGAACCCAAGGAAGCGCGTGCGGCCGTCACCGGCATCGGTGTGGTCGCGCCCAACGGAACCAGCACGGACACCTTCTGGAAGGCCACGCACGAGGGCGTCAGCGTCCTCGACCGCATCTCCCGCGAGGGCTGCGCCGACCTGCCGCTGAAGGTGGCGGGCGAGGTGCGCGGCTTCGAACCGGCCGACACGATCGACGGACGGTTCCTCGTCCAGACCGACCGCTACACCCACTTCGCCCTCGCGGCGGCCGACCTCGCGCTGGAGGACGCCCGGCTCGGGCAGGCCGACACCGACGCCGACCCGTACGCGGTCGGCGTGGTCACCGCGGCCGGTTCCGGCGGCGGCGAGTTCGGGCAGCGCGAGCTCCAGCAGCTGTGGGGCAAGGGCAGCCGGTTCGTCGGGCCGTACCAGTCGATCGCCTGGTTCTACGCGGCCAGCACCGGCCAGATCTCCATCCGGCGCGGGTTCAAGGGCCCCTGCTCGGTCGTCGCCTCCGACGAGGCCGGCGGTCTGGACGCCCTGGCCCACGCGGCCCGCGCCGTCCGGCGCGGCACCGACGTGATCGTGGCCGGTGCCACCGAGGCGCCGCTCGCGCCGTACTCGATGGTCTGCCAGCTCGGCTATGGCGAACTGAGCCTGGAGACCGACCCGGAGCGGGCGTACCGGCCCTTCACCGAGGGTGCCCGGGGGTTCGTGCCCGCCGAGGGCGGCGCGATGCTCGTCGTGGAGTCCGAGCGGGCCGCCCGTGAACGCGGCGCGGAGGTCCGGGCCTACGTCGCCGGGCACGCGGCCACCTTCACCGGGGCCTCCCGCTGGACCGAGTCGCGGGCCGGTCTCGCCGAGGCGGTCCGGCGGGCCCTCGACGAGGCGGGCTGCGCACCCGAGGAGGTCGATGTCGTCTTCGCGGACGCCCTCGGCATCCCGGAGGCGGACCGCGCGGAGGCGCTGGCCCTCGCCGACGCCCTCGGCGCGCACGGCACGAGGGTGCCGGTCACCGCACCCAAGACGGGCACCGGACGCGGCTACTGCGCCGCCCCGGTGCTGGACAGCGCGGCGGCCGTCCTGGCGATGGAGCACGGGCTGATCCCGCCGACGCCCAATGTCCAGGACGTCTGCCACGACCTCGACCTCGTGACCGGGCGCGCCCGGCCCGCGGAGCTGCGGACCGCGCTGGTGCTCAGCCGCGGGCTCATGGGGTCGAACTCGGCGCTGGTGCTCCGGCACGGCGCCGCACACGCCCAGCAGTAGAGGAGGCACTCGCATGAACGCACAGATCACCGTCGAGGAACTGGCCACGCTGATGAGGACGGCCGCCGGGGTCACCGTCGCCCCGGAGGAACTCCTGGAGCGCGGGGAGGCGGGCGGTTTCGAGGCACTCGGCGTCGATTCGCTCGGTCTGCTCGGCATCGTCGGCGAGCTGGAGAACCGGCACGGCACGCCGATGCCGCCGGACGCCGAGCGGTGCAGGACCCCCCGGCAGTTCCTCGACCTCGTCAACAGCACCCTGATGGCAGGAGCCTGAGATGACCGGACACACCCAGAACGAGATCACGATCGCGGCCCCGCTGGACGTGGTCTGGGACATGACCAACGACCTGGCGAACTGGCCGAACCTGTTCAGCGAGTACGCGTCCGTCGAGGTCCTGGCCCGCGAGGGCGAGAAGACCACGTTCCGGCTGACCATGCACCCCGACGACAACGGTGTCGTCTGGAGCTGGGTCTCCGAGCGCGAGCCCGACCGCGCCACCCTCACCGTCAAGGCCCGCCGGGTCGAGACCGGTCCGTTCGCCCACATGAACATCCACTGGCGGTACGAGGAAGTGCCCGGCGGTGTCCGGATGGTGTGGACGCAGGACTTCGCGATGAAGCCCGAGGCGCCGGTGGACGACGACTGGATGACCGACAACATCAACCGGAACTCGAAGGTCCAGATGGCCCTGATCCGGGACAAGGTCCAGCAGGCCGCCGCCTCCGGCCGTCCCGCCCCGGCCCTGGCCGACTGACCCGCGAACGAGGAGCGAGTCCCATGCACCAGGCCCTGATCGTCGCCCGGATGGCTCCGGGGTCCGCCCCCGACATCGCCCGGGTGTTCGCCGACTCCGACCGCGGGGAGCTGCCCCACCTCGTCGGGGTCACCCGGCGCAGCCTCTTCCAGTTCGGCGACGTGTACATGCACCTGATCGAGTCCGAGCGCGAGCCGGGCCCGGCCATCGCCAACGTGACCTCCCACCCCGAGTTCCGCGACGTGAGCGACCGCCTGACGGCGTACGTGAGCGCCTACGACCCGGAGACCTGGCGGGGTCCGCAGGACGCGATGGCCCGGCGTTTCTACCTCTGGGAGCGCGACCCAGCCGTGCGGTGACCCCCGGACGGCCACCGGCCGCCGGGCCCGCGTGATGCGGGCCCGGCGGCCGGCGCTCGTGTACCGGTACGACGGCTGCTCAGCCGGGCACGTGGCACTCGAAGGCGTGCAGGTAGGGGTTGACCGGGCGGACGGAGTCGATCTCCAGGCCCGCCGCCGCGAGGCGGCTCAGCATGCTCTCGGTGGTGTGCTTGGCACCGCCCACGTTGAGCAGCAGCATCAGGTCCATCGCGGTGCTGAACCGCATCGAGGGGGAGTCGTCCACCATGTTCTCGATGACGACGACCCGTGTGCCGGGGCCACCGGCCGCGACGACGTTGCCCAGCAGGCGGGCGGTGGACTCGTCGTCCCACTCCAGGATGTTCTTGATGACGTAGACGTCCGACTTGACCGGCACCGCCTCGCGCACGTCACCGGGGACGATCCGGGCGCGGGAGGCCAGGTCGCCGCCCTCGCGCAGCCGGGGCAGCGCGTTCTCCACGACGCGGGGCAGGTCGAGCAGACTGCCGTGCAGCGCCGGGTACTTGTCGAGCAGACAGGCCACCACATGGCCCTGGCCGCCGCCGCAGTCCGCGACCGACGTGGCGCCGGACAGGTCGAGCAGGTCGGCCACCTCGCGCGCCGACTGCTCGCTGGAGCGGGTCATGGCCTGGTTGAAGACGTCCGCGGACTCCGGGGCGTCCTCGTTGAGGTAGGTGAAGAACTCCTTGCCGTACAGGCCCTCCACCACGTTGTCGCCGGTGCGTACGGCCTCGTCCAGCTTGGGCCAGGCGTCCCAGGTCCACGGCTCGGTGCACCACAGGGCGATGGCCCGCAGGCTGTTCGGGTCGTCCTCGCGCAGCAGCCGCGACATCGCGGTGTGCTCGAAGGTGCCGTCCGGCAGCTCGGCGAAGACGCCGTAGCAGGACAGCGCGCGCAGCAGGCGGCGCAGCGGCTTCGGCTCGGTCTTCACGGCGGCGGCGAGGTCCTCGACGGCCGTCGGGCGGTTGTCGAGCGCGTCGGCGACACCGAGGCGGGCGGCGGCGCGGACGGCGGCGGCGCAGGCCGCGCCGAACACGAGTTCGCGCAGGCGCATGGGAGGCGGGGGAGCTGTCTCAGCGGTGGTCATCTGCCGCCCTCTCTCTTTCTACGGGGCTACGGGACTAAGGGGCTACGGGACTGCGGGACTGCGGGGCTGCGGGACTACGGGACTGCGGGACTGCGGGGATTCCGGGCCGCGGACTGCGCCGGTCGGGCGGGCGGCGCGGTCAGCACAGACCGGCGGGCCGGGACGCCCGGCAGGTGTTGCGCTGGAAGGTGTTGCCCTTGCCCTTGTCCGTGTTCACCAGGTCCGCCGGGGCGTTGCTCTCCAGCGTGTTGGCGTCGATCGTGTTCTTGTCGCTGGTCACGCCGACGAAGCTCTTGAAGAGCACGATGCCGCCGGACAGCGGGGACGTGCCGGAGTTGCCGGAGACGTGGTTCTGCGTGACCCGCGTCTTCTCGGTGCCGGTGAGCACGATCCCGGAGCCCTGGAGCGCGGGGAGCCGGTCGGTCTTGGGGCAGGACTTGTTGTTCTTGACGACCCGGTTCGCGGCCACCTCGATGGAGCCGGTCTTGGGCTTGTTCTCGTCGCCGACGACGAAGACGCCCGCGCAGTTGCCGGTGACGTCGTTCTCCGCCACGGTCACGTTGCGCAGCCGTCGCACGGTGACGCCGATGCGGTTGTCCTCGACGCGGTTGTGCTCGACCAGGGTCTGCCCGGCGTCGTAGGCGCCGGCCTCCTCCTTGATCGTGTTGGCGAGGAACAGGCCCGCGTCGCCGTTGGCGTGGGCGTAGTTGTTCCGGAGCAGGCCGTGCACCGAGCGCTCCAGGGCGATGCCCCAGACCCCGTTCTTGTGGGCGTGCACATCGCGCACGGTCAGGCTGTCCGTGGCCATGCCGAAGACGCCGGTGCGGCTGAAGCCGGTGACCGTCAGGTCGGCGACGGTGACGCCCTGGACGTTCGTCTTCTTGGTGCCGACGACGCAGATGCCGTTGCCCCCCTCGGCGCAGCTGTCGGACGCCTTCGCGGCGCCCTTCGCAGCGGTGACGGCGGTCTTGCCCGCCGGGCGGATCACCGTCTTCGGCCCGGCGCCGCGCAGGGTCAGCCACGGGGTGCCGATCTTGACGCTCTCGCGGTAGGTGCCGGGGAGCACGTACACCGTGTCACCGGCCTTGGCGGCGTCCACCGCCTTCTGGATCGACTGACCCGGACGGACCACATGGGTCGCGTGGCTGTGGTGGGCGGCCGGCGCGGAGGTGGCGGGGGCCGCGCCGAGACCGGCGCCGAGGAGGGCGGCCGTGCACGCCAGGTACGCGATGTGACATTTCTTCATATCGCTTACGGTATGACTGTTCCATCCCGGTTCGGCATGATGGGCCATCCGGTGGCGTGTCAGCCCCCGCCCGGCGGGGGCCGCCCATACTGGGCCCGTGGACAGGGTTGCCGAGCGGGGCCGGAGGGGGCTGCGGGCCGTCGCGCGCTATGTGCGCAGCGCGCCCGGCACCTACGTCTGGCTGCTGATCCTCTTCGTCACCACGGTCGCCCTGCACCACATGTCCCCGGCGTTCGAGCAGGAGTTCCTGCGCCAGCACTCCACCAACATCCGCGAGCTGTCCGAGAACCCGGTCCGGGTGCTCATCACCAGCGCCATGTGGATCGACGGCGGCCACTGGCTGCCGTACGCGGTGCTGTACACCGTCTTCCACGCGCAGGCCGAGCGGTGGCTCGGCACCCCGCGCTGGCTCGCGGTGTGCGCCGCCGCGCACGTGCTGGCCACGCTGGTCAGCGAACTCGCGCTGCTGCTGGCCATCCACGACGGCCACGCCCCGCGCTCGGCGGTCAACACCCTGGACATCGGCGTGAGTTACGCCCTGGCCGGGGTCGTCGCCGTCCTCACCTACCGCGTTCCGCCGCCCTGGCGGTACGGCTACCTCGCCGTCGTCCTCGCGGTGTACGGCGTCCCGCTCGGCACCGGCCGCACCTTCACCGACTTCGGTCACTTCCTGTCCGTACTGATCGGACTCGGCTGCTATCCGCTCACCCGGGGGCGCGGACGTACGCTCGCCGCATGATTCGTACCGCCGTACCCGCCGACGTCCCCGTCATCCACGCGCTCATCCGCGAGCTGGCCGTCTACGAGAAGGAGCCGGACCAGGCGCGGGCGACCGAGGAGCAGGTGCGCGAGGCGCTGTTCGGGGAGCGCCCGGCCGCCTACGCGCACGTCGCGGAGGACGCCGGTGGTGAGGTCGTCGGGTTCGCGCTGTGGTTCCTGAACTTCTCCACCTGGCGCGGGGTGCACGGCGTCCACCTGGAGGACCTGTTCGTCCGCCCCTCCGCGCGGGGCGCCGGGCACGGCAGGGCCCTGCTGACCGAACTGGCCCGGCTCTGCGTGGCGCGCGGCTACGGCCGCCTGGAGTGGTCGGTGCTCGACTGGAACCGGCCCGCCATCGGCTTCTACGAGGCGCTGGGCGCCCGCCCGCTGGACGGCTGGACGGTGTACCGGCTGACGGACGGGGCGCTGGCGGAGCTGGGCGGTTCCGGCGGCGACTGAGCGGGCCCGGGGGCCCGGCGCGCTCAGGGCACCGACTCGGTCACCGGCTGCCCGGTGGGGACGCCCCTGCCCGGCGCCTTGGCGGTGACCATCACGCCCGCGACCACACCGGCGAGCAGCATGACGGCCGCCGCCCACCAGATGGCCACCGTGTAGCCGTGCACCACGCCCTCGGCGGTGACGGCCGCCCGCTGGGCCGGGTCGCGCAGATGGGCCGCGATCCAGGCGGCGCCGCTGGTGGTGGCGATGGTGTTGAGCAGCGCCGTGCCGATCGAACCGCCCACCTGCTGGGCGGTGTTGACGGTCGCGGAGGTGACTCCGGCGTCGCGCGGGGCGACCCCGGCGGTGGCGGTGGCGAACACCGGCATGAAGGTCAGGCCCATGCCGAGGCCGAGCAGGATCAGCGCGGGCAGGATCTCGCTCGTGTACGACGAGTGCACGGTCAGCCGGGTGAGCAGCAGCAGGGCGACGCAGGCCAGGATCATGCCGGGCACCATCAGCATGCGCGGCGGCACCCGCTGGAGCAGCCGGGCGGAGATCTGCGTGGAGCCGATGATGATCGCGGCGGTCAGCGGGAGGAAGCCGAGCCCGGCGCGGACGGGGGAGTAGCCCAGGATGACCTGGAGGTAGTAGGTCAGGAACAGGAACAGCCCGAACAGGCCGATGACCGCGAGCATCATGGTCAGGAAGCAGCCCGCGCGGGTGCGGTCGCGGACGATGTGCAGCGGCAGCAGGGGGCTGGGGGCGCGGTTCTGCCACCACACGAACGCGATCAGCAGCGCGATCCCGGCCGCGAACAGGGCGAGGACGAGGGGGCTGGTGAAGCCGCGCGGCTCGGCCTCGCTGAAGCCGTAGACGATGGCGACCAGGCCGCCGCAGCCGAGGATCGCGCCGGGCACGTCGAGCCGGACCTCGCGGGAGTGGCCGGGGCGGTCGTGCAGGAGCGCGAACGCGCCGAACACCGCGACGATGGCGATGGGCGCGTTGACGTAGAGGCACCAGCGCCAGTTCAGGTACTCGGTGAGCAGACCGCCCACGATGAAGCCGATGGCCGAGCCGCTGCCCGCGAGGGCGCCGTAGATGCCGAACGCCTTGCCGCGTTCGCGCGGGTCGGTGAACGTGGTCGTCAGCAGGCTCAGCGCGGAGGGCGCGAGGAGCGCGGCGAAGGCGCCCTGGAGGGCGCGGGCGCCGAAGAGCATGCCGGGGCTCTCGGCGGCGCCGCCGATCGCGGAGGCGAGCGCGAACCCGATCAGTCCGATGACGAACGTCCGTTTGCGGCCGACGAGGTCGGAGATCCGGCCGCCGAGCAGCAGCAGGCCGCCGAAGGCCAGGGTGTACGCGGTGATCACCCACTGCCGGTCGCCGTTCGAGATGTGCAGCTCGTTCTGCGCGGACGGCAGCGCGATGTTCACGATCGTCGCGTCCAGGACGACCATCAGCTGCGCGAGCGCGATGATCACCAGGCCCCACCAGCGGTGCGGATCGCTCTCCCCGGCCCCCGCCGAAACCGGCGGGGCTTCACCCTTTCGGCCTATGCTCATTGGGACAGAAGACCATGAATCATGGTTTGTCGCATCCGGATCGGGAGCACTGTCCGATTATCGGACGTTCGTGGGGTGCGGTCCGGGGCGGGGCGTTGTCGGTGGCCGGGTGCAGCATGGGGGCATGGCGAGGCGAGCGGCGGGTGCGGCGGGTGCGGGTACGGGCACGGGGGGTGCGGCGGACCGGGGGATCAAGGCGGCCCGGCGGCCGGAGGTACGGCTGCCGGGGCTGACGCCCTGGCCCGACGCCGAACTGGAGGCGGACGGGGACTACGACGGTCTGGAGTTCCGGGACGCCGACCTCGGCGGGCAGACGGGGCGGGGCGCCCGCTTCATGGACAGCGCGCTGACGGGGTGTCTGCTGGACGGGACCGTGCTCGGCCGTGCCCGTTTCCTGGACTGCGTCCTCACCGGCCTGCGGGGCGTCGGCACCCACCTCGCGGAATCCACCCTCCGGGACGTGGAACTGGTGGACGCCCGGCTCGGCGGTACGCAGTGGCACGGCGCGGTGTTCGAACGGGTCGTCGTGCGCGGCGGCAAGATCGACTATCTGAATCTGCGCGAGGCCCGGCTGAAGGACGTGGTCTTCGAGTCCTGCGTGCTGGCGGAGCCCGACTTCTCCGGTGCGCGTCTGGAGCGCGTGGAGTTCGTGGACTGCGTGGTCAAGGGCGCGGACTTCGGCAACGCGGTCCTGAAGGACGTGGATCTGCGCGGGGCCGCCCCGCTGGAGATCACCCGCGGGCTCGACCGGCTGTCGGGGGCGGTGATCAGTACGGGGCAGCTGCTGGACCTGGCTCCGGTGCTGGCGGCGGAGCTGGGGATCAGGGTGGAGGGGTGAGGGGGCTCCTCCGGGGCCGGGGGCGCCCCCGTCGGGCGGGCCCGGCTCAGGAGAGGCGCGGGAAGCGGGCCTGGAGGGTCCAGACCGCCGGGTTCTCCGCGAGGTCGTCGTGCAGGTCGGTGAGGTCCGCGAGCAGGTCGTGCAGGAAGTCCCGTGCCTCGCGCCGGAGTTCGGTGAACGAGAAGGCCAGCGGGGCCTCCTCGACCGGCATCCAGTCGGCCTCGATGTCCACCCAGCCGAACCGGCGCTCGAACAGCATGCGGTCCGTGGACTCGGTGAAGTCCAGCTCCGCGTGCTGCGGCCGGGACGCCCGCGAGCCCATCGGGTCCTTGTCCAAACGCTCCACGATGTCGCACAGCGCCCACGCGAAGTCCAGCACCGGTACCCATCCCCAGGCGGTGGACAGCTCCCGGTCCGACTCGGTGTCCGCGAGATACACGTCCCCGCAGAACAGGTCGTGCCGCAGCGTCCGGACGTCCGCCCGCCGGTAGTCCATCTGCGGGGGGTCCGGGAAGCGGTTCGAGAGCGCGTATCCGATGTCGAGCACCCGCAGATGGTGTCATGCGGCACGCCCCGCTCGGGGCGGCGGGGGAGCGGGGGTGCCCGGTGGGGTCAGCCGGTGGGGTCAGCCGGTGGGCCGGGGGTGCCGGATTCCCACGCGTCCAGCAGAGCGGCCAGGTCCGGGGGGTTGACGGGTTCCGCGGTGGTGGCCAGTTCGGCGCGGGGCCACCAGCGCCAGGCGACGATGCTCTCGGCGTCGTGGAGGGCGAGGTCGGACGGGGGTCGGCGGGGGCCGCGGGTGACGTAGACGTGTTCGCGCTGGTGGACGGGGTCGGTGCCGTGGGTGAGGTCGCCCTCCCAGGTGCACAGCAGGGCCTCCGGTTCGAGATCGGTCCAGCCGGTCTCCTCCCGGAGTTCGCGCCGGGCGCCGTCCCGGGGGGTCTCGCCCGGCTCCAGGCAGCCGCCGGGGGCCACCCAGTGCCTGCCGAGTCCGGGGAGATCGTGGCAGAGCAGCAGCGCCGCGCCCCCGGGGTCCACCACCACCGTCCGGGCGGCGCGCCGCAGCCGGTACAGCGGCTTGCGCAGCACCGTGCAGGGGCGGCCCAGGGCACGGTCGGGACGCCGGGCCAGCGGGGTGTGGCCGAGGGCGGTCCAGAAGGCGAGACCGGAGGTGTTGCCGTCGAGCACGGCGAGCCGGACACCCGCGCGGCCGTCCGCGCGGAAGCGGTTCTCGACCAGCCCGGCCAGCCGACGCCCGTACCCCCGGCCCTGCGCCGCCGCGTCGATCATCAGCAGGCCGATCCACGGGTCCGGGTCGGCCGGGTCGGGGTGCCGGTCCAGGGTGATCACGATCCCGACCAGCCTGCCTTCCGCACGGGCCAGCAGCACGTCCGCACCCGGACGCGCGCGCTCCTCCGCGAGCGAGGCGGCCACCTGCTCCGGGCGTACGTCGTCCGGGTCCGGGAACTCCCCGCCGAGCGCGTGGAAGGCGTGGTGCGACGCGTAGAGCGCGGTCAGCTCGGTGAGCAGCGGGGCCGGGAGGTCCGGGCCGGACGGCAGGGGTTCGAGGATCATCCGCGCACGGTAGCGCGACGGGGCGCGGGGGCCGGGCGGATCGCGTACGACCGCCCGGCACCCCGTCAACTCCCCTGCGGGACAACCGGGTCAGACACCTCGGGGTCCCGGCGCCGGGATGTCCGGACGCCTCAGACGTTGACCCCGAAGTCCTGGGCGATGCCGACCAGACCCGAGGCGTAACCCTGGCCCACCGCGCGGAACTTCCACTCCGCGCCGTTGCGGTACAGCTCGCCGAAGACCATCGCCGTCTCGGTCGCCGCGTCCTCGGAGAGGTCGTACCGCGCGATCTCGGCGCCACCGGCCTGGTTGACGATGCGGATGTACGCGTTGCGGACCTGGCCGAAGTTCTGGCCGCGGTTCTCCGCGTCGTAGATGGAGACCGGGAAGACGATCTTGTCGATGTCGGCGGGGAGGGCCGCCAGGTTGACGTTGATGGACTCGTCGTCGCCCGCGCCCTCGCCGGTGCGGTTGTCACCCGTGTGGACGATGGAGTTGTCCGGCGTCTGCTTGTTGTTGAAGAAGACGAAGTGCGCGTCCGAGTACACCTTGCCCTCGGTGTTCACCGCGATGGCGGACGCGTCGAGGTCGAAGTCCGTGCCGGTGGTGGTGCGGACGTCCCAGCCGAGGCCCACGGTGACGGCGGTCAGGCCCGGAGCCTCCTTGGTGAGCGAGACGTTGCCACCCTTGGACAGGCTTACAGCCATGTGGGGAGTCCCTTCCTTGTGTCCACGTATCTGACGTATCTGTGCCGATGAAGCTACCGGCACCCGGGAGAACGTCGAGGGGGGTCCCGGTGGTTCCGCATCCCTTTACCTTTTTTACCTTTCGGGAAATCAGGGTGACGCGGACCCGCCGGAACGGGGAACATGGACCCCATGTCCGGGCCTCATCTCATCCGTGGCTCGGTCTCGCTTCCCGAGGCCGAGCTGAACTGGCGTTTCTCGCGCTCGTCCGGCCCCGGTGGCCAGCACGTCAACACCAGTGACTCGCAGGTCGAGTTGCGTTTCGACCTCGCGGGCACCGCGTCGCTGCCGCCGGTGTGGAAGGCACGCGCGCTGGAGCGGCTGGCGGGGCGCCTGGTGGACGGCTGCGTGGTCGTACGCGCCTCCGAGCACCGTTCCCAGTGGCGCAACCGGGAGACGGCGGCCGTCCGGCTCGCCGCGCTCCTCGCGGAGGCGACCGCGCCGCCGCCCCAGCCCCGCCGTCCCACCCGTATCCCCCGGGGTATCAACGAGCGGCGCCTGCGGGAGAAGAAGCAG
The DNA here is from genome assembly GCF_019104725.1 of Streptomyces corallincola. Classification (GTDB taxonomy): domain Bacteria; phylum Actinomycetota; class Actinomycetes; order Streptomycetales; family Streptomycetaceae; genus Streptomyces; species Streptomyces corallincola. The sequence continues at coordinate 146,521 of NZ_JAHRXF010000010.1, read as the reverse complement.
CGCTCGGACACCAAGCGGGGGCGCTCCGCGCGGGACTGGTAGCGCGCCGGGGATTCTTCGCCCCCGCCGCCCCTACCCGTCCCGTCCCAGGGGGCTGCGCCCCCTCGCCCCCCGCCCGGCCCTCCGGGCCTTGTCCTCAAGCGCCGGACGGGCCGAAAAGCCGCTACAGCTCCCGTACCCCCACCGTCTGGCCCCCGCTGGTCTCGCCGTTCGGCCGGAACCCCAGTCCCCGATAGAAACCCTCGGGCCCGTCCGGTCCCGGATGCCAGGTGACGTACATCTCCTCGGTGCCGCGCGCCCGCAGTTCGGCGGCGACCGACTCGACCGCGAACCGCCCGTGGCCCCGGCCCTGTTCACCGGCCGCGATGTTCAGCCGCCACAGCCCGGAGCGGGTCAGGGTGCCGTCGCCGCGCCAGTCGATGTCGAAGAACGCCATCAGGAAACCCACCGCGCGGTCGCCGTCCACGATCAGCCGGGGCCAGGCGACGCCGGGGTGGACGTACGCCTCCGCCAGCGATTTCACGACCGGCGCCACCGCGTGCGCCTGGTCCGGGCGGACCTGTACGGCCAGGGCGGCGTCGATGTTCTGCGGGGTGAGGACGGCGAGACTCGGCATGCCCGCACCCTAGGCAGCGGGCCGCTCGCGGGGCACCGGGTTTTCCGCGCCCCGGCTCCCCGCTCCCCGCTCCCCGTCTTCTCGGGAAATCCCCCTCACCCCAGCTTCCGGTACCGCCCCCGGTAGTACATGAGCGGTGCTCCCTCCGGGCCCGCGCCCGGGGCTGCGGCTGTCAGGACGCGGCCGATGAGGAGGGTGTGGTCGCCGGAGACCACGCGCTGTTCGGTGCGGCACTCGACGGTGGCCAGGGCGCCGTTCACGAGGAGGGCGTTCGTGGCCGTGCCGCGGGTGCAGGGGAGGTCGGCGAAGAGGAGGCGGTCGCTGACGCGGCCCTTCATGGCGAAGCGGCCCGCGATGTGGCGCTGGGTGTCGGCGAGGACAGAGACGGCCCACAGGGGCTGTTCGTCGAGGAGGTCGTCCATGCGGGAGCCGGTGCGCAGGCTGATCATGGCCAGCGGCGGGTCCAGCGAGACGGACATGAAGGCGGTGGCGGTCATGCCGACGTCCTCCACGTCCGGCGCGGTCGGGTCGTCCGGGTCGAGCGGCAGCTCCCGCGCGGTCACCAGGACCACGCCCGCGGCCAGCCGGGACATCGCGGCTCGGAACTCGTCGTCGGTCACCCCCTCAGCATGCACGGTGACTGCGGCGGCGGTGGAGGAGGAAGTGTTCAGCACGCCGGAAACGCTAATCCCCGTCCTCCCGCGCCCGCATCGGGCGGTGGGCCGAGCCGGGACCTAGGACGGGGGGACCAGCGCGGCCCGCTTCCGGCGCCCCCTCCGGCCCGCTCCCGGCGCCCCACCCGGTCGTCCGTGTGCAACAACTGAACACACCGACAAACCAAACCGTTCGTAAGCGCACAGCAGGAACGCAGAAACTCCACGCAATTGTTCACGTTCTACTGTGACTTGAGTCACAAGAGGCATGAATTGTTGACCCTGTGTACCGGGTGGGCAGCGCGCTGTGATTCAGTGGCGGAAGGCCGGTGAGCACCACAGAACCCGCTGCGGAAGCGCCGACGACAACCCTTGATTCGTCGCCGAGGTCTCGGGGGGAGGGCGTACATGGAGACCGAGTCGGAGCCGTACGTCCGTCTTGCGTCCCTGCGGCAGCTGCATCAGGTCATGGCCGACATGAACACGGCACGCAGCCTCGCGGACACGCTGCAAACCGTCGCGGACGGTGTGGTGGAGGCGCTCGGGTACGAGATGGCCTGTGTGAACCTCGTCCGCCCGGACGGTGACCTCGTGGTCGCCGCCCTCGCCGGGAACTCCGCCGCCGAGGCCCTGATCACCGGCCGGGTCGGCTCCCGCGACTCCTGGGTGCGCCGCCTGAACATGGGCGAGCAGTGGGGCGATCTGGTGTTCATCCCGTACACCGAGGGCTGGGTGCTGGACGACGACGACGTCCCCCAGTGGTTCACCGACGGCCCCGTCCCCCGCTTCGACGACGAGTGGCACCCCTCGGACCGCCTGTTCGCCCCGATGTACACCCCCGGTGTGCAGGGCGGCGGCTCGGGCGAACTCCTCGGTGTCATATCCGTGGACCGCCCGCGCAACGGCCGCCGCCCCGGCGCCTGGGGCCGTGAAGCGCTCCAGATGTACGCGTTCCAGGCCGCGATAGCCATCAGCAACGCCCGCCTGCGCGCCAACATGCAGCGCGCCCTGGTCCGCCTGGAGCGGGAGCAGCAGGCGCTGCGGGCCAGCGAGGAATCCTTCCGCCAGGCCTTCGAGTACGCCCCCTCCGGCATGGCCATCGCCGAGATGGGCGGCGACCAGCACGGCCGCATCCTGCGCACCAACGACGCCCTGTGCCGCCTGCTCGGCCGCCCCGCCTCCGCGATGCGCCGCTACTCCTTCTCCGACCTCGTCCACCCCGAGGACGTCGGCACCCTGCTGCGCACCTCCGCCGAGGGCGGCCGGGCCGAACTCCGCTTCACCCGGCGCGACGGCGGCTACGTCTGGGTCTCGCTGCGCAACTCCGTGGTCGCGGACGCCGCCGACGGGCCGCGCTTCCTGCTCACCCACGTCGAGGACATAGAGGAGCGCAAGCGCCGCGAGCTGCAGCTCGCCCACCGCGCCTCCCACGACTCCCTCACCGGGCTGCCGAACTCCGCCGAGCTGCGCTCCCGGCTCTCCGCCCGGCTCTGCCACCGCCCCGCGCACGCCCTGGAGTCCCTGGACACCGCCTACGGCCACCCCGCCTACGACGAGGCACCGGCCGGTCACGGCTTCGACTACGCGCCGGGCGCCCCGGGGTACGAGGGCTACGACCGGCATGTGCACACCGCCGCCCCCGAGGAGGGCGCGGACGACGGCACCAAGGGGCTCGCCGTCCTCTTCTGCGACCTCGACGGCTTCAAGTCGATCAACGACCGCTTCGGGCACAACGCGGGCGACGCGGTCCTCATCGAGGTCGCCCACCGGCTCTCGCGCGGGGTGCGCGACGGGGACACCGTGGCGCGGCTCGGCGGCGACGAGTTCGTGATCCTCGCCGACGGCCTCGGCCGGGCCGACGCGGCGGACCTCGCCGTACGGCTGCGCAACGAGATCATCCAGCCGATCCGCGCCGAGGGCCGGGCCGTCCGGGTGGGCGCCAGCTTCGGCATCGGATGGGCGCACTGCGGCATGACGGCGGACGAAGTGCTGAAGTCCGCCGACGAAAGGATGTACGTCGAGAAAAGATCTCGCCCCAAGCAGCACCGTCGGGCGGGATGACCGCAGGTCGCCGACTCCGGTGCGGTCCGCGTCACCCGTTCGGGTCACCGGGAGCGGGTAGGCTCGCCCTTCGCACCCGTGACCCACCCGACGCACCTGTTGAGGAGACCTAGGGATGACGCCCGGCGACAACGGCCCGAGCACGCCCGAGGACGAGGACCCGTTCGGCTATCTCTACGCCGACGGCCAGGCCAGAGGAGCCCAGCCCCCCTCCGGCGGCTACGGCTACCCGAACGCCGTCAACAGGGTCCGCGCGGTCGGTGAGCGCACGTACGGCGGGCAGCAGACGTACCCCCAGCAGGGCGGCCAGCCCCAGCAGGGCGGTTACGGGCAGCAGGGTGGTTACGGCCATCAGGGTGGTTACGGGCAGCAGCCGCAGCCCGGTCCCCAGCAGGGCGGCCACCACCAGGCTTCCGAGACGCTGCCCGGCGGTGCCTCCGCGACCCGTACCCCCCAGCGGTCCGGCGGGAACGGCGGTCGTCGCGGCCCCAACACCAGGGGCCTGCTGATCGGCGCCGTCGCGGTCGTCGCGGCCGTGGTGATCGGGATCGGCGTCGCCATGCTCAACGGCGACTCGGACGACAACAAGTCCGGTGACCAGGCGGGGGCGAGCCCGACCGCTTCGCAGAGCCCGAACCCCAGCCGGACAACCGGCAAGCCCGCGGACGCCGCCCTCCCGAGGACCGACGCGGCCGACTCCTCCGTGCAGCTCGCGGGCGGCGCCGCCCCGGCCACGGACGTCAAGGGCGCGAAGTCGGCGGACGGCAAGTACGTCGGCGGCCTGAACCAGGTCGGCGCCTCGGTGACCTGGACGATGGACGTGCCCGAGGCGGGCCCGTACACCCTGCTCGCCACCTACGACAACCCCGGCGACGCGCAGTCCATGACGCTCACCGTCAACGGCCAGGACTCCGGGCGGAAGTTCAACCTGGACAACTTCAGCCACGCGGACAAGCCCGAGCAGGCGTGGACGGAGACGTACGCCTACCTCAGCCTGAACAAGGGCGCCAACACCTTCTCGCTGTCCTGCCAGCCGGGCGACAAGTGCGAGGTCCTGCTGGACCAGTTCCGTCTGAAGAAGGGTCACGTGGGCCGGGGCTGACGGCCCGGGTCGGACGCCTCCGCCGTGACCGCGACCCGCTCCCGCACCTCCTCGTAGACCCCCCGGTCGAACTCCCCCGCCACCGGGGACCGGACGGTCGCCGCCGCGAGGGCGGTGGCGTGGGAGAGGGTTTCGGGCCAGGGGAGACGTTTCTCCAGTGCGGAGAGGAGACCGGCCACGGCGGAGTCGCCCGCGCCGGTGGGGTTGCCGCGCAGCCGGGCCGGGGGGAGGGCGCGCCAGCGGCCCTCCGGGGTGGCGGCGAGCAGTCCTCCGGCGCCGAGCGAGGCGACGACCGCGCGGGCGCCCCGGCGGCGGGCGTCCTCGGTGGCCCGTACGGAGTCGTGCGAGCCGGTCAGCTCGGCCAGTTCCGCCGCGTTCGGTTTGATCAGGTCGGGCCGTGCGGCCACCCCGCGCCGCAGCGGTTCCCCGCTCGTGTCCAGCAGCACCGGCACCCCGTGGGCGCGGGCGGTGCGGACCAGGCCCGCGTAGGCCCCGACCGGTACGCCCGGCGGGAGGCTGCCGCACAGGGCGACCGCCGTGACCCCGGGCAGCAGTGCCGCGTAGGCGTCGAGGAAGGCGGCCCACTCGGCGGGGGATATGTGCGGGCCGGGCTCGTTCAGCTGGGTGGTGTCACCGGTCCGGCCGTCCACCACGGCGACCGTGCGCCGGGTCGCCCCGGCCACCCCGACCAGCGCTTCCGTCACCCCCGGCACCGCGGCGAGCCGGTCCCGCAGCACCTGCCCGGTGCCGCCGCCCGCTAGCCCGGTGACCGTGACTTCGTGACCGAGCGCGGCCAGCACCCGCGCCACGTTCACCCCCTTGCCGCCGGGCCGCTCCGCCACCTCCGAGACCCGGTGCGCGGCGTGCGGACGCAGGGCCGCCACCCGGTACGTGATGTCGAGAGCGGTGTTCGGCGTGACCGTGAGAATCACCCGGGTGACCTCCGTCGAAGTCGGCTTCCCCGGTTGCCGGGACGGCCCCGATCATGCCAAACGGACGGTGACCGGCCCAGCGCGAGGGTCGGTCACCGTCCGTCAACAGGGTTGCCCATCAGGTCGGTTCGGTACGGGTGCGCACCATCCGGACCAAGGGGCCCAGTCGCTCATACCGGCACACCGGACAGCTCCGGCTCCACCACCCACGCGCCCTGCCGCAGCACGCCCTTCACCGCGAACTCCCCGTCCAGCAGCACCAGATCCGCGTCCTTGCCCGGTTCGATCGAGCCCGTACGGTCCGAAAGGCCCAGCAGCCGGGCCGGGTTGGTGGACAACGCTGTCACCGCGTCCGTGACCGCCAGCCCGTCCACCGTCACCGCGCGCCGGAACGCCCGGTCCAGGGTGAGCGTCGAACCCGCGATGGAACCGCCCTCCGCCAGCCGGGCCACGCCCTCGCTGACCTCGACCTCCAGCGGACCGAGCAGATACCGCCCGTCCCCCGCCCCGGCCGCGTCCATCGCGTCGGTGATGAACGCCACCCGCCCCGCGCCCGCGTGCCGGAACGCGAACTCCAGCGCGGCCGGGTGCAGATGGACCCCGTCGTTGATCAGCTCGACGGTGACCCGCTCGTCCTGGAGCAGGGCCGCGACCGGACCGGGGGAGCGGTGCCCGAGCGGGGGCATCGCGTTGAACAGGTGGGTGGCGACCGTGGCGCCCGCGTCGATGGCGTCCACCGTCTGCTCGTAACTCGCGTCCGTGTGCCCTACGGCCGCGATCACCCCGTGCTCGGCGAGCAGCCGTACCGAGTCCAGGCCGCCCGGCAGTTCGGTGGCGAGGGTGACCATGCGGGCCCGGCCGCGCGCCGCGTCGATCAGCCTGCGCACCTCGGCCGGGTCCGGGTCGCGCAGCAGCGACTCGGCGTGCGCCCCCTTGCGGCACGGGGAGATGAACGGCCCCTCGAAGTGGACGCCCGCGATCTCGCCCTGTTCGGCCAGCTCGCTCAGCAGCCCGGCCTGCCGGACCAGTACGTCCAGCCGGTCGGTGACCGTGGAGGCGACCAGGGTCGTGGTGCCGTGCAGCCGGTGGGTGCGGACGGCGGTCAGCACGTCCTCGGCGCTCCCGCCGAACGAGGCCCCGCCGCCGCCGTGGCTGTGCAGGTCCACGAAGCCGGGGACCAGCCAGTGGCCGGAGACGTCCAGTGTGTGCGCGTCGGCCGGGACGGGCGCCGCCGGGTCCGTCGCCGTGATCCGGGTGCCCTCGACGGTCACCCGTCCGTCGTCCGTCACCCCGGCGGGCAGCACCACCCGTGCGCCGGTGAGAACCAAGCTGGGAGCCATCAGGCGGTTACCTCCGAGGGGTCGGTGGAGTCGAGGAGATCGCGGGCGAGCAGTCCGGCGCCGAGGCACCCGGCGGTGTCGCCGAGGGCGGCGGGGACGATGGCGGGCGTCCGCTGGAAGGTCACCCGCCGCCGGACCGCGTCCCGCAGCGGCTGGAACAACACTTCCCCCGCCTCGGCCAGGCCGCCACCGATGATCAGGGTGCGCGGGTCCAGCAGGGTGAGCGCGGTGACCAGCCCGTCCGCGAGCGCGTCCACCGCGCCCCGCCACACCTCAGCCGCCGCCGGATCGCCCGCCGCGACCGCCCGCGCGCAGTCCGCCGCGTCCGCCGCCGGGTCGCCGCAGGCCGCCGCCCAGGCCGTGCCGACGGCCGCCGCCGAGGCGTACCGCTCCAGACAGCCGCGCTGCCCGCACGGGCAGTCCGCGCCGCCGGGCCGTACGACGATGTGCCCGATCTCCCCGGCCGAGCCGTGCGCGCCCGCCTCCACCCGGCCGTCCACGCCGATGGCGCCCGCGATGCCGGTGCCCAGCGCGACGAACAGGAAGCGGTCCGCGCCCCGGCCCGCGCCGATCCGGCCCTCCGCGAGCCCGCCGGTGCGTACGTCGTGCCCGAGCGCGGCGGGCACCCCGAGCCGCTCCGTGAGCAGGTCCCGCAGCGGCAGGTCGCGCCAGCCCAGGTTGGCGGAGAACACCGCGATGCCGCGCGCCTCGTCCACGATGCCGGGCACCGCGACCCCGGCCGCGTCCGCCGGCCGTCCGCAGTGCTCGACGCCGTACGCGCGCAGGTCGGCGGCGAAGCCGAGGATCTCCTCGGCCACCGCGTCCGGGCCGCGCTCGCGGCCGGTCGCCCGGCGGGCACGGTGCAGCAGCGCGCCGTCGTCCCCGACGAGGGCGGCCTTCATCCCGGTACCGCCCACGTCCAGGGCGATGACATGTCTCACGGGGGACAGTGTGGCCCCCCGACCCATGAGAGGTCTAGTCCACTCACGTGGTGTAGACCTGATGTGTCCACGATAAAACAACGGTCAGACAGCGGGTTGGGATCTTGACGGTACGTCGGCGCACGGCAGGAACGATCGCGGTGGTGTCCGCACTGGGCATGACGGCGACCCTCGGCGGCTGCGGGAGCACCGGCTCCTCCGACACCACTCTCAGACTCGTCGCCGCCGACTACGGCGACTCCGCCGCCCACAGCTCCGCCCACTACTGGAAGCGGCTCGCGGACGCCTACCACGCGCGCCACCCCGACGTGACGGTGGATGTCAGCGTCTACTCCTGGAACGACGTGGACCGCGAGGTCCGGCGGATGGTCGCCGCCGGGCACGCCCCCGACCTCGCGCAGATCGGCTCCTACGCCGACTACGCCGCCGCCGGGAAGCTCTACGAGGTCTCCGACCTGCTCTCCATCCGCACCCAGGCCGACTTCGTCGCCCAGCTCGCCGACGCGGGCCGCTGGAAGTACGCGCAGTACGGCATCCCCTTCGCCGCCTCCACCCGCGTCCTCTTCTACAACAAGACCCTCTTCGCGGACGCCGGGCTCACCCCGCCCGCCGACTGGAGCCAGCTCGCCTCCGACGCGGCCGTGCTCAAGAGCCGGGGCGTGAAGTTCCCGTACGCGCTGCCGCTCGGGCCCGAGGAGGCGCAGGCCGAGACCATGCAGTGGATGCTCAGCGGCGGCGGCAACGGCTACACCGACGACATCGGCACGTACACCATCGACTCCCCGCAGAACGTCAACACCTTCGACTGGCTCCGGGACGACCTCGTCGGCAAGGGCCTCACCGGGCCGGTCGCGCCCGGCCGTCTGGACCGGGCCGACGCGTTCTCCGCGTTCGCGGACGGCCAGGTCGGCATGCTCGACGGGCACCCCGCGCTGATGCGGCAGGCCGCCGCCAAGGGCGTGAAGTTCGGCACCGTCCCCGCCCCCGGCCGCACCGGGCGGGCCAAGGCCGCGATGGGCGTCACCGACTGGATGACGGGCTTCAGGCAGAACGGGCACGCCGCGCAGATCGGCGGCTTCCTCGACTTCGTCTACGACCGGAAGAACGTCCTCGACTTCTCCCGCGCGTACGGCATGCTCCCCGTCACCTCCTCCGCCTCCCAGGCCATGACCGACTCGCCCACGGCCGCCGACCGGCAGCTCCGGCCCTTCCTCGACCAGCTCTCCGACTCCCGTACGTACCCGGTCGGCAAGACCTCCTGGGCCTCGGTCAGCGCCGACGTCAAGAAGGACATCGGGCAGGCCGTCGCCCCCGGCGGCAGCCCCGCGACCGTCCTCGGCCGCCTCCAGGCGACGGCGGCGGCCGACGACAGCGCCGACCAGGGCTGAGCGGTCGGGCAGCCGGGTCTACGGTGTCCCGTATGGAACTGGGCAGCACCGAACGGGCCGTACTCGCGCTGGAGCAGCGGGGTTTCCCCGGCCCCGGCGCCAAGGAACGCGCCATCCGCGAGGAACTCGGCCTCTCCCCGGTGCGCTACTACCAGCTCCTCAACGCCCTCCTCGACGACGAACGCGCGCTGCGGGCCGACCCGGTCACCGTGAACCGGCTGCGGCGGGTGCGGGCCGCGCGCCGCGGGGAGCGGTGAGGCGGATCGCCGGGGCACCGAGGAGTGGGCCGGGGCCCGCGCGGATACTGTCGCCGTATGGGCACCCACACCACGGACGCTTCCCGCACCCCGGAACCCCTGCCTGAACCGGTCACCCGTGCCGGGCGCGAGGGGCTGAGCGCCCTGCTCGACGCGCCGCGCACCGCGCTGATCGGCCTCGACTTCGACGGCACCCTCGCGCCGATCGTCGCCGACCCCGAGCAGGCCCGCGCCCACCCCGGCGCCGTCCCCGCGCTCGCCGCGCTCGCCCCGCGCGTCGCCTCCGTCGCCGTGATCACCGGCCGCCCGGCCGGGGTCGCCGTACGGCACGGCGGGTTCGCCGGAGTGCCCGGCCTGGACCACCTCGTCGTCCTCGGCCACTACGGCGCCGAGCGCTGGGAGGCCGCCACCGGCGAGGTCGTCGCCCCGCCGCCCCACCCCGGCGTCGCCGCCGTACGCGCCGAACTCCCCGGCGTCCTGGACCGGGCCGGAGCCTGGCACGGCACCTGGACCGAGGAGAAGGGCCGCGCGGTAGCCGTCCACACCCGCCGGGCCGCCGACCCGGAAGCCGCCTTCGAGGCACTCCGCGAGCCGCTGGCCGCCCTGGCGGCACGCCACGGCCTGATCGTCGAACCCGGCCGCCTCGTCCTCGAACTCCGCCCGCCCGGCATGGACAAGGGCGTCGCCCTGCGCGACCACGTCCACGCCACCGGCGCCCGCGCCCTCCTCTACGCGGGCGACGACCTCGGCGACCTCCCCGCCTTCACCGCCATCGACCGGCTCCGCGAGGAGGGCGTCCCCGGCCTCCTGGTCTGCAGCGGCAGCACCGAGGTCACGGAACTGGCGAAGCGCGCGGACGTGGTCGTGGACGGCCCGGCGGGAGTGGTGGCGCTGCTGAACTCGCTGGCGGCGGCACTTCCGTGACCGGGGCCCGGCTCACCCCCGCAGCTCCTCCAGCTGGTCCAGGAACCAGCGGGCCGGAGGCAGCGCCGTGGCCGCGGCGGCGAGCCGCTTCGTGCGCTCGGCCCGCTCCTCCGGCGGAACACCCAACGCCGCGTGCAGGGCATCGGCCGTGCCGACGATGTCGTACGGGTTGACCGGAACCGCGTCCTCGGACAACTCCTCGTACGCGCCCGCCTCGCGGGAGAGCACGAGGACGCACCCCTCGTCGGAGACCACGGGAACCTCCTTGGCGACGAGGTTCATGCCGTCGCGGATGGGGTTGACGAGGGCGACGTCGGCGAGCCGGTAGGCGGCCAGGGAGCGGGCGAAGTCGTCCTTGACGTGGAGGACCACCGGAGTCCAGCCCGGCGTGCCGAACGCGGAGTTGATCTCGTCGGCCACCCGCTGGACCTCGGCCGTGTAGTCCCGGTAGACGGCGAGGTCCTGCCGGGACGGGTAGGCGAAGGCCACGTGGACGACCTTCTCCCGCCACTCGGGACGCTCGGCCAGCAGGTGCCGGTAGGCCAGCAGCCCGCGCACGATGTTCTTGGACAGCTCGGTGCGGTCCACCCGGACCACGGTGCGGCGCCCCGCGCCGATCTCCTCGCGGAGCGCCACCATCCTCTCGTCCACGTCGGCCCGGTGCGCCCGCTCGCGCAGGAAGTCCGCGTCGGCGCCGAGCCCGTGCACCCCGACCCGCGTACCGGACGGGATGCCGGGGCCGAGGACGGCGTGGCAGCAGGCGGTGAAGGCGTCGGCCCAGCGCCGGGTGAGGAAGGCGGCCCGGTCCGCGCCGAGGATGCCGGTGAGCAGCTCGGCGGCGATGTCGTCGGGGAGCAGCCGGAAGTACTCCGGCGGGGCCCACGGGGTGTGCGAGAAGTGCCCGATGCGCAGGTCGGGGCGGAGACGGCGGAGCATCCGGGGCGCGAGGGCGAGGTGGTAGTCCTGGATCAGCACGGCCGCGCCCTCGGCGGCCTCCTCGGCCAGCGCCTCGGCGAACGCCCGGTTGTACGCTTCGTACGCCGCCCACTTCCGGCGGAACTCCGCGTCGAAGACCGGCTCCAGCGGGGTCTGGTACAGCATGTGGTGCACGAACCACAGCACCGAGTTGGCGATCCCGTTGTACGCGTCGGCGTGCGTGGCCGCGTCGATGTCGAGCATCCGCACCCGCTGCCCGCCGGTGTCCGCCTCGGGCAGCAGCCCGCCGCCCGCCCGCGCGACCGCCTCCCGGTCGCCGTCCCCGAGCGCGGCGCACACCCACACCGCGTCGGTGTCCGGCCCGATGGCCGACAGCCCCGAGACCAGCCCCCCGCCGCCCCGCTTCGAGGACAGCGCGCCGTCCTCGCCTACCTCGTACGAAACCGGGCCGCGATTCGACGCGACGAGCACCTCAGCGCCTTGGGTGGAAGCCATACGCCTCAACGTAGCCAGCCCCCGAACGGCTCAAACGTACGCCGCGACCTGGACCGGTGCCGTATACGAGCCCGCCCGGAGCCCGCACGGGCCCGTCCCGTGCGCCTCACGCGCCCCCCTTACGCCACCCTGCGCGCCGCGTACTCCGCGATCTCCGCCATCGGCGGGCGCTCCTCGGTGTCCACCGGGTAGGTGCGCGGCTCGAAGCCGTCCGCGCCGCGCTCGAACTGGGTGAGGGAGGGCCGGACCGGATGGCCGCGGGCCAGCCGGAGCTGGGCGGTGCGGTAGATCGCCGCCGCCATCCGGCCGAGCGCCTGCCCGTCCTGGTGCCGGTGCCTGCGCACCCCGACGTCCACCTGGGCCAGCGCGTCCAGACCGGCCAGTTGCAGCGCGTCCACCAGCACGCCCAGCTCGACGCCGTACCCGACCGGGAACGGGAGCCGCTCCAGCAGGGAGCGGCGGGCCGCGTACTCGCCGCCCAGCGGCTGGACGAACCCGGCGAGCCGGGGCCAGTGCATGTTCAGCAGCGGGCGCGCCATCAGCTCGGTCACCCGGCCGCCCTGACCGGGCGCGGTGCCCAGCGGGCGGTCGTACATCGCCTTGACGAGCTGCACGTCCGGGTCGGTGAGCAGCGGGCCGACGATGCCGAGGACGAAGTCGGAGGAGAACGCGCGCAGGTCGGCATCGACGAAGCAGACGATGTCCCCGCCGGTCGCCAGCAGCGACCGCCACAGCACCTCGCCCTTGCCGGGCACGGCGGGCAGCCGGGGCAGCACGTCGTCCCGGCGCACCACCCGCGCGCCCGCCGCAGCGGCCCGTTCGGCGGTCCGGTCGGTGGACCCGGAGTCCATCACCACCAGCTCGTCCACCAGCGGCGCCCGGTCCACGAGGTCGTGCCGGATCACCGAGACGATCTCCCCGACGGTCGCCTCCTCGTTCAGCGCGGGCAGCACGACGGAGACCGTACGGCCGGTGCGTTGCTTGGCCGCCAGCACCTGATCGAGCGGGCGGTCGGCCACCGACCAGGAACGGGCGGTGAGCCAGCGCTCGACTTCTTCCAGCACGGTCGGCGGCTCCTCGGCTGTCGGGTCCCGGGCCGCTGACGCGGGTCCCGGCGGACGGGCGGGGCCGTCTCGCGGTTCGGACTACTGTCTCAATTGTTCCTGCTGTCGGTTACAGTCTTGAACAACGCCGGTGGCCGCCGTATGTCGGGGTCGCGGGCGTACTCACAACCACATACCGCTCATCCAGAGGGGCAGAGGGAAACGGCCCGATGAAGCCCCGGCAACCCTCCAGCCGGTCTCGTTCTCGAAGCGAGGCTCCCGGCTAGGGAAGGTGCCAAATCCGTCTCGCGGTGAGATGCGCCGCGAGGAAGATGAGGAGAAAGGGCCTCGCCTGTCATGGCTGCGCAGACTTCCGCACCCGCCACCGCTTCCCCCGCCTCCCCCGTGGACCTCGGCCCCGCCGCCGCCCTCAGCTGCCGCGAATGCGGCCACCGCGTGCCCCTCGGCCCGGTCTTCGCCTGCGAGGAGTGTTTCGGTCCCCTGGAGGTCGCCTACGACTTCTCCGGCTGGAGCGCCGACGAGCTGCGCAAGCGCATCGAGTCCGGCCCGGCGAACATCTGGCGCTACGCCCCGCTGCTGCCCGTCCCCGCCGACGTGGCCGACAAGCCGAACATCAACCCCGGCTGGACCCAGCTCGTCCGGGCCGACAACCTCGCCCGCGAACTCGGCGTCACCGGCGGCCTGTACGTCAAGGACGACTCCGGCAACCCCACGCACTCCTTCAAGGACCGTGTCGTCGCCCAGGCCCTGGAGGCCGCCCGCGCCTTCGGCTTCACCACCCTGTCCTGCTCCTCCACGGGGAACCTGGCCGGTGCCGTCGGCGCCGCCGCCGCCCGCGCGGGCTTCCGCTCCTGCGTGTTCATCCCGCACGACCTGGAACAGGGCAAGGTCGTCATGGCCGCCGTCTACGGCGGCGAGCTGATCGGCATCGAGGGCAACTACGACGACGTGAACCGCTTCTGCTCCGAGCTGATCGGCGACCCGGCCGGGGAGGGCTGGGGCTTCGTCAACGTCAACCTCCGCCCGTACTACGCGGAGGGCTCCAAGACCCTGGCGTACGAGATCTGCGAGCAGCTCGGCTGGCGGCTGCCCGACCAGCTCGTGGTGCCCATCGCCTCCGGCTCCCAGCTCACCAAGATCGACAAGGGGCTGAAGGAGCTGATCGCGCTCGGACTCGTCGAGGACAAGCCGTACCGGATCTTCGGCGCGCAGGCCGAGGGCTGCTCCCCGGTCTCCGCCGCGTTCAAGGCGGGGCACGACGTGGTCCGGCCGCAGAAGCCGGACACCATCGCCAAGTCCCTCGCCATCGGCAACCCCGCCGACGGGCCGTACGTCCTGGACATCGCCCGGCGCACCGGCGGCGCCGTGGAGGACGTCACCGACCCGCAGATCGTGGACGCCATCAAGCTGCTCGCCCGTACCGAGGGCATCTTCGCGGAGACGGCGGGCGGTGTGACCGTCGGCGTCACCCGCAAGCTGATCGAGAACGGGCTGCTCGACCCCACGCTGACCACCGTCGTGCTCAACACCGGCGACGGACTGAAGACCCTCGACGCGGTGGCCGGGACCGGTCTGACCGCCACCATCCGCCCGACCCTGGACTCCTTCCGAGAGGCTGGCCTCGCATGAGCGTGACCGTTCGCATCCCCACCATCCTGCGCACCTACACGGGCGGGCGGGCGGAGGTCGCCGCCGAGGGCGCCACGCTGGGCCAGGTCATCGAGGACCTGGAGAAGAACCACACCGGAATCGCCGCCCGCGTCCTGGACGACCAGGGAAAACTGCGCCGGTTCGTGAATGTCTACGTGAATGACGACGACGTGCGTTTCGAGGGCGGCCTCGACACCGCCACCCCCGACGGCGCCGGTATCTCCATCATTCCGGCGGTCGCGGGCGGCTGATCACCGCGCACCCCGCCCTCCCCGTTCGGCCATTGCCCTCTCCGCCCCACAAGCGGAGGGGGCAATTCCGTGGGATTGAACGCGGTAGAGTCGGGGAACGCGCCTCCGGCCATTGTCGCCGGGGCCCGAATTTCTCCGCCGCGAGCCGACAAGAAGTAGCCAAAGTGGGTGCGGTTTTCGCGGCATTCACGGGTTTTGTGGAGCCCGAATTGACCTGGATTCAACCGAATTCATGGCACATTCCGGATCGCGTGCGTCCAGATTTCTCGTCCGATTGACCTGTTGCAGAGGGCAGTTGGACAGATACATTCAGCCGCGGTCGATCGACGCGTTCCGGCGCACACCCCCAACCCATAGGGGGCGGGATTCGACCCGAGTCCGCGAAGTGCGGTCTCGTGCAAGGGCCAGTAATAGGGGAGTTGGTCATGGCTCAGGGCACCGTCAAGTGGTTCAACGCGGAGAAGGGCTACGGCTTCATCGCGGTAGACGGTGGTGCGGACGTGTTCGTCCACTACAGCGCGATCCAGATGGACGGGTACCGCACCCTGGAAGAGGGCCAGCGGGTCGAATTCGAGATCTCGCAGGGTCAGAAGGGTCCGCAGGCCGACATGGTCCGGCTCGGCGCCTAAACGATCTTCACGCGAGGGGTCCGCACCCGACGGGGTGCGGGCCCCTCGACGTGTGTCCGGACGGTCCCGCGCGGGGCGGGGGGCGCGCGCCCGCTTCGCGGGCGAGCCTTGCACTCTCGTAGGCCGAGTGCTAATCATTGCGTTAGCACTCTGAAGGTGAGAGTGACAACGCAGGACCGGGTCGGTGAGGCCCGGCGGCCGGGTGGGATAAGGAACCACGAGGCCGGCGAGCCGTCCGTCGCGGGCGCGGGCGCGGTCCGAAGAATCACCCCCAGTCCTGGAGGGACCACTTCACATGGCCAAGATCATCGCGTTCGACGAGGAGGCGCGGCGCGGCCTCGAGCGCGGCATGAACCAGCTCGCGGACGCCGTCAAGGTGACGCTCGGCCCCAAGGGCCGCAACGTCGTCCTCGAGAAGAAGTGGGGCGCCCCCACGATCACCAACGATGGTGTCTCCATCGCCAAGGAGATCGAGCTCGAGGACCCGTACGAGAAGATCGGCGCCGAGCTGGTCAAGGAAGTCGCCAAGAAGACGGACGACGTCGCGGGCGACGGTACGACCACCGCCACCGTGCTGGCCCAGGCCCTGGTCCGCGAGGGCCTGCGCAACGTGGCCGCCGGTGCCAACCCGATGGCTCTGAAGCGCGGTATCGAGAAGGCCGTCGAGGCCGTCTCCGCCGCCCTGCTGGAGCAGGCGAAGGACGTCGAGACCAAGGAGCAGATCGCCTCCACCGCGTCCATCTCCGCCGCCGACACCCAGATCGGCGAGCTCATCGCCGAGGCGATGGACAAGGTCGGCAAGGAAGGCGTCATCACCGTCGAGGAGAGCAACACCTTCGGTCTGGAGCTTGAGCTCACCGAGGGCATGCGCTTCGACAAGGGCTACATCTCGGCCTACTTCGCGACCGACATGGAGCGCATGGAGTCCTCGCTCGAGGACCCGTACATCCTCATCGCGAACTCCAAGATCTCCTCGGTCAAGGACCTGCTCCCGCTGCTGGAGAAGGTCATGCAGTCGGGCAAGCCGCTGCTGATCATCGCCGAGGACGTGGAGGGCGAGGCCCTCTCGACGCTGGTCGTCAACAAGATCCGCGGCACCTTCAAGTCCGTCGCCGTCAAGGCTCCGGGCTTCGGTGACCGCCGCAAGGCCATGCTCGGCGACATCGCCATCCTCACGGGCGGCGAGGTCATCTCCGAGGAGGTCGGCCTCAAGCTGGAGAACGCGACCCTGGACCTCCTGGGCCGCGCCCGCAAGGTCGTCATCACCAAGGACGAGACCACCATCGTCGATGGCGCCGGTTCCTCGGACCAGGTCAACGGCCGCGTGAACCAGATCCGCGCCGAGATCGAGAACAGCGACTCGGACTACGACCGCGAGAAGCTGCAGGAGCGCCTGGCGAAGCTTGCCGGTGGCGTCGCGGTCATCAAGGCCGGTGCCGCCACCGAGGTGGAGCTCAAGGAGCGCAAGCACCGCATCGAGGACGCCGTGCGCAACGCCAAGGCGGCCGTCGAGGAGGGCATCGTCGCCGGTGGCGGCGTCGCGCTGCTCCAGGCCGGTCAGGTCTTCGAGAAGCTGGAGCTGGAAGGTGACGAGGCGACCGGCGCGCAGGCCGTGAAGCTCGCGCTGGAGGCCCCGCTGAAGCAGATCGCCGTCAACGCCGGTCTCGAGGGCGGTGTCGTGGTGGAGAAGGTGCGCAACCTGACCCCCGGCCACGGCCTGAACGCCGCGACGGGCGAGTACGTCGATCTGGTCGCCGAGGGCATCATCGACCCGGCGAAGGTGACCCGTTCCGCGCTGCAGAACGCCGCCTCCATCGCCGCGCTGTTCCTCACCACCGAGGCCGTCATCGCCGACAAGCCGGAGAAGGCCGCCGCGGCCGCTCCGGGCGGCATGCCGGGCGGTGACATGGACTTCTGATCCGGCCGGATCGGAACACGTCCTACGTACCGAGGGCGGTACTCCCCGCAGACGCGGGGGGTACCGCCCTCGGGCGTGTCCGGGGACGGGTCGGGGACGGCCGGGCGTGTCCGGGGTCACGGGAATGCGGCGCACCCGGCGCAAGTTGTTTCAGGTGGTGCAACATTGTGCTGTACACATACCTACCGGTTTGCTCGATTTCCCCGTACGAGGAGTACCCACGTGAGCGACACGACGTCTTCCGCGTCCCGCGCGTCCCAGATCCTGTCCCGCCCGGTCACCCTGGGCGGACTGACCGTCCCCAACCGGATCGTCATGGCGCCGATGACCCGGATGTTCTCGCCGGGCGGCATCCCCGGCGAGGACGTCGTCTCCTACTACTCCCGCCGGGCCGCCGCCGGTGTCGGCCTCATCGTCACCGAGGGCACCTACGTCGGCCACGACTCGGCCGGGAGCAGCAACCGCGTCCCGCGCTTCCACGGCGAGGAGCAGCTCGCGGGCTGGGCGAAGGTCGCCGAGGGCGTGCACGCGGCGGGCGGCACCATCGTCCCGCAGCTCTGGCACATCGGCATGGTCCGCGAGCAGGGCCAGGGGCCGTTCACCGAGGCCCCCGCCGTCGGCCCGTCCGGGCTGCGGCTCGGCGCCGACCAGGCCACCGGCCGGGCGATGGACCAGGTGGACCTGGACGCCGTCATCGGCGCGTTCGCGCAGGCCGCCGCCGACGCCGAGCGCATCGGCTTCGACGGGGTCGAGCTGCACGGCGCCCACGGCTACCTGCTCGACCAGTTCCTGTGGTCCGGCACCAACCGCCGTACCGACGCCTACGGCGGCGACCCGGTCGCGCGCACCCGCTTCGCCGCCGAGATCGTCGCCGCCGTTCGCGCGGCCGTCTCCCCGGACTTCCCGGTGATCTTCCGCTACTCCCAGTGGAAGCAGCAGGCGTACGACGCGCGGCTCGCGGAGACCCCGGAGGAGCTGGAGGCGATTCTCGCCCCGCTCACCGCCGCCGGTGTCGATGTCTTCCACGCCTCCACCCGCCGCTACTGGCTGCCCGAGTTCGACGGCTCCGACCTCAACCTCGCGGGCTGGACCAAGAAGATCACCGGCAAGCCGGTCATCACCGTGGGCTCGGTCGGCCTGGACGGCGAGTTCCTCAGCGCGTTCGCCGGTCAGGGCTCGTCGCTGCGCGGCCTGGACGACCTGCTCGACCGCATGGAGGCCGAGGAGTTCGACATGGTCGCCGTCGGCCGTGCGCTGCTCCAGGACCCCCAGTGGGCGGCCAAGGTGCTCGCCGGGCGCTTCGACGAGCTGACGGCGTACAACGCGGAGTCGCTGAAGACGCTGAGCTGACCGTGCCGCGGTCGATCGCCGTGGTTGATCGCCGTGGTTGATCGCCGTCAGGGGCCGACTCCCTTTCCTCGGAAGGGAGTCGGCCCCTGACGCTGCCCCGGCCGGTGTGCTGTGCCGTCGGTTCAGAGGTTGCCGAGCGGTTCGACGTCCGTCTGGACGGGGGTGCCCCAGACGCGCAGCACCTCGTAGTCGGTGAACTCGTGCACCAGGCGGTACGCCATCGCGGGGCGGGAGCCGCGCCGCTGCGCCGCGAGGTACGCCTCGGCCTCCTGCCGGTCCCGGCGGGGGGTGCCGCACAGCTGCCATTCCCTGCCGTTCCACGCCTCCGGCAGCCAGCGCTGCTGCGGCTGGGGGCGGTCGGCGCGGACGCCGTAGCGGGAGGGGGCGGTCTGCGCGGGGTGCGCGGGGGTCTGCCGTCCGCCGTACTCCGACCGGCGGTGCGCGCGCCGTCGCGTCTCGCACAGCAGGCACAGGTCCGGGGCGCTCTCGTCCACCGGGCCCTGCGGGTGCTCCGCGCAGCGGGTCGCCGGTTTTCCGCCGGTCACCGCCTCGTCCAGCAGGTCCAGCGCGCGGCGCAGGTCGGCGCGGACCTCGTGCAGGCGGGTGTCCGGGGTGTCCGTGCTGAGCGACTCCCCCTGCTCCCCGAGCACCCTCAGCGCCCTGCCCAGCGTCGTGAGCTGCGCGTGATTCATAACCCTCCGGTCCTTCCGGCACCCCTTCAGCGGGGTCCCGCCTACGACGGTACTTGTTCGGCCGGCGGCCCGGCCCACCGCGACGGCGTCACGCCGTGCCCGCGCGTCACGCCGTGCCCGTTCCCGTCGCGGTCCCCGTCTCCGGGCGCCGGACGGGTGCCGTACCCCGGAAGCCGAACAGATAGGTCGCCGCGAAGCCGACCGCGTACCCCGTCAGGAGACCGCCCCCGTAGACGGCGGCCGTCAGACCGAGGCCCCGGTTGCCGGCCAGGAGGGGGAACAGGGCCCAGCCGGAGGGGCCGATGGCGGTGGCGCCGACCTTGTCGCCGAGCATGGCGAAGAAGCCGACGAAGGCGCCGCCCGCCGCGCCGCCCGCGCAGGCGGTCATGAAGGGGCGGCCGAGGGGGAGGGAGACGCCGTAGATCAGGGGTTCGCCGACGCCGAGGAGTCCGGCGGGGAGGGCGGAACGGATCGTGGTGCGCAGGGAGACGTCGTGGCGGAGCCGGACGTAGACCGCGAGGGCCGCGCCGACCTGCCCGGCGCCCGCCATCGCCAGCAGGGGGAGCAGGACGGTGTAGCCCTGCTGCTCGATGAGGGTGGCGTGGATCGGGATGAGCGCCTGGTGCAGCCCGAGCATCACCAGCGGCAGGAACAGCCCGCCGAGGATCAGCCCGGCGAAGGCACCGGTGGTGGCGAGCAGCCAGTCCGCCGCCGTACCGATCGCGGAGGCGACGACCCCGGCCGCGTACATCAGGCCGTACAGCGTGGCGAGGCCGGAGACGAGGACGGTCACGGTCGGGGTGAGGAGGACGTCCAGCGCGCCGGGGACCCTGCCCCGGCACCAGCGTTCCACCCGCGTGGCGAGCAGCGCGGCGGCGAGCGCGCCGAGCACCCCGCCCTGGCCGGGTACGAGGTGGGTCCCGGCGACGGTCACCTTCGCCACGCCCGGATAAACGACCACGGCCGCGACCGCCCCGCCCAGCACGGGCGTACCGCCGAACTCCTTCGCCGCGTTGACGCCCACGAACACCGCGATCAGCGCCATGAACGCCGACGCGACGGCGGACAGCGCGGGTGTCACACCGGGCAGCGCACCCGTGTTGACCAGCACCCCGTTCAGCCCGGCCAGCACCCCGCACCCGATCAGCGCGGGGATCAGCGGTACGAAGACGGCGGCCAGGCGGCGGAGGAACGCCTTCACCGGGGACAGCCGCCCCGGCCCCGGTCCCGCCTCCGCTCCCGCCCTCGTGTCGGCGTCCGTATCGGCGTCCTCGGCCGGAGTCGTCTTCGCAGCGGCCGGAGCCGACTTCGCAGCGGCCGGGGCAGCCGGAGCCGTCGGGGCTGCCGCCTCCGCCTGGTTCACCGCCTCCTCGAACGCGCGCGTCACCTCGTCCACCACCCCCGGTCCCAGGACGACCTGCCAGGACGGGCCGTCCGCCACCACCCCCAGGACGCCGGGCACGGCGCGTACTCCCGGCCCGTCCACCGCCGCCGGGTCGGCGACGGTGAGGCGGAGCCGGGTCAGGCAGTGGGTGACGGAGACGATGTTGGCGGGGCCGCCGGTGAGGGCGAGGAGCGCGGCGGCGGTGCTGTGGGGGGTGCTGGGGGTGTGGGGCACCTGCCGAGGGTGCGGGTCAGCCGGTCGCCTCGGCCAGCGCGGCACGCAGATGACCGCCGGACTCATCCAGAAGACGGGCGGCCGTAGGGCCGTCCACCCCGGCCAGCACCACCAGCACCGCGTTCTTCACCTCACCGCCGGTCGCGGTCAGCGCCCGCTCGATCTCCTCGTCCGGGGCGCCGGTGGCCAGCGCGATGATCCGCCGCGAGCGCGCCCGCAGCTTGTCGTTGGAGGCGCGCACGTCCACCATCAGGTTCCCGAACGTCTTGCCGAGCCGGATCATCGTGATCGTCGAGACCATGTTCAGCACCAGCTTCTGCGCGGTACCGGCCTTCAACCGGGTGGACCCGGTGAGCAGCTCCGGTCCGACGACCACCTCGATGCCGTGCTCGGCCGCCGCCGCGAGCGGACTGTCCGCGTTGCAGGACAGGCCCACGGTCAGCGCGCCCAGCGACCGGGCGTGCGTCACGGCCCCGACGGCGTACGGCGTACGCCCGGACGCGGAGATCCCGACCACCGTGTCGTCCGGGCCGAGGCCCAGCGCGTCCAGGTCCCGCCGGGCCAGCTCGGGGGAGTCCTCGGCGCCCTCCACGGAGGTGACCATCGCGGAGGGGCCGCCCGCGATCAGGCCGACGACGCGGGCGGGGTCGGTGTTGAAGGTGGGCGGGCACTCGGAGGCGTCCAGGACGCCCAGCCGTCCGGCGGTACCGGCCCCGGCGTAGACCAGCCGGCCGCCGCGGGCCATCCGGGCGGCGACGGCGTCGATGGCGGCGGCGATCTCCGGCAGCCGCGCGGCGACGGCGGCGGGCACGCCGGTGTCCTCGCCGTTCATCAGCCGGGCGATGTCGAGGGTCGGGAGCTGGTCGATCTCGGCGAGTTCGGGCCGGAACGCCTCGGTGGTGAGCGTGGCCAGTTCGCTCTGGAGGCGACGGGGGGTGGTGGTCATGGGGTACGGCTCTTTCCGTGCAGGTCGGGGAGGGACCGGGGCTGCTGGGGTCGGAGGTATGGGGTGGGGCGGGGGTGCGGGAGTGCGGGAGTGCGGGGGCGCGGGAGTGCGCGGCGCCCGCCCGCGTCGTCCCGGTCCCGTACCGCTACCGCTGCGCGCTGCGGTGCCGGTGCGCCAGTGCCTCGTACGACGCGGCGAGCGCGGGTGCCGCGCTCTCGTACGTGCGCTGGGCGACACCGACGAACAGGCAGTCCACGACGAGGAGTTGACTGGTACGGGAGGACATCGCGGCGGGCCGCAGTTCGGACTCGCGGGAGGTCGCGGTGGTGAGTACGTGGTCCGCGTACTGCGTCACGGCGGAGTTCGGGCGCCCGGTGATGGCGACGGTGGTGGCGCCCCGCTCGAACGCGGCCCGCAGCGGCTCGATGACGTCGCCGGTGGAGCCGGAGTGGGTGATGGCGATGGCCACGTCCCCGGAGCGGAGCTGCACCGCGTTGGTCACCGCGAGGTGCGGATCGCCGGGCGCGTGGGCTATGAGCCCTATCCGCAGCAGCTTCTGGGTGAGGTCCTGCGCGACCAGCCCGGACGCGCCGATGCCGTACACATCGGTCCGGCGGGCGCCCGCGAGCGCGGCCACGGCGGCGCCGAGCTGCGCGGTGTCCAGCCCGGCGGCGGTGTCCGCGAGGGTCTGCTGCTCCTCGTAGGCGAGCTTGGCGACCACGTCCGCGATCGGGTCGTCCACCGCTATGTCCGTGGTGATGGCGGGGGCGCGGCCGGACTGCTGCTGGGCGGCGAGTCCGGCGAGAGCGAGCCGGAGGTCCCGGTAGCCGGGGTAGCCGAGCAGGCGGGCGGTGCGGACCACGGTGGCCTCGCTGGTGCCGGTCAGTTCCGCCAGGCCGGTGACGGTGAGCGCGGCACACCCGGCCGGGTCGGCGGCCACCGCCTCCGCGACCCGCTGCATCGACCGGGTCATGGAGGGCGCGAGCGTACGCACCTTCGCGGCGAGGGAGCCACCGGGGCTGCCGAAACTTTCCTTCACGTTCTGGGTCACTCGTGAAAGATATTTTCGGTTCGGTGTCCCGGTCAAGAGTGCGCACAATGGGACGCATGGAGTCCATCGGCCCTCTCGAACAGGTACTGCACGCCGCCCGCGCGCTGGTCCTCGCGGACCTCGTCGCGGGCCGGGTCGCGGAGGCCGATGTCGTCTCACTGGTCGAGGAGTCCATCGCGCAGCGCAGATGGTGGGTCGAACAGTGGCCGGACGGCGCCGGTTACGTCACCGGCCTGGTCGCGCAGGACGTCCAGGACGCGCTCCTGGAGCGGTACGGCCGCTGGCCGCTCTGCCCGGTGTGCGGCGCGGGCGACCCGCACGCCCTGGAGGTCGAACCCGAACTGGGCCCCGACCCGCAGTGGGTGTGCTACCAGGCGGGCGTCCGGGTGGCCCCCGTCGGCGCCCTCGCGGACGCCACCGGCGGGGCGTGACCACCCCGTGGCCATCTACATCGACCCACCCACCTGGCCCGGTCACGGCCGCCTCTGGTCCCACCTCGTCAGCGACCTCTCCTACGACGAACTGCGTTCGTTCGCCGACGAGTTGGGCGTCCCCCGCCGCGCCTTCGAACGCGACCACTACGACCTTCCCGCGCAGCGCTACCCGGACGCGGTGGCCGCGGGGGCGGTCGAGGTCAGCAGCCGGGAAGTGGTCCGGCTGCTCAGGGAGTCGGGGTTGCGACAGCGGAAGAGGTGGGGTGGGGGCGGGGGTTGAGGCGGCGGGTGTTGGGGCGGCAGGTGTCTTCGGGGGCGGAGGGCCGGGGCGTGGGGCCGAGCCGGGGTTCGCCGGGGTGGAGGTGAACTCCCCTAAGCCTCACCGCAGTTCGAACGTCAACTCCTCGCCCGCGTCCCCGTCCTCCCCCACCCTCCGGAAACCCGCACGGGTGACGACCGCCTGGGAGGCGGTGTTGGCGAGGGCGACGGTGGCGACGACCGACCGTACGTCGTCGCGGGCCAGGGCCCACCCGGTGAGGGCGCGGACGGCCTCGGTGGCGTGGCCCGCGCCGCGTGCGCCCGGCACGAGGTCGTAGCCGATCTCGACGCGGCCCGCGTCGGGGGTGCCGTGGAAGCCGATGCCGCCGACGGCCTGTCCGGTGTCCCGGCGGACCAGGACGAAGATGCCGAACTCGGGCCGGTGGAGGCCGGATTCGTATGCCTTGACCAGGAAGGCGGACGCCTCGCGGGTGCCGTCGTGGGGGCTGCCGCCGGTCCAGTCGAAGCCGCCGGTGCCGCCGAGGGCGAGGTCGCGGGCGACGGCGGGGCGGACGCCGACGAGGTCGAGGCGGTCGGTGTGCAGGACGAGGTTGTTGCACCACTTCCAGGAGGTCACCGGGGCGCGGCCGGGGAGGTCGCCGCGTCCGGTCGCCCAGAGCAGGGTCGGCCAGGGCGCCGGGCCGGGCTGGACGTGCGGGAAGAGCCAGCCGAGCACGGCGTCGGCGAGGTCGCGCGGCGGCTCGTAGGAGATGCCGAGGCCCTCGGCCAAGTCGTGCGTGTGCAGCAGGACTTCGGCGATGCCCATCGCCGCGAAGCCCTTGCGGTCCGCGAGCCGGAACGGGTACGGGTGGAAGGCGCGGACCTCGGGCGGGGTGATGCGCACGGTGGTGGCGAGCAGGGTGCCGGTGGTCTCCAGCACCTCCAGCAGCCCCTCGTTGTCGGCATCGTCGTCCAGCACGATGTCGTACGGCACGTACCGGTCCTGCGGGCGCCCGGCGAGCTGCCCGGCGTAGGCGATCAGGTCGCTGGCGACGTGCTCGACCGTCTTGTGGCAACTCCACTCAAGGCGACCGGCCTTGACCCCTTTCCAGTCCTGGTCGAGCGCCGCCCGCAGCGCCTCCGTGCACCCGTGCACGGCGTCCATCACGTCGTCCCCGCTCATCGTCCGCATGCCAGGCACCCTAGGGGCTGTCCCGTAATCTCCGGTGGGTCGGCGCACGGCGTCAGATGCGGTGCATCGCAAAGCCGAGAGTCGTCCTCGCACTGGGCGTATTCGGGCGACCCCGACAACGCTGCGGGGTGCCGTAGCTGTCGTTGTGCGCCCGCCGGGGATTACGGGACAGCCCTTAACTGGCTGCGTGGATAGTGTCTTGTGCGGAGAGTGGCTCGTGCTCGATGGGGGTGCTCTAGCTGTTCTGTCCGGGGAGGTTGTGGACGGGTGAGCCAGGTCTCGGCTGAGGGATCTTGAACGGGTGAGGGCCTTCCGGTGCGGTGTGGATTGCGATGTCTACACCTGGCCGAAAGGCCCTCGTGCCCTACCGTAATGCACCCCTGACCGAGACCGGACGCCTGCGCCTGGCCCACTGCGTCGTCGAGGACGGCTGGCCTCTTCGCCGCGCCGCGGAACGATTCCAGGTCTCACCCACCACGGCCCGGCGGTGGGCCGACCGCTACCGGCACCTCGGCGAGGCCGGCATGAGCGACCGGTCCAGCCGCCCCCGCCACAGCCCGCGCCGCACCCCGACCCGCACCGAACGCCGGATCATCAAGGTCCGCGTCCTGCGCCGCTGGGGACCGGCCCGCATCGCCCACCTGGTGCACCTGGTGCCCTCGACGGTGCACCGCGTCCTGACCCGCTACAGACTGGCCCGCCTCACACACCTGGACCGGGCAACAGGCCGTGTCATACGCCGCTACGAACGCGACCGCCCCGGCGAACTCGTCCACGCGACATCAAGAAGCTCGGCAACATCCCCGACGGCGGCGGCCACAGAACCCTCGGCCGCAAGAACCGCTCGAACACCGGCTACAGCTACCTGCACACCGCCGTCGACGACCACTCCCGCCTGGCCTACAGCGAGATCCTCACCGACGAGAAGAAAGAGACCGTCACCGGCTTCTGGAAGCGGGCTCACGCCTTCTTCACCGAGTGCGGGATCACCGTCGAGCGGGTCCTGACCGACAACGGATCCTGCTACCGCTCTCGCGACTGGCGCGACCTGCTCACCGCGGCCCAGATCGCCCACAAGCGAACCCGGCCCTACCAGCCGCAGACCAACGGCAAGGTCGAACGCCTCAACCGCACCCTCCTCGACGAATGGGCCCCTACCGCACCGAGACCGAACGACGCGCAGCGTTCCCCACCTGGCTGCACACCTACAATCACCACCGCGGACACACCGCACTCAAAGGCCAACCACCCGCCAGCCGCGTCCCCAACCTCACAGGGCAAGACACCTAGCCCAGTGTTGAATGTCGTCTCTGGCGGTTGAGCAGCTCGATCTGCATCGAGGACCAGAACGACTCCCTCATCGCGTTGTCCAGGCCGTCCCCGACGGTGCCGAACGACGGTAGGAGGCCGGCGGAGCGGATCGGTTTCCCGCCGGCACAGAGCGAGGCGAGACGGATCGGCGAAGTGGTACGTCAGGCACGCTTGTTGGACTGATGATCCCAGAAGGAAGTAGTCGCCCAACCGGGACACCACCATGTGGGGGTGGGCCGTCTGGGGAGTGGCCGCGGCACCTCGGACGTCCGCATGCTGCGCGGAGCCGCGCGGGTAACGGCCGTCACACCTGATAGCGCCTGAGGTGGTCGGGAGTAAGGAGTTATGCACATTCTGTGGCACCTCGGCAGGATTTGCGTGCCGCCTGCAACGGTCCTGGTGCCGACTCCAAATCGGCTGCCAGGCGGACTGACTTCGCGGCCACCGGCACTGCGAATCCCGCCTTTGAAGTGATTCGGGTTTTTTAATTACGAATATATCGATGACCGGAGAAATCGGACATGCCCCTGATGTGTGCAACCTGATCGGCCAAAGAGACGGCAAAGAGTCACCCAAGATCACTTTGCTTTATTGCGGAAGTGTTGCTCGGCTGTTTAGCGTGCCAATGACTGTTCGAAAGTTGTGGCGCACACAGGCCAGGCGTTCGTTCCGGATCAGAGCGGCTTAGAAAATCTTCTCGCTGAAGCCTGGGGAACTGGCTGTGGTACGTGACAGCGGACTTTTGCAGGACTATTGCCGCGTTGGTTGCGGGCCAGCATGCCCTTTCCATCCTGCAGGGAGGGCGTGGTGACACTCCATTGAATGCCAGTTCATGTGAACGGCTTGAGGTCGGTGAGAAGGGGGAATTTGTGACTCTGCAGGATCTGCACAGCGTGCTCTTCAAGATCTATCTGAACCCCGGGTACCGGCTGGCCCACCAAATGGATCCGGGGTCCTTCGTCGACCACATGCAACTCAGCGGCGAGCAGGCCGAACTGGTGCGCAATCTGTCTCCTGCCGAGGCGGCAGAGTTCGCCCACGGACTCAGGTCAAAAAAGGCACTCTCCCTAAATGCTCACATGCCCACCACCTGCCGGTGGCTCGAAGAGCGATCACCTCATATCCTTCGCGATTTCCACGATGTCAGCATGGTCAGCCGGCGAGCACAGTGGGGGGCGACGGCCACGCAACTCGTCGAGTACCTTCGCGAGTGCCGTGAATTTTATGAAGGAGTGCCGCAGGCGCTGCCCGACCTCGCACGGCTGGAGTATTTGCTGATGTCGGCCAGGAGGGAGCAGGAGCGGAGGGAGAAGAAGGAGCCGGCTTCGGCATCGTCCCCGCCGTCTTTCTCGTGGAACTCCCTGTATTGGAAGGCCGCACACACGTCCGTCGAGAGTTTCACGGTGGATGCGCTTTCCGTCCTTCTGGGGAAGAAGGGTATGACCGACGAAGGTGAGCCCACCTACGTCGTGATCGCTCCCGCAACGTCAGGGCGTATGCCCATGGTCCTCCGGGTCACGGAGCCCGCCTATCGCATTCTGAGCGCGATGACGGAGCCTGTCAGCGCGCGGCGGCTGCACGAGCACGCGCGTGAACACGGACTCAGCGTGTCCGAAGAGGCGCTGCAGGCCCTGCTCACCAGGCTTGCCTGCACCGGAGCCGTCGGCTCGTACCACGTGGGGACGGCAGATGTCGGGGCATGACCAACTGCCCGGTTCGGATCTCGTCGTGGCCGACCATTCACGGGAGCTGGAAAGCCTGCGACCGCGCGCCCTAGACGGCTGCGACGCCTGCCGAGCCTGCGCACTGTGGAATCTCAAACCCAAGCTGTACGTCGATCTGACCGGAGGGTGATGCAGTGGCCGCAAGAGACGCTATCGACCTCGGGTTCGCGCCTACGTACGGGGCGGGTCTTGGGTATCGGAAGGAACTCATCGAGGAGTTCGCCCAGCGCAGGCAGGAACTCGATGTTGTGGAGATACTCGCGGATCAGTGGCTCGGCGACCCGGGTTATCACGGACTGCGCGGAGTGGCACATGAGTTCCCCACCGTGGTACATGGTGTCGGAATGTCAGTGGCCGGCGCCGGCCGCATATCCGGCGACTATCTCGCTGAGCTACGCAGGATCACGGAGATCTGTGCCGCGCCGTTCTACAGCGAGCATCTTGCGATGACACACGTTCCGGGAATGGACTCGGGGCACCTGTGCCCTCCCGTCATCAGCGAGGAGAGCCTGCGGACATGCATCAGAAACGTGGACCAGGCCCAGGATGCGCTCGGTGTCCCGCTCGCTCTCGAGAACATCACGTACTCGTTCTCGCTCGGCGGTGACCATCTTGCGGCTGCTTCCTTCTTCACCGAACTTGTGACCGCCACCGGGTGCCTCATCCTGCTCGACGTGTGCAACCTCTACATAAACTCCCGCAACCACTCATTCGATCCCCTGGGTTACCTGGATGCACTTCCCGTGGACCGGGTCGTGCAGGTCCATTTGGCTGGTGGCGTAGTGGCGTCAACGGGCCAGTACATCGACAGCCACTCCGAGTCGATCGGCGACGGGATATGGCAGCTGGCGGCCGAAACCGCAAAACGCTGCCGACCCAGTGCAGTCATCGTGGAGCGCGACCAGAACTTCCCTGACATGGACGCCCTCGTCAAGGAAGTCGCTACGAGTCGTGACATCTACTTCCCGGAGGGCTGTTGAAAAGCAAACAGACGGTGGCCGAGAGCACTGAACCACCGCTCGTCATCGCCGTGATCGGAGCAGGGCTCTACGGGTTGTCTACGGTTGAACGGCTCGTCGCCAACAGCACGGTGTACGTGCCCGACCGGGACCGGCAGGTGCATATTCACCTCATCGACCCCTTCCTCGGACAGGGCAGCCGCACCTGGTCGGTCGCCCAGCCGGCCCAACTGTGGATGAACTCGCACGCGGGTCTGATGACGCTCTTCACGGACGACTTTTCAAGCTGCGCCGGCCCCGTCAGGAAGGGCCCCACGCTCCAGGAGTGGGCAGCCGCGCACGGGGAGACGCTGAGCGTGGACGAGACGCTCGACAGGCTGGTGGACGGCGTCTCTCCCTATCGGTGGGCCACCCGGTCCAGCATGGGCAAATACATGACCTGGTTCCTGGACCACGTCTGTGAGAACGCACCTGCCAACGTTCACGTCCACAGACACCGGGACGTGGCCGTGGAAGTCGTGGAGACGCCGGATTCACCCCAGGGAGGCGAAACGGTACGGCTCGCCGGGGAAACGATTCCGCTCAGGTGCCATCGCGTGGTTCTCGCGCAGGGCAGACCCGCGTCGGAACCCACCGCGAAACAGCGTGAGATGCAAGCAGCCATGTCCTCGCAGGGCGCCGGTTACGAACCGCCCGGTCCTGCCGCGCTGTCAAAGACCGCACACATCAAGCCGGGTGAAGGTGTGCTGCTCCGGGGACTCGGACTCACGTTCTTCGACTACCTGCAACTGTTCACCACGGTCCGCGGTGGGAGCTTCCGCAGGGTGATCGATGGCAGCCTCACCTATGAGCCGTCCGGCGACGAGCCCCGCATCTACGCCACTTCGCGAAGCGGCGTTCCGGCCCACCCGCTTCCCTGGTGGCCGGTGTCGGGTTCCCTGGCCAAGTGCGCAACTCCGAGGTTCACGTCACCCAGGCTGTTCGCCGACCTCGCACGCAGCCGTGACACAGCCGGCGCGCTCCAGGAGATCACCGCACGCATGAGAGCGGAGCTTCTGTATTTCTATTACGCGGAACTGCTCACCTCCGACCCCGAGCGCTACGCCGACAACTGGGACCGGTTCCGGCAGCCCTTCCTGGCCTGTGCCCCGGGTTCACCAGCCCAGGACGAAGTCATCGCATCGGTCGTACCGGACGAGGACCGGCTCGACCTCGACCACCTCGTCGATCCGCTTCGCGGTCGGAAGTTCAGCGACCTCGCGGCTTTGCAGTCGTGGATGAGACGATACGTCGCCCGTGTCACCAACCGTTCCCTGACCAGGGAACGCAGCTGCGACCTGGCACTGCGGGCAGGGCTCTCCTATCTCACCAGCGCCATCGGATCGGCCGTCCGCTCGAACAGGTCCGAAGCGGTCCCCGAGTTTTACCGAGGGGCCTGGGAGTGGGTTCGGGCCAGGGTGGCCGTGCTGACCGGAGGCGCCCCGTGGCCGAGACAGCTGGAGTTGCAGGCCCTCTCCCGTTGTGGCGTGCTGACGTTCCTGGGGCAGGAAACGTGGATGACCGATGAACCTGCGCCCGGCGCGCTGAGGTTCGCCAGCGGGACCGTTCCCGAACGGGTAAACATCACCCATGTGATAGAGGCGCGCCGACAGCAGCCGTCCGTGGTGCGCACACGCGACGACCTTCTCCGAAGTCTCCACGAGCGGGGAGAAGTGGCATGGAGGGAGACCGGCCGGTCTCCCGACGCCCCCTCCGACGCCCCGCAGACGATAGTCGTCACCCGGCACGGCAGCCTGATCTCCCGCGATCGACGCGTGAGCGGCACGCGGTACGCGGTGGGCGCCGACACCTCGTACCCGATTCAGACGCCGGGCCTGCCCCGCGCGGGAACCGACAGTGATGTCTTCCACATGACGGACCGTGTCGCACGGCACGCCCTCGAATCAATTGTCCGGAACCACACGGACGCAACACCGGAGGGATGAATGGTTCCCACGTTCAAGACCGACACCTTCGCGGTGTTCGACGACTTCCTGGGCCCCGAGGATCTCCGGGCCGCTCGACGCTACATGACGGACGAGAACTTCGTGCAACTGAGGTATGTGCGAAGGACAAACAACTCTTACCGGCTCATCGAGGGCGACCCGCTCGTCGGGCCTCCGACCTACCATGGTCATCCCCGGGTGCCCAAGGGGTTCTCGTCCTACCCCTCCGGAAAGTCCCTGGACGTGGTGGTCGAGGCACTGCTCGGAGCCGAGGAATCCCTTGCCACGTGGATCGGCCTCAGGGGGAGCGGGTGGGACTTCTTCAGCTGCACGCCCTACCTGTACCCGGCCGGGTCGGGTCTCTCCTGGCACGATGACGCCAAGGACCGAACGGCTTCCTTCGTTCTGTACGTGCACGACGAGTGGAAGTCGACGTGGGGGGCCGAGCTCCTGATCGCCACCGACGTGGGAGACCGCAAGGCGGCGGTGGAACGCCACCAGGGCATCAACACGGACCTGGGACACTACGTCGCGGCCGAACCCAACCGACTGGTGGTCATCAGGGCGGGAACCCCCCACGCCGTCAGGCCCGTCAGTCCTCGTGCCGGCGAGAACCTTCGCATGTCGGTCACGGGCTTCTTTGAACCCCTTCCCCAGAGCACCCGGGACGACCGGTGACCGGTCACGGCGCCAGTCGGCTGTGGCTGCGTGTGCTGAAGCTGATGGCCCTCGACCGCATCAGGCTCGGCGCCTCGTTTTGCGTGGTGCTGTCCGCCGTCGCCCTCAACATGCTGAGCACCGTGCTGCTGAAGCGTGTCGTCGACGTCGCACTGCCCCAGCACGACGCTCGCCTACTGGGCATCCTGTGTTCCGTCATGCTCGCAGGCGTGATCCTGGCGTCGCTCTGCACGGTTCTGATGGCGCGTCTCAACCACACCATCGGTCAGAACCTTGTGCACCGGCTGCGCAAGGACGTCTTCCATGCGACGCAACGCATGCCTCTGGAACACTTCACGAGCCACTCGGTCTCCGACGTCCAGACCCGGATCGCCAATGACGTGGACGGCATCAGCAGTGTGGTCACGTTCGCCGGTCAGGGGATGGTCGCTTCGGCGGCGTCGCTGGTGACCTCCGCCGTGATCATGTTGGTCATGAGCTGGCCCATAGCCGTGGTCTCGCTCTCGCTGGCCGCGGCCCTGAACATCCTGAACAACCGCTACGCCCAGAAGCGGCGCCGCCTCACTCACGCACAGCAGGGCAAGGCCGCCGAGATGCTTCACTTCGTCGGCGAGCACCTGTCCCTTTCGGGTGCGGTGCTCGGCAGGACGATGGGGCGCGAGCAATGGCAGTTCGACAGGTTCTCCGGTATCTCCCGGGAGGCTGCCGATACGGCGGTCCAGGAGCGTCTCGCTGGCCGAACGGCGATCGCCACGATCTCCATGACGCTTGCCGTGCTCCCCATCCTGGCGTATTGGGCCGCCGGAACCGTGCTCGACGGCATATCGCTGGGCTCGGTGATCGTCATCACCGCACTGCAGGCCCAGATCTCCATGCCCATACAGCAGCTGATGCAACTGTCGTCCGATGTGCAGAGCTCCAGGGCGCTGTTCGAGCGCATCTTCCATGTGATCGACCTCCCGGACGCCGCGCCATGTCTGAACCAGGGCGTGAGAGTGGCGAGGGAACACACGTCGGTCGCCGAAATCCGGTTGGAGGACGCCGAATACGGCTACGGAGGACGTGTCGGCAAGGCTCTGAAGTCGGTCAACCTCACTCTTCCGGCCGGGAAACGCATCTTCGTCACGGGAGAGTCCGGCTCGGGTAAGAGCACTCTAGCCCTCATGATGGCCGGCCTCATTACTCCTCAGTCCGGCCGGGTCACGGCCCGTCTGGAAGGTGGGCGCACCGCGGACGATATGAGGGCGTTGGTGACCTTGGTCCCCCAGGAGTCGACCCTCTTCAACCTGTCCATCCGGGAGAACCTCGCCTTCGGTGATCCCTCGTGCTCGCCCGGGCGGATGGTCGGGGTATTGCGCACAGTCGAACTGGACCGTCTGATCGAGCGCCTTCCGGATGGGTTGGACACGGTCGTCGGTGACCGTGGTGCCAGTGTGTCGGGTGGTGAGAGGCAGCGGTTGGCGGTGGCGCGTGCGCTGTTGGCGGATTACCCCGTCATGGTCTTCGACGAGTTTTCGAGCGGACTGGACAAGAGCACCTCGGAGGCGGTTTTCGAGAGCCTGCTGAAAAGAATCGAGGGGAAAACGCTCATTGTGGTGACCCACAGACTGCCCACCCTATACGGCGGCGATATCGTCGTGACGATGTGCGCGGGTGAAGTCACCAACGTGCACGTGCAGGGCGGCGCGAAATTGCACGGTACCCCCGATTCCGTGCGGCCGCTGGCTTGATATCGGGCCGGATGGCCGGAATTCTCATTACCTTCCTGAGGGGCACGCGAATGCCCCCGTGAAGGATATTCACGGGGGCATTCGTGGTGCTTTTATCTACCGGCCGCTGTTGCCGCTCAGACCGGGCCGGGACGCGTCGGGTCGTGGCTGCCGCAGTACGGCGAGCCTTCGCCCCCACCGCCGCAGCCTGCGGTGGGAACGGCCTGCATCCAG
Organism: Streptomyces corallincola; assembly: GCF_019104725.1. Classification (GTDB taxonomy): domain Bacteria; phylum Actinomycetota; class Actinomycetes; order Streptomycetales; family Streptomycetaceae; genus Streptomyces; species Streptomyces corallincola. The sequence goes on along the minus strand of NZ_JAHRXF010000010.1, from coordinate 113,223 downwards.
GTCTCAAGGTCCTGGTCATCGAAATCCACCGGAACAATCAGTTCCTGATGATCGAGCTCGACCAGCGTCTCCGCCGGTTCGGCGAGAACCGTGGAACCGAGCGATTTCATGGGTTACCTCCTTCGTTTTGACTCACTTGCGCACATGTATCGTTGAGCAGGAGTACATCGGAAGGCTCGAAGTATCGGGTCTTCCCTCTCGCTGTCGGACGATTGCTATGATGCTAATTAGAAGGGCGGCTTTTCCGCAATCCATCGAGCCGGTCCCGGGTACTCATTTAACGTCTCTTTACCAGATTCGACCCGCCTCTGTCGGGCGCTATTCGGCTCTTCCGTGCTTTCGCGTGGTGTCGCCAGTGCCGACTTCGCGCCGGATGTGTGCCCTGATCGGATGACATAGGAGTTCACTCAGGATGCTCGACTTCCGGTTCCTTGAGTTCTGTCGGCCCGGCACGTTCTTCTACGACACCACCGACGCCGGATCGACGGAGGCGGCCTTCGACGTGCCACTGCCCGACGGCTGGGTCATGGAACACAACCGCGACTGGTCCATATGCCACCCGTCGGCTCGCGCCGGCCTTCCCGAGCAGGGCTGGAAGATCCATGTGTCCGGCACCCCGGACACGGCCCACGGCCTGCTGCAGTCGGTCGTGCCCTATCTGACTGAACGACAGGTGAGTTTCAAGTTCATCCGCAGCGCCACCGTACTCAAGCGTCGCGGCTCGAAGAACAGCGATCGCACGGCCAGCGGCAAGTTCATCACGATCTATCCCCGCGACGACCTGCAGACCGAGGAACTCCTGCACGGCCTGGACGAACTGGTCGGAGGGACCCCCGGTCCGTACATCCTGACGGATCTGCGCTGGAAGCAGGGGCCGCTTTACGTGCGCTACGGCGCGTACATGTGGAAGTGGACGCGCGACCAGCGCGGCGTGATGGTCGCAGCGATCACCGCCCCCGACGGCAGCCTCGTCCCCGACGAGCGCCGTCCGGTGTTCCGGCCTCCGGCGTGGCTGGAGATACCCCCCTTCCTGGAGGAGGCCGTCGCGGCTCGCGGGCGGGGTACTCTGCGCGACTTCCCGTTCAAGATCCGCGAGGCCCTGCACTACTCCAACGGTGGCGGGGTCTACCGTGCGACCGAGATCAGCACCGGACGGGACGTGCTGCTGCGCGAAGCCCGCCCACTCGCCGGGACGGACGCCGCCGGCGCGGACGCGGTCGAACGCATGGAACGCGAACGCTGGGCACTGGAGCGGTTGCGTGGCCTGTCCTGCATCCCGGAAGTCATCGATCACCTAGTCGGCTACGAACACCGTTATCTGGCACGTCAGTTCGTCGATGGTGAGCCGTTGACCGCGCTGCTGACCAGTCGGCACCCGTACGCGACCGGCGACCATAGCCACGCCGGGCGCCGCGCCTACCGCACCTGGGCACTGGACGTTCTGCGAAAGGTCGAGCAGGGACTTGACGAGATGCACGAACGAGGCGTCGTCTTCGGCGACCTGCACCCTGCCAACGTCCTCGTCACCGACGATGATCAGGTCGTCTTCATCGATCTGGAGACCGCGGTGCCCGTCGACCACGCCGAGCCGCAGGCACTCGGAACCCTCGGGTTCAAGGCTCCCCACCACCTGGTCGGACCGGACGTCGACCGGTACGCCCTCGCCGTACTGAAACTCACCCTGTTCGTCCCCGTACCGCAAGCCGTGCCGTGGGGCGCCGGCAAGGTTCGCCAGCTGGTGAGCTGCATGATCCGTGACTTCGACGTGCCCGCCGCATTCGTCGACTCGATCCTTGACCGGCTCGACCCGGAACAGCCGGGCGCACCTGCGGGCTACGGCATCGCCTGGCCCGAGGCCGCGGAGAGCTCCGGCGTGGAGGCACGCATCGTGCGTTCGGTGCTCGGCAACGCCACGCCCGACCGCACGGACCGGCTCTACCCGGGCGACCCGCTGCAGTTCATGACCCCCGGCGGCGGGACCACCTTCGCCTACGGGGCAGCTGGAGTTCTGTGGGCTCTGTCCCGTGCCGGGCATGCCGTGCCCGACGACCACGTCCGCTGGCTGGTCGACCGTGTCAAGGGCGGGGAAGGGGGAGACGGACCCGGTTTCAACACCGGCCTGGCGGGCCTGGGTCTCACCCTCGATGAGCTGGGCGAACACGACCTGGCCACCGAGGTGCTGGAGCGGGCCCTGCTCCAAGCCGACGACCGGGGAGTGACGGACTCCTTCGCCTCCGGCCGTTCGGGCCTCGCCCTCGCGGTACTCGCCCATCACCGGGCGACCGGCGTGGCAAGGTGGCTCGACGCCGCGGTGGACCTCGCGGAGAAGGTTGGCCATGGGTCGAGAGAGGTCCGTCAGATCGGCCTGCTGCACGGCCGTACCGGGCCGGCGCTGCTCCATGTGCACCTTCACCGCGCTACCGGTGACTCGGCTTTTCTGACCCGGGCGACCGAGGAACTCACCCGTGACCTGCAGGCACTGGACACCGCTCGGAGGACCGCAGCCGGGCTGGACGGCACCGGCGGCATCGCGGCCGTCGCTCGGGCGGCTGTCCGCTTCGGCGCGGAGGAACTACGGGAGGAGCACGAGAAGGTGGCACGGTCCCTGGACTGCCTCGCCCTCGGCTTCGGCCTGTGGACGGGCCGGTCGGGCACGGTCATCGCCCGTGTCGACCACGGCCTCCCTGTCGACGCACATGTTCGCGCGCTGGGCTGGAACGCGGTCTCCGTGCAGGACGAATCCGTCGACTTCATCGGTGATCGCCGCTTCAGGTTGTCCACCGACCTTGCCACCGGCTCGGCGGCCGCGTTGCTGGCTCTGGCCAGTGCCCGTGAACGGACCGCGCTGTTCCCGTTCCTCGGCATGGATCTCGCCTAATCGTCCGGTCGGGGCCGTGGCCCGTGCCCCCGGCCGTCGGGACGGGGGCAGGGCGACTGATGGCCTCGTCGCCTGCGGGCGGACTCTGCCGTAGATCACGCACCAGCATGGCCCGTGCTCGCGGGAACACCGTCCGAGCGAGTCAGCGTGCCGCCCATAGGCGCATCGCCGACAATGCGTTAATCGATGCGCTCTTGCGACACCGGAGTGAGTTCCAGATCGAACTCCTGACGGCGTCCCTCGACGACCTCCACGGCAGGCGCCTCAGGGCCGTCCCGTAATCCCCGGCGGGCGCACGACGACAGCTACGGCACCCCGCAGCGTTGTCGGGGTCGCCCGAATACGCTCAGTGCGAGGACGACTCTCGGCTTTGCGATGCACTGCATCTGACGCCGTGCGCCGACCCACCGGAGATTACGGGACAGCTCGTAGAAGCGGCGGACGGTCACGGCGAGAGGATTTCCAGTTCCCCGGCGAGGTTCCGGCGGGCGGTCCGTTCCCAGTGCTCCGCGCCGTACGGAGTGCGGAACAGCTTTGGCAGGGTGAGGAGTTGGCGCAGTACCGCCGAACGCCCCTCGCGGAACGCGTCGTTGGGTACGAAGTGGTACTCCGCGCGGATCTCGGCGGTGTACGCGGCGTACGCGGCCGGGGGCGCGGCCAGCACCGCGAGGTCGGCGTCGCACAGCACCTGGCCGTTCCGGTCGTCGTCCGCCGGGTCGTGCGACACGGTCAGCCGGACCAGCCGCGCCACCTCCGCCGTACGCCCCGCGTCCACGCCCGCCTCCGGCAGCGCGCGTTCCGCGAGCCGCGCCGACCGCTCCTCGTTCTCCGACCGCTCCGGCAGATACACCGCGTCGTGGAACCAGGCGGCCAGCCGGACGGCGTCGGGGTCGGCGGCGTGCGCGGCGAGGGTGTCCACGTGGTCGAGGACGGCGGTGAGGTGGGTGAGGGTGTGGTACCGGCGCTGGGGCTCCTGCCAGCGGGCGAGGAGGTTGTCGGCGTAGGGGGTGGGGTCGGGGGCCGGGGCCGCCCCGGTGGCGGACGGGGTTCCGGCGTCGGCCGTGCGCCCGTTGGCGGTCGTGGGCCCGTCGTCGGCCGTGGGGCCGGTGGTGCGGGCTCCGTCCAGCGCGCGGGAGAAGCGGAGACGCAGGGAGTCGAGGTCGGCCATACGGACCATTGTTCCGCGCGCACCCCTTCCGTGTGCGCCGGGCGTACGCGCCGTGGTGTTGCCCGGAGGGCCGCCCGGTGGCCGCTCTGGGGCGTACCCTCTTGATTGGACTAGACCTATAGCCACTGGGGTGCGCCGAGGGGCGCCGACGAATGGGGTGTCATGAGCGAGCGTGCGGTCCTGGAGGTGATCGCGCTGGACGTCGAGGACGCGGTCGCCGCGCAGGCGGGCGGCGCGGACCGGCTGGAGCTGGTCACCGAGATGGCCGCCGACGGACTGACCCCCTCGGTCGCCACGGTGGCCGCGATCCGGGCCGCCGTGGACATCGACCTGCGCGTGATGCTGCGGCTGGCGGACGGGTTCGCGGCGGGCGACCTGGACCGCCTGGCGGGGATGGCGGGCGAGTTGCGCGCGGCGGGCGCGGACCAGTTCGTCCTCGGCTTCCTGGACACGTCCGGCGGGGTGGACCTGTCGGCGGTGGAGCGGCTGGTCGCGGAACTGGACGGCTGCCGCTGGACGTTCCACCGGGCCATCGACCGCGCCACCGACCGCGCCCGCCTGCGCCGCCGTCTCGCCGGACTCCCCGGCCTCGACACCTACCTCACCGCGGGCTCCGCCTCCGGCGTGGACGCCGGACTCCCCACCCTCTGCGCCGAAGCGGGCCGCCGCGGCGAACCCGGCTACGCCCAGACCGTCCTCGTCGGCGGCGGCCTCCGCCTCGACCACGTCCCCGCCCTCCGCACGGCCGGACTTCACGCCTTCCACATCGGCGGCGCGGCCCGCCCGGACGGCTGGACGGGGCCGGTCTCGGCGGAATCGGTGGCCCAATGGCGCACGACCCTGGACACGGCGGCCTGAGACACCCGCGCACGGACGACTCCCGGCGTCGGGAGTTCCTCGGTACGGCACAAGTGGTCGGCGGTGCAGCCGAGTTCGGTGCGGAGGAGTTGACGGGCCGCGCCGTGCGTCCGCCCCGCTTCTCCACCCCGACCGGCCACTCATGTCCCGAACCAACCACGCGATTCCGGAACTTGTTCGCCAAGACCCTTTCGCCGGGAAGACCTCGGCGGCATCAGAAGTGCCCGACCGTAAGCGTTGTAGTGCTCATTTGCCTGGCGCGCAATGAAACGCTCAAGCCGTGCCCCAGCGCTCCTCGGGCGTTTTCGGGGGCGGATTCAGGAAAGCTCAATTCCGTCTCAAATAGGTGATGTGATCTGCTTCACATCGACATTGGGTGATTACGGAATCGGCTTCGGTATATCCCGATTGATACCGCTGGACCTCGGTGCAGGACCACTCTGCGTAGACATCGCAGGTGAGGCGCGGATTCCGCCAGTACGGCCGATGAAGTTATTTCCCGAAGTGCCCGCATATCCCGGTAGGGTTCCATCCGTCACCGCGAGAGGGGGAACGAAATCAACTCGCGGTGATGACCGCACGGGGGTGCGGTCACGGTCCTTCGGCAGCACCAGGCGCTCTCCGGCGACCAGCGGGTGAAGTTCCTGAATGTGAGTGCCGTCCAGGGCGGCGGGGCGTCAGGGTCGAAACCGCCGGTGCTGTGGTGAGCCCAATCGGGCACCGAGAACGCCATCCAGCTCACCCATCACCGCATGAGGAGTAGCCATGTTCGGAATGCTCGACCTCTGGCCCGTCCTGTCCTTCGTCATCGTCATGCTCGCCGTCGTCGGTGCCGCGGTCTGGGTCGTGCGGCGTCGATGACGTGCCCTCGGCAGGCGAATACGGCATACCGAAGTCCAAGGGGCCTTCGGTATGCCGTATCGCCACAACTCCCCGCCGCCGGCCGGACCGGGAAGGGAACCGCGTCCACATGAAGGCCGCCGTTCGGATTGCGGAACCGGGATCGGCCGGGGGTCCGTACGGCACCGGAGAACGCGGCCCCCGCGCCCGCGTGGGCTACTCCCCGAGCTGCTCCGGGAGTTCCGCCGCGTGCGTCACGATCAGGCCCGACACCGCTCGGGTCAGGGCGACGTAGAGGCGCCGCAGGCCGGTTCGTTCGTCGGGTTCGCCGGAGACGACGGCGGCGGGTTCGTCGAGGACGACGTAGTCGTACTCCAGGCCCTTGGCGAGGGAGGCGGGGACCAGGGTGAGGCGGGTGTCGAGGGTGGTCTCCTCGCCGGGGGTGAGGTGGCCGATTCCGGCGGCGGTGAGGGCGTCGGCGAGGGCGGGGACGCGGGCGTCGGCGGCGATGAGGCCCACGGAACCCTCGCGGCCGAGCAACTCCGCGCAGGCGGCGACGACTTCGGCCGGGCCCTCACCGGTGGCGCGGACCTCGAAGAAACCGGGGTTCTCACGGACCGAGGCGACCGGGGTGAGGCCGGGCGCGATGTGCGGGAGCAGCCGGGAGGCGTAGGTGATGACGTCGGTCGGGACACGGAAACCGGCCGTCAGCTCCTCGACCACGCCCTCCGTCTTGCCGAGGTGGGCCAGCGCCTCCCGCCAACTGCGGGTGGCCCAGGGGGTGGTGCCCTGCGCGAGGTCGCCGAGGACGGTCGCGCTGCCGGTGGTGCAGCGGCGGCCGACGGCGCGGTACTGCATGGGGGAGAGGTCCTGCGCCTCGTCCAGCACGACATGCCCGAGCGAGTGGGTGCGCTGGATCAGATCGCCCGCCTCGTCGATCAACACCGCGTCCGCGGCGGACCACTTGGCGCTCTTCACACTGCGCGCGGGCTTCGCCCGGAGGATCGTCTTCTGCTCCTCCACGTCCAGCAGCCCCTCCGCGTGCTCCGCGAGGAACTCCGGGTCCGAGAGCAGCCGCAGCACCAGCTTGGCCGGGTCCACGGCGGGCCACACCGCCTTCACGGCCGCCTTGACCGCGCTGTTGCGGGCCACCGCGTCCTGCACCCGGTCGTCCGGCGCCTCCCCGGCCCGCTCCATCTGCACCAGCACCGCGTGCGCGATCCGCTGCGGCAGCGCGTCGCGGGCCGCGCCGTAGCGGATGTCCCGGTCCAGCAGCTCGCGCACGACCTCCTCCAGCTCGTACGCCGGGACGCGCCACCGGCGGGAGCCGCGGACGACCATCACCGGCTCGGTGGGCATCGTGACGTGGGAGTACAGCGCCCGGCGCAGCACCTCCGCCATCCGCGCGTCGCCCTTGAGCACGGCCGCCGGTGCCTCGTCGGTGCCGCGCACCTCGACGTGGGCGACCAGATCGTCCACGGTCGCCTGCCGCACGCTCAGCTCACCGAGGGCGGGCAGCACCTGCTCGATGTAGTGCAGGAACGACCGGTTCGGCCCGATGACCAGCGTGCCGGTGCGCGCCAGCCGCTCCCGGTGCGCGTACAGCAGATACGCCACCCGGTGCAGACCGACGGCCGTCTTGCCGGTGCCGGGACCGCCCTGCACGCAGACCGTGCCGCCCAGCCCGCTGCGGACGATCTCGTCCTGCTCGGGCTGGATGGTGGCGACGATGTCCCGCATCGGGCCGACACGCGGGCGCTCGATCTCCTGCTGGAGCAGCTTGCTGGTCGCGGCGGCCTCGGCCGGGTCGGACAGGTGCTCGTCCTCGTACGCGGTCAGCTCGCCGCCGGTGTAGCCGAAGCGGCGGCGCAGCGCGATGTCCTGCGGGTCCTTCTTCGACGCCCGGTAGAACGGCTGCGACACCGGCGCGCGCCAGTCGATCACCATCGGGTCGCCGTCCGCGTCGTGGACGTGCCGACGCCCGATGTAGAAGCGCTCGCCGTCCGCCCCCTCGGCCGCCGCCAGGCCCGGCGCGTGCAGATAGTCCAGCCGCCCGAAGAAGAGCGGGGTGTCGCTGAGGTCGGCCAGCGCCTTGATCCGGTCGTCGATCTGGCGGGCCAGCACCTCGGCGTTGACCCAGTTCGCGGTGACATCGCGGATGTTCAGCGCCTCCGCGTCCTCGCGCATCGCGCGCAGGGCCGAGCGGGAGGCGGTGAGGTGGGTGCGCTCGCGGGTGAGCGGGTCGGCCGTCGTGCCGGAGTCCGTACGGGCGTCCGTACCGGGGGTCGCACCGGTCGTCGTGTCGTGGGCGGGGGTGGACAAGGGAGTGCCTCCGGATGGCCTGCTGCGGGCTGTGTGCGGGCTGTGACGGTGCCGTCCGGTTTCCGTCCGGGCGGCGGCGCTCCGAGGGGGAGGCGGGCAAGAGGGGGGATTTTAGTGAGGTGGGAGGTTTGACGCCAATGGATATCCCCCGCGCACGCACGTACGCCCCCGGCGGCCCGCGGGTACGGGTGCCGGGGGCGTACGGGCCCGCGCGGAGGAAGTCGGCTCGGCTCCCCATACGAGGCGTACGAGGCATACGGGGCGTACGGGCCGGGCGCGGGTGGAGTCAGGGTCGGATGTCCGGGGTGTGTCAGGGTGCCGTCGTCTCGTCGCTCGGTTTGTCCTCGGGGAACAGCAGATTGCTGAACGCGTCCATTCCGAGGAGCAGCAGGAGCATGGCGACCGGCATGAACAGGGCAAAGGCTATGGCGACCATCGGGCCTCCCCGCCGAAACACCGTCGAAGCTGTGCCGGTACCGGCGGGACCGGTAAGGGCAGCGGGCCTCTCCCACTGTGCACTCGTACGGCGTACCCCGCATGTCGGCCAGGGAGCGGGAGGGGAGCGGGAGGGGAGCGCGCGGGCGGAGCGGGCGGCTGAGGCGAGTGAGGGCGCGGGCCGGTGGAGCGTGGCGTACGGGGCGGGGTGCTTCCGGAGACAGGAAGGGCATCCCCGCAGGCTGTGCCGGGAAACGGGGGATGAGGGTTTTCCTCTCGTCCGCGTCGGCTCGGCCCGCGCCTTCGGCGGCCGACCGATCCTCGGGGGCGTTCACCGTACGGTGACCACTCCCGGGCTTTTCCTTGGCCCTGTACGGTCAACGGTCGGCCGACTCCGCGCAGTGGCACGGCACCGGCCCGGCACGTCAATCAACCCTCCGGCTCACCGAGTTGGCGGCGCACACCGGAAAGAAGTCACGTCACCATGTCCTGGAACACCCCGATTTTCGACCGTCTCGTCGCCGAGCGCGGCGACGTACCCGCGCAGGTACGGGACCAAGCGGAGCGCATACACCGCGACATGGCGCAGGTGATGCACCATTCGGCGCTCACGACCCCGGCACGGCATCCGGTGCCGGAGGGACATCTGCCGCTCGGTCCGGGAGACCAGCACGGGCCGTTCTGAGGGGCGCGGTGCGGTGCGGGGCGCTGCGGGGTGGTGCGGGGCGGCGCGCGGATGGCCGGGGGGTCTCCAGCTCCACGTGCCTACGGTGCCCTCGGGTGCCGTCCGTGGTGCGTTCGGGTGAACCCCGCCGCGCCGGGCAGTCCGCGCGGCCGGTGGTGGCGTATCACCGGTGCCTGGGCACGAGTCGTGCCGGGCCGACGGCGACAGCCGTCGTACCGCGAGGAAAGGAAAAGGACATGGCGAACCTGGCAGCACGGGTGATCCGCGGTGCGGGCCTGCTGGCGGCGGCGGGCGCGATGGTGGCCGGTGGCACGACGGCCGCCCTGGCCGACAGCGGCGCCCAGGGCGGCGCGGCCAACTCCCCGGGCGTCCTCTCGGGCAACGTCGTCCAGGTCCCGGTGCACATCCCGGTCAACGTCTGCGGCAACACGGTGAACGTCATCGGCGCCCTCAACCCGCCCTTCGGCAACACCTGCGCCAACGTCTGACCCGACGGGCGAGGGGCGCGGCCGTATCCGGCCGCGTACCGCGCCGCACGCCTGAGCGCCCCGGCACGTGCACGCGTGCCGGGGCGCTCAGGCTGTCCGGTGGCGCCCGAGATCGGCGTGTCCGGCCGGTTCCGGAGTCGGGGGACGGGGTGAACGGCTGGACCGTCGGCCGGATCAGGCGGAGATCAGGCGCAGATCACGCGGGGAGCGGGCGAAGACCAGGCGGGGATCAGGTGCAGATCACGCGGGGATCAGACGGAGATCAGGCGGGGATCACGCGGAGGTCGGCTCGGGGAAGAGGTATTCGACGCGGTCGCGCCTGACGTAGAGGTCCCAGTAGGTGTCGGCGAGTGTGTCGTTGTCGAGGGTCCCGATGCCCTTGCCCGCGACGGCGGAGAGCTGCTCCGCGGTCATGGACTCGTGGGCCTCACTGCCGGTGATCAGTGCCGTGAGCGTGACCACGGCGGCGTAGACACCGGCGTCGGCGACCTCGCCGTGCAGGGAGAAGACGTAGTTGCGGATCGCGGACATGGCCGGGCCGAGGCCGCTGATGAAGGGCTGCGGGTCCGCGGCGGTGAAGCCGCCGGTGACGAAGAACGCGCCGTCGCCGCGCTCCCTCAGCTCCGGAATCACCTCGTGGGCTATCTCGACCGGCGTCAGCACGAACAGGTCCATCAGCTTGCGGAGCTGCTCGGCGTCGAGGTCGGCGGCCGGGGTGAAGGTGGTGCCGCCGGGCAGCGGCTGGTAGGAGACGACGTCGATCCGGCCGAAGCGGGCGCGGATCGCGGCGACCGCCTCGCGGCCCGCCGCGGGGTCGGACAGGTCCGCCGGGAAGGAGGCCGCCTCGATGCCCTCGGCGGCGAGTTCCGCCTCCAGCGCCCTCAGCTTCTCCGCGCGCCGTGCCACCAGCGCGACCTTGAACCCCTCACGCCCGAACCGGCGGCCCAGCGCCACGCCGAGCCCACTGCCCGCACCGAAAATCGCCACGACCTTGGACATGAGAGAGCCCTTTCAGCTGACGGGGGATCTGATTGATCCAACCGGTTGGTTGGAAACTAGCAGGAAGGAGCGAGGAGTCGCAACCACCCGGTTGGTTGTGGGCGGGCGGAGGGGGTCGAGGGCTGGACCGTATCGGGGGCTGGGGCTGGGGCTGGGTGCTGAGGTGGGGGCTGAGGGCTGAGGGCTGGAGTGGGCGCTGGGCGCTGAGGTGCGGGTTCGCGGCTGCGCGTCAGGGTCGTCACTAGGGGGTGCGGCCCTGCGGTCTCGGGGTGCGCTCCACCCTCGGGTGGAGGGGGGCCTCCGGGAAAATAGACCCGTGGGCCGATGCCCGCTTTATGTGCGAAGTACCACTATGGAGTCATGAGTGCAGCGACCATCTCACCAGCCCCCGCCCGCCCCACCGGAGCCACCGCCGTGGACGGCCCCCGCCGCCACACCCTGGGCGACGCCCTGCGCGCCGCCAAGGTGTACGTGGTGGCCGCGTTCAACGTGGTGATCCTCGGTGAGTACGGCGAGGAAGCGGGCATACGCCGCAGGTGACGGCATAGGGTCACGTCCGTGCCGAAACGGATGGTGACGCCCCCGCCCCCTGCCCGAACCGCCCGGCACCACCCGCCACCGGACTCCGTACGCGACCCCGGCCGACATCCCGGCCCGCCCCGGCCCGCGCGGTCTGCACGGCTCACCCGTGCCATCCGTACCGCCCGCGCCGTCAGCGCCGCGTCCGTCACCCGCGCCGTCCGTGCCCTCTGTGCTTCCGGTGCTTCCGGTGCCGCCCGTGCTGTGCCCGTCGTCCGGCTTCCCCGCGTCGTCCGTGCCCCCTGGGCCGGGCCGCTCCTGCTGGCGGTCTCCTTCTGCTCGTTCGCCGTGCTGTGTCTCGCGCAGCACGCCCCGATGGCCGATCTGCTGGTCTACCGGGCCGAAGGACTGGCCGCCGCCCACGCGGGGGACCTCTACGGCTTCACGGTCACCCGGTGGCGGCTCCCCGCGACCTATCCGCCGTTCGCCGCGCTCCTGTTCGTCCCGCTGGCCTGGATTCCGCTGCCCGTCCTGAAGGTGCTGTTCCTCGTCGGCAACGCGGTCCTGGCCGCCGTCCTGGTCGCCCTGTCCGCCCGGCTGGCGGGCCGTCCGCTGCCGCTCTGCGCGCTGTGCGCGGTCACGGCTCTCGCCCTCTGGCTCGAACCCGTCTTCCAGACGCTCCTGTTCGGCCAGATCAACCTGGCCGTGGCGTGCCTGGTCCTTGTGGACCTGACCCGCCCGGCCACCGCCCGCACCAAGGGCATCGCGCTCGGCATGGCCGCCGGGATCAAGCTGACCCCGGCCCTGTTCATCGTCCTGCTGTTCCTGAGAGGAGAACGACGTCGGGCGGCCACCGCCACGGCCGCCTTCACCGGCACGGTCCTGCTCGGCGCGCTCCTGCTGCCCTCGGCGAGCACCGAGTTCTGGACCCGGCGCCTCTACGAGACCGGAAGGGTGGGCAAGGCGTGGATCGTGGACAACCAGTCACTGCAGGGCCTGCTCGCCCGCGCCCTGCACACCCCGGCACCGGGCACCCTCTGGCTGCTGTGCGCGGCGGCCGTGGCGGTGGCGGGCCTGGGTCTGGCCGCCCGGGTGCCCGACGCACGGCACGCGGTGCTGCTGACCGCGTGCACCGCCCTGCTGGTCTCCCCGATCAGCTGGTCCCACCACTGGGTGTGGTGCGTGCCGCTGCTGGCGGTGCTGCTGGCCGACGGGCGGTTCCGGCTCGCCGCGCTGACGGCCGCCCTCTTCACCGCCCGCACCTTCTGGCTGGTGCCCCATGCCGGGGACCGGGATCTCCGGCTGCCGCTGTGGGAGCAGCCGCTCGCCGCGCCGTATCCGCTGCTCGCGCTGACGCTGCTGGCGTGGGCCGCCCTCGCCCGGACTCAGCCGGTGCCCTCCGCCAGGATCTCGTCGGCGTCCACGATCCGGTAGGCGTAGCCCTGCTCGGCCAGGAACCGCTGGCGGTGCGCCGCGAAGTCCTGATCGACGGTGTCACGGGCGACCACCGAGTAGAAGTGCGCCTGGTGCCCGTCCGCCTTCGGGCGCAGCACCCGGCCGAGCCGCTGCGCCTCCTCCTGCCGCGAGCCGAAGGTGCCGGACACCTGGATGGCGACCGTCGCCTCGGGCAGGTCGATGGAGAAGTTGGCGACCTTGGAGACCACCAGCACGTTCAGCTCGCCCTCGCGGAAGGCGTCGAACAGCTTCTCGCGCTGCGCGTTGGACGTCTCGCCCTTGATCACCGGCGCGTTCAGATGCTCGCCCAGCTCGTCCAGCTGGTCGATGTACTGCCCGATGACGAGGATCTGCTGCCCGGCGAACCGGCGCACGATCGCCTCCGTGACCTTCCGCTTCGTCGCGGTGGTCGCACAGAAGCGGTACTTCTCCTCCGTCTCGGCGGTGGCGTAGGCGAGCCGCTCGGAGTCGGTGAGGTTGACCCGGACCTCGACGCAGTCGGCGGGCGCGATGTAGCCCTGCGCCTCGATCTCCTTCCACGGCGCGTCGAACCGCTTCGGCCCGATCAGCGAGAACACGTCCGACTCGCGGCCGTCCTCCCGGACCAGGGTCGCGGTCAGCCCGAGCCGCCTGCGGGCCTGGAGGTCGGCGGTGAACTTGAAGACGGGCGCGGGCAGCAGGTGCACCTCGTCGTAGAGGATCAGGCCCCAGTCGCGGGAGTCGAACAGCTCCAGGTGCGGGTAGACGCCCTTCCGTCTGGTCGTCAGCACCTGGTACGTGGCGATGGTGACCGGCCGGATCTCCTTGCGCGTCCCGCTGTACTCCCCGATCTCCTCCTCGGTCAGCGAGGTCCGCTTCACCAGCTCGTGCTTCCACTGGCGGGCGGAGACGGTGTTGGTGACCAGGATCAGCGTCGTGGACTTCGCCTGGGCCATCGCCCCGGCACCCACCAGCGTCTTGCCCGCGCCGCAGGGCAGGACGACGACACCGCTGCCGCCGTGCCAGAAGTTCTCCACGGCCTGCTTCTGATACGGCCGCAGCGCCCAGCCGTCCTCGTGCAGCTCGATCGGGTGCGCCTCGCCGTCCACGTACCCGGCGAGGTCCTCGGCCGGCCAGCCCAGCTTGAGCAGCACCTGCTTGATCTGCCCGCGCTCGGAGGGGTGCACGGCCACGGTGTCCGGGTCGATGCGGTTGCCGACCAGCGGGGCGATCCGCTTGGAGCGCAGCACCTCCTCCAGCACCGGACGGTCGGTGCTGGAGAGCACCAGCCCGTGCGCCGGGTGCTTGGAGAGGGTGAGCCGCCCGTAGCGGTCCATCGTCTCCGCGATGTCCACCAGCAGCGCGTGCGGCACCGGGTAGCGGCTGTACTGCACCAGCGCGTCCACGACCTGCTCGGCGTCGTGCCCGGCGGCCCGCGCGTTCCACAGCCCCAGCGGGGTCACCCGGTAGGTGTGGATGTGCTCCGGCGCCCGCTCCAGCTCCGCGAACGGCGCGATGACCCGGCGGCAGTCGTCGGCCTGCTCGTGGTCAACCTCCAGCAGCAGGGTCTTGTCGGACTGGACGATCAGCGGGCCATTCACGCGCGGCACACCCTTTCCACAACGGCCAAACGTCCAGTGTGCCCTATCCGCCCCGACCGGTGGAGCCCTCGACGACTCCCGGTGTCCGTCCCGGTCCGGTCAGTCCTCGGCCAGTTCCGCGACGCCCGTGATGCGGTGCAGGGGGTAGGTGCGGACCTCGTCGGCGGTGTGGTCGTAGGCGGTGACGAAGCCGCCCTCGACGCGGACCGGGGCGATGACGCGCTGGCTGGCGGTGCCCTCGGCGTTGACGTAGCCGATCCACAGGGACTCGCCGGTCAGGACGGCGGCCTGCACGGTGGCGAGGGTCTCGGCCGCGCCGGTGCGGGGCGGTTCGCCGCCCGTCCCGGCGGGGGCGGCGGACGCCTTGCGGGGCGCGGTGGCGGCCCGGTCGCCCGCCCGGACGGCGCGGACCGCCGCCGACAGCAGGGTCGCGTCGGGCGGCGGCGGACCGTCCGGGACCGGCTCGGGCGCGCCGCGCGGCGGGGTGCGGTGGGCGTCGGCGCGGGTGATCAGCACATCGCCCTCGGCGGACTCGGCGGCGGGCGCGTACCCCATCCCGCGCAGCCCCTCCAGCAGGGCCGCCGGGTCGCACGGCGCGGCCAGCACGGTCGGGGCGAGACGGCGCAGCCGCAGCCCGGCGGCCCGCTTGTCGGCGAGGATCTCGTTCAGCACGCTGTCGTCGTCGCAGCGTACGTAGGCGGACGCGGCGCCCACCCGGAGGTGGCCGTGGCGCCGGGCCACGTCGTCGATGAGGTAGGCCAACGGCTGCGGGACGGGCGTGCGGGAGTGCGCGGTGAGGAAGGCGTGCAGGTCACCGGCGGTCTGCCCGGCGTCCAGCGCGCGCCGCACCGAACCGGGCGTGAAGCGGTAGACGGTCGCCCCGCCCTTGGACTCGACGTCCGCGAGCACCCCGAGCAGCGCGGCGAGCGGGCGCTCCAGCGGGCCGGGTGCCACCGCCGTCAGGTCCGCCTGGAGCAGCACGTGGTCCAGCGGCTCGGGCAGCAGCGGCGCGAGCAGCCGTACGGCGGCGGCGGTCGCGGTGGCCCGGCCCGAGGAGGAGAGGGGAGCGGCGGCGGTGGGGCGGTGGTGGTGCACGGGGAGCCGGTCACCGGGGCCGGGGCCGGGGGAGTCGGCGGCGGCGTCCGGGGCGGCCGGGGCGTCCGCCGGGGTGCCGAGCAGCGCGCGGCCGTGGGCGGAGAGCGCGCCGCGCCCGGTGACACCGAGGAGTTCGGCCTCGGCGAGCGTCCAGCGGGCCAGCCGGGAGCGCAGGTCGTCCTCGCCGTCCCGGCGCGGACCGCGCAGCGGGCGTTCCCAGCGCAGCCGTTCCAGTACCGCACCGGCCGTCGGGGCGCCGCCCGTCGGCAGCCCGGCCAGCAGCGCGAGCACCCGGTGCCGTACCTCGGGGGCGGCGGAGCGGTCCAGGCCGGGGCCGAGCGCGGACAGGGTGCGGTCCTTGGCGTCCCGGCCGCCGACCAGGCCCGCCGTGCGGGTCGCGGCGAGCCAGGACTCGGCCAGCAGCCCCCAGCGTTCGGCGGGCGGGCGCTCCAGCCAGGTGTCGTAGGCGGGCGTCGCCGCGTACCGTTCGTCGGCCTCGCCGTCGGAGGCCAGCAGCCCGGCGGCGTGGGCGAGTTCGACCCAGAAGGCGGCGACCGGTTCCGGCACGTCCAGCGCGACGGCGGTCCGCTTCAGGTCCCGCACGCTCAGCCCACCGGCCCGCAGCACTGCCGGGCCGCCCTCGTCCCAGTCCTTCAGCAGCTCCTCGACGGTGGCCAGCGCGGTGTACGCCTGCCCGGCCGCCGTGGCGTCCACGATCCGGGGGCCGTGCACGGCGGCCGGTTCGACGGCCGGGGGCAGCGGCTCGGGCGTCCGGTGCGCGTGACCGCCCCGCAGATGGAGGGCGACCTCGCGGGGGAGTACGACGGTGCCGGGCGCGGTCGGCAGCAGCAGACCCCGGTCCAGCAGCCAGCGCAGATGAGCGGCCGGGTCGGCGGTCACCTGCCCGTACGGCGGCCCCCACACCAGCCGCTCCAGCACCTCGCGCGCCGCGTCCGGAGCCCCGGACAGCAGCTTCGTCATCTTCTTCCGGTCGCCGAACAGCCCGGTCAGCGCGGTCACGGCGGAGACGGGGTCGTGCGTGGACGCCAGCCCGGCGGCGGCCACGATCTCCTGCACACGGCCCGGCGACATGCCCGAGGTGGCCTCCCGCACGGTCGGGCCCAGCCCGGTGGGGGACGGGTGCTGCGGCGACGGCGCGAGCAGCTCCCGCGCGGTGCGCACCAGGCGCAGCCGCTCGTCGTCGCCCCACACCAGCGCCTGTTCCCGCAGCGTGGCGACGGCCCGTGGCAGCGCCGCCGCCACCGCCTCGTCCCGCTCGTCCCCGCCCATCAGCCCGAGCAGCTCGCCGTACGGCGCCGGGTCCCCGGCCACCGCCAGCGCCTCCGCGCTCTGCAACGTGAACCGGTCCAGCCGCTCCAGCGCCCGCAGCACCGAGGCCCGCGTCCCGGCCCGCGTGGCCAGCTGTGTCAGATCCGTGGGTACCGGACTGATCAGATCGGGCCGGCCGCGCAGCAACGCGCCCAGCGAGGCGTCGTCCCGCGCGCGCAACGACTCTGCGAGGGACCGGGGGGCTGAGTGGGCCTCGGGGCTCATCCGCTCAACGTTAGCGGAAGCCCACGCGCCGGGGGGCTCCACGGGGCGCCCCGTGGAGCCCCGATCCCCCCCACCCGTTCCGGACGCTCGACCCGTCCAAGGGGTACCGTCCTCACGGGGTTTTTCCGTCGTCGCCCCGGAGGGGTTCCGTTGGGGATCGAGAGCGACAAGGTCGTCTACGAGTATCTGAGCCGGGTCGGGGACGTGGCGCAGCAGCGGCAGTTGCCGTCGATGACGCGGATGCGGCTGGTCTCGGAGCTGCGGGACGAGATCGACCGGCACCGCGCGCGGACCGCGGTGGACAGTCCGGCCGCCGTGCGCCGCATCCTGGACCGGCTCGGTTCGCCGGACGACGTGGTGACGGCGGCGGGCGGGGACACACGGGAGCTGCCGCGCACGCCCGTCACCGCCGTACCCGAACAGCGCGACCAGCGCGACGCGGCCCCCGCACCCGAGCCGCGTCCCAAGGGGCTGCGCCGTGCCGTACCCCGCCCGCGCCCCACCGCCCCGGAGCCGCCCGCCCGCGCCGACGGCCCCGCACCCCCGCACCTCGCGCCCGCGCACGAACTGGGGGACAGCGCGGTACGGCCGGACTGGTGGCGTACGGAACCCCACCCCTTCGGTTCGGCGACCGGCGACTCGGTGCCCGGCTTCACGGGCGGTGTCGAGATCCCGGACCTCCTCAAACGCCCCGAGGACCTGCGCCCCGTGGAGCCGAAGGAGCGGAAGGAGGACCCGGAGGCCGCCGCCCCGCCCGCCGCGACCCCGGTGCCCCGCAGGGGCCTGCTCCGCCGCAGGACCGCTCCGGCCCCCGGCACCCCCGGCACCCCCGGGTCCCCGGCACCCCGCCGCCGTCTCCTGCCCGGCCCGGCGACCGGCTGGACCAACCCGCTGCTCCTGCTGGGGGCCGCCGCGCTGGTCGCGGGCGCGGTGCTCGGGATCTGGCCCGCGCTGATCGCCGGTTGGCTGATCGCGTACGTCTCCCGCCGGCTGACCCCGGCCGAGACGAAGTGGGCGGTGTTCGGCATGCCCGGCCTCTCCCTGGCGGCCACCGTCCTCTGGCTCTGGGGCCGCCAGACCCACCACTGGGGCACCCCGATCCCCGACGCCCGGATGAACGAGGCCCTCACCGGGACCTGGCCGTGGACCCTGCGGCTGGCCGCGATCACCTCGGCACTGTTCATCCTCTGGAGGTCGCAGCGGAGCCGGTGAGAGGAGCCGATCGGCGGAGCCGGTGAGGGGAGCCGGTGAGCGGAGCCGGTGTGGGGGTCTTGACGGACCGTGCCCCCGGGGCGGCGAGAATGCCCGCATGGCATCCACCATCGGCTTCGACCTCGACATGACCCTGATCGACTCCCGCCCCGGTATCCACGCCTGCTACGTGGCGCTGGCCGAGCGGACGGGGACGTACATCGACGCCGACCTGGCGGTGACCCGGCTGGGTCCGCCGCTGGTGGACGAGCTGACGCACTGGTTCCCGCCCGAGGAGATACCGGCGGCGGCCGACCTGTACCGCGCGCTGTATCCGGAGACCGCCATCGCCGCGACCCCGGCCATGCCGGACGCCGCCGCCGCGCTGGCCGCCGTACGGGCCACGGGCGCCCGCACCCTCGTCGTCACCGCGAAGTACGCCCCGAACGCCCGCCGCCACCTCACCCACCTGGGCATCGAACCGGACATCCTGGTGGGGGACCTGTGGGCGGAGCGGAAGGCGGACGCGCTGCGCGAGCACGGCGCGTCGATCTACGTCGGCGACCACGTGGGGGACGTACGGGGGGCCCGCGCGGCCGGTGCCCTCTCCGTGGCCGTGGCCACCGGACCCTGCGACGCTGCGGAACTCCGCGCGGCCGGTGCCGATGTCGTCCTGGAGGGCCTGCACGCCTTTCCGGCCTGGCTCACCGCCCACCTCGCGGAGAACGGGCCGTACCCGGCGGGTCGTCCCTACCGCGACGAGCCCGGTACGGCCGCCTCCCGCGCCTGACGGCGCCCGGCCGCGACGGAGCGCAGCACCCCGGCGGCGGCGATCAGGAAGCCGACGCCCATCAGCATGCACAGCCCGTACATGAACGTCGGGAACGGCTTCGCGCCCAGGAACAGCGGGGCCACCGTGACGAGGGTGGCCAGAGCGCCGAGGAAGAAGACGATCGCGCCGGTACGGATCAGGCCGTCACCGGGCGCGGCGGAATTCGGTTGGGTTTTGTCACGCACCGGACCAGGGTAGTTCCCAGCGCGGGAGAACAACCGGGAAGCGTCTTGTCACCCGCCCCAGGACCATTAGCCTGGACGCGGGCGGGTCGATGCGGACCCGCTCCCGCGCTGTGAAAAGCCCTTTTCCAGAAGCGTTTTCCCATCGAGTACGAGGACGAGGACAGACGTGCCCACCGGCAAGGTCAAGCCGGTTACCTAGGCACACAGAGCACGCTACGCTCGCGCCATGACACCTGGTCTGCGCTACCTCTCCTGTCTCCGCCTCTCTGCCGACTCGGACGGCTCGACGTCCATCGAGTGGCAGCGTGGCGTGATCCGACACCACGTCAGCTCTCCACTCCTGTCCGGCGTCCTGGTGGGGGAAGCAGAGGACACCGACGTCTCAGGCTCCATGTCCCCCTTCAAGCGGCCCAAGCTGGGGAAGTGGCTGACGTCCAAGGCTGACGACTTTGATGTCTTGATTGCAGCCAAGATGGACAGGCTCACCCGTCGCTCAATGCACTTCAACGAACTTTTGGAGTGGGCGCAGCAGAACGGGAAGTTCATTGTCTGTGTGGAAGAGGGGTTCGACCTCTCTACTCCCCAAGGCAAGATGATGGCTCGCATGACTGCCGTCTTTGCTGAGGCTGAGTGGGACACCATCCAGGCACGCATCCTGAACGGCGTACAGAGCCGTCTGGAGAACCGTTCATGGCTCACGGGCGCTCCGCCTACCGGCTACACCATCAAGGCCGTAGAGGGCGGCAAGAGGAAGGTTCTGGAGATTGATCAGGACTTCCGCCCCATCGTTCAAGAGATCTTCCGGCGTATTGGTGAGGGACAGTCCACACACCGGATTGCACGTGACTTCAATGGCCGTGGCGTACTCACGTGGGGGGATCATCTCCGGAAACTCAAGGGACAGGAAACCAAGGGGACTCAATGGCAGTCCACCATCATCAATAAATTCATCCGCTCCTCTTGGGTTCCCGGTATCTACACGTACAAGGGTGAGGCTGTCTTGGATGACCAGGGAGAGCCGGTAATTCTCCCTGTAAAGCCTCTAGCGTCAATGCAGCAGTGGGAATATCTGGTGGACCAGATCAAACCCGCTCCCAAGGCTGAGGGAACGGAAAGCCGTACAGGGGCTAAGAGCCTGCTTGCCGGTATTGCTCGCTGCGGTCATTGTGACGCTCCCTTCTCCTCTCTCCTGAACTCAGGACACAAGAGGAAAGACGGTACGAGGATTCCCGGACACAGGTATTACCGCTGCTCCAACAAGTTCAAGGGTGGCTCATGCGAGAGCGGCCCTTACGTCCGTGCTGACGTGCTGGACACGTGGGTTGATCAGGCAATCCAGGGCACCATTGGGCAGTGGGACATGTACGAGCGTGCCGGTACGGGACCGAGCCAGGCAAGGGAACTCCAGTCGGCTAGGACACGGCTGGAAAAGCTGGAAGCCGAATACATTGCAGGGGATTACGACGGAGAGGGGCAGGAAGTCTCCTACCGTCGCATTCACAAGGGCCTGTCGGCAAAGGTGGCTCTCCTGGAAAAGCAAGAGGCAGAGCGTATGACTCCTGCCCTGTGGGCGACGGGTAAGAAGTACGGGGAAGTCTGGGGAGCCAAAGACCAGGAAGACCGTAGGGAATTCCTCCGCGCTTATCGGGTAAAGGTCTGGGCGTGGAATGATGCGATTCCGAATGCGGGATTGGGTATCGTCATGGACCTTGGAGACATTCAGGCCATGTCGCAAGAGCTGAAGCTCAACAAGGAAGAAGGAATGGATAGACTCTTGACCGGTCATAACGTACCGGCGCACTGGATTAGCCCTGAATTGAGGGAATTCGGTACGGATGATGTACCGGCAATCCTAAAGGAACTGGAAGTAGCGTAAAAGAAACAGGCATAAAGAAAAGGCCCTGCCGAATAGCGGAGCCTTATTCTTTTTATGGAATTGTTTATGAATTCGACCCCCCTAGCATTAAAAAGTAATTCAAATTCCAGGGGGGTCTGGTCTTTCTCGTACTCAGGACTGCCAAGGGGGTAGGCAGTAGCCTTTCAGGGCTTGACCAGGGGTTCTCTCTAATCTTGACAGATCCCTGGTTGCTCTGTATCACGCGTACGCGCCCGTTATTTGGCCCTAAGTAAGGCCTATAAGGGTTGTTATAGGGGGTAAGTATTTTCTCCCTAAGGGGGTGTGGGGGGAAGGGGGTACGCCGGACGGTACCGGCGTCCGTGGCCGCCTAGCGGCTCTGTACGGCGCTCTGCGCCCCTATCGGAGCCTCAGGGTCTCCCTGTGCCGGACGCGGCCTCAGAGCCCCGTAGCGGTGACAGGAGCAGCCGCAGCGCCGTACGAGCAGGATGCCCCTGGAGTAAGGCAGGGGGATGTCTTTGGTCTGTCGGCACTCGCCGTGAAGGTCTGCGTAGTCCGGTTCCTGAGCCAGCGTGCACTCTGCGGACAGGTTCTCTGCGGCTCTCACCGGTTCGCCCGTTGCCGTCGGCAGTGAGGGCAGGAGCACGGCGGGTACTTGCTCCCTTGTCGGTCCCAGGCCCCCGTGGGGGATACTCGCCGCGTACCCGAATCCTGGACCACCTTGCCGTCTCTGATCTTGATCACCCGTAGCGTCATGCCACCCGTGGGCTCTGCCATGTCGGCTCCTAGCAGTCGGCTTCCCTGTCCGTCTGCCGACTCAACCGATCTGCGGACGCCATAGGGGAGTTGACCAGCGTTGACTACGATGAGCGGCAACAGTCAACGGGAGCCGCACCATGAACGACTTTGGGTCTGAGGTACGGGGCGCACTCAAGGCACAGGGAAAGAGCCTGAGGGGTGCGGCCAAGGAACTCCATTACGACGTGGCCTATCTGAGCCGGGTACTCAATGGGAAACAGGCTCCCTCAGCCGAGTTGACCCAAGCCGTTAACGAATACCTAGGGCTCTCCCTCACAGTGGAAGACAGCGGCTCCCACGATGATGAGACGGACGCTTGGGAACTTGCTCGACGTGTCCAGGCAAGTGACGTGGGGAACGCGACACTTGAGCGCCTGGAAATGGCCTTTGACCGGCTGGCTATGGCGTACCCGAAAGCCAAGCCGGAAGATCTCCTGAGGCAGGTACGCAAGCACTCCGCGTACGTCGTCAAGCTCCTGGACGGTAAGAAGACCCTCTCTGAACACCGGCGCTTGCTGGTAGTCGGTGGCTGGCTTTCCCTGTTGGGTGCCACGGCTCATATCGACTTGATGCAAGACGATGCGGCTACGGCTCGACTGGAGACAGCAGCAACGCTAGCCAGGGAAGCCGGGCATCCTGAGATTGAGGCATGGTGTTTGGAGACTGAGGCTTGGCGCGTGCTTACCGATGGGGATTACGTCCAGGCCATTGACCTCTCGCGTGCGGCTCAGGAGATAGCTCCCGCCAACGGCTCAGCCATCATTCAGGCGACCGCACAGGAGGGCAGAGCACACGCACGGCTCGGGGAAGCCAAAGAGACCTACTCTGCCATTGAGCAGGTACAGGCTCTCTCGGCTTCCAGGGGAGCCCCTGACAGTCCAGAGCACCATTACCGCTACGACCCTGCCAAAGCCCTTTCCTACACGGCTACAACGCTTGCATGGCTAGGGGATGCGGCAGCAGAGCCGTACGCAAGGGAAGTCATCGAGAGACTGAGTCCCGGTGACGAAGTGAGCCAGTGGCCTAGGCGTGTGGCTTCAGCGAATATCGACCTTGCCCTAGTCCTGTTGAAGGATGACCGGCTGGATGAGGCGTGTGACTCTGCACAGAAAGCCATTCTGTCCGGCCGTGTAGTCCCCTCGAACCATTGGCGTGCGCTGGAAGTAGTGAAGGCTGTAGAGGCTCGACAGCTTCCGGAGAGTGCAGATCTGCGCGAGGCATACCAGGGGCTCAAGGCCATCGAACAGTAAGCGGAATGACTCCCTACCGTTTGTCAGTGCTGCATGGGATGCTCAAAGCACGTTGACAACCGACTAGGGAGGCAGACCATAAGCACACCGGTACGCAAGAGGGCAGACAAGTTGAAGGTTGGCGATAGCCTGAAACTCTGGAATGGCAAGACCGCTGAAGTGCTCTCGATTGAACCAGCGATCAACCAGGTAGGAAGGAAGGCACTCATCCTCACCCTCTACAAGACAGGAAAGATGGTGGTGAAGACAGGGCGTTTCATGACCATGCACTACCCAGAGCAAGACAAGTAACTCCAGGGGGAGAATTCCCCACCCCTTGAAACTCGGAAGTTCTTGCCTGATAGGCGGAACCCCAGCAAGACAAGTAACTGTTGTCAGTCGAGATATCTACGGAAAGTAGGTGTCTCGGCTGAATTTCCTTGGAAAAACAATTACAGTAGCCTTATTCGACTATTAAATAGAGGAATTTATGTATCACAGCCAGCTGAGACCTAATGAATTCCAGGGAATTCTCATTCGCCGCAATGAGGCGCGGCGGTTTCTAGAGCCTATGTAACTTATCTAGTAAGGAATGCCAGGGAATCCAGGGGAGACCAGGGCTTAACCAGAGCCTTTCCATATCCAATAGGTCTTACCGAAGGTGCGGAGCACCGTAGGGAGAGACCAGGGCTTGCCCCAAATCCAATATCTTGAATCCAGGTCTTTCCCTGGTCTACTTGATTACTATCTCTGTACCCATTCGCTGTCCCTGGCTACGCCAGGTGCAGCGGTCGTTCCATTCTTCTTGTTACTTCTTCTAGTTCTTTCTTATTGTTTGTAGCCGGGATTCCATCTACCTCCTGGACGGGATTTCGACTACCCCTAGCCGGTTTTCCGACTACCCCCCTAGTCGGGATTCCGTCTACCTCCCTAGCTGAGGTTCCGGCTACCTTCATTCCTCGCTTATCCATCTCTAGTTTCATGCGGTTAGCTGAGATGGCCAGTCGTGGTGCCGTGTCGGTTCCCTTGGCCTCAATACCGCTCCACGCTTTGTCTTTGTCCATGAGCTTGTCTTTCACGGTGACTTCAACGCGTGCCGTCCCGTGCTTGTACTCCTCCTCAAGGGCTCTGAAGCCTGCTGGAATGGCCAGCGTGTAGGAGAGGGTGTCTCCGTTACTTCCCTGGGTGATAAGCCATCCCTGGGTGCGTAGTTCCTTCACGTACGTCTTGACCTGGGTGAGGCTGATGTTCATGAGAGCCGCTAGACGCTTCTGTCCAGCATTGGCCTTACGGTTCTGTCCGGCGTGCTCTTCCAGGATCATCCATAGGATTTTGGCTTGGGGTGTCAGGTCAAAGCTGTATAGCAACGCCTTTGGTGTGCGGATGAAAGCACCTCCCTTGTAGGAAACACTCGGTGCGTCCAATAGGTCAACGGGAACGCTTGTCTTGTTGTCTGTCATTTCTGATATCCTTGTCTTAGCGAGATTGCTTTAGCTACCGGGTTAAAAATTCGATGCATGAGATGGCTCCCCCTGTCTACACTTAGTTCATCGCAGTTTCCCTTCTTGAAGTCATGAGGCCAATGACACAGAGAGACCCCCATTTCCATCTGATTGGATCTGGGGGTCTCTCTATTTCTGCTCAATCAATACGAATGGGTCGTGCGGTTCTTTGATGAAATAGAACCCCTCTTGGAGTTTCGGGGTGGAATTCCCCGGTCGTTTCGCAGAGTAGACCTGCATTCTTCAATGCATCAAGAATCACCCAGTAATCATCTTCGGGAAACTCCTCTGAAAACCTCGCTTCGCTGATGAGTTCTCCAGTGGATTCAAGTTCTGTGTAGATTGCCAGTGCGGGAAGGCTCAATTCCTCTGGTTTGGCCACTACCCCTCCAACGGATTTGTGTACAGGTGATAGGTGCGCTCCCCCATGTATCCCTGAGTGTCACTTGTCAGCTTGTGAATGTGTCCGGTCTGCTGAAGAACCGCTAGTGCGTTTTCGAACTCAACCTCTGTAGATCCTGGAAGGCGCTTGAGAAACTGAGCTTTTACAGCACTTGCTACGGCTGGTCTGTTCTGGCCTAGGTACTGCTGGACGATATCCATGATGGCCGGTCCGGCGTGATTCATGACGGCCTGTCTCTGCCATTCGGCTCTCTGCTGCTCCTCTGCTCTCTCTGCCTCCAGCTTCTCCTGTTCCTGTCGTGCTCTCTTCTGTGCCTGGTATTCAGGTGTCATCACGCGTGCCCAGTAGTTGTCTGAACGTTCATGCGCTCCATAGTTGAATGCGTCCGGCGTCGTCATAGTTCTTTCTCCTTAGTTCAGTGATTCAATGTGTATCTGTGTGGCTTGTGGCTACGCTCCACTGTGATTAGTCCTCTGTCTTCTAGCTGCGCTACTGCTTCTCTGATGTCTGCTCGGTTCAGTCCAAGACCCAGAGCCTCGCAAAGCTGTAGGTGCGACAAGCGCAGTTCGTTCTCATCGGGAAGAGAGACCAGGTAGAGCCAAAGCATGTTCGCTCTGGCTTTCACTCTTGCCTCTCGTCTCAACTCGATTACCTCTGTCTCTTCCATCTCTTCCTTTCTCTCCTATGCTGTTCTGAGGCCGTTAGGCCACAAGTCCTTGATAAGGCTCCCTCTGACCTCTTCTAGGGCCGTGAAGGCTGCTGGTGTCATTGCCGTACCCCCTGCCTAAGCGAGCCAGCCATTACGGCGTAGCTCATCCATGCAGTCTTCAAGCGGGAAATACGGCACCTTCACGCTGACTAGGTAGTCTTCCCAAGCCTCTTCGCTGAGGCTGATTCCCTTGCTCCACACTGTCCACGCTGCCTTAGCGTGATTGGACAGGTTGGGCACTCGGTCAATGGATGCCGTCGTACGTGGAATCTTGTTGCTCATTGCTTCTCCAGGGGAGTCGTAGTTAATTGCTTTGCTTGCTACGCCTCAACCCTTCTGAGCTAATTATCGCACGTATTCGTTCAATGTTGGTTTGAGCCCAAGACAGCAAAGAGCCCCGACCGCTACGCCGTGTAGCTGATCGAGGCTCTAATTAACTCTTTAGCTACTCTAAGTAGTTTTGGAGTTGGTACTGTTTATAAATCAGTGATCTCGCCGTTATGAAATTGTTGTAAAAACCTCTTGCTTCTCAGGGTTGAAAGTGCCTATAGGGCTGTCTTCAAGGCAGTCCCTAGCCCTCCCTCGATGGCCTGGTAGCCACGTCCCTCCACGGCTCCCTGAGCAAAGTTCCCTGAGCGGCCCCCAGTAGCCATCTGATAGCCCTTCTGGAAGTCCTGGAAGCCCTGTCCCGCTCCCTCGCTTCCGGCCGTGGCTGTCGCTGCCATTGCGTCGATTGCGTCAAGGTCGTGCGGCTGTCCCGGTTCTAGTCCCATGATCGTTCTCCTGTCTGTCTCGTCTGTGCGTCTCCGTGCCTCTCTGTCTTCTATTGTCCCAGTTCTGTAGCAACGTTTGTGGCGTCTCGGAAACGATGGTTATTGAGACTGCCCGGCCGGGCGGCTTCCGACCCCTGTTTGGGTGTTCAAAACCCGTCTCACAACCCTTCCCAATGCCTTGATGTTTTGAGACGAGTTATGAGACACTTCATGTCGGCAAGGGGCACCAGGGAGGGAACGGATCATGGCGGTCATCGGATACCAGCGAGTCAGCACCAACGCTCAGGATGCGCAGCTTCAGAACGACGCTCTGACGGCGGCCGGTTGCTCGAAGATCTATGAGGACAAGGCTTCCGGCAAGAATGTGGAGCGCCCCGGTCTTCTCTCTGCTCTCGACTACATGCGAGAGGGAGACACCCTCTGTGTCTGGAAGCTGGACAGGCTCGGCCGTTCAACTAAGGACGTCCTGACGATCGCTGAGGACTTGCACGCGCGTGGAATCGCGCTCCGCATCCTCACTGGGGCTCTCGCCGGTAACTACTCGCCCAAGGGGGAGGGCAAGTTCTTCTTTACGATGATGGTTGCCTTTGCTGAGCTTGAGCGAGACATGATCGTTGAGCGCACCCGTGCGGGTCTGGATGCAGCCAAGGCGCAGAGGCGTACTGGTGGACGTCCCACCGTCATCACTGAGGATGTGCTCACTGTGGCCAAGGCATGTAAGGCCAAGGGGGAGAGCATCACTGCCATTGCCAAGGCACTCGGTGTCTCCCGTGCCACCCTCTACCGGCACATCGGCTAGCCCCCCACGCTTCCCCCCCACTTTGAGCCTCTGCCTTCACTGGTAGGGGCTCAGAGCCGTTTTAAGGCGTATCCGGGTGGAGAGACCCCCGGTAGGCTGTCTCAACGGCAGTTCAAGGGCGTCCGGCCAGTCCGGGGCGGATCGAGGGAGTGTGTGCTTTGCCCACCGGCAAGGTCAAGTGGTTCAACAGTGAGAAGGGCTTCGGCTTCCTCTCCCGTGACGACGGCGGTGACGTCTTCGTCCATTCCTCCGTCCTCCCCGCCGGCGTCGAAGCGCTCAAGCCGGGCCAGCGCGTGGAGTTCGGCGTCGTCGCCGGACAGCGCGGCGACCAGGCGCTCTCCGTGGCCGTGCTCGACCCCACCCCGTCCGTCGCCGCCGCACAGCGCAGGAAGCCCGACGAACTGGCCTCGATCGTCCAGGACCTGACCACGCTCCTGGAGAACATCACCCCGATGCTGGAGAAGGGCCGCTACCCGGAGAGGACCTCCGGCAAGAAGATCGCGGGCCTGCTCCGCGCGGTCGCGGACCAGCTGGACGTCTGACCCGGCCCGCCGCCACGGTCGTACCCCCGAGCCCGCGCCCGCCCGGCGCGGGCTCGGTCGTCCGCCCGACGAACCCCTACGGGAAGTCCAGCGCCCCCGCCGCCAGCGGCGGAACCAGCCCCTCCGCCGCCGCCCGCGTCAGCAGCCCCCGGATCGCCGCGTACCCCTCGTCCCCGAGGTCGGCGGTGAACTCGTTGACGTACAGCCCGATGTGCTGGTCGGCCACGGCCGGGTCCATCTCCTGGGCGTGCGCCATGACGTACGGCCGGGACACCCCGGGTTCCGCCCAGGCGGCCCGCACCGAGTCCCGGATGCCGTCGGCGAGGCGGGTCAGCGCCTCGGTGCCCAGCGAGCGGCGGGCGATGATCGCGCCGAGCGGGATGGGCAGCCCGGTCGTCCGCTCCCAGTGCTCGCCCATGTCCGCGAGCTTGTGCAGCCCGTAGTCCTGGTACGTGAACCGGGCCTCGTGGATCACCAGACCGGCGTCCACCCTGCCGTCCCGCACGGCGGGCATGATCTCGTGGAAGGGCAGCACCACGATCTCCCCGACGCCGCCCGGCAGGGTGTCCGCCGCCCAGAGCCGGAACAGCAGGTACGCGGTGGACCTCTCGCTCGGCACGGCCACCGTCCGCCCGGTGAGGTCGGCGCCCGCCTCCCGCGTCAGCACCAGCGGCCCGCACCCCCGCCCGAGCGCCCCGCCGCACGGCAGCAGGGCGTACGTGTCGAGGACGTACGGCAGCACGGCGTACGACACCTTCAGCGCGTCGTGCTCGCCCCGCTCGGCCATGCCGTTGGTGATGTCGATGTCCGCGAACGTCACGTCCAGCGCGGGGGCGCCCGGCACCCGGCCGTGCGCGAGGGCGTCGAAGACGAAGGTGTCGTTCGGGCAGGGGGAGTACGCGATCCGCAGCGCGTCACCGCTCGGCGCGGGGCCGCCCGGCTCCACGGGCGCGGTCCGCGCGGCGGGCTCAGTGCTCCGGGCGCTCTGGTTGCTCTGGTCGTTCAGCGAGGTCATGCGGGTTCCAACTCTCCAGTGCGGGCGCGAACTTCCCGAAACCGCCGGTGAGGGCGGCGAGGGCGTCGCCGATGCGCCAGGCGGCGCGGTCGCGCGGGCCGACCGGGTTGGACACCGCGCGGATCTCCAGCACCGGCACCCCGTGCGCGGCGGCGGCCTCCGCCACCCCGAACCCTTCCATGCCCTCCGCGAGCGCGCGCGGGTGCCGGGCCAGCAGCTCGGCGGCGCGGGCGGCGGTGCCGGTGACGGTGGAGACGGTGAGGACCGTGCCGGTACGGGCTCCGGTGGCGGCGGCGACGGCCCGTACGAGTGAATCCGGGGCGCGGTGGCTGTCGGTGCCGAAGCCCAGCGCGGTGACCGGGAGGAAGCCGTCCGGGGTCTCGGCGCCCAGGTCGGCGGCGGTGACGGTGTCCGCGACGACGAGCGAGCCGAGCGGTGCGCCCGGCTGGAAGCCGCCTCCGATCCCGGCCGAGACGACCAGGGCGTACGGGGTACCCGCGAGGGCGGCGGCGGTGAGCGCGGTGGCCGTCGTGGCGGCGGCCCGCGCGGGTCCGACTCCGGCGGCCAGCAGGTCGTACCCGCCGGGGACGCGCAGCAGCGGACCGGCGCCGCCCGGCAGCGGCGCCTCGGTGCCCGCCGGGAACGCCCGTGCCACCGCGTCCCGTTCGGCGGGAACGGCGGTGGCGACGAGAACGCGCACGGCGGACGTGATCAGGAGTCCTTGTTCAGCTTGAAGGACCAGTAGCCCTTGGCCGGGTTCTGCCCCATCTGGATGGACACCGTGTTGCTGTTGCCCTGGGTGCCGTACTGGGCGTTGAAGAACGCGCTGCCGGGGATCGTGGTGTACGTCTTCTTGCTGACGTCGGTGAACTGGCGGCCGTTGACCAGCAGAATCCATCCGGCGTCCGCGATCTTCGGGTCCACCCCGAAGCGGACCGTGGCGTCGGGGTCCACCGAGATCGACTTGGCGCTCTTGACGTTCTTCACGCAGGAGGCCAGCGTCTTGGCGGTCAGCGCGTTGCCGTCGTTGTAGCAGAGTGCCTCGGAGTTGACCGAGTTCTGGCCGACCGTCACCGTCGCCACGGGGGACGGCTTGTCGCAGGCCGACAGGACGAGCAGTCCGGCGGCGACGGCGCCGGCGGCGGCGACGGCACGGCGGCGTCGCGCGACGCGGAGTGGAGCGGCGGCTTCGCCGCGGGGCAGCGTGGTCATGGCCGAAGGCTATCGGGCCTCCGGAACCCACCGCCCACGTGGGGTACGGCGTGCCCGCTTCGTTACGCCACTCGCGGCCCCCGGGTCGCCCGCGCCCGCCGCCTCACGCCACTCGCGTCCGTGTCCTCCCGCCGTGCCGGGCCGACGCGAGCAGCCCCCGCAGCGTGGTGACCCACCCGATGGCCACCAGCACCGCCGCGACCGCCAGCCCGAGGGTGCCGTTGAGGGGCATGACGATGCCGACGGCGCCGCCGAACACCCAGGCCATCTGGAGGATCGTCTCGGAGCGGGCGAAGGCGGAGGTGCGGACCTTCTCGGGCACGTCCCGCTGGATCAGCGCGTCCAGGGCCAGCTTGGCGAGCGCCTGCGCGAACCCGGCGACCGCGCCCAGGCAGGCCACCAGGAACGCCCCGAAGAACACGGCCGCGATCACCGCCGTGCCCACGGCGACCGCGACGACCGTGACGATGATGATCTCCGGCGCCTTGGACTTCAGCCACGCCCCCACCGCCGTGCCGAGCGCGTTCCCGGCCCCGGCCGCCACGCCCACGATGCCCAGCGACACCGCCGCGCTCTGTCCGGCCATCGGGTGTTCGCGCAGCAGGAAGGCGAGGAAGAAGATCAGGAACCCGGACAGGCAGCGCAGCCCCGCGTTGGCGCCGAGCGCGTGCGTGACGGCGGGCCCGACCGTGCGCAGCCCCGGCCGCTTCCCGGTCCTCGTACGGCCCGCCCCGCGCACGTGCTCCTCGTCGGCCGCGAGCAGCGCGGTGTCCTCGCCCTTGGCCGAGTCCACCTTCGGCGGCAGGGTGAAGGACAGCACGGTCCCCGCCACGAAGATCACGAACGCGCCGTACAGCGGCCACGGGTCCCCCAGCGCGTGCAGCCCGGCGGCGGCCGGAGCGGCGGCACCGGTGGCCAGCAGCCCGGCGAGTGTCACCCGGGAGTTGGCCCTGACCAGGGAGAACGCGGGCGGCAGCAGCCGGGGTACGACCGCGCTGCGCACCACGCCGTACGCCTTGGAGGCGACCAGCACGCCGAGCGCGGCCGGGTACAGCTCCAGGCTGCCGGTGGCGACCGCGCCCGCGATGACCAGCGCGAGCAGCGCGCGGGCCAGCATCGCCCCGGCCATCGCCGCCCGCCTGCCGTGCGGGAGCTTGTCCAGCAGCGGGCCGATGACGGGGGCCAGCACGGTGAAGGGGGCCATCGTGATGGCGAGATAGAGGGCGACCCGGCCGCGTGCCTCGTCGGTCGGCACGCTGAAGAAGACGGTGGAGGCGAGCGCCACGGTGATCATCACGTCCCCGGCGCCGTTCACCGCGTGCAGCTCGATCAGCTTGCCGAGGCCCGACTCGCCCGCGCCGTGCGCGTGCGTCGCCCGCCGGATGCCGCGCGCCGGCAGGTGCAGGGCACGCCCCACCGAGCGGACGGCACCGCCGACCCGGCCCGAACCGCCACCCCGAACGCTCCCCCTGTCCGTGGCTGCCACGACGTTCATAGTGCCCCGAGACACCGCCGGATAGTGCGGTTTGCGGCCACGCGAGTCGGGACGGTGCCCGGCGGGCGGCGGGGAGAACACCCGGGAGTCCGTGACCGGGACGGCGAGCCGGGCGGGAAATCCACCGCGCGGAGAACAGGCACCGAGCGGCGCGGCGAGCGAGGTACCGCAAGACCGCCGGAGGCACACGCGCGCCCGGACTGTCCCCGACCACCACCCACGGGGTAGCGTGCGTATCTCAGCCATCAAGCAGAATAGATGGCAGAGGTGCGCCCGAGCGCGAGCCGGAGTACAGACGTCGATGCGGTCCTGCGGTCCGCTCCGTCCCCTCCGCCGCCAAAGGCAGCCGCACTCATGAGACGGCGTAGGAGAGAAGCGATACCTGTGAGCGCAGCGACAACGCGAAGCCGCACCCCCGACCGCCTGTGCGCCGAGGCCATCGACCTGGCCCGTACCGCCGCCGAGGAGGCAGCCGCGCCCGGTGTCGTGGGCGAGCACACCGGGACGGTCTCCGAGGGCGACCGCGTTGTCACCCACTTCTTCGAGTGCAAGGACCCGGGCTACCGGGGCTGGCGCTGGGCCGCGACGGTGGCCCGCGCCTCCCGCGCCAAGATCGTCACGCTGGACGAGGTCGTGCTGCTGCCCGGCCCGGACGCGCTGCTCGCCCCCGAGTGGGTGCCGTGGAGCGAGCGGCTCCGCCCCGGTGACATGGGCCCCGGCGACCTGCTCCCCACCGACCAGGAGGACCTGCGCCTGGAGCCGGGGTACACCGGCGACGAGGAGCCCGTGCCCAACTCGCCGGTCTCCGAGGAGATGGCGGAGCTGGCCGAGGCCGAGGACGCCGACGTCACACCGGGTACGCCCGCCGAGCAGCCCACCACCCCGACCCGGGGTTCCATCGCGGCGCTCGCGGAGGAGCTGGGCATGCGCCGGGCCCGGGTGCTGTCCCGCTACGGCCTGCACCTCGCGGCCGACCGCTGGGAGGAGTCGTTCGGCCCCGGCACCCCGATGGCGCAGGCCGCCCCGGCGACCTGTGTGACCTGCGGCTTCCTCAACCCGATCGGCGGCTCGCTCGGCCAGGCGTTCGGGGTCTGCGCCAACGAGTTCTCCCCGGCCGACGGCCGGGTCGTCTCCCTCTCCTACGGCTGCGGCGGCCACTCCGAAGCAGCCGTCATGCCCAAGCCGCCCCAGCCGTCCGCGCCCGTCGTGGACGAGACCCTCATCGACGCCTTCCCGCTCCGCCCGTCCCCCGACTCCGGCTCGGTCCCGGACCCCCAGGACGCGACGGCGGCGGAACTCGGACACTCGTAGACGAACCCGGCCTCCACTCCGTCCGCCCCCGTCGGACACTTGACCGAATCGTGGTCCTCCACCGGGCTTGCCCGTGACCGCGATGTGATCAACGCGCCGTAATCTCCGTGCGGTTGTCGATGATCGTGGGGGCGGGGGAGCGGGGATGACGTATCGGCGTGCGGCCGTACCGGTGTTGACCGGTGGGCTGGTGTTCGTGGTGCTGCTGTGGTGGGCGGGTCAGAGTATTCACGCGCTGGGCCTGTCGGGGGCCGACACCATGATCGACGGGCAGACCTACGCGACGCTGCGGCAGTGGCTGCTCCCCTGGTCCTACGACGGACTGGGCGCCGGACCGGGCGCCGACTACCTCCGGCTCCTGCACACCGGCCTCCAGGTGCGCTACGCCGCCGCCTTCGTCTTCTTCGTGGCCGGAGCGGTGCTCCTGGTCCACCGGATGCCGCCGGTACGGGGGCGCCGGGTCGCGCTCCTGCTCGTCCTGTGGGCGTGGGCGCAGATGGCCGCGACGCTCGCGCTGACCGTGTCCGCGCCCTGGCTGCTCCTCGCCTCCGTGCGCCCGAGCTTCCGGCCGCTGTCCCGGCTGTCCGCTCTCATCGCCGCCGGGCATGAACTCCCGCTGTTCGCCGGGCTGGTCGCGGCCGGGGTGACGGCGCTGATCGCGCGGCTCGCCATCGAGGACGCCGAGCCGCCCCGGCCGACCGCCGTGACGCGCCGCGCCGCCCGGTGGGCCGCCACCGCCGGTACGGCCGTCGTCGCCGTCTCGCTGCTCCTGCTCTCCTACGTGGCGGTCGCCGCCCGCATCCAGGCGTTCGACCCGACCGCGATCGGCGTGCTGTCGGAACCAGGTGAATTCCTGCGCCAGTGGCTGCTGCTCGGCTTCTGGGCGGGTCCCGACGGCGCCTCCCCGGGCACCTGGCTGCTGGGCCGCGCCGCCGACCTCCTCACCCTGGCCGTCGTCTGGTTCACCCTGCGCCGCCTCCCCGCCCTGCTGACCCGCCCCACCCTCCCCGCACTCGCCCTGGGCGGCGTCTGCGCGACCGTACTCGGCCTGATGGCGGGCCAACTGCTCCGCGTCCTCACCACCGGCTCCGCCCCCCTCCAACTCGTCGGCACCTTCGCCACCGCCTACCCCTCCGCCCTCACCTTCGGCCTCCTCGCCGGCCTGGCCACCACCCTCGCCCTCCACCTGACCCCCACCCCAGCCCCAGCCAACTCCCAGGAGTAACGCGCCCCCCAGGGGCGCGGGGAACTGCGCGACGAGCCACAGCGAACCCGCACGGAACAATCCGCCCGAGCCACCAGGGGCGCGGGGAACTGCGCGATCAACCACAGCGAACCCGCACGGAACAATCCGCCGAAGTCCCCGGTGCCTCGTGCCAGCGGACGCAACCTGCAACCCCCTCAGGGGCGCGGGGAACTGCGCGACCAGCCACAGCGAACCCGCACAAACCAACACAGCCCAGCGCACCAAGCGCCAGCACCGCCAACTACCCAGAAGTAAGCACTACTTGGCGTCGGCGTAGCACTCCACCACAGCCGTACTGAAAGGAAACCGCACCGGCGTCTCCCCGAACGTCAACCGCCCGGCCAACTCCGCAGCCTCCCGAATCGCCGAGACGACGACACCCGCCTCCCCAGCCGGACAGTGCACGATCACCTCGTCGTGCTGAAAGAAGACCAGCTCGGCGGAGAGCCCCGCACAGGACCGCCGCAGCGCGGCCAGCATCAGTAGGGCCCAGTCGGCCGCGCTGCCCTGGACGACGAAGTTGCGGGTGAAACGGCCCCGCGCGCGGGCGTCGGTGGAGGCGTACCCCGGTGTCCACCCCCGTTCCTCCGCGTCGGAGCCGATGGGAATCCCCGCCTCCTCCGCCACGTCCTCCCCCGGGCGCCCGGCGGGCGGGCACGTACGCCCGAGCCACGTCCGCACCAGCCGCCCCTCCTCACCGGCCCGCGCGGCGTCGTCCACGTAGGCGACGGCGAGGGGGAAACGGCGGCGCAGCGCGGCCAGGTTCTTCAGGCCGTCCCCCGAGGTCTGCCCGTAGACGGCACCGAGGACGGCGAGCTTGGCCTGGGCGCGGTCGCCGGAGAACGCGCGCTCGGAGACCGACTGGTACAGATCGCTCTCCCGCCCGGCGACCTCCATCAGCCCCGGATCACGGGAGATCGCCGCCAGCACACGGGGTTCCATCTGGTCGGCGTCGGCCACCACCAGCCGCCAGCCGGGGTCGGCGACCACGGCCCGCCGTATCACCTTGGGGATCTGCAACGCGCCCCCGCCGTGGGTGACCCAGCGCCCGGTGACCGTGCCGCCCGCCTGGAACTCCGGCCGGAACCGCCCGTCCCGCACCCAGTCGTGCAGCCAGGACCAGCCGTGCGCGACCCAGATGCGGTACAGCTTCTTGTACTCCAGCAGCGGCGCGACCGCCGGATGGTCCAGGGAGCCGATCTCCCAGCGGCGCGTGGACCGCACCTTGATCCCGGCCCCCGCGAACGCCCGGATCACATCGGCGGGCAGGTCCGGCCGGACCCGGCGGCCGAACGCGGCGGACACCTCGTCGGCCAGCTCCGCCAGTCGGCGCGGCTCACCGCCGCCCGCGTACCGCTCGCCCAGCAGACCGCGCAGCACCTCGCGGTGCGTCTCGGCGCTCCAGGGCAGCCCGGTGTGGTTCATCTCGGCGGCGACCAGGGTCCCGGCCGACTCCGACGAGGTCAGCAGCCGCATCCGGCCGGGATGCTCGGCCTTGTCGTGCCGCCGCAGCTGATCGGCGTACACCTCCAGCAGGCCGGTCAGCGGCAGGTGGGTGCCGGACTGCTCGAACAGAGCGGACTGCGCGCCCGGTCCGGCGGGGCGGGTGCGCGGATCGGGGGGCACGGGGCCGCCCCGGAGGCGGGCCAGGGCGGCGGCGGCCGAACGCGGCTCGCCGGACCGCCCCTCGTGGCCCAGCAGCAGGGTCTCGGCGTCCTCGATGTCGTAGCACCGCTCCACTCGCACCCCCGTGGCGAGCAGTCGCGGGTAGACCTCGGGAGTGGACCGCCACACCCAGCGCGTCACCTCCGGGCGGCTCCGCACCGCCCGCGCGGGATCGCTCTCCCGCAGCAACGGACCGGCGGGCAGCCCGTCCGGACCGAGGGGGGCGACCTCCACGCCACCGTCCTCGGCCAGTGCGAGAGCCCACCGGTCGGTCATGCGAAGAGTGTGGCAGGGGGCACTGACAATGGGCCCTGACCTGCGGCTTCAGCGAGGAAGCGGAGGCCGGGGCGTCCACGCGTCGGTGGGGTAGCCCGCACCCCCACCCCCACCCACACATCCACCGGCACCCACCCGCCGACCCGCACCCCCACGTACCCGCACACCCCCCGAGCGCCTACTTCTCCTCCGCCCGCCCCGCGCTCAGCAGCGCGAGCGCCTCCGTCAGCCATGCCTCGCTCGCCGCCTTGGTGACGCCGAGACCGCTGAGCACACCGGTGCCGTTCTCGTGCTCCAGGAGGGCGAGCAGCAGGTGCTCGGTGCCGATGTAGTTGTGGCCGAGACGGAGCGCCTCGCGGAAGGTGAGTTCGAGGACCTTCTTGGCCTCGGTGCCGTAGGGGACGAGTTCGGGGGCGTCTTCGACGGCCGGGGGGAGCGCGGCGCGGGCGGCGGCGCCGACGGCCTCCGGGGTGACGCCCTGCTGGACGACGGCCCGTACGGCGAGACCGTCCGGCTCCGCCAGCAGTCCGAGGACGAGGTGTTCGGGCCGCCCCTCCGCGCTGCCCGTGGCGACCGCCTCGTTGTGCGCGGTCATCACGACGTTCCGGGCGCGCGGGGTGTACCTGCTGAAGCCCTGGCTGGGATCGAGGTCGGCCGACTCCTTCGGCACGAACCGCTTCTGCGCCGCCTGCCGGGTGACCCCCATGCTGCGGCCGATGTCCGTCCAGGACGCGCCCGAACGGCGCGCCTGGTCCACGAAGTGGCCGATCAGATGGTCGGCCACGTCCCCGAGGTGATCCGCCGCGATCACCGCGTCCTGCAACTGGTCGAGAGGCTGGTCGTGCACCTTCTTGATCGACGCGATCAGGTCGTCGAGGCGCACGGATGCGGTGGGGTTCTCATTGCTCGCCATGTGTCAACCGTAGGTTGCGCTTGCCGAAGGTGTCAACCATGAGTTGACACTCGCGTCCGGACGGTGCGGCGCCACCCGAACGGCCCGCCGGACCGCCCGCGCCCCGTGCCTTCCGGCAGCCTCGGAGGGTTGGGTGCCGGAGGCGGGCGGCCCGGCGCGAGGTGCCCATCGGGAAAGTTGTCCACAGGCTGTGGACGGAGTGCGGCGCCTGTCGGACGGGCGTGGCACGATCTGGGGGTGACCAGGGATGCCAGCACCGTCGAGCGCGCCTTCCGCGCGGCGCTCTACGACGACACCGACGCCGGACTCGACACCGGCGCCTCGCTGCTCGCCGCCGACACCGGCGCGGACGGCGAACTCCGGCTGCGCGGCGAGGAGTTCGTCGCGGCGGCCTGGCAGCGCGGCTGGCAGCCCGCCGACGTGGAACGGCTCGTACGGCGTGAACTGCACGACACGCACGTACGCCTCCTCGCCGGGCTGATCCGGGATCAGGCGGGCCGGGACCGCGCGCGCGGTCCGCGCTGGGCGGAGCAGATAGCGGCCCTGCCCGCCGCACCCGACCGCCCCGGTGACCGGTTCTCGCACGCCACCGCCCTGCTCCAGCTCCACCGCCTGCTGCTCCGGCTGCCCACCCTGGAGCCCCTGGAGGAGCCCCGGCGCGCACGCGGGCCCGCCGCCTCCCGCACGCTGGGCCGTATCCGCGCGCTGCTCGCCAAGGCCGAGGCGACCGGCTATCCGGAGGAGGCCGAGGCGCTCAGCGCCAAGGCGCAGGAGCTGATGGCCCGGCACAGCGTGGACGAGGCGCTGCTCGCCGCCCACGCGCCCGCACCGGACGCCCCCGGCGCCCGCCGCATCGGGGTCGAGCCGCCGTACGAGCAGGCCAAGGCGGTGCTGATGGACGCCGTCGCCACCGCCAACCACTGCCGCGCGGTGTGGAACGAGGCGCTCTGCTTCTCCACCGTCGTCGGTTTCGAGGCGGACCTGGAGGCGGTGGAACTCCTGCACACCTCGCTGCTCGTCCAGGCGACCCACGCCATGACCAGGGCGGAGGCCGCCCAGCGGGCCGGGGGCCGGGGGCGCACCAAGACCTTCCGGCAGTCCTTCCTCGCCGCCTACGCCCACCGCGTCGGCGACCGCCTGGCCGCCACCGCGAAGGCGCAGGTCAGCGACGACCTGCTGCCGGTCCTGGCCACGCGGGACGTCGCCGTCACCGACCGTGTGGACCGGATGTTCCCCGAGACCACCACGACCCGGATGCGCGGCGTCACCGACGCGGCCGGCTGGGCCGAAGGCGCACGGGCCGCCGACGAGGCCCGGATGGGAGCGCGCCCCCGGCTGCCCTGACCCCCGCGTGCCTCGGGGCCGCCCGGCCGGAGTCTCGGCCTCAGTCGCCCACCTGCTGGAACGCGCTCACCGACGCGTCCGGTGTCGTCGCGCCGCCCTTGGTGGCGACGGGGCCGTAGGACCACGGGAAGTCCCGGCCCTGGTCCGAGCCGGGCAGCGTGATCCTGACGGACTTGGCGTCCAGGCTCCCGGCGCCCGCCGCACCGCGTACGTAGGTGAGCGTGAAGGTGGCGGAGTCGCCCTTGTTCAGCTTGAGCCGCTGGGCCTTGGCGCCGGACTGGACGGTGGCGTCCGCGTGCTTGCCGTCGGCCGTGTTCAGCCGGGCACCGGCGAAGTGGTCCAGGTAGCAGGGCGCGCTCTGGTTGGTGAGGCTGACCGGCACCTGGCCGGTGTCCCCGGCGGCCGGGGCGACGCTCGCCGCGCCCAGTTCGGCCGAGACCCCGCCGCCGATCACGCAGGCGGCGTCGCTCCCGCCGTTCTTGGCGCCACCCCCGTCGTCGCAGGCGGTCAGCAGCATGGCCGCGGTGAGGGCGGTGACGGTGAGCGGAATGACGCGCATGTGCAGGAATCCCCATCGAGGTCGAGAAGCTCTCCCCGCATCATGGCCCCTGTGCGCGGTCCGTGCTCACCCGCCCCGGCGGAATTCACCGCATCAGGGGTGCCGACCCGGCCCGGCGGCCGTCGGCAGCCCCGGCGGCAGCGTCCCGCCCGCCGCCCGGCCGTACGTCTCCTCGCCCGCCGTACCCGACCAACGCACCTTAAGTGTCCGGGAGTTCACCTCGCCGATCGTGCCTGTGCCCCGCTCGTCGGAGCCGTGCGCGCAGGTCAGCCGGATCGGACCCGCGCCGCCGGGAGCGGTGCCCCCGCACACCGTGCCGTCCGACGTGAACAGTCCCGCCCGTTCCCCGGTGACGACCAGGGCGACGATCACGCCGTGGCCGGTACGCAGCCAACTGCCTTGCAAAGAAGCTGAGTTCACCGTAGAACCGTCGGTACCACCGCCACCGCCACCGCCGCACGCGGCGAGCGCGCATCCGGCCGCCAGGACCCAGGCCGCGCCCGCCCGTCGCCGCCACCGTCGCACCGTGCGCCGCCGCGCCACCCGTACCGTCCCCGTGATCACCGCAGCAAGCTACCCCCGCGAGCGGTGCGAACCGGGCAAATCCGCACCCCCGCGCCGGAGGGTGGCCGTGTCCCTGGTCACGGCCGGTGCGCGCCGCGTACTACGGGGCGGTAACCGCGGGCAGACAGGGCACAGAAAAATCCGAAGCTGTAATCGCGGGAGCACCCCGCGTGCACGTGCATCTGCTCGGGCATCTGCATATGAGCGAGGCTATGATCCGAAACGGTCGGCCACGCTTTCGCGGGGGCCGGACCAGTCGGTGAACCACCGGGGAGACACCTGATGGACCACGACGCCAACGGCGGCTATGGGGGGTACGGCGTGCACAACGGGATGGCTGCCACTCAGCTGGACGGAGTGGCCTGGCAGAAGAGCCGGCACAGCAACTCCCAGGGATCGTGCGTGGAGTTCGCGCGGCTGCCCGGCGGCGATGTCGCGGTGCGCAACTCGCGCTTCCCGGACGGCCCCGCCCTCGTCTACACCCGTGCCGAGATCGAGGCCATGCTCCTCGGCGTCAAGGACGGGGAGTTCGACCACCTGATCGTCGGCTGACCCGCGCCGCCCGCCGGGAGCGGCCGCCTCATCCGCGGGTGTCCAGCCGGAACAGCGCCCACACGACCTTGCCGTCCAGTGCGCCGGTCAGCGGGTGCCAGCCCCAGCTGTCCGCGAAGGAGTCCACCAGGAACAGTCCCCGCCCCGACTCGGACGCGCGGTCGCCGTCCGGGTCGCGCGGCGCGGGCGACTCGGGGCCGGGATCGCGCACCGCGCACACCAGCCGCTCGGTCCAGCACAGCAGATGGAGCCGTACCGAGGAGTGCGGCTGCTCCAGGGGCGCGGTGTCGGCGGGCAGGGCGTGCCGCAGCGCGTTGGTGACGAGTTCGGAGACGACCAGGCAGATGTCGTCGAACCGGTCGCCCACGTCCCACTGTCCGAGGGTGTCGCGGGTGAAGTGCCGTGCCTCGCGCACCGCTTCGAAGCGCGGAGGAAGGGCGCAGGAGGCCGCGTTCACGACCGCGGCGGGATCGAGCGGGGGAAGGCCCTGCCGTAACGGCTTGAGCATGGTCGATCCATTCGTTCCCATGCGAGGCACTCCCGGAATTCGCGGTGGTGGCGAGGCAGCGGTGGCGCGGGCCCAATGGTTTCGGAAGCCCGGAGCAGATGCAAGGGCAGATGCACGTGCACGCGCGCGAATTGGACCCTGACGTGCCGCTTCCTGACTATTTTTTCCACGGCTCCGACACTTTTCGCTGCCAGTGGTCCAGGCCAATGCAGGCCGAAAATCGATGTCGATCTACGTTTCCGTAACCGGGTGAGTACAGCTCGAAGTGCTTTGGTGGCAGACTTGGTCCCTTGGGGCACAGGCGGGGAGGCTGGCTGACATGAGCGTGCAAGAGCCCGGATCGGTGGTGCGGCGCATGCTGCTCGGCTCCCAGCTCAGGCGGCTGCGCGAGGCGCGCGGCATCACCCGCGAGGCGGCCGGGTACTCGATCCGCGCCTCGGAGTCGAAGATCAGCCGCATGGAGCTGGGCCGGGTGAGCTTCAAGTCCAGGGACGTGGAAGACCTGTTGACGCTGTACGGCATCACGGACGGCCCGGAACGCGAGTCGCTGCTCTCCCTGGTGCGCGAGGCCAACGTGGCGGGCTGGTGGCACAGTTACAACGACGTGCTGCCGAGCTGGTTCCCCACCTACGTCGGCCTGGAGGGCGCCGCCTCGCT
The DNA here is from genome assembly GCF_019104725.1 of Streptomyces corallincola. GTDB lineage: Bacteria > Actinomycetota > Actinomycetes > Streptomycetales > Streptomycetaceae > Streptomyces > Streptomyces corallincola. The sequence goes on along the minus strand of NZ_JAHRXF010000010.1, from coordinate 72,212 downwards.
GATCCGGGTCTACGAGGTGCAGTTCGTGCACGGGCTGCTCCAGACCGAGGAGTACGCCCGCGCGGTCGTCCGGCGCGGCATGCGCGGCGCCTGCCAGGCCGACGTGGACAAGCGGGTCGCGCTGCGCCTCGAACGCCAGCGGCATCTGCTCGGCGAGCACGGACCCGAACTGCACATCGTCCTCGACGAGGCCGCCCTGCACCGCCCCTACGGCGACCGCGACGTGATGCGCGGCCAGCTCCGGCACCTCGCCGAGATCTCCGAGCGCCCCAACGTGCGGCTCCAGGTGATGCCGTTCGGCTTCGGCGGCCACTCCGGGGAGAGCGGCGCCTTCACCCTCCTCAGCTTCCCCGAGTCCGACCTCTCCGACGTGGTCTACATGGAGCAGCTCACCAGCGCGCTCTACCTGGACAAGCGCGAGGACGTCGCCCAGTACGAACTGGCCCTCAAGGAACTCCAGCAGGACAGCCCCGGCCCAGAGGAGAGCCGGGAGCTCATCCACAGGATCGCCCAACAGCATTGACACATCAGTACGATGACGAGTGATCGGATCAGGAACTGGCAGCCGCTAGTGATCGAGGGGTCACATGTCGTCCTACTTCAGTGAGCTGGACCGGCAGTACATCGGCGGGGAATGGCGGCGGGGCGGCGGCTCCTGGGACGTCATCGACTTCGACCCGTACGACGACGCCAAGCTGGCCTCCATCACCGTGGCCACCGTCGATGAGGTGGACGAGGCGTACCGCGCCGCCGCCCGCGCGCAGCGCGCGTGGGCCGCGACCAGCCCCTACGCCCGGCGGGCCGTGTTCGAGCGGGCGCTGCGGCTGGTCGAGGAGCGCGAGGCGGCGATAACCGAGCTGATCGTCGCCGAACTGGGCGGCACCCGCGTCAAGGCCGGGTTCGAGCTGCACCTCGTCAAGGAGTTCCTGCGCGAGTCCGTGCACCTGGCGCTGCGCCCCGAGGGCCGCATCCTGCCCTCCCCGGCGGACGGCAAGGAGAACCGGGTCTACCGGGTGCCGGTGGGCGTGGTCGGGGTGATCAGCCCGTTCAACTTCCCCTTCCTGCTCTCCATGAAGTCGGTGGCCCCGGCCCTCGCCCTCGGCAACGGCGTGGTGCTCAAGCCGCACCAGAACACCCCGATCGCGGGCGGCACCCTGGTCGCGAAGATCTTCGAGGACGCCGGGCTGCCGGGCGGCCTGCTCAACGTGGTGGTCACCGACATCGCGGAGATAGGCGACGCCTTCATCGAGCACCCCCTGCCCAAGGTCATCTCCTTCACCGGCTCCGACAAGGTCGGCCGGCACGTCGGCACCGTGTGCGCCGCGCACTTCAAGCGGGCGGTCCTCGAACTCGGCGGCAACAGCGCCCTGGTGGTGCTGGACGACGCCGACCTGGACTACGCGGTGGACGCGGCCGTCTTCAGCCGGTTCGTGCACCAGGGGCAGGTCTGCATGGCCGCCAACCGGGTGCTCGTGGACCGGTCGGTGGCCGAGGAGTTCACCGAGAGGTTCGTCGCCAGGGTGGCCGCGCTGAAGGTCGGCGACCCGCGCGACCCGGACACCGTCATCGGCCCGGTCATCAACTCGGCCCAGGCGGGCGCTCTTTCCGCCGTGGTGGACCAGGCGCTGGCCGAGGGCGCGACCGCGCTGCTGCACGGCTCCGTCACCGGCAACCTCGTCGCGCCCAGCGTGCTCACCGATGTCCCGCCCGGCTCCGGGCTGCTGCGCCAGGAGGTGTTCGGGCCCGTCGTGTTCCTCGTCCCGTTCGACGGCGAGGAGGAGGCGCTGCGCCTGGTCAACGACACCCCGTACGGGCTCAGTGGCGCCGTGCACACCGGGGACGTGGAGCGCGGGGTGGCCTTCGCCAGGCGGGTGGACACCGGGATGTTCCACGTCAACGACGGCACCGTGCACGACGAGCCGCTGGTGCCGTTCGGCGGTGAGAAGAACTCCGGTCTGGGACGGCTCAACGGCGAGACCACGCTGGAGGCGTTCACCACGGTGAAGTGGATATCGGTGCAGCACGGGCGGAGCGGGTTCCCGTTCTGAGCGGCGGGTGCCCCCGGGGGAAGCGGGTCCGGTGCCGGGTTCGTGGGGCGTCCGGCTGATTTTCCGGGGTCCGGCCGACCGGGCCGACCCTTGCGGACAGAAGCTGACCGCAAGGGTCCGTAGCGTCGTCGGTGTCAGGGAAACGGACCCGAGGAGAGGCGGCCGGACATGGTCACGCACGTGGCGTCGGAGGCACGGGGAGACGAGCGGGGCGCGCTGCTCGCGTTCCTGGAGGAGCAGCGCGGCGGCATCCGGCGCACGCTGCTGGGGCTGACCGAGGAGCAGGCCCGCTCCCGGCCCAGCGCCAGCGAGCTGAGCCTCGGCGGACTGCTCAAGCACACCGCCGAGGTCGAGCAGAGCTGGATCGCGCGGGCCAAGCAGGAACCGCCGATGATCGTGCGCGACCAGTCCAACTGGCACGAGACCTTCCAGCTCGTCGGCGACGAGACGGTGGCCTCCCAGCTGGCCCACTGGGAGCGGGTCGCCGCCGAGACGGAGACGTTCCTCCGTACGGCACCGAGCCTGGACGACACCTTCCCGCTGCCGCCCGACCCGTGGTTCCCGCCGGAGGGCCGGGTCTCGCTGCGCTGGCTCGGCCTCCACCTCATCCGCGAGACCGCCCGGCACGCCGGACACGCCGACATCATCCGCGAGTCCCTGGACGGCAGGACGGCGTACGAACTGGTGGCGCTGGAGCGGGAACGGGCGGTCTGACCCCGCCCGCCCGTCCGCACCGGGGTTCCCCGGCGGCTCAGTGGTGGAACCCCGTCGCCGTCCCCTTGTCCCGCGTCAACGGGCGTTCCTGCTTGCGGAGTTCCGGGAGCAGCCGGGTCAGGTCGGCCACGAACAGGTCGGCCAGGTCGTGGGAGAAGCCGTTGCGGCAGACGATCCGCAGCACCGACAGGTCCTCCCGGTTCGCGGGGAAGGTGTACGCCGGGACCAGCCAGCCGCTCTCGCGCAGCCGCCGGGACACGTCGAACACGTCGTACGCCGTGACGTGGTCGGCGGTGGTCACCGCGAACACCGGGAGCTCGTCACCGCGCGTCAGCAGCCGGAAATCGCCCAGCGCCTCGATCCGGGAGGCGAGCCGCATCGCCACGTCCCGCGTGGACTGCTGCACCGCCCGGTAGCCCTCGTGGCCCAGCCGCAGGAACGTGTAGTACTGCGCGACGACCTGCGCACCCGGCCGGGAGAAGTTCAGCGCGAACGTCGGCATGTCCCCGCCGAGGTAGTTCACCCGGAACACCAGTTCCTCCGGCAGCGCCTCCTTGTCCCGCCACAGCGCCCAGCCGACGCCCGGATACACCAGGCCGTACTTGTGCCCCGAGGTGTTGATCGAGGCCACGCGCGGCAGCCGGAAGTCCCAGACCAGGTCGGGGTCGAGGAACGGCGCGACCATGCCGCCGGAGGCGCCGTCCACATGCACCGGCACGTCGAGCCCGGTCCGCTCCTGGAGCGCGTCCAGGGCCGCGCAGAGGTCCGCGATCGGCTCGTACGACCCGTCGAAGGTGGAGCCGAGGATGCCGACCACGCCGATGGTGTTCTCGTCGCACAGCTCGGCCGCCGCCTCCGGGTCCAGGTGGAAGCGGTCGCCCTCCATCGGGACGAGACGGGCCTCCACCTCCCAGAAGGTGCAGAACTTCTCCCAGCAGACCTGCACGTTGACGCCCATGACGAGGTTCGGGCGGGCACCGGGGTAGCGGTCGGCGTTGCGCTGCGCCCAGCGCCGCTTCAGCGCCATCCCGGCGAGCATGCACGCCTCGCTGGAGCCGGTGGTCGAGCAGCCCACCGCCCCGGCCGGGTCGGGGGCGTGCCAGAGCGCGGCGAGCATCGCCACACAGCGCCGCTCCAGCTCGGCGGTGCGCGGGTACTCGTCCTTGTCGATCATGTTCTTGTCGCTGCACTCCGCCATCAGCACCCCGGCCTGGGGCTCCATCCAGGTGGTGACGAAGGTGGCCAGGTTCAGCCGGGCGTTGCCGTCCAGCATCAGCTCGTCGTGCACCAGCTGGTACGCGGTGGCCGGGGGCATCGGGGCGTGGGGCAGCCGGTGGGTGGGCGGGGCCTCGGTCATGCCCCCGACCGGATCGGCCTCCCCGAAGAACGGGTTGACCGACATCCGCCGCTCCTCGTGCTTCGCCGGACCTTTGTGCAGCGCCATCGGGTCTCTCCTGACGGTCGGAAATGGAGTCGGGGTGGGGGACGGGGTGGGGTCGGGACGGGGTGCGGTCCGGACGGTGCCGGGTCAGCGCACCGGTGTGCCGTCCGCGCGCAACTGCATCTGCCGGCGCCCCGTCACCAGCAGCCACGCGGGCAGCGAGGCCAGGCACAGCAGCGCCAGGATCGAGGGCGAGGAGACCAGCACGGCGGCCGTGAACAGGCTCACCCAGCCCTGCCGGGTGACCGCCAGCAGCATGCCCAGGACGCCCGCCGCCACACCGAGCGCCGGATGCACGGCCGGGACCAGCGCGTGCGCGCACAGTCCGAAGGCCGCGCCGATGAACACGGCCGGGAAGATCCGCCCGCCCCGGAAACCGCTGGCGGCGGCGACGACCAGCGCGGCCAGCTTCACCACCGTCATCAGCGCGAACTGTCCCGCCGACCAGCCGTCCGGGTTCCGCGCCAGCTCCCCGACCTCCGCCAGCCCCTTGAACAGGGTCAGATGCCCGCCGAGCGCCGCCAGCGCGCCCAGCACCGCGCCGCCCGCCGGGAGCATCAGCATCGGATGCCGCAGCTTCCCGAACGCGGTGTGGGCGTAGGGGAAGACGAACACCGCGCACATGCCGAGCAGCGCCGCCGCCGACGCGACGACCAGCGCGGCCAGCAGGTCCGGCCAGCGCGGGCGGCCGAAGGCGGGCAGCCCGAGGTCGAACGTGGGGTGCGCGAGCAGCGCGGTGGTCATCGCGCCGAACGCCGCCGCCGTGAGCGGTGCGAACAGGTTGTCCCACAGCTTGCCCGGCATGGGCCGCCCGGCCAGCGCCTCCGAGATCACCAGGGCCGCCGCGACCGGGGTGCCGAACAGCGCCCCGATCGTCGCCGCCTCGGCCAGCAGCGGCCACAGGGCGCCGGGCGCGCGGGGCATCAGCCGGGTCCCGCACCAGGCGGCCAGGCCGACGTTCACCGCGATCACCGGGTTCTCCGGACCGAGGCTCGGGCCGCCCGCCAGCATCAGCGCGGCGGCCACCACCAGACCGGGCAGCACCGCCACCGGCAGCACGGGCGCGTCCAGGCCGATGGTGGCCGGGTCCGGGCCCGCGTGCCCCGGCGCCTTCCACACCACCAGGCCGACCGCGATCCCGGTGGCGATCAGCATGACGAACATCCACGCCACCGAGTACCGCCCGATGCCCAGCGCGTCCGGCAGCGGTCCCCACAGCACGTGCTGCAACCGGTCCGCCGCCGTCTCCACGCCCAGGAAGACCAGGCTGGCCGCGATCCCGACCAGCACGGCGGGCAGGATGACCGGCAGCAGTGCTCGGGCCGGTGTCGCGGGCCGCGTCGGGGGCGCCTGCGCGACGCTGTCCTGGGTCACGGGCTCACCATAAGCGGACAAATGATGTTGAACACCCCGAAGGTGGCCGTGCGGTGGACCGGCCCTTGCACCTCACCCCACGTGAGGCCCGACCGTGGAGCCGTACCGACGAAAGGAGCGGGAGTGAGCTACTCCGTGGGACAGGTCGCGGGGTTCGCCGGGGTCACGGTGCGCACACTGCACCACTACGACGAGATCGGCCTGCTGGTGCCGAGCGAGCGCACCCGCGCCGGTCACCGGCGCTACGCCGACGCCGACCTCGACCGGCTCCAGCGCATCCTGTTCCACCGGGAGCTGGGCTTCCCGCTCGACGAGGTCGCGGCCCTGCTCGACGACCCGGACGCGGACCAGCGGGCGCACCTGCGCCGCCACCTGGAACTGCTGACCGCCCGGATCGAACGGCTGAAACGGATGGCCGAGGCCGTGGAACACGCGATGGAGGCACGCACGATGGGTATCGATCTCACCCCCGAGGAACGGTTCGAGGTCTTCGGGGACCAGGACCCCGAGCGCCACGCCGAGGAGGCCGAGCAGCGCTGGGGCGGCACCGGGGCGTACGCGGAGTCCCGGCGCCGCACCGCCCGCTACACCAAGGAGGACTGGCGGCGGATGCGGGCGGAGACGGACGACTGGAACGCCCGCTACGCCGCCCTGCTGGCCGACGGCGAACCCGCCGACGGCACCGCCGCGACCGGCCTGGCCGAGGAGCACCGGCTGCACATCTGCCGCTGGTTCTACGACTGCCCGCACCCGGTGCACCGCGCCCTCGGGGACATGTACGTCGCCGACGAGCGCTTCACGGCGTACTACGACTCCCTCGCCCCCGGTCTCGCCGAGCACCTCCGCGCGGCCATCGCGGCCAACGCGGACCGCCACGGGACGGCCGGGTGAGGCAGGGCGACTACTCCGGGGTGACGATCACCGCCGTGCCGTAGGCGCACACCTCCGTCCCCACGTCCGCCGCCTCGGTCACGTCGAAGCGGAACGCCAGCACCGCGTTGGCGCCGCGCGCCCGTGCCTGTTCCACCAGGCGCTCCATCGCCTGGTTCCGGGTCTGCACGAGGGTCTTGGTCAGGCCCTTCAGCTCGCCGCCGATCATGGATTTCAGCCCGGCGCCTATCTGGCTGCCGAGATGCCGTGAGCGCACGGTGAGGCCGAACACCTCACCGAGCACCTGCTGCACCCGGTGTCCGGGCAGGTCGTTGGTGGTCACCACCAGCACGTCGGGCTGCGGGCCCTGGCCGCCGCCGAAATCGTCGAGTCCCATGCCTCAAGCGTTCCCCGGATCACCGCCCCATGCATCCCCGACCCGACCCGCACCCGTCCCGGATCTCCGGCCACCCCGACCCTTAGGGGGTGCCGGAGAGGTCGGGGGAGTGCCGGTCCGGTCGGGAGTGCCGGGCGCGGGGGCCGGAACCGCGGAGTGGTCACCGTACGTTGGTAGCTTGGTGCGGCCCGCACCAGGACGGCATGCCGCCGCCCACATCCCCCGAGGAGCCCGGACCCGTGATGACACTCGCCCTCGGCCCGAGCTGGCTGGACCCCGACTACCTGTTGCAGACGTACAGCATCTGGGGTCTGCTGCTGATCGTGTTCGCCGAGTCCGGCCTGCTCATCGGCTTCTTCCTGCCGGGCGACTCGCTGCTGTTCACCTGCGGTCTGCTGATCACGACCAAGGCGCTGGACTTCCCGCTGTGGGGGGCCATCGCGCTGATCTGCCTCGCCGCGATCCTGGGCGACCAGGCGGGTTACATGTTCGGCAAGAAGGTCGGACCCTCGCTGTTCAACCGGCCGGACTCCAGACTGTTCAAGCAGGAGAACGTCACCAAGGCCCACGAGTTCTTCGAGAAGCACGGCCCGAAGTCCCTGGTCCTGGCCCGCTTCGTGCCCGTGGTGCGTACGTTCACGCCGATCATCGCCGGTGTCAGCGGCATGAAGTACCGCTCGTTCCTGACCTTCAACGTCATCGGCGGTGTCCTGTGGGGCGCGGGCGTCACCCTGCTCGGCTCCTGGCTCGGCCGCCACGCGTTCGTCCGGAACAACATCGAGGCGATGCTGATCCTCATCGTGCTGGTCTCGGTGATCCCGATCGCCATCGAGTTCCTGCGGGCCCGGAGCAAGAACAAGAAGGCCGCCGGGTCCGCCGAGTCCGCCGGAACCCCCGAGCACGCCCCCGAGCAGCAGCCGCACTACCAGCAGACCCCCTACGGCGCGCAGCCCCCGTACGGCCAGGCCCCCGTCATGGACGACGCCACCACCCGGCTCCGCCCGGTCACCGCCGAGGACCCGTACCCGTACCCCCAGCAACAGCAGCCCCAGCAGCCCCAGCAGCCGTACGGCCACCAGCCCGCGCACCCCCAGCAGCACCCGCAGCCCCACCCCCAGCAGTACGACCAGCAGCGGTGGAACCAGGGCTACGACCAGCAGCCGTACTACGGCGACCAGCAGTACGACCAGCAGCAGTACCCCGCCCAGCACCCGAATGGCCAGCAGCAGCAGTACGACCAGCAGCAGTACGGCCAGGAACAGCAGGGGTACGGTCGGCAGCCGTACCCCCAGCAGCCCCGGCACCAGGACCCGCGGCAGTACCCGTACGACTACGACCAGAACGGTCACCGCGAGCAGTAGCGCGCGGTCCGGCCGCCGGGCCGGGGGACCTCAGAAGCCCCTGGTCCGCTTGGCGGCCCGGCGCTTGCCCGCCGAACCGACCCGCAGGGTCAGCCGGGAGATCTCCGAGCCCAGGTTGACGCCGATGGCGATCGCCATCGCCAGCGAGGCCGCCTTGGCGAGCGAGACGAGCCCCTTGTCCACCTCGTTCTGCGCCATGTTGAGCAGCCCGAAGTAGGTGGCCGAACCCGGCAGCAGCGGCCCGATCGCGGCCGTCGTGTAGGGCAGCGCGGAAGCGAACCGGTAGCGCGACAGCAGTTGCCCGAAGAGACCCACCAGCCCGGCGGCCACAGCGGTGGACGCCACCGGTGAGATCTTGCCCACGTCGTGCATCGCGCCGTAGACACACCAGGCGACCCCGCCGTTCAGGGTCACCGCGAGCACCGTCCCGCGCTCCTGCTGGAGCAGCACGGCGAACGTCAGCGACAGCAGCATGGCCGCGACGAGCTGGACGAACGGCCGGTCGGAGGTGCCGAGAGCCGCGTCCGGGTTGAGCCGTCCGCCGAGCTTCACCCCGAAGTACAGGATCAGCAGCACACCGGTGACGATGCCGACGAAGAAGTACATGACCTCCAGCAGCCGTGCCGCCGCGGTGATGTAGAAGCCGGTCAGACCGTCCTGCACGCCCGCGACCAGCGCCCGCCCCGGCAGCAGCGCGAACAGACCACCGGTGACGACGGCGGACGCCTGGACGTCCACATGGGTCACCGCGAACGCCACCCCGATGGCGGCCGGAGGCATCGCGGCCACCGTGAACTGGTAGAACTCCGGCAGTCCGCGCCCCGCGCACAGCCAGGCCAGCCGGTCACCGAGCATCGCGCCGACAGCCGCCGCGATGAACACCAGCACGTCACCGCCGACCAGCATCGAGGCCGCGCCCGCGAGCAGCCCGCTCGCCAGGGTCAGCCCCCAGCCGGGGTAGGGGTGCCGGTTGCGGCGGATCTCCGCCAGCCGCCGGTAGGCGTCCTCCAGGGACAGCGTGGTCTCGGGGTCGGTGAGGTCGTCCACCAGCCGGAACACGGCCGCGAGCCGGTTGTAGTCCGTACCGCGCCTGCGGACCGTACGGGAGGCGGTCACCGGGTCGTCCACCAGGGACGGCTGGTGGGAGATCGACAGCAGCGTGAAGGTGACCGTGGGCTCGCACCGGTCCAGCCCGTAGGAGCGGCACACCGCGAACATCGCGGCCTCCACGTCCTCCGCGCCCTCGCCGCCCGCGAGCAGCAGCTCACCGATACGCAGGGTCAGGTCCAGCACGCGGGGCACGGCCGGGCCCTCGTCAGTGCGCTGCACCGGCTCCGGCGCGGGGCGCTCCGTGACCGACATCCGCAGCATGGTGCGCATCCGGTCCTGCCAGGGCGCGTCCTTGACCAGGCTGACCGCCGGGAAACCGGTCGCCGGGGTGAACGAGACCGTCGTCTCGCGGGCGCTGTAGGTGCTGGGCAGGCTGAACGCCGACCCCTCCTGCTCGGCGGGGGGTGCCTCCGGCACCTGGAACCCCTGCGGCACCGCGAACTCGGAGGTGGTCTCCGGCTCGCCGCCGCCCCGCGCGACCGACATGCCCTGCGGCAGCGCGAACTCCGACGTGATCTCCGGGTCGTACGTGGTCCGCGCCTCGTCCGACCGGGGCTTGCGGTCCTCCGTGTCCGCCACTGGCTCCGCTCCCTGAACGACACATTCCGTAAATCCTCAGTATGCGCGTGAACGCGCACGTGAAACGGGCCGCCGTCCCCCGGAAGGGGACGACGGCCCGTGTCACTGGACCGGGGCGGGGGTCAGTGGCCGCCCTGGTCCTTGAAGCGCTTGTAGGACCGCTCGATCTCGGCCTCGGCCTCGGTGCGGCCGACCCAGTCGGCGCCCTCGACCGACTTGCCGGGCTCCAGGTCCTTGTAGACCTCGAAGAAGTGCTGGATCTCCAGGCGGTCGAACTCCGACACGTGGTGGATGTCGCGCAGGTGCTCCACCCGCGGGTCGGTGCTGGGCACGCACAGCAGCTTGTCGTCGCCGCCGGCCTCGTCCGTCATCCGGAACATGCCGATCGCGCGGCAGCGGATCAGGCAGCCGGGGAACGTCGGCTCGTCCAGGATGACCAGCGCGTCCAGCGGGTCGCCGTCCTCGCCGAGGGTGTTCTCGACGAATCCGTAGTCGGTCGGGTAGGCGGTCGAGGTGAAGAGACGCCGGTCCAGGCGAATCCGACCGGTCTCGTGGTCCACCTCGTACTTGTTGCGCGAACCCTTCGGGATCTCGATCGTGACGTCGAACTCCACCGGTGGCTCCTCCATGATCAACACACAGTTCTGGTGGTTAAGTGTCCCTCACGCAGGTCCGTGATGGCGAAAGGGGCTGGTGATCGTGCCGGAACAGTGGCCTTGGCAGGCCGCGAGGCCGCACGCGGAGCGCCTCGCGCACACCGTGCGCCCCCTGCTGGCACGGGCCGCGCGGGCCGCCGGGCCGCCCCTCGCGGCGGTGCGCGGACAACTCGGCCGACTGCCCCGGCGCGGGCCCCTGACGACCCTTCAGTACACCGCCGCCGCCTCGGCCGCCGGACTCGCCCTCGCCGTCGGCGTCGCCTCCGCCGCCGGTCCCTGGGACGCCACCGGCCGCCGGATCGCCGAGCGCGACCGCGCCGCCGCCCTGGACCACCCCGGCTCCCGCACGCCCCGTACCGGCACCTCCGGCTCCGGTACGGCCGCAGGTGAGCCCCGGCCCGCCGCCAGCGCCCCGCCCGTGCTGGCGGCGGCGGGCGCCGCCACCGGCACCGTCGGCACCAAGAAGGCCCCGCCCGGCGCCAAGCCGCTCGGGGACGTCCTGAAGCCCCTGCTGGCCTCGCCCGCGCTCGGCGACGCCCGCGCTGCCTCCGTCGTGGACGTCGCCACCGGACGGCGGCTCTACGGCAGTGGCACCGGCACCCCGCTCACCCCCGCCTCCACCACCAAGATCGCCACCGCCGTCGCCGCGCTCAGCGCCCTCGGCCCCGACCACCGCCTCACCACCCGCACCGTCTACGAGCCCGACACCGGCGAACTCGTCCTGGTCGGCGGCGGCGACCCCACCCTCACCGCGCACGCCTCCTCCGGCGGCTGGGCCAGCCTGCGCACCCTCGCCACCCGCACCGCCGCCGCCCTCACCGACCGGGGCATCCGCGAGGTCAAGCTGTCGTACGACACCACGCTCTACGCCGGTGACGCCCTGCACCCCATCGGCGTCAACGACAACATCGCCCCGGTCAGCGCGCTCAGCGCCGACGAGGGGCGTACCGACGGGTCGAGCAGCGGGCCGGTGACGCGGGTCGCCGACCCGGCCGCCGACGCGGCGGGACGTTTCGCCGGATTCCTCGAGCGGCACGGCGTCACCACCACCGCGCCCGGCCCCTCCCGGGCCACCACCCGTGCCCGCACCCTCGCCAGCGTCGTCTCACCGCCGCTGAGCGCCGTCGTCGAGCGGATGCTGACCAACAGCGACAACGACATCGCGGAGGCGCTCGCCCGGCAGACCGCCCTCGGCACCGGGCGCGCCGCGAGCTTCGCGGGCGGCGCGCGGGCCGTCCAGGACCAGCTGAAGCGGCTCGGCCTGCCCGTCACCGGCGCCTCCTTCCACGACGGCAGCGGCCTGGACCGCGCCGACCGGCTCAGCGCCGGACTGCTCACCGCGCTGCTCGTCGAGGCCGCAGACCCGGCCAGGCCCGGCCTCCGCACGGTCCTCACCGGCCTGCCCGTCGCCGCCTTCACCGGCACCCTGTCCAGCCGCTACGGCGGTGACGGCGCCGCCGGTCTGGTCCGCGCCAAGACCGGCACCCTGACCGGCGTCAACACCCTCGCCGGGACCGTCGTGGACACCGACGGGCACCTGCTCGCCTTCGCCTTCATGGCCTCCGGCACCACCGACCCCCAGGCCGCCCAGAGCGCCCTGGACCACGCGGCGACGGCCCTGGCGGGCTGCGGCTGCCGCTGAACCCCGTACCGGGGCTCCGGACCGCTTACGCGACGGTCCGGTGCCGTGCGGCGCCGGTCCACGTACCGTTGACGCATGACGAGCTTCGGTGGCACCGCTTCACAGGGAATGGTCGATTGGAACCTCGCGGTGGCGACCGCGACTCGGCTCGTACGACCCGGCCCCGAGGTCAGCCGGGAGGAGGCCCGGGCCGTCGTGGCCGAACTGCGGCGGCACGCGAAGTCCTCCGAGGAGCACGTACGGGGCTTCACCCGCATGGAGACCGACGAGAGCCACGACACCCCGGTGCTGGTCGTGGACCGGCCCGGCTGGGTCCGCGCCAACGTCGCCGGGTTCCGCGAACTCCTCAAGCCGCTGCTGGACAAGATGGAGGAACGGCGCGGCCCCGGCGCGGGCAACGCCGTCCTCGGCGCAGTCGGCGGCAAGGTCACCGGCGTGGAACTCGGCATGCTGCTGTCGTTCCTGTCCTCCCGCGTCCTCGGCCAGTACGAGACGTTCGCCCCCGCCACCCGGGAACTCCCCGCGGGCGGCGGCCCGAACGGCGGACGGCTGCTCCTCGTCGCGCCCAACATCGTCCACGTGGAGCGCGAACTCGACGTACAGCCCCACGACTTCCGGCTCTGGGTCTGCCTGCACGAGGAGACCCACCGCACCCAGTTCACCGCCGTCCCCTGGCTCCGCGACCACCTGGAGGGCGAGATCCAGTCCTTCCTCGCCGAGACCGACGTGGACCCCATGACCGTCCTGGAACGCGTACGGGAGGCCGCGCAGACCCTCGCCGGGGGCCGTCCCGAGGGCGAGGAGGACGACGGCGGGCGCTCGCTGGTCGAACTCGTGCAGACCCCCTCCCAGCGGGAGATCCTCGGCCGCCTCACTGCCGTGATGTCGCTGCTGGAGGGCCACGCCGACTTCGTCATGGACGGGGTCGGACCCTCCGTCGTGCCGTCCGTCGCGGAGATCCGCGAGAAGTTCCAGCAGCGCCGCGCCAAGGGCGCCTCCCGGCTCGACCTCGCGCTGCGCAGGCTCCTCGGCCTGGACGCCAAGCTGCGCCAGTACCGCGACGGCGAGCGGTTCGTCCGCGCGGTGGTCGAGGAGGTCGGCATGGACGGCTTCAACCGGGTGTGGACCTCGCCCAACACCCTGCCCACCAAGGCCGAGATCGGGAAACCCGCGGACTGGGTCGCGCGGGTGCACCGCACGGCGGAGTCGTGACCGTCCCCGGGGCGCCGTGAACCGGCGCCCCGGGGACGGCAGTCGGACGCCCCCTCAATCACCCGTCCGAGGGACCGCCGGGCATGCGTAGGCGTGCAATGCTCGGGGAACGGCCCGCTTCTGTCACCATCTACACACTCTGCGTGACCGACGTCGGGATCAGCCCCCGAAAACTTCATGAAGGGAACCGGACACATGGGTCCCCATCCCGCGGTCGCGGCGATACGCCTGGCGGTACGCCGCGTCCTCAACGACATCCTCGACCAGTACCACCCCGCCCCCGCGGCGGCGCCCCCCGCACCGCGCGGCACGGCGCCCGCCCCCCGCCGGGGCGCCCCGCCCCCGCACGCCCCCCTGGTCCTCGTCGCCTGCTCCGGCGGCGCCGACTCCACGGCCCTCGCCTCCGCCCTCGCGTTCGAGGCGCCCCGGCTCGGCCTCCGCGCCGGTGGTGTCACCGTCGATCACGGCCTCCAGACCGGCTCCGACACGCGTGCCGAGGAGGTCGCCCTGCGGATGCGCCGCCTCGGCCTCGACCCGGTCGAGTCCGTCCGCGTGACCGTGGGCCGCACGGGCGGCCCGGAGGCCGCCGCCCGCGACGCCCGCTACGCCGCGCTGGACGCCGCCGCCGAACGCCACGGCGCCGCCGCCGTGCTCCTCGGCCACACCCGCGACGACCAGGCCGAGACCGTGCTCCTGGGCCTCGCCCGCGGCTCCGGCATCCGCTCGCTGTCCGGCATGGCCGCGGTCTCGGGGGCCGGCGGCCGTTACCGGCGCCCCTTCCTCCAACTGGACCGGCAGACCGCCCGCACCGCGTGCATGGCCCAGTCCCTGCCCGTCTGGGACGACCCGCACAACACCGACCCCGCCTACACCCGGTCCCGGCTGCGCCACGAGGGCCTGCCCGCGCTGGAGAAGGCCCTCGGCAAGGGCGTCGTCGAGGCGCTGGCCCGCACCGCCCAGCTCTCCCGCGACGACGCCGACGCCCTGGACGCCTGGGCCGGGCAGGCCGAGCCCACCGTCCGCGACGCCACGGGCCTGCTGGAGTGCGCCAAGCTGTACGCCCTCCCGCCCGCCGTACGGCGCCGCATCCTGCGCCGCGCGGCCATCGAGGCGGGCGCCCCGGCCGGTTCGCTGTTCGCCCGGCACATCGAGGAAGTGGACCGGCTGATCACCGGCTGGCGGGGCCAGGGGGCCATCAACCTTCCGGGCCGCGTCGTCGCGCAGCGGCAGGGTGGCAGACTGGTGATTCGGCAAGGCTGACCCGCGGACTTTCCGGAGCACGGCTCCGGACGGCGCCACGGGCGGCCCGGTGGCCGCGGCGACGCGGCCACCGGAAGTGCGGGACGACCGAAAGTGATGCGGGTGGACGCGAAAGACATGGGTGCCGACCTCGAAAAGGTGCTCATCACCAAGGAAGAGATCGACGCCAAGCTGGTTGAGCTGGCCGCGAAGATCGACGCGGAGTACGCGGGCAAGGACCTGCTCATCGTCGGCGTCCTCAAGGGCGCGGTGATGGTCATGGCGGACCTCGCCCGAGTGCTGTCCACCCCCGTCACGATGGACTGGATGGCGGTGTCCTCGTACGGCGCGGGCACCCAGTCCTCCGGGGTGGTCCGCATCCTCAAGGACCTGGACACCGACATCAAGGGGCGGCACGTCCTGATCGTCGAGGACATCATCGACTCCGGTCTGACGCTGTCCTGGCTGATCAACAACCTCGGCTCGCGCGAACCGGCGAGCCTCAAGGTGTGCACCCTGCTGCGCAAGCCGGACGCCGCGAAGGTCGCCATCGACGTGGAGTGGGCCGGGTTCGACATCCCCAACGAGTTCGTCGTCGGCTACGGCCTCGACTACGCGGAGAAGTACCGGAACCTGCCGTTCGTGGGGACGCTCGCGCCCCATGTCTACGGCGGCTGACGGGGCGCTGGGCCAACAGGGCGAGTTGACCCGGCGGGATCGGGAACCCCGGCGGGCCTCGCACCGTTGGAGCAAGCAGAGACGGGATTACCGGCCGTCGAGGACGCTCCGTGCGGCTTCGCGCGACAATGCTGGGGTACCGTCAGAAGAACTGTCTTATCAAACTCACTGTGGCAGGAGGGACGGGGCGGCTCCGCTCCGTGTGGATGGACGTGAAGCGATACTTCCGTGGGCCTGTCATGTGGATCGTGCTGGCCGTCCTTGCCGTGGTCGTGTTGATGCAGGTCGTCGGCTCGTCCGGCGGCTACAAGACGGTGGACACCGGCCAGGTCGTGGCAGCGATCAACGACAACAAGGTTCAGTCGGCCAAGGTCACCACCGGTGACCAGCAGACCGTGCAGGTCACGCTGAAGGACGGCGTGAAGGTCGAGGGCAGCTCGAAGATCCAGGCGAGCTACATCGGCGACCAGGGCGTGAACATCGCCGAGAACCTGCAGACCAAATACCAGAACAAGCAGATCCCGGACGGCTACACCGTCTCGCCGACCAAGCAGAACGCTTTCCTCGGCGTGCTGCTGTCGCTGCTTCCCTTCGTGCTCATCGTCGTCGTCTTCCTGTTCCTGATGAATCAGATGCAGGGTGGCGGTTCGCGGGTCATGAACTTCGGCAAGTCCAAGGCGAAGCTCATCACCAAGGACACGCCGAAGACGACGTTCAGCGACGTCGCCGGTTGCGCCGAGGCGGTCGAGGAACTCCACGAGATCAAGGAGTTCCTCCAGGAACCCGCCAAGTTCCAGGCGGTCGGCGCCAAGATCCCCAAGGGCGTGCTGCTCTACGGCCGTCCCGGTACCGGCAAGACGCTCCTCGCGCGTGCCGTCGCCGGTGAGGCCGGGGTGCCGTTCTACTC
Organism: Streptomyces corallincola; assembly: GCF_019104725.1. Taxonomy (GTDB): domain Bacteria; phylum Actinomycetota; class Actinomycetes; order Streptomycetales; family Streptomycetaceae; genus Streptomyces; species Streptomyces corallincola. The sequence continues at coordinate 55,984 of NZ_JAHRXF010000010.1, read as the reverse complement.
GATCTCCGGTTCCGACTTCGTCGAGATGTTCGTCGGTGTCGGTGCCTCCCGGGTCCGTGACCTGTTCGAGCAGGCCAAGGCGAACGCCCCGGCGATCGTCTTCGTGGACGAGATCGACGCGGTCGGCCGTCACCGCGGCGCCGGTCTCGGCGGTGGGCACGACGAGCGCGAGCAGACGCTGAACCAGCTCCTCGTGGAGATGGACGGCTTCGACGTCAAGGGCGGCGTGATCCTCATCGCCGCGACCAACCGGCCGGACATCCTCGACCCGGCGCTGCTGCGTCCGGGCCGGTTCGACCGGCAGATCGCGGTGGACCCGCCGGACCTGCAGGGCCGGATGGAGATCCTGAAGGTCCACCAGAAGGGCAAGCCCGTCGCCCCCGACGTGGACCTGGCCGCCGTCGCCCGCCGGACGCCCGGCATGACCGGTGCCGACCTGGCGAACGTCCTCAACGAGGCGGCGCTGCTCACCGCGCGCAGCGACCAGAAGCTGATCGACAACAAGGCGCTGGACGAGGCGATCGACCGCGTTGTCGCGGGCCCGCAGAAGCGGACCCGGATCATGTCGGACAAGGAGAAGAAGATCACCGCGTACCACGAGGGCGGACACGCCCTGGTCGCGGCGGCCTCACCGAACTCCGACCCCGTCCACAAGATCACCATCCTGTCCCGCGGGCGCGCCCTCGGTTACACGATGGTGCTCCCGGACGAGGACAAGTACTCGACCACGCGCAACGAGATGCTCGACCAGCTCGCCTACATGCTGGGCGGCCGTGCGGCGGAGGAACTGGTCTTCCACGACCCGACCACCGGCGCCGCCAACGACATCGAGAAGGCCACCAACCTGGCCCGCGCGATGGTCACCCAGTACGGCATGACCGAGCGGCTCGGCGCCATCAAGTTCGGCGGCGACAACAGCGAGCCGTTCCTCGGCCGGGAGATGGCGCACCAGCGCGACTACTCGGAAGAGGTCGCCGCGCTGGTGGACGAAGAGGTCAAGAAGCTGATCGAGACCGCGCACAACGAGGCGTGGGAGATCCTGGTCGAGAACCGTGACGTCCTCGACAACCTGGTCCTGGCCCTCCTGGAGAAGGAGACGCTGGGCAAGGAGGAGATCGCGCAGATCTTCGCGACCATCCACCGGCGTCCGCCGCGGCCCGCGTGGACCGGTTCGTCCCACCGGACGCCGTCCACCCGCCCGCCGGTGCTCTCCCCGAAGGAGCTGGCACTGACCAACGGCGCGAACGGCACGACCGCGGCGATCTCCACGGTCAAGTCCCCGGCCGTCGAGTCCGCCCCGGCGGACCAGACGCCCGAGGAGCGGCCGGAGAGCTGACCCGTCCCTGCTGCTCAGGGCCGGAATGCATGCCGCGACCCCCAGGTTCTAGCCTGGGGGTCGCGGCATTCTCCGTATGCGCGCGGTACGACGTACAGGAACGAGGCACCAGAGATGACCGACCCCGTGACGCTGGCAGGCGACGGAGCCATCGGCGAGTTCGACGAGAAGCGCGCCGAGAACGCCGTGCGCGAGCTGCTGATCGCGGTCGGCGAGGACCCGGAGCGCGAGGGGCTGCTGGAGACCCCGGCGCGGGTGGCGCGGGCGTACCGGGAACTGCTCGCGGGGCTCCGCCAGCGGCCGGAGGACGTGCTGACGACCACCTTCGACCTGGGGCACGACGAGATGGTCCTGGTGAGGGACATCGAGATCGTCTCCCTCTGCGAGCATCATCTGCTGCCGTTCCACGGCGTGGCGCACGTCGGCTACATCCCGGCCGAGTCCGGCAAGATCACCGGTCTCTCGAAGCTGGCCCGGCTGGTCGAGGTGTTCGCGCGCCGCCCGCAGGTGCAGGAACGGCTCACCACCCAGATCGCGGACTCCCTGGTCCGCATCCTGGAGGCGCGGGGCGCGATCGTCGTCATCGAGGCCGAGCACATGTGCATGTCCGTACGCGGCATCCGCAAGCCCGGCGCCAAGACCACCACCTCCGCCGTCCGGGGGCAGCTGCGGGACGCGACGACCCGCGCGGAGGCGATGAGCCTGATCCTGGCGCGCTGACCCGCGCGGGGGGTCAGGCGGGCTGCTGGGGACCCGGCGTGTCCTGGTCGTCGTCCTCCGGGAGTCGGCAGACGCGCTCCAGGAAGAGGGCCGCCGCTATCACCGCGACACCGGTGACGACGGAGAAGGCGGCGTAGACGGCCTGGTCCCGCCGGGCGGGGAGGTCGAGCAGCTCCAGCAGGAAGACGCCGGTGCCGCCGTACATCCCGGCGACCAGGGCGGCGACCAGGGCGCTGGCCTGGCCGAAGACGACCGCGCGGGCGGCCATCAGGGGATCGACGCCCTTGGCGCCGGGGCTGCGTTCGCGCTGGGCGCGGAAGCGGGCGCGCAGTGACAGCGCGGTGGCGAGCAGGATCACCGCGATCAGGGCGAGCACGATGGGTGCGGCCAGCGGCACACTGGGCAGGGTCCCGAACGAGTTCCACAGCCGGGCGGCGGCCCAGGACAGAATCCCGGCCACCACGAACACTCCGGCCAGCACCCTGATACGCAGTTGTTTCACGGTGTCCCTTCAGCTCCCCCGGACCGATCCGGACGGTGTCGTCCCGACCTTAACGACTACTCGGGCAGCCGGAGTTCCAGGTCCTGACGGGCAGCCACACCCGCACGGGTGACGGAGGACAGCAGTTCGGCCACCGCACCCCGGCCGGGCAGCTCCGCCGCGGGGTCCACGTCGTGCCACGGCGCGAGCACGAACGCCCGCTCGTGGGCGCGCGGATGGGGCAGCGTCAGACCGGGATCGTCGGAGGCGACACCCGCGTACGCGACGATGTCCACGTCCAGGGTGCGCGGGCCCCAGCGCTCCTCGCGGACCCGGTGGAACGCCTCCTCCACCGCGTGCGCCCGCTCCAGCAGCGAGGACGGCGGCAGGGTGGTCTTCAGCACCACGACCGCGTTCAGGTACGCGGGCTGGCTGCCCGGTTCGACGCCCCACGGCTCGGTCTCGTAGACGGGGGAGACCGCCTTGACGCGGACGCCGGGGGTGTCCTCCAGCGCGTCCACGGCGCCCTGGAGGGTCTCCAGGCGGTTGCCGAGGTTGGCGCCGAGGGCGATGACGGCGCGCTTGGGGTTGCTCAGGGTGGTGTCGGCCGCGTCCACCTGCTCGACCACGGAGGCGGGGACGGGCTGGACGGTGGGGTCGCTGTGACCCTGGAGGAAGGATCGGGTCATGCTCGGCTCCGGGTGATGGTGACGGTCACGTCGTCGAAGGGGACGGTGATCGGGGCGTCCGGCTTGTGGACGCGGACCTCGACCTCCTCGACCCCCTCGTGCTTCAGGCAGATCCGCGCGATGCGTTCCGCCAGGGTCTCGATCAGGTTGACCGGCTCCCCCTCGACCACGGCCACGACCTCCTCGGCCACGACCCCGTAGTGCACGGTCTTCGTCAGGTCGTCGTCGGCCGCGGCCGGGCGGGTGTCCAGACCGAGGACGAGATCGACGACGAACGTCTGGCCCTCCTCGCGCTCCCTGGGGAAGACCCCGTGATGCCCGCGGGCCTTCAGGCCGCGCAGCTCGACACGATCCACGCGAATCACTCCTGCAATCGTCGGGAACGGCCGTACGTCACCGCGTGCGGACAGCGTCGTCGGCCTCGGTCGAATCTACCTGCGGGTCCGTCCGGGGCCGGGGCGCGGGGGCCGGTCGTCCGGTGCCGGTCCGGGCACCGGCCCCGGCGTTCCCCGGGGGGAACCCGGTCGCGCCTTGGCCGGTAGCCGCACATACCCCCGAGTAGGTGATTCGAACCACTTCTGCCCCGTCCGGTCGCGGCGGCGCGGTCAGGCGAGCGAACCACCGTCCGGTTCGACGCCGTTCGGGCCGTTTCCGCCCTCTTCGTCGTCCCCGTCCTCGTCGTCGTCCTCGTCGGACTCCGTCATCACCGGCGACGCGTGGTGCGACCACAGCTTCCAGCCCGCGGGCGTACGCCGGAACACGTTGGTCGCCACGACCAGCTGGCCGAGCAGCGGGCCCAGCTCGTCGCCGTCCTCCGGGGGCGGGCCGCCGCTGAGGATGTTCTCCGTGCAGGTGACCAGCGCGGTGTCCCCGGTGACCGACACGTGCACGTCGGTCAGGAAGAACTGGATGTAGTCGGTGTTCGCCATGATCAGCGCGTACGACCTGAGCACCTCGCCGCGCCCGGTCAGCACCGGCCAGCCGGGGTGCACGCAGGAGATCACCCCGGTGTCCGCCGGGTCGTGGTACGTCTCGTCCACGCCCAGGTCGGCCGGGGTCAGCCAGAGGGAGGAGACCTCGTCGAAGTCTCCGCGTTCCATCGCCTCGTAGAAGGCGGTGTTGGCGGCCTCCACCTCTTCCACGTCGATGTGAGGGGCGCTCACCGGTCTCCTTCCGCGCCGGGCGTGGACTGTTCCGTGCGCGCTTCTTCCACGGCGCGCGCGACCCGTACCGCGTCCGCCGTGGCCCGTACCTCGTGCACGCGCACCGCCCACGCGCCCGCGTGCGCCGCGAGGGCGGAGACGGCGGCCGTGGCCGCGTCCCGTTCGCGGGCGGGCGGGGGCGCGCCGCCGGGTCCGGCGAGTACGCGGCCCAGGAACCGCTTGCGGGAGGCGGCCACCAGCACCGGGTGGCCGAGGGCGCGCAGCCGGTCCAGGTGGGCGAGGAGGGCCAGGTCGTGTTCGGCGTCCTTGGAGAAGCCGAGACCGGGGTCGAGGATCAGGCGGTCCGGGGCGACCCCGCCCGCGAGTACGGCGTCCACGCGGGCGCGCAGTTCGTCCACGACCTCGGTGACGACGTCCGCGTAGCCGCCCCGGACCGTGTCGCCGGTCAGGAAGCCGCGCCAGTGCATCACCACGAAGGGGGTGCCCGCGGCGGCCACGACCGGGATCATCGCCGGGTCCGCGAGGCCGCCGCTCACGTCGTTGACCAGGGCCGCCCCGGCGGTCAGGGCCTGCTCCGCGACGGAGGCGCGCATCGTGTCCACGGAGACGGTGACGCCCTCGGCGGCGAGACCGCGTACGACGGGGATCACGCGGCGCAGTTCCTCGGCCTCGTCCACCCGGGTGGCGCCGGGGCGGGTGGACTCGCCGCCCACGTCCACCATGTCGGCGCCCCGCGCGGCGAGGTCGAGGCCGTGCTTGACGGCGCTCGTGGTGTCGAACCAGTGGCCGCCGTCGGAGAAGGAGTCCGGTGTCACGTTGACCACGCCCATGACCGCGCAGCGGTTCCAGGTGGGCAGGCCCGGCGGGTGGCCCCGGCCGCGGAGGGTGCTCATGCCTTCAGCGTAGGTGAGGGGTGCTCGCCCCGGCTCGGGGGCGGGGCGGGGGCGGGGTCCGGCCGGGGTGTCACGCCGCCCGCATGTCCTGGCCCTGCTGTCCGTGCGGGCACGGAGCCGCCGTGCGGCGGGAGCGGAGGCGGAGGAAGCGGGGGAGGGCCAGCGTGACGAAGCCTTCGGCCTGCATGGCGGCGAGGCCGATGCGGGGCAGGTCGGCGGAGGCGCGGTAGACGACGAAGCGGGGTTCCCAGCGGGGCTGGAACTTGGCGTTGAACTTGTACAGGGACTCGATCTGGAACCAGCGGGAGAGGAACACCAGCAGCCCGCGCCACGCCCGCAGCACCGGACCGGCGCCGATCTTCTCGCCGCGTGCCAGGGCGGAGCGGAACATGGCGAAGTTGAGGGAGACACGGGTGATGCCGAACTTCGGGGCGTCCCGGAGGGCGGCGGCGATCAGCAGTTCGTTCATGCCGGGGTCGGCCGAGCGGTCGCGGCGCATCAGGTCCAGGGAGGCGCCGTCCGGCCCCCAGGGCACGAAGTGCAGGATCGCTCTCAGGTCGCCGTACGGGCCGGACCCGTCGTCGTACCGGTGGGCGGTGGCGATCAGGCAGTCCCCGTCGGAGGGGTCACCGACCCGGCCGAGCGCCATCGAGAAGCCGCGCTCGGTGTCGGTGCCGCGCCAGTCCTCGGCGGCCCGCCTGACCCGTTCCAGCTCGGCGTCGCCCAGGTCACGCACCCGCCGTACGCGGGTCTCGTAGCCGGCCCGTTCGATGCGCTTGACCATCTGGCGCACATTGCGCATCGCGCGTCCGGCGAGGGAGAAATCCGCGACCTCGACCACCGCCTCGTCGCCCAGCTCCAGCGCGTCGAGCCCGGTCTCGCGGGTCCACACCTCGCCGCCGGTCTCCGAGCAGCCCATGACGGCTGGGGTCCAGGAGTGCGCCTTGGCCTCGTCCATGAACCGCTCGATGGCGCCCGGCCACGCCTCCACGTCCCCGATGGGGTCGCCGCTGGCCAGCATCACGCCGGAGACGACGCGGTAGGTGACGGCGGCCTTGCCGCTGGGGGAGAAGACGACCGCCTTGTCCCGGCGGAGCGCGAAGTGGCCGAGGGAGTCGCGGCGGCCGTGCTTGGCCAGCAGTTCGCGCAGCCGGGTCTCGTCCTCGGCGGTGAGCCGGGCGGCCGGGTGCTCGGGCCGGAAGGCGAGGTAGACGGTGGTGACGGCGGTCAGCCAGCCGAGGGCGCCCAGCGAGAAGGCGACCGTCCAGGACGTGCGGCCCGCGTAGGCGACCGGGCCCTCCACGCCGAACATGCCGTACACGACGTGGGTGAGCCGGTCGGCCAGGCTCGGGTTCCCGACCATCCGGTGCGGGTGGACGCTGACGATGATCAGGCCCAGGGCCACCGAACCCGCCGCCATCAGGACGAGGTTGGCCAGCGCCCGCCACCGGCTGCGCGGGTCGGGCAGCGCCGCGAACTCGGCCCGGTGCCGCACCAGCGGGATCAGCAGCACGACCGAGATCAGCGTGCCGATCAGCGAGTGCCGGTACACGAACTCGCCCACCGCGCCCAGCGGGAGCAGCAGGACCGCCGCCCGCCAGGCCCGCCGCTTGCGGCGCCGCAGACCGTGCGCGAGGAGGAGCAGCAGGACACCGGCGCTCAGCGAGAGCGCGGCGGCGAACGGCCCGAAGGAACCGGGCAGCACCTCGGCCAACGCGTGCATCCGGCTGTGCCGGAAGCGCGGGAAGACACCGGCCGCGATGTCGAGGAGTCCCACGAGGGCGCACGCACGGGCGATGAGGGTCGGGACGACCTCGGGGCGTGGACCGCTCAGCATCCGGCGCGCCCGGTCGGATCGGCGCGGAACCTCGTCGGACATTTCCCCATCTATCCTGACAGACATCGCATCCCGTGGTTCTGCGAGAGACCTTGAATCCGGTGCCATCCCGGCATCCGGCGACATTGCGCCCTCTAGGACGGTGTCTCGGCCAGAGAGGTTCACTCCCCTCCGGAAAGTCGGGTCAAAGGCAATGGAAAGCCTCCGGCAAGCCAGCGCGACGATGTCGTGAAGGCTGCCGGGAGCGGAGAGCGCAGGCAGGAAACAGCATGGGTCTCACGAGCAACAAACTGCTGGTGCTGGCGGTCGTGTGCGCCGTCGTGCTGTTCGGGGCGACGGTGTGGCTGTGGCCACGGCTGGCCCGTCGCACCTGGCGGGCCGTCGGCGGACGCGTCGGACTGCTCCTCGCCACCCAGTTCGCCCTGTTCGCCTGCGTGGGCGTCGCCGCCAACCAGGCGTTCGGCTTCTACGGCAGCTGGGCCGACCTGTTCGGCCAGGAGACCGACCAGGGCGTCGTCGTCAACCACTCCACCGAGCTCGCGGCGGGCGGCGGGCCGCTCCAGGTGGTGTCCACCGCGAGCGTGCGGGGCACGTCCGGGGCCCCGCCGCAGCAGGCGGGCCAGATCCAGAAGGTGGACATAGTGGGCCGCCGCACCCACATCGCCACGCCCGCCTACGTCTATCTGCCGCCGGAGTACTTCCAGCCCCGCTTCCGCACCCGGACCTTCCCGGCGGCCGTCGTCCTCACCGGTTACCCCGGCACCTCCGAGGCGCTGGTGTCGAAGCTGCACTATCCGGGCACCGCGCGGGAACTCGCCAAGGACGGGCGGGCGCAGCCGATGATCCTGGTGATGATGCGGCCCACCGTCGCGCCGCCGCGCGACACCGAGTGCGTGGACGTGCCCGGCGGGCCGCGGACCGAGACCTTCTTCGCCCAGGACCTCCCCGACGCGGTCCTCGCGCACTACCGGGTCGGCAAGCGGCCCGGCAGCTGGGGTGTCATCGGGGACTCCACCGGCGGCTACTGCGCGCTGAAGCTGGCGATGCGTCACCCCGGCGTCTACTCCGCCGCCGTGGGACTCTCGCCGTACTACACGACCCCGCTGGACCCGACCACGGGCGACCTCTTCCACGGGAACCGCTCGCTGCGCGACCACAACGACCTGTGGTGGCTGCTCCAGCACGAACCGGCGCCGAACACCTCGCTGCTCGTCACCAGCAGCCGGGTCGGCGAGCAGGACTACGCGCAGACGCAGCGCTTCATCCAGCGCGTCCAGGCGACCAACCGCACCCGGATCTCCTCGATCATCCTCGACAGCGGAGGTCACAACTTCAACACGTGGCGCCGCGAGATCCCGGCCGCCCTCCAGTGGCTGAGCGGTCGGCTGAGCGACCGTTGACCCCTCCCCACCGGTGCGTTGTGCGGGCGTACGGCCGTGTGCGCCCTCCCTGGCGGCGGCGTTCCGGTGGGCACGGGGCCGTCCCGGCGGCGGGCGGCGCGGGGCGGCCGGTGCCCCGTGAACCCTGTGAGGACCCGGTGTTTTTGCGGGGCGGGGGTTCGCCGTCCGCCTACGCGCGGTAAGTTTCTGGCCATGCCACGTGGACGCCACCGCCATTCGCCGCCTCTGCACCGGCTGTTGCCCGCCTCGGCCATCGCCGGGGTCTCCGTCGTGTGCGCGCTGGGCCCCTGGGTGTTCACCGACGCCGTAGCGCTGCGCCTGCTCGCCGCCGCCGCCGCGCTGACCGCCGTCGTCGGCGCGGTCGTGCTGCGCCGCTGGGACTCCCAGGCGGGCAAGCAGGTAGCGGACCTGACCCGGGCGCGGGCCAGTGACGAGTGGCGCTTCGAGGAACGGGTCGCGGAACTGGAGACCGACCTCGACGAGTTCCGCGAGGTGCGCGGCAGGCTGGAGGGACGGCTGCGCGCCAAGCGCGCCGAACTCGCCGGGCTGCGCAACGAACACGCCGCCCTGCTGCGCCGGTACGCCACCGCCGAGACCGAGCGGGCCAGCGCCCTGGAGGGGCGCCGGCTGCTGGAGATCGAGGCCGCCGAGCCCTCCAGCAGGCCCGCGCTGCCGCCCGCCCGCCGCCCGGAACCCGAGCCCGCCGTACCGGCGCCCACCGCCGACGGGTCCCCGGCCGGGGGCGCGTTCTCCGCCGGGGGCGCCCCGCTCTACCGGCGGGCAGCCGCCGCGCTGTCCCGGCTCGACCCCGACGGCGCGTCCGCCCGCACCGGGCACCGCACGGCCGGTCGGCGGACGCGCGCGGACGGCGGCGGGGACACCGCGGCCGTCCGGGAGGACGAGTCGCGGGGGAAGTCCGAGGCGGCCGACGGGCACCCGCACGCGGTCGCCGCCACCCCCGCGCCCGAGGCCGCGCCGGTTCGCCCGCCCGGCGGCCACTACGCCGTGCCGACCGCCGTCGCCGTCGTCCCCGCGCCCGTACGGCGGCCCGCCGTCGAGGGCCGCTTCGACTTCTTCGGCACCCAGCAGGAGACGGCGTCCGCCGCGCTGGAGTCCGTCCAGCACGAGGACCTCGCGGACGTGGTCGGCGCCGAGGCGCTGGCCCTGCACGAGGCCGGTGCCCTGGACGAGCCCGCCGACGAGGCGGCACGCGGTGTGGGCCAGGTCATCGACCTGACGGCCCATGACGAGACCGAGCAGATCGACGTACAGGGGCTGCGCAGCGCCGCGTCCTGAGAGGCGGGGCGTGGAGGCGTAGGGGTTTCCGGGTCTCCCAGGTCTCCCAGGTCTCACGGGTCTCCCGGGTTCCGCGCGTCCGGGGCCGCGCCGGGGGGTCAGGAACTCCCCGCGCGCCTGCGTCCCGTACGGGAGCGTTCCGCCTGCTCGCGCAGCAGCAGCGCGGCCTCCGCCGCGTCCCGGAGTCCCGCGGTGACCGTACGGCCCGCGCCCGAGTCCACGTGGACCGACGCCAGCCGCCACAGGCGCTGCCAGGGCCCCCGCGTCAGCCGGACGCTCTGCACCTTGGCGTGCGGGACCAGGGAGAGGCGGCGGCGCAGCAGACCGTGCCGGGCGGCGAACACGGTGCCGGTCACCGCGAGCCCGTGCCCGCGCCACCACACCGGCAGTACGCGGCCCGCCCGGCGCGGCGGCCGGGACAGCACCGCCGGGACGGTCACCCCCGGCAGCACCCGCGCGACCACCTCCTCGGCCACCGCGCGCGGCGCCACCGGCACCAGCACGGAGTTGGCCGACCCGGCGACGTCCAGCTCCACCCGCACCCAGCCCAGCCGCCGCCACAGCAGCGGCTCCACGATCCGTACCGTCTGCACCCGGCCCCGCGGCACCGTCTCGTGCGTACGGTCCAGCAGCCCGTGGTCGATCCGCAGCCCGTCCGGGGAGTCGGACACCGTCCAGTCGTACTCCGCGACGTACCGCCCCGCGCTGCGCGCGCCCGCCCCGCCGAGCAGCGGCAGCGCGACCCCGAGCACCGTCCATAGGCTGTGCGTGAGGAACCACAGCAGCGGCGGTACGACGAGGGCGGCCAGCAGCGACGCCCAGGTGGCGCCGGTCAGTGCCAGGGCGAGGGCCAGCGAGCGCGGCGGCACCCGCAGCAGGCGGTGGGCGGGCGCCTCCCCGACCGTGCGGGCCGCGTCCGGCGCGAACCCGGCCGCGCGCGCGAGGAGTTCGGCCCGCAGCGCGCGCGCCTCCCGCTCGCCCAGGAAGGACAGCTCGTCCTTCTTCGCCGCGCCGACCACGTCTATCCGCAGCTTCGCCACGCCCGCGATCCGCGCCACCAGCGGCCGGGTCACGTCCACCGCCTGGATGCGCTCCAGCCGGATGTGCGCCGTCCGCCGGAACAACAGGCCGGTACGGATGCGCAGTTCGCTGTCGGTGACCGCGAAACGCGTGAACCACCAGGACAGGAAGCCGTAGAGCGCGGCGGCCGGTATCAGCACGGCCAGCCCGGCCAGCAGCATCGACCCGGTCAGCCGCTCCAACTGGCGCTGCGCCCCGCTCGGATCGTGCCCGGCCCATCCGACGAGTACGGCGACGGGCGCCCAGGCACGGCGGAAGGGGGTGAAGGGGTGGAGGCGGCGTCCGGGGAAGGTCTGGGGTGCGGGGCCGGGTGCGGCTGCGGCCTCGGGTGCGGATACGGCGTCGTCCGGCGGGAGTGGGGCCGCGCCCGGTTCCGGGGCCGCGTCCGGGGTCGTGCCCGGCGTGTTCACAGTCCCGCCGATCGGGCCTCGCCCAGCTCGGTGAGCCGGTCGCGCAGCCGCTCCGCCTCCTCCGGTACGAGCCCCGGAATCGCCGCGTCGGTCGCCGCGGCGGCCGTGTGCAGCTGAATCCCGGCCAGCCCGAACCGCCGCTGCACCGGCCCCGAGGTCACCTCCACGAGCTGCATCCGCCCGTACGGCACCACGGTCTCCTCGTGCCACAGCACGCCCCGGCTGATCAGCAGGTCGTCGGCGCGCTCGGCGTAGCGCCAGGAACGCCAGTTGCGGCCGAGCAGCCACCAGGCCCAGCCGCCCAGCGCGCACGGCAGCAGGGCGGAGGCCGCCCACGCCGGGCCCGCGAACAGACCGGGCAGCACGCCCGCGAGGAGTGCGAGGAGCACGGTCCACAGGGCGAGGAGCAGCCGCCGCATCCGCAGCAGGCCCGGTGGCAGCGCCCGCCACACCGGTTCGGCGCCGGTGCAGGTACCGCCGCCGTCGCCCTGGGTGCCGTCGTCGCCGTCGTGGGTGCCGCCGTCGCCCTGGGTGCCGTCGGTGCCCGCCCCGCCCGCTCTCCCCGTCTCCATGCGGCCAGCCTACGTAGGGGAGACTGGGTCCATGACTGCGACGGAGACCACGGTCGGTGTCGGCGGCGCGGCCGAGAGCACCGACATGGTGCTGAACATCGGTCCGCAGCACCCGTCCACACATGGCGTGCTGCGGCTCAGGCTGGTCCTGGACGGCGAGCGCATCCGCAGCGCGGAGCCGGTGATCGGCTACATGCACCGGGGCGCGGAGAAGCTGTTCGAGGCGCGGGACTACCGGCAGATCATCATGCTGGCCAACCGCCACGACTGGCTGTCGGCGTTCTCCAACGAACTCGGTGTGGTCCTCGCGGTCGAGCGGATGCTCGGCATGGAGGTGCCCGGGCGCGCGGTGTGGACCCGTACCCTGCTCGCCGAGCTGAACCGGGTGCTGAACCACCTGATGTTCCTCGGCTCCTACCCGCTCGAACTCGGCGGGATCACCCCGGTGTTCTACGCGTTCCGGGAGCGCGAGGTGCTCCAGAACGTCATGGAGGAGGTGTCCGGCGGGCGTATGCACTACATGTTCAACCGGGTCGGCGGCCTCAAGGAGGACCTCCCCGACGGCTGGACCGGCCGCGCCCGCGCCGCCGTCGCCGCCGTCCGCTCCCGCATGGACGTCTTCGACGACCTCGTCCTCGGCAACGAGATCTTCCGGGGGCGCACGCGGGGCGTGGGCGCCCTCTCCGCCGGGGCGGTGCACGCCTACGGCGTGAGCGGCCCCATCGCGCGCGCCTCCGGCGTGGACCTCGACCTGCGCCGCGACGAGCCGTACCTGGCGTACGGCGAGCTCCAGGACACCCTGCGCGTGGTCACCCGGAGCGAGGGCGACTGCCTGGCCCGCTTCGAGTGCCTGCTGGAGCAGACCCATGTCGCGCTCGCCCTGGCCGACGCCTGCCTGGACCGGATCGCGCAGCTCCCGCCCGGCCCGATCAACCAGCGCCTCCCCAAGGTCCTCAAGGCCCCCGAGGGCCACACCTACGCGTGGACCGAGAACCCCCTCGGCATCAACGGCTACTACCTCGTCAGCAAGGGCGAGAAGACCCCGTACCGCCTCAAGCTCCGCTCCGCCTCCTACAACAACGTCCAGGCCCTCGCGGAACTCCTCCCGGGCACGCTGGTCGCGGACATGGTGGCGATCCTGGGGTCGATGTTCTTCGTGGTGGGGGACATCGACAAGTAGCCGGGGCGGGGGGCCGGGCCGGAGGCCGGGCAGGGGCCGGGGGCCCGGCGGGCTCTTCCCGGGGGCGTCACGGCCCGAGCGGGTCTCCGACGCCCACGCCCTGGACCAGCCACGTGAAGCCGCCGAGGCCCGCCGGGTCGGTCAGTTCGGCCGCTTCGCCGGTGGTGGTGAGGGCGCGTAGGTAGGCGGTGGGGTCGGTGGTGGCCAGGGCCAGCGGGGGGCGGGCCGGGGTGACGCCGAGGGCGTGCAGGGCGGCGCGCTGGGTGTGGAGGCGTGCGGTGGGGGGCGCGGGCGCGGGGGAGTGCGCCGTGGGGGCGGCCGTGCGCGCCGCTTCCGCGCACGCGTCCAGCGCCACGTGCGCCGTGATGTCGCAGGAGCCGTCGGGCACGGGAGCCGTCTCCTGTCCGGCGCGGAAGCCGGTCAGGGTGCCGAACGGGGGGCGGGCCGCCGCCGTGTGGGCGTAGTCCACGGCGACCGCGAGGCCGCGCGCGACCCGGCCCACCGCCGCCGCCCAGGCGAGATCGCGGGGGTGCCCGATCTCCGCCCGCAGCCCCTCCTCCGGCGGCAGCGGCCACCACCGCGCCAGCCACGCGGCGTCCGCCCCGGACACCGGTGCCCCCGGCTGCTCCGTCCCGTCCGGCGCGACCAGCACCTGCCGGGCCACCCCCGCCGCGTCCACCTCGGCCACGTCCACCGGTACGTTGTCCAGCCACTCGTTGGCGAACAGCAGCCCGGTGACCGACTCCGGCGGCTCCGCACTCCAGCCGATCCGCCGGTCCAGGCCCGCCGGGCGTGCGGCGACCTCCACGGCGTACAGCCGCGTCCGGGCGGCCACCCCGGCGGGCAGTGCGCCCAGCACCCCGGCGGCCAGCTCCCCGCGCCCGGCGCCCATGTCCACGAAGTCCAGCGCGGCCGGATGCCCGAGGGCGTCGTCCACCCGGCACAGCAGCCGGGCCACCGCCCCCGCGAACAGCGCCGACGCGTGCACCGACGTACGGAAGTGACCGGCGGGCCCCTCCGGCCGCCGGTAGAACCCCCGCTCCCCGTACAGCGCCTCCCGAGCGGCCTCCCGCCAGCCCCGTACCGCCTGCGCACCCGCCGACGCGGTGTCGTCCGTCACCGGGCCAGGCTAGGACGGTGGACCTTTCCGGTCGCGCGCGGTCCCCGGCGCCGATCACTCCCTCCACCTTGGGGAGTACGCGCGGGGGCCAGGGATCGGCCCTCCGGTTGACCCCTGCACGCATCCGGTTTCCCTACTCTGGGTTACGTGCAGCGCCTCTACGACTTCCTCCGCGGACACCCCGGCTGGGTGGACGGTTTCTGGGCCGTCGTCCTCGTCGGGCTCTCCTGCGCGAGCGTGGTGCACTCCGGTGCCACGGCCGGCCCGCACATGTCGCGCGGGGTGGGTGTCGCGGTCTCCGTCGCGCTCGGGGTCGTCGTGGCGCTGCGGCGCCGGTGTCCGGAGCCGATGCTGCTGCTCGCGCTGGCCGCCGGGATCGCCCAACTGGTGCTGGACACCGAGCCGGTGGTCGCGGACTTCGCGCTGCTGGTGATCATCTTCACGGTGTCCGCGAACGGCGCCCGCTGGGCCTCCCGGCTGGGCCTGGCCTGCGGACTCGTCGCCGCCCTGCTGGCCCAGATCCGCTGGCCCGCCCAGCACACCAGCTTCGCCGGGCAGGTGGCGATCACGGTGTTCCAGACGGTGCCGTTCGCGCTGGCCTGGGTGCTGGGCGACTCCCTGCGCACCCGGCGCGCGTACTTCGCCGAGCTGGAGGAGCGCGCCGCCCGGCTGGAGAAGGAGCGCGAGGCGCAGTCCAAGGTCGCCGTCGCCGCCGAGCGCGCCCGGATCGCCCGCGAGCTGCACGACGTCGTCGCGCACAACGTCTCCGTCATGGTCGTCCAGGCCGACGGCGCCGCCTACGTCCTCGACGCCGCCCCCGACCAGGCCAGGAAGGCGCTGGAGACGATCTCCTCCACCGGCCGCCAGGCCCTCGCCGAGATGCGCCGCCTGCTCGGCGTCCTGCGCACCGGCGAGCACCAGGAGGGCGGGGAGTACGTCCCGCAGCCGGACGTCGAGCAGATCGACGACCTCGTCCAGCAGTGCCGCACCTCGGGACTCCCCGTGGACTTCAAGGTCGAGGGCACCCCGCGCCCGCTCCCCAGCGGCGTGGAGCTGACCGCGTACCGCATCGTGCAGGAGGCGCTGACCAACACCCGCAAGCACGGCGGCCCCGACGCGGGCGCCAGCGTCCGGCTGGTCTACTTCGACGACGGTCTCGGCCTGCTGGTCGAGGACGACGGCCAGGGCGCCCCGCACGAGCTGTACGAGGAGGGCGGCGCCGACGGCAGGGGGCACGGCCTGATCGGGATGCGCGAGCGGGTCGGCATGGTCGGCGGCACCCTGGACGCGGGACCGCGCCCCGGCGGAGGATTCCGGATCAGCGCCCTGCTCCCGCTGAAACCCGCTCACTGACCCGACGCACGCCTTTCGTTGACACCTGTCACGCACGGCACTTGTACACACGGCACTCCTACACACGGCATTTGTACGCACGACCCCTGTAACGCACGGCCCCTGTACGCACGGAAGAGGACCCGATGGCGATCCGCGTGATGCTCGTCGATGACCAGGTGCTGCTGCGCACCGGTTTCCGGATGGTGCTCGCCGCCCAGCCGGACATGGAGGTCGTCGCGGAGGCGGGCGACGGCGTCGAGGCGCTCCAGGCGGTCCGCTCCACCGAGGTGGACGTCGTCCTCATGGACGTCCGGATGCCCAAGCTGGACGGTGTGGAGGCGACCCGCCGCATCTGCGAGGAGCCCGACCCGCCCAAGGTGCTGATCCTGACCACCTTCGACCTGGACGAGTACGCCTTCTCCGGGCTGAAGGCGGGCGCCTCCGGCTTCATGCTCAAGGACGTGCCGCCCGGCGAACTCCTCGCCGCGATCCGCTCCGTGCACAGCGGGGACGCGGTGGTCGCCCCCTCCACCACCCGCCGCCTCCTCGACCGCTTCGCCCCCCTGCTCCCCGCCGCCCATCCGGAACCCCGCCACCAGGAACTCGGCCGCCTCACCGACCGCGAACGCGAGGTCATGATCCTCGTCGCCCAGGGCCTCTCCAACGGCGAGATCGCCGCCCACCTCGTCCTCTCCGAAGCCACCGTCAAGACCCACGTGGGCCGCATCCTCACCAAGCTCGGCCTCCGCGACCGCGTCCAGGTGGTCGTCCTGGCCTACGAGACGGGCCTGGTCAGAGCGGGCGGCCACGGCTGAGCGGCCGACCGGGACCCGAGGGCCGCTACACCTCCCGCAGCAGCCGCGCGTACTCCCTCGCCGCCTCCCCGACCTCCGCCGCGGACCACTCCAGGCCCTCCGCTTGGAGGGAGACCTCGGTGCGGGAGATACCGGGGGCGGGGCTGTCCCACCAGCCGCCGAAGAGAAGGGTGGAGGTCTGTTCGGCCTGGCGGACGGCCGCCTCGGCGGTGATCTCGGGCGGGTGGGGAAGCCAGACCTGGAACTCGTGGGTGTGCGGGGTCTCGGGGTTGATCCGGAACCAGGGCAGGCCCGCCTCAGTGAAGCCCTCGCGCAGGGCGGTGGCGACCACGCGGGCGTGGCGGACGTACTCGGGCAGGCGGGGGAGGGCGCGGTCCAGGCCGATCAGGGCGGACAGGGCCGTCGGGAACTGCTGGAAGACCATCCCGCCGTACCGGTGCCGCCAGGTGCGCGC
The DNA here is from genome assembly GCF_019104725.1 of Streptomyces corallincola. Lineage (GTDB taxonomy): Bacteria > Actinomycetota > Actinomycetes > Streptomycetales > Streptomycetaceae > Streptomyces > Streptomyces corallincola. The sequence continues at coordinate 39,203 of NZ_JAHRXF010000010.1, read as the reverse complement.
CTCCTCCACCAGTGTCCGGGGACCGGCGAGGGCGGCGCCGCCGAGGCCGTCGAGGGACTTGTAGAAGGAGACGTAGACGCTGTCCGCGAGGTCGGCGATCTCGTCGAGCGGGCGCCCGAAGTGCTCGGTGGTCTCCCACAGCCGCGCACCGTCGAAGTGCACCACCGCGTCCCGCTCCCGCGCCGCATCGACCAGCGCGGTCAGTTCCTCCCAGGTCGGCAGCAGGAACCCCGCGTCCCGCAGCGGGAGTTCGAGCATCACCGCGCCCACCGGCTCCGGCAGGTCCCGTATCTCCTCGGCGGTCGGCTGCCGGGGCTCACTCGTCAGCCGCACCGGGCGCAACCCGCTCACCTGGGAGAACGCCTGCCGCTCGTGCACCTCGGGGTGGGACAGTCCGTGCAGTGCCACTGCCGGGTTCCCGGTACGCCCCGCCCAGCAGCGCAGCGCCACCTGCTGCGCCATCGTGCCGGTCGGGAAGAAGACGGCCGCCTCCTTGCCGAGCAGCGAAGCGACCCGCTCCTCCAGCGCGCCCACGATCCGGTCGCCGTACACATCGGTCGGCCGGTCCAGGTCGTACGCCTCCTCGCCCGCCGCCAGGAGACCGGTCAGCCGGTCCCGTATCGACGCCCGCGCCGTGGGCCGGTTCAGCACGCGCCGCGCCTCCCGCTGGACCACCCCGCGCCGCTCGCGCAGCAGCTCGGCCGCGGACGGTCGCCCGTCCGGCCCGGTCGCGCCGTCGGGCGCGGATTCCGGCCCGCTCACGTCCTCGGACCCCTTCGCATGACCCGGTTCGGTCGTACCGCCGGACTCGTTCGCATCGCTCATGACCTGGATGATGCCCTGCCCGGTCACGAGCGGGCAGCGGAGTTTCCACAGGCGGCGGCATTCGTACGACCGCGGCCCCCGGCCTGTGGACGACGCCGGGCCCCGCCGCACCCGATAGCGTTAACATGACGAGAAATCGTCCGGTACCCAGATGCGGACTGGAACGGGAAGGCCGCCGTCGCGTGAGTACAGTCCACCAGCCAGATCCCCAGGACCGCCCCGCGCGGCTCACCGTCGGTGTCGTCGGCGCCGGACGCGTGGGCCCCGCGCTCGCCGCGTCCCTCCAGCTCGCCGGACACCGCCCGGTCGCCGTCTCCGGGGTCTCCGACGCCTCCCGCAGGCGGGCCGGGGAGCTGCTCCCGGACGTCCCCCTGGTGCCCCCCGCCGAAGTCCTCCGCCGTGCCGACCTCGTCCTGCTCACCGTCCCGGACGACGCCCTGCCCGGCCTGGTCGCGGGCCTCGCCGAGACCGGCGCCGTCCGCCCCGGCCAGCTCCTCGCGCACACCTCGGGCCGGTACGGCGCCCGGGTGCTCGACCCCGCCCGGCGCGCGGGCGCGCTCCCGCTGGCCCTGCACCCGGCGATGACCTTCACCGGCACCCCCGTGGACGTGCAGCGGCTCGCCGGATGCTCGTTCGGGGTGACCGCCCCCGAGGAACTGCGGCTGGCCGCCGAGGCACTGGTCATCGAGATGGGGGGCGAACCCGAGTGGATCGGTGAGGAGAACCGCCCGCTCTACCACGCGGCCCTCGCGCTCGGCGCCAACCACCTCGTCACCCTGGTCGCCCAGTCGATGGAACTGCTGCGCACCGCCGGTGTCTCCGCTCCCGACCGCATGCTCGGCCCGCTCCTCGGCGCCGCCCTGGACAACGCGCTGCGCTCCGGCGACGCCGCCCTCACCGGCCCGGTCGCACGCGGCGACGCCGGTACGGTCGCCGCGCACGTCACCGAACTCCGCCGCCACGCCCCGGCCACCGTCGCCGGATACCTGGCGATGGCCCGCGCCACCGCAGACCGCGCCCTCGCCGCCGGTCTGCTGAAGCCGGAACTGGCCGAGGACCTGCTCGGCGTGCTGGCCGAGAGCGACCGCCGCACCCCCGGACCCGGACCCGAGGGCGGACCCCGACCAGAGGGCGGACCCGGAGCCGCCCCCCACTCCGGTCCGCCCCACCCCCAGGCCCCCGGCAGCTCCCCCGGCACACCCCCCGGTGACGACCCCACCGACCCCACCGAAGGTCCCGCCGACGGCCCCGAGGGGGACCCCCGATGAACCTCACCCCGAACCCCGCCCCCGGCACCACGCCACCCCCCGGCACCACCCCCACCCTTCTCCACACCGCCCCCGACCTCCACGCCCGCACGCCCCGGGGCCGCCGGGCCGTCGTCATGACGATGGGCGCCCTGCACGAGGGGCACGCCACCCTCGTCCGAGCCGCCCGTACCCTCGCGGGCCCGGACGGCGAGGTCGTGGTCACCGTCTTCGTCAACCCGCTCCAGTTCGGCGCGGGCGAGGACCTCGACCGCTACCCCCGCACCCTGGACGCGGACCTCGAAATCGCCGGACGGGCGGGCGCCGATGTGGTGTTCGCGCCGTCCGTGGACGAGGTGTACCCCGGCGGCGACCCGCAGGTACGCATCGCGGCGGGCCCGATGGGCACCGTCCTGGAGGGCGCGTCCCGGCCCGGCCACTTCGACGGCATGCTCACCGTCGTCGCCAAGCTGCTGCACCTCACCCGCCCCGACGCCGCCCTGTTCGGGCAGAAGGACGCCCAGCAGCTCGCGCTGATCCGCCGTATGGTCCGCGACCTGAACTTCGGCGTGGAGATCGTCGCCGTACCCACCGTCCGCGAGGACGACGGACTCGCCCTGTCCAGCCGCAACCGCTACCTCTCCGCCGGGGAGCGGGCGACCGCGCTCGCGCTGTCCCGCGCCCTGTTCGCGGGCCGCGACCGGCACGCGGCGCAGGAGGCGCTGCGCGCCCGCGCCCTCGAAGTGCCGTCCTCGCGGGCCCGCGCCGAGGCGCTCAGCAGGCTCGGTGAGTCCCGCGCGGCGGCCGACGCGCACGCGGTCGCCACGGCCGCGCCCGGCGGCCCGGCGGCCGTGCGCGCCGCCGCCCGCCAGGTGCTGGACGAGGCCGCCCGCCTCGACCCGCCGCTGCACCTCGACTACGTCGCCCTGATCGACCCGTCCGACTTCACCGAGATCGCGGACGGCCACACCGGCGACGCCGTCCTCGCGGTCGCCGCCCGCGTCGGCGCCACCCGGCTGATCGACAACCTCCCGCTCACCTTCGCACCACCCGGAGCCGCCTCGTGACCAGCACCGGCATACGCCTGCACGCGCCCGCCCCCGGCTGGTCGATCGACGCCGACGTGGTCGTCGTCGGCTCCGGCGTGGCCGGTCTGACCGCCGCGCTGCGCTGCGAGGCGGCGGGCCTGAGCACGGTCGTCGTCACCAAGGCCCGCCTGGACGACGGCTCCACCCGCTGGGCCCAGGGCGGCATCGCCGCCGCGCTCGGCGACGGGGACACCCCCGCCCAGCACCTCGCGGACACCCTGGTCGCGGGCGCGGGCCTGTGCGACGAGGAGGCCGTCCGCATCCTCGTCACCGAGGGCCCGGACGCGGTACGACGGCTCATCTCGACCGGCGCCCACTTCGACACGGACGCCGGGGGCACCATCCAGCTCACCCGCGAGGGCGGCCACCACCGGCGCCGCATCGCGCACGCGGGCGGGGACGCGACCGGTGCGGAGATCTCCCGCGCGCTGGTCGAGGCGGTCCGCGCGCGCGGCCTGCGCACGGTGGAGAACGCGCTGGTCCTGGACCTGCTGACCGACGGGGAGGGCCGTACGGCCGGGGTCACCCTGCACGTCATGGGTGAGGGGCGGCACGACGGGGTGGGCGCGGTGCACGCGCCCGCCGTGGTGCTGGCGACCGGCGGCATGGGCCAGGTGTTCTCCGCGACCACCAACCCGTCCGTCTCCACCGGCGACGGTGTCGCCCTCGCGCTGCGCGCCGGTGCCGAGGTCAGCGACCTGGAGTTCGTGCAGTTCCACCCGACCGTGCTGTTCCTGGGCGCCGACGCGGAGGGCCAGCAGCCGCTGGTGTCCGAGGCGGTGCGCGGCGAGGGCGCCCACCTGGTGGACGCCGACGGGGTGCGCTTCATGGTCGGCGCCCACGAACTGGCCGAGCTGGCGCCCCGCGACATCGTCGCCAAGGGCATCATGCGGCGGATGCTGGAGCAGGGCGCCGAGCACATGTACCTCGACGCCCGGCACTTCGGCGCCGACATGTGGGAACACCGCTTCCCGACCATCCTGGCCGCCTGCCGCGCGCACGGCATCGACCCGGTCACCGAGCCCGTCCCGGTCGCCCCGGCCGCGCACTACGCCTCCGGCGGCGTCCGCACCGACGCGCGCGGCCGGACGACGGTGCCCGGCCTGTACGCGTGCGGCGAGGTCGCCTGCACCGGTGTGCACGGCGCCAACCGGCTCGCCTCCAACTCCCTGCTGGAAGGGCTGGTCTACGCCGAGCGCATCGCCGCCGACCTGGCGGCGGCCCGTACCGCGGGGGAGCTGGTCCCGCGCGTGCCCGGCTCCGTCCCCGCCCCCGAGCGGCCCGCGCACCCGCTGCACGCGCCGGAGACCCGGTTCGCCGTCCAGCGGATCATGACCGAGGGCGCGGGCGTCCTGCGCTCGGCGGACTCCCTCGCCGAGGCCGCCGACCGGCTGCGGCGGCTGGACGAGGCGGCCCGCGACGCGCTCGACGACGGCAAGACCGCCGAACCCGGCGTGGACACCTGGGAGGCCACCAACCTCCTGTCCGTGGCCCGCGTCCTGGTCGCCGCCGCCCTGCTGCGCGAGGAGACCCGCGGCTGCCACTGGCGCGAGGACCGCCCCGACGCCGACGACACCGCCTGGCGCCGCCATGTCGTCGTACGACTCGATCCCGACCGCTCGCTGGCCCTGCGCACCACCGGCACCGCGGACTTCCCCCCGACCCTCCCCTGACACCCGCGCCCGCACCGCACACCCGCCCCACCCCGCAGACCCCACTTCGCACCCCAGGAGCAGACACGTGAGCAGCGACGACCTTCCCCTCGTGACCGACGGCGGCTGCGGCGACGGCTGCGCCTGCGGTGCGGACGGCGACGAGGAGTACCTGGAGAGCGGTCTCGACCCCGCCCTCGCCGAACTGCTGGAGGCCGCCGGGCTGGACCCGATCGAGGTCGAGGACATCGCCAACCTGGCCGTACAGGAGGACCTGGACGGCGGGGTGGACGTCACCACGGTCGCCACCATCCCCCAGGAGGCCGTCGCCACCGGCGACTTCACCGCGCGCGAGGCCGGTGTGGTCGCGGGCCTGCGGATCGCGGAGGCCGTGCTCTCGGTGACCTGCACCGACGAGTTCGAGGTCGAGCGGCACGTCGAGGACGGCGACCGGGTCGAGGCCGGGCAGAGGCTGCTGTCCGTCACCACCCGCGCCCGCGACCTGCTCACCGCCGAGCGCAGCGCCCTCAACCTGCTGTGCCGCCTCTCCGGCATCGCCACCGCCACCCGCGCCTGGGCGGACGTCCTCCAGGGCACCGGCACCCGGGTGCGGGACACCCGCAAGACCACGCCGGGCCTGCGCTCCCTGGAGAAGTTCGCGGTGCGCTGCGGCGGCGGCGCCAACCACCGCATGTCCCTGTCGGACGCGGCGCTGGTCAAGGACAACCACGTGGTCGCGGCGGGCGGGGTCGCCGAGGCGTTCAAGGCCGTCCGGGAGACCTTCCCCGAGCTGCCCATCGAGGTCGAGGTGGACACCCTGCACCAGCTCCGCGAGGCCGTGGACGCGGGCGCCGACCTGATCCTGCTGGACAACTTCACGCCGGGCGAGTGCGAGGAGGCCGTCGGGATCGTCGCCGGGCGCGCGCTGCTGGAGGCGTCCGGGCGGCTCACCCTCGCCAACGCCCGCTCCTACGCGGACACCGGCGTGGACTTCCTCGCGGTCGGGGCCCTCACCCACTCCTCGCCGATCCTGGACATCGGCCTGGACCTGCGCGAGGCGGAGTAACGCCCATGCTGCTCACCATCGACGTCGGCAACACCCACACCGTTCTCGGTCTGTTCGACGGCGAGGACATCGTCGAGCACTGGCGCATCTCCACCGACCCGCGCCGCACGGCGGACGAACTCGCGGTGCTGCTCCAGGGGTTGATGGGCATGCACCCGCTGCTCGGCGGCGAACTCGGCCAGGGCATCGACGGCATCGCCATCTGCGCCACCGTCCCCTCCGTCCTGCACGAACTCCGCGAGGTCACCCGCCGCTACTACGGCGACGTCCCCGCGATGCTGGTCGAGCCGGGCGTGAAGACGGGCGTCCCGATCCTCACCGACCACCCCAAGGAGGTCGGCGCCGACCGCATCGTCAACGCGGTCGCCGCCGTGGACCTCTACGGCGGCCCGGCGATCGTCGTGGACTTCGGTACGGCGACGACCTTCGACGCGGTCTCCGCGCGCGGGGAGTACGTCGGCGGTGTCATCGCACCCGGCATCGAGATCTCCGTCGAGGCGCTCGGGGTGCGCGGCGCCCAGCTCCGCAAGATCGAGGTCGCCCGCCCCCGGCGCGTCATCGGCAAGAACACCGTCGAGGCCATGCAGGCGGGCATCGTCTACGGCTTCGCCGGACAGGTGGACGGCGTCGTCGCCCGCATGGCCCGCGAACTCGCCGACGACCCCGAGGACGTCACCGTCATCGCCACCGGCGGCCTCGCCCCGATGGTGCTCGGCGAGTCCTCCGTCATCGACGAGCACCAGCCCTGGCTGACCCTGATCGGCCTGCGGCTGGTCTACGAGCGGAACCTGCCGCGCAGGTGAGGACGGCACCGGCACCGGCGGTACCCACGCCCCGGTGCCGGTGGGCGAATCTGCACGACACGCCCCGAACACACCATCCCGATCTGTCGCTTTTGTCCGATTAGCGATAGCGTCGCCGCATGCCCACGCCACACGGATCCCGCGGCGGCATGGCGTTCGGTGCGGAGGAGCTGCGCGTGCTCCGCCGGGCCCTCGCCCTCGCCCTGAACCCCCGCCGAGCCTCCGCCGAGGACGTCAAGGACTGTCACCGCCTCGCGCGGTCGCTGGACGAGGCGACGCGGGAGGGGGAACGGCTGCGCGCCTTCCTCGTGGCCGACCTCGGCCGGTACCGCGCCGCCCTGCCCGGCACGGCCGCCGGGTACCTCGCCCTCCTCGACGAGGCGCTCGGTGCCGGACACCGGCCCACCCCCGACGACCTCGCCGCCCTGCGCGCCCTGCGCGGCACCCCGGAGGCGGCGGCCCTGCTCGCCCGCTGCCGCACCCTGAACGAGCAGGACATGCGGGCCCGCTTGGCCCAGGGCGCCCGCACGGTCCCGGCGCCCGCCGTACCGCACTCCCGCTCCCGCCTGGTCGGGCTGCGGGGCGGGGTGACGGCGGGACCCGCCGACACCGGCGCCACCCCGGGGTCCCGGCCGAAGCCGGGGAGCACCCCCCAGCCCCGGCCCGCCGAGCCCCCGGCCCCGCCCAAGCGCCCCATCCCCACGCCCGGCGAGGTCTTCCCGCGCCGCAAGCCCGCCGACCCCCCGGCCTCCCGCGAACTGGCGGCGGGCTGACCGCACCGCACCGCATCGCCGCACGTCCACCGGCACCGACGGCCACCGCACCCCCACGGCGGTGGCCGTCGCCGTACCCCGAGGGCGCCGTCCACGCGAACCGCCGGACGGCCCGTTCGTCCACCCCGCCCGATTCGTGCCCGTTGGCGTCGCTACTCTGTCGTCATGGACTACCTCTCCGCGCTCGTGCCCCCGGTCGTCATGGCCCTCTTCTTCATCGGTGTGGTCCGGGTCATCGTGAAGACCCAGGGCGGGGCGGCCAAGGCCAAGGAGGACGCGGCCGTGGACGCGGCCCTCTCCCGCGCGGAGTCCGCCCGGCAGGCCCCCGTCGGCCAGGAGTCCTGACCCGTACGCCTTTCCCGACCCGTACGTCCTTTCGTCCCCTTTCTTCCCTCTCGTGCACGTCCGGCACGCGACGGGATGCTTCGCGCACTATCGTGCAGAGCGTGCCTCGCCCCCTGGGAGAACTCGAAGACGCGGTCATGACGCGGGTGTGGAAGTGGAACCGTCCGGTCACCGTCCGGGAAGTCCTGGAGGACATCCAGCGGGACCGGTCCATCGCCTACACCACCGTGATGACCGTTCTGGACAATCTCCATCAGAAGGGCTGGGTGCGCCGAGAGGCGGAAGGCCGCGCCTATCGATATGAGGCCGTCTCCACCCGCGCCGCCTACGCCGCCGCCCTGATGAACGACGCCTGGTCGCAGAGCGACAACCCGGCCGCCGCTCTCGTCGCCTTCTTCGGCATGATGAGCGAGGAACAGCGCGCCGCTCTCCGGGACGCCATGCGCATCGTCCAGGGACCCGAAACACGCTCTCCCGAGCCGGAGACCACCGAGAACCCCGGTTCGTCCGGCGGGGGTACGGGGCGATAGCGTCCGCCCATGTCAGCAGAACCTTCCGCGGCAATCGCAAAAGCCATCACGGTCCGGCGGGCCCGAACCGCCGATGTCCCGGCCGTACGCCGCCTCCTCGACGACTACGCCCGCGAACGCATCCTGCTCGACAAAGCCACCGTGACGCTTTACGAGGACATCCAGGAGTTCTGGGTCGCGGAACGCGACGACAACGCCGAGGTCGTCGGCTGCGGTGCCCTGCACGTCATGTGGGAAGACCTCGCGGAAGTGCGCACTCTCGCGGTGAAGCCCGGCCTCACCGGTACCGGAGTGGGCCACCGCGTCCTCGCGAAGCTGCTGGAGACCGCGCGCTGGCTCGGTGTCCGCCGGGTTTTCTGTCTCACCTTCGAAGTGGACTTCTTCGGCAAGCACGGCTTCGTGGAGATCGGGGAGACTCCCGTTGACGCCGATGTGTACGCGGAGCTGATGCGTTCCTATGACGAGGGCGTCGCGGAGTTCCTGGGTCTCGAACGAGTGAAACCCAACACCCTGGGCAACAGCCGGATGCTTCTGCATCTGTGAGCGCCATTGCCCCGGTCGCCTATGTCCGAAACGCGCATCTTTCCGGACCGGGGCGGAGCTCTGGCCTCTCACAGGGGTTTGTGTTTTTACGGCAAAAGCGGTTTGCTTTCCGACGTACTGCATAGTGCATATAACAGAGGCGGCGGCGAAACGGGGACGCGGCACCCTCTGCTCCACACGTTTTCGATGAAAGGAATTGCGGTGGCACAGAAGGTTCAGGTCCTTCTTGTCGATGACCTCGACGGCGGCGAGGCGGACGAGACCGTGACGTTCGCCCTTGACGGCAAGACCTACGAGATCGACCTCACGACCGCCAACGCGGACAAGCTGCGCGACCTTCTCGACCGCTATGTCAAGGGCGGCCGGCGTACCGGTGGCCGTTCCTCCGGCGGCCGGGGCAAGACGGCACGCGCCACCTCCGGCGGCGGCAACCAGGACACCGCGGCCATCCGCGCCTGGGCCAAGGAGAACGGCTACGACGTGAACGACCGCGGGCGCGTCCCCGCGACCATCCGTGAGGCCTACGAGAAGGCCAACGGCTGATCCCCCCGGCAGGCGGGCGGCCCACCGCCCGCGCGCCCGAGCCGGACGCGGTGGCACCACAGCGCCACCGTGTCCACGAGCCGTACGAGGTCGGGGGCACCGCCCCCACGCACCCCCACCGTCGGCAGCCCCGGCAGCGAGGACTCACCCCCGCGTTCCCGACCAGGGGGCCGCAACCACACCGCGGCCCCCTGCGGGCGTCCGGCGCCCGGCAGCGCACCGGCGCCCCACGCGCCGTCCACCGGAACCGCGGGCGCCGTCATCCGCCCGCCCGCGCCCAGCGCCCGTACGTCCGGCTCCAGCGGAGCCCACTCCAGCCACTCCAGCAGCCCCGGCAGCTCCTCCGCGCCGCCCGGCGCCACCAGGACGCACATCCGCCCCGCCACCAGGGCCACCGGGGAGCCCGGCCGCAGATGGCGCAGCGCCGCCGTCCCCGCCCCGGCCGGTACGTCCAGCACGTCGAAGCGGACCCCCGTCAGCAGCCCGAGCGGACGCCCCGGGGCCGTCGGCCAGCCCAGCCCCTCCTCGTACCACTCCCGCGCCACGGCGGACCCGCCGGGCGCCCCGCCGGACGCCCCGTCGGGCGGGCGGCGGGGGCGTGGGACGAGTGAGGTCGCGGGGGCCGGGCGAATCATGCCAAGCGCAACCGTCCGGAAGGGCGCGGAGTTACGCTGAGTGCCCCGGTGCTCGCTTCCCGTGGCCTCGCGCGGCGGGCTCCGGCGCCCGGAGAGGCGCAAGGTTGTTCGCCCATAGCGGAGGGAACCGGTGTGCGCGGCATGGAGTGTCCGTCCCAGCGGGTAAGACATGCCTAGTGGGAGGGGGCGACGCGGGGAAAGGTCCGGCCTCACGTTCGCCATCGGCGTAGCGGCGAGTGGGGTAACTGCCTGGCCTGCGGGAACATCGTCTCGCACCATCGGGTTGAGGCAGATGTCGGCGTACGGGGGTCGGGAGAGGGATTCCGGCTCCGCGAGAGCGGAGGCGATCCGGACGGTGTCGGCAGTTGGAATGAGCGGTCCCCGCTTGCGGGACTAAGCTGCGGAAGGACAGTGAGGGGATCGTCCCCCCACCGCCTGACCGCTCTGAGGAGCGATTAACGATGTTCGAGAGGTTCACCGACCGCGCGCGGCGGGTTGTCGTCCTGGCTCAGGAAGAAGCCCGGATGCTCAACCACAACTACATCGGCACCGAGCACATCCTCCTGGGTCTCATCCACGAGGGTGAAGGTGTCGCCGCTAAGGCCCTGGAGAGCCTCGGCATTTCGCTTGAGGCGGTCCGCCAGCAGGTGGAGGAGATCATCGGGCAGGGGCAGCAGGCCCCGTCCGGCCACATCCCCTTCACCCCCCGTGCCAAGAAGGTGCTGGAGCTGTCGCTCCGCGAGGCCCTTCAGCTCGGCCACAACTACATCGGCACGGAGCACATCCTGCTCGGCCTGATCCGTGAGGGCGAGGGCGTCGCCGCCCAGGTCCTGGTCAAGCTGGGCGCCGATCTCAACCGGGTGCGGCAGCAGGTCATCCAGCTGCTCTCCGGTTACCAGGGCAAGGAGACCGCCACCGCCGGTGGCCCCGCCGAGGGCACCCCCTCGACGTCCCTCGTGCTGGACCAGTTCGGCCGCAACCTCACCCAGGCAGCCCGCGAATCCAAGCTCGACCCGGTCATCGGGCGCGAGAAGGAGATCGAGCGGGTCATGCAGGTGCTGTCCCGCCGCACCAAGAACAACCCGGTGCTCATCGGTGAGCCCGGCGTCGGCAAGACCGCCGTCGTCGAGGGGCTCGCCCAGGCCATCGTCAAGGGCGAGGTGCCCGAGACGCTGAAGGACAAGCACCTCTACACCCTCGACCTCGGCGCCCTGGTCGCCGGTTCCCGCTACCGCGGTGACTTCGAGGAGCGCCTGAAGAAGGTCCTCAAGGAGATCCGCACCCGCGGCGACATCATCCTGTTCATCGACGAGCTGCACACGCTGGTCGGTGCGGGTGCCGCCGAGGGCGCCATCGACGCGGCCTCCATCCTCAAGCCGATGCTGGCCCGCGGTGAACTGCAGACCATCGGTGCCACCACGCTCGACGAGTACCGCAAGCACCTGGAGAAGGACGCGGCCCTGGAGCGCCGCTTCCAGCCCATCCAGGTCGCGGAGCCGTCGCTCCCGCACACCATCGAGATCCTCAAGGGCCTGCGCGACCGGTACGAGGCCCACCACCGGGTCTCCATCACCGACGAGGCGCTGGTCCAGGCCGCCACCCTGGCCGACCGGTACATCTCGGACCGCTTCCTGCCGGACAAGGCGATCGACCTGATCGACGAGGCCGGTTCCCGGATGCGCATCCGCCGGATGACCGCGCCGCCGGACCTGCGCGAGTTCGACGAGAAGATCGCCGGTGTCCGCCGGGACAAGGAGTCCGCGATCGACTCGCAGGACTTCGAGAAGGCCGCCTCCCTGCGCGACAAGGAGAAGCAGCTCCTGGCCGCCAAGGCGAAGCGCGAGAAGGAGTGGAAGGCCGGTGACATGGACGTCGTCGCCGAGGTGGACGGCGAGCTGATCGCCGAGGTCCTCGCCACGGCGACCGGCATCCCGGTCTTCAAGCTGACCGAGGAGGAGTCGTCCCGCCTGCTGCGCATGGAGGACGAGCTCCACAAGCGGGTCATCGGCCAGGTCGATGCGGTCAAGGCGCTGTCGAAGGCGATCCGCCGTACGCGCGCCGGTCTGAAGGACCCCAAGCGCCCCGGCGGCTCGTTCATCTTCGCCGGTCCGTCCGGTGTCGGTAAGACCGAGCTGTCCAAGGCGCTCGCGGAGTTCCTCTTCGGCGACGAGGACGCGCTGATCTCCCTCGACATGTCGGAGTTCAGCGAGAAGCACACGGTCTCCCGCCTCTTCGGTTCGCCCCCCGGCTACGTGGGCTACGAGGAGGGCGGCCAGCTCACCGAGAAGGTGCGCCGCAAGCCGTTCTCCGTGGTCCTCTTCGACGAGGTCGAGAAGGCCCACCCGGACATCTTCAACTCGCTGCTGCAGATCCTGGAGGACGGTCGCCTGACCGACTCCCAGGGCCGGGTCGTGGACTTCAAGAACACGGTCATCATCATGACGACCAACCTCGGCACGCGGGACATCTCCAAGGGCTTCAACCTGGGCTTCGCGGCCTCGGGCGACTCGAAGACCAACTACGAGCGCATGAAGAACAAGGTGTCGGATGAGCTGAAGCAGCACTTCCGCCCCGAGTTCCTCAACCGTGTGGACGACGTGGTCGTCTTCCCGCAGCTCACGCAGGAGGACATCCTCCGCATCGTCGATCTGATGATCGGCAAGGTGGACGAGCGCCTGAAGGACCGGGACATGGGCATCGAGCTCTCCCAGTCCGCCAAGGAGCTGCTGTCCAAGAAGGGCTACGACCCGGTGCTGGGCGCGCGTCCGCTGCGCCGCACGATCCAGCGCGAGGTCGAGGACACCCTCTCGGAGAAGATCCTCTTCGGTGAGCTGCGCCCCGGTCACATCGTGGTCGTGGACACCGAGGGCGAGGGTGACGCCGCCACCTTCACCTTCCGCGGCGAGGAGAAGTCGGCGCTGCCGGACTCCCCGCCCATCGAGCAGGCGGCCGGCGGTGCCGGTCCGAACCTGAGCAAGGACGCGTAAGCGCCCGTACGGCGTGACGAGAGGGGCCGGTGCCTTCGGGCACCGGCCCCTCTCGTCGTCGTGGCCTCTTGTTCGCCGTTCGCCGCGGACACCGGCGGGACGCCGGGAGTCCGGTGGGACGCTACGACCGGTCCTCCGGCACCGTGCCCTGGTGGGCCTGGGTGACCAGGTCCACCGCCACCTCCAGGACCGCCTCCCGCTTCTTCTCGGGGTTGCCCTCGATGTCCTGCATGACGAACATCCCCGCGTGCAGCGTGAACAGCGCGCTCACGCAGCGGACCTGGTCGGCCAGCGGGGCGTCCGGGTCGATGATGATGTCCCGCAGGCGGCGCATGCGGTCCTTGAAGGAGTCCCCGATGCGCAGCTCGCGCACGGTCGCCTGATTCTCCTGCATGAACCGGAACAGGGGTTCCGCCTCGTTGAGCGCCTCGCTGTAGCGGCGTACGATCTCCTGCTTGGTGGCCAGGGTGTGCGGCTGGTCCGCGCCCCAGGCGATCAGCTCCTCGATGGGCATCGTCAGGTCGTCGAAGAGACTGACGATGATCTCTTCCTTGGTCTTGAAGTGGTAGTAGAGCGCCGCCTTGGTCACGTCGAGGCGCTCGGCGATCTCGCGCAGCGAAGTCTTCTCGTAGCCCTGCTCGGCGAAGAGTCCGAGTGCGACGTCCTGGATGCGCTGGCGGGTGTTGCCGCGGCGCTGCTGCTTGGTGCCGTCCATGATGACGCCCATCCTCGTACTCCTCGGGCTCCGCGGAAACTTACTTGACGACCGGCTAGTTGCAAGGCTACCTTCTCACCATCAGCAAAACTAGCCGGGCGACAAGTAAGTTTGTGCGCCAGGGGGAGTGTGGAGAGAGATGGCGGACACGCAGACGGCCGGGGCGGAGCGGGCGATACCCGACGCGTCCGGCAAGCGGCCTCGGAGCGTACGGGTAGTCCTGCTCGCGCTCATGATCGCGATGATGCTCGCGATGCTGGACAACATGATCGTCGGTACGGCGATGCCGACCATCGTCGGTGACCTGGGCGGCCTGGAGCACCTGTCGTGGGTGGTCACCGCCTACACGCTCGCCACCGCCGCCTCCACCCCGGTCTGGGGCAAGGTCGGCGACATGTTCGGGCGCAAGGGCGCCTTCCTCAGCTCGATCGTGATCTTCCTGATCGGCTCCGCGCTCAGCGGCGCCGCGCAGAACATGGGCCAGCTCATCGGGTTCCGTGCCGTGCAGGGTCTCGGCGCGGGCGGTCTGATGGTCGGCGTCATGGCGATCATCGGTGACCTGATCCCGCCGCGCGAGCGCGGCAAGTACCAGGGCATGATGGCCGCCGTCATGGCGCTGGCGATGATCGGCGGTCCGCTGGTCGGCGGCACCATCACCGACAACTGGGGCTGGCGCTGGGCCTTCTACATCAACCTGCCGCTCGGCGTGGTCGCGCTCGCGCTGGTCACCGCCGTACTGCACCTGCCGAAGAAGCGGTCCAAGGCCGGTATCGACTACCTCGGCGTGGCCCTGCTGACCGTCGGCATCACCTCGATCGTCCTCGTCACCACCTGGGGCGGCACGCAGTACCCGTGGTCCTCGGCCCGCATCGTCGGCCTGATCGTCCTTGGTGTGGTCGCGCTCGCCGGGTTCGTGTTCTGGCAGACCCGCGCCGCCGAGCCGGTGCTGCCGCTGCACATCTTCCGCAGCCGGAACTTCACCCTGATGGCCGTCATCGGCTTCGTCACCGGCTTCGTGATGTTCGGTGCCGTCCTGTTCCTCCCGCTCTACCAGCAGTCCGTGCAGGGCGCGTCCGCGACCAACTCCGGTCTGCTGCTCCTGCCGCTGCTCGGCGCGATGCTGGTGACCTCGATGGTCGCGGGCCGGGTCACCACCGGCACCGGCAAGTACAAGGTCTTCCCGATCGCGGGCGGTGTGCTCATGATCGTGGGGCTCTACCTGCTGTCCCGCATGGACGTGGAGACCACCCGCCTCACCTCCGGCGTCTACATGGCGGTGCTCGGCGCGGGCATGGGCTGCCTGATGCAGATCACCATGCTGGTCGCGCAGAACAGCGTGGAGATGAAGGACATCGGCGTCGCCTCGTCCTCCGCCACCCTGTTCCGTACCCTCGGCTCGTCCTTCGGTGTGGCCGTCATGGGCGCGCTGTTCAACAGCCGGGTCAAGGACGTCATGGCCGAGCGGATCGGCGCCCGGGGCACGCAGTTCCTCGGCAGGTCCACCCAGCTCGACGCGGCCGGCCTGAAGCGGCTGCCCGCCGTCGCCCGCGAGGCGTACCAGCACGCGGTGTCCGCCGGTACGCACTCCGCGTTCCTGCTCGGCTCCGTGATCGCGGTGGTCGTCCTGGTCGCGGCGTTCTTCGTCAAGGAGGTCCCGCTGCGCGGCGGCCCCCAGAAGGACGCGCCCGCCGACAGCGCGGACGCCGCTCCGGTCCCGCTGGTCGAGGCGGTCTGACCCTCCCCGCACCACCCAGAAGGCCCCCGGCAGGTGTCCGCCCCGGGGGCCTTCGGCGTGGGCGGGGGTGTGAGGGTCGTACGGCCACTGCCGTTCGGTGGTGACGGCGTGTCATGATCACGTCTGCGCCGGGTGAGGGGCCGGGCGTGGAGGGAGAGCCGCCGTGATGCTGTACGTCAAAGTCCTGCTGGCCGTCGTGGTCCTGCTCCTCGCCGCGTCCGGGATCGCGGCCCTCACCCGCGGCTGGGTCCTGCCGCGCAACCGGCATCTGATCAGGTCCACACGCCTCTACGGCGCCGGGCAACTGCTGATGGCCGGTGCGATCGGCTGCCAGCTCTACTTCGGCGCGTTCCGCGGAGACAGCACGTGGACGCTGGTCGGGGCACTGCTCCTGCTCATCGCTTTCGGGGTCCTCCTCCGGGCCCAGAGCGGGACCGACCGGACCGACCATGCCGGGTCGCCCGGACAGTGAGCGCCCCGGCCCGCCCTACGGCAGCACCGGGTGCGACCCCGTGTCCGTGGGCGCGTGCTCCGGGAGCCACAGGACGGCCACCGCGCCCTCGGCGGGGAGGTCGGGGGAGGCGCCCAGGGGGCGGATGTTGCGGAAGGTGAGGCGGGCGCCGAGCACGCGGGCCTGACCGGCGGCGATGGTGAGGCCGAGGCCGTGGCCCTGACCGGCGCGGTCGGCGGAGCCGGTGCGGAACCGGCTCGGTCCGTCGGCCAGCAGGTCCTCCGGGAAGCCGGGGCCGTGGTCGCGGACCCGGACCACCCGGCCCTCCACGGTCACCTCGACCGGCGGACGCCCGTGCCGGGACGCGTTGGCGAGCAGGTTGATCAGCACCCGCTCAAGACGCCGGGGGTCGGTCGTCACCTCCGACTCGTGCACCACCCGTACGGCGATGTCCGGGTCCCGCGCGGTCACCCGGCGGGCGACGAACTCGCCGAGCAGGATGTCCTGGAGTTCCGCGCGCTCCGAGGCGCCGTCGAGACGGGCCACCTCCAGCACGTCCTCGACCAGCGTGCGCAGCGCCTTCGCCCGGTCCAGCACGAGTTCCGTGGGGCGGCCGGGCGGCAGCAGCTCGGCCGCGGTGAGCAGCCCGGTCACCGGGGTGCGCAGCTCGTGCGCGATGTCGGCGGTCACCCGCCGTTCCGCCTCCAGCCGTTGCTGGAGCGCCTCCGCCATCGCGTCCACCGCCCGCGCCAGGTCGTCGGTCTCGTCGCGCACGACACCGCCGATGGACTCCCGCACCCGTACGTC
Source organism: Streptomyces corallincola (assembly GCF_019104725.1). Lineage (GTDB taxonomy): Bacteria > Actinomycetota > Actinomycetes > Streptomycetales > Streptomycetaceae > Streptomyces > Streptomyces corallincola. Next base: position 22,458 of record NZ_JAHRXF010000010.1, on the reverse strand, counting down.
CGTCTCGCCCCTGGCGACGCGGTTCGCGGCCGTGGCCGCCTTGCGGAGGCGCCGGGAGAGCTGGCCGCCGATCAGCACGCCCAGCGCGCTGCCGCCCAGGACGACCGCGATGGAGCCGATCAGCAGCGCCTGGTCGAGGTCCTTCATCACGTCGGTCGAGCGGTCGGGGAAGTTGGTGTGCAGGGACAGCACGTGCCCGTCCTTGACCGGCACCGCCGCCCAGATGTCCGGGGCGCCGTCGCCGTGGTCGCTGACATAACTGGCCCGGCGCCCCTCCTCGACCTTCGCGCGCAGCGGCGCCGGGAGGTCCGGGTCGTCGATCTTGACGCCGGGGAAGTTGGGGCGGCCGGACAGCTCGTAGTTCCGCTGGGCGATCTGCACCCGCTCGTTGGCCAGGTCACGGGCGTTGTCCAGCATGGAGACGCGGGCCGCGTTGTGCACGACCAGGCTCAGCCCGAAGGCGACCAGACCGGCGACCAGCGCGATGGCCGCGCTCAGCTTCCAGCGCAGCCCGGTGCGCAGCCCCGCGTGCCGCACCCGGCCCGCCCGCTCGGGGCGCGGCCCGGCGCGCCTCGGCCCCGCTCCCGGTTCCCGGACCGTCCGCCGCATCCGTGCCCCGCTCACGCCTTGAGTTTGTAGCCGAAGCCGCGGACCGTCTCGATGCGGTCCTGGCCGATCTTCTGCCGCAGCCGCTGCACATGCACGTCCACGACACGGGTGTCCCCGCCCCAGCCGTACTCCCAGACCCGCTCCAGCAGCTTGTCGCGGGAGAGCACCGTGCCCGGCGCGGCGGAGAACTCCAGCAGCAGCCGCATCTCGGTCGGGGTCAGTGCCACCGGCTCCCCGGCCCGGCGCACCTCCATGCCCTCGGTGTCGATCTCCAGGTCCCCGAAGACCAGCGGCCCGCCGTCCGGCTCGACCGGGTCCCGCTCGGCCCGTCCGGCGCCGCCCGCGTGCCCGAAGCGGCGGAGCACCGCCCGGATGCGGGCGACCAGCACAGCGCCGTCGAACGGCTTGGTCACGTAGTCGTCGGCGCCCGCCTCCAGGCCGAGGACCACGTCGATGGCGTCGGCGCGCGCGGACAGCATGATCACCGGCACGGTGGACTCGTCGCGGATACGGCGGCACAGGCTGACCCCGTCCAGGCCCGGCACCATCACGTCCAGCAGCGCGATGTCCGGCCGGTCGGCGCGGAACGCGGCCAGGCCCGACAGCCCGTCGGGCATCGCCGTCACCGCGAAACCGTCCCGCTCCAGGGCGAGCTGGGTGGCCTCGCGGATCACGTCGTCGTCCTCGACGAACAGGACATGGGTCTGGTCTGCCATCCCGGTGCTCTCAACTCCTCGGTGCCGAAGGGGGTGCGGGGGCGCGGTACGGGGGTGTCGGGGGCGCGCGGCGGGGGTCAGCCGCTCGGCTCGGGTGAGGGGTCGGCTCCGGCCGCGCTGCCGTAGTCGGTGTGGACGACGCGTCCCTCCACGAACCGGCCGCCCTTCCAGTCGTAGGTGATCACGTCCTCCCCGGAGGGGGCGGTGATCGGATCGTCCTTCTTGTAGACCTGCTTGGTGACGGTCAGGGTGTCCTGGTCGATCTCCGCGTACACCGGGGACTCCTCGGTGTGGAAGACGTTCCGGTAGACACCGTCCACGTCCTGGTAGACGTACGACCCGATGCCCACCGCGTCCGCGCAGGTCAGGACGTTGACGACGACGTCGTCCGCGGTGGAGCCGGTGAGATGGCCGTAGGAGACGTCCACCGGGTAGTCGTGGCCGCTGCACGGCTTCAGCTCGCGCTTGACGGTCTCCGAGACCGCCGGGTCCTTCTTGATCAGCGCGACCGCGTCCACCCGCCGGTAGCTCTCGGACGGGCTCGGCGGCGGGGAGGGGACCGCGCCCGCCACGGCCGAGGCGTGCGCCGGGCCCTCGTCCCGTGCCCCGGTGCCCCCGGTGCCGCACGCGGCGACGAACAGCGCCAGGGCGGCGATCCCGGCCAAGGCCACGATCACCGCCTGCACCCTGCCCCGGACCCCGCCGGGCCCGGACCCTGTCAGGCCGCGCAACGCTCCCGCTCCTCATGCTCCAGCGCGCGTGCGTCCCTCTCGCGCGCCTCCAGCTCCTCACGGAGCCGGGCCAGCGCCCGGTGCAGCGTGCTCTTGACCGTGCCCGCGGACATGCCGAGGGCGGCTGCCGTCTCCTCCGTGGACATCTGCTCCCAGTGTCGCAGCACCACGACACTGCGCTGCTTGGGCGCCAGTACCTTCATGACGTCCATCAGCAGGGCGCGGTCCGCGTGCTGCTCGGCGGCGTCGTCCACGCATGCGTCGGGCAGCTGCTCGGTGGGGATCTCCTCCAGCTTGCGGGCCCGCCACCACTCCGTCCGGGTGTTGATCATGACCCGGCGCAGATAGGCGTCCGCGAGCCGCTTGTCCGCGATGCCCTCCCAGCGGCCGTACGTGCGCACCAGCGCGGTCTGGAGCAGGTCCTGCGCGTCCACGGGGTCCGGCACCAGCCGGCGGGCACTGCGCAGCAGCGCGTCCTGCCGGGTCCGCACGTACTCCTCGAACGCGAGCACCTCGCCGCCCTGCTGCTCCATGTCAACCGCCTCCGCATCCCCGCGCACCACGGCTCCGGGCCGCCCTGCCGATGTCCTGCCGTCCCGGTGGTCTGCCCGGCACGAGGACTGAAGCTACGGACCGCTTGTCACGGGGTGGTGCGCGGCAGACGGCGGACGCCCCTCGGCTGTCCGTCGGTTGTGTAACGGATGTAGGTACGGGGTAAGGCGGCGGTGGTTGTGTCCGGTTACGGGGACATTTGCCGGGCGGTGCGGGTGACAGCCGCCCATGACATGGGGCCTGACGCCGTGTCATCCCACCGGGGCGGGCGCGTCCACCGGGGTTCGGCGGGCCGGGACGGCGGGTCAGCCCACGGGGAGGCGGTACAGCCCGCCCGGCAGCGGTTCGACCAGGCCGTCGCCGACCAGCCCGTCCAGCGCGCGGGCCCGCTGCACCGGCTCGTGCCACACCCGGTCCAGCGCCGACTGCGGCACCGGTACGTGCGCGTCGCGCAGGACGGCGAGCAGCTTGCCGCGCACCTGACGGTCGGTCCCGGCGTACGTCTGGCCCCGGCGCGGCGGTCCGTCGTGCTCCGGCTTGCCCGCGAGCCGCCACGCGCACAGCGCGGCGATCGGGCAGCGGTGGCAGCTCTCGTTCTTCGCCGTGCACACCAGCGCGCCCAGCTCCATCGAGGCCGCGGCCCAGCGCGCGGCCGTCCCCTCGTCCTCGGGGAGCAGCTCGCGGGCGAGACGCCGCTCGGCCGCGGTGGTGGCGTTCGGGGGGTACCGCACACCGGTCACCGCACGGGCGAACACCCGGCGCACGTTGGTGTCCAGCACCGGGTGCCGCTGCCCGTACGCGAAGGACGCGACGGCCGCCGCCGTGTACTCCCCGATGCCGGGCAGCGCGAGGAGCTGGGCGTGGTCGGTGGGTACGTCGCCGCCGTGCCGTTCCGTTATGGCGACGGCCGCGCCGTGCAGGCGCAGCGCGCGGCGCGGGTAGCCGAGCCGTCCCCAGGCGCGCACCGCCTCGCCGGGTGCCTCGGCGGCGAGGTCCGCCGGGCGCGGCCAGCGGGCGAGCCACTGCTCGTACACGGGCAGGACGCGGCTGACCGGGGTCTGCTGGAGCATGAACTCGCTGACCATCACGCCCCAGGGCCCCGCCTCCGGGCGGCGCCAGGGGAGGTCGCGGGCGTTGCTGTCGAACCAGTCGATCACGGGGTCGTGAAGGGTCTCAGTCATGGCCTTCCGATCCTGCCACGGCCGGGCGGTGTTGGCGGGCGTCCGCACGGTCGCGGAGCGTCGCGGGCCGTGTCGGAGTGTGAACATGCGCTCCGCTGGCGGCAGTTGCCGTGATGATGATCCGGAAAAGTTGTCGCCGGGGCGGCATGTGACGCGAGTCGGCGCGACGATCTCTCGTAAGGTTTGCGCCGTGGGATCTCTGCGCAATCCGGTCGGGCCGCTTCCCTCCTCCATCTACTGGCGTCGGAGGGTCGTCATCGTGTCCGTGCTGGCCGTGTTGGCGCTGCTGATCGCCTGGATCGTGGTCTCCGGCGGCGGCGCGGGCAAGAAGCCGCACGACGGCGCCGACGGCAAGAATCCCGCCTCCACGATCACACCGGGTCCCACTCCCTCGGGCTCCGCGATCAGCCAACACCCCGGCGGGCGCGACGAGTCGGGCGGGGGTTCCGGCGGCTCGGGCGGCTCCGGTGGCTCGGGCGGCGCGGACTCCGGTGCGGGGAACGGCGGTTCGGGCTCCGGCTCCAACTCCGGTACGGGTACGGGTACGAGCGCCGGTTCCGGTGGCGGTGCCGGTACGGCTGTGGGGTCCGGTGACACGCTGCCCGCCTCCTCGTCCCTCGCCGACTGCGCCTCCGGCAAGGTGTCGCTGACGCTGAGCAGCGAGCGGAACTCCTACTCGCCCGACCAGAAGCCCCGGTTCAGGATCACCGTCAAGAACTCGGGTTCCGGGGACTGCGCGATCGACCTCGGCCCCAAGCGGGCGGTGCTCACGGTCGTCACCGCCGACGACGACACCTTCTGGTCCTCCGCCGACTGCCCCAAGGGCCCCTCCTCCCTCTCCTTCCGCGTCCCCTCCGGCCGGTCCATCACCTACACCACCTCCTGGGACCGCGACTCCAGCACCAAGACCTGCCCGACCAAGTCCCCCAAGAAGGCCCCTCCCGGCACCTACCTCCTGGAACTGGACGCGGGCACGTACGGCAAACAGCAGACGTCCTTCGTCCTGGCCGCCGACTAGAACCGGCCGAGCGGCATGCCCCCCAGGGGCGCGGGGAACCGCGCGGCCGGAGGGGTTTTCAGGGGCGCGGGGAACTGCGCGGAAGGTGGAAGCGGACCCGCACCCGTGAGCGCCGGTGCGCAGTCCGGCCCAAAGGGGCGCGGGGAACTGCGCGACCGGCCACGGCGGACCCGCGGCCGGAGTCGGGACGGTGATGTGCCGCCGAGGGACCGTACTCCGGAAGCCGGCGGAGCTACACGTACCGTTCCAGGATGGAGGACTCCGCCAGACGCGAGAGCCCCTCGCGGACGCTGCGCGCACGCGCCTCGCCCACCCCATCCACAGCCTGAAGATCATCGACGCTGGCCGCGAGCAACTTCTGCAACCCCCCGAAGTGCTCGACAAGCCGGTCGATGACGGCACCGGGAAGCCGGGGCACCTTCGCCAGCAACCGGAACCCGCGGGGCGACACCGCGGAGTCGAGGGTCTCGGGCGACCCGGTGTAGCCCAGCGCCCGCGCCACCGTGCCGAGTTCGAGCAGCTCCCCGTGACTCAGCGCGTCCAGCTCGGACAACGCCTCCTCCACCGTGCGGGACCGCTTGGCGGTGGGCTCGGGGACGTAGTCCCGGACGACGAGGGAGCGGTCGGGCTCGACACCCGCGATGAGTTCCTCCAGCTGGAGGGACAACAGCCGCCCGTCGGTACCGAGTTCGACCACGTACTCCGCGATCTCGGCGGCGATGCGCCGGACCATCTCCAGACGCTGGGCGACGGCGGACACGTCCCGGACGGTGACGAGGTCCTCGATCTCCAGCGCGGACAGCGTGCCCGCGACCTCGTCGAGCCGGAGTTTGTACCGCTCCAGCGTGGCCAGCGCCTGGTTGGCCCGGGAGAGGATCGCCGCCGAGTCCTCCAGCACGCGTCGCTGCCCGTCCACGTAGAGCGCGATGAGCCGCATCGACTGGGAGACGGAGACCACGGGGAAACCGACCTGCTTGGAGACGCGGTCGGCGGTGCGGTGCCGGGTGCCGGTCTCCTCGGTGGGGATCGTCGGGTCCGGCACCAGCTGCACGCCCGCGCGCAGGATCTTCGACAGGTCGGAGGAGAGCACGATCCCGCCGTCGAGCTTGCACAGTTCGCGCAGCCGGGTCGCGGCGAACTCCACGTCCAGCACGAACCCGCCGGTGCACATGGCCTCGACCGTCCGGTCGGAACCCAGCACGATCAGGCCGCCGGTGTTGCCGCGCAGAATCCGCTCCAGGCCGTCCCGCAGCGGCGTACCCGGAGCGACGGCGCTCAGGGAGGCGCGCATCCGGGCATCGGCACCGGTGCTCCCACCGGACTTTCCGGGAGCTGCCGCCCGCTCGTTGGCTGCCACTGCTCTCCTCCGGTCGGGGTTCTCTCAACGCCGCCGTCGCGCGTACGCGGTCGTACGGACGGGCGAGACCTGGGCAAAGTCTACCGGCGGTCCTCCGCCTCCCGTGGGGCCTCCCGGCGAGGTGCGCGCGGCAGGACCCGCAGCGCGTCCCCCATGTCGGCCACTTCCAGCACCTTCATACCGGCCGGGACCTTGCCCGGATCGCCGGGTACGAGCGCGTGCGTGAAGCCGAGCCGGGCCGCCTCCGCCAGCCGCCGCTGCACCCCGGTGACGCGTCTCACCTCGCCCGCGAGGCCCACCTCACCGATCGCCACGAGGTTCTTCGGCAGCGGGGTGTCGCTCGCGGCCGAGGCGAGGGCCAGCGCGATGGCGAGGTCGGCGGCCGGTTCGGACAGCTTCACCCCGCCCACCGTCGCGGAGTAGATGTCCCGCTTGCCGAGCGCGCTGATCCGGCCGCGCTGCTCCAGCACCGCCAGCATCATCGACACCCGCGAGGTCTCCAGCCCGGAGGTGGTCCGGCGCGGGGAGGGGATCTGGGAGTCCACGGTGAGCGCCTGCACCTCGGCCACCAGCGGGCGGCGGCCCTCCAGGGTGACGGTCAGACAGGTGCCCGGCACGGGTTCGTCCCGGCGGGTCAGGAACAGGCCGCTGGGGTCGGTGAGCCCGGTGATGCCCTCGTCGTGCAACTCGAAGCAGCCGACCTCGTCCGTCGCGCCGTACCGGTTCTTCACCCCGCGCACCAGGCGGAGCCGGGCGTGCCGGTCGCCCTCGAAGTGCAGCACCACGTCCACCAGATGCTCCAGCAGCCGGGGGCCCGCGATGGCGCCGTCCTTGGTGACGTGGCCGACCAGCAGGGTGGACATCCCGCGGTCCTTGGAGGCGCGGATCAGCGCGCCCGCCACCTCCCGGACCTGGGCCATGCCGCCGGGGGCGCCGTCGATCTCCGGGGAGGCCACCGTCTGCACCGAGTCCAGGACCAGCAGGGACGGCTTCACCGCGTCCAAGTGGCCCAGCACGGCGGAGAGATCGGTCTCGGCCGCCAGATACAGGTCGTCGGCGAGGGCGCCGATGCGGTCGGCGCGCAGCCTCACCTGGCTCGCGGACTCCTCGCCCGTCACGTACAGCGTGCGGTGCTCGTCGCTCGCCGCCTTGGCCGCCACGTCCAGCAGCAGCGTGGACTTGCCGACGCCCGGCTCACCCGCGAGCAGCACGACCGCGCCGGGGACCAGGCCGCCGCCGAGCACCCGGTCCAGCTCGGGCACGCCGGTGGAGCGGGCGGTGGCCTGCCGTCCGTCCACCTGGCCGATGGGCAGCGCGGAGGAGGTGACCCGGCCGGGCGCCGTGGTGCGGACGGCGGGCGTGCCGTACTCCTCGACCGTGCCCCACGCCTGGCACTCGGGGCAGCGGCCGAGCCACTTGGCCGTCTGCCAGCCGCACTCCGTGCAGCGGTAGGACGGACGGTCCTTGGTGGTCTTGGTACGGGCAGCCATGCGGAAACCGTAGCCCCCGCCACTGACAACGCCGTTCCGCTCCCGTCCACAACCGACCGGTATCGGCCACTTCACCCCCGGATCGCGCCACCGTACGGCCGACCCGTGTCCCCTATCGAGGGATCGTTTCACCCGTACGAAGGAAAAGGACTCAAGGTTCGCCGACCACCGCACGAAAGGGGCCTACGGTCGCACGGGTGATGAGCAGCAGTCCCCAGACCACGACCCGCTCCGGCGGCACGCACCGGGCGTCGCGCCAGGCCCGCGACCCGCGCGAGACACGCGACGCACGCGAGTCGCGCGACCGTGCCGCCGCCCGCAACGTCGCCCGTCGCCCGGCCCCCCGCCACGAGCCGTACCTGGACGGTCTGTTCACCTACTGCCTGTCCGTGCTCTGCGACCACGACGCCGCCACCACCGCCCTCGCGGAGGTGCTGCGGCTGGCCGAACGGCGCGCGCACCGCGCCCCCGGCGACCCCGCCGACCACAGGGCCTGGCTCTACGCGCTGGCCCGCTGGGCGTGTCTGCGCGGCCTCGCCGAGGCCCGGCGGAGACGCCGGGCCACCCACGCGGCCGGACGCCCGGCCGGTACCGGCCCCGACGGCCCCGGCACCCCCGAGGACGCGGCGGCCCCGGGCACCGCGACGGCGGAGGAACGGCGCCGCGAACTCGCCCTGCTCGCCTGGCCGGAGGCGGCCGGCACCACCCCCGAGCAGCGCGAGGCGCTCGAACTCGCCGTCCGCCACCGGCTCGCCGCGCACGAGGTCGCCGCCGTCCTCGGCATGGAACCCGGCGCCACCCGCGAACTGCTCTCCGCCGCCGCCTGCGAGGTCGAACGCACCCGCGCCGCCCTCGCCGTGGTCGAGACCGGCGGCTGCCCGGCCGTCGCCCACCTCACCGGCGACAGCCGCATGGTGCTCAGCGCCGCGCTCCGCCGCGAACTCGTCCGGCACGTGGACGACTGCCCGCGCTGCCGCCGTACCGCCGAACGCGCGGTGCCCGGCCGCTGGCCCGGCGCCACCGTCACCCCCGCCGAACTGCCCGTGCTCGAAGCACCCCGCGCGGCGCTCGGCACCGTACCCGCGCACCACGCCCGCCCGCGGGGCGCCGACGCGCCCCGGTTCGACCGGCGCGGCTTCCCGATGGACCCCAAGGACCGCGCAGCGCGCCGCGAGCGGATGCGGGCGCGGGCCGTCACCACGACCGTCGTCGCCACCGTCGTCGCCGCACCCGTGCTCGCCCTGTGGGCCGCCTACCGGGGCGAGCCGCTGGGGGAGGGCGAGGCCCATCCGCCCACCGCGAGCGAGGCGCGCGACCCCGACGCCCTCGCCGGTGACACCGGCGGCTACCAGAACGCGGGCAACGCCGGTACGCGCCCCGGCACCCCGGCGAGCGACGGCACCGGGCGCTCCGACGTCTCCGTGGCGGTCGTCTCCGTGGGCGGCGGCGACCGGAAGAACGCGGGCCGCCTCACGGTCGGCGCCGTCAGCGACGGCGACACCACCCTGATCACCCTCAGCGCCTCCGGTTCCGGCCCGGTGGAGTGGTCGGCGGCCACCGCGGCGCCCTGGCTCCGTCTCAGCCGCTCCCACGGAACCCTGGAGCCGGGCGCCAGCGAGACGGTCAAGGTGCGTGTCGATCACCTCCGGGAACCCTCCGGCCACTGGCGCGCCCGCGTCGCCGTCGCCCCGGCCGGTTCGGTCGTCACCATCGACGGCCACGGCAGGACCCCCACCCGCTCCGTCCCGCACCCCGTCCCGAGCACCCCGGCCCACCCGACGACACCCCCGCCGACCGAGTCGTCCACACCCCCGCCGACCAGCGAGTCCCCGCCCCCGACCACCCCCACCACCCCGCCCACCGACACCCCGACCGACCCGCCCCCGAGCACCCCGGAGGAGCCGTCGTCCCCGCCGCCCCCGGACGACACCCCGTCGCCCACGGGCAGTTAGCCGCCGCAGGGCGAAGGGTGGCAGGGCGCGGAAACGGCGGAGGGCCGAGGCGCGCGGGAACGGCGAAGGGCGGGCCGCTCGCCCCCGCCCCTCCCGCGCTCCGTCCGCTCCCGCGGGGCCCTACGCCCGCGGCGGGTCCGCCGGGTGCGGGGCGACCAGCGGGAGCTGCGACGCCAGCCGCTGTTCGCACAGCTCGGTCAGGCGGTCGTAGCCCTCCTTGCCCATCAGCTCGATGAGTTCGGGGCGGTAGGAGACGTAGACCGGGTCACCGGCGCCGTGGGCGGAGGTGGCGGAGGTGCACCACCAGTGCAGGTCGTGGCCGCCGGGACCCCAGCCGCGCCGGTCGTACTCACCGATGGAGATCTGGAGCACGCGGGTGTCGTCGGGGCGGTCGATCCAGTCGTAGGTGCGCCGGACCGGGAGCTGCCAGCAGACGTCGGGCTTGGTCTCCAGCGGCTCGCGGCCCTCCTTCAGCGCGAGGATGTGCAGCGAGCAGCCCACGCCGCCCGCGAAACCGGGCCGGTTCTGGAAGACGCAGGAGCCCTGGAAGGGCCGGGTCTGCCGGGAGCCCTCCTCGTCCTCGGAGACCCAGCCGTTCCGGGTGCCCTCGGCGTGGTTCTGCCAGATGTCCGGGGTGAGCCGGGCCACGTGCTCCGCGACCCGGCGCTCGTCGTCCTCGTCGGAGAAGTGGGCGCCCAGCGTGCAGCAGCCGTCGTCCGCGCGGCCCGCCTGGATGCCCTGGCAGCCGCTGCCGAAGACGCAACTCCAGCGGGAGGTCAGCCAGGTCAGGTCGCAGCGGAAGACCTGTTCGTCGTCGGCCGGGTCGGGGAACTCCACCCAGGCACGCGGGAAGTCGAGCCCCTTCTCGTCCCCCGCCGGGGCACCGCCGCCCGCCCGCCCCGCACCCTTGCCGGACATCTTGTCGTACTTGACGTCTTTGGCACCCGAGGCGCCCTTGGCACCCTTGGCGGCTTTCGCGTCCTTCGCCTTTTTCGTCTTTGGCACGCGTCCAGGGTATGCGTCCCCGCCCCGCTCCGGGGACCGCGCACCGGGGAGATGGCAGTAGCGTTTCCGTCCATGAGACTCGGAGTCCTGGACGTGGGTTCCAACACGGTGCACCTGCTGGTGGTGGACGCCCACCCCGGCGCCCGCCCGCTGCCCGCGCACTCGCACAAGGCCGATCTGCGGCTCGCCCAGCTGCTCGACGCCCGCGGCGCGATCGGCGCCGACGGGGTGGACCGGCTGATCGCCGTCGTGCGCGAAGCCCTCCAGGCCGCCGAGGACAAGGGCGTCGAGGACCTCCTCCCGTTCGCCACCTCCGCCGTGCGCGAGGCCACCAACGCCGACGACGTCCTCGCCCGCGTCGAGTCCGAGACGGGGGTACGGCTCCAGGTGCTCACCGGCGCCGAGGAGGCCCGGCTCACCTTCCTCGCCGTCCGCCGCTGGTTCGGCTGGTCGGCGGGCAAGCTGCTGGTCCTGGACATCGGCGGCGGCTCGCTGGAGATCGCGTACGGCATGGACGAGGAGCCCGACATCGCCGTCTCGCTGCCGCTCGGCGCCGGACGCCTCACCGCGGGGCGGCTGCCCGGCGACCCGCCCGCCCCCGACGACGTACGCGCCCTGCGGCGGCACGTGCGCGCCGAGATCGCCCGCACCGTCGGGGAGTTCAGCCGCGCCGGGACCCCGGACCACGTGGTCGCCACCTCCAAGACGTTCAAGCAGCTCGCCCGGATAGCCGGTGCCGCCCGCAGCACCGAGGGCCTCTATGTCCAGCGCGAGCTGAAGCGGGAGTCCCTGGAGGCGTGGGTGCCCCGGCTCGCCGGGATGACCGTACGGCAGCGCGCCGAGCTGCCCGGCGTCTCCGAGGGCCGCGCCGGACAGCTCCTCGCCGGGGCGCTGGTCGCCGAGGCCGCGATGGATCTCTTCGGCGTGGAGAGCCTGGAGGTCTGTCCGTGGGCGCTCAGGGAAGGCGTGATCCTGCGACGCCTGGATCACATGGGGAGCGCGTAGCGGTTCCCCGCGCGCCGGGTGCGAAGTCGGTACGCGCGAGGGCGCAGGGAGGACCACGGGACCCGCATGGCGAAGCTCACACCCCCGCACGACGGCCGCCCGACGCCGCCCGGCCGCCCCGGCCGACCCCGTAAGGTGACGGACGTGCCCGAACCAAGGAACGTCCCCACCGGCCCCCGGGACGTGTCCGCCGGACGGACGGAGGCCGGGACCACCCCGGCCCGCCCCCGCACCGAGCCCGAGGACGCACCGGCCGCACCCGCCGGGCGCGACGAGGAAGCCCCCTGCGGCCCCGGCTCCGGCCGCGTCCCCGTCGCCCTCTCCACCGCCTCCGTCTACCCGGAGTCCACGGCCACCGCCTTCGAGATCGCCGCCCGCCTCGGCTACGACGGCGTCGAGGTCATGGTGTGGACCGACCCGGTCAGCCAGGACATCGAGGCCCTGCGCCGCCTCTCCGACCACCACGGCGTGCCGATCCTCGCCGTGCACGCGCCGTGCCTGCTGATCACCCAGCGCGTCTGGTCCACCGACCCGTGGACCAAGCTCCAGCGGGCCCGCGCCGCCGCCGAGAAGCTCGGCGCCTCCACCGTCGTCGTGCACCCGCCGTTCCGCTGGCAGCGGCAGTACGCCCGCGACTTCGTCACCGGGATCTGGCGGATGGCCGACGAGACCGATGTGCGGTTCGCCGTCGAGAACATGTACCCCTGGCGCTACCGCGACCGCGAACTCCTCGCCTACGCCCCCGACTGGGACGTCACCCGCGACGACTACCGGCACTTCACCATCGACCTCAGCCACACCGCGACCGCCCGCACCAGCGCCCTGGACATGACCGCGCGGATGGGCGACCGGCTCGGCCACGTCCACCTCGCGGACGGACGCGGCTCCGCCAAGGACGAACACCTCGTCCCCGGCCGGGGCACCCAGCCCTGCGCGGAACTCCTCGGCCACCTCGCCCGCACCGGGTACGACGGGCACGTGGTCATCGAGGTCAACACCCGCCGCGCCATGTCCGGCGCCGAACGCGAGGCCGACCTCGCGGAGGCGCTGGCCTTCACCCGCCAGCACCTCGCGCCCGGCGTCCCGGTGCCCCGCCGGTGACCGGCACCCCCGCCCGCCGCCGGGGCCGCCCGCCGCGCGCCGAGTCCGCCGACACCCGGGACCGCATCCTCGCCGCCGCCCGCGCCGAGTTCTCCGCGCACGGGTACGAGAAGACCTCGGTGCGCGGCATCGCCAAGGCAGCCGGAGTGGACTCCGCGCTGGTCCACCACTACTACGGCACGAAGGAACAGGTCTTCGGCGCCGCCGTCGAGGTCGCCTTCGCCCCCGCCCTCGAAGCGCCGGGCGCGGTGGCCGAGGGCCCGCGGGACGCGCTGGGGGAGCGGCTGACCCGCTTCATCCTGGGTGTCTGGGAGAACCCGGCGACCCGCGCCCCGCTCCTCGCCATCCTGCGCTCCGCCGTCAACAACGAGACGGCCGCTGCCGTCTTCCGCCGCCTGGTCGCCGCGCAGCTGCTGCGCCGGATCGCCGCCCAGGTGGACCTCCCCGACGCCGAACTCCGCGCCGAGCTCGCCGCCGCCCAGCTCATCGGCACGGCCATGCTGCGGTACGTGGTCGGACTGGAGCCGCTCGCCTCGGCGGACCCCGAGGAGATCGTGGCCCGGATCGCCCCCGTGGTGCAGCGCCACCTCACCGAGCCGTAGCCGCCGCCGGAGACCCCGGCCGCGCACGGACGCGAGCCGTACGCGGCCCGGCCCCGGGTCGCCCACCGGACGCTTCGGACTCCACCGGCACCCCCCGAACATCCGTCCGCCCCGTACCCCCGACGTCGCGGTACGTGGACCACCCGTCCCGCATTCCGGACATCCGTGTCCGCCCCTTGGAGCGGCGGCGTACGCTCGTCAGCAGTCAGAACTCTCTGGCGCACGGTCTTCGAAGGAGCGAACGACGATGCCCGAGCTGAGGTCCCGCACAGTCACCCACGGCCGCAACATGGCGGGCGCCCGCGCCCTGATGCGCGCCTCCGGTGTACCCGGTGCGGACATCGGCCGGAAGCCCGTCATCGCCGTCGCCAACTCCTTCACCGAGTTCGTCCCCGGACACACCCACCTCCAGCCGGTCGGCCGGATCGTCAGCGAGGCGATCAAGGAGGCCGGGGGCATCCCGCGCGAGTTCAACACCATCGCCGTGGACGACGGCATCGCGATGGGCCACGGCGGCATGCTGTACTCCCTGCCCTCCCGCGACCTGATCGCCGACTCGGTGGAGTACATGGTTGAGGCGCACTGCGCCGACGCCCTGGTCTGCATCTCCAACTGCGACAAGATCACGCCGGGCATGCTGATGGCCGCCCTGCGGCTGAACATCCCCACGGTCTTCGTCTCCGGCGGCCCGATGGAGTCCGGCCGGGCCACCCTGGTGGACGGCACGGTCCGCACCCTGGACCTGGTGGACGCGATCTCCGACGCGGTCAACGACAAGATCAGCGACGAGGACATCCTCCGCATCGAGGAGAACGCCTGCCCGACCTGCGGCAGCTGTTCCGGCATGTTCACCGCCAACTCGATGAACTGCCTCACCGAGGCCATCGGCCTCTCCCTGCCGGGCAACGGCTCGGTCCTCGCCACCCACACCGCCCGCCGCCGCCTCTACGAGGACGCGGCCCGCACGGTGATGGACCTGACCCGCCGGTACTACGAGCAGGACGACGACTCGGTGCTGCCGCGGGGCGTCGCCACCTTCGCGGCGTTCGAGAACGCGATGGCGCTGGACATCGCGATGGGCGGCTCCACCAACACGATCCTGCACCTGCTGGCCGCCGCCGAGGAGGCGGGCGTCCCCTTCGGCCTCGACCAGATCGACGCCGTCTCCCGCCGCGTCCCGTGCCTGGCCAAGGTCGCGCCCAACGTGGCGAAGAACCGCACGTACTACATGGAGGACGTGCACCGCGCCGGAGGCATCCCCGCCCTGCTCGGCGAACTGCACCGCGCCGGTCTGCTCAACGAGGACGTGCACGCCGTGCACAGCCCCTCGCTGGCCGACTGGCTCAAGACCTGGGACGTGCGCGGCGGCTCGCCCTCGCCCGAGGCGGTGGACCTGTGGCACGCGGCGCCCGGCTGCGTCCGCTCCGCCGAGGCGTTCTCCCAGTCCGAGCGCTGGGACACCCTGGACGACGACGCCGAGGGCGGCTGCATCCGCTCCGCCGAGCACGCCTACTCCAAGGACGGCGGCCTCGCCGTACTGCGCGGCAACCTCGCCGTGGACGGCTGCGTCGTCAAGACCGCCGGGGTGGACGAGTCGATCTGGACCTTCGAGGGCCCGGCCGTCGTCTGCGAGTCCCAGGAGGAGGCCGTCCGGCGCATCCTCACCCAGGAGGTCAAGGACGGCGACGTGGTCGTCATCCGCTACGAGGGCCCCAAGGGCGGCCCCGGCATGCAGGAGATGCTCTACCCGACCTCGTACCTCAAGGGCCGGGGCCTCGGAAAGACCTGCGCGCTGATCACCGACGGCCGCTTCTCCGGCGGCACTTCGGGCCTCTCCATCGGCCACGCCTCCCCGGAAGCGGCCTCCGGCGGCACCATCGCCCTGGTCCGCGACGGCGACCGCATCCGCATCGACATCCCCGGCCGCTCCGTCGAACTCCTCGTCGAGGACGCCGAACTCACCCGCCGCGAGCGGGAGTTGAACGGCGTGTACGCCCCGGCGAACCGCGAGCGCAAGGTGACCGCCGCCCTGCGTGCCTACGCGGCGATGGCCACCAGCGCGGACCGGGGCGCCGTCCGGGACGTCGGCAAGCTGGGCTGAGGAAAGCGAGCCGGGGACACGGCAACCCGCCGCGCCCCGGCACCGGTTGACGCACCGTGACCTCCGGGCCCGCGCGTCCGGCGCGGGCCCGCCCTCACCAGGAGGCGGGGTCCCGCGTGTCCTCGGCGAACACCGTGCCGTCCGGCGCGGTGCCGAACACCCGCTGTCCGCCCCCGTGTTCGTCGCCCAGCAGCGGCGCGGGCAGCGTGGCCGGGGCACCCCGACCGGACGGACCCGGCCGGGCCCGCGTCTGCCCCACCAGCCGCCCGTCCCGCGCGCCCACCGCGAGCAACCGCCCGTCCCCGGCCGAGAGATACACGTACCGCCCGTCGGTGACTGGCGCGGACCCGTAACTGACCGCCGTCTCCAGATGCCACAGCCGCCGCCCCGCCCGGCTGTCGATGGCGTCCAGCGCCCCGTCGGAACCCAGCAGATAGACCACGTCCCCGTGCACCGCCGCCTGGGCGCCCTGCCGGGGCGCGGGCAGCGCCGTCCGCGTCGCCGTACCGGACGCGTCCCGCCGTACGACGGCTCCCGTGTCCCCGTACACCGGATCGGCGGCCAGGAACACGACCGCCCCGTCCCCCGCCCCGGCCGGGGACAGGGTGCCCTTCAGCGCCGCGTCCCAGCGGACCTCGCCCGTCGCCGGGTCCAGCGCGGCCACCCGGCTCTCGCCGCCGTCGCCCGCGACCCGCGTGGCGTACGCGGTGCCGCCGCCCGCGAACGCCGACACCTCCGGCCGTACCCCGCCCGGCAGCCGCCGGTGCCACAGGGTCCTGCCGGACGCGCCGTCCACCCCGGTGACCGTGCCGTCCGCGCGGGTCAGCAGCAGCGACCCGGCCGCGTACGCCACCCCGCTGTCCCCGGGCAGCGCCTGCCGCCACCGGGTACGCCCCGACGCCGGGTCCAGCGCCTCCAGGTGCCCGGTGCCGGCCGCGACCAGGTGCAGCAGACCCCCCGACACCACCGGCGGCCCGTCCCACCGCGCGCCGGGAAACGCCCGCCGCCACACCACCCGGCCGTCCGCCGGGTCCAGCGCGACGACCTGCCCGGCCCGCGCGCAGAACAGCCGCCCGCCGCCGGTCCCGCACACCGGCACCCCCGTGCCGCCCGCGAGCGGCTTGCCCCGCCAGCCGCCGGAAGCGGCGGGCGCGGAGGCCGTCGGCGTGGCACTCGTACGGGGCGCGGGCGCGTCGTCGGGCCGGGCCAGCGGGGTGAGCACACCGCCCGCCAGCACGGCGACGGCGCTCGCGGTGACGACGAGGGTGCGGCGCGAGGGGCGCCTGCGGGGCGCGGGCGGAGCGCCGTCGGCGGGGGAGCCGGGCGGAGCGCCGTCGGGGGATTCGGTGCCGGAGTCCGTGGGCGCGGCCGTGTCCGTCCGCTCGTCCAGCACCCCGATCCGCTGGGCCGGTATGAACGGCTGGGTGTCCAACGAGGCTGCGGAGGACCGCAGTTCACGCATCAGCTCGTCCGGCGTCGGCCGGTCCTCCGGCTCCTTGGCCAGACACCGCAGCACCAGCGGTACGAGGCTGTCCGGCAGCCCCGTGACGTCCGGCTCGTCGTGCACCACCTGGTACGCGACGACGTACGGGCTGTCCGAGTCGAACGGCCCCCGCCCGGTCGCCGCGTGCACCAGCACCGACCCGAGCGCGAACAGGTCGGCGGCGGGCCCCACTTCACGGGGGCGCCGGAACTGCTCCGGTGCCATGAACGGCGGTGTACCGATCAACTTGCCTGTCTCGGTGCGCAGTTCACTGTCCTTGGGCCGGGAGATCCCGAAGTCGATGACCTTCGGACCGTCCTCGGCGAGCAGGACGTTGCTCGGCTTGAGATCGCGGTGCACCACACCGGCGCGGTGGATGTCCCGCAGTGCCTCGGCGAGTCCGGCCATCAGCCGCCTCAACTGCTCCGCGTCCAAGGGGCCGTTGGCCTTCACCTGCTGCGCGAGCGTCGGACCGGGGATGAACAGCGTGGCCATCCAGGGGCGTTCGGCCTCCGGGTCCGCGTCCACCACGGGCGCGGTGAACGCACCGCTCACCCGCCGCGCGGCGGCCACCTCCTGCCGGAACCGCCCCCGGAACTCCGGGTCCCGCGCGTACTCCGCGTGCACGACCTTCACCGCCACGCGCATCCCGGAGGTGCTGCGGGCCAGATGGACGACGCCCATGCCGCCCGAGCCCAGGCGCGACTGAAGCCGGTAGTGGCCCGCGTACTCGGGAAGTCCCGCCTCCGCGCCCGCTCCGACGCTCCCCGCTGGCGCCATGTGGAGTACCCCCGTGCCCTGTTCCGTCCGCGCGCGCGACGCGACGGAGCCTAGTCGATAACCCGTACGAGGCAGAGGCGGCGTGCGTTAGCCTCCGGCCAGCGAGTCGCACCACGGCCCCGTGCGGGACACGGGGCCCCACAGGGGGAGTCTTCACATGTCCGCAGAATCCGTCGCCGCACCGCCCGCGCCCATGACGGCCTCCGCCGTCCGCACCTACGACGTCGCACCCGGCGTCCGCCTCAACGTCCGCAGCGGCCCCGGCACCGGCTACCGCGTCGTCCGCGTCCTCCCCGAGGGCGCCAAGGTCACCCTCCGCTGCCAGTCCCCCGGCACCACCGTCACCGGCCCCTACGGCACCACCCCCATCTGGGACAACATCGCCAACGGCGAATACGTCTCCGACGCCTACGTCCACACGGGCAGCGACGGCTACGTGACGGACCGCTGCGACTAGGACCGCGACCGGAGGGGTCCACCGGTTCGCGGCATCGCGTCTCCGGGCCGGGGGGACCCCCGCACACGGCCCCGCAGTCCGCACATCCCGGCCCGCGCCGACCGCACGTCGGCGCGGGCGCCATAATCGAACCGTGAGCGACGAAACCGGACCGCGCCCCGAGCCCCTGCGCTTCTTCGGCACGTCCTGGGTGAACCACGACCACGGCTACGCGGCCCGCCGCGCCGGAGTCGCCGTGGGCGCCCTCGCGGCAGCGGCCGTCTCCTGCCTCGTGCTGCGCTTCGCCTACCAGGGCCTCCGCATCGCCGACACCGGCACCTTCGTCGTCGCCCTCGTCGTGGTCATGTTCGCGGTCTGCACCGCGCTCGCCTTCCGCACCACCTGGCAGAACTTCTCCCAGCGCCCCGACCCCGCCCGCCAGGCGTCCCTCCGCGGCCTCCTGGCCATCGGCTTCGTGGGCTCCCTCCTCGCCCACGCGCTCCGCTGCGCGACCGAGGCCCCCGGCGAGCGTCTCCACCGCGCCGAATACGACGAGGCCCGCGCCCATCACGCCCGCCGCACCACCCGCCGCACCGGCAACCCCGCCAAGCGCACCCCCAAGCCCTGACCCCGGCCGCGCGGTCCCCGCGCCCCGAGCGGAGCGCGGGCTCGCGGAGACTCCCCCCGCCCCGGGAACATTGCCCCCGCCTTACCAACCTCCCGCACCATTGCCCCATGACCACCACCCCGGACCCCACCCACCCCTCAGAACCGGCCTACCCCTCGGCCGCCCTCAGGGCGCACTCCTTCAACGGAGCCGCGGCGCAGTACGCCGACAACCGCCCCTCCTACCCGACCCCCCTCTTCGAAGCCGTCGAGGAACTCAGTGGCCGCCCCCTGAAGGGCGCCCGAGCGGTGGACGTGGGCGCGGGCACCGGCATCTCCACCGCCCAGTTGGACACCCGCGGGGCGAAGGTGCTCGCCGTGGAACCCGGCACCGGCATGGCCGCCGAGTTCCGCCGCAGAAACCCCCACATCCCCCTGGTGCGGGGCAACGGAAACGAACTCCCCCTGAGGACCGGCTCCGCCGACCTCCTCACCTACGCCCAGGCATGGCACTGGACGGACACCACCCGCTCGGTACCGGAGGCGATCCGCGTACTCCGCCCCGGCGGCGCCCTCGCCCTCTGGTGGAACGCCGACGCCCTGGAACTCGACTGGATCTCCGCCCAGTCCGACCGCATCGCCCGCTTCTTCGACCTCGACATGGCCGCCGAGAAGCGCAAACCCGCCGCCCGCATCGAGCACGCCGACCCCAGCGGACGGCTGGACTTCCGGCTCCGCGAGATCCGCTGGAGCCGTCGCGTCCCGCTCGACACGCACCTGGCGAACATCGGCAGCCACTCCGGCTTCCTCGTCGCCCCCGAAGCCCGCCGCGCCGCCTTCCTGGAGACCGAGCGCGACCAGCTCCTCCGCATCTTCCCGGACGGCGTCGTGGAGGAGACGTACGACGTGTTCCTCGCCCTCGCCACCACCCCCTGAGCCACCACCCCCTGAGCCACCGCGCGGCGCCACGGCACGGCCACCGGCGGGGTCCCGCCCCTTGACGACGGGACCCCGTCCGGCCAATTATTCATCACGTGATGAATAAAGTGCCGACCCCACCCACGCCCCCACCACCCCCCGCCCTCCACGCCGACGCCCTCACCGTCACCCGGGGCGCCCGCACCGTCCTGGACCACCTCACCTTCACCGTCCCGAAGGGCCGCGTCACCGGCCTCCTCGGCCCCTCGGGCTGCGGCAAATCCACCCTCATGCGGGCAGTCGTCGGCACCCAGGCCCGCCCGACCGGCACCCTGACCGTCCTCGGCCACCCCGCGGGCCACCCCGCCCTGCGCAGCCGCATCGGCTACGTCACCCAGGCGCCGTCCGTCTACGACGACCTCACCGTCCGCCAGAACCTCGACTACTTCGCCGCGATCCTCCTGGCCGACCGCCCCACCGCCGACCGCCGCGCGGACACCACCCGCGTACTCGCCGAAGTGGACCTCACCCCGCACGCCGACGCCCTCGCCGGGACCCTCTCCGGCGGCCAGCGCAACCGCGTCTCCCTCGCCGTCGCCCTCCTCGGCACCCCCGAACTCCTCGTCCTGGACGAACCCACCGTCGGCCTCGACCCCGTACTCCGACGCGACCTCTGGCACCTCTTCCACGACCTCGCCGCCCGCGGCACCACCCTCCTCGTCTCCTCCCACGTCATGGACGAGGCCGAGCGCTGCCACCGCCTGCTCCTGCTCCGCGACGGCCGCCTCCTCGCCGACGACACCCCGGCCGCCCTCCGCGCCCGTACCGGCACCGACACCGTTGAAGCCGCCTTCCTCCGTCTCACCGACGAGGGCCGGGCACCCGCCCGCACCCAGGAGACCCTCCGATGACCACCACCCACCCCGCCACCCCGACCGCGACCACCCGGCCCGCGTTCAGCCCGACCCGCACCCTCGCCACCGCCGCCCGCGTCCTGCGCCAGCTCCGCCACGACCCGCGCACCATCGCCCTGATGCTCCTCGTCCCCTGCGCGATGCTGCTCCTGCTCCGCTACGTCTTCGACAGCGACCGCGCCTTCGACACCATCGGCGCCTCCCTCCTCGGGATCTTCCCGCTGATCACGATGTTCCTGGTCACCTCCATCGCCACCCTCCGCGAACGCGCCTCCGGCACCCTCGAACGCCTCCTCGCCCTGCCCCTCGGCAAGGCCGACCTCATCGCCGGATACGCCCTCGCCTTCGGCGCCGTGGCCGTCCTCCAGTCCACCCTCGCCACCGCGCTCGCCGTCTGGCCGCTCGGCCTCGACGTGGCGGGCTCACCCTGGCTGCTGCTGCTCGTCGCCCTCCTGGACGCCCTGCTCGGCACCGCCCTCGGCCTCTTCGTCTCCGCCTTCGCCGCCTCCGAGTTCCAGGCGGTCCAGTTCATGCCGGCGGTGATCTTCCCCCAGCTCCTCCTGTGCGGCCTGTTCACCCCGCGCTCCGCCATGCACCCCGTCCTGGAGGCCGTCTCCGACGTCCTGCCCCTGTCCTACGCCGTGGACGGCATGAACCAGGTCGTCCACCACACCGACCCGACCAGCGCCTTCCTCCGCGACGCCCTGATCGTCGGCGGATGCGCGGCCCTCGTCCTCGCCCTCGGCGCGGCCACCCTCCGCCGCCGCACCCCCTGACCCGTCCGACCGCCGGACAACGCCCCGCCCGCCGCGCCACCGGTGCGAGGATGAACCGCATGAGCCAGAAAGTCGCAGTCCTCGGCACCGGCAAGATCGGCGAAGCCCTGCTCAGCGGCATGATCCGGGGCGGCTGGACCCCGGCCGACCTCCTGGTCACCGCCCGCCGCCCGGAACGCGCCGAGGAACTCCGCGCCCGGCACGGCGTCACCCCGGTCACCAACACCGAGGCGGCCAAGGCCGCCGACACCCTGATCCTCACCGTCAAGCCCCAGGACATGGGCACCCTGCTCGACGAACTCGCCCCGCACGTCCCCGCCGACCGCCTGGTCATCAGCGGCGCGGCCGGTATCCCCACCTCGTTCTTCGAGGAACGCCTCGGCACCGGCACCCCGGTCGTCCGCGTCATGACCAACACGCCCGCGCTGGTGGACGAGGCCATGTCGGTGATCTCCGCCGGTACCCACGCCACCGCCGACCATCTCGCCACCGCCGAGGAGATCTTCGGCGCCGTCGGCAAGACCCTCCGCGTCCCCGAGAGCCAGCAGGACGCCTGCACCGCCCTCTCCGGCTCCGGCCCGGCGTACTTCTTCTATCTGGTCGAGGCCATGACCGACGCGGGCATCCTCCTCGGCCTGCCCCGCGACAAGGCCCACGAGCTCATCGTCCAGTCCGCCATCGGCGCCGCCGTCATGCTCCGCGACAGCGGCGAACACCCCGTCAAGCTCCGCGAGAACGTCACCTCCCCGGCGGGTACGACGATCAACGCCATCCGCGAGCTGGAGAACCACGGCGTACGCGCCGCCCTAATCGCCGCCCTGGAAGCCGCCCGCGACCGCAGCCGCGCCCTGGCCACCGGCAAGAAGGACTGACCCCGGCCCGGCCACGAGCCGTTGCCCGCCGGTGGTTTGACACACCCCGGGGCCGCTCCGTAATGTTCTCCGAGCTGTCCGACGTGAGCGCCGACTCCGGTCGGTCCCCGGACAGCCAATCCGCAAGTACCAGCCACTCTTCGGCACCCCGGTGTCGTTGCCTTTGGCACGTGTATTCGTGAATTGAGGAATCCCCGTTCGAAAGGACGGAGCCCGATTAGCTCGGGCGCCGGGAATCCGCTAAAGTCTCACT
>NZ_JAHRXF010000001.1 GCF_019104725.1 Streptomyces corallincola | reverse complement strand
ACCCGCGATCCCGTCCAGTTGCCAGTGGGGCATCTTCCTGCGCAACCACGACGAACTCACCCTCGAAATGGTCACCGACGAAGAACGTGACTACATGTGGGCCGAGTACGCCAAGGACCCCCGGATGCGCGCCAACATCGGCATCCGCCGCCGCCTCGCCCCCCTCCTCGACAACGACCGCAACCAGATCGAGCTGTTCACCGCGCTCCTGCTCTCCCTGCCCGGCTCGCCGATCCTCTACTACGGCGACGAGATCGGCATGGGCGACAACATCTGGCTCGGCGACCGCGACGCGGTGCGCACCCCCATGCAGTGGACCCCCGACCGCAACGCGGGCTTCTCCTCCTGCGACCCCGGCCGCCTGTTCCTGCCCACGATCATGGACCCGGTCCACGGTTATCAGGTGACGAACGTCGAGGCGTCCATGACCTCGCCGTCGTCGCTGCTGCACTGGACCCGGCGCATGATCGAGATCCGCAAGCAGAACCCCGCCTTCGGACTGGGCACGTTCACGGAACTGAACTCGTCCAACCCGGCGGTCCTGGCCTTCCTGCGGGAGTACGGCGACGACCTCGTGCTGTGCGTGCACAACTTCTCCCGGTTCGCCCAGCCAACCGAACTCGACCTGCGCGCCTACGAGGGGCGCCACCCGGTCGAGCTGATCGGCGATGTGCGTTTCCCGGCCATCGGTGAACTGCCGTACCTGCTCACCCTCGCGGGACACGGCTTCTACTGGTTCCGGCTCACCCGAGTCGCCTCCCGCATCGGCCGCCGCCGCTGACCGCCCGGCACCGAGGAAAGGACGCGTCACCATGCCGAAGACGATCACGCCCCGACCGCCGGTCACATCCGGCACCGCCCGGTCCGCGGCCTCACTGACCGAGCTGCTGCGTGAGTGGCTGCCCGCGCAGCGCTGGTTCGCGGGCAAGGACCGGCCGGTCACCGACCTGTCGGTGCTGTCGATGACCGAGCTGTTCCCCGGGTGTCTGCATCTGCTGGTGCACGCCTCGCACGCGCCGGTACCGACGCCGGGCGGTACCCAACCGCCCGGCGACTGCTACCAGTTGCTGCTGGGCATGCGCCGGGATCTGGCACCCCGGCTGGAACGGGCGTTCGTCGGGCGGGTCGAGGAGGGGCCGTTCGCCGGTCTCGCGGTGTACGACGCGCTGCACGACCCGCGCTCGGCGCATCTGCTCCTGGAGCGGCTGCGCCAGCCGGGCACGGCGGGGCCGCTGCGCTTCGAGGCCACCGACACCGCCCGGCTGCCGGGCGCGCTGCCGCCCCGGCTGCTGGACGCGGAGCAGTCCAACTCCTCGATCGTGTACGGCGACGCCTACATCCTGAAGCTGTTCCGCCGTATCCAGCCGGGCGTCAACCCGGACCTGGAGGTGCCGGGCGCGCTGGCCGCGCAGGGGTGCGCACGGGTACCGGCGCCGGTGGCGTGGTTCAGCACCAGCGCACCGCTCCGGGCGACGCTGGGGGTGCTCCAGCCGTTCCTGCCGGACGCCAGCGACGGCTGGACCCTGGCGCTTGACGCGCTGGCACGGGGCGACGACTTCACCGCCGAGGCCCGTGAGCTGGGCCGCACGATGGCGGAGGTGCATCTCGCGCTGGCCGAGGCGTTCGAGCCCGCCGGACCGGACCAACTGGGCCGTACGGTGGACGACATGTGCGCCCAGCTGGAGGCGGCCACCCGGTCGGTGCCCCAGCTGCGGCCGTTCGGGCCCGGACTGCGGGCCGCGTTCGGCGCGCTGGCCGGGTGCGACAGCGGGCCGCCCGCCCAGCGCATCCACGGCGACCTGCACCTCGGGCAGGTGCTGCGGGCGGGGCGCGAGTGGTTCGTGATCGACTTCGAGGGCGAGCCGTCCCGGCCGCTCTCCGAGCGGACGGCGCCGCAGTCGCCGGTACGGGACGTGGCCGGGATGCTGCGCTCCTTCGACTACGCGGCCCGGCAGCGCCGACCGTGGCGGCCGGAGTGGGCGCGGCGCTGCCGGGAGGCGTTCTGCGCCGGGTACGCGGCGCGGGCCGGATGGGACCCACGCAAGAAGCACGCGCTGCTGCGCGCGCACGAAACGGACAGGGCGGTGTACGAGGTGCTGTACGAGGCGAGACACCGGCCGGACTGGTTGCCGGTCCCTATGGCCGCCATCGAGCGGCTCGCCGTGTGGGGGGGCTGACGTCGTGGCACTGCGCGACAGCATGCGCCCCGAGAGCGCGGGACCCGAGGCACCGAAGGCCACCCGGCGGAGCCGGAAGAGCGTGAAGACGGCGGAGGCGGTGGTTCCGGGGACGGAGACCGTTGAGGCGCCGGAGCAGGTGAAGGCCGCACCGAAGAACACGAAGTCCCCTAAGTCGCCCAGGACTTCGAAGACTCCGGCGACCGCGAGGACCGGCAAGCGCGCGAAGGCTCCGGCGGCGGTCAGGGGCACCGGGGAGGCGCCGGTCTCCGCAGCGCCGGTGCCCCCGGCGCCGGACTCCCCCGTGCCCGCCTCCCCCGCTCCGGTCCCGCTGGACCCGGGGGACCGGGACCGGCTGCTGGGCGGTGCGCATCACGACCCGCACGCGCTGCTGGGCGCGCACCCCGCGCCCGGCGGCACGCTGTTC
The DNA here is from genome assembly GCF_019104725.1 of Streptomyces corallincola. Lineage (GTDB taxonomy): Bacteria > Actinomycetota > Actinomycetes > Streptomycetales > Streptomycetaceae > Streptomyces > Streptomyces corallincola. Next base: position 342,439 of record NZ_JAHRXF010000001.1, on the reverse strand, counting down.
CGGGCGCTCAGGCCGGGCGCCCGTGCGGTCGCCGTGCTGGTGGACGGCGCCGCGCACCCGCTGGCGTCGGAGGGCGGCGGGCTGTTCTCCGCCGTGCTGCCGTTCCCGGAGATCCCCGCGTACACGCTGCGGGTGGCCTACGCGGACACCGAGCACGAGGTGCACGACCCGTACCGGTTCGCGCCCGCGCTGGGCGAACTGGACCTGCATCTGATCCGCGAGGGGCGGCACGAGGAGCTGTGGCGGGCGCTCGGCGCGCAGCCGATGACGCACCAGGGCGTGGCCGGTACCCGGTTCACCGTGTGGGCGCCGAACGCCCAAGGGGTGCGGGTCGCCGGGGACTTCACGTTCTGGGACGGCACCCAGTACCCGATGCGCTCGCTGGGCGCGGCCGGGGTGTGGGAGGTGTTCCTGCCGGGGATCGGTGAGGGCGCCGCGTACAAGTTCGAGATCACCTCGCGGCACGGCGGCCGGTTCCTGAAGGCGGACCCGATGGCCCGCCGGACCGAAGTGCCGCCCGCCACCGCCTCCGTGGTCGCCGTGGCGCACCACGAGTGGTCGGACGCGGAGTGGATGGCGCACCGGGGCGACACCCCCGTGCACGAGGCGCCGTTCTCCGTCTACGAGGTCCACCTCCCGTCCTGGCGCAAGGGACTGACGTATCGTCAGCTTGCCGACGAACTCCCGGCGTACGTCAAGGAGATGGGCTTCACGCATGTCGAGCTGATGCCGGTCACCGAGCATCCGTTCGGCGGTTCGTGGGGCTATCAGGTCACCGGGTTCTACGCCCCGACCTCGCGGCTCGGTTCGCCGGACGACTTCAAGTACCTGGTGGACGCGCTGCACCGGGCCGGGATCGGCGTGATCATGGACTGGGTTCCGGCGCACTTCCCGAAGGACGACTGGGCGCTGGCCCGGTTCGACGGGGACCCGCTGTACGAACCCGGCGACGACCGGCGGGCCGAGCATCCGGACTGGGGCACCTACGAGTTCGACCTGGGCCGTACCGAGGTGCGGAACTTCCTGGTCGCCAACGCGGTGTACTGGTGCGATGAGTTCCACATCGACGGGCTCCGCGTGGACGCGGTCGCCTCGATGCTCTACCTGGACTACTCGCGGGACTCCGGGCAGTGGACGCCGAACGTGTTCGGCGGGCGCGAGGACCTGGACGCGGTGGCGTTCCTCCAGGAGATGAACGCGACCGTCTACCGGCGCTGCCCCGGCGTGGTCACCATCGCCGAGGAGTCCACCGCCTGGGACGGCGTGACCCGGCCGACGGACTCGGGCGGGCTCGGGTTCGGGCTGAAGTGGAACATGGGCTGGATGCACGACTCGCTGGAGTACGTCCAGCACGAGCCGGTGCACCGCAAGTACCACCACCACGAGATGACGTTCTCGATGGTGTACGCGTACAGCGAGAACTACGTGCTGCCCATCTCCCACGACGAGGTGGTGCACGGCAAGCGGGCGCTGGTGTCGAAGATGCCGGGCGACTGGTGGCAGCGCCGGGCCGGGCACCGGGCGTACCTCGGGTTCATGTGGGCCCACCCCGGCAAGCAACTCCTCTTCATGGGACAGGAATTCGCGCAGGGCGGCGAGTGGTCCGAGGAGCACGGCCCGGAGTGGTGGCTGATGGACCCCGGCCATGTCGCGGCCGGTGACCACCGGGGTGTGCGGGATCTCGTGGGGGATCTGAACGCGGTGTACCGCGAGACGCCCGCGCTGTGGCAGCGCGACACCGACCCGGCCGGTTTCCGGTGGGTGCTGTGCGACGCGGCCGAGGACAACGTGTTCGCGTTCCTGCGGTTCGCGGCGGACGGTTCGCCGCTGCTCGCGGTGTCCAATTTCTCGCCGGTGGTGCGGCACGACTACCGGATGCGGGTGCCGGAGGAGGTTCCGGCCTGGCGGGAGGCTCTCAACACCGACGACGCCCGCTTCGGCGGGGGCGGCGTCCGGGCGGGCGGCGACGGTCCGCTCGTCGCGCGGGACGGCTCCCTGTCGCTGACCCTGCCGCCGCTGGCGACGGTCTGGCTGACGCCCGCGCGCTGAGCGGAGGGGTGTCGGCGGGTCCCCGAGGGGCAGTCGGGTCGTACGGACCACGACTGCCCCTCGGGGCTGTCCAGGGCGGTGACGGAAGGGGGCGGTGGCCGTGCGCACTGTGGGTGTGGAGGAGGAACTCCTCCTGGTGGACCCGGACAGCGGGGAACCGAGCGCGATGTCGGCGGCGGTGCTCGCCCGCGCCGACCGGGCCGACCCCGGACAGGACGTGTTCGAGAAGGAACTCTTCGGGCAGATGCTGGAGTTCGCCACGCATCCGCGGGCGGACATGGCGGAGCTGGGCGCGGAGATCGGCCGCTGCCGGGAGGCGGCCGCCCGGCACGCCGAGGGCATCGGGTGCGCGGTGGCCGCGCTCGCCTCCTCCCCGCTGCCGGTCAGCCCGTCGGTGAGCATGAACGAGCGGTACCAGTGGATGGCGGACCAGTACGGCATCGCCACCCGCGAGCAGTTGGTGTGCGGCTGCCATGTGCATGTGGCGGTGGAGTCCGACGCGGAGGGCGTCGCCGTCCTGGACCGGATCGCGCCGTGGCTCGCGGTGCTGAGCGCCCTGAGCGCCAACTCCCCCTTCTGGCAGGGCCAGGACAGCGGGTACGCCAGCTATCGCAGCCGGGTGTGGGAGCGCTGGCCGTCGGCGGGTCCGGCCGGGCCGTTCGGGTCTCCGGAGGCGTATCACCGGCGGGTGGCGGACATGGTCGCCACCGGGGTGATCCTCGACGAGGGCATGGTCTACTTCGACGCCCGGCTCTCCGCGCGGTATCCGACGGTGGAGATCCGGGTGGCGGACGTGTGCCTGCGCGCGGAGACCGCCGTCCTGCTGGCCACGCTGGCGCGGGCGTTGGTGGAGACCGCGGCGCGCGAGTGGCGGGCGGGGCGTCCGGCGCCCGCGCACCCGGTGGGGCTGCTGCGCATGGCGGCCTGGCGGGCGGCGCACTCCGGGGTGGACGGCGATCTGCTCGACCCGGTGTCGATGCGGCCCCGTCCGGCCGGGGAGGTCGTGGGGGCGCTGCTGGACCACGTCCGGGACGCGCTCACCGGCTCCGGTGATCTGCGGGCCGCCGAGAAGGGCGTGGCACGGCTGCTGGACGCCGGGAACGGCGCCCGTGAGCAGCGCGCGCTGCTGGAGCGCACGGAGAGCCTGCGCGCCGTGGTCACGGAGTGCGTGCGGGTGACGCGCGGCTGAGGCGGGGGCCGCGGCGACGGGAGATCGGGGGGCGGGGCAGCGTTCGGAGGGCGCGCACGTCTCCGTGGCGGACCCTGTTCCCGGAGGTGGCCGGAGGCCGCCGGAGCCGTGGGGCACGGGTGCGGCGGGTGTACGTCAACGACCTTGTTGCGACTTGCCGGTTCGGTGCACCGGGGGCGTCCCGCTGGGCTAGATTCGAGCACCGCCTGCACCGGTCCGACCGGCGGCGTCACCCTCCGTACCTCCGGGAGCCGCGCATGCGTGACCTCGCCCCCGCTCCGGCGGCCGTTCCCCCTCCGCTGACCGGCGGGCTCGCCGACAGCGTCTTCGAGCACGCCGACCGCACACCGGGGCTGCCCGTCCTGGCCCGCCGCTCCGCCGACGGCTGGGAGGCGGTGACGGCCGCCGGGTTCCGCCGGGAGGTGGTGGCCCTGGCCAAGGGGCTGGTCGCCGCCGGGATCTCCCCCGGTCACCGGGTGGCGCTGATGGCCCGTACCCGGTACGAGTGGACGCTGTTCGCGCAGGCGCTGTGGACGGTGGGCGCCGAGGTGGTGCCGATCCATCCGGCGTCCTCGCGGGACCAGGTCGAGTGGATACTGCGGGACGCGTCCTGTGTGGCCGTGGTGGTGGAGGACGAGCAGGGCGCGATGACCGTGGGCACGGTGTGCGCGGGGCTGCCGCTGCTGCGGCACGTGTGGCAGCTCGACGCGGACGCCGTCACGGCGCTCGGCGAGCGGGGCGTGGACGTGCCGCTGACCACGGTGGAGTCGCTGCGCCGGATCGTGCTGCCGGACTCCACGGCGGCCGTCGCCTACACCTCGGGCACCGGCGGGCGCCCGGTGGGCTGCGCGCTGAGCCACCAGGGTCTGGCGCACCCCTGTGACGTACTGCTGGCGGGCTGGGGGCACACCACCGCGCCGCCCGGGGAGCGGCCGTCGGTCCTGGCGTTCCTGCCGTTCTCGCACGTGTACGGGATCATGATCCAGGTGCTGTGCCTGCGCGGCGGCATCCTGATGGCGCACGAGCCGGAGGTCACCGAGGGCGCCATCGCGTCGGCGCTGCGCACCTTCCGGCCGACCTATCTGTACGGCGTGCCGTCAGTGTTCGAGAAGCTGTACAAGACGTATCTGCGCCGCGCCCAGGAGAGCGGCCGGGGTGCGCTGTTCGCGCGGGCGGCGCGTACCGCGCGGGAGTTCGCGGAGGCGGAGGAGCGACGGCGGCTCGGGCGGGGTCAGGGGCCCGGGCTGGAACTGCGGCTCCAGCACGCCCTGTACGAGCGGACGGTGTACCGGGGTCTGCGGGCCGCGCTGGGCGGCCGGGCGGTGCGCGGCACCTCGGGCGGGTCGTCGCTGGACCGCGAACTCTCCCTTTTCTTCGAGGGAATCGGGGTGTACGTGCACGACGGCTACGGCCTGACCGAGACCTCGGGCGGGATCACCATGCAGCCGCTGGGCCGGGAGAAGTCCGGCACGGTGGGCATGCCGCTGCCGGGCACCGAGCTACGGGTCGCGGACGACGGGGAGATCCTGCTGCGCGGCCCGTCGCTGTTCCAGGGGTACGTCGGGGACGAGGCGCGGACACGGGCGGTGCTGCGCGGGGGCTGGCTGGCCACGGGGGACATCGGACGGCTGGACGAGGAGGGGTATCTCACGATCACCGGCCGGAAGAAGGACGTGATCGTGACGAACGGCGGGACCAGTGTGGCGCCCGCCCCGCTGGAGAACCGGCTGCGGATGCATCCGCTGGTGCACCAGGCGGTGGTGGTGGGCGACGGCAGGCCCTGTGTGGGGGCGCTGCTCACGCTGGACCCGGACTTCCTGGCGCACTGGCGGGCGGCGCTGATGCCGCAGGGCGATTCCCTCGCCCGTGAGGCGCGGGAGGAGAACTCGCTGCGGGAGGAGATCGCGCGGGCGATCGCCTCCGCGAACAGCGCGGTGTCCCGCGCGGAGTCGATCAGGGTCTACCGTGTGCTGCAGGAGCCGTTCGCCCCGGACAACGGGATGCTGACGCCGTCCATGAAGCCGCGTCGGGACGCCATCGCGCGTGCCTACGCGGAGGAGATCGACGCGATGTACGCGGCGCGGCCCCGGCGGGCCCGGACACCCGGTGAGGCGGCCGACTGGGACGACGCCGGGGAGGACGTGTTCCGGCAAGAGGGGGGCGGCGACCGGCGTCATCCGGTGGTGCGCGGGAGCCGCCGGGACGAGTTCGGGGGTGACCGTCCGTACGGCCGCCCGGGCGGTGACCGATCCCACGGATAACCCCGCGGGGTTCGGGAACCCGCGCAGTGCAGTGATCAGCGACGGCGACCACCCCGGTCGGCCGCGGCCCTCCTGGCCGGCGGTGCGCGGGGGGCCGGGGAATGCGAGATGGCGACAGAGCGGCGTGGGAACGAGAAACCCCCCGAGGGCACGCGGGAGCGCGCGTTCGCCTTCCCGGGCGACCTGCGCAATGTCACGGGGGCCCGGCTGGCGGCCGAGGAGTTCCTCCGCGCGCTCGCGCGGAACGGACCACCGGACGCGCCGGAGCACTGGGACGACATCCTGCTGGTGGTGACGGAACTGGCGGCGAACGCCGTGCAGTACGCGCCGGGCCCGTTCGACCTGCGGATGCGGCGCACCTTCGACGGGGTGCACGTGACCCTGCGGGACACCAGCACGGTGCGGCCGGAACCGCGCCCGTTCTCCCCGAACGCGGGCGGCGGCGGGATCGGCTGGCATCTGGTGCACACGCTGTGCGATCAGGTCAGCGTGGTCGTGGACGACGGCGGCAAGGACGTGCATGTGTTCCTGCCCTGGTGAGCGGTGGTCCGCGCGGTGCCGGTGGGGTGCGGGAGGCATGAGGGCCGCGGGATCGGGTTACTCCGGGCGGTGCGGGGGCAGGCGGTGCGCACATGTTCGTCGGCCGGCCGCGCCCGAGTGGCGGAACGGCCCGGCCCACGGTGGGATCGAAGGTGGCGGATCGTCCGTGGGCCGGGCCGTGGAGCGGCATCGAGCCGGACCGCCCGGAGCCGTAGAAAGGGATGGACACCGTGACACGACCCAGGATTCTGGTGGTTGGCGCAGGCTTCGCCGGGGTCGAGTGCGTCCGGCGCCTGGAACGGAAGCTCTCCCCCGGCGAGGCGGACGTCACGCTGGTGACGCCGTTCGCCTACCAGCTCTATCTGCCGCTGCTCCCCCAGGTCGCCTCGGGGGTGCTGACGCCGCAGTCGATCGCCGTCTCGCTGCGCCGCAGCAGCAGGTACCGCACCCGGATCATCCCCGGCGGCGCGATCGGCGTGGACCTCGCGGCCAAGGTGTGCGTGGTGCGCACCATCACCGACAAGATCGTGAACGAGGCCTACGACTACATCGTGCTGGCGCCGGGCAGTGTGACCCGCACCTTCGACATCCCCGGTCTCACCGAGCACGCCTTCGGCATGAAGACGCTCGCGGAGGCCGCGTACGTCCGTGACCACGTGATCACCCAGCTCGACCTGGCGGACGCCAGTGACGACCCGGCGGAGCGGGCGGCGCGGCTGCAGTTCGTGGTGGTGGGCGGCGGGTACGCCGGGACCGAGACCGCGGCCTGTCTGCAGCGGCTCACGCACGCGGCGGTGAAGCGCTATCCGCGGCTGGACCCGAAGCTGATCAAGTGGCATCTCATCGACATCGCGCCCCGGCTGATGCCGGAGCTGGGCGCCAAGCTCGGCAACAGCGCGCAGGAGGTGCTGAAGCAGCGCGGGATCGATGTGTCGCTGGGGGTGTCCATCGAGAAGGCGAGTGCCGAGGAGGTCACCTTCACCGACGGCCGGGTGGTGCCGACGCACACCCTGATCTGGACGGCCGGAGTGGTCGCCAGTCCGCTGATCTCGACGCTCGGCGCGGAGACGGTCAAGGGGCGGCTCGCGGTGGACGCCGAGATGAACCTGCCGGGCAGCGACGGGGTGTTCGCGCTCGGCGACGCCGCCGCCGTGCCGGACATGGCCAAGCACCAGGACGGCGCGGTCTGCCCGCCCACCGCCCAGCACGCGATGCGGCAGGGCCGGGTGGTCGCGGACAACGTGATCGCCACGCTGCGGGGACTGCCGAGGGAGCCGTACGTCCACAAGGATCTCGGGCTGGTCGTGGACCTCGGCGGCACCGACGCGGTGTCCAAGCCGCTCGGCATCGAGCTGCGGGGCCTGCCCGCGCAGGCGGTGGCCCGCGGGTACCACTGGTCGGCGCTGCGCACCAACGTGGCCAGGACGCGGGTGATGACCAACTGGCTGCTGAACGCGGTCGCGGGCGACGACTTCGTGCGCACCGGGTTCCAGGCCCGCAAGCCCGCCCGGCTGAAGGACTTCGAGTACACGGACTCGTATCTGACGCAGGAGCAGGTCCGGGAACAGGTGGCGAGCGCCGCCGCCGTGGACCGTCCCTGACCGCTCGCCCGCCGCGCCGCCCCTCTCCCCCGCGCGCAGGTCGGAGGGGGGCGGCGCGGCGCGTCGTGCCATGCTGGTACGGAGATCCATTTCGTACACGGGAGAGCACGGCGGCGTGAGAGCAACGGGCGGGTCGGCGCGGGTACGGCTGTGGGACCGGGTGGCCGCGTCCGATCCGGGGCTGCTGAGACTGACGGCGGGGCTGCGCACGGTCGCCGCGCTCGCGCTCACCCTGCTGGTGCTGGCGGTGGCGCGGGTGCCGGTGCTGTATCTGGTGGCGGGCGCGATGGCGGCGATGGTTGCCACGTTCGCCGTCCGGGAGAACAGCCGGGCCGCGCAGGCGGTCACCCTGGCGCTCGGGCTGCCGATGGCCGTGGTGTCGGTGTCGCTGGGCACGCTGCTGCATCAACTGCTCGTGGTGGGCGACGTGTTCTTCGTCGCCCTGATCTTCGCCGCGGTGTACGTCCGCCGGTACGGCGACCGGGGTACGGCGCTGGGCCTGATCGGCTTCCAGATCTACTTCCTGTCGCTGTTCGTGCACGCGACGACCGCGCAGCTTCCCGCGCTGTACGGGGTGCTGGTGGTGGCGTTCGTGGCGAGCGCGGTGGTGCGGTTCGCGCTGCTGCCACAGACCCCGGCGGGCACGCTGGACCGGCTGCGGCGAGCGTTCAGGGCGCGTCTCGGGCAGTTGGTGGCGACCCAGACGGAGCTGCTGGACGCGGGGCCGGAGGAGATCGACAAGGTCCTCGGTGAGCTGCGTACCGGTACGGCCCGGCTGCACGAGACGGCGCTGATGATCCAGGGGCGCCTGGAGGACGGCACCGGGGACGAGGCGGCGGCCCATCTGCTCCAGCGGCGGGTCGCGGACGCGGAGATCGCCGCCGAGCGGCTGGGGCTGCTGCTGCTCACGGCGCGCAGCGCCGAGCGGACCGCGACCCTGACCCTGCACCTGCCCGGCGCCCCGCTGCCATCCGGGGGCGCGCTTCCGGTGCGGGAGGAGGCGACGGCGGCGCTGCGCCGGGATCTGGCGGCGCTGCGGCTGCTGGTGCTGCGTCCGGCGGGCGTGGCGACGGGCGCGGCGTCGGCGCAGCTCCGCAACCGGCTGCTCGGTTACCGCGAGGAGGAGAACCTGCCCGCCGCGTCCCCTGCCGTGCAGGACGTGTTCCGGGGGCTCGGTGAGACGGCCCGCGCGGTGCTCGGGCTGCGTACGGCGCTGGACGGGCCGCAGGACGACGCCGACGACACCCCGGCGACGGCCAGGTCACGGGAGGAGCTGGACGCCGAGGACGCGGCGATCGAGAGCAGCGAGGAGGAGACCCCGGCGGAACCCGCGCGGACCGGGCTCCAGCGGCCGACGACGCGGGCGGCGCTCCAGGTGGCGGTGGGGTCGTCGCTGGCGATCTTCGGCGGCGAGCTGCTGTCCAGCCAGCGCTGGTACTGGGCGGTGCTGACCTGCTGGATCGTGTTCCTGAACACCGCGTCCACGGGCGAGATCGTCGTCAAGGGCTACCGGCGGCTGCTCGGTACGGTGCTCGGGGTGGTCGCGGGGATCGGGCTGGCGGGGCTGGTGGGGCATCACACCTGGCTGGCGTTCGGCCTGGTCCTGGTGTTCATCTTCGCCATGTTCTACACCGCGCCGTTGTCGTACACCCTGATGTCGTTCTTCGTGACGGCGATGCTGGGGCTGCTCTACACGCTGCTCAACACGTACACGCTGGCGCTGCTGGGGCTGCGGATCGCGGAGACGGCGCTGGGCGCGGTGTGCGGGGTGATCGCGGCGGCGTTCGTGCTGCCGGTGCGCACCGACCGGCGTACCGACGAGTTGCTGGGGGCGGTGCTGGAGAGGCTGGCGGAGGTGACGCGGGCGGCGGCGGACCAGCTCAGCGGTGCTCCCCCGGCGGATCTGGTGGACCAGGCGCGGGAGCTGGACCAGGCGCTTGCCGATCTGAGGGCGGCGATCCAGCCGCTGACGCATCCGATCACCCCGATGCGGACCCGGCGCAACACCGCCCGCTATGTGCTGGCGCTGCTGGAGACGTGCGCGTACCACGCGCGGGCGCTGGCGGCGACGGCCGAGCTGCTGCCGTCGCACCCGTCGATCGCGGCGGACCCCCGGCTGCGTACGGCGGGCAGGCGGATCGTGCAGAACATCGAGGCGATCGGCGCGCATGTCACGGACCCGGCGGCAGTGGCCGCGGTGGAGAGCGGGCCGAGCATCGCGTCGATGCTGGAGCCGGGCACGCTGCACGCCCCGCGCTACGGCCGGGTCACCGACCGGGTCCTGCGGCACCTCCAGCGGCTGGACGAGGCGGTGTCGGGCCTGGCCCGGCCGCTGGGGCTGACGACGGTACCGGCCAGGACGACGTGAGGGGCGGCCCGCGCACAGTCGCGCGGGCCGCCGGGTGGTGCTCCTGGTGGTGACCGGAATGGTTCGCCGGTCGCGGTGCTAGGCGGCGGGCGGGTGGTGGCCGCCGAGGGCCTCGTCGCGGACACGGGCGCAACTGCGGCTGATCAGCCGGGAGACGTGCATCTGGGAGATGCCGAGTTCGTCCGCGATGCTGCTCTGCGTCTTGTCCTCGAAGAACCGCATGTAGAGGATGGTGCGTTCGCGCTCGGGGAGCCGGCGCAGCCCCTCCTTGGCGGCCTCCCGGTCCACGACGGTGTCGTACGAGCCGTCGGAGCCGCCGAGGGTGTCCGCGAGGCTGTATCCGTCGTCGCCGGTGGACAGTTCGGCGTCCAGCGACAGGGTGCTGAAGCTCTCCAGCGCCTCCATCCCGGCCGTCACCTCGTCCTCGGTGAGCCCGGTCAGCTCGGCGATGGCGGCCACCGAGGGCTCGGGGCTGCCGGGATGCTGGACGAGTTCGCGCCGGGCGACGCGCACCCGGTTGCGGAGTTCCTGCACCCGGCGGGGTACGCGCAGTGCCCACATCCGGTCCCGGAAGTGCCGTTTCACCTCGCCGGTGATGGTGGGCACCGCGTAGCTCTCGAACGCGCCGCGCTCGGGGTCGAAGCGGTCCACGGCCTTCACCAGACCGAGTGCGGCGACCTGCCGCAGGTCCTCCACGGCCTCGCCCCGGTCCCGGAAGCGTCCGGCGATGCGGTGGGCCATCGGCAGCCAGGCGGCGACCAGTTCGTCCCTCAGGGCGTCCCGCTCCGGGCCCTCGTCGAGTGTGTGGAGCCGCGCGAACACGGCGGCGGTGTCGGGTGCGTCGTCGTGGACGCGGTGGCCGGAACGGTGGTGCGGGGAGGCGTGGGTGGCGCCGGGACTGCCCGTGAACGTTTCGGTCGGCATACGGGTCGCTCCTGAGCTTGGTTCCGGGAGCGGACCGGTGTTCTGTCGGAGGTCCGGGCCCGGAAAAGGTGCTTTCAGGGAACGCCGCAGCGCGGGAAGGACTCACCGAGAACTGCCGAAGGCAGGCCCCGGACAGGGCCGCTGTCACGCTGGACGTGCGCCTCCGGTCCGAAGCACATCCGTCCGCGTGCCCCGGCAGCCGGGCTCCAAACACATCCGGAACCACTGATTTTCACGGCTCGGTGCGGGGGGGTCCGACCGGGGCGGGCCCGGCGCGACGGCAGGCTCACCGCAGCGGCACCAGGGCCGTGATGCGCTTGCCGCCGCTCGGCAGACCGGCCACGCTGACGTCCCGCGCCAGGCTGCACACGATGGGCCAGCCCCGGCCGCCGAGCCGGGAGGTGTCGGGCCCGGCCGGGGTCCCGGTGGGCGGGCCGTCGTCGCTGCGGTCGCTCACCGAGACCCGGACGCCCGCGCTGTCCACGGCGACGGCGAATCCGGTGATGCCGCCGCCGTGCAGGATGGCGTTGGTGGTCAGCTCCGAGGTGACCAGCAGGGCGTCCTCCAGGGCGTCGGGGGCGGCACAGCCCCTGCACCGCTCGGCCACCGCGCGCCGTACGGCCGAGCGGGCGTCGGCGGGGCGGCACACGGCACAGGGTCCGCCGCCGGGCCCGGCGTCCGGTGCCTTGGGTCCGCCCGCCGGTCCGGTCCCGGTCGTCTCGCGCATGGCCGTCCCTCCCTGGGGTGTGTCCGTCCTCTCCTTCCTTTCCGGCTCACCTCCGCGGGCCGCCTCAAACACGTTGCGTGGCACGGTCATCACGGCGCCGTCGCCGGGTAGCCGCATCCCATGACCGAAGTCGTGGACGCGGACGAGGTGTTGCGGCGGCTCAGGCGGGGCCGGGACCGCGCGGCGGAGGAGGAGCGCCGGTGGCGGGAGCGGGCGCTGAACCTGACGGCGACCGATCCGGACGGCGCGCGGGAGGCGTCGATCCGGGCGGAGGCGTACGGAGCGGCGCTGCTGGTGCTGCACGAGGTGGTCGATCCGGGGTCGGCCCCGCCGTGAGCGGGCCGGTGACGGGAGTCCGGTGCGGCCCCGGACCACCGGTGACCGGGGCCCCGGACCGCTGACCGGGGGCCCCGGAGCGGTGACGGGGGCCTCGGAGCGGCCGAGGTGAAAGAGGTCACTCGCCCTGGTTTCCGGGGCGGGAACCGCGCGAACTGGTTTATCGTTCACCCATACGTGGCGTGGTCCGGAACACGGATTCCCCGCCGCTCCAGGGCTGCCCTGGCTGGTCTCCCCCGTCCAGCCAGGGCTTTTTTCCGCCGTTCCGGCCCGCCCGGCGCACCGTGCCGGGGCCGTTCGAGGTGCCCTGCGGCGTCGCAGCCGCTGAAATGGCTTCAAGGAGACAGCCCGGCCCTCGGCGGTGAGGAGTCCCGCGCCATGACCAAAGCGATAAAACTGCTGACCGCCCTGCCGCAGCCCCAGCGGGAGCGGCTGATGGAGCTGGCCCAGGAGGTCTCCTTCCCGGAGGACACCCGCATCTTCGAGGCCGGGGGCACCGCGGACCGGTTCTGGGTACTCCGCTCCGGCGCCGTGCACCTGGACCAGGAGGTCACCTCCCGCAGGCGTGTCACCGTCGCCTCGCTGGGCTCCGGGGACCTGCTCGGCTGGTCCTGGCTCTTCCCGCCGTACGCCTGGGACTTCGGCGCGGTGGCCTTCAGCAACGTACGGGCCTACGAGTTCGACGGGCCCTCGGTGCTGGCGCTGTGCGTGGAGGATCCGCTGCTCGGGCTGTCGGTGGTGCGCACGGTCGCCGAGATCCTGGCGCACCGGCTGGAGACCACGCGCGGCAAGCTGCTGGACCAGTACGCGGTGCGCCGCCACACCTCGTCGTAGGGGCGCGGCGGCGCGGGAGCGGTTCTCGGGGCGCGGGCGTCAGACGCGGTAGCGGCGCAGGGCGGGCATGGCGAAGGCGAGCGCCAGCATGATGACGACGACCAGGGCGCCGCCGCCCGTGACGGCCGCGCGGGTGCCGAGCGCGGAACCGGCGGTGCCGTGCAGGACGTCGGCCAGGCGGGGGCCGCCCGCGACGACGACGGTGAAGACGCCCTGCATCCGGCCGCGCATCTCGTCGGTCGCGGCGGACAGCAGGATCGCGCCCCGGAACACCATCGAGACCATGTCGGCGACGCCCGCGACGGCCAGCAGCGCGACGGCCACCCACAGGTTCCCGGTGAGTCCGAACCCGGCGATGGCGACACCCCAGCCGACGACCGAGCCGATGACCATCCAGCCGTGCCGTCGTGCCCGGGAGAAGACTCCGGAGAAGAGTCCGCCGAGCACCGCGCCGATGGGGATGCCCGCGAACAGCAGGCCGAGCGCCAGGCCGCTGTTCCAGTGGTGGAAGGTCTGCGCGGCCAGCTCCGGGAAGAGCGCGCGGGGCATGCCGAACACCATCGCGACGATGTCCGCGAGGAAAGACAGCAGCAGCACCTTGTGCCCGGAGATGTAGCGGAAGCCGTCCACGATCTCGCGCATCCCGGCCCGGCGGGCGGGCCCGTCGCCCAGCGGCGGCAGCGCGGGCAGCCGGAACACGGCCCACACGGTCACACACAGCGCGACGGCGTCGATCAGGTACATCGTGGACAGACCGAGGACCGGGATCAGGGCGCCCGCGAGGAGCGGTCCGGCGATGAGGCCGGTCTGCATCACGGTCGAGCTGAGCGCGTTGGCCGCCGGGAGCTGCCCCGCCGGGACCAGCCGGGCGATGGAGGCGTTGCGGGCCGGGGAGTTCAGGCCGAAGAACGCCTGCTGGAGGGCGAGCAGCACCATCAGCACCACCACCGAGCGCATCCCGGTGACGGCCTGCGCCCAGAACAGCACCGAGGTCACGGCGATGCCGATGTTGGTGATCAGCAGCAGTTTGCGCCGGTCCACGGTGTCCGCGACGGCACCGCCCCACAGCGCGAACACGACCATCGGGACCAGTCCGGCGATGCTGGCGTAGCCGACCCAGGCCGAGGACCCGGTGACGTCGTAGACCTGCTTGGGCACGGCGACCGCGGTGAGCTGGCTGCCGACGGAGGTGACGATGGTGGAGGTCCACAACCGGCGGTAGGCCGGGATGCGCAGGGGCTGGGTGTCCATCGCCCAGCGGCGCCAGCCGCGCGGAGGCGGCGCCGGGCTCGCGGGCGCGGCGTCCCGCGTCCCGGTGCCCCCGGAGCTTCCGGTGCTCTCGGTACTACTACTGTCGCTGGTGTCCACGTGCTTCCTGCGTGCTCGATACATCTTTCGATTGCGAGCATCACTATGACAGGAACCGACGTCGCCGCCCCCATCGGTCCGGCCACCGGTCGGGGCACCGCTCCGGCCACCGGTGCGACCCCCGGTCCGGCCCGGTCGCGGGGTTCCGGCCCGGGCGGGTGGCGGCTCAGACCCCGGCCACCAGCGAGGCGCCGAGCACCAGCATGGTGACGGCGACCAGGGCGTCCAGCACCCGCCAGGCGCGGGGTCCGGCGAGGACGCGGCCGAGCAGCCGGGCGCCGAACCCGAGGGCGGCGAACCAGCAGAGGCTGGCCACGGCGGCACCGAGTCCGAACGTCCAGCGCAGCGGCCCCCGGTCGGCGGCGAGCGAGCCGAGCAGGAACACCGTGTCCAGGTAGACGTGCGGGTTCAGCCAGGTCATCGCCAGGCAGGTCAGCACCGCCCGGCGCCGGGTCCCCGCCGGGTCGCCGGAGGCGCTGAGGCCGCCGGTGCCGGGGCGCAGGACGCGCCGGGCGGCGAGGACGCCGTAGCAGAGCAGGAAGACACCGCCCACCAGGCCGACCGCGCGGACGGCGCCGGGCCACGCGGTCACCAGCGCGCCGACCCCGCCGACGCCGAGCGCGATGAGCGCGGCGTCGGACAGGGCGCAGATCCCGACCACGGCGAGTACGGCGTCCCGGCGCACCCCCTGGCGCAGGACGAAGGCGTTCTGGGCGCCGATGGCGACGATCAGGGAGAGGCCGGTGCCGAATCCGGCGGCGGCAGCGGTCAGGGCGTGGTTCATGCGCCCGACGCTAGGTCGGCGGGACGTGCCGCGTACAGCTAAAGATTCTTACGTATCCTTAGCGCTCGTGATGACAGAGCTTCCCCTTGATCTCGTGCGGACCCTGCTGACGGTGGTGGACGAGGGCACCTTCGAGGCGGCGGCGGGCGTGCTGCATGTCACGCCGTCCGCCGTGAGCCAGCGGGTGAAGGCGCTGGAGGAGCGGACCGGGCGGGTGCTGCTCCGGCGGACCAAGCCGGTGCGGCCCACCGACTCCGGCGAGGTGCTGGTGCGGTTCGCCCGGCAACTGGCCCGGCTGGAGCGGGACACGCGGGGTGAGCTGGGGCTCAGCGGGTCCGGCGAGCCGACACGGGTGTCGGTCGCGGTGAACGCGGACTCCCTGGCGACGTGGTTCCTCCCCGCGCTGGCCCCGCTGGACGGGCTCTGCTTCGAGCTGCGCCGGGAGGACGAGGCGCACACGGCGGCCCTGTTGCGGGAGGGGCTGGTGATGGCGGCGGTGACGTCGTCGGCGGAGCCGGTGCCGGGGTGTTCGGCGCGGGCGCTGGGGCGGATGCGCTATCTCCCCGCCGCCGCGCCCGGCTTCGTGGACCGGTATCTGTCGGACGGGCCGCTGGCGGACCGGCTGCCCGGCGCGCCGGTGGTGGTGTTCGACCGGAAGGACGACTTCCAGGACGCGTTCGTCCGGCGGATCGCGGGAGCGTCCGCGAGCGCGCTGCGGCACCATGTGCCGACCTCGGAGGGGTTCGCGGAGTCGGTGGCCGCCGGGCTCGGCTGGGGCATGCTCCCGGAGGCCCAGGCGCTGCCCCTGCTCGGCACGGGACGCCTCGTCCTCCTCGCCCCGGACCTGTGGGCGGACGCCACGCTGTACTGGCAGCGCTGGAAACTGGACTCCCCCGCGCTGGCCGCCCTGTCGCACGCGGTGACGGAGACGGCGGCGCGGGAGCTGCGGCCGGTGCGCTGAGACGGCGTACGGAACCGGCGGAGCCGCGTCAGCTCTCCCCCGCCGGACCCGTCCCCGCCTCACCCAGCCGTCCCGCCGCGCTGTCCAGCAGCATCTCCAGGGCCGTCGGATAGGCGCTGGTCACCATGCGGCGGGCCAGCAGGTGGGCGGCCTCCGCGATGCGGGGGTGGGTGGTGCGGGGCAGGCGGGCGTAGGTGGACTGCCATTTGTCCTCGTCGGCGCGCTGGGAGGCGCTGGGCAGGGCCAGGGAGGCGGCGTCCAGGGCGGCGAAGGCCAGGGTCTGGTCGATGAAGGCGTGGTAGATCCGGACCGTGTCCGCCAGATCGAACCCGGCCGTCCGCAGCACGTGCAGTACGGCCTCGTCGGCGGCCAGTTCGTGGGCGCGGCCGGTGACCCGGTACGCGGTGAGGGTCGCCGCCTGCGGATGGGCGACGTACACGGCGTGCATGCGCAGCCCGATCGTGCGCAGGTCGGCCCGCCAGTCGCCGCTCGCCCGCCAGCCGTCGAGGGCCTGCCCGACGAGGGCGTCACCGATGGCGAGGGTCAGGTCGTCCATGCCCCGGAAGTACCGGTACAGCGTGCTCGGGTCGCAGTCGAGGGCGAGACCGAGGCGGCGCGCGGTCAGGCCGCTGCTGCCGTGCTCGCGCAGCAGCCGGAGCGCGGTGTCCACGATCAGCGCCTCGGAGAGCACAGTGCCGCTCCGGGTGGGGCGGCGGCGCCTGCGGCGGTCCTCGGGGACGACGGGTTTGGCCACGGCGGAGTCTCCGGTCGGTGGGGTGCCTCGGGGGTGCGGGCCGGGGTGCGGCCGTGCCCTTATGCCAACACCATTGACCTTACGGTACGCCCCGGCGTTGTATGCCGGGCAGGGCGCGCCTGCCCCGTTCTCGTGTCCCGTCCCTGTCAGGCAGGAGTTTCGTCATGCGTGTACTGCTCGTGGGAGCCGGTGGTGTGGGTACCGCCATCACCCGGATCGCCGCCCGTCGTCCGTTCTTCGACCTCATGGTGGTGGCCGACTACGACCCCGCCCGCGCCGAGGCGGCGGTCGCCGCGCTCGGGGAGGCGGGGACGCGGTTCCGCGCCGAGCGTGTGGACGCGAACGACGAGGGCGCGGTGGCCGCCCTGCTCGCGGCGCACGGGTGCGACGTACTGCTGAACGCCACCGATCCGCGCTTCGTGATGCCCCTGTTCCGGGCGGCGGGCGCGGCGGGCGCCACCTATGTCGATATGGCGATGTCGCTGTCCCGGCCGCATCCCGACCGCCCCTACGAGGTGTGCGGGACCAAGCTGGGCGACGAGCAGTTCGCGGTGGCCGGGGAGTGGGCCGACGCGGGGAGGCTCGCCCTGGTCGGCATGGGGGTGGAGCCCGGTCTGTCGGACGTGTTCGCCCGGTATGCGTCCGACGAACTCTTCGACTCCATCGAGGAGATCGGGGTCCGCGACGGCGCCAACCTCACCGTGGACGGCTACGACTTCGCGCCGTCCTTCAACATCTGGACCACCATCGAGGAGTGCCTGAACCCGCCCGTCGTGTACGAGAAGGGGCGCGGCTGGTTCACCACGGAACCGTTCAGCGAGCCCGAGGTGTTCGACTTCCCCGAGGGCATCGGGCCGGTGGAGTGCGTCAACGTGGAGCACGAGGAGGTGCTGCTG
Organism: Streptomyces corallincola; assembly: GCF_019104725.1. GTDB lineage: Bacteria > Actinomycetota > Actinomycetes > Streptomycetales > Streptomycetaceae > Streptomyces > Streptomyces corallincola. The sequence goes on along the minus strand of NZ_JAHRXF010000001.1, from coordinate 324,847 downwards.
ATGCCCCGCTGGGTGGAGGCGGAGCGGGTCACCTTCAAGTACGGGCTGGGCAACGAGTTCATCGAGACCCTGAAGACGCTGCACCGGCTCGGTCTCGACGCCACGGACCCGGTGACCGTACCGGCCGGGGGCGCGCCCGCCGAGGTGTCCCCGCGCGACGTGGTCGCCGCCTCGCTGCCGGACCCGGCGACCCTGGGGGACCGGATGCGCGGCAAGACCTGCGCGGGCACCTGGGTGCGCGGCACCAGGGACGGCGCGCCGCGCGAGGTGTATCTGTACCACGTGGTGGACAACGAGTGGTCGATGAAGGAGTACGGCTGCCAGGCCGTGGTGTGGCAGACGGCGGTCAACCCGGTCGTCGCCCTCGAACTCCTCGCCGGAGGTGCCTGGTCGGGCGCCGGGGTGCTCGGCCCGGAGGCATTCCCGGCCGGTCCCTTCCTCGACCTGCTCACCGCGTACGGCTCCCCGTGGGGGCTGCGCGAACAGTGACACCGCCGCGCCGGATCGCCCGCGCTCGGCGGCGCGGGGCGGTGCGGACGGCGTACGCCCGCCACGCCTCGTGCGCCTCCTGCGCCCAAACCCCTTGCGATTCCTCCGTTTTACCGCCCCCGAGGGCGGTCACCCGAAGCGGAGCACGACGTTCGGAAGGGAACGGACGACTCACGAGCTCAGGAGATCCCGATGGAGAACTGGCGCGACGATGCCGCGTGCCGTCACGAGGACCCCGACCTGTTCTTCCCGGTCGGCACCACCGGCCCCGCGCATGTGCAGGCCCGGCAGGCGAAGGGGGTGTGCGCGGGGTGCCCGGTCCGGGAACAGTGCCTGGACTGGGCGTTGGACACGGGCCAGAGCATCGGCGTCTGGGGCGGCACGACCGAGAACGAGCGGCGCGCGCTGCGCCGCCGCGCGGCCTCCCGCCGGGGATCGGGCTGACGGCCCGCCCCCGGCCGGGTCAACTCCCCCGCGGGCGTCACGCCTTGGCGGGCTTGCCCTTGGTGTGGAGCCAGGTGTGGAAGAGCGGGCCGAGGTTCTTGCCGGAGACCCGCTCGGACAGCGCGATGAACTGGGCGGTCGTACCGTGCCCGCCCCGGTGGACGGTCGCCCAGTCGCGCAGAATACGGAAGAACGCCTTGTCGCCGACGGCCCTGCGGAGTTCGTGCAGGGTCATCGCGCCCCGCGAGTAGACCGGGGTGTCGAAGATGTTGGCGCCGCTGCCGGGGTTGCCGGGCGGGAACGCCCACAGGTGGCTGCTCGCGGGCCTGGCGTAGAGCGCGTCGAAGCTCTTCTGCGCGCTGTCCCCGCCGTGTTGCTCGCTGTAGAGCCACTCGGCGTAGGTGGCGAAGCCCTCGTTGAGCCAGATGTCCTTCCACGAGGTCAGCGCGACCGAGTCGCCGAACCACTGGTGGGCGCTCTCGTGGACGAGGGTGCTCAGGTCGGGCGCGGAGTCGTAGATCGGGCGGGTCTGGGTCTCCAGCGCGTAGCCCACGTCGGCGTGGTCCACGATCGAGCCGGCGGCGCGGAACGGGTAGGGCCCGAACAGTTTGCTCTCCCAGGCGAGGACGGAGGGCAGCTTCTTCAGCACCGGCGCGGCTTCCTTCGCCTCGCGCGGATCGACGGCGTTGTAGACCTGGATGCCGTCGGGGGTCGTGTACTTCTCGACCTGGAAGTTCCCGACGGTGGCGGTGGCGAGGTAGGCGGCCATCGGCTCGGCCTGGTGCCAGCGGAAGGTGGTGCGGCCGTTCGCGGTGTGCTCCGAGCGCAGCACGCCGTTGGCGACGGCGGTACGGCCCTTGGGCACGGTGAGCGTGAAGTCGTAGGTGGACTTGTCCAGCGGGTGGCCGTTGGACGGGAACCAGGTCATGGAGCCCTGCGGTTCGCCCGCGACGAACGCGCCGTCGTCGGTGGGGACCCAGCCGTCGGCGGAGCCGTCCGGGTCGGTGACCGGGGCGGGCGTGCCGTTGTAGCGCACGGTGATCGTGAACTGCTGCCGGTCGCGCAGCGCGTGGCGCGGGGTGACGACGAGTTCCTGCCCGCTGCGCCGGAACGTGGCGGCGGCCCTGTCCACGGTGACGCCGGTGACCTTCAGACCCTTGAGGTCGAGGTCGAAGCGGCTCAGTGCCTGGGTGGCACGGGCGGTGAGCACAGCCGTTCCGTCGAGATGCCGGGAGGACGTGTCGTAGCCGAGGGTCAGGTCGTAGTGCTCGACGTGGAAGCCGCCGTTCCCGCTGAGCGGGAAATAGGGGTCGCCCACGCCGGACGCGCCCGCGGTACCGGCCGTCGCGGGGCCGGTGGCGCCGAGGAGTGCCGCCACGGCGACGGGGACGGCGGCGAGCACCGCCTCCCGGCGGAGCACTGCGCTGCGTCGTCCTGCGGCCTTGTCCTGCGGTGCCGTCACGGGCCCTCCTGGGAGCTGGCGGATGATCGTGGGACGTTCGGATGATCGTTTGGTCCACAGCGTAGGGCCGGGCGGCCGGGGTTTCTCCCCGGAGAGCGTCAAGTCACGGAACGTGAGCGGCGTGGGTCGCGTGAGCGGCCCGGCCGGGCGGGGCGGGGCGGTGCGCGGGCTCGGGCTCGGGCTCGGGCGAGCGGTTTCGCGGCCTCGGCCACACCGCCGCACCGCCTCGCCCGCACCGCCGCACCACCTCGGCCGACACGGCGCACCGCCTCGGCCTTACCGCCTCAGCCGACCTGCTTCGCCGCTGCCCGGCCCGCCGCGCGGCCGGAGAAGAGGCAGCCGCCGAGGAAGGTGCCCTCCAGCGCGTTGTAGCCGTGCACGCCTCCGCCGCCGAACCCGGCGACCTCACCGGCCGCGTACAGCCCGCCTACCGGGGCGCCGTCGGCGCCGAGGGCACGGGAGTCCAGGTCGGTCTGGATGCCGCCGAGGGTCTTGCGGGTGAGCACCCGCAGTCGTACGCCGATCAGCGGACCGGCGGCGGGGTCGAGCACGCGGTGCGGGGCGGCGACCCGGCCGAGCCGGTCCCCGATGTAGCGGCGGGCGTTGCGGATGCCCTGGACCTGGGCGTCCTTGCTGTACGGGTTGGCCAGCTGGAGATCGCGGGCCTCGATCTGGCGGCGCACCTCGGCCGGGTCGAGCAGGTCCTCGCCGGTGAGCGCGTTCATCCGCGCCACCAGTGCCTCCAGGGTGGACGCGGTCACGAAGTCGGCGCCCTTGTCCAGGAACGCCTGTACGGGGGCGGGGGCGCCCTTGCCCAGGACGCGGTCGCGCAGCACGGCCCTGCGGTCCTTGGCGGTGATGTCCGGGTTCTGCTCGGAGCCGGAGAGCGCGAACTCCTTCTCCACGATCTTCCGGGTGAGTACGAACCAGGAGTGGTCGTACGGCGCGATGTCCTCGGTGGTCCGCAGATGGCGCAGGGTGCCGAGGGTGTCGTAGCCGGGCAGGCAGGGTTCCGGGAGGCGGCGGCCGAGGGCGTCCAGCCAGATGGAGGACGGGCCGGGGAGGATGCGGATGCCGTGGCCGGGCCAGACCGGGTCCCAGTTCTCCAGGCCCTCGGTGTAGTGCCACATCCGGTCCCGGTTGACCAGGCGGGCGCCCGCGCGGGCGCTGATGTCGAGCATCCGCCCGTCCACGTAGGCGGGGACGCCGGTGACCATACGGGCCGGAGGTGTGCCGAGCCGCTCCGGCCAGTACCGGCGGACGATGTCGTGGTCGGCGCCGATACCACCGGAGGTGACGATCACGGCCTGGGCGGTGAGTTCGAAGTCCCCGGCGCGTTCCCGGCCGGAGGCGACCCCGCGCGGCGCGTCGTCGGGGACAAGGACCGTGCCGCGTACGCCCGTGGCGGTGCCGTTCTCCATGACCAGCTCGTCCACCCGGTGCCGGTGGTGGAAGGTGAGCAGCCCGTCCCGCGCGGCCTGCCGGGCATACCGTACGAACGGCTCGACCACGCCCGTCCCCGTCCCCCACGCGATGTGGAAGCGGGGCACCGAGTTGCCGTGCCCGGCGGCGCGGAGGTCACCGCGCTCGGCCCAGCCGACCGTGGGCAGCAGGGACATCCCGTGCCCGGCCAGCCAGGACCGCTTCTCCCCCGCCGCGAACTCCACATAGGCGCGCGCCCAGCGCACCGCCCAGGAGTCCTCGTCGGCCAGGCGGTCGAACCCGGCGCTGCCCTGCCAGTCGTTCCAGGCGAGGTCGAAGGAGTCCTTGACGCCGAGACGGCGCTGCTCCGGCGTGTCCACGAGGAAGAGGCCGCCGAAGGACCAGTACGCCTGCCCGCCGAGGTTGGCCGCGTTCTCCTGCTCCACCAGCGCCACGCGCCGTCCCCGGCTGGTGAGTTCGTGCGCCGCGACCAGACCGGCGAGTCCGGCTCCGACGACGATGACGTCCGCGTCCATCGCGTGTCCTTCCGTGTACGACTGGGGGGGGTACGACTGGGGTCGGGGGTGGTACCGCCGGGGTGGGGACGAGGGGTCCCGCGGCGGGTCAGGGGGTGCCGGTGAGCACGGCGGTGAGGAGGTGGCCGAGCCGGGCGCGGGCCGCGTCCGTGTCCCGGTCCAGGAGGAGCTGGACGGTGACGCCGTCGTAGGCGGCGACCACCGCCTCGGCAGCGCCCTCGACGCCGCCGAGTGCGGCGGGGAGTACGGCGCCGTCTCCGGCGGCGCGCCGCAACCGGTCGGCGACGGCCTCGCGGAGCCGGGCGCGGTGGGCGAGCAGCGCCCGTGCCACCTCGGGATCGCGGGCCGCGTGCACCAGGAAGTCGGTCTTCACCAGCAGCCAGTCCACGTCGAGCAGGAGCACCTCCGTCACCCGGTCCACACAGGCGGGCACGTCGGGACCTGGCCCGTCCTGGGCGAGCGCGTCGGCCACTTGGGCGGCGATGAGGTCGGCGCGCTCCTGGTACAGCGCGAAGAACAGCTCGTCCAGACCGGTGAAGTTGGAGTAGAAGGCACCCCGGCTGTACCCGGCCGCCTCGCAGACCTCCTCGATGGAGACCCGGCCGAACCCCTTGGCGGCGAAGACGGTGAACGCGGCTCCGAGCAGATCGGCACGCGTCCTGGCCCGCCGCCGGGTGACCCGCGGGGGCTTCTCGTCACCGGCACTCCTCGAGTCCATCGGGCCACCTCCGTTCGATACGGGAATGTATCGGATGCATGGATGTATCGAAAGGTGCGGGCGCGGACGTTCGAAGGTGCGGGGTGCGGAGGCTCAAAGGTGCGGGTGCGGAGATTTATTAGAACGCATTTTCGATCCCTGGCGTACGCTGGACCCATGTCCACGCACCTCCAGGGCTCCCTGTTCGACCAGGCCGACGAACCCGTACTCGCGCCCCTCGCCGGGCTCCGCCGGACACGGCTGGGCGCCGGTGCCTGGCTGGATCTGCTGCCGGGCTGGCTGGACGGCGCCGACGCGCTGTTCGAGCGACTGGCCGCCGAGGTCCCCTGGCGTGCCGAACGCCGGGCGATGTACGACACGGTGGTGGACGTCCCGCGCCTGCTCGCCTTCTACGACGCGGACACCGCGCTCCCCCACCCGGTACTGACCGAGGCGCGGGCCGCGCTGTCCGCGCACTACGCCGGGGAACTGGGTGAGCCCTTCACCACGGCCGGGCTGTGCCTGTACCGCGACGGCCGGGACAGCGTCGCCTGGCACGGCGACCGGACCGGGCGGGGATCGCGGCGGGACACGATGGTCGCCATCCTCTCGGTCGGCGCGCCCCGCGATCTGCTGCTCCGGCCGACCGGGGGCGGCGGCCCCACCGTGCGGCGGGCGCTCGGCCACGGCGACCTCGTGGTGATGGGCGGCTCCTGCCAGCGGACCTGGGAGCACTGCGTACCCAAAAGCGCGCGAGCGGCGGGGGCACGGATCAGCGTGCAGTTCCGGCCTCGGGGGGTGCGGTGAGGGGCCGGGCGCCATGTGGTGGGGACACATGGGGCACGGAACCATGAGACGCGGGATGCCGTGTGCGGGGACCACATGTGGCCGGACCACATGGGGGGTGGCCCTCGCCAGGGCCGGGAGGTGCCATGTGGCCGGACCACATGTGCCGCGCACACCCCTCCGTCACGGACTTGTCACCTCCGGTGACCGTACCGCCCGGGAGGTGGCGCCGGGTTGCGCCGGGCGCGGGGCGTCGGTTGGCTGGTCACCGACGATCATGGATTTGACCTCTCGGGGAGATCATGCACGCGAACGTACAGCAAGTGGCCGAGGGCACCTATCTGGTGGCCGGGCAGCACACCAACTGGGTGATCCTCAAGGACGGCGAGGACGTCACCCTGGTGGACACCGGCTGGCCAGGAGACCGGCGGGGGGTGCTGGAGTCCCTTGCCGCCGTGGGCAGTTCACCGGAGGCGGTCGCCGCCGTGCTCATCACCCACGCCCACAACGACCACCTGGGCTCGGCCGAGTATCTGCGCGCCACGCACGGCACGCCGGTGTATCTGCACGCGGCCGAAGTCCCGCACGCGCGAAGGGACTTCCTCCACCAGGCGGCCATCGGTGACGTGGTCCGCAACATCTGGCGGCCCGGTGTGCTGCCCTGGGCGGTGCGGGTGCTGCGGCTCGGCGCGACCGAGCATCTGCCCGTCACCAAGCCCGAGCCGTTCCCCGCCGAGGGTCCGCTCGATCTGCCGGGCCGCCCGGTCCCGGTGCACACACCCGGCCACACCGACGGCCACTGCGTCTACCACCTGCCCGGTGTCGGCGCGGTGATCTCCGGTGACGCGCTGGTCAGCGGGCACCCGACCTCCCGGGTCCGGGGACCGCAGCTCCTGCACGGCTTCTTCCACCACGAGGGCGACCGCACGCTGGACTCGCTGGACCGGGTCGGCGCTCTCGACGGGGATTTGCTGCTGCCCGGCCACGGGGAACTCCACCGGGGTTCCGTCCGGGCCGCCGCCGCGCAGGCGCGGGAACGCGCGACCGGGCACACGGGGGCGCGCACGAACTGAGGCAGGGACGCCCGGCACGGAGACCCGGCCGGAGTCCCGGCCGACTCCACCCGGAACGGCCCCAAGACCCCGCCGCCCCCGCCGAACCGATCCACCCCGCTGCTGAACCCCGGCCCGGAGACCGGCCCGTACCGTGCTGCCCGTAGGGTGCCTGTCATGGCCTTGCAGATCAGCGCCACGAACCCGGAGCACCCCGCCCTGCTGCTCGACCTCCCCTGGGACACCCCGCTGGAGGAGTGGCCGGAGGAGTGTCTGGTGCCGCTGCCGCGCGGTATCTCCCGGCACGTGGTGCGTTACGCGCGCGCCGGGGCCGAGGTGATCGCCGTCAAGGAGCTGGCCGAGCGGCCCGCGCTGCGCGAGTACGGGCTGCTGCGCGACCTGGACCGCCTCGGCATCCCGGCCGTCGATCCGCTCGCCGTGGTCACCGGCCGCACCGGGCGTACGGGCGCCCCGCTGGAACCGGTGCTGGTCACCCGGCACCTGAGCGGTTCGCTGCCATACCGGTCGATGTTCGAGACGACGATGCGTCCGGCGACCATGCACCGGCTGATGGACGCGCTCGCCGTGCTGCTGGTCCGGCTGCACCTGGCCGGGTTCGCTTGGGGCGACTGCTCGCTGTCCAACACGCTGTTCCGGCGGGACGCGGGCGCGTACGCCGCGTATCTGGTGGACGCCGAGACTGGCGACCTGCACGCCCGGCTGAGCGCGGGACAGCGGGAGTACGACCTCGATCTGGCCCGCGTGAACATCAGCGGGGAGCTGCTGGACCTGGAGGCGTCCGGGGCGCTGCACCCGTCGGTGGACCCGGTCGCGTTCGGTCACGAGATACGGGTCCGCTACGACGGGCTGTGGCGGGAGCTGACCCGCACCTCCGTCTATCCGGCGGGCAAGCACCACTACATCGAGCGCCGGATACGGCGGCTGAACGACCTCGGTTTCGACGTGGCCGAGATGCAGATCGAGCGGTCGCCGCGCGGGGACACCGTGGCGTTCGTGCCGAAGGTCGTCGATGCCGGACATCACCAGCGGCAACTGCTGCGGCTGACCGGCCTGGACGCCGAGGAGAACCAGGCGCGGCGGCTGCTGGGCGACCTGGAGAGCTGGATGGCCACCCAGGACGACTACGCGCCCGGCGATCCGCTCGCCGCCCGGCCGGAGGTACTGGCCCACCGCTGGGTGCGGGACGTCTTCCGGCCGACGGTACGGGCGGTCCCCCCGGAGCTGCGCGGCTCGACGGACCCGGCGCAGCTCTACCACGAGCTGCTGGAACACCGCTGGTACCTCTCCGAGCGTGCCCAGCACGACATCGGGCTGGACACGGCGGTCGAGGACTACCTCAGCCAGGTGCTGCCGGGGACTCGGGCCGTACCGGAGGCCGACCCCGAGGAGTGAGCGCGCCCCGCCGGGCGCCGCGCGGGGCGGGGCGGGGCGGGCTGAATCCGGTGGCCGGGGCCGCCCGGACTCACTACGGTGCCGCCATGACCTTGGAGTGGGAACAGGTGATCGTGGACGCCGCCGACCCGGAGGGGCTCGGCCGCTGGTGGGCCGGGGCGCTCGGCTGGGTGGTGGTGAACGACGAACCCGACGAGTTCGAGATCCGCCCCGCCCCGGACCGGCTGCCGGGACTGCTGTTCGTGCGCGGCACCCTGCCGAAGACGGAGAAGAACCGGCTGCACCTGGACTTCCGCCCCGACGACCGGAATGCCGAGGTGGGCCGTCTCCTCGCCCTCGGCGCCCGGCACGCGGACATCGGCCAGGGCGAGCAGCCCTGGGTGGTGCTGGCCGACCCCGAGGGCAACGAATTCTGCGTGCTGGGCGCGCGGCGCGGCTGAAGCAGCGGCCGGACCGCCGTGGGGCCCCGCCCTTCCGTCACCCGCGCGAACCCCGCCGATCGAACATACGATGGCCGGGAGCCCGGTGCGGTGGCACCCCGCGACACCGCCCCGTACGGCGACACCCGGGGGTGGAGTGGCATGGCAGAGGCCGCCGACGCAGGCCGGACCGTCATCCTGACCGTGGACGACGATCCGGGGGTCTCGCGGGCCGTGGCACGGGATCTGCGGCGCCGGTACGGGAAGTCGTACCGGATCGTGCGCGCGGAGTCCGGGCCGTCCGCGCTGGAGGCGCTGCGCGAGCTGAAGCTGCGCGGTGACCTGGTGGCGGTGATCCTGGCCGACTACCGGATGCCGCAGATGAACGGCATCGAGTTCCTGGAGCAGGCGCTGGACGTGTATCCGGGCGCCCGCCGGGTGCTGCTCACGGCGTACGCGGACACCAACGCGGCGATCGACGCGATCAACGTCGTCGATCTGGATCACTACCTCCTCAAGCCGTGGGACCCGCCGGAGGAGAAGCTCTACCCGGTGGTGGACGACCTGCTGGAGTCCTGGCGGTGCAGCGCGCACCGGCCGGTGCCGTCCACCAAGGTCGTCGGGCACCGCTGGTCGGCGCGGTCGTCGGACGTGCGGGAGTTCCTGGCCCGCAATCAGGTGCCGTACCGCTGGTACTCCGTGGAGGAGCCGGAGGGGCGGCGGCTGCTGGCGGCGGCGGCCGAGGACGGGCAGCGGCTGCCGGTGGTGATCACCCCGGACGGTACGGTGCTGGTGGAGCCCGAGGCGCCCGAACTGGCCGCGCGGGTGGGCCTGGCGACCACGCCGACCGCCGACTTCTACGACCTGGTGGTGATAGGCGGCGGCCCGGCCGGGCTGGGTTCGGCGGTGTACGGGGCCTCCGAGGGGCTGCGTACGGTGCTGGTGGAGCGGTCGGCGACCGGCGGGCAGGCCGGGCAGAGCTCCCGCATCGAGAACTACCTGGGGTTTCCCGACGGGGTGTCCGGGGCGCAGCTCACCGACCGGGCGCGGCGGCAGGCGAGCCGGTTCGGAGCGGAGATCCTGACGACCCGCGAGGTGACCGGTCTCGAAGTGAACGGCGGGGCGCGGGTGGTGCGGTTCGCGGACGGTTCGGCCATCGCCGCGCACAGTGTGATCCTGGCGACCGGTGTGCAGTACCGGCAGTTGGAGGCGACCGGCTGCACCGACCTGACCGGGTGCGGGGTGTTCTACGGCTCGGCGCTGACCGAGGCCGCCGCCTGCCAGGACCACGACGTGTTCGTGGTGGGCGGCGCCAACTCGGCCGGGCAGGCGGCGATGTACCTGTCCCGGTTCGCCAAGTCGGTGACGCTGCTGGTGCGCGGGGCGGACCTGTCGGCGTCGATGTCGTACTACCTGGTGCAGCAGATCGAGGAGGCGCCGAACATCGCGGTGCGCGGGCACACGGTGGTGGACGCGGCGCACGGCACCGACCGGCTGGAGGCGCTGACGCTGCGCCATGTGGGCAGCGGGGAGAGCGAACGGGTGGACGCGCAGTGGATGTTCGTGTTCATCGGCGCGGCTCCGCTGACCGACTGGCTGGGCGGGACCGTGGCGCGGGACCCGCGCGGGTTCATCCTGGCCGGACCCGATCTTTCGGAGGACGGCGGGCCGCCGCCGGGCTGGGAGCTGGACCGGCCGCCGTACCACCTGGAGACCAGCATTCCCGGCGTGTTCGTGGCGGGCGACGCGCGCGCCGAGTCCGCGAAGCGCGTCGCGTCCGCAGTGGGAGAGGGAGCGATGGCCGTCATGCTCGTCCACCGGTATCTGGAGCAGTCGTGAGCGGCCGGGTGATGCCGTGCAGCCCGAAGGAGATCGGGGCGCTGTTCCTGTTCGAGAAGCTGTCCCCGGAGCAGCTCGGCAGGCTGTGCAGCGAGGGCCGGGTGGAGTTGTTCGAGCCCGGTGTCGTGTACGCGGAGGGTGATCCGGCGACCTGCTTGTACACGATGATCGAGGGCACGGTCGTGCTGTCCCGGCGGATCGGCGGCGACGACGTGGAGGTCAACCGGACGTCGCAGCGCGGGGTGTACTCCGGTGCGATGCAGGCGTATCTCGGGGACCGGGTGCCGCAGGTCTACAACAACACGATGCGGGTGACGGAGCCGACCCGGTTCTTCGTGCTCCCGGCGACGACGTTCGCGGCGATCATGGGCGAGTGGTTCCCGATGGCGACGCATCTGCTGGAGGGGCTGTTCTTCGGTTCCAAGAACATCCAGACGGCGATCGGGCAGCGGGAACGGCTGCTGGCGCTGGGCTCGTTGTCGGCGGGACTCACCCATGAGCTGAACAACCCGGCGGCGGCGGCCGTGCGGGCGACCGCCTCGCTGCGCGAGCGGGTGGCGAAGATGCGGCGCAAGCTCTCGGTGATCGCGGAGGGGCCGTTCTCGCGTGAGGTGCTGGCCCGGCTGATGGAGGTGCAGGAGCGGACCGCGGAGCGGGTCGCCAAGGCGCCGTCGCTGTCCCCGCTGGAGGCCGCCGACCGGGAGGACGTGCTGACGGACTGGCTGGAGGACCACGGGGTGGACCACGCCTGGCAGTTGGCGCCGACGTTCGTGCAGGCGGGCCTGGACACGGACTGGCTGGAGCAGGTCGCGGCGGCCGTGGAGCCGGGCATCCTGCCCGGTGCGGTCGGCTGGCTGAACTACACCATCGAGACCGAGCTGTTGATGAACGAGATCGACGACTCCACGAGCCGTATCTCGCACCTGGTGGACGCGGCGAAGCAGTACTCGCAGCTCGACCGGGCCCCCTACCGGGTGGTCGATGTCCATGAACTCCTGGACAGCACGCTGCTGATGCTCTCCGCGAAGATCGGTCCGGGCATCGAGCTGGTCAAGGAGTACGACCGCACGCTGCCGCCGGTGCCCGGTTATCCGGCGGAGCTGAACCAGGTGTGGACCAACCTCGTGGACAACGCGGTGTCCGCGATGCGCGAGACGGGCGGCGCGGGGACGCTGACCGTGCGCACGGCGCGTGACAACGACCATCTGCTGGTCGAGTTCGGGGACACCGGTCCGGGGGTGCCGCCGGACATCCGGAGCCGGATCTTCGACCCGTTCTTCACCACCAAGCCGGTCGGCGAGGGCACCGGGCTGGGCCTGGACATCTCGTGGCGGATCGTCGTCAACAAGCACCACGGCACGCTCCGTTTCGAGTCGGAGCCGGGCGACACCCGGTTCCAGGTGCTGCTGCCGCTGACCGGCGAGGCACCGGACGCCGGTGCGGAGTCCGGCGCCTCGGGGCATGATCCCGAACACGCGCCCCCGTCCGCCCTGACCGGACCCGAGGAGACAGCATGAGCGACGAGCAGGCGATCGACCCGGCCGTCCCGCCGAGCGGCACGGGCTGCGTGGAGTGCGAGGAGAACGCCGGGTGGTGGTTCCATCTGCGGCGCTGTGCGAGCTGCGGGCACATCGGCTGCTGCGACGACTCCCCCGGCAAGCACGCCACCGCGCACTTCCGGTCCACCGGGCATCCGGTGATGCGCAGCTTCGAGCCGGGCGAGGAGTGGTTCTGGAACTTCGCCACGGAGGAGCTGTACACCACGGGTCCCGAACTGGCGCCGCCCGCCGCGCATCCCGCCGGGCAGCCGACCCCGGGGCCCGAGGGCCGGGTACCGGCGGACTGGGCGCGCACGCTGCGCTGAGGTCCGTCGGCACCCGGTGGGTCAGCGGTGGCACTCCAGACTGCCGAGGTCCACGGTCCCGGCCAGCGACCGCATGCCCTTGGCGTTGGGGTGCAGGTGGTCGCCGTTGTCGAAGAGCGGGTTCATCCGCTCCGGGTCGTAGGGGCTGCGCAGGGTGCGGTCGAAGTCGGCCACGGCGTCGAACCCGCCGCCCTCGCGGACGTATTGGTTGATCTCTTGGCGCACCTCCTCCGCCTGCGGGTCCCATTCCGACCAGCCCTTGAACGGGCCGACGGTGGCCCCCACCACACAGACCCCGGCCGCGTGCGCCCGTCGTACGATCTCGCGGTAGCCGTCGATCATCTGCGGTGCGGTGACTCCCGTGTGCGCCTTGATGTCGTTGACGCCCTCGAAGAGGAACACCGTGCGCAGACCGGGCTGGGACAGCACGTCCCGGTCCAGCCGTGCGAGGGCGCTGACGCCGCCCGAGTCGCTGAGCACGCGGTTGCCGGAGATACCGGCGTTGGCGACGCCCTGGACGGTGCCGTCCGCGCGGTGGAGCCGGTCCGCCAGGTGGTCGGGCCAGCGCTGGTCGCCGTCGGTGGGGCTCTGCCACCCGTCGGTGATGGAGTCGCCGAGCGCCACCACCGCCCCGGCGGCCCGGCCCGCGGGCCGTACGGAGACCGCGTCGAGGTACCACCAGGCCTCGGTGACACCGGTCCAGCCGGCCCCCGACTCGTCCGCTGTGCGGTCCTGCTCGGCGGTGTACGAGGTCTGCAGCGCCAGTCCGTGACCGGTGGCCGGTCCGGCCGCGTCGGGGCTGTGCAGGCTGACGGCCAGGGAGGCCCGGGCCGGGAGGCGCAGCGGCACCGGATCGCTCCACGCGGTGGCCCCGGCCGGGACGGTGACGGCGGCGGCGCCGTCGAAGGTGACCCGCCGGTTGCTGCCGGGCCGAAGCGCCGCTCCCTCGCTCTGCAGCCCGGCGCGTACCGCGTCCAGGGTGAGGGGGCGGTCCCCGAAGGCGTTGGATATCCGCAGGCGTACCCGGTCGCCGCCGACGCTGGTGCGCACGACGAGCCGGTAGGCGCGGCCGGGCACGCCCTCGCCGAGGCGGTCGGCGCTCGCCGCCCAGGTGACGACCCCCGAGCCGGTGGACGCGGCGGGCGGGCCCGCCGCGCGGGCCGGGGTCTGCTGCCAGGCGAGGCCCAGGAGCAGTGCGGCCGAGGCGGCGCACATGCGCGCGAGCCGGCCGGTCACCGGGCGGAGTCCTTCGGTGTGACGGAGCCGTGGGGCCTCAGACGCACCGTGGTCGGGGTGCCTGTGTGTGCCACGGTCGCCATCGTCCCGCCGAGGCCGCGTACGCGCACCTCGGCGGGTCTCCCGGCCCGCCGGGGGACCTGCGGTGCCTGTCTTTCGGGCGAGCCCTCGCCTGCGGGCGCCCGCCACCACCGCTGGTGGCGGGCGTCCGGCGCCGACGCCCCGGCCGGCCGCGCGGAGGCGGCCCGGACCGGGAACGTCGGCAGTGCGGCAGGGGTCGCCGTCGCGGCTGGCCGGAGGAGCGGACCGCGTCCGTTCGGCGGGGTGCCCGTGCCGGAGTGGGTCATCGGCGCGGGCTCCGGGGCACGTCGATCCGGTCGATGTCCGGGGCGTAGCCGCTGCCGCTGTCGAAGGTGACGGTGTTGGTCCCGGCCTTCAGGGTGACGGGGATGCTCGCGGTCTCGGCGGTGCCCCAGTCGCCGGTAGAGGCGAACTTGTGGGCGGTCGCGGTACCGGAGTTGGCGTAGACGTTCACCGAGCGGGGGTCGCCGCTGACGTAGGAGACACGGAGCAGATAGGTGCCCGCGCGGTCCACCTTGACGTCGTTGAAGCGGAGGGTGCCACCGGTGTAGAGGTTGCCGACCTTCTTGCCGCCGGAGCAGGCCGCGCAGTCGGCGATCGAGGCGTTGCCGCCGAGGGTGTTGCGGGCGGACTCGGCCTCGTAGCCGGTGGTGCGCACGGTGGTGCCGTGCGGGGTGACGGTGAAGAGGCGGGAGCCGTGGGCGGGGAGCTTCTCGGTGATGTGGTCGGCGCGGACGCCGATGCCGCGCTTGGCCCAGACGTCGCGCACGGAGGCGGAGCCGGTGAAGCCGAGGGCGGAGTAGTCGGCGGTGACGGAGGCCGGGGACTCACCGAGGTTGAACAGGGCGACGGTGTAGGTGCCGTCGTGGTTCTTCGCGGCCCACACCTGCTGCGGGTCGGCGGCGGTCACCGGACGGGCGGGCGGGTTGGGGCCCTGGTCGATGGCGAGGGCCTCGCGGTTGGTGAGCAGCGAGATGCCGTAGTCGTCCAGCTTGGTGAGGTCGTCACCGGTGTACAGCGGGGACTTGGCGATGGACCACAGGGTGGCGTAGGTCTGCCGCTCGGCCTTGGTCAGGCCGTCCATCGCGCCGCTGCCGACGTCGAGGGAGTCGAGGTCGTTCCAGCCGCCGGGTCCGGCGTGCCGGGTCCAGCCGGGGGTGTCGTCGAAGCGGTCGTTGAGGGAGTTCTCCCAGGAGACCAGGCTCTCGCAGTAGCACTCGACGTCGGTGTCCACGCGCCACCCCTGGCTGTACTTCTTCCAGTCGGCGACGTGGTCGATCGCCAGCGACCAGGACAGCTCCAGGTGGATGGGGCGTCCGGTACGGGCTATCGCCTTCTGCCAGGCGGCGACGTCGGCAACGTTGTCATAGTTCTCACCGGTCTTGAACGATCCGGGGCCGACGCCGTCGAACTTCAGGAAGTCGTAGCCCCAGTCGGCCAGGGACTGCGCCTGGGAGTCCACGAACTTCTGGGTGCAGGGGTTGGCGAAGTTCAGCTTGTAGGCGCTGTCCCAGCCGTTGGTGGTGCGCAGGTCGCTGTAGACGATGTCGGCGGTGGTGCAGCCGGGGGCGTGCCAGATCGGGGACTTGCCCTCGTTGTACGCCTCCTTCTCCAGACCGACCGGGAGGTAGATGCCGGCCTTGAGACCCTTGGCGTGGATGTGGTCGGCGACGGCCTTCATGCCGCGCGGGAAGCGCACCGGGTCGTTGGTCTGGCGGGCGTACTTGTCGAACTCGGGCTTCCACGTCCAGTCGCGCCACCAACCGGCGTCGATGTTGACGTAGTTGTAGCCGTACTTCTTCAGCTTGGCGGCCAGCGCGTCGGTCTGCTTGAGGACGTTGGCCTCGGTGAGCCAGCTGTAGTCGCCGTTCGGGTTGAGACCCGGGTACTTCGACGACTGCATGCTCCAGCTCGACCAGCCCATGTAGGGCTTGGCGGCGAGCTTGGTGTGCGCCGCGGCCAGGGTGGCGTGGGTGTTGTCCGCGGCGGCCGGGGCCGAGGTGGCGAGACCGGCGCACAGCGCCAGTGCCACGGCGGCCGTCAGACCGCGCGCGGTCATGCGGGACTTCGGGGGTGACCACATGGTGGGGCTTACCTCCAGGATGGATGAGGGTTCGGGGCGGCTCAGCCCTTTCCGCTGCCGGGAGCCGAGGTGATGAAGGACCGGATGGCGGCTGCCGAGGCACCGCGTGCCCACTCCTCGAAGGGGAGCGGGCGGAACCGTACGTCGCACCGGGCGGCGGACCCGAAGGCCGCCTCGGTGAACGCGCGGCGGACGTGACCGGCGAAGAGGTCGTGGGCGGTGAGGCCCTCGCCGGAGATGACGACCCGTTCGGGTCCGAGCAGGTTGGCGACGGCGGCGATGCCCCGGCCGATGGCGGTGCCCGCCCGTTCGTAGACCTCGCGGGCGCCGGGGACGCCCTGGCGGGCGAGGTCCGCGGCGGCGGCGCTGTCGGGGACGGGGCGGCCGGTGGCGGCGCGCATCGCGGTGAGGATCGCGGCCTCCCCGGCGACGGCCTCGACACACCCCCGGCTGCCGCACGGGCAGGCGGGTCCGGCCGGGTCCACGACGACATGGCCGATCTCGCCCGCCACGCCGTGCGCGCCGGACACCACCCGGCCGTGCACGACGAGTCCGCAGCCGATGCCGGTGCCGACGGTGACCACGGCGAAGGAGTCCAGGCCCGCGCCCGCGCCGAACCACTGCTCGGCGGCGGTGAGCGCGCGCACGTCGTTGTCCACGGTGACCGGCAACCCGGTCGCGGCGGAGGCGAGTTCCGCCAGCGGCAGGTCCCGCCAGCCGAGGAACGGCGAGTACGTCACGATCCCCTCGGCACGGTCCACGTCACCGGAGACGGCGATGCCCAGTCCGACGGCGGGCCCCAGGTCCCGCGTCTCGTCGATGAGTTCGCGGACGAGTGCGGCGAGCGCGGCGAGGACGGCGCGGGGCGAGGGGTCGGGCAGCGGGACGCGGCGGGCGAGCCGGACCCGGCAGCACAGGTCGGTGAGGACGCCGATCAGCTTGTCGCCGGTGACCTTGACCCCGGCGAACAGGGCGCGGGCGCCGTTGACCCGGACCAGGGTGGCGGGCCGCCCGACGGCGGGCCGGGAATC
Organism: Streptomyces corallincola; assembly: GCF_019104725.1. Classification (GTDB taxonomy): domain Bacteria; phylum Actinomycetota; class Actinomycetes; order Streptomycetales; family Streptomycetaceae; genus Streptomyces; species Streptomyces corallincola. Next base: position 307,993 of record NZ_JAHRXF010000001.1, on the reverse strand, counting down.
CTCGTCCGCGTCCTCCAGCAGATAGCCCGCCTCCAGCAGAGGGCGTACGGCCTTGGTGACCGCGGCCGGGGACAACTGGGCGCGGCGGCCTGCCTCCAGGCGGGTCAGCGGCCCGTGGGACAGGACCGTGGTGAAGACCTGGGAGACGGCCGGCGTCTGCGCCGGGAAGATCTCGGCGCCGGTGATCGAGCGCATGGCCGGGAACCTATGGCCATTATTTTCCGCTGTCAATAAAAGGAACAGCGCTTGTTTCCGGGGCGGTTGTGGAACCCGGCGGTCCGCCGCCGATGCGTGTGCGGGGCACGTTTCTGCTGCTCCGGGCGTGTCCTCCGGCTCCGGGCACGCGGATGCCCCGCACGGGGGCGGGGCATCCGGTCGGGCGGTCCGGCGGGGCCGGAGGGGATCAGCGGCGCACGGAGGGGGTGTTGGCGGAGGTCACGTTGACCGCCGCCCACGCCTGGTCCACCGTCCTGTACTCGGTGCCGCTCGCGCCGTACAGGTCCTTGGCCGCCTTCAGCGTCGCCACGCGGGCGTCGTGGAAGTCGGTGGTGGAGACCATGTAGCGGGTGAGCGCCCGGTAGAAGATCGCGGTCGCCTTGGTGCGGCCGATGCCCTTGACCGTGACGCCGCGGTAGGTCGGGGAGTCGTAGGCGACGCCATTGATCGTCTTCTTGCCGCTGCCCTCCGCGAGGAGGTAGTAGGCGTGCGAGGAGACACCGGAACCGGCGTGCACCTCGACGTCGTACATGCTGGGCGACCAGTAGTCGATGGCGCGTTCCAGCTTGTCCAGCGAGGGGTGGTCGAGGCGCCGCAGGAACTTCTGCTTCAGCCCGAGCTTCTCGCCGATCAGGTAGTCCGGGGTGTCCTGCTTGTTGTTGGCGTAGAACTCGACGTTGGAGCCGAAGATGTCCGCCAGCGACTCGTTCAGGGCGCCGGGTTCGCCGTACTGGTTGCCGTACTCGTCCATGAAGGTGGGCTCCAGCTTGGCGGTGGCGTCCACCACGCCGTGGGTCAGCTCGTGCCCGGTGACGTCGATCATGACGAGCGGCTTCTTGAAATCCACGCCGTCGCCGTCGCCGTACAGCATGCAGCCGCAGGTGGGGTCCCAGAAGGCGTTGCCGACCTCGCTGCCCCAGTGGACCATCGCCTGCGCGGGCTTGCTGTTGCCCGCGATGCCCTTGCGGCCGAAGGTCTTGAGGTAGAAGTCCAGGGTCTTGGTGACGCCGTACTGCGCGTCGGCGGCGGCCGTGACCCGGCTGCCGGTCGCCCCGGTGCCCCAGGTGTTGGTGGTCGCGGTGAACGGGGCGCCGGAGCCGAACCGCTCGGTCTCGGACCCCTTGGCGTCGCGCACCTCGGTGCCGTACCGCGTCGGGTCCTTGAGCTGGAAGTGCCCGCGCGAGGTCTCCGTGGTGGTGAGGGAGACGGTGCCGTCGAAGAGGGTCTTGCCGGTGCCCTGCGCCGTCGCCGGGTAGCGCGCGGCGGCGTTGGTGCCGGTGGACATCAGGCCGTGCGCCGCCGGGGAGGCGCCGCCGGTGCCGGTGGCGACACCGGCGGCCGGGGACGCGGTCTCGCCGTGCTCGCGCATGGCGGCGCGCAGGCGGGGCGAGACGAACTCGTCGGCGACGGGCGTGTTGCTGCGCACCTCGCCGGTGACGGCGTCCACGATCACCGTGCTGCTGCCGCCGTCGGCGCTGTCGCCGCCGGTGACGGTCACCCGGTAGGCGAGGGCGGAGGCGCCGTCGCGGGCGTCCACGACCAGGGTGGCGGTGCCCGCCCGGCCCCCGGCCGCCTCGGCGGCGGTGGCGGCGGCGCGCGCGGCGCTCAGCTTCGCCGTGGCGGTGACCGGCTTGACGGCCCGTCCGGCCGCGCGGGTCACCCCGGTGTACGCGAGGGCGTGGTCGAGGTGGACCACGAGGTCGCCGCCGAGCACCGGCAGTCCGCCGTGCGAGCGGGCGAAGCGGACGTGCCGCGCGCCCTCGGGGTCGATCATGACGTCCTCGGCGTGCAGGTCCTCGCCCTTGGTCACGCCGGTCTGCGCGGCGTGGGCGAAGGCGGCGGTCCGTGCCGCGTCCACCACGGCGGCCGTGGCGGAGACGGACGCGGAAGCTCGCTGGCCCGCCCCCGCGGCGGGCCCGGCGAACGCGGTGCCGGCCAGCCCCGTGGCGGCCGTCGTCACCGCGACGGCAACCGCCACGGTACGTATGTGCGGTCTGCGCAAGATGGTCCTTAGAGGAAAAAGCGGTCGGGATCCAACCGCCTTGGCACTGGGCGCCCTTGGGCAGCCCGGAGGCTGGTCGGGCCCCCCGCGCCACCTTGACGGACCGGTCATGCCCACGTAAACCCGGAATGATCGATTTCGGCCGGAGGAGGCCGAATCTTTACGATGCCCGCCTGAGGGTGATCGATTCCTCACCGTCTGTGTGTCGTTCGGGGTCGGAGGACTGAAGTCGCCTACGTTCCCAGGTCTGTACGCGCCCTGAGCGGCGGCGGCCCGGACGGAAGCGGGAGCAGGATGTTTGCGGCGACGATGAGCAGGAGTGCGGTACTCGGAGCGGTGGTGCTGTCGCTGCTGGCGGTCCCGGCGCGGGCGGCGACCGGGGAGGGGACGGACCGGAGCGCCGGAAGCCCGCAGCGGACCACGGGCACGGGAGCCGCGGAACGGGCCACCGGCGCCGGGACGACGGTGCGGGCCACGACCGCGCGCCCCTCGGGACTCCCCGCACCCGACACCGCCGGTCTCGGCACCGTGCTGGACAAGCTGCTCACGCGGGGCGCGCCGGGCGCGCTGGCCCGGATCGACGACGGCACGAAGACGTACCGGGTGACGCGGGGCGTCGCCGACCGCACGAACCGCACGGCCATCAGCACCGACGACCGGTTCCGCATCGGCAGCGTCACCAAGTCGTTCTCGGCGGTGGTGCTGCTGCAACTGGCCGCGGAGAAGAAGCTGTCGCTGGACGCGCCGGTCAACCGCTATCTGCCGGGGCTGCTCCCGGACGACCGGATCACCGTCCGGCACGTACTGGGCCACCGCAGCGGGCTGTACGACTTCAGCAACGACATGTTCGCGAGCAGCGTCTCCGGGTTCGAGGCGGTCCGGAACAAGGTCTTCACCTACCGCCAGTTGGTGGCGCTCTCCCTGAAGAAGCCGCGCACCAACGCGCCCGGTGCCGCCTACTCGTACTCCAACACCAACTTCGTCGTCGCGGGCCTGCTCATCGAGAAGCTGACCGGCAAGCCGGTGCGCACGGCGTACCAGGACCGGATCATCGGACCGCTGAAGCTGGCCGACACCTTCTACGTGCACCCGGACACCAAGATCCCCGGCCGGTACGCGCGCGGCTATCTCACCCCGGACACGGCGGGCGCGCGGCTCGTGGACGCGACCGCCCAGACGGCGTCCTGGGCGCAGAGCGCGGGCGCCCTCATCTCCAGCGCCCACGACCTCAACACGTTCTACTCGGCGCTGCTCGGCGGCAAGCTGCTCCCCGCCGCCGCCCTGAAGGAGATGGAGCGCTTCGTCCGCGTCAACAGCACCACCTCGTACGGCCTCGGCCTGCGCCGCCGCGACCTGTCCTGCGGGGTCTCGGTCTACGGCCACACGGGCGCCGTCCAGGGCTACTACACCTACGCCTTCGCCACGAAGGACGGACGGCGCGCCCTGACCGCGCTGGCGACGACCTCCAACAACGGCCAGGTCCTCGACACCCTGGCCGCGACGCTCGACGCGGCGTTCTGCGGAAGGCCGAAGTCGGTGCGCACCCAGGGCGTCACCCACCACTGACCGCCCCGCACCCCGGCACCCCCGCTGCCGCCGACGCGTCACCCGCTTGGCGGAGCGGGAGGTTCCGGGTGACCATGCCCGGCATGAAGGGTGATCTTTTCTCCAGCGAGTACATGGTCCGTCCGGCCGTCGAGGCCGGGATGAGCGTCGAGAACGCCAAGTGCGTGCGGTACGTGGTGAACGGCGAGATGTACGCCCGGCAGGGCGCGATGATCGCGTTCCGGGGCGGTCTGCGGTTCGAGCGCAAGGGCCAGGGCGTGGGCGGGATGCTCAAGCGGGCGGTCACCGGTGAGGGGCTGCCGCTGATGACGGTCAGCGGGCAGGGCGAGGCGTGGTTCGCGCACGAGGCGCAGAACTGCTTCATCGTCGAGGTCGAGCCCGGCGACCGGTTCACCGTCAACGGCCGCAACGTCCTCTGCTTCGACGCCACGCTGTCGTACGAGATCAGGACCGTGAAGGGGTCCGGTGTCGCGGGCGGCGGGCTGTTCAACAGCGTGTTCAGCGGGCACGGCAGGCTCGGCCTGGCCTGTGAGGGCAACCCGCTGGTGATACCCGTCTCGCCGGAGAACCCGGTGTACGTGGACACGGACGCGGTGGTCGGCTGGACGGCGGCGCTGGAGACGTCGCTGCACCGCTCGCAGTCGTTCGGGTCGATGCTGCGCGGCGGCTCCGGGGAGGCCGTGCAGCTCGCGCTCAGGGGTGAGGGCGTCGTCGTGGTCCGCCCGAGCGAGGCGACCCCGCAGAAGGTCCAGCAGCATTGAGAGCCCGCCCGTACGACCTGAACTCCCCCGGAAGGCCGACCTGTTGATCACGCTCGCCGACATCCGGACCGCCGCCGCGCTCATCGCCCCGCACGTGGTCCGCACCCCGACCGTGCCGAGCCCCGGTCTCACCGGCCTGCTCGGTGTCCCGGTCACCGCCAAGCTCGAACTCCTCCAGCGCACCGGCTCGTTCAAGGCGCGGGGCGCGGTCGCCGCGCTGCTGGGGCTCAGCGGGGCCGAGCGGGCGGCCGGGGTGGTCGCGGTCAGTGGCGGCAACCACGCCGTCGCCGTCGCGGAAATGGCGGCGGCCCTGGACGTCAAGGCCACCGTGGTGATGCCGCGCACCGCCCCGGCCCGCTCCCGCGAACTCACCGAGGCGGCGGGCGCGTCGGTGCGGCTGACCGACGGCATGGACAGCGCCTTCGAACTCGTCCTGCGGCTCCGGGACGAGGGGCTGACCCTGGTGCACCCCTTCGACGACCCGGTGGTGGTCGCCGGTCAGGGCACGGTCGGCCTGGAACTGGCCGAGGACGCGGGAGAGTTGACCGATGTCCTGGTCAGTGTCGGCGGCGGCGGTCTGATCGCCGGGGTGGCGACCGCGCTGCGCGCGCTGCGGCCCGGAGTGCGGGTGTGGGGCGTGGAGACGGAGGGCGCCGAGGCCATGTCGGCGGCCCTGCGCGCGGGCGGCCCACGGCCCGTGCCGGTGTCCTCCCTGGTGACGACACTCAGCGCGCCGTCCGTCGCCCCGCTGACCTACGCCCATGTCTCGGCCCTCGTCGAGGAGGTCCTGGTGGTGTCCGACCGCGACGCCGTCCAGGGCTGCCTGGACCTGGCGGACCGCGCGAAGCTCTGGGCCGAACCGGCGGCAGGCTGCCTCCTGCCCGCCGCCCGCCAGGTACTGGCCCGAGTGGGCGAGGACGCCCGCCTGGGCCTGGTGGTCTGCGGAGGCAACAGCGCGCCCGCCGAACTGTTCGGCTGGGCGGAGGGGTTCGGCCTGCTATAAGTCCCGGCCGGGGCCGACGGCAGGATTCCGGGGGGGCACAGAGTCCGGCCCCCCGGCGGACGTACGGTACGCGGACCCCGTGATCGTCACCGAGCCGAGGAAGAGCCCGCCCGCCCCTTCGACCGGCACGGCGGCACCGGCGGGAGCCGGGCCGGGCGGCGGCCGGTGTGCACGCCGGACCGCCCCGACCGGATCGTTCGCCGCCGCGCAGTTCATCACACCGGACGCGCTGTGACCTCCGCCATCGTCGGCGCCATCGCCCTCGGATTCATTCGCACGGGTGAGCATCCTGTGCCGGAAGCGGGTACTAGGGCCCTCTACGCCCCGACGCTCTGGAAGGCCCCCGCGTGAACGCATTCGTGCACAGGACCCTGGTGGTCCAGCTCCGCACGGAGGGTACCGGCCGTTGCCCGGTGCTCGCCCACCTCAGTTACGACGTGGACGACCCGTTCGCCGTGAATGCCGTCTTCGGGCACGACGGGCAGGTGCTGGCCCAGTGGCGGCTGGACCGGGAGATGCTCGCCGAGGGACTGACCCGCCCGGTCGGCATCGGGGACGTACGGCTGCGCCCGGAGAGCACCGGGCTCTGGCAGGAGCTGCGGATGGAGTTCCTGGGGCGGGCCCGCCCGGACGGCAGCCGCCACCACGCGGTGGTGTTCGCGTGGGCGTCCGCCGTGGAGTCGTTCCTGCGCGAGACCCACGAGGTGGTCCGGCCCGGCCGGGAAGAGGTGCCGGTGGACGAACTCCTGGCGGACATCCTCAGCACGGGCTGAGTCGGGCTACTCATGCGGGCGCCCGCCGGACGGGGCGACGATGGGGCCCGTTCCAGCCGGACACCGGGTCCGGGCCGGACACCGAGGAGTCTTCCGATGACCACCGCACTCCGCTCCCCCGCGCCCCTGCCGCGCCGTGTGCCGCCCGTCGTCTACGCGGCGGTGGCGGCCGGGGGTCTCGCGCTGTCCGCGTGGGACGTGCGTGACCGTACGACCTGGCTGCTGGAGACGTTCTGGGCGCTGGCCGGGCTGCCGCTGGTGCTGCTGCTGTGGCGCCGCTTCCCGCTGACGGGGCTGCTGTGCGGGCTGCTCGCCGCGCACACTCTGGTCCTCGCGGCGGGCGGCCACTGGACGTACGCGCAGGTCCCGGCGGGCGACTGGGTGCGGGACGCGCTGCACCTGTCCCGCAACCCCTACGACCGCTTCGGCCACCTGGTGCAGGGCTTCGTCCCGGCGATCCTGGTGCGTGAACTCCTCTGCCGGACCTCGCCGTTGCGGGGCAGCCGCTGGCTGGCACCGCTCACGGTCTGCGCCTGCCTGGCGTTCAGCGCCTGCTTCGAACTCCTGGAGTGGGCCGCCGCGTTGATCGGCGGGCACGGCGCGGACGCCTTTCTCGCCACCCAGGGGGACGTGTGGGACACCCAGTGGGACATGTTCTGCGCGCTGATCGGCGCGGTGGTGTCCGTGCTGCTGCTGAGCAGGGTGCACGACCGGCAGCTCACGGCGCTGGAGGCCCGTACGGCGGCCCGCGGATGAGCTCGCGTCAGCCGTCCTCGGCGGTCGGGCCGGTGTTCCGGCGGCGCGCCCACAGCGGCAGCCCGTACCAGCAGAGCAGATACCAGGCGACGACCCCGCTCACCAGATACGGCACGTAGGCGTTGTGGGTGGCCACGCGCAGGATCAGCAGCAGGGCCGAGGTCATGGTGAGGAGCAGCAGGACCAGGCCGACGAAGGTGAGCGCGGACGCCAGCCGCACCGCCTGCGGCTTCACCCGGTGGCCGGAGACCAGCCGGTGCAGGGAGACCGGGCCGATCAGGGCACCGGTGGTAAAGGCGCCGAGGACCACGGTGACCAGGTGGATGGTCCGGTCGGTGGTGCCGAGGTCGGCGTACTTCTGCTGGAAGACGACCGTCAGCAGGAAGGCGAAGAGGATCTGCACCCCGGTCTGCGCGACCCGGACCTCCTGGATCAGCTCACCCCACTTGCGGTCGGCCTGTTCCTCCGCCGTCTCGTCCCGCCCCCGGTGCGGCTCCTGCTGCGTCATGCGGTACTGGATTACCCGCCGGGCGCCCTTCAAACGGGCGCCCGGCCGGGAGGTCACCAGCGGTTCTCGACCTGGGACTTGATACGGCGGTCGTAGAGGTCGCGGATCGCCGCGTGGGTCTCGGCGGACAGCGCGGGCAGCTTGGCCGCCTCGGCGTTGGCGCGGGCCTGCGCGGGGTTGCGGGCGCCGGGGATGACCGTGGTCACGCCGGGCTGCTCGATGATCCAGCGCAGGGCGAGCTGCGCCGGGGTGTAGCCCTCGGGGGCGAGCGCGGCGAACTCGGCGGCGGCCTCCACCCCGGTCGCGTAGTCCACGCCGGAGAAGGTCTCGCCCTGGTCGAACGCCTCGCCGTGCCGGTTGTAGGTGCGGTGGTCGTCGGCCGCGAACACCGTGTCCTTGGTGTACTTGCCGGACAGCAGGCCGGAGGCGAGCGGAACGCGGGCGATGATGCCGACCCCGGCGGCGCGCGCGGCGGGCAGCACCTCCAGCAGCGGCTTCATCCGGAACGGGTTGAGGATGATCTGCACGCTCGCCACGTTCGGGCGGGCGATGGCGGTCAGCGCCTCCGCGCAGGTCTCGACGCTGACGCCGTACGCGGCGATCCGCTCCTCCTCGACCAGGGTGTCGAGCGCGTCGAACACCGCGTCCGAGGAGTAGACCGGGGTGGGCGGGCAGTGCAACTGCACCAGGTCGATCCGGTCCACACCGAGGTTGCGGCGCGAACGGTCGTTCCACTCGCGGAAGTTGGCGAGGACGTAGTTCTCCGGGAGCTGCTCGACACGGCGGCCCATCTTGGTGGCGACCAGCACGTGCTGGTCGGGGCGCCCGCTGAGGAAGGAGGCGATGGTGGACTCGCTGCGTCCGTCGCCGTACACGTCGGCGGTGTCGAAGAAGGTCACCCCGGACTCGGCCGCCGCCTCCAGCACCGACAGGGCTTCCTTGTCGTCCACCTCGCCCCAGTCGGCGCCGAGCTGCCAGGTGCCGAGCCCGACGACCGACGCCCACTGACCCGACCTGTCCATCACACGTTCGTCCATGCGGTCAGTGTGTCATCAGGGGGCGCCCGGTGTGGAACCGGTCCCTCCGGCAGGGGGACCGGTTCCCCGCTCACTCCCCCGGCGCGCCGGGCGTCAGATACCGCTGTACGAGCGGTCCACAGCGGTCCACGACGGCGTCGAGGCCGGTGGCGCGCAGGTGCGGGCCGCGCGCCACGCCGTACATGACGCCGAGTCCGAGCAGGGCGGCCACGGCGAGTTCGGCGCGCAGACCGGGTTCCGGGCCGGTGAGGCGGGCGGCGAGCCGGTCGGTGACCTGGGCGCGGAAGTTGGCGCGCAGGATGTCGCCGTGGTCGCCGTGCAGCGGGGCGAAGGCGATGCGCAGCAACGGGTCGGTGCCCCGGTCGCGCTGGCTGGCCAGCACATGGCGGACCATGTGGCGGCCGAGGCGGTCCAGGGGCGCGTCGAGCAGGTCGTCGGCGTCGGTGTCGAAGGACATGACACGGGCGAACAGGGCGTCCTTGTTGCCGAAGTACTTGAGGATCAGCGGCGGGCTGACCCCGGCGCGCTCGGCCACGGCCTTCAGGGTGATGTCGGCGTGCGCGTGCCGGGCCAGCAGGTGCCGGGCGGCGCGCAGGATCGCCGTCCGGGTGGCCTCGGCGTCCCGGCGGACCGGCGCCCCCGCCTCCTCGGCGGCGGAGGCGGACCGTCCGGCGGGGGCGGTCGCGGTGGGCCCGGGGGCCTCGGGCCGTCCGGCCGGGGCGGGCCCGGGGGCTTCGGGGTGTCCGGCGGGGACGGGCACGGCGCTCACGCTCCTTCCAGTGCCTCGTCCCGGACCACGCGGTCGCCGCCCCCGGCGCGCCGGATGCCGCGCGCGGGTCCGTCACCGGGGATGGACAGCGCGGCGGCACAGGCGAACAGCGCGACCGCACCGGCGATGCCGAAGGCGAGCAGGTATCCGTGCAGCGTGGCCACCGGGGCACCGCCGACCAGGCTGGTGTGGTGGACGAGCACGGCGGCGACGACAGCGCTGGAGGCGGCCTGGCCGATGGTGCGCATCAGGACGTTGACGCCGTTGGAGGAGGCGGTCTGGGCCGCGGGGACGGCGCGCAGGATCAGGGTGGGCAGCGCGGAGTAGGCGAGCGTGGTGCCGGTGGCGACCACGGTGGCGCCCAGGATGATCATCCACAGGTCGCGGCTGTCCACGATGCGCAGCGCGTAGCCGCAGGCGATGACGGCGGCGCCGAGCGCCAGGGTGACCCGCGGGCCGCGGCGGGCGGAGATCCGGGCGGACAGCGGCGAGAAGAGCAGCATGGTCACCCCGCCGGGCAGCAGGCACAGACCGGTGGCGACGATGGACAGGCCGAGTCCGTAGCCGCTGGCTCTCGGCTCCTGGACGAGCTGCGCGGTGACCAGCGAGTTGGCGTAGAACGCGAACCCGGTGAGCAGCGCGGCCACATGGGAGAGGCCGACACGCGGCCGGGTGACCAGGCGGAGGTCCACCAGGGGCCGCTCGGTGCGCAGTTGGTGCCACCACCACAGGGCGAGGACGACGACGGAGGCGGCGAACAGCCCGAGGACCGCGGGGCTGGTCCAGCCCCACTGGCCGCCCTGCGAGACGCCCATCAGCAGGCAGACCAGTCCGACCGCGATCCCGAGGGCGCCGACCACGTCGAACCGGCCGGGCTCGCGCACCGGGGACTCCCTGACGGCCCACCAGGTGGCCCCGGCGACGACCGCCCCGAGCAGGCTGGTCAGCCAGAACATGGTGTGCCAGTCGGCGTACTGCACGACCAGCGCGGCCAGCGGCAAACCGAGCGCCGCTCCGATGCCGACGGTGGAGCTCATGAAGGCGACCGCCGACCCCCGCCGCTCGGGCGGGAGTTCGTCACGCAGGATGCTGATGGACAGCGGGACCACGGAGGCGGCGGCGCCCTGGAGGGCGCGGGCGGCGATGAGCACCCGGATGTCGGACGACAGGGCGCACAGCACCGAGCCGACCGTCATCAGGACGAGCGCGGAGGTCAGCACCCGGCGCTTGCCGTACATGTCTCCGGCCCGGCCCAGCACCGGGGTGAGCACCGCGCCGGAGAGCAGGGTCGCCGTCACCATCCAGGAGACGGCCGCGGCCGACGAGTGGGTGAGCCGGGGCAGGTCCGGGAGCAGCGGGACGACGACCGTCTGCATGACGGCCATCAGGATGCCGCCCGACGCCAGCACCGGGATGGTGAGGCGGTCCCGCAGCCGGGGCGCGGTGTCCGGTGGGCCGGACTGCGGGGTTGCGGGGGCGGGCTGGTCCATCGGCGCTCCTGCGGACTCTCTGCTGAGGTGAATGACCATTCACCCTAACGAGTGAATACCCTTTCACCAAAGCGGGGATTCCGTGACCTCGCGCACGCCCGGAGCGCGGGGGGCGTGCGCCGCGGCGGACCCGAGGTCCTAGCTCCGGCGCCCCTGAAGGGCGCGGGCCGCGCGGGGTCCCGCCCAGCGCTTGAGGCGGCGCAGCACCTCAAGGCGTCCCACGGCCCGGTCGAGGCCGTAGTAGAGCTGCGGCGGGACGTACGGCAGCAGGGGCGAGTGGCGCTGGCCGAGCAGGGCGAACATGCGGTGCGGGGGCAGGCCGATGTAGCGGGGCAGGTGTTCGTACCACTGGGCGCTGTGCCGGGCGGCGCTCTGCGCGGAGAGCAGTTCCGCACGGCGCCGGGCCCCGTAGTCGGCCAGCGCGGCGGGCACCGAGGAGTGGGTGCCGAGGGCGTCCGCGAGGCACATGGCGTCCTCCAGGGCGAGGGTGGTACCGGCGCCGATGGAGTAGTGCGTGGTGTGGGCGGCGTCCCCGAGCAGGACGGTGTTGCCGTGGTGCCAGGAGCGGTTGGTGACCGTGCGGAACCGCAGCCAGCGGGCTCCGGCGCCGGAGGACGCGGCCGAAGCGGACCCTGCGGAGGAGGCCGAGGCGGACCCGGCCGAGGGAGCCCCGGCGGAGGACCCCGCGAGCAGGGGATGTCCGTCCAGAATCCCGGCGAACAGCTTCTCCAGCAGGGCGAGCCCCTCGCCCTCGTCGGCGGCGTCCAGGCCGAGTCCGGCGAGTGTCCCGGGGGCGCACTCCACGACGCAGGTGCTGTGCTCGTCGTCGTAGGGGTAGCCGTAGGCCCAGATCCAGCCGTGCTCCGTCTCCGCGAAGGCGAAGGTGAACGCGTCGAAGACCTTGGTGGTGCCGAGCCAGATGTAGGGGTTGCGCCCCTCGGTGAGCCGGGTGCCGTGGTGGTCGGCGTGCGCGGTGCGCAGGGCGCTGTGCACCCCGTCGGCGGCGACGACCAGATCCGCGTCCGGCACGGCGTCCGCGCCGACGCCGCTCTCGAACTCGACACGGACGCCCAGCTCGCGGGCGCGGTCGGCGAGGATCTTCAGCAGCCGGTGCCGGCCGATGCCGTGGCCGGTGTCGCCGGGCTGCCGGGTGAGCCGGTCCCCGATGTGGGCGACACCCTGGTCCCAGCGCACCGAGGCGTCCTCGACGGCGCGGGCCGACTCGGGGTCGAGGGCGTGCAGCCGGTCCAGCAGACCGCGCCAGTAGGTCACGCCCCAGCCGTACGTGGCGCCCTCGGCGCAGCGCTCGTGGACGGTGATGTCGTGGGACGGGTCCTGCCGCTTGAGCAGGATGGCGAGGTACAGGCCGCCCGGCCCGCCTCCGACACAGACGACCTTCACGCGCGCGCCCCAGTGACTCGAAGTGATTGTTCGGCGCCGCACGGTAGCAGGACGGGGGTGTGCCGAACGACCGCGCGCGGCGCGGTGGTTCAGCGGGTTGACGCGGCCGGAGGGGGACCCGGCGGGCCGGTGCTCAGGCCCCGGTGGACCGGCACTCGGGGTGTCCCCACCCCTGCGCGTTCTTGGCGATGGGCTCACCCGCCGCGTAGGAGCGCCCGCACAGGCAGTGGCCGGGGAACTTCGCCTTGATGGTGCGCGCGGAGCCGGTGGAGGCCGTACCCGTGCCGCCGCCGGACGGCTTGCGGCGCGCCGCGCCGGACGGCTTGGACCTGGGGGTGTCGGGGGACGGCGGCGGCTCCGGGGAGTCGAGTGCGCTGCCCGCGGGTTCCTGGGCGACGGCGGCCTGGCTGGCGGCGCGGTCGGCGAAGTCGTTCAGCGGGTCGCCGTCCACCTGGTGGGCGGGGACGTAGCGGAAGTCCACGGTGCGGCCGTCGAGCAGGGCGTCGATGCGGACCACGAGTTCCTGGTTGGCGACCGGCTTGCCGCCGGAGGTCCGCCAGCCGTTGCGCTTCCAGCCGGGCAGCCAGGTGGTGACGGCCTTCATGGCGTACTGGGAGTCCATCCGGATCTCCAGCGGCACGTCCGGATCGACGGCGGTGAGCAGCCGTTCCAGGGCGGTGAGTTCGGCCACGTTGTTGGTGGCCCGGCCCAGCGGCCCGGCCTCCCAGCGGGCGGCGGTCCGCTCGTCGTCGTCCGAGACCACCCACGCCCATCCGGCCGGTCCGGGGTTCCCCTTCGAAGCCCCGTCGCACGCGGCCACCACTCGTTCACGCATGCGCCCGATCATGCCACGCCCGCCCGGACCGGCGGACGGGCGGGCGCGGCTCCGGGTCAGACCTCCGTGAGCGCGGGGCCGTCCCCCTCGGTGGTGGTGACGTCGATGACGGAGAAGTTGGCCCCCTGCGGGTCGCTGAGCGCGGCGAACCGGCCGAACGGGCTGGTCATGGGGCCGAAGCGGAGAACGGCGCCGAGTTCGACGGCCCGTGCCACCGCCACGTCGCAGTCGGGCACGGTGAAGTACACGTTGACGTACGAGGGCACCTCGGGCGGGAACTCTCCGGTCATCCGCATCCGGCCGAGGACGGGGTCCTGGCCGAGGTCGAAGACCGCGAAGTCCACGCCCTCGTCGTCCATCCGCTTCATCCGGTAGGGAAAGAGTGAGGTCAGGAAGGGGTCCGTGCGCTCCGGGTCGCGTGTGTACACCTCGGCCCAGCAGTAGGCGCCGGGGACGGCGACGGCCTCGAAGCCCTCGTGGACGCCGCCCTGCCAGATGCCGAAGACCGCGCCGCCGGGCTCGCGGGCCAGGCACATGGTGCCGAAGTCACCGACGCGCATGGGTTCCAACAGCACCTCGCCGCCCGCCTCCGTGACCCGCGCGGCGGCGGCGGAGGCGTCCGGGGAGGCGAAGTACAGGCACCACCGGGACTGCCCCTCCTGGCCGGGCATCGGCGGCACGACGGCGGCGACCGCCCTGCCGTCGGCGTACGCCTGCGTGTAGCTGCCGTACTCCGCGGCGGACTCGCCGAACGTCCAGCCGAGCACCTCGCCGTAGAAGCGTTTGGCGCCCTCCAGGTCGGTGAACATCGCGTCCGCCCAGATGGGGGTTCCCTCAGGTTGCACGGCCATGTCCGCGGCCCTCTCGGTTCGGTCAGACGGTGGTCGGTCCCGCACTTCACGCTAGCCAACCCGCGCCCGCCCCGCTCGCCCACCCGGCCGGGCCGGGAGCGCGGCGCGGGAGGTGCCGCCGCTCCCGGCCGTACGCCCGCTCACTCCCCCGCGTACGCCCGCTCCAGCGCGGCGGCGTCCAGCTTGCGCATGCCGTACAGGGCCCGGACGGTGCGGGAGGCGCGCTCCGGGTCCGGGTCGGTGATCATCTCGACGACCGGGGCGTAGACGACCTGCCAGCTGAGCCCGAACCGGTCGGTCAGCCAGCCGCAGTGCCCGCCCGCGCCGCCGCCCTCGGTGAGCCTGCTCCAGTAGTGGTCGATCTCCCGCTGGTCGGCGCAGTGGATCTGGAAGGAGACGGCCTCGTCGAAGGTGAACTGGGGGCCGCCGTTGAGGGCGAAGAACCGCTGGCCGTTGGCGGTGAACTCCACCCCCAGCACGGAACCGGGCTCTCCGGGCCCCTCCTCGGTGTAGTGGCTGATCCGGCCGAGCGAGGAGTCCTTGAAGACCGAGACGTAGAACTCGGCGGCCTCCTGCGCGCGCCCGTCGAACCAGAGGCAGGTCGTGAATCCGTCGGTGCTCATGCGGGGCCTCCCAGCGGGACGTGGAACACGGTCACCCCTGCAGACCGGGCCGGCCCGCGGAACTCATCGGCCCGTCACCCGTACGGGTCAACGCACGGGTACGGCCGGAATTCGACGTATGCGAGGCGTAACGGCGGGTACTCGCCCCGTGAGCAGAGCGTCCGGAGGGTGCCCGGCAGGAGTGGAAGCGCGCGATCCGGGTATTCGGGGGCCACTCGTGCGGGCCGGGAGGTCGGCACGATCGGGTAGACAGAGGCCACAGAAGGCCGAACGCAGCACCGTGACTCACGTGGGAGAGGCAATGAAGACCGCCGGGACGTACCGGTCACAGGCAGGGGTCGAGGAACAGAGCGAGTACGACCGGGCGGGCCACGCGGGCCTGCCGGGCATCGCGGACCCGGCAGCGGTCGCGCCGCGCGACGCGCGGGAGCTGTCCCGCCAGTTCTTCCGGCGGCTGACCGAGCTGGAGGAGGGCACGCGGGAGTACCAGTACGCGCGCAACACCCTCATCGAGATGAACATGTCGCTGGTCCGCTTCGCCGCCGGACGCTTCCGCAATCGCGGGGACGACATGGAGGACATCGTCCAGACCGGCATGATCGGTTTGATCAAGGCGATCGACCGCTTCGAGCTGGCCCGTGAGGTCGAGTTCACCTCCTTCGCGCTGCCCTACATCGTCGGTGAGATCAAGCGGTTCTTCCGGGACACCACCTGGGCGGTGCACGTGCCCCGGCGGCTCCAGGAGATGCGGGTGGAGCTGGCGCGGGCCCGCGAGGAGCTGTCCAGCCGTCTGGACCGTGAGCCGACGCTCGCGGAACTGGCGACGCTGATGAACGTCAGCCAGGACGAGGTGGTCGAGGCCCGGCTCGCCTCGAACGGCTACAACTCGGCCTCCCTCGATGCCGCGCTCACCGGTGACGGCCGGGAGGACGGCGAGGCGGTGCTCGCGGACTTCATCGGGGTCGAGGAGGAGCGCCTGCTGCTGGTGGAAGACTTCCACGCGCTGGCCCCGCTGATGGCCGAGCTGAGCGACCGCGACCGCGAGATCCTGCACCTGCGGTTCGTGGAGGAGGCCACCCAGGCGGAGATCGGTGAGCGGCTGGGCTGCTCGCAGATGCACGTCTCCCGGCTGATCAAGCGGATCATCCTGCGCCTGCGCACGGGCATGCTGGGCGAACTCGGCTGCGCCTGATCCAGGGCGGTACGGCCGGGTGCGCCGGGTGACACACAGGGCCCGGACGGTTCTCCCGTCCGGGCCTTCGTCATGCCGTCGCCCGCCGTGCCCGGCGGTGGGGCTCAGCGCAGGGCGACGCGGGCGCTGACCCGCTTGCCCACCGGCACCCGCTCCACGGTGACCTCGGCGGCCACCGCGTGCACGATCTCCAGACCGTGCCGCCCGATCCGCTCGGGGTTCTTCGGGAACCGCCGGGGCAGCGCCGAGCTGCTGTCGTAGACCGCGACCCGGACCAGCGCGTCGGTGCCTTCGAGCTCCAGGATGTACGGGCCGCTGCTGTGCTGGTCGGCGTTGGTGACCAGCTCGCTGACCACGAGCATCAGATCGCCGACCGTGCGGTCGTCGATGGTGGCGCACCACTCGGTGCTCAGTCGGCTCAGGAACTGGTCGGCGAAGGCACGGGCCTCGGCGATGCAGCCGGGCTCACCGGTGTAGTGCGCCGCGCGTCGCAGCGGTTCCACGGGTATGTCGAAACCAGTAGGTATCACTGCCTCGCCCAGGTACTCGGTCATACGTGTCTCTCTCGAAGGCCCGGTCAACCCGGTCGCTGTTGCACCTGTCCTCGTACCCCGGACGGCGGTCCGCAGTCCATCCGGTCCGTACGGCCCTGCGCGAGCGGGCGGGCCCGCCCGCTCGCGCAGGGCCGTACGGCTCCCATCGTCCCCCAGCCCGTCCCCGGATGCCGCATCGGGCTGGTCACGGGAGGGCCGGGGCCGTGGCCGAAGACGAATACCGGCCACCCGGAGCACGGCCGGGCCGGGTGCCGACACGTGTCAGGCGACGGGGACGACGAGGGCGGGCACCGTGCGCTGCATCCGCAGGGCGTCGATGGACTCCGCGAGCAGTTCGTACTCGGTGGTGTCGTCGCACGCCGCGATCCGCACCAGCCGCCCCCCGGCGAGTTCCTCCGCGACCAGGTCCTGCCGGGCGGTGTCGGCGCACCAGGCGCGCAGCAGCGCGGGTACGTCGGCCACACCCGCCGCCACGGGCACCAGCGCCCCGGCGGGGAAGGCGGGCCGCTCGGGCACCGGGTCCAGCCGCTCCGCGATCCAGGAGGCGCGGTCGCGCAGCCACCACAGGGCGAGCGCCAGGGTGGGCGCCCGGTACGTCCCGAGCGGCACGCCGATCCGGCGGCCGTCGCAGGTGCCGTACGCGGTGACATGGCACAGGAATTCGTCGTGCACGATCACTCCCCCGAACGCATCGCTGGTGCCCCCTTTAATTGTTGCGGCTCCGCTGCGGTGAGAAGTGCCCCCGACTTCGAGTATCGCCACTCGGGAAACACTGTCACCATGACTTTTTAGCCACTCTCCTGGCATATTCACCCTCGCCATTGGCCGAAAATGAACGGCGGGCGGGAAAGGGGTGATTACCCGTGAGGTAATCGACCTCCGCCGCTCCGCTCGGGCAGGGTGGTGCCACCGGCCGGGGAAACCCGCTTTCCGGTAGCTGACCAGCAGATTCACCGGCAGATACTCCCGATGGAGGCTGATTCGCCATGTCCGAGAACACGAACCGCTACGAGGCCGCCGTCGCCCGCTACCTGGAGGCGTGGAACGCGGCGGAGCCGGAGGCGCTGGAGAAGGCGGTGGCCGCCGCCTGGACGCCGGACGGGGGCTATACCGACCCGCTGGCCGACGTACGCGGCCACGCCGGGATCGCGGCGGTGATCACGGCCGTGCACCAGCAGTTCCCCGGCTTCTCCTTCCGGCCGCGGGGCACGGTG
Source organism: Streptomyces corallincola (assembly GCF_019104725.1). Taxonomy (GTDB): domain Bacteria; phylum Actinomycetota; class Actinomycetes; order Streptomycetales; family Streptomycetaceae; genus Streptomyces; species Streptomyces corallincola. The sequence continues at coordinate 290,442 of NZ_JAHRXF010000001.1, read as the reverse complement.
GACGGCCACCACGACATCGCACGCTTCGGCTGGGAGCTGGTCAACGACGCGGACGGTTCGGCGCCGGTCGCGGGTTCGGACGTCATCGTGCTGGACGACGGGGACCGCATCCGCTCGGTCTTCGGTTTCCTCGACCGGATGCCGCCCGCCTGACGAACACGGCCTGACGAACACGGCGGGACCGAACACGGCGGACGGAACGCGCCGGTACGGAACGAGGCCGCACGGAACACGGCCGCCGGCGCGGAATTGATCGTTCCCTCTCACGGAATTGCGGGAGAGGCGGGCGACGGCATGGGCGTGGTGAATTCCGCACCCGGAGTTTCGGGCATCGGGGAAACGGGAAGCGCCGGTCGCCCGGAGGTGGGTTGACCACCTCGGGGCGACCGGCGCACTTTTTCACGCGGGCGCATTCACGGTGTGCGTCAATGCGCCCTTGACATTCCGGCAGTCGCCGAAAGTCAGCCCTTCACGATCGCGTCGATGCGGGCCAGTTCGTCGGTGTCGAAGTCGAGGTTCCGGATGGCGCCGACGCTGTCCTCGACCTGCCGGGCGCTGCTCGCGCCGATCAGGGCGGAGGTGACCCTGCCTCCGCGCAGCACCCAGGCCAGCGCCATCTGCGCGAGGCTCTGGCCGCGCTCGACGGCGATGTCGTTGAGCGCGCGGAGCCGGCCGACCAGTTCCTCGGTGACCGCCTCCGACTTGAGGAAGGGGCTGTCACCGGCGGCGCGGGAGTCCTCCGGGATGCCGTCGAGGTAGCGCCCGGTGAGCAGACCCTGCTCCAGCGGGGAGTACGCGATGGAGCCGACCTTCAGCTCGTCCAGCGCGTCGAGCACACCCTCGTCCTCGGGGCGGCGGTCCAGCATCGAGTAGCGGGGCTGGTGGATGAGGAGCGGGGTGCCCAGCTCGGCGAGGATGCGGGCGGCCTCGCGGGTCTGCTCGGCGGAGTAGTTGGAGACGCCGACGTAGAGCGCCTTGCCCTGCTGTACGGCCGTGTGCAGCGCGCCCATCGTCTCCTCAAGGGGAGTGTCCGGGTCGAAGCGGTGCGAGTAGAAGACGTCCACGTAGTCCAGGCCCATGCGGCTCAGGCTCTGGTCCAGCGAGGAGAGGACGTACTTGCGCGAGCCCCATTCGCCGTACGGGCCGGGCCACATCAGGTAGCCGGCCTTGGTGGAGATGACCAGTTCGTCGCGGTAGGCGGCGAAGTCGGACTTCAGGAACTCACCGAGCGCGGACTCGGCGGCGCCGGGCGGCGGGCCGTAGTTGTTGGCCAGGTCGAAGTGGGTGACCCCGAGGTCGAAGGCGCGGCGCAGGATGGCGCGCTGGGTCTCGACCGAGCGGTCGGGGCCGAAGTTGTGCCACAGGCCGAGCGACAGCGCGGGGAGCTTCAGTCCGCTGTTTCCGGTGCGCCGGTAGGGCATGTCGGCGTAGCGGTCGGTGTGTGCGGTGTACAACGCGACTCCAGAGGGGTTGGCACAGGCAGTCCAGGCTCCCGGCCGCATACGTCATACGGCACACGGCCACAGGAGCACCGACCCCACTCTTCACCGGGCGGGGTGCAGTGGTCCAACAGGAGAATCCGATGCGATTGTGCGGATAGGCTGCTGAATCATGGAACTGCGTCATCTCCAGCACTTCGTCGCCGTCGCCGAGGACCAGCACTTCACCCGGGCCGCCGAGCGGCTGATGGTGTCCCAGTCGGGTCTGTCGGCGTCGATCCGCGCGCTGGAGCGGGAGCTGCGGGCGCCGCTGTTCGTGCGGACGACCCGGCGGGTGACGCTCACCGAGGCGGGCCGGGCGCTGCTGGCGGAGGCGGAGCGCATCCTGGCCCAGGTCAGGTCGGCGCACGAGGCGGTGGCGGCGGTGCAGGGCGTCCTGCGCGGCACCCTGGCGGTGGGCACCGAGCAGTGCATCGCCGGGGTGAACGTGGCCCGGCTGCTCGCGGCGTTCCGGCGACGCCATCCGGACGTGGAGATCCGGCTGCGCCAGGCGGGTTCGGGGGCGCTCGCGGAGGAGGTCGCGGCCGGACGGCTGGACCTGGCGTTCGCCTACCGCATCCCGGCCGACGGGGACCAGTTGCGCACGGTGCCGCTGACGGGCGAGCCGATGACGGTCCTCTGCCACCCCAGCCACCGGCTGGCGGCCACCGGCGCGGTACTCACCCCGGAGGACCTGGCGGGCGAGGTCTTCGTGGACTTCCACCCCGACTGGGGGCCTCGCCGCGCGACCGACGCGGCCTTCGACGCCGCCGGAATCCGCCGCACCGTCGCCCTGGAGGTCAACGACGTCCACAGCCTCCTGGACCTGGTGGACGAGAACCTCGGGATCGCCGTCGTCCCCCGCCACTTCCGCCACAAGCGGCCCTCCCTGACCGCCCTCCCCATCAAGGAGTCCCCCGAGGCCGACTACGAGACCGTCGTCCTCCTCCCCCCCGACCGCGCCACCAGCCCCGCGGCCCGAGCCCTGGTGGACCTCCTGACCCCATAAGGTGACCACGGGGAACGGCGTGCCGAGCAAAAGCCAGGTCAAGGTGTCACGGGGCTGGGGCCGGGGCCGGACGAAGACTCCCCGAAGGGGCGCGGGGAACCGCGCGACCAGCAAAAGCCAAGGTCCACCCGGCACAGTGCCCCGCACAGACTCCCCGAAGAGGCGCGGGGAACGGCGCGGCCAACCACCACGCACCGGCGGACGACCACGCCCCCGGACGCCCCGCCCCCGATTCTCCGAGCGCCGCCGCAGGCGATACGCGAGAGTGACCCCATGCGAGAAAAGGACATCCTCATCGACGGCTTCGGCCGCGTCCAGGAAGAGGTCCACGCGGCCCTGGACGACCTGGACCCGGACGGCCTCCACCACCGCCCCCTGCCGGAGGCGAACTCCCCCGCCTGGCTGATCTGGCATCTGACCCGCGTCCAGGACGACCACGTCGCGGACGCCTTCGGTCTGGACCAGATCTGGCACACCGGCGGATGGCAGCAGCGTTTCGCCCTGGACCTGCCCCCCGACGACACCGGCTACGGTCACTCCCCCGCCCAGGTCGCCAAGGTCCGCGTCGCCTCGGCGGACCTGCTGACGGGGTACTACGACGCCGTGCACGAGCAGACACTCGGCGCCCTGCGCACCCTCACCGCGCAGGACCTGGACAAGATCGTGGACGACCGCTGGGACCCCCCGGTCACCCTGGGCGTCCGCCTGGTCAGCGTCCTGTCCGACGACCTCCAGCACGCGGGCCAGGCGGCGTACGTACGGGGACTGGTGCAGAACGCCTGAGGCGGGCCCGCACCACAAGCCCCGTACATACCGCGCGGAGCGGACTCAGCCCGCGTAACCGGGCAGGATCACGTCCGCGACGAGGGCGTTGCGCTCGTCGAAGGGGATGAACGCGCTCTTGACGGCGTTCAGTGTGACCGTGCGCAGGTCGTCCAGGGTCCAGCCGGCCTCCTCGACCAGCAGGGACATCTCGCGGGTCATGGTGGTGCCGGACACCAGCCGGTTGTCGGTGTTGAGGGTGACCCGGAAGCCGAGGTCCTTCAGCGCGGTGATGGGGTGCTCGGCGATGGAGGTGGCGCAGCCGGTCTGGAGGTTGGAGGTGGGGCACATCTCCAGCGGGACCCGGCGGTCGCGGACCCACCCGGCGAGCCGCCCGAGCTTGCCGTCCACGATGTCCTCGGTGATGCGGACGCCGTGGCCGATCCGCTGGGCGCCGCAGACCTGGAGCGCCTGGTGGATGCTGGGCAGGCCGTGCGCCTCCCCCGCGTGGATGGTGAACGGAACGCTCTCGCGGCGCAGGTGCTCGAACGCGGCGAGGTGGTCGGCGGGCGGGAACCCGTCCTCGGCGCCCGCGATGTCGAAGCCGACGACACCGGAGTCCCGGTACGTCACGGCGAGCCCGGCGGCCTCACCGACCCGGTCGAACATCCGCATCCCGCAGAGCAGGGTGCCCACCCGGACGGGGGTGCCCGCGGCGGCGGCCTTGGCCATACCGGCGGCCAGCCCCTCCTGCACGGTCTCCACGACCTCGTTCAGCGTCAGCCCGCCGTTCACCATCAGCTCGGGGGCGTAGCGCGTCTCGGCGTAGACGACCCCGTCGGCGGCGAGGTCGAGGACGTACTCCTCGGCGGTGCGCAGCAGGCCCTCGCGGGACTGCATGACGGCGAGGGTGTGCTCGAAGGTGGCTATGTAGCGGACCAGGTCGCCGGAGTTGGCGGCCTCGACATACCACGCGGCGAGCGCGTCGGGGTCGGTGGTCGGCAGGGTGTGCCCGATCTCCGCGGACAGTTCCACCACGGTCGCGGGGCGCAGCCCGCCGTCGAGGTGGTCGTGCAGGACGGCCTTGGGCAGTCGGCGGAGGGTCTCGGTGTCGATACGGGGCGCGGTCATGTGTGTGTCGTTCCTCGGCGGTCGTCGGGCGTGGTGCGGGTCAGCGGTCGGCGGGCTGGAGCAGGTCCCAGCGGTTGCCGTAGAGGTCCTCGAAGACGGCGACGGAGCCGTACGGCTCGTGGCGCGGTGCCTCCAGGAAGGTCACACCGGCGGCGGTCATCCGGGCGTGGTCGCGGGCGAAGTCGTCGGTGTGCAGGAAGAACCCGACCCGGCCGCCGGTCTGGTCCCCGACGCGGGCGCGCTGGTCGTCGTTCTTCGCGCGGGCCAGCAGCAGCCCGGTCCCGCCCTGCTCCGGTCCGGGTTCCACCACGACCCACCGCGTCCCGTCCGCCCGCGTCTCGTCCGCCGCGAGCCGGAACCCGAGGGCCTCGGTGTAGAAGCGGACGGCCTCGTCGTACTCGCTGACGAGGAGGGTGACCAGGGGGATGCGACGCACGGGGAGGGCCTTCCGGTGGGCGGTTAGCGGGTGAGGTTATACGTAAAACCTGACGGATGCCAGTCCCCTCCGCCGAGACGGGGATGACGGGTGGGTGGCGCGGGGACGAAGGGTCACCGCGGGCGTACGACGGCTCCGCGCACCGGCGGTGTCCAGGGCCACGTTCCGGGCGTGCGGTGTGCGCGGAACGATCCACGGCACACCGGCGCTTCGGGGAACGGCGTCGGCGGCGCGACCGCACCAGCCACACCGACACCACCCGGCACGCCCGGGCCCCGCTCGCACCGGCCTGGCCTCAGGGCCGCGCTTCCCCCTGGGCCACCTCGACCCGGTGGTGGAAGTCGGCGGTACCGGACACGGCAGCGAACCCCGAGACGGCCGCGCAGACGACCAGCAGGGCCGTGGCGGCGCGGCGCCCGGCGCGGGCGGGCGGCCCGGGGGCCTCAAGGAGGGCGTGGACACGGGCCGGAACGGGCCCGGTGGTCGCGGCGGCGGCGAAGCCGGGGCGTGCTCCGGGGCTCGACGGGGCGGCCAGTGCGGCACGGGCGATGGCACGGGCCAGTACCCGCCGGTCCCCGGTGCGCCGGGCGGCGGCCTCGTCGGCGGCGCGTTCGGCCGCGAGCCGGACGGTGGCGCGGACCGGGCGGAGCGCCGGATGGCAGTGGGCGGCGAGTTCGGCGGCGGCCAGGAACCAGTGGTGACCGCCCGCGTTGTGGGCGCGTTCGTGGGCGAACAGCGCCTCGCGCTCGGGGCCGTCCAGGGCGCGCAGCATGCCGGTGGTGACGACCACGCGGTGCGGACGGCCGGGCAGCGCGTAGGCGTCGGCGCCGGGCGCGTCCACCACGCACAGGTCCCCGGCGACGGCCGCGCCCCCGGCCTCGGCGCGGGCGGCACGCAGCGCGCGGGCCTGGCGCACGACCGAGCGGAGGAGGGTTCCGCAGCTCAGCGCGAGCATGGCCGCGCCGGTCACGGCCGTGGGCAGGACGACGAGGCCGGAGGCGGTGCGCAGCGGGTGCGTGAGTTCGCCGAGCGAGGCGAGCACGGGCAGTTTCAGCAGGCCGACCAGGGCGAGCGCGCCGAACGCGGCGAGCGAGCAGCAGGCCAGCGCGACCGCGCACCCGGTGACCGCCCACAGCGCGGTGGCGGGGGCGAGTCGGCCGAGCGCCCGCCGGGCCAGCGCGGGCAGGGCGAACGGCAGCAGCAGCGGCAGCACCAGCAGGGCGGTCATGCGCCGTCCGCTTCGAGGAGGTCCCGGAGCACGCGTTCGTCGTCGGGGCTGAGCTGGGCGACGAAGCGGGCGAGGACGGTCTCGCGGTCGCTGTCCCGGTCGAGTTCGGTGTGCATCCGGCGGGCGGTGATGCCCTGCGCGTCCTGGAGCGGGGCGTAGGCGAACCCGCGCCCCTCGCGGCTGCGCTCGACCATGCCCTTGTCGTGCAGCCGGGTCAGGATGGTGGTCACCGTCGTACGGGCCAGACCGGTGCCGAGGCTCTTCCGGACCTGGCCGACCGTCTGGGGGCCGCCCGCCGCCCACAGCGCGGCCAGGACACTCGCCTCCAGCTCACCGGCCGGCCGCCGCTCGTCCTTGGCCTCGCTCATGGGAACGTCCCTCATCCCGTCCTCGTCGGCACCGCCGCACGACGGACCGTCTACGCGAGTGTAGTCGGGCGGCGCGGCAGGACGCGGGCGGCGCGGACTCCGGCCCCTGGGGCCCCGTTGCCTCAGTCGGCCGCCGGTGCGTGCAGCCGGTTCAGCAGGTCCAGTTCCTCCGGCGGGAGCCGCAGCGCACCGGCGGCGACGTTCTCGGTCAGGTGGCCGGGATCGCCGGTGCCCGGAATGGCGAGGACGTGCGGGCCCTGGTGGAGGGTCCAGGCGGTGCGGACCTGCATCGGGGTCGCGTCCAGCCGCCGCGCCACGGCGGCCACCTCTGCGTCGAGGCGGGCGGCCTGCGGGCCGCGCTCGCCGCCCTGGCCCGCGAGGGAGTAGTACGGCACGAAGGCGATGCCCGACTCCCCGCAGATCCGGAGCAGTTCGTCGCTCGCCGGGATGTGCTCGTCCAGCCCGAACCGGTTCTGCACCGCGACCACGGGCGCGATCTCCAGGGCCTCGGCCAGATGCCGGGGCTGTACCTCGGAGATGCCGAGGTGCCGGATCAGACCCGCCTGCCGCAGTTCCGCGAGCGCCCCGAAGTGCTCCGCGACGGAGTCCTGCCGCATCCGGCGCAGATAGACGAGGTCGAGATGGTCCCGGCCGAGCTGGCGCAGGTTCTCCTCGACGTGCGCGCGCAGGTCCTCGGGCCGTGCCGACGTACCCCACTCACCGGACCACTCCCGGAACGGGCCGACCTTGGTGGCGATCACCAGATCGTCGGCGTACGGCGCGAGCGTGGTGTTGATCAGCTCGTTCGCGGAGCGCAGCGAGGAGAAGTAGAAGGCGGCGGTGTCGATGTGGTTCACCCCCAGCTCCACGGCCCGGCGCAGCACGGCCGTGGACCGCTCGCGGTCGCTGGGCGTACCGAGGTGGAAGGCGGCACTGCCGGTCAGCCGCATCGCGCCGAAGCCGAGACGGTGGACGGGGAGATCGCCGAGCCGGACAGTGCCGGAGGCGGCGGCGGTGATCGTTTCGGAGGTCATCGGCGGATGATGACACAGCGCGCGGCCGGGTCACCGCCCCGTAGGGGCCCGTCCCGTAGGGGCCCGTCCCGTAGGGGCCCGTCCCGTAGGGGCCCGTCCCGTAGGGGCCCGTCCCGTAGGGGCCCGTCCCGTAGGGGCCCGTCCCGTAGGGGCCCGTCTGCGCCCTTGTCCCGTCCGAGGTCAGAATCGACCCCATGAACCTCACCGAGCACCCCCTCGTCGTCCAGGCCCGTCGGCTCGCCGCCGATCTGCTCGCCCCGGAGGCGGAGCGGGTGGACCAGGGGGAGGTGCCCGCCGCGCACATCGAGGCGGTGAAGCGGTCGGGGTTGCTCGGGGTCGTGGCACCGGAGGCGTACGGCGGCTCCGGCGCACCCCCGGCCGTACTGCGCGAGACGGCGGAGATCCTGTCCGGGGCGTGCTGCTCGACCTGGTTCGTGCAGACCCAGCACCACACGCCCGTCCAGACCCTCGCCAAGAGTGAACTCCCAGTGCGCGAGCGGCTGTTGGGCCCGCTGGCGCGTGGGGAGCTGCTGTCGGGCGTGGCGTACGCGCATCTGCGTGCCCACCCGCGCGCACCGGTACGCGTCCGGCGTGCGGGCGGGGACCTGCGCTTCGACGGAACGGTGCCCTGGTACACCGGCTGGGGGCTGAACGACGTGATGCTGCTGGCCGGTGTCGAGGACGGCGGGGACGTCGTGTTCGCCTTCGTACCGGCCCGTGAGCAGCCGGGCCTCACCGCGTCGCCGCCGATGCGCCTCGCCGCGCTCACCGCCGCCCGCACCGTCTCGCTGGAACTCGACGGTCTCCGGGTCCCCGAGGAGGCCGTCGCGCTGCGCACCCCGTACGAGCACTGGGCGCCGGGCGACCGGGCGCGCACCCTGAACGCCAACCCGGCGGTCTTCGGGATCGCCGTCGCCGCGCTCGACCTGCTGGACGAGGAGTCCGCCACCCCGCTGCGCGCCCGCCTGGACGGGGTACGACGGCACACCTACGACCTCGCCGACCACTCGGAACCCCTGGCCCGCATCGAGGAGCGGCTCGCCGTGCGCGCCGACGCCTACGCCGTACTCGGCGCGGCCACCACCGCGGCCGTGGTGGCGGGCGGCGGCCGGGCCGTGTCCCTGCGCAGCCGCGCCCAGCGACTCGCCCGCGAAGGGCTGTTCCTGCTGGTGCAGGGCCAGACGGCGGAGACCCGGCGCGCGCATCTGGGGGCACTGGGAAGGGTCTGAGAGCGGATTGGGACGCGGCGCGACGTAGTGCGGCGCGACACGGCGGGGAGCTCAACCCGCTTTCACATGAGTCGAGTTGACGCGGACCGCTCTCAACCCGTCTCCGTGCGGCCCGCGTTCAGCCCACTGCCGTCAACTGTCGATGTCCTGCGCGGGTACCACGACCAGGAACGCGTCCGACCGCAGATCCATGACCACCGTCGCGGGTTCGCCCGCCGCGCGCCGCGCCGCCGCGTACTCCTCGGCGGGCCACGAACCGCGCGGAGAACCCGCCGGGAACCGCTCCAGCACCTTCTCACCCATGCCGACCGCACCTCCTGCGTCCGGAGCCGACCGGACCGGACCCGTCTCCGGGTCCCCGCCCCGCTCGTGTCCACCGAGCCGTCGTACCGGCCCGTACGTTCCGTCTGCCCTGGTCCGGCGCTGACATGTCCGCGCGGTACGGGCTTCGTCGCGTCGGGTGACGGAGTGCGCCCCGGCGTGTGGGCCATCGGAGGGGCGCGCATCCGTACGGCGTCCCCGGCGGGAAGACATGGGCGGGAGAAACCCGGACACACTCCCCGGACACCGCTCCGGAGACCTCTCCGGACAGCCTTCCCCACCGGCAGGACGGGGACGTACGACGACGAAGGGCGGGACCGATGCGCGACGACGACACCCAGGGCGGACTGCGCTGCCTCGTGACGGGCGGTACGGGATACATCGGGGGCCGTCTCGTCCCGGAGCTGCTGGAGGCGGGGCACCGGGTGCGCTGCCTCGCCCGCTCCCCCGGCAAGCTCCGTGACCACCCGTGGGTCGGGGACGTGGAGGTGGTGCGCGGGGACGTCACGGACGCGGACTCGGTCGCGGAGGCGATGCGGGACGTGGACGTGGCCTACTACCTCGTGCACGCCCTGGGCAGCGGCGACGACTTCGAGGCGACGGACCGGCGGGCGGCCCGCATCTTCGGGGAACGGGCCAAGGCCGCCGGGGTGCGCCGGATCGTCTACCTCGGCGGTCTCACCCCGCTGCACGTGCCCGAGCACGAACTCTCCCCGCATCTGCGTTCCCGCGCGGAGGTCGGGCGCATCCTGCTGGCGTCCGGTGTGCCCACGGCGGTGCTGCGGGCCGCGGTCATCATCGGGTCCGGTTCGGCGTCGTTCGAGATGCTCCGCTACCTCACCGAGCGGCTGCCGGTGATGGTGACACCGAGCTGGGTGCACACCCGTATCCAGCCCATCGGGGTGCGGGACGTGCTGCGTGTCCTGGTCGGCGCCGCGACGCTGCCGACGGACGTGAACCGGGGCTTCGACATCGGCGGCCCCGACGTGCTGACGTACCAGGAGATGATGCTCCGCTACGCGAAGGTGGCCGAGCTGCCCCGGCGGATCATCCTGCCGGTGCCGGTGCTCACACCGGGTCTTTCGAGTCACTGGGTGGGGGTGGTGACGCCGGTGCCCGCGTCGATCGCCCGGCCGCTCACCGAGTCGCTGCGGCACGAGGTGGTCTGCCACGAGCACGACATCGAGGAGTATCTGCCGAGCCCGCCCGGTCATCCGTTCTCCTTCGACGAGGCGGTACGACTGGCGCTCCAGCGCATCCGGGACGCTCAGGTCGTCACCCGCTGGTCGTCGGCGGCGGTGCCGGGTGCGCCGAGCGACCCGCTGCCCACCGATCCGGACTGGGCGGGCGGCAGCCTCTACACCGACGAGCGGGAGACCGAGGTGAACGCGCCCGCCGACTCCCTGTGGCGAGTGGTGGAGGGGGTCGGCGGCGACAACGGCTGGTACTCCTTCCCCCTGGCCTGGGCGCTGCGCGGCTGGCTGGACCGGCTGGTGGGCGGGGTAGGACTGCGCCGGGGGCGACGGGACGCCCAGCGGCTGCGGGTGGGCGACTCGCTGGACTTCTGGCGGGTGGAGGAGATCGAGCCGGGGCGCCTGCTGCGGCTACGGGCGGAGATGCGGCTGCCCGGTCTGGCCTGGCTGGAGATGCGGGTGGAGGAGGCGGGGCCCGGCCGCAGCCGCTACCACCAGCGCGCCCTGTTCCATCCGCACGGGCTGCTCGGGCAGGCGTACTGGTGGAGCGTCGCGCCGTTCCACGCCGTGGTGTTCGGCGGTATGGCCCGCAACATCGCGCGCGCGGCGGAGAGCGGGCGGGGGGTGCCGCGACCGGAACGGGTGGGGGTGCGGTGAGGGGTTGGGTGCGCTGCGGGGGTGGGCGGCGGAGGGTCAGGTGCCGGGGGCCGCGCCGGGGCGGGGCATGCGGCTGGGTCTATGGGGCGAAGGCACATGTGGGCCGCCCACATGTACGCGGCCCACATGTACGCGGCCCACATGGCGCACGCCCAGAGACGCACCCCCCACCCGCATCCGACCGCCCACATGGTGCCGAACCACATAGCCGGACACCACACCCCCGTCAGCCTTCCCCACCCCTCCTCGCTCCCCCTCACTCCCCGTCTCCCCCGAACCACCCCCCGCCCTCCCCTCCCCGGAGCCGCACCATGAACGTCGTCTCGGTCGTCCTCTTCACCGCCGACCTGCGCCTGCACGACCACCCACCGCTGCGGGCCGCGCTGGAGGGCGCGCGGGAGGTGGTGCCCCTGTTCGTGCGCGACACGGCGATGGACAGGGCCGGGTTCGCGGTGCCCAACCGGCTGGCCTTCCTCGCGGACAGCCTGCGCGATCTGGACGCGGGACTGCGGGAGCGCGGTGGACGACTGGTGATCCGGTCGGGCGACCCGGTGGAGGAGGTCTGCAAGGTGGTCGCGGAGGCGGACGCCGACGAGGTGCACATGGCCTCCGACGTGAGCGGTTACGCCCACCACCGCGAGGCCCGGCTGCGTCACGCGCTGGAGGCGGACGGGCGGCGGCTGCACGTCCACGACACGGTGACCTCGGCGCTCACCCCCGGCGCGGTGACCCCCTCGGCCAAGGACCACTTCGCGGTGTTCACCCCGTACTTCCGCCAGTGGTCGCAGCAGCATCTGCGCGACGCGCTCGCCGCACCGCGCACCGTCCGGGTGCCCGAGGGCGTCGGCTCGGAGGAACTGCCGTCCCGTTCCGGCCTGTCGGGCGTCTCCGAGGGGCTGATGGCGGGCGGCGAGACGGAGGGCCGCGACCGGTTCGCCGCCTGGCTGCGCGGCGGCATCGGGGCGTACGAGGACCGGCACGACGATCTCCCCGGTGACGCCACCTCCAGGCTCTCCCCGCATCTGCACTTCGGCACGCTCTCCCCCGTCGAGCTGGTCCACCGCTCCCGCAAGGCGGGCGGTCCGGGCGCGGAGGCGTTCGTACGGCAGCTCGCCTGGCGGGACTTCCACCGTCAGGTCCTCGCGGCCCGGCCGACGGCGTCCACCGCCGACTACCGTACGAAGAACGACCGTTGGCGCACCGGGAAGTCGGCGGACGCGGACATCGAGGCGTGGCGGGCGGGCCGTACCGGATATCCGGTCGTGGACGCGGGGATGCGCCAGCTGCGGCACGAGGGCTGGATGCACAACCGGGCCCGGCTGCTGACGGCGTGCTTCCTCGCCAAGACGCTGTACGTGGACTGGCGGGTGGGCGCCCGGCACTTCCTGGACCTGCTGGTGGACGGGGACATGGCCAACAACCAGATGAACTGGCAGTGGATGGCCGGAACCGGTACCGACACCCGCCCCAACCGCGTCCTCAACCCGATCACCCAGGCCAGGCGGTACGACCCCGACGGCACCTATGTACGCCGCTGGGTACCGGAGTTGGCCGGGGTGGAGGGCCCCGCCGTCCACGAGCCGTGGAAGCTGGGCCGCGCCGAACGCTCCGGGCTGGACTACCCGGAGCCGATCGTCGAACTGTCGGAAGGACTGGACCGGTTCAAGGCTGCGCGGGACAAGGACAAGTGAGGTAGGGGCACTTGGCGCTCCCGGGAGTGCGCGCAGCACCCCGCCCCTCCCGGCACCGCCTGCCGCACGCGCGGGGCCGCCCACCGCTTGCCCGGGGGCGGCCCGCCGCACTCCCCTCGCTCAGGGCCGGGCCCCGGATGTCCCCAGATCCGCCAGCACCTCCCGCGCGGCCCGCGCACCGGACGCCAGCGCCCCCTGCACCGAGCCGGTGGCGCGGTGGTCGCCGCACACGTAACGGCCGGGCGCGACACGGGTGGTGCGGCTGAGCGGCAGCGGCGGGGGCATGGCGGGGAGGGCGTCGGGGATCGTGCGGACGGCGACCGTCTCCCAGCCCGAGGTGTCGGTGTCGTACAGCTCGGCCAGCGCCTCCTTGACGGTCACCTCCCTGCCCACGGTGTCCTGTCCGAGCACGGAGCTGGCGATCAGGGCCGTTCCCGAGGGCGCGTAGCCGGAGTGGACCTCGCTGAGCACCACGGTGTTGAGGACCCGGCGGCGGTGATCGACCAGCAGGGTGGACTCGCCGAGCGGTGAGCGGGAGGCCGCGTGGTAGTAGGTGGTGACGGTCCGGCGGGCGGGGGTGTCGAGGCCGGGGAGGAGCTCGGCGGCGGGTCCGGGGCCGGTGGCGACGACGACGGCGCGGGCGGGGAGCGCGGTCCCGTCGGCCGCCTCGGCGCCGTCGTCGGTGAGCCGGGCGACGGGCGTCTCCAGTGTCGTCGTGCCGGTCGGGAGGCGGGCGGCGAGGGCGCGGGGGACGGCCTGGATGCCGTCGGCGGGCAGGCAGAGGGTGCCGCGCAGCATGCTGCGCCAGACGAGGTGGAAGAACCGGCCGGAGGTCTCCAGCTCGTCCTCCAGGAACACCCCGGAGAGGAACGGCCGGAAGAAGCGTTCCACGAGATCGTCGGAGATCCCGGCGGCGGCCAGTTCGGTGCGGGTGGTGCGGTCGCCTCCGCGCTTGATCCGGCGGACCGGGGCCAGCAGGTCGCGGGCGGAGAGCGCGCCGAGCGCGAGCAGGTCGCGGGGACCGGCGAGCCGTCCGGGCAGCAGGTCGGGCAGCGTGCCGGGGCGCCGGGTGGGGTCGGTGAAGCGGCGGCGGCCGTCCTCGGTGTGGACGAGGACGCCGGGGGTGAAGGGGCGCAGCCACAGCTCGCTCAGCGCGAGCCGCCCGCGGACCTGTGGATACGAGGTGTTGAACACCTGGAAACCCCGGTCGATCACGAAACCGCCCACCCGGTCGGTGCGCATCCGGCCGCCGACGTCGTCGGACGCCTCGACCAGCCGTACGTCGAGCCCCGCGTCCAGCAGGTCGTGGGCACAGGCGAGTCCGGCGGCACCGGCGCCGATCACCAGGACGTCGGGGACCGCGGAGGTCGCGGACACGGCAACTCCTTCCCGGACCCCGACGACGGGGCCCGCGCGGGGACGGACGGAGCGGTGCCCGCACCCTGTGCGGCTCGCCCGCCCGGCCCGAGGGGACGGCGCCCGCCACGCGCGGACGGACACCTGTCGAAGCTCTTCCCCGCCGCGTACCCCGGCGGATGCACCGGCACCCGGTCGGCCCAAGGAAGGGTGGACGTGGCCGCCGCGCCCCCTGCGCCCGTACGCCCCCGGTGCACGTCCTCCTGGTCGCGTGGTCCGCGACCTCGCCGCCCCCTACGCCGGTACGCCCCCGCCGCCGTACGCCCTGGCCAGCGTGTCGAGCGCGTCGCGGAGGCTGCCCGGCCGGACCATGCCCCGCAGCGGTCGGCCCGCCCAGCCGGGACCGCCGAGGGCGACGAGGGGCTGGCGGCGGGCGCCCTTGACGCCCCACTCGGTGGCGGCGATGTGCTGGGCGAGGGGCAGGCTGGCCGCCGAGCGGGACTGCGCCCACAGCACCACGGCCGCCGGGCCCAGCCGCCGCACGGAGGCGGTCAGGGCCTCCACGGGGACGGCGGCACCGAACATCCGCGTGGGGACGCCGAGTTGGCTGAGCGCGGCGTTCAACGCCTCCAGCGGGAGCGTGTGCTGCTCGCCGGGTACACAGGCAAGGACGACGGGGCCCGGACCGGTGCCGCCCGCCGGGGTGAGCGCACGGGTGCTGCGGCGGAGCACGGTGGACACGTGCCAGGACAGCAGGTGCTCCACCTCGACGTAACGGTCTCCGGAGGAAGCCCACTTGCGCCCGACCGCGTGCAACGTCGGCACCATGACGTCCTGCCAGGCGACATCGACACCGTACTCCCTCACCGCACCGGTCAGTTGCTCCTCCACGGCGACCGCGTCGAGCCGTACCGCGGCCCGCGCGAGACCCCGGCACTCCTGGCGCACGTCGCCGAGCGGAAGCGCACCGGCGGCGTGGGAACGACCCGCGACGGGGGCGGGCCCGGGGTCCGGGGCCGGTTCCGGGGCGGAGGACGGAGGTGCCGGAGGCGGGGGTTCGTCCGCCGGGGCCCCCTTCGCCGCACGGGCCGTCTGCTGGGCCGCGCGGGCGGCTTCGGCGGGTGGGACCCCGGACGAGGTCAGACGGCACATGGTGGTCAGCATCGCCACGTCGTCGGGGGTCCAGCGGCGGTGTCGGCCGTCGGTGCGGACGGTGGTGCCGATGCCGTAGCGGCGGTCCCAGGAGCGGAGCGTGGTGGGCGACACGCCCAGGCGGCGGGCGAGGGCGCCGGTGGTCAGTCCGGCCTCCGCGCCCGGCACACCGGTCCGAGACGATCCGGCGGTCTCGGACGCCCTGGCCTCCGGCGGACCGCCCGCCCACGACCCGGTCTGCGGCGGCCCGCCGCCCGCCGGTCCGGGTCCGCTCCCGCGCGCCGTTCCGGTGCGTCCGCCCGTGTCCTGAGGCTCACCCATGTTCCCGACTATACGACGCAGAACCGATGCAAGTTGAGTCGGGACCTTGGGGGTCCGCACGATGGGGGTACTGGGCCGGGAGCAGTTCCAGAGCCGGTCCCCCTGTCCCGCGACGATGCTCCAGCCCACGAGGAGGCGCGCCCATGACCCCGCATCCGGCCGTCGCCGTCACCCGTGCGGCGGGCACTCCGGACCAGGCGGGCCCGGTCCGCCAGGTGCCGCTGTGGGCGCCCGCGGAGGAGGCGTTCCAGGACGACGAGCTGGCGCGCGGCCTGGTCGCCGGCGACGACGCCTGCCTGACCGCGGCCTACCGCCGCTGGTCCACGCTCGTCTACACGCTGGCCTGGCGTTCCCTGGGGGACGCGGCGGAGTCCGAGGACGTGACCCAGCAGGTGTTCCTCGGGGTGTGGCGGGGACGGCACGGCTACCGGCCGGAGCGCGGCCCGCTGCCCGGCTGGATCGTCGGCATCACCCGCCGCAAGATCGCCGACGCGCTGTCCGCGCGGACCCGGCGCGGCGACCTCGCCCATGCCGCCGGTACGGCGATGACGTGGGCCGAGCCGCGCACCCCACAGCCCGAGTCGGCCCTCGACCGGATCGTCGTCCACCGCGAGCTGGACCGGCTCCCGGAAGCCCAACGGCGCGTCCTCTGGCTGGCGTTCTACGAGGACCTGACGCAGACCCAGATCGCCGCGCGCACGGGCTGGCCGCTCGGCACGGTCAAGAGCCACGCCCGCCGGGGCCTGCGCCAACTGCGTGGCCGACTGGAACGGGAGGCGGAGTTCGCCCGCGCCCCGGAGCCCGCGGCCGTGTGAGGGACGGCGCCACCCGAGGAGTCGTACGGGCCGATCCGCTGCACGAACGATGCGCCCCCGCGCCGGTGTCGATCAACCTCAGCCCTATGCATCCAGCACAAACAGGAGCAAAATGGACGCGATGGCCAACGCCTCACGCTGAGTCGGCCCACCATCGCGGCCCCGCCGTCCGAGCACGGGCTCGTCCCCTGGGTCGGCACGTACCGGTACTACGGCGAGAGCATTCCACGGCCTCATCCGGAGAGACCAGGAAGGGAGGACCGGGCGAAAACAGTGAAGGCCACACAGAAGGAAGATCCGAGGCCGGTCCGTTCTGGCGGGCCGGCCTCTCCCTGACCCCACGCGCCGTGCGGCGGCGCGGTACGCGCCTTCGGCTCCGAGCCCGCCCCACGCCCGGCGTCCACGGCCGCACCGCCCGGTCTCCCGCGGCGACTTCAGGTCGGCCACCACGGCAGGCCGACCGGACCACACCTCCTCAGCCGGTGGGCGCCGGTGCCGTGTCGGGGTCGCGTCCGGCCGCGTACTCCTCGCTGATCTCCTTCGGGCCGAACGGCCACACCCGCTCGCGCCGCGCCCACACCAGGAAGGCCGCACAGCCGAGCAGGACCCAGGCGAGGGACCACTCGATGGGGTGACGGCCCGGCGAATTGCGGTCCGCGAAGCCGTAGATCACGCACCAGCCCACGAAGGCGACGACGCTGGGCAACGGGTAGAGCCACATCCGGTACGGGCGTTTCAGCGTCGGCTGCCGTGCGCGCAGCACGGTGAGCGCGATGATCTGCGCCAGCGCCTGGACGATCACCATGACGGTGGTGAGCAGCTGGATCAGCGTGGCGAGGTCCGTGTGCCGTCCGATCAGGAACCCGACGGCGGTGATCACCCCCATCGTGGCGAGCCCGACCGTGGGGAACCGGTGCCGGGGGTGCAGCTTCTCGTACGGCCGGAAGAACACGCGGTCGCGGGCGGCGTCGTAGGGGACGCGCGAGCCGCCGAGCAGGCCGGTGAAGACGGAGGCGAACGCGGTGACCAGGATGAGGACGGTGACGATGTCGGCGGCCGTCGTCCCCCACGTCGTCTCCAGCACCGCCGAGGCGACGGAGGTGGAGGCGATGTCCGCCGGGTCGGTCATCCGGTGCCAGTCGATCACACCGAGCGTGCCGATCTGGAGCAGCAGGTAGATGACCATGATGCCGACGATGGAGAACAGGATGGACCGGGGCAGGGTGCGACCGGGATCCTTGATCTCGGCGCCCATGTAGGCGGTCGTGTTGTAGCCGAGGTAGTCGTAGATGCCGATGGTCAGACCGGCGGCGAAGCCGAGCCAGAAGTGACCGGTCGCCAGGTCGAAGGCGTGCGCGGGGTAGGTGAACGCCAGGTGCGGACTGAACGCGGTCGCGGCGGCGGCGATCACCAGCACCACCGAGGCGATCATCACCGCCCACATCACGGCGGTGATCCGCGCGATGTGCTCGACCCCGCGCCAGAGCAGCAGCACGACGAGCACGATCACCCCGAGACCGATCAAGTCGCCCTCGGTACGGCCCAGTCCGGGAGCGAGATACCCGAGGTACTGCACGAAGCCGACCACGCCGGTGGACATGATCAGCGGAATGAACAGCATCGCCGTCCACACGAACAGGAACGGCATCAGACGCCCGGTGCGGTACTGGAACGCCTGGCGCAGATAGACGTAACTCCCGCCGGAGCCGGGCATCGCGGCGCCCAGTTCGGCCCACACCAGCCCGTCGCACAGCGCGAGCAGCGCGCCCGCGACGAAGCCCACGGCCGCCTGCGGACCGCCGAACGCGGCGACCATCAGCGGGATGGTCACGAACGGCCCGATGCCGCACATCTGGCTCATGTTGATGGCCGTGGCCTGGAACAGACCGACTCGGCGGACGAAGCCGCCCGACGGCGGCGGACTACCGGACATGGAGCCTCCTGGAGGGCGGGGCGGGGTCTCGCCGCGGGTGGGGGGGTGCCGGTACCGGCCGATAAAGTTAAGGATCCTGACTAGAGGCGTCAAGTACCCGTCGAAAGCGGACGGGAAGTGGACGAGAATGGTGCGATGCCCGCCCGCGACGCCGTGACGTCCCCCGATCGGCCCTGGAACCACCGACGCCTGCGCAGTACGAACGAGCGGCTGCTGCTGGACCGGCTGCGCGACTCGGGTGCCGCCTCACGTGCCCAACTCGCCCGTGACACCGGCCTGTCGAAGCCGACCGTGTCCAGCGCGCTGGCCTCCCTGGAGGCGGCGGGCCTGGTCCGCGAGGCCGGCACCCACGCTCCGGAGCGGGGCAGGACCGCCGTGCTGTACGCCCCCGACCCGGCCGCCGGGTACGCGCTCGGCGTGGACGTGGGGCGCGGCCGGCTGCGGGTCGCGGTGGTGGATCTGGACGGCACGGTGGTCGCACGCGCCGACGTGCGCAACCGCGCCCGGTCCTCGGCCGCGCTGACGGACCTGATCGTCGCCACGGTCGGCCAGGTCATCGGCGACTCCGGGGTGGACCAGGCCGAGGTGGCGCACGGAGTGCTGGGCACGCCGGGGGTGTACGACGCGGAGCGCGACCGGGTGCGGTACGCCATGCACCTCCCGGGCTGGGGGCGGGCCGGGCTGGTGACCGCGCTGAGCGAGCGGCTCGGCGTGGAACTGGCGGTGCACAACGACGCGAACCTGGCCGCGCTCGGGGAGTACACCCACGGGGTCGGCGCGGGCAGCCGCCTGTTCGCGTACATCCTGATCGGCACCGGTCTCGGGATGGGCGTGGTCAGCGAGGGGCGCCTGTTCACGGGGGCGCGCGGACTGGCCGGGGAGATCGGGTTCCTGCCGTGGCCCGGCCGCCGGAAGCCGGAGCACCTGGAGGACGCGGTATCGGGCGAGGCCGTGGTGGAGTCGGCCCGGGGTTTCGGCATGAGCGGGCAGCTCACGGCGAAGTCGGTGTTCGACGCGGCCCGCCGGGGCGATCCGGCTGCGGTTCGGGCGGTGGCGCTGGAGGGCGAGCGGATAGCGCACACCGTGGCGGCAGCGGCGGCGGTCCTCGATCCCGATCTGGTGGTCCTCGGCGGCGGGGTGGGGCACAGCGTGGATCTCCTCCTCGGTCCGGTACGGCGGCACCTGCGCACGCTCACTCCGCTGCGGCCCCGTATCGCCCCGGGCCGACTGGGCGAGGACGCGGTACTGCTGGGCGCGGTGGCGACGGCGTTGGGGACGGCACGGGACGTGGTGTTCGAGCGGCGGACGGGCGGGGGCTGAACGGACGACGCACCCACGAACCATGTGGTGAGCCCACATGTCCGCACCCCACATACGACCCACCACGCACCGCCCACCACGCGACGGGCGGGCCGGTCGGCGCCGCGCGGACACGCCCCGCCCCCCCTCAAGCCGCGCCGTGCTGACGGTCGTTGACATGCCCTGGGCCTCGCCCTACCTTGAGCCTGGTTAGTAAAGTTTCCTAACTTTACGAGGCTGGAGCCCGCCGTGTTCTCTCCCCCCGCCCGCGCCCGCCGCCTCACCACGACCGCCACGCTGCTGAGTCTGCTGGGCGCGCTGACCACCGGCGCCTGGAGCGCCCCCGGTGCCGGGGAGCCGGACGCCACGCACGGCGGCCGGGTCAGCGTGACCCATGTGCCGTCCGAGGCGGGCTCCGCCACGCCGCTCACCGGGTACGCGATCCAGTCCACGGCGAAGGTGCCCGACTCGCCCGCGACCGTCTCCTCCCCCGGCTACGGCACGCCCGGCTGGCACCCGGCGGGCTCCCGGTCCACGGTGCTGGCGGCGCTGCTCGCGGACGGGGTGTACCCGGACCCGTTCCGCTCCACGAACCTGGCGAAGATCCCCCGCGCCGACTTCGAGGTGCCCTGGTGGTACCGCTCCGACTTCACCCTGGACGACACCTCGCGGCGCACCCGGCTGGACTTCAGTGGCGTGGTCTCCGCCGCCGACATCTATGTGAACGGCCACCAGGTCGCCGGTGCGGACGAGGTGTCCGGCATCTACACCCGGCACGCCCTGGACATCACCTCGCTGGTGCGACGCGGTACCAACACGGTCGCCTTCCGGGTGCGGCCCAACGACCCGAACCAGCAGCTGACCACGGGCTGGCTCGACTGGGTCCAGCCGCCGCCCGACCGCAACATGGGGCTCGTCCGGGACGTACTGGTCCACCGGGGCGGCCCGGTGGCGCTGGAGGACGCCCATGTGGTGACGGACCTGGCGGTCCCGTCGCTCGCCACGGCGGACCTGACGGTCCGCGCCAGGGTCCGCAACGACACGGCACGGCCGGTGACGGCGCGGGTCGCGGGGACGGTCGCCGGGGTGCGGGTGGCCCGTTCGGTACCGCTGGCCGCGCACGAGACGCGGAGTGTGGAGTTCACGCCCGCCGAGGTGCCGGGTCTGCGCCTCACCTCCCCGAAGGTGTGGTGGCCGGCGGGGATGGGCGGCCAGCCGCTCTACGGCCTGGATCTCACCGCGTCCGCCGACGGAACGGTGTCGGACACCGCCCACCGGCGGTTCGGCGTCCGTGACGTACGGGCGCCGCTCAACTCCGACGGAGCACGGTCGTACCGGATCAACGGCCGCGGGCTGCTCATCAAGGGGGCCGGCTGGTCGCCGGACGAGTTCCTGCGCTGGGACACGGCGTACGTCGCGGACCGGCTGAAGTACGCGCTGGATCTGGGTCTCAACACCCTGCGTCTGGAAGGGCACTTGGAGCCGGACGAGTTCTTCGACCTGGCCGACCGCTACGGCGTTCTCACGCTGCCCGGCTGGGAGTGCTGCGACAAGTGGGAGGGCCAGGTCAACGGCACCGAGGCCGGGGAGAAGTGGAACGAGGCGGACTACCCGGTCGCCCGGGCGTCGATGGCGGCGGAGGCCGCCCGGCTGCGCGACCACCCGAGTGTGATCTCGTTCCTGATCGGCAGCGACTTCGCACCGGACGCGAAGATCGAGAAGGGTTATCTCGACGCACTCGAGGCCGCCGACTGGCCGGTGCCCGTTGTGGCGGCCGCCTCGGACAAGTCCTCGCCCCAGCTCGGCAGTTCGGGCGTGAAGATGACCGGGCCGTACGAATGGGTGCCGCCGAACTACTGGTACGCCAAGCGCGAGGGCGGCGCGACCGGCTTCAACTCCGAGACCAGCGCGGGCCCCGACATCCCGACGATGGACACCCTGCGCCGGATGATGACCCCGGCCGAGCTGGAGACCCTCTGGAAGGACCCGGACGCCCGCCAGTACCACCGCTCCCCGTCGGCCACCTTCGGCACCCTGAAGATCTATGACCAGGCCCTGACCGGCCGCTACGGCGCCCCGAAGGACCTCGGCGACTACGTCCGCAAGGCCCAGCTGGCCCAGTACGAGGCGGTCCGCGCCCAGTTCGAGGCGTACGGCCGCAACGCGTCCGACCAGGACCGACCGGCGACCGGCGTCATCCACTGGATGTTCAACAGCGGCTGGACCTCCCTCCACTGGCAGCTCTTCGACCGCTATCTCGACCAGGGCGGCGCCTACTTCGGCGCGAAGAAGGCCAACGAGCCGCTGCACGTGCAGTATTCGTACGACGACCACTCGGTGACGGTGGTCAACAACCGGCATGCCGCGGCGGATGAACTCACCGTGCGGGCAACGCTGTTCAATCCGGACGGCACCCAGAAGTACGACCGCGCGGAGAGCGGCGTCCAGGTGGCGGGGGACGGCGCGCGCGCCGACACGTTCACCCTTCCGGCATCGGTGCCGGGCCTCGCGGAGACCCACCTCCTCCGGCTGACCCTGACGGACGCGGCGGGCCGCGAACTGAGCCGCAACGTCTACTGGCTCTCCTCGAAGCCCGACACCCTCGACTGGTCCAAGTCGGACTGGTACTACACCCCGACCACGTCCTACGCGAACCTGCGCGGCCTGTCCTCGATGCCCGAGGCGCCGGTGACCGCGACAGCCCACACCCGGACGTCCGGGACGACGTCCACGACGACGGTCACCCTGCGTCACGCGGGCACGACCCGCGCCCCGTCCCTGCTGACGGATGTCCACCTCGTGGACGCGGGCGGCACCCCGGTGCTGCCCGTCATCTGGTCGGACAACCAGACCAGCCTGTGGCCCGGCGACACGGTCACCCTGATCGCGACGTACCGCACGGCGGATCTGCACGGCTCACCGGCGCGGGTGCGGGTGTCGGGCTGGAACACCCCGCAGCGGACGGTTCCGGCGCCCTGACCGCCGAGGCGGGGTGAACGAACGGAGGGGAGCGGTAAGCGGTGCGGACTGCGCCCGGTCGGCGTGGGCGGACGGCACCTCAGTGGGGACACGGACCGGGGGAGGTGGACATGGAGAGGGTGGGTCAGCGCCATCGTGATCGGCATCGTCATCGGGGTGCTGGGGCGGCTGGTGGTGCCGGGGCGGCAGCACATCGGGATTCTGTGGACGATCCTCGTGGGCATCGTGGCCGCGCTGGACCGGACCGGGCGCCGTTGAGTTCGCATCAACTGCCGTACAGATAAGGGGTCGTGGTGCTCAGGGCATGGAAGCCGAGCCGTTCCAGGATGGGGCGGCTCAGGTCCGAGGCATCGACCTGGAGATAGCGGTAACCACGGGTGGCGGCGACGCGGGCCCGGTGGGCGACGAGGGCGCGGTAGAGGCCCCGGCCCCGCCAGGACTCGACGGTGCCGCCGCCCCACAGTCCGGCGAAGCGGGTGCCGGGCACCAGTTCCATCCGAGCCGCGCAGACCGGCTCGTCCCCGTCCATCGCCACGACCGCGACAACGGTGTCCGGGGCGGCGGCCAACTGGGCGAGCAGCCGGTGCCGCAATCCGTCGCCGTCCCTGCCGAACACCTTCTCGTGCACGCGCACGACGAGGTCCACGCCCGCCGGATCGACGGCGGTCAGCAGGCGGATGCCCGGCGGCGGAGGCGTGTCGGTGTCGAGGGAGGCGGTCTCGGCGATCAGCAGCGTCTCCTCGGGCTCGGCCCGGAAACCGGCCGCGAGCAGCCGCGCGCCGAGGTCGTGCGGCCGGTCGTGCCCGTACAGCTTCCACTCGAAGTCCACGCCGAGCCCGCTGAAGTACGCGATCTCCCCGGCGATCACCCGGTCGGCCACGCCCTCGTCCAGTGCGGACCACAGGATGCCGTTCCAGCTCCGGGCGTCGGACAGGTGGCGTACGACGTGGGCGGTGCGCTCGACACGGGACCCCGGATCGTCGGGCTTGGCCCCCTGACGCATGTCACGGTCGTAGAGGGCGAGTACGGCTGAGTGATCCATCCGGCCACCCCACCATCCGGCTCGACGACGGGCAACGGAATTACGCCCGCCCCGCCGGTTCCTCTTCCGGAACCGCCGTCGATCAGGCCCCTTCGAATCCACGGCCGCCCGGCCGCACCTCCTCCTAAGTGTCCCTGGATTCAGCCCAGTTCGAGGGTGGCCGATCCGAACACGCGCTCCCCCGCGTGCTCCCGTACCGGCCCGCTGTACATGCGCGCCGTCTCGAAGCACGGCTGGAGTCCCGCTTCTTCCGCCAACTTGACCGCGAGCGCGTTCGGTTCGGGTACGTCGATGGCGATCCGCTGCCCGGCCGCACCGTCGAGCAGCGCGGCGAACAGGGCACGGGCGTCGGCTTCGGTGTCCGCGAAGAGGGGGCCGACGCGCAGGCCCTCCAGCGCGGGGCGGAGTACGCCGACACCGGTGGCCCGGTGCCCGTCGTGCCGGACGTACGCCCGGTGTCCCTCGGTGGTGAACCACGCCGTCAGGAAGCCGGGGCGGTCGGCGGGGACGCACTCCCGGTCGTAGGCGAAGATCGCGGGGAGATCACCGGGTACGACGGGCCGTACACCGGAAGCGGGTGCCGTCTCCGGGGCCGTACCCGCGTACCGGATCGTGCGATGGACCGAACGGAACCCGGACATACGGTAGTTGTCCTGCTGTGCGACGACTCCGTCCAGGCCGACGGTCCGGGTCCCGGCGTGCGCGAGTCCGGCGTTCCAGGTGGCGATGCCGTGGCCCCGGCCGCGCTGGTCGGGGCGGACAAGGTAGCAGCCGAGGAAGGCGTAGTCGGCGCCCTGGTTCACCACGGAGATCGCGGAGACCGGCTCGCCGTCGATCCGGCCGAGGAAGAAGCCCCGCGGGTCCTGGGCGAAGAACGCGTCACCGTCCGACACTCCCGGATTCCAGCCCTCCGCCGCCGCCCAGCCGCTGATCACCGGCCAGTCGGCACGGGTGGCGCGGGTGACGACGAGGGCCGAGGGGTCCGGGTGGGTCATCGGTGTGCTCCAGTTCCGTACGGTCGTTGCTGCCGGGCGGCGCGGTACGGGACCGCGTCGGCGGCATCCTCGCGGATCAACACGGTTCGCGTCATGCGGAAATGGCGGGAGGCCGGTACCTGGCCGCTTCAAGTGGCCTGTTTTCCAGTCCGGTTGACCTCATCATTGGTGCTCGTACGCCGAAGTCGTCGCCGGTACAACGCCGGAGGCCCCGCCGGTGTGTGGCCGGCGGGGCCTCTGCGGGGCGGGGGCGGTGCCGTCAGTACGGGCGCACCGACCGGGCGCGGCGGTAGAGGACCGTGCCGGTGAGGAGGAGTGCGGCGCTGCCCGCTGCCAGGGGGGTGGTGAGGTCGGTCCCGGTGTGGGCCAGGGACGTACCGGAGGCGACCGGGGCCGGTTCCAGGCCGCGGGTGCCGGGGGGCGACTTCACCGGGGCGGGCGGCTTCGGGGCCGGGGTCGGCTGGGCGGGCTTGCCGGGGGTGCGTCCGCCCTGGTTGCCGGTGGCGGGGTTGCCGATGCCGACGACATTGACCGAGTTGCCGACGAGATTGACCGGCACCTCCACGGGGATCTTGATGCCGTTGCCGGACAGCAGGCCCGGCGAACCGACGCTGTCACCGAGCGCCGGGGCGCCGCCCGTGGACGACGATCCGCCCACCGCGCGCGACGCGGACGATCCGCCCGCGGGGACCGAACGCCCCGAGGACGCCTTGCCGGAGGTCGCCGCGCCGCCGATGCTCGCGCACGCGTTGCCCGAAGCCGGGTTGAGCAGCCCCACCCCATCCACGGTGTTGCCGCACACATTCACCGGCACATCGATGGGGACCTGAACCGTGTTGCCGGAGACCACTCCGGGCGAGCCGACCGCCGCGCCGTCGGCGGACGCGCCGTCGGCTGCGAAAGCGGCGGACACCGGCATCGCCACGGCCATCGCGCCGGAGGCGGCGACGGCGGCGATCAGACCGTTTCGGGTAGTCCGCTTCATAGGTTTGCCTGCCTTCCAGACATCGTCACGGGCACACGCCCGCACCACCGGAGAACGCGGGCGAACCATCCGAGTTATGGCTAATCCGTCTTTCACTCCATCGAGTGGCATGATCATTCGAACCGCGCGCAAAGTCGTCGAATGATGAGGGAACGGCACACAAGACGTGAAGGGGATGATGATCCGATCATCACCCTCGACCGCATCACGCCCGGAGGCGGCCCCGAAAAGGCCCGCTTAGGGTGAGCGGGAGCGCGCCGTCACGCTCCGCGACGGGTCCGTACCAGGGAGGCCGACGATGCTGGTCAAGCTGTCCACCCGGCCAGCCGTGCGGCACTGCGCGGGGGCGGGAGCGCTCGCCCTGGCCGTCCTCGGCACGGGGCTTCCCGGCGCGGCCGGTCAACCGGCGCGGCCGGACCTGGCCGCGTTCTACGGGCAGCGGGTGAGCTGGACGGCCTGCGCGGGCCAGGACCGGCCCAGGGACCTCCAGTGCGGCAAGGTCACCGTCCCGCTCGACTACGCCCATCCCCGCGCCGGATCGATCTCCCTGGCCCTCGCCCGCTACCGCGCCACCGGCGCCTCCCGCGGCTCGCTGCTGCTGAACTTCGGCGGGCCGGGCGGTTCCGGCGTGGACGGGCTCGCCACCAGCGGCAAGGACTTCTTCGACCTCACCAACGGCTACGACGTGGTCGGCTTCGATCCGCGCGGCGTCGGCCACTCCTCCCCCGTGAGCTGCGGCGACGGTACCGAGCAGGCGGCGGACGCGCTGAGCCCGAGCGCCGACCTCGGCCGCCCCGGGGCCGCGTTGGACCAGCTGCGCGCGGCGGCCGAGCAGTGCACGCTGCACTCCGGGCCGGTGCTGCGCCACATAGGCACCGTGGACGCCGCCCGCGACATGGACGTCATCCGCCAGGCGCTCGGCGACCGGCGGCTGAACTACCTCGGCTTCTCCTACGGCAGCCGACTCGGCGCGGTCTACGCGGCGGAGTTCCCGCAGCGCGTGGGGCGGATGACCCTGGACGGCGTGGACACCCTCACCGAGCCGCTGTCCCAGCAGGGGGTGGTGGGCGCACAGGGGCAGCAGACGGCGCTGGACGACTTCCTCGACTGGTGCGTCACGGACATCGGCTGCCCCTTCGGCGAGGACCGGCGGAGCGCGGGCGACGAGGTCGTACGGCTGGTGCGGTCGCTGGACGAGAACCCGATGCCGACGGACTTCGGCGGCGGCTTCACCGGGCAGGACCTCGTCGGTGCCATCGGGCAGGCGCTGTACAGCAAGGAGCTGTGGCCCACGCTGGAGCGGGCGCTCTCCGCGCTGGTCGAGGACGGTGACACCCGGCGGGTGCTGGCCTTCAGCTCGGGCGGGGTCAGCGGACCGGCTCGGCCGGTGCCGTCCTCCGGCGGTCACGCGAAGGCCGGTCCGGCGGACGACGACGCCGTGCCCGCCGACAATCTCCCGGCGGCGCTCATGGCGATCAACTGCGCGGACGACCCCGACCGGCCGACCGCCGCACGGATCACCCGTGACCTGCGGGACCTACGGGCCGCGTACGAGAAGGCGTCACCGGTCTTCGGCCGCTACCGGCTCACCCAGAACCTGATGTGCTACGGCCGTCCCAAGGGCACCGACTACATCCGGGCCGAGGTCAAGAACCTGTCCTCGGCCCGGATTCTGCTCGTCGGCACGCGCGGCGACCCCGCCACGCCGTACCGGTGGGCCCAGGAGACCGCCGACCGTCTGGGCCCGGCGGCCGTGGTGCTGGACAACAAGGGTGACGGGCACACCGGTTACTCGTCCTCCCTGTGCGTCCACCACAAGGTGAACGACTTCCTGCTCTACGGCACGCTGCCCCCGAGCGGCAGTTCCTGCCCGGCGAGCGGCAAGGACTGGAGTTCCAGCGCGGGACTCGGGGGCTGAGGAGGCCTCGGTTCCGGGGGGGGCTTCCGGGCCGCCCGTTGCTGCTGCCGCGCTCCCCCCACCGGACACCGGGTCCCGCTGCCGCTCGCCCTCCCGGCCTACTCCAGCACCAGTTCCGGGGAGTACATGTCCAGCCACTGGGCCAGGTCGAGGGTGCGTTCCAGGCCCCGGCGGACCGCGTGCGAGCCGGACGGGGCGTCGGTCTCGGCGGCCCGCTTGAGCCGGTCCCGGTCCACCAGGTCGAACACGCGGTGCGACGGCTGCGCGAGCAGATCCCGCGCCTGGTCCTGGAGAGCGCTCCCGTACCGGGGGTCCTGGGTGGACGGATAGGGGCTCTTGACCCTGTCGTACACGGACTTGGGCAGGACGTCGGCGGTGGCCTCCCGGAGCAGACTCTTCTCCCGGCCGTCGAAGGATTTCAGCGCCCACGGGGTGTTGTAGACGTACTCCACGAGGCGATGGTCGCAGAACGGGACCCGGACCTCCAGGCCGACGGCCATGCTCATCCGGTCCTTGCGGTCGAGCAGGACGCGGACGAAGCGGGTGAGGTGCAGATTGCAGACGCGCCGCATCCGGAACTCGAAGTCGCTCTCGCCCTCCAGCCGCTCCACACCGGCAACGGCCTTCTTGTAGCTGTCGGCCACATAGCTGCCGACATCGAGGGAATCGACCAGCTCACGGCGGAGCACACCATTGTCGTCGCCGAAGTGGCGGCCGAACCGCACCAGCCAGGGGAAGGTGTCGGCGTTGCGTGCCTCCTCGTCGAAGAACTGGAGGTAGCCGCCGAACACCTCGTCGGCGGACTCGCCGGACAGGGCGACCGTGGACTGGTCGCGGATGGCGCGGAAGAGGAGCAGCAGGGACGCGTCCATGTCCCCGAACCCGGCGGGCAGGTCGCGGGCACGGATCACCCGCTCGCGCACGGCGGGGTCCGCGAGCGACTGGGCGTCGAGCACGATGTCCTGGTGGTCGGTGCGGGCGAGTTCGGCCACGTCGTGCACGAACGGCGTGTCGGGGGTGCCGCGCAGTTCGTCGGCGACGAAGTTCTCCGTCTGTCCGGCGAAGTCCACGGCGAAGCTGCGCACCTTGTCGCCGTTCGCGGCGAGTTCGCGGGCGGCGATGGCGGTGAGCGCGGAGGAGTCGAGGCCGCCCGAGAGCAGGGTGCAGCGGGGGACGTCCGCGACGAGTTGGCGGCGCACGATGTCGTCGAGCAGCGTGCGCACGGACGCGATCGTGGTGTCCTTGTCGTCCGTGTGCGGCCGGGTCTCCAGCCGCCAGTAGGCGCGGGCGCGCACCCCGGCGCGATCGACGGTGACCACGGTGCCGGGTTCGACCTCGCGCATGCCGTCCCACACCGCGTGGCCGGGCGTCTTGACGAAGGTGAACAGCTCGCGGAGGCCGTCGAGGGTGACGCGGTGCCGGGCCAGCGGGTTGGCGAGGATGGCCTTCGGTTCGGAGCCGAACAGCACGCCGTCGGAGGTCGGGTAGTAGTAGAACGGCTTGATGCCCATGCGGTCGCGGATCATCACCAGGCGGCCGTGCCGACCGTCCCACACGGCGAAGGCGTACATGCCGTTCAGCCGCTCCGCGACGGCCTCGCCCCACTCCAGGTATCCGTGCAGGACGACCTCGGTGTCGGAGTCGGTGGTGAACCGGTGTCCCCGGTCGGTGAGTTCGCGGCGGAGTTCGGTGAAGTTGTAGGTCTCGCCCGAGTAGACGAGGGCGAGGTTGCCCTCGGGGGTGCTCAGCGACATCGGCTGACGCCCGCCGGGGAGGTCGATGATGGCGAGCCGACGGTGTCCGAGCGCGGCCGGGCCCTCCGCCCAGGTACCCCGGTCGTCCGGGCCTCGGCAGGCCATCGTCTCGGTCATCGCATGCAATGCGGTGGACTCGGTGGTCAGGTCACGCTCGAAGGAGACCCATCCGGTGATGCCGCACATGCGTACCTCCTGCCTCGGGCTCCCGGCCGACCGCCCCGTTCACCTGCGCGTTCCCAGGTGTGCGAGGTCCGGCCGCAGAACCATTTGTATCGAGCACCTATATGTCGAGCGTCCATCGGGCGACGGCTGCGGTCAACATCGCCGTAACACGCGCGGGGCGCGCGCCCCGACGATTCCGGCCGCGCTTTGCCTGCCCGGAACCACCACGGACCCGGCCCGCTCGGGGCCCGGCGGCGGGAACCGGCCAAGGGCAAAGACTTCTCCAAACCGGGCGGACGGGGCGGGGAGCGAAGCGGGACGAGGCGCGAGGAGGGACGAGGCTGGGGCGCGTCGGAGGGGAGCGCCCACAGGCGGGGGCACATGTGCGCCCGCCCGTGGGGGCGGGGCATACATGCGGCGACCACATACGGTGCGGGCGCCACGCGTGTCCCGACCCCACGTGTCCCACGCACACTGGGCCCCCACCCGTGGCGCCCGCACCCACACTCACACACACGGCACCGCGGCCCCTCACCTCACGTGTCCAAACAGCCACCCACAGGCGCCACTTACGGCCCAGAAGACCCGTTCCGCCCCGCATGCCGGGCCGCTGATTCCGACCTATCGTGCTTGTCATGGAGCACGCACTGAGTCCCGCCGTCCTCGCCGAACTGCGGCGTCCGCGCATCTATCCGGCGGTGTCCGTGCTGACGCCGACCCATCGCCGCGAGCGCGGCAACGGCCAGGACCCCGTCCGGCTCCGCAATGTGGTGAACGAGGCGCGCAAGCGCCTGGAGGCGGACCCCGCCGTCACCCGTGAACGGCGCGCCGAGGTGGAGGCGGAGCTGGACCGGGCGCTGGCCGAGGTCGATCTCGCGCACGCCGAGGACGGCTTGGTGATCTTCGCGGCGCCGGGTGAGCATCAGGTCTGGTCGCTGGGCCGCAGCGTGCCCGAGCGGGTGGTGCTGTCCGACACGTTCCTCACCCGCAACCTCGTCTCGGCACAGGCGGCCGAGCGGCCGTTCTGGGTGCTGTCGCTCGCCGCGGACCGCGTCACGCTGTGGAGCGGCGGTCCCGACCGGGTGGTGGAGCACCGCGCCGACGGGTTCCCGCTGCTCCGGCGGCGGGACAACTTCGACGCCGAGCGGCGGGAGCGGGTCGGGGACCAGCCGAGCACCTTCCGCGACGAGGACACCCGGCAGTTTCTGCGCCAGGCGGACGGGATCGCGCGGGATCTACTGCGTGCCCATCGCCGCCCCCTTTACATCACCGGCGAGCAGGCCGCGCTGGCCCTGCTGAACGAGATCGGCGGCCCGGCGCGTACGGCAGTGGAGCTGGCGCACGGAGGTCTCGCGGACGCGGGACCCGATGCCGTGTGGCAGGCGCTGCTGCCGATACGGGCCGCGGAGGCCCGTGCCGATGTCGCCTCCGTGCTGCGCGAGCTGACCTCGGCGCGCGGGCACCGCACCTACGCGGCCGGGGTGGACGAGCTGTGGCAGAACGCGCGGGAGGGCCGGGTCCGGCTGCTCGCGGTCGAGGAGAACTACCGCACCGCCGTCCGTGACGACGGCGACCACCTGGTGCCCGCCGCACCGGGCGACTTGGACGCACGGGACGACATCGTGGACGAAATCGTCGAACAGTGCCTGGAGACCGCCGCCGCCGTGCGCTTCGTACCGGACGGGACGCTGGGCGAAGCGGGCGGAATGGCGGGAGTGCTCCGCTACTGAGACCGGCCGCCACACCCACGTCACCGCACCAGGGCGCACCCGCGTCACCGCGCCCCGTCACCACACTCCGCCGTACTCGCCCCGCCGCACTCGCGCCACCACACCCCCGAACGCGCCCCGCGTACGCTACGGCGTGATCGTCGGCGGCGGGCCCCGGCCGGACCGGATCGGATCAGCGGGCCCGTCCGGTGGGAGAACGGGAAGAGGAGTACGCGCGTGGGAGACCTGCTCGGGGTGGCCGTACTGGGTGCCGGACACATGGGTGCGGACCACATACGGCGCCTGAATTCCGTGGTCGGCGGAGCCAGGGTGGTGGCCGTGGCCGACCCCGACGGGGAGCGGGCCCGGGACGCGCTGGCGGGTATCGACGGGGCCTCGGTGCACACGGACTGGGCAGCGGCGCTGGACGCCCCGGGTGTGGAGGCGGTACTGATCGCGTCGCCCGGTCCGGCTCACGAGGAGGCACTCCTCGCGGCCTTCGCGCGCGGGCTGCCCGTCCTGTGCGAGAAGCCCATGTCGCCGGACTCCACCGGTGCCCTGCGGGTGGTGGAGGCGGAAGCCAGGCTCGGCCACCGGCTGGCCCAGGTCGGTTTCATGCGCCGGTACGACACGGAGTACACGCGCCTGAAGTCGCTGCTCGACGGTGGGTCCCTGGGCCGCCCGCTAATGCTGCACTGCACGCATCGCAACGTCTCCTCCCCCGGCCACTTCACCAGCGCCATGCTGATCAACAGCTCGGTGTCGCACGAGATCGACGCGGCCCGCTGGCTGCTCGGGCAGGAGTTGACGGCGGTCACCGTGCTGCGGCCCACCTCGTCGTCGGGCGCGCCCGAGGGGCTGACCGATCCGCAGTTCGCACTGTTCGAGACGGAGCGCGGCGCGCTCGTGGACGTGGAGATCTTCGTCAACTGCGGTTTCGGCTATCAGGTGCGCTGCGAGGCCGTCTGCGAGGCGGGCAGCGCCCGGATCGGTGAGGACGGCGGGATGCTGGTCACGGGCGCGGGGCGCGCTGCCCACGAGGTGCCGCAGGACTACCTCGTCCGGTTCGCGGACGCCTACGACCGTGAGGTGCGGTCGTGGGTGGACGCCACTCGGGCCGGCCGGGTCACCGGTCCGAGCACCTGGGACGGCTACGCGGCCTCGGCGGTGGCGGAGGCGGGCGTCCGCTCACTGGAGAAGGGCGGCCGGGTCGCCGTGGAACTCGCCGAGCGACCGGCCCTGTTCGCCCAGCCCGGAATAGCGAACACCTGACCGTCGAACACGCGACCGCGAGCGACCCGGATGGCGTCCGCCATGACGCAAGTCCCTTATTCTCTCTACGACTTGGCCATGCGGACGGGTACGCGGTCCGCGTACCCGGTTCACACCGGGAAGACTCTGGCATATGCCAGAAGCACCGCCGTATCGTGTGTTGCCAAATCCCTTACGGGGCCTCGCGGCCTGTGCCACAGTCGTAGCGGCCCCCACCTCTCCCCCGGCCGTACCGTCCTCATCGGAGTGCGTCATGTCGTACCCCACCCCCGCGGACCGCCCGTCCGCCCACCCATCGGGCCACGGCCCGGTGGAGGCGTTGATACACCAGACGCGGCGGCTCCGGGGCGATGTGTACGCGGTACGGCGGGACACACGCGGCGGTGGCGGTACGACTCCCGAGGAGCGCTGGCAGCGAGCGCTCTACGACCTCGCCCTCCACCAACTCGAAGACCTCGACGCCCACTTGGCACAACTGCGGGACGGCCCGGAGGCGGGCGGCGCACGGGAGCACCCCGATGCCGACGCAGGAGCACTCCCGGCCGGGACCGCGGCTCCACCCACCGGTTCGCTGCTCAGCCGGGTCGGCAGCGCGGAGTGGAACCTCCTCACGTCCGAGGTGAGTTGGTCCGCCGAGCTGTACCAGATCCTCGGCCGGGACCCCGCGCGTCCGGCACCCACGCTGGACGAACTCCCCTCCCTGATAGCCCTGGAGGACCGTCCGAAGCTCACCACCATGCTCACCGACTGCCTGGTGGACGGACGCCCCATCGACGGCGAGTTCCGCGCCCTCCGGCTCGACGGCTCGGTACGGACCGTGCATCTGATGGGCGAACCCGTGCTCGGCCCGGACGGCAGTGCCCTCTCCATGTGGGCCGTGGTGCGCGACGTCAGCGAACTGCGGCGCCACCGGCGCACGGTGCGCGAGACACGCGACTCCGCGCAGCGGCAGTTCCGGGAGACCACGCCCCCGAACGCCGTCGGGTACGCCGTCCCACGCACCCTGGACCTCGCCACCCGCCAACTCCCCTCCACGGCGGGTGTTTCGAGCGGTTGGCAGTGGTGTGACGGGCTCGAACTTCCGGACGGGACAGCTCTGTTGAGCACCGGCGACTTCCCCGACGTACAGAGAACCACCACCGGGTACGGCGCCGACATGCTGCTCGGCGCCGTGCGCGGGCTGGCTCTCGCGGGCACCGGTCCGGGCCTCCTCCTCGGCCTGCTGGACCACCTGCCCGACTCGGGCGCGCGAACCGCGTCGCACAGCACCGTCTGCTGTCGCTACCACCACGCCACCCGCACCCTGACCTGGGCGTGCGGCGGTGGCCCCGCCCCGCTGCTGTTTCGCGGCGGGACGGGGCGGGTGCTGGCCGCACCGGAGGGCGCGCGCGGCGGCGGGCTGCCCGGAACCGCCTACGCGCAGACCGAGACGACCCTCGAACCCGGCGATGTGCTCCTGCTGCACACCGGGTCACCGGCCGCAGGGCGGCGGACGGACACCGTCGCCCGGCTACTCGCCCTCGCCCCGCGCCTGAGCGCGGCCCGCAGCGCGCAGGAGTGCGCGCGTGCGACAGCGGCGGAGTTCGGCGCGGCGGCACGCGAACGGGACGCGCGGATACTCGTCGCCCGGGTCACCGGCTGAGACGACCGGCCCCTCCACCGGTCGGCCCGAGCGCGCCGGACACCGTGCCCGACCACCTCGTACCGCGTCAGCCAACTGCGCACCGCGCGGCGGATGTTCGCCGCGCATCGTCGCTGTGCCGCTCAACCGCCCTATGCCTGCGCGGTGTTGCCTCCCTTGCCGCGCCTCGGCCTCGGCAGGGCCCGCTGGATCTCCTCCCGCAGTTGGCTGATCCTCGGGTAGTCGGAGTACGCGGCGGTGAGCCGGTACATCTGCCGGAGCCGGTCCCAGGTGCGGCGGGAGGAGTTGGAGCCCATCGACATCAGTGCCAACCGGGCGTAGCGGTCGGCCTGTTCGGGGTCGTTGGCGATGAAGCAGGCCGAGGCCATCGACAGGTGGTCGAAGATCTTCGACCGCTCGCGCCCGTCCACGCGCAGGGCGAGCGCCTTCTCGGCGTAGTGCTGGGCCTGCGCCGCCGCGTCCGGGTCGAACTCCGCGAGCGTGCGGTAGGCCAGGGCCTGCATGCCGTACAGATCCTCGTCCTTGAAGGTCTGCATCCAGTCCGGCGTGCGTTCGTCCTGCCGGTCGGAGACGAACAGGTCCTCCGCCCGGCCGAGCGTGCGGCGCATGGCCTGGCCCTTGCCCATCGACGCCTGTGCCCACGCCTCGATGGTGTGGAACATCGCCCGTGTACGCGGCTGGAGTCCGTCGCCCGAGCCGGACTGGGCGAGTTTCATCAGGTGCAGGGCCTCGTCGGGACGGCCCAGGTGCACCATCTGCCGGGCCGCGCGGGAGAGCGCCTCCCCGGCGCGCGGCCGGTCGCCGCCCTCGCGGGCCGCGTGCGCGGCGATGACGAAATACTTCTGCGCGGTGGGTTCCAGGCCCACGTCGTGCGACATCCAGCCCGCCAGGACGGCGAGGTTGGCGGCGACGCCCCACAGGCGCCGCTGGAGGTGGGCCGGGTGATGGTAGGCGAGCATGCCGCCCACCTCGTTGAGCTGGCCCACGACGGCCTTGCGCTGCAGGCCGCCGCCACGAGCGGCGTCCCAGGCGCGGAAGACCTCGACGGAGCACTCCAGTTCCTCGACCTCCTCGGACCCGACGGGGGCCGCTTCGTAGCGGTCGAATCCGGCGGGGTCGGCGTGCAGGGGGTCGTCGAGGACAGGTGCGTCGGACTTCAGGGTGGGGTCGGTGTGCAGCCAGTCGTGCATGGCACTGCTGAGTGAGCTTCCCGCGGCGAGCGCGGCACCCGCGCCCACCAAGCCGCGTCGGTTGAGCATGAGGTCCATTCCCGTGAATTCGGTGAGGACCGCGGCCGTACGTTCGGGCGCCCACGGCACTCCGTCGGGATGTTCCTCTTTCCCGTCGCCGCGCCGTCTGCCCGTGCGCCCTTGCCGTACCAGACCGAGATCCTCGATGGTCACGACACGGCCGAGACGCTCGGTGAACAGGGCTGCCAGCACCCGCGGCACCGGATCGCGCGGGATCTCTCCCATGTCGATCCACCGCCGCACCCGTGAGGTGTCGGTCGAAAGCTGGGGGTGGCCCATCGCCGCCGCCTGCTTGTTGACCTGCCTCGCGAGTTCGCCCTTGGACCAGCCGGCCAGGCCGAACAGGTCCGCGAGGCGGGTGTTGGGTTGTCCGCTCACGTCAAGCCCCCAGGTTCTCGGCTGAGTTGACAGTAGCCCCGCGGAGGTTGCCGAGCGACTATTCGCCAGGGTTCGCCAGGGTGCGCCAGATGGTGTGCCACTGGTCAACGGGTGTCAGGTAGGAATGCGCCACCCCGACCCGGTCACCACTTCATATGACAGAAGCATTTCCCCAGGATGCGACGGCCGACCGGGCCGGGAGGGCGTGTACCGGGACCACACAACCACCTCGTACGCACAGGGGCGGACCACATGGTCCCGGACCACACATATCGGCTTCGACAGCACCGACAGTCAGGCATCGCAGGCACACGAAGGGATCTGTATCTCCCATGTACGCAGCATCGTCCTCCGTGTCCGCCCCGCCCCGGCCGCTGCGCACCCGCACCGCGGGCGGCGGACCCTACCTCGAACCGGCGGCGCGGCCGGGAGCGCCCCTCCTGGGCACGGTCCGGACACGCCGTGTGCCGGGGCGTCCCGGCACCCAGCCGCTGAGCGGACGGCTGGACCTCTCCGGGCCGCAGGGCGCCCAACTGCGCACCGCCATCGCCTCGGTGCACCGCATCTGCCCGGAGTTCGCTCCGGTGCAGGTACTGCGCCGCGGCGGACGCTCGGTCCTCCTGGTGGGTACGACCGGCCGGGCCACGGCCGTCGCCAAGTGCCTGCTCGACCCCTCCCCCGCGCGGGCGGACCGCATCCGGCACGAGATAGCCGCGTACCGCTCGTTCGTCCGGCACCGCCCGCCGGTCCGGGTGCCCCGGCTGATCGCGGCGGACCCGGACAACGGCGTCCTGGTCATCGAGCGGATGCCCGGCCGGGTGGCGGCGCTCCAGCGGCATCCCGGCGAGGCACCGCCCCGCGCGGACGTCCGGACCGCGCTCGGCGCGATCTGCCGGCTGAACGCCTGGCGGCCCCCGGCGGGCACCTTCGGCACACCGCTCGACTACGCGGGGCGCATCAACCGCTTCCACGAGCTGGGCCTGCTCACCGACCGGGACCTGGGCGACCTGCAGAAACTGATGCACGGCATCGCGCACGCGGCCGGACGCCAGGGCATGGGGCAGTTCTGTCACGGTGACGCGCTGCTCTCCAACATCCTGCTGTCTCCCGCCGGTCCGGTACTGGTGGACTGGGAGCACGCCGGTTGGTATCTGCCGGGCTACGACCTGGCGACCCTGTGGATGGTGCTCGGCGAGGACCCGGTGGGCCGCCGTCAGATCAGTCAGATCGCCCAGTCGGGCGGGCCCGCCGCGCGTGACGCCTTCCTGGTGAACCTGATGCTCGTCCTGACCCGCGAGATCCGCACGTACGAGACGGCCGTGCAGCGTTCGCTGCACGAGACGGCTCCGGTCGCGGGCGGCGGCACGCAGACCGGTCCGGCCGCGCCCTCCGGTGAGGAACAGCGGCTCCTGCTGCGGCGGCTGCACGACGACTGCCAGATGGCCCGGCGGGCCGTACGAGCGGCCGTCGGCACCCGCTGACGGGGGCGAAGGTCCGCGGTGCGCCCTGAGCGGCGGCGCACCGCGGACCTTCGCGCGTCCGGGGACAGGCGTGACGGGCGCGGCCGACATAGATCCAGCCCATATAGACGCCACCCACACAGGTGTGGCCCACACAAGTACCGCCGACATGGGAACGGGTCCCCGTGTAAACAGGCACGGGGACCCGTATACGAGGCCCACACAACATCGACACTTTCCCTATGACCGCCGCACATGTGGTGCGGCCACTGGTGTACTCCACTGACGCTCCGCAGGCCCGAGGGCTGCCGGGCGGAAACTCGCCGGACCCCCTGTGACATGGGAAATCGCGCTTCACCGAGCATCATTGACGGATCGTCGGCCAGCCGGTACCACTGATCCGTTCCGGCGCCGTACCCCCCGCCGCCCACCCGTCACAGGAGGCCGCATCTTGCGAGCACTCGCCACCGCCCCCACGCCCCCGCCCGGCCGCAGAATCCTGCGGCGGTCCGCAGGCCCGCTCGCCTGCGCGGCTCTGCTGCTCCCGCTGCTCGGTGCCGCCCCGGCGCAGAGCGCCCCGGCCCCGGCGACCCCCGGCGCCGCTGGTCCCGCGCAGGGGCTCCAGCACGCCTTCGCCGACGCCGCGAGCCAGTACCACGTACCGCAGAGCGTGCTGCTCGCCGTGTCGTACCTCCAGTCCCGCTGGGACACGCACGCCGGGGCGCCCAGCGTCAGCGGCGGCTACGGCCCCATGCACCTCACCGACGCCCGTACCGCGCTGGCCGCTACCGAGCACCTGGCCGAGGGCAGTGAGGACGCGCGCGGCGACAGCTCCCGCCCCGCCCTGCACCCGAAGGCGAAGGTGCCCGCCGAGTCGGCGCTCCCGGCCCGGCTCAGGACGCTGCCCCGCGCGGCCGGACTCACCGGGCTGTCCGCCAAGACGCTGCGCACCGACGCCGCCGCGAACATCCGGGGCGGCGCAGCGCTGCTCGCCGCCGCGCAGCACGAGCTGGGCGAGCCGACCAGCGCCGATCCGGCGGACTGGTACGGCGCGATCGCCCGGTTCTCCGGCGCCGACGACACCGCGACCGCCGCCCGGTACGCCGACGACGTGTTCGACGTACTGCGCACCGGCGAGCACCGGACCACCGACGCCGGGCAGACGGTCACCCTGGCCGCGCTGCCCCGACTGACGCCGGACACCGGGCAGTTGAAGCGGACCGGGCTGCGCACCCGGAAGGCGGACGGCGCGGAGTGCCCGTCGAACGTCTCCTGCGAGTGGATTCCGGCGCCGTACTCCCAGTTCGGGGACGACGACTACGGCAACCACGACCTGGGCGACCGGCCCACCTCGCAGCGCATCAAGTACATCGTCGTCCACGACACCGAGGGTGCCTGGGACGGCGTACTGAACCTGGTCCAGGACCCCACCTATGTGTCGTGGAACTACACGATCCGCTCGACCGATGGGCTGATCGCCCAGCACGTCAAGGCGAAGGACGTGGCCTGGCACGCGGGCAACTGGGACATCAACGCCCGGTCCGTGGGCATCGAACACGAGGGTTTCCTGGTGTCGCCGGACGCCTGGTACACGGAGGCGATGTACCGCTCGTCGGCACGGCTGGTGTCGTACCTGGCGCGGACGTACGGCATTCCGCTGGACCGGCAGCACATCCTGGGCCATGACAACGTGCCCGGACCGACCACGTCCACGATCCCCGGCATGCACACCGACCCGGGGCCGTACTGGGACTGGCGGCACTACTTCGAGCTGCTGGGCCACCCCTTCAAGCGGACCGGGCTGCGCAACGCGGCGGCGGTGACGGTGATGCCGGACTACGCCGCCAACCGGCCGGTGTACACGGGCTGCACGACCAAGGGCGAGCCCTGCGCGGCCCACGGCTCCAGCGAGGTGCGGCTGTACTCGGACCACGACGTCAACGCGCCGCTGATCAAGGACGCGGGCCTCGGCACCACCCCGACGACCGACGTGAACGACCTGTCGTCGCGGATCTCCACGGGCCAGCAGTACGCGGTCGCGGACCACTGGGGCGACTGGACCGCCATCTGGTACCTGGGCCAGAAGGCGTGGTTCCAGAACCCGGCGAAGCAGCCCGTCGCGCTCCCGGCGACCACGCTGACGATCACCCCGAAGGACGGCGCGACCAGCGTCCCCGTCTACGGGCGCGCCTACCCGGAGAAGGAGGCGTACCCGGCGGGCGTACCCGTGCAGTCCGTGGTCCCGCTGCCGTACACGATCCCGGCGGGGCAGAAGTACGTCGTCGGTGACGAGATGCCGGGGCAGTACGACTATTCGGCGACGTTCAGCACCGATTCGCACCGGGTGGTGACCGGCAAGGACATGTACTACGAGATCCAGTACGGGCACCGGGTGGCGTTCGTACGGGCGGCGGACGTGCGGCTGGTGAAGTAGGCGGTACGACGGACGGGCGCCCGCGGGAGTGAGATCCCGCGGGCGCCCTTCCGTGTGGGCCGTCCCGTGGTCAGCCCTGCTGGAAGAGTTCCGCCGGAAGCGGCTTGAGCAGGGCGTACAGGTCGTCGGTGATGGGGCGGTCCCAGGCTGCGATGGTGACCAGGACGCCGTCGCTGCGGTCGAACTGGACGCAGGAGATCCGGCTTTCGGAGAGCTTCAGCCTCCGCACGATCAGCAGATTGTCACCCTGGAGGACGGGGGTGTCCTCGCTGCCGACGACGGTGATCTCCTCGTCGTTCTCCAGCGCGACCAGCAGTTGCCCGACCTCGAACGGGATCTCGTCCTCGGCGACCTCACGGGCCGGGGAGCCCTCGGGCAGATTACCGATGATCATGGCGGGGCCACGTCCGCCGAAGAGGTCGTAGCGCAGGAACACGCCCTGGCAGGTGCCGTCGGCGGCGGGCAGCAGACCGGCGCCGAGATTTCCGGGCCAGTCACCCGGATCCATTGCCAGCACGTCGAAGTCGGGTCCGGCGGGGGTGGCGCTGCGGCGGCGGAGGAACGACATGCCGCAATGGTACGTGCAGGCGGGCGTCCGGCGACGCGCGGGCGCCGCCCGGAGGACACCGTCGTACGGCCGCGCCGGAACCCGCCCCGGCCGGGCTCCGGGCGGCGGGTCTCACTCCTCCCCGGCGGGCGCGGGCGGTACGACGGCGATGGGGCTCGCGGCGTGCAGCAGGACCGCCTGGGTGACCGAGCCCGTCATCCGGCCAGGAGCCAGCAGGCGGCGCCGGTGGCGGCCGACGACCACGAGGCGGGCGCCCCCGGACGCGGCGACGAGGTGCCCGGCGGCGTCACCGGGCAGCACGCGGATCTCGGTGCGGACGCCCGGATACCGCTCCTGGTGCGGTGCGAGGAACCGCTCGGTCAGCGTGCGGGTCTCCTGCTCCACCGACTGCTGCTCCACGGGCACCGGCATCATCTGGCCGGGCGCCGACCACGTCTGCTGCGGCCACGGGTAGGCGGCGATCACCTCGACGCGGGCCGCCTCTCCGGCGGCCTCGGCGAACGCGAAGTCCAGGGCCGCGTCGTCCGGGCTGTCCACGTGCACGCCGAGCACGACACGGGGTCCGGGCGCGTTCGTACCGTCGCCGGTCGCCCGGCGGTCGGGGCGCGGTACGACGACGACCGGGCAGTCGGCGTCCCGCGCGGCGGCGACGCCGTTGGAGCCGAGCAGCAGGCTGGCGAAGCCACCCCGGCCACGCGAGCCGAGCACCAACAGGGCCGCGTCCTGGCCGAGT
This sequence comes from Streptomyces corallincola, assembly GCF_019104725.1. Classification (GTDB taxonomy): domain Bacteria; phylum Actinomycetota; class Actinomycetes; order Streptomycetales; family Streptomycetaceae; genus Streptomyces; species Streptomyces corallincola. The sequence continues at coordinate 249,745 of NZ_JAHRXF010000001.1, read as the reverse complement.
TCGGGCAGCACGGCGGAGGGTACGCCCTCCACGGCGACGTACTCGACGGCCGCGAGTCCGGTCGCGTCCCCGATCCGGGCACGTGCCTGGTCGAGCACCGGATCGCCCTCCACCTCGGGCAGGTCCGCGATCATCACGTCGCCCTGCCCCCAGGCGGCGAACTGGCGGACGTGCACCACCCGCAGCGGTGCCGCGCGGCGGCGGGCCGCGTCCACGGCCCAGTCCAGGGCGCGGTCGCTGTCGTCGGAACCGTCCACCGCGGCGATGACCGGCGCGCTGCTCATCTTCCTCACCTCCGGGTCACGACCTGTGCGTCGCGGTGCCAGCCTCGCGCAGGCGGAGGCCCTGGCACCGCGCCACGGGTCGCGTGTCCGGAATCGGGGGTCCGACTCCCCCCGGTCGGCTCCCGGCGCGGGTGCGCCGGACCGGGCGGGAGGCGGACCGGGCGCGCGGCGAACCGGGCGCGCGGCGGGACTCAGGTGAGGTCGAACTCGCCCTCGCGGGCGCCGGAGACGAAAGCTCCCCACTCCGCCGGGGTGAAGATGAGCGAGGGGTTGTCGGGGCGGTCACCGTTGCGCATGGCGATGAAGCCCTCGACGAAGGCGATCTCGACGTCGCCCAGCCCTCTGCTGCTCGACTGCCAATCGGCTCCGCTGAGGTCAAGCTCCGGCTTGTCCCAGCCCATGACCGGCCTCTGCTGGGTGGTGCTCTCGGTCACGTCCGTGCTCCTCCCGGTTCGTCGTCCCCGGCCAGCCTAGCGAGCGGGCGGGGACGCCGACAGGGCCTGTGGACAAACCCTGTGGATAACCGGTGACCGGGCAAAGGGCAGTCCGGGGGCGGCCGGTCGGGCACCCGAGTGGGGCCCGGTGTCAGGTCCCGGTGTTATCGGGTTCCCGGGCCATCAAGTCCCCGTGTCCTCAGGTTCCCGAGAACGAGATCTCGCCGCTGCGGTCCACGAAGCGACCGGAGGCTGCTCCGGGGCCCTCGGTGGCGAGCGCGACGACGGCGTCGGTGCCCTCGGTGACGGTCTGCGGGCCTGAGTGCGCGTTGAGATCGGTGGCCGTGTAACCGGGGTCGGCCGCGTTGAAGCGGACGTCCGGCAGTGCCTTGGCGTACTGCGTGGTGAGCATGGTCAGCGCGGCCTTGGACGCGCAGTACAGCGGGGTGACCACGGTGGACTCGACGCGGTCGGGGTCGTGGGTGAAGGCGAGCGAGCCCAGCCCGCTGGTGACGTTGATGACCGAGGGGTCGGACGAGCGGCGCAGCAGGGGCATGAACGCGGTGGTGGTGCGGACCACGCCCACGAGGTTGACGTCCAGCACGCCCTGGATGTCGGCGGCGCTGTAGGTGGCGGCGTCCACGCCCCAGGGACCGGCGATACCGGCGTTGTTGATGAGGACGTCGATCGACCCCTCGTGCGCGGCGACATCCGCGGCTGCGGCGGTCACCGAGGCATCGTCGGTGACATCGATTCGCACGAAGCGGGCGCCGAGCGCGGTGGCGGCCTTCTCGCCCTGCTCGGCGTCGCGCGCCCCGACCAGTACGGTGTGGCCCTGCTCCACCAGACGGCGGGCCGTCTCGTAGCCGAGTCCCTTGTTGGCTCCGGTGATAAAGGTGATCGTCATGGAACCATTGTTGGCCCATGCGCCCGGGGCGGCCAGGGATGCCTGAACGGTAGGACCCGCAGTACCACCCTTGCCGAGGTGCGGGGTCCGCGCCCAGGTGGGCGGATGCGCGAGGATGGACGGTATGACGACACCATCCGAGGACGGGCTGGGGGCCATGATCCGGACGTGGCGGAACCGGCTGCCGCCGTCCGCCGCGATGCTCCGGGTGGGCCGCCGTCGGCGCGCGGCCGGGCTGCGACGGGAGGAACTGGCCGATCTCGCGGGTGTGTCCGTGGACTATGTGGTGCGGCTGGAACAGGGGCGGGCCACCACTCCCTCGGAGTCCACGGTCGCGTCGCTGGCCCGTGCGCTGCAGTTGTCGGGACCCGAGCGGGATCATCTGTACCGGCTGGCACGGCTGGTGCCGCCCGCCACCGGGACGATCTCCGCGCACATCCCGCCCGGTGTCCAGCGGGTGCTGGCCCGGCTCGGGGACGTGGCGGTGGCGGTGTTCGCGGCGGACTGGCATCTGGTCTGGTGGAACCGGGGCTGGGCGGCACTGCTCGGTGATCCGGCGGCCTCGGCCCCCTGGACGCGGAACTTCGCGCGGTACCGATTCCCCATCGGCGCGGAGTCCACCCGGCTGACCCAGTGGCCGGTGAACGAGCGCGACCCGGACCTCACGGACGCCGCCGTGGTGGCCGACCTGCGCCGGGCGACCGGTCGCTTCCCCGACGATCCCCGGCTGGCGCGGCTCGTCCGCGAACTCCGCGACGGAAACGGGCAGTTCGCCGAACTGTGGGCCACCGGTGCGGTGGGCGAGCACCGCGAAGACCACAAGGTGATCGAGCATCCCTCGGTGGGAGAGGTCACCGTGGACTGCGACGTGCTGACCGACGGCGACACGGAACTGAAGATCGTCATTCTCACGGCAGAGCCGGGCAGCGCGGACGAGACGAAGCTGCGGCTCGCCTCGATCGCCGGTCCGCCGGTCCGTGTGCCGACGGGCGGGTCACGAGGGCGCTGAGGGGGCTGGGTCTGGGCTTGGGCCTGGGTTTGGGCCTGGGTCTGCGTTTGGCTTTGGGTTGGTGGGTGGGTGTAAAGGGCCGGTACGGCTACGCGGCCGGGTCGTGGCCAGGTGCGGGTTCGGTTGCCGGTCTTGGTGCCGATGCGGGTGCGGGTGCCGACGCTGGTGCCGATGCGGGCGCCGAGGCAGGTGCCGGTGCGCCGGGATCGCGGTCGAGGAAGTCCCGTACGACGCCCGCGAAGTGCTCCGGGTCATCCAGCCACGGGTAGTGCCCGGCGCCGGGCTGGACGGTGAACTCGGCGGCGCGGAACACACGTGTGGCCTCACGGGCCAGGTCGGGACGGGGGCCGCCGTCGAGTGCGCCCGCGTACACGAGTACGGGCGCGGCGAGAGCGGCGAGTGCGGCACGGGTGGCGTCGGGAGTGAGGGCACCGTCCGCGAAGAAGTGCGCGGCGGCCTCCTCATTCGTCTCGTGGTCGGCGGCGGCGTCGTGTGTCCGCGCGGCCTCGTCCCAGCGGCCGTAGAAGAAGGGGCTGAACACTTCGTCGTAGTCAGCGGTGCCGTCGAGCCAGGCCGAGAGGGCGGGGAAGGCCGCGGGGTACCAGGATTCATGTGCCCTGAGCCGGGCCGCCGCCAGCCGGTCCTCGGGGGTGGTGCGGAAGCCGAGGGCGGAGCAGTTGGGGGTGATCAGCAGGAGTCGGCGGACGCGGTCGGGGTGGCGGGCCGCGTAGAGCAGGGCCACGGTGGCGGCCGCCGAGTGTGCGAGCAGATCCATGTGGTCCCACCCCATGTGGTCCCGCCATACCTCTACGTCGTCCACCAGCCGGTCGGCGCGGCAGGACGCCAGGTCGGCGGGGCACGCGGAGTCGCCGGTGCCGCGCAGGTCCAGCAGGTGGAGGCGGTGGTACGCGGCCAGACCGCCGAGGTCACCCAGGTAGGCGGAGGCTCGCATGGGGCCGCCGGGGAGCACGGCAAGAGGCTCGCCGGTGCCCCGCGCGTGGTGGGCGAGGAGGGTTCCGTCGGCTGCGGAGAAGGTCGGCACGGAGCGATCATCCGGGGCCGCGACACGAACGCGCAACGGCTTTGACGGCGGGCGGCAGACCGGCGCGTCAGAAACCGCAGACCGCAGACCGCAGACCGCAGACCGCAGACCGCAGACCGCAGGGACAACCGTGCGGGAAATTCCCCGTCACCCCCTTGCCCGGAGCCCTCGGGCTGCATTAACTGGCCCCGGGACGATCGACCGAATGATCGGTCGTCCGGAATATGTGGTGCCGACGAGGGAGAGTGTCCGATGGCGGACGGGACGGACCTGCTGGACGCGGGCGAGCGGCTGGGGCACGAGGAACTGCGGGCGCTCCAACTGGAACGCATGCGGGCCTCGCTCCGGCACGCCTACGAGAACGTGCCGTTCTACCGCGCGTCCTTCGACAAGGCGGGCGTCCGCCCCGAGGACTGCCGTTCCCTCGCGGACCTCGCGCACTTCCCGTTCACCACCAAGGCCGACCTGCGGGACAACTACCCGTACGGAATGTTCGCCGTGCCGCGTGAGCGGGTCCGGCGGCTGCACGCGTCCAGCGGGACGACGGGACTGCCCACGGTGGTGGGCTACACGGAGAACGACCTTTCCATGTGGTCCGACATGATGGCACGTTCGCTGCGCGCGGCGGGCGCACGGCCCGGTGACGTGGTGCATGTGGCGTACGGCTATGGGCTGTTCACCGGCGGGCTGGGCGCGCACTACGGTGCCGAGCGCCTTGGCTGCACGGTCGTACCCGCGTCGGGTGGGATGACGGCCCGGCAGGTCCGGCTGATCCAGGATCTCGAACCGGGCGTCATCATGGTGACCCCGTCGTACATGCTGACGCTGCTGGACGAGTTCGAGCGGCAGGGTGTGGATCCGCGCGGAACGTCGCTGCGGGTGGGGGTGTTCGGGGCGGAGCCGTGGACGGACCGGATGCGGCAGGAGATCGAGGAGCGGTTCGGGATCGACGCCGTGGACATCTACGGCCTGTCGGAGGTGATCGGTCCGGGAGTGGCGCAGGAGTGCGTCGAGACCAAGGACGGACTCCATGTGTGGGAGGACCACTTCTATCCGGAGATCGTGGACCCGGTCACCGGCGAGGTGCTGCCCGAGGGCGAGCGCGGGGAGCTGGTGTTCACCTCGCTCACCAAGGAGGCGATGCCGGTCGTCCGTTACCGCACGCGTGATCTCAGCCGCCTGCTGCCGGGCACCGCGCGCGCCTTCCGGCGGATGGAGAAGGTGACCGGCCGCAGCGACGACCTGGTGATCCTGCGCGGGGTGAACCTGTTCCCCACGCAGATCGAGGAGATCGTGCTGCGCACCCCCGGTGTCGCACCGCACTTCCAGCTCCGACTCACCCGCGAGGGCCGTCTCGACGCGCTGACCGTGCGTGCCGAGGCCAGGGCGGGCGCGACCCCCGAGGCACGGGACGAGGCGGCCCGCGCCATCGCCGCGGCCGTGAAGGACGGCATCGGGGTGTCGGTGGGCGTGGAGATCGTCGAACCGGAGTCGCTGGAGCGGTCGGTGGGCAAGATCCGCCGCATCGTGGACCTGCGGGAGAAGTAGCGGCGATCGACCGGCTCCCGGCAACAGGGCTCCTACGATGCCGAGTTGGGGCAGGCCCGCCGGAGGTCAGCTCCCGAACCGTTCCCGCAGTTCCCGCTTGAGGATCTTCCCACTGGAGTTGCGCGGCAGATCCGGCACGAACAGCACCCGCTTGGGCACCTTGAACGGGCTGAGCTTCTCCCTGGCGTACGCGATGAGTTGGTCCTCGGTGACCTCGCCGCGCGGGACGACGACAGCGGTGACGGCCTCGATCCAGCGCTCGTCCGGCAGGCCGATCACGGCGGCCTCGGCGACGCCCTCGTGGGTGTAGAGGGCGTCCTCGACCTGGCGTGAAGCGACCAGTACGCCACCGGAGTTGATGACGTCCTTCACCCGGTCCACGACCGTGTAATAGCCGTCGGTGTCGCGGACCGCGAGGTCGCCGGAGCGGAACCAGCCGTCACGGAACGCCTCGGCCGTCTCCTCGGGCCGGTCCCAGTAGCCCTGGCACAACTGCGGTGAGCGGTAGACGATTTCACCGGGTGTCCCGTCGGGGACATCGGCGCCGTGCTCGTCCGTGACACGCGCGTCCACGAACAGGACGGGCCGCCCGCAGGAGTCGGGGCGACCCTCGTGCTCGCCGGGTCCGAGGACCATCGCCAGCGGCCCGATCTCGCTCTGCCCGAAGCAGTTGTAGAAGGCGAGGCCGGGCAGGTGCGCGCGCAGCCGCTCCAGCACGGGTACGGGCATGATCGACGCGCCGTAGTACGCCTTACGGAGTCCGCCGAGATCGCGCGCGGTGAAGTCGGGGCGCCCCGCGAGGCCGATCCACACGGTGGGCGGCGCGAACAGGCTGTCCACGCGGCCCGACTCGACCAGTTCGAAGAGACGGTCGCCGTCGGGCGCGTCGAGCACGACGCCGGTGGCGCCGACCGCGAGGTAGGGCATCAGGAAGACGTGCATCTGCGCCGAGTGGTACAGCGGCAGCGCGTGCGCGGGCCGGTCCCCCGCGCTCAGGTCCAGGGCGGCGATGGCGCTCATGTACGCGTGCACCAGCGCCCGGTGGGTCATCATCGCGCCCTTGGGCAGCGCGGTGGTGCCGGAGGTGTAGAGCAATTGGACGAGGTCGTCGGTGCGCGCCTCGGGACCGTCGTACGGCGCGGTCCCGGCGAGCCGGTCGAGGAAGGAGCCGTCGTTGTCCCGCAGCGGCAGCACCCTCGTGCCGGGCGGGAGCCGGTCCGCGAGGTCCGGATCGGTGAGGACCAGCGTGCTGCCCGACTGCTCCAGGATGTACGCCAGGTCGGCGCCCGTCAGCTGGTGGTTGACCGGCACATGGACGAGCCCGGCGCGGGCGCAGGCCAGGAAGGCGACCACATAGGCATCCGAGTTGTGGCCGTAGGCGGCGACCCGGTCGCCGGGTGCGAGGCCCTCCCCGAGCAGCAGGCCCGCGCCGCGCGACACGGCGGCGTCCAGTTCCTCGTACGTCCAAGCGCGGTCGGCGTACTCCAGCGCCACCCGCGCCGGGGTCCGCCGGGCGCTGCGCCGCAGCACCCCGTCCACCGTGCTGCCCTGTACCTGCGTCATGGGAGCTGATCATCTGGGCGGGCGGTGACGGGGTCAAGCGCCCGGCGGGTGATACGTGGTGCACCGGCCCATGTGCCGTTACGACGTGTTCCGTCACCACGTGTGTCGTCGCCACGTGTGTCGGCACGACATGTGGCGACACCACGTATGCCGTCACCACATGTGGCGTCACCACATGTACGCCGACCACACGAGCACCGCCCCTCGCCCCGCTCCCCGGCCCTACTCCCCCGCCCCCTCCAGCACAGCCATCGCCGCGTTGTGCCCCGGCACCCCGCTCACTCCCCCGCCCCGCACCGCGCCCGCCCCGCACAGCAGGACGTTGGCGTGCCGGGTCTCCACGCCCCAGCGGCCGGTGCCCTCGTCGGCGTAGGGCCAGCTCAGGGGCTGGTGGAAGATGTTGCCGCCGGGCAGGCGGAGGTCGCGTTCCAGGTCCAGCGGGGTCTTCGCCTCGATGCAGGGGCGCCCGTCGGCGTCGGTGGCAAGGCAGTCGGTGATCGGTTCCGCGAGGTGGGCGTCGAGCTGGGCGAGGGTCGCCGCGAGCAGTTCGTCGCGCACGGCGTCGTTGTCCCGGTCGAAGAGGCGGGCCGGGGTGTGCAGGCCGAACAGGGTGAGGGTCTGGAAGCCGCGCCCGGCCAGTTCGGGGCCGAGGATGCTGGGGTCGGTCAGCGAGTGGCAGTAGATCTCGGAGGGCGGCGCCGCGGGGAGGCGTCCGGCGGCGGCCTGGGCGTGCGCGGTGGCGAGCTGCTCGTACCCTTCCGCGATGTGGAAGGTGCCCGCGAACGCCTCGCGCGGGTCCACGGAGGTGTCGCGGAGCCGGGGCAGCCGGGTGAGCAGCATGTTGACCTTGAGCTGCGCGCCCTCGGCGGCGGGCTCGGGGGGCGTGTCGCCGGTGAGGGCGGCGAGTTCGCGCGGCGAGGCGTTGACCAGGACGTGCCGGGCGGCGGCGACGCGTTCGCCGTCGGCGGTGCGGTAGGTGACCTCGGCGGCCCGGCCGTCGGTGTCCACGCGGACCACCTCGGCACCGGTGGTGAGGACGGCGCCCGCCGCGCGTGCCGCGTCCGCGAGGGCGTCGGTGAGGGCGCCCATGCCGCCGACGGGTACGTCCCAGGCGCCGGTGCCGCCACCGATGACGTGGTAGAGGAAGCAGCGGTTCTGCGCGAGGGAGGGGTCGTGGGCGTCGGAGAAGGTACCGATCAGCGCGTCGGTGAGGACCACGCCCCGGACCAGGTCGTCGGTGAAGTTCTCCTCGATGGTGATGCCGATCGGATCCTCGAACAGCGCCCGCCAGGCGGTCTCGTCGTCCACGCGGCGGCGCAGTTCGTCCCGGCTCGGCAGCGGCTCGGTGAGAGTGGGGAAGACACGTTCCGCGAGGCGGCCCGTCATGTCGTAGAAGCGCTGCCACGCCTCGTACTCGCGTCCGCCGCCGGTCAGCCGGGCGAACGCCTCGCGGGTGCGCGTCCCGCCCCCGCCGACCAGGAGCCCGGTGGGCTGTCCGTCCCGCTCGACCGGGGTGTACGAGGAGATGGTCCGGCCGCGCACCCGGAAGTCGAGGCCCAGATCGTCCACGATCTTGGACGGCAGCAGGCTGACCAGGTAGGAGTAGCGGGACAGCCGGGCGTCCACCCCGGCGAAGGGGCGGGTGGAGACGGCGGCGCCGCCAGTGGTGCCGAGCCGTTCCAGCACCAGCACGGACCGGCCGGCCCGTGCCAGGTAGGCGGCGGCGACCAGACCGTTGTGGCCACCGCCGACGATCACGGCGTCGTAGGTGCGGGTTCCCTCGTTCACAGGCATGGCTCTTGGTAACACGTGATGATCCACAACGGCCAGGGGCGGCGGACGTTCCGTGGTCCGGACGGCCACGGCCCGGCCCCCGTACGGCTGTGGCCGGACCTGGTGCGGCTACGGCCCGACTTTGTACGGCGCCGGGCGGGCGGCCGGGCCGAGGCGGGCGACGGCCCGCAGGATGTGCCGGGGCGGAAGCTGCCACCGCAGACGCGCGGGGACCGCGCGCAGCAGGGTGCCCGCGGCTCGCAGACGGCGGGTGACGACCGCCGGGGCGGGTGCCGGACGGCCGTACAGCTCGTGGGCGTACGGCGGCAGCGAGTCGTAGGCGAGGTGCGCGACGTGCCGCCAGAGCAGGGCACGTGCCGGGACGAGGAGGGGATGCGTGGGCGGACGGCGCAGGAACTCGTCCACCTCGCGGGCCTCCGGTCCGGCGGCCAGGTCGGGCCGGACCTTCTCGAAGTACGCGGACATCGCGGCCCGGTCGGCGGGGACGGAGTCCGGGTCGAGGCCGACGAGGCGGGCGCTGACGCGGTGTTCGGCGAGGTAGCGGTCGGCCTGGGCGTCGGTGAGGGGGAATCCGGAGCGGCGGAGCACGTGCAGGTAGGAGTCGATCTCCGCGCAGTGCACCCAGAGCAGCAGCGCGGGTTCGTCCACGCCGTAGCGCTCGCCGGTGTCGGGGTCGGTGGCGGACAGCTTGCGGTGGATACGGCGGACCCGCGCACCGGCGTCCTCGGCCGCCCCGGTGGTGCCGTAGGTGGTGGTGCCGACGAAGCCCGCGGTGCGCATCAGGCGGCCCCAGGCGTCACGGCGGAAGTCGGAGTTCTGCATGACACCGCGCACCGCGCGGGGGTGCAGCGCCTGGAGGTGGAGGGCGCGGATTCCGGCGATCCACATCATGGGGTCACCGTGCATCTGCCAGGTCACGGAGTTCGGCGTGAACAGTCCCGGATCGCCCATGTCCGCAGGGTAACTCCGGTGGGGCGGAGTGGGGGGCGCCTGGACGTGGGGGTGCTCGAACGCGGGGGTGCTCGGACGTGGGGGTGCTCAGACGTGGGGGTGCTCAGACGAAGGTCGCCATGAAGTCCGTGCAGGCGGCGGCGCAGGCGCGGCAGGCCGCGGCGGCGGATTCCGCGCCGGGCTGGGCGTCGAAGGCGTGGGCGCAGTCGAGGCAGACCGAGCGGCACCACTCCAGGTGCACCCGGACCCCGTCGAGGTCCTGCTCGCTCTCCTCGGACAGCACCCGGCAGGTCGCGTCGCACACCTCGGCGCACATGATGCCGAGCCGACGTACCTGATCCAGGCCGCCGGAGCCGTCCGGTTCTTGCAGGCTCGCACGCACCGCGCACGCCCTGGCGCACTCCGTGCACGCCTGGGCACACGCGAAGCGGTCCTCCAGGTAGCGGTAGAGCTGCTGCGGTGAGGTCTGCGGAGTCACGGGGTCCGGGTTGCCCTGCCGGAGGACCGCAAACACGGCCCACGCGGGGCTCAACGGGCTTGTGCGGCAAGGAGGGTGGGGATGGTCGCCGTCCGTGACGTACGGCGACACGCGGTGTCCGGTTCGCCCTGCTTTATGGGGGTAGTCCAGTGCTATGAGCACTGCACAGATGGAGCTGGCCGCCGCGAGCGGCTTGATGAGCCTCGTACTCTTCCTGGTGGCCGTGGGCGTACTGGCGCTGCTCGCGGGAGGGTTCTGGATGAACTCCCGCGTCAAGTACCGCGAGCCGCCACGGCCGCGCCCGGAGGAGCAGCCGCACCTGCCGCCGGAGGGCGCGGTGCACCAGATACAGGAGAACCGCGAGCCGGATGAGATCCCCTTCGTCCCCAAGGGCGGCCGGGCACTCACCCCGTACGAACTGACCAACATGCACACCAGGCCGAGCGAATCGAAGGACCGCCCGCGCTGGAGCAGGGGGTCGAGCGGTTCGTTCGGCGGGGGTGGGCTGGGCGCCCATTGAGTGCCGGGGAGGGTGCGGGGCCGGAGGGGCTGGTGAGTGCGGCCTGAGTCGCGGGAGCGGAGGGGTGAGTGGGTGAGTCGCGGGAGCGGAGGGGCGGGTGAGTGAATCGCGGGGCCCGGTTCAGTCCGGATTGGCTTCAGCCCACATGACCTGGACGGGTTGTGTGGGCTGAACCGCCATGTGTGCGGCCACCGACTCGGGCGCGCGGCTGAAGGGCGACATGGGTGCACGGCTGATCGGACGATGTACGGGTGACCGGGTGGCGTGGCTGGAACGGGCAACCGAGCGGCGTGGGTGGGACGGTTGACCGGACGGCACGGGCGTACGGAACAGGTGACCGTATGGCATGGGTGCACGGCTGACGGGCTCGGCCGACGACGCGCCCCGAGGGCTCAGCGCCAGGTGCTGGAGCCGCCCCGGCCTCGGGAGCGCCGCCCGCGCACCGTGCGGCGCAGCAGCCGGTACGCCTGGAACATGGTGAGCGGCCAGAGGACCGCGAAGCACCAGAGGGGTATGCGGTCCGAGGTGCGGATGCCCAGCACGGCGACGAGCACGGAGGCGAGGGCCAGGAGCAGAACGGCCAGGGGGAGCCACCGGTCCCGGCGGCGCCGTCGCTCCACGAGGTACGCCGGTTCGGCCACATGCCTGCCTTCGGTGGGATGTGCGCGGGCCACATGTGGTCCCGGCCCAGGGGGCGGCGTTCCGGCCGCGCCGGACGGCGCCCCCGTACGCGCCACCGCGCGCATCCGCGCACTGAACTCGCGGTCGTCCGCGAGAGCCGTCTCGATCTGTGCCAGCGTGAGACGTTCGCCCTGCGAAAGCCCCGCGCCATCAGGTATCTCCCAGTCGCGCACGGAATCCGCACCTCCTCGGACCGGCCGCTTCCTCTCACGGGCCACACCACCGCGGCCCCGGCGCCCCGCTCGCCCGGCGGCCGGGTTCCCCGTGCCGGGGTGTTCGAAGCGCCGGTACCACCGAGCATGCGCGCGCCCCGGATGAGACACCACCGCTCACAGCGAATCGGTGTGCGCAGTGCACATGACCTTCGCTGCCACAAGGTCGATACTGAGGGCAGAAGTCCTCCGGCTGTCATCAAGTGAATCCGAGAGCGAATCCCGAGACGCAGGTCGAAGACGCACTGCTAGCCCTCTTAGGAGATCCAGATGAGGATGCTGATCAACGTCCCGGAGACGGTCGTGGCGGACGCGCTGCGTGGGATGGCCGCCGCGCACCCCGACCTGGCCGTGGACGTGGAGAACCGGGTGGTGGTGCGCCGGGACGCCCCGGTGGCGGGGCAGGTCGCACTGGTCTCGGGCGGCGGTTCGGGGCACGAGCCGCTGCACGGTGGCTTTGTCGGACCCGGCATGCTCTCGGCGGCCTGTCCGGGCGAGGTGTTCACCTCACCGGTGCCCGACCAGATGGCCCGCGCGGCGGCGGCCGTGGACAGCGGGGCCGGGGTGCTGTTCATCGTGAAGAACTACACCGGGGACGTCCTCAACTTCGACATGGCCGCCGAACTGGCCGAGGACGAGGGCATCCAGGTGGCGAAGGTCCTGGTCAACGACGACGTGGCGGTGACCGACAGCCTCTACACCGCCGGTCGGCGCGGCACCGGCGCGACCCTGTTCGTGGAGAAGATCGCCGGTGCCGCGGCTGCCGAGGGCCAGCCACTGGAGCGGGTGGAGTCGATCGCCCGCCAGGTGAACGCCAACTCCCGCAGTTTCGGGGTGGCATTGAGTGCCGTCACGACTCCGGCGAAGGGGTCACCGACGTTCGATCTCCCGTCCGGCGAGCTGGAGTTGGGCATCGGCATCCACGGCGAGCCGGGCCGTGAGCGCCGGGCCATGATGACCTCCGGGGAGATCGCGGACTTCGCGGTGAACGCCGTCCTGGAGGACCTCCCGGTCAGGAATCCGGTGCTCGTCCTGGTCAACGGCATGGGCGCGACACCCTTGTTGGAGCTGTACGGCTTCAACGCCGAGGTGCAGCGGGTACTCGGGGAGCGCGGGGTGACCGTGGCCCGCACCCTGGTCGGCAACTACGTGACCTCACTGGACATGGCGGGCGCCTCGGTGACGCTGTGCCAGGTGGACGAGGAGCTGCTGCGGCTCTGGGACGCGCCGGTGAAGACGCCCGGACTCCGCTGGGGGATGTGACGCCGGGCCGGGCGAAGCCCCACCACGGGGTGTCCCGGTACCGCTCCCTTCACCCCTGACCGCCGCAACACCCCTGCTACGCAAGGAGAGACAGTGCTCGACGCCGATTTCTTCCGCCGCTGGATGGCGGCGACCGCCGCGTCCGTGGACCGGGAGGCCGAGCGGCTGACCGCTCTCGACTCCGCCATCGGGGACGCCGACCACGGCAGCAATCTTCAGCGCGGGTTCGCGGCCGTCGCCGCCGCACTGGAGAAGGAGTCGCCGGACACGCCGGGCGGTGTACTGGCCCTGGCCGGACGACAGTTGATCTCCACGGTCGGCGGCGCCTCCGGACCGCTCTACGGCACGCTGCTGCGCCGCACCGGCAAGGCGCTCGGGGACGCGGCCGAGGTGAGCGAGGCGCAGTTGGCCGAGGCGCTGGGCACCGGGGTGGAGGCCGTACGCACCCTGGGTGGTGCGTCGCCCGGCGACAAGACCATGATCGACGCGCTGGTCCCGGCGGTCGAGGCGCTCGGTGAGGGCTTCGGAGCGGCACGTTCGGCGGCCGAGGCGGGCGCCGAGGCGACCGTTCCGCTCCAGGCCCGCAAGGGCAGGGCGAGTTACCTCGGTGAACGCAGCATCGGCCACCAGGACCCCGGTGCCACGTCGTCGGCGCTGCTGATCGCCGCGCTGGACGAAGCGGCGTCCGGGTCCTGACACGAGCGACGACGGGAGCCTCACGTGAGTGACGACAAGCGGCTGGTCGGAATCGTGCTGGTGTCGCACAGCGCACAAGTCGCGGAATCCGTGGCCGAGTTGGCGAAGGGGCTCGCGGGCGGGGCGGACACGGTCCCGGTCGCGGCGGCGGGCGGCACCGAGGGCGGCGGGCTGGGCACCAGTTCGGAGTTGATCTCCGCGGCTGCCGCGTCCGTGGACCGGGGTGCGGGGGTCGCCGTGCTCACCGACCTCGGCAGCGCGGTGCTCACCGTGAAGGCGTTGCTGGCGGAGGGCGACGAACTCCCCGACGGCACCCGGCTGGTGGACGCCCCGTTCGTGGAGGGCGCGGTGGCCGCCGTGGTCACCTCGGCCGCGGGAGCGGACCTGGACACGGTGGAGGCGGCGGCGGCCGACGCGTACAGCTACCGGAAGGTGTGACGACGGCGCGAGCCGCCGCCCCAACTCCCCTTGCGTGGATGCTCGTTCAGCGGGTTCCGGTGAACGCTTTCGCCAGCCGCTCCCCGGTGGCCACGGCCGCCCTGTGGTTCTCGATGGGCCGGACCTTCGAGTCCCGGAAGACGATGTACGTCACGCCGGAGGGGACTCCGCCGGTCTGCGGGTCGGCGTCGATACCGAGGGCGCGGGCGGTGCCGTAGGACGCCTCACCGATGATGCCGCGCGGCCCGGTGTCACCGACGACGGCGTACACCACCCGCCCCTTGTAGACGACGGCGGCCACGGAACCGCCCCGCACTCCGCTCCCGGTGTGGTTCCAGATGCCGCTGGGCTGCGGGATCACGATGTACGGCAGCGCCTCGGCGCTGAGGTGGCGGCCGTCGGACTGCTGGAAGGCGGTGGCGGCGCTGAACAGCGGATCGGTGCGCCGGTTGCAGCGGGCGGTGGGACGCCCGTCGCAGTCGATGTCGAGATCCGCTTTCCAGAACACCGCGTCGCGGGTGCCGCACACCGGGACGGTGGCGCGGGCGCTCTCGTCGGTGCGGTAGCGCCCGCGCGAGACCTGGTCGCAGGAGCGGACCCGGTCCAGGAGAGCGGCGGCGGTCACGGAACCCTCACTGCGGGCAGTGGCCTCGTGCTGCCGCGGAGGGACGGCCGCGGCGGCGGGAAGGGTGGCGGGGACGAGAAGGGCGGCGCCGGCGGCGGCCAGCGTCAGCGACTGGGCACGCACTACGTGAACCTCTTCACATAAGGGGACATTCGGGCCAGCATGTCGAAAATCAGCCCAGAGTACGAGCACCGTCATCCCGATGGGGCCGGATGGAGCAGCTTTCTGACACTCCATGAGGAAGGGGCGCGACGGAGCGGCCCGCACACCCTCTTGCCGCCCCCGCGCCCTCCGGGCCATATTGGTCCGGACCTTTACGGTACGACCGGTGTCCAGGAGGCGGAGTCGTGCGACGCGTTCTGCTACGCCCACTCCTGGTCTGCGGCACCCTGCTGCTGGTCGCCTCCTGCGGCTGGAGCGGCGCGGCCGAGGAAGGCGGCGCGCGGGCACCCGGCGCTCCGGCGGGCGTCACGGCGGCAGCCGGAAGCGCGACCAGCGTGCACGTGATGTGGAACGCGGTGACCACCGGACCCGGTGTCCACACCTACGAGGTGTATCGAGGCTCCACCAAAGTCACCGAGGTACCGGGCTCCCAGCACATGGTGGATGTCACCAGGCTCAAGCCGTCCACGGTGTACGTCTTCACGGTGCGGGCCCGTGACGAGGACGGCCGGACCGGACCGGCGAGCCGTGCGGTGCGCGCGCGGACGCCCGTGGCGACGGCGGCGGACCGGTCGGCCCCGTCCCGGCCCGGCACGGCGACCGGACGGGCGGTCGGCAGCCGCGCGGTCCAGCTGTCCTGGTCGGCAGCGCGGGACGACAGAGCTGTGGTGTCGTACGACATCCTTCAGGGCGGGACGAAGATCCACAGTGTGGGCGGCGCCCAGACCGCGACCGTGGTCACGGGGCTCCGGCCGGGTACGCGCTACACGTTCACCGTGCGGGCGCGGGACGCGGCCGACAACCTCTCCCCCGCGAGCCCGGCGGTCCGGCTCGCCACACCGGGCACCGACGACGGACGGAACACCGCCCCGACCGGCTTCACGGCGGGCACGCACCACGCCGACGACGGGGCGTACTACGCGGATCTCGTCTGGGACCCGCCGCAGGTGGACGGCGTCATCACCGAGTACCTGATCGAGCTGGACGGTGCCACGGCCACCTCCCTGGTGTGGGGCGGCGAACCACCGCGCGGCCGGTCCCGGTACAGCTTCTATCTCGGGCAGCGGGCGGGCGAGGAGCACCGGGTGCGGCTGCGGCCCCGGCTGCCGGACGGCACCTGGGGCGGCTGGTCCGTGGAGCGCACGGTGACGACCGGCAGGGACGGCTGAGCCAGGACGTGTAGCGCGCGGCCATGTGGGTCCCGCACATGAGGCGGGCGTCACCTGTATGGGCGCGGCCCGGGTGCGGTGGCCTGCGGCGCCGCGTTTGCTGCCAGTTGAGGCAGCACGGCGTTCCCCCACCCCCGGCGGCGCATCCGACGTACCGCCGACCGTGCCGCAGGAGGCCCGACCCATGCGTACGTCACGACTCCTCCTCCGCTCCGGTCTTCTCCTGGCCACCGCCGCCGCACTGCCGACCGCGCTCGCCGGATCCTCGGCCGCGGCCACCGGCATCTCGGTGAGCACCACCGGGAGCACGGTCTCGGTGGTCACCAGCGCCTGTACCCAGTCGGGCGGGGCGTGGGGCAACGCCTCGCTGCTCACCAGCCGTCAGGCGAACTTCTCGCAGGGCCGACAGGTCGCCCTGTCCGGTACGACGATCAGCCAGTCCGCTGCCTGGTCAGGGGTGACTCCGGGGACGTACACGGTCGTCGTGGTCTGCTCCAACGGCATCACGGCGGGCACCCAGGCGGTCGTCGTCTCCGGCACCTCCACCGGTGCCGGTGTGGCGACGGGCGCCCCGACCACCTCCTCCACCTCTGCCCCGGCACCCGCGCGGGGCGTACAGGGCGGTGTCGGCGGCTCCAGCCACGACTTCGGCCCGGTCACGATGAGCGTCGGCTTGGCCCTGGTCGCCTCCGGGATCGCCGGGGCCATCTGGTTCCTGCGGCGCCGGTCACGCCCGTACCGCCTCTGAGGCCCCAAGCGACAGACGGCAGACGGCAGACGGCAGACGGCAGACGGCAGACGGCAGACGGCAAGCGTGGCATCAGGAATCAGCCGGGCGAGCCTGCCGACTTCCCCGCCTCGTCCGCCCCCACATCCGTCTCCGCACCGAGAGACCGCTCCGGGCTCGGCCCCGACCGCCGCTCCTCCGCCAACCCCTCCGGCGCCCCGGACTCCCCCGGCACCTCCGGGAACTCCTTCAGCGCCTCCGCCAGCCACCCTGTCCAGAACGTCTCCAGATCGATCCCGGCGCGCAGGACCAGATGCCTCAGGCGGTCCTGCGCACCGGCGCGTTCGGGTGGGAAGTCGCGCCGCTCGATCTCCTCGTACTCGGCCAACTGCCGCCGGTGGAGGTCGAGATGGCGGCGCAGATCCGCTTCGAGTCCGGCTGTGCCGACGACCGCCGCGGCACGTAGCCGGAGCAGTAGTACGTCCCGTTGTGGCTTGGGGTCCTGGGCGGTGGCCGTCCAGCGGGCGAGTTCGGCGCGGCCGGTGGGCAGCACCTCGTACGTCTTGCGCTGCCCGCGCGAGGGCTGCTCGGCGGGCAGGGCGCGAATGTGTCCTCCGGACTCCAGCCGCCCCAGTTCGCGGTAGATCTGCTGGTGGGTCGCGGACCAGAAGTAGCCGATCGACCTGTCGAACCGGCGGGTCAGTTCCAGGCCCGAGGACGGCTTCTCCAGCAGTGCGGTGAGGATGGCGTGCGGGAGTGACATGGGGTCATCCTAGGAAGGCGCGGCCACGGCGCTAAAGGCCAGCCGCCTAAAGGGCAGCCGCCAGCTCGGTGCCCTGCTTGACCGCCCGCTTGGCGTCCAGTTCGGCGGCGATGTCGGCGCCGCCGATGAGGTGGACCCGGCGTCCGGCGCCGGTCAGCTCGTCGTAGAGGTCGCGGCGTGGTTCCTGGCCGGTGCACAGGACGACGGTGTCCACCTCCAGGACGCGGCTCTCGCCGTCCACGGTGATGTGCAGTCCGGAGTCGTCCACGCGGTCGTAGCGGACACCAGGGGTCATGGTGACGCCCCGGTGCTTGAGTTCGGTGCGGTGAATCCAGCCGGTGGTCCTGCCCAGGCCCGCGCCGACCTTGGTCGTCTTGCGCTGGAGGAGGTGCACGGTGCGGGGCGGGGTGGGCCGCTTCGGCTCGGTGAGACCGCCGGGCGCCGCGTACTCCATGTCCACGCCCCAAGCCCGGAAGTACGTCGCCGGGTCGTCGCTCGCGCCGTCGCCCGCGTCGGTCAGGTGCTCGGCGACGTCGAATCCGATGCCACCCGCACCGAGGACGGCGACGCGCGCGCCGACGGGGGCGGTGCCGCGCAGTACGTCGAGGTAGCCGACGACGCTCGGGTGGTCGATGCCGGGCAGTTCGGGCACGCGCGGGGTGACACCGGTGGCGACGACCACCTCGTCGTAGCCGTCGAGGTCGGCGGCGGTGGCCCAGGTGGCGAGGCGCACGTCCACGCCCTGCGCGGCGAGGCGGTGGCGGAAGTAGCGCAGCGTCTCGTCGAACTCCTGCTTGCCGGGGACCATGCGGGCCACGTTGAGCTGGCCGCCGATCTCGTCGGCGCCGTCGAACAGGGTGACGTGGTGGCCGCGTTCGGCGGCGGTGACCGCGCAGGCCAGCCCGGCGGGGCCCGCGCCGACGACGGCGACGCGCTTGGCGAGGCGGGTCGGGGAGAGCACCAGCTCGGTCTCGTGGCAGGCGCGCGGGTTGACCAGGCAGGAGGTGATCCTGCCGCTGAAGGTGTGGTCCAGGCACGCCTGGTTGCAGCCGATGCAGGTGTTGATGGCGTCGGGCATGTCCGCGGCGGCCTTGGCGACGAAGTCCGGGTCCGCGAGCATCGGGCGGGCCATCGACACCATGTCGGCGCAGCCGTCCGCGAGCAACCGCTCGGCCAGTTCAGGGGTGTTGATGCGGTTGGTGGTCACCAGGGGTACGGAGACCTCGCCCATGAGCCGACGCGTGACCCAGGTGTAGGCGCCGCGCGGCACGGAGGTGGCGATGGTCGGGATACGGGCCTCGTGCCAGCCGATGCCGGTGTTGATGAGGGTGGCACCGGCGGCCTCGACGGCCTTGGCGAGGGTGACGACCTCGGGGAGCGAGGAGCCGCCGGGCACGAGGTCCAGCATGGAGAGCCGGTAGATGAGGATGAAGTCGTCCCCGACGGCCTCGCGGACCCGGCGGACGATCTCCACGGGGAAGCGCGTCCGGTTCGCGTACGAGCCGCCCCAGCGGTCGGTGCGCCGGTTGGTGCGGGCGGCGATGAACTCGTTGATCAGATAACCCTCCGACCCCATGATCTCCACGCCGTCGTACCCGGCCCGCCGGGCGAGATGTGCGGCACGCACATAGTCGTCGATGGTCCGCTCGATGTCGGCGTCACTGAGTTCGCGCGGCACATGGGGGCTGATCGGGGCCTGGAGGGCGCTCGGCGCGACGAGGTCGGGATGATAGGCGTACCGGCCGAAGTGCAGGATCTGCAGGGCGATCCGGCCCCCCTCACGGTGCACGGCGTCGGTGACGGTCCGGTGCCGGTCGGCCTCCGCCTCGGTGGTGAGCATGGCACCGCCCGGGTAAGGGCGGCCCTCCTCGTTCGGGGCGATGCCGCCGGTGACGATGAGGCCGACACCTCCGCGCGCACGGGCGGCGTAGAAGGCGGCCATCCGCTCGAACCCGTTCTCCGCCTCCTCCAGACCTATGTGCATGGACCCCATGAGCACGCGGTTGGGCAGTGTGGTGAAGCCCAGGTCGAGCGGGGACAACAGGTGCGGGTATCGGCTCATCGGGCGGCCCTCCGTACGCGGTGCGGTCGCCTTACGTTCTAGAGGACCCGGACCTCTTTGTGCAACTAGTTGCACAAGCCCCGGGCGGCCCGCGTGCGGCCCCCTTACGGGACAACCCCGGCCGTACGGTGGTGAACCGTGGGCCGGGGCCGGGAGGCGGGACATCCGGAAGTGCGCCGGGTCACAGGCCGGAAGGAGCGTCCCTACGATCTGGACGACCCCGCTACGGCCTGCACGACCCTTGGAACCCGTACGGGCCGTACGGGGTGCGGGCGCCGCGAAGGTCGTGTCAGCGGCTTTCCAGCAGGACGTGCAGTTCCCTCTCCTGGTCGCCCGAAGCGGAGGAGAGATCGCGCACGGTGAAGAGGGAGTCGAGGGTCTGGTGCAGGCGGCCGATGGCCCAGTAACTCCCCTGCGCGTCGGCCTCGACACTGGACGAGAGCCGGGCGGGCGGGGCGCACCGAGTGGTCTCGCTGACCTCGAACGTGCCGAGCCACACCATCGGGCGGCTCTCGTCGGCGTGCTGGGGCACGTCCTCGGCGGCCCGGTCGGACTCGAAGCACTGGTTCAGCGCGTCGAAGACGATCCGGGCGTCCTCCTTGCTGCATCCGCTGATCTCGACGGAAACGGATTCCTCGTGGTCACGTTCGCGGTCCATCGTGCGTACTCCTCTCGTGGCTCGCGCCGTACGCGCGGGGCCGCGCCTCCGGTCGCGGTGCCTCCGGTCGCGGTGGGGCGGTGGCGCGATGGCGCGGTCCGAGTGCCCACGAACCGCGCCGTACGACCGGAAAACCACGAACTTTCCGCTGAGCCGGGGCCGGAACGAGCCGGTCCGGCGCCCGCACCGTCCCCTGACACCGGCACCCGCACCCGCACCCGCACCCGCACCGGGACGAGCCGGAGCAGAGCCGGGCCGGAGCCGAACCGGAGTCGGATCAGGGCGGAGCAGGGGCCGGGCCGGGGTTCAGCCGCGCGTGAACTTGTACGTCTTGCTGTCCACGACGGTGCAGAAGCCGGGCGACACGACGATGACCCGGAGGACGCCGGTCCGGCGGTCGTAGTCGATGCCCTCGGCCTCGAAGCTGCCGGAACAGGCGCTGCGCAGCGGCAGTTGGCGGAGTGCGGTGACGTGCCCGGTGACGTCGCCGGACCCGTTCGGCGCGGCCGAGAGGTCGATCTGGAGCAGCGGCTTGGTGATGCCGAAGAGGGAGCCCTCGGGGTCGTCCGAGGAGCAGAGCAGGGTGGTCGGGGAGGAGAAGTCGCAGCCCTGAACGTCGCGTACGGCGTGGTCGAGCCGCACCTGGGACACCAGGGGCAGGTTCGCCGAGGGCGAGGCGGCCGGGTTGATGCCGGGGGTCGGGAAGACCAGGAGGCGGTTCATCGCGCCCCACTCCCCCGACAGCATCCACTGGCCGTCCGGCGAGATCGCGTCCCAGGAGTTGTTCATGGCCTCGCCGGGGGCGAGCGTGTGCACGTACTCCGACCAGGCACCGCCGGGGGCCTGCACCCGGTACATCTTGGTGTTGCCGTCGTCCCGCTGGTAGGGCTCGATGTAGTGCCCGTCGGCGGAGGCGTCGGGGTCGCCCACATGGTTCCAGCCCCGGCTGGACACGGAGAGCGGGATGGTACCGACGCCCGTGTACCGGTTCGGGCTGTTCACCGGGACCTCCACCGAGGCCAGGCCCTGGCTCTCGGTGAGCGGGTCGGCCCGGTCTGAACCGGTCTCCGTCCAGGTGTCGGCGGCGAAGGCGGGCGCGGGCGCCGCGAGGGACACGACAGCGGCGGAGGCGAGGGTAACCAGTCCGGCGAGGGCGGCTCGGCAGAAAGCGCGGGGGCGGGTGCGTGGGGCGGCGGCGCGAGGGGTGGTGGCGCAAAGAGTGGTGGCGCAAGGTGTAGCGGACGCGGGCATGCCAACTCCTGCAACAGAGGTGGGGGGTGGGGGTACTCCGTCGGCGGACAGTCTGACGGGGCCAAGGTCGGCATGTACAGACCAATTACGAGACGCGGGGGTGAACCCTGACGAGGGGGCGAGGACGTGGCGGGGCCACACCAGTTCTCAAGGAGTCATGGCGCCATCCCCCATGTGCTCCCCTGTGCTCCGGTGCGTTTCGACGCGCTCCGGTGCCTTCCGATGTGCTCCGGCTGGACGCCCCGGCGCGTTCCCGGCGGACGCCGTCGCCCGTCGTGGGGGATGGTGGAGGGAGGCGCAGAGACATAGCGACGTAGCTACGTAGCGACCTGGATACGTAGAGAAACGGGCGGCTGCCGGAAACCGGGGTGAGCGCGGTGGAGCGAGCGGAACCGGTACGTGCGGCGGTCCGCCGTACCCGTACGACACCGGGGAGACCGGTGAGAGGCCGGTGCGCGGCGTGACCGGGGCCGGGACGCCTGGCTACGCGGGAGCCGACGGCGAGGAACCCCCGTCGGGCGCGCTGCGGCCGGGCGGGCTGCTCGACACGCTCGGGCTGGCCTCCGTGGTGCTGGCCGACGACGGACGCATCGTGCTGTGGAGCCCCCAGGCCGAGGACCTGTTCGGCTACACCGCGCGCGAGGCGCTGGGGCAGTACGCGGCCCGGCTGATGGTGCACGAACGGCACCTGAAGCTGGTCGGGGAGCTGTTCGCCGACGTGATGCGCACCGGCCGGAGCTGGGCGGGCGGCTTCCCGATCCGGCACAAGGACGGCACCATCCGACTGGTGGAGTTCCGCAACATGCGGCTCATGGACGCCCAGGGCGCCGTCTACGCCCTCGGCCTCGCCGCCGACCAGGCGACCGTACGACGGCTCGAACAGGGCGTGGCTCTCTCGGAGCGCATGGTGCGGCAGTCCCCCAACGGGCTCGCGGTGCTGGACACCGGGCTGCGGTTCGTGTCGGTGAACCCGGCGCTGGAACGGACCGACGGCATCCCGGCCGAGGCGCACCTCGGGCGCACCCTGCGCGAGCTCCTGCCGCTGCTCGACGCCGACACGCTGGAGGAAACGTCCCGGCAGGTCCTCGACACCGGCACGCCGGTCATCGACCGGACAGTGGTGGGCCGTACGCCCGCCGATCCGGACGGTGACCGCACCTGGTCGCTGTCCCTGTACCGGCTGGAGGACTCCCTGGGCAATGTGCTGGGCGTGGCACTGTCCCTGGTGGACATCACCGAGCCGCACCGGGCCGCGCTGGCGGCGGAGGCGGCGCGGCGGAGGCTCGCGGTCATCGCGGACGCGACCGCGCGGATCGGTACGACGCTGGAGCTGGACCGCACGGCGGGCGAGCTGGCCGAGGTGGCGGTGCCGGAACTCGCGGACCTCGCCGCCGTGGATCTGCTCGACTCGGTCGTGGACGGCCGCCCGAGCACCCTCGGTCCGGCGGACGCGGCGCTGATGCGGGCGCTGGCGCTGCGCGCCCGTCAGGACTCGGACGCGGTACGGGCCGCCGACCCGCCCGGCCGGATCGCCCGGTACGCACCGGACCGTCTGGTCACCGAGTGTGTCCGCTCGGGCGAACCGGTGCTGGTGCGCCGGGTGACCGACGAGGACCTGCCGCGCATCGCCCGCTCGGCGGAGGCGGCGGCGCAGCTCGCCCGCGCGGGGCTGCACTCGTATCTGGCGGTGCCGCTGATCGCGCGCGGGGAGGTGCTGGGCGCCCTGGACCTCAAACGGACCCGGAACCCGGCGCCGTTCGACGCCGACGACGTCCTGCTCGCCCGCGAGCTGGCGGCGCGCGCGGCGGTGCAGATCGACAACGCCCGCTGGTACCAGAACGCCCGCGACACCGCGCTCACCCTCCAGCGGAGTCTGCTGCCGGAACGTCCGCCGGAACCGGCGGGCCTGGAGGTGGCATCGCGCTACCAACCGGCGGGCGCGACCAGCGAGGTGGGCGGGGACTGGTTCGACGTGGTCCCGCTGGACGGCGACCGGACCGCGCTGGTGGTGGGCGACGTGATGGGCAGCGGCATCGGCGCCGCCGCCACGATGGGGCGGCTGCGCACGGTGATCACCACGCTGGCCCACCTCGGTCTGGACCCCGCCGCCCTGCTCGGCCACCTCGACCGGACCACCTCCGGCCTCGACCAGTCCATCGCCACCTGCCTCTACGTCGTCCACGACCCCCGGCTGCGGCAGTGCCGCATCGCCAACGCGGGCCATCTGCCGCCGGTACGGGTACGCCCCGGCCGGGCACCGGAACTGCTCGATCTGCCGACCGGTGTGCCGCTGGGCGTGGGCGGGGTGGGGTTCTCCGCAGTGACCTTCGACTTCGAGCCGGGCGATGAGCTGGTGCTCTACACGGACGGCCTGGTCGAAACACGGAGCGACGCCCTGGACGAGCGGCTGGACACCCTGCTGTCCCTGCTCGGGCGGTCCGGGCGGCCGTTGGAGGAGACCTGCGATCTGCTTCTGCGGACACTGCACCGGCCGGACAACCATGATGACGTGGCACTGCTGATCGCTCGGGCTCGGTAGGGGGCCGGGTTCGTCGTCCCGGCTGCGACTGGGATTGGCTTTGTTCACGGGTAGCGACAGCGGTTGTTCATGGGTTTGGGAGGCACCCCGATCCACGGTCGGGTGATGTTCACGTGCTTTTGACAGCGCGGCGGTTCTTGCCAGGGCGGCATCGGGATGCGCCTGGTGAAAGGCGCTGATCATGCCGCAGATATCGAAGGTCGAGTGGTATGCGGCGATCCGGCGTGACCACCGTGCTGGGATGTCGATGCGAGCCCTGGAGCGCAAGTACGGGGTGACGTATCGGAGGGTTCGGAAGGCGGTGAACTCTGCCTGGCTGGAGCCAAGAAGCTCCCTCCTCGCGCTACAGCTCTCGATCCGTACAAGTTCGTGATCGACCAGATGCTGTGGGCGGACCTGGATGCGCCGCGGAAGCAGCGGCACACGGTCACGCGGATCTTCCACCGGCTCGTTGAGGAGACAGGCGTCGAGGACATCTCCTACCAGCTACCTGTTCTCCTTCCGCCTGTCGTATTCCGGCAAGGCCGTCCACCGCGTTTCCGCCTCCTGCGGGCAGGAGGCGTTCTTTGAAGGCCACGTGCACGCGCTCAGGACGCTGGGCGGGGTTCCGCGAACCAAGGTCCGCCATGACAACCTGAAGTCTGCTGCCGCCCAGGTCCTGGGACTCAGCCGGGCCCGGGTGGAAACGGACCGCTGGATCGCCTTCCGCTCCCACTTCGGCATCGAGAGCTTCTACTGTCGCCCCGGCATCGAGGGCGCCCACGAGAAGGGCGGAGTCGAGGGGTAGATCGGCTACTTCCGCCACACCACTTCACGCCCGCCCCCGAAGTCGACTCGCTCGCCGAGCTGAACGAACTGGTCGATCAGTGGGACATCCACGACGGACGTCGTCGCATCGGTGCCAGACCGCGGACCATCGACGAGTACTTCGCCGTCGAACAGTCGCTGCTGACGCCCCTGCCGGACGAGCCGTTCGAAACGGGCCGGCTGTTCACACCACGAGTGGACCGCTACAGCCAAATCACCGTCCGGACCAACCGCTACTCGGTCCCCGTCCGCTTGATCGGCAAGAAGGTCCGGGTCATGCTGCACGCCTCCCACCTGGCGGTCTACGACCAGAACGTGGAAGTGGCCCGGCATGAACGCCTGATCGCCAAGTACGGAATCCGCCTGGAGCTGGACCACTACGTGGAGGCCCTCGTCCGCAAACCGGGTGCCTTTCCCGGCTGAACGGCCCTGGAGCAGGCCCGTTCAGCCGGGAGATTCACCGGTCCATCAGCCGTTACCGCGCGGGACCAGCGCTCCTGAATGGCTACCTGCTTCCGCTCAAGCTCGGCATCCATCACCCGGCTGGTGGCCGTCCCCGGAATCGTGATCGCCCGCCCACGAACCCTGACGACTCGCAGATCACACAGAACTCTGCTCCGGACCACCCGCCGCCGCGTCTCGATCCCGGCGACCTCGCTCCAAGGGATGACCCGCCTGCTGACGAAAGTCCGGAACTCCAGTCCCCTTGCGGTCAGGAGGACCCTGCCATAGATCAGATTGACCGTTCCGACGAACGCGACCACAGCGACGACTCCAAGGCCACTCACGAACCACCATTTGTTCGATTCGTTGGTCAGGATCATCACCACCATCGCAGCAGTGAGGGCCAGCGTCACGAGACCGTTCTGCCACCAAGCTCTCTGGCGGTCATCAGAGTTGAAGCCAATCCATACGTCAGGCATGTCCATGATGCTATCGACGTCCATTCGAATGATGACCGGCCTGGCTTGACGACTTATGTACCTGAGGTGTCTACCGCGGCTTCCTCGCCGAGCTGCTGATGGCCGAGTGCGACGACCGCGCACGGCGCCGCTCGGAGAGGCGGATCAAGGCAGCAGGTTTCCCCCGGGAGAAGTCCCTGCAGGCATTCGACTCCGACGCCAACCCGAACATCGACCCGGCCACCATCCACACCCTCGCCAGCTGCGAATGGATTGAAGAGCCAGCCCCTCTGCCTGATCGGCGACTCCGGCACCGGCAAGTCCCACATGCTCATCGCTCTGGGAACCGAGACTGCGATGAAGGGCTACCGCGTCCGCTACACCCTCGCCACCAAGCTCGTGAACGAGCTGGTCGAGGCCGCGGACGAGAAGAGCTGAACAAGACCATCGCCCGCCACGGCCGCGTCAACCTGCTCTGCATCGACGAACTCGGCTACATGGAACTCAACCGCCACGGCGCCGAACTTCTCTTCCAGATCCTGACCGAGCGCGAGGAGAAGCACAGCGTCGCCATCGCCTCCAACGAGTCCTTCGGCGGCTGGACCAAGACCCTCACCGACCCCCGACTCTGCGCGGCCATCGTCGCCTGCCTCACCTTCAACGGCACCATCATCGAAACCGGCACCGACTCCTACCGCCTCGCCGGCACCCGAGCCCGAGCCGAGGAACCCGCCAAGGCCAGCTGATCTCTGCCGGTCGCAACCCGCCGGTCGGCCGCCTCACGGCCGACCGGCCCCGACCTCGGCGTCTTTCAGGATGCCGATCCATCCGACTCCGAAGACCCACGGTCGCGGGCACGTCGCAGAAGATACCTCGCCAGCCACACCACCCAGGTCACCAGCATCAGCGTCGCGGCGATCCTCACCCAGGGCGCGGTACCACTACTAGCCGCCGTCCAACCGAAGAACAGAATGCTCAAAAGCATCCAAGCCGGGCCGTCAAGGAAACCGCCCCTCGGGTCTCGTGACATCCCAACCCCCTCCTGCCCAATTCCGTAGCCTGTTCGCCACGGCAGAAGGATAGGGCAGCGCATCGAGCAGTCTCCGATCGCGGCCGGGCAACTCTGTCGGTCACCACGCGCTCCGGCAGTGACGTCATTTCTCGTGAACACCCACGAGCCTCAAGATCGCCAACTGCTGCTCAAACCGGCAGACAAACGCTGCCGCTTGAAGTGAACGAAGCCATAGGGGGTCGGGGTCCTCGTTCCGGCTGCGACTGGGACGGCCGCGGATGCGCTGCGGATGCGGCGGGGATGCGGCTGGGGCTGGGGCTGGGACTGGGGACGGGTGGTGATGGGCCGACCCGGTGTCCGCGCCTATGGGGTCGGCCCACATGGTCGTCCCGCGACTCAGCGCTCCTGGACCCCGATCACCACATGTGCGTACTCCTCCTCGGCCACGGCGACGTGCGCGGTGAGGCCGGCCGCCGCGAACGCGTCGGCTGCCGCGCGGGCCTGGCGTTCGCTGGTCTCGGAGAGGAGGCAGCCACCGGGGGCCAGCCAGGCGGGCGCTTCGGCCGCGACACGGCGCAGGACGTCGAGGCCGTCGGCGCCGCCGTCCAGCGCGGTGGCCGGTTCGTGGTCGCGGGCCTCGGTGGGAAGCAACGGCACCTCGCGGGTGGGCACATACGGCACGTTGGCGGTGAGGATGCCGATACGGCCCCGCAGGTCGGCGGGGAGTGCGGCGAACAGGTCGCCCTCGTGGGCGTGCCCGCCATAGGGCGCGAGATTGCGGCGGGCGCAGCGGACGGCGACGGGGTCGATGTCGGCGGCGTGGACTTCGACATGGACCTCGGCGGTGCCGAGTTCGGCGGCGAGGGCCGCGCCGAGGGCGCCGGAGCCGCAGCAGAGATCGACCACCACCGGGGTGCCCGGGGCGCTGGGAGAGTGCGCTGCGAGCGATGCGTGGGCCAGGGCCTGGTCGATCAGGAACTCGGTGCGTCTGCGGGGGACGAAGACTCCGGGCTCGACGCTGATGCGCAGCCCGTGGAACTCGGCCCAGCCGACGACCTGTTCGAGCGGATGCCCGGCGACGCGTCGCGCGACCTTGGCAGCGAGATCCTGCTCGTCGTGCGCGGCGGCGAGGATGAGACGGGCCTCGTCCTCCGCGAAGACGCAGCCCGCGGCCCGCAGTACGGAGACGACGGCGGACGGGGTGAGCGGGGCCTCGGAAGACGGAGGTCGCGCAGCAGAGGTGGAAGCGGAAACGGGAGCGGAGAAACGGGACTCGGACGAAGAGGACATGGGAGGCGTATGCCTTTCGGTGGACGGGAGCCACAGGGCGCTCTCGCGGCCACCGACACCGGGCCTCCGTGTTCTCACAGAGTCCGGCGCGCGTGTCCGGGCAGGGTCACCTGGACCCGTCACGAGGAGAGAGCACCCCGGCCGACACAGCGGTAATGGGTCTCACCTCCTCGGTCGCACCGCCCGCGCACCTCACGCGGGCGGACGCCACCCTATCGCAGCACCCGCCGAGGCTCGGGGCCGTGACGGGTGCTGGGGTGTGGGCTCACCACATGTGGGCACGCACCACGTGTGACGCGCCGGTGCCGGTGGATGGTGGCCGGTGCCGGGCTGGCGGGCTGGCGGGCTGGCGGGCTGGCGGGCTGGCGGGCTGGCGGGCTGGCGGGAGCTTGGTGTCAGACTCCGACCGCTTCCTCGGCCTCTTCCTCCTCTTCGGCCACCCTGACTTCCTCGTCCCTGGCCTCCTCGGTGCGGGCTTCCGGGCGAGCGTGCCTGGCCTGGTGGGAACGGTGCGGGAAGTTCGGCGCCAGATCGGTCTGCGGGTCGCCCGCGCCGGTGTCGTCCGTCTTCCGGGTCCGTTCCCAGGCACCGGCGAGCGCGGTCATGGCGAGGCCGACGAGCAGCCATACGGCGAGCGTCCACATCTGACGGCCAAGACCGTCGCTGCCGAAGTACAGCAGGCTACGGACGCCCTCGACGAACCCGGCGCCGTTCCAGAAGGCGTGCAGGGTGCCGAAGAAACCGTTCTGCAGTTCCGGCCGGAACAGTCCGCCGGAGCTGGTGAAGTTCAGCATCACGAACAGCACCATCATGGCCAGCGTGGTCCAGCGCTTCAGGAAGGTGTGCAGGCCGACGCCGATGAGCAGGATGCCCGCCGAGTACAGCCAGGCCATGCCCCAGACGGCGGCGAGGCCGTGGTGCGCGAGATGGAACACCGGTCCGGCGAGCAGGACGCCGATGCCGCCGACCACGGCCGCCACGCCGACCGCGAGCAGGGCTCGTATCCGCAGGGCGAGCGCCGCACCGGCCGTACCGAGAGCGGCGACGGAGGCGTACGAGCCGATGCTGACCGCGATCAGCAGGAAGAACAGGCCCTGCCCGGTGGGGTCGTCGGCCACGGGCGCGGCCACGTCGGTGACCTTGAGCGGCACGCCTTCCTGCGCCGCGACCGGGGTGAAGACCTTCTCCACGGCGGTGGCCCCCATGTCGGAGGCGGCCGTGGCAACGAGCAGTTCGGGCGCCTTCGCGTTCGGCACATAGGCGCCGGTCACATCCCGCGACTTCAGCAGGTGGACGGCCTCGGCGCGGGTGTCCACGGTCCGGACGTCGAGCTTGTCCCCGGCCTGGTCCTTGACGGTCTGCGCGAACACCTTGGCTTGGGGCGCCTCGCCCACGACGGCCACCGGCATGTGGTGCGGCTCCGGGGTCACGAAAGCCCCCATGTACGCCAGCCCCATACCGAGGCACATCAACAGCGGGGTGATCAGGTGCGTCAGCACATGGCGCAGTGCGGGTGACCTCATCGCGTGCTCGAACCTCCAATGGTTGGCTTATACAACTCCATACACAAGTTGTACTATACAACCAAGTGGTGCGAGGAGGTATTCCGATGGGGTCGATGAGGGTGGTCCGGTGAGCGCGGAGAGGTCCGCCGCAAAGGTGACGACACGCGCGGCGGCGCGAACCGCGGAGACGAAGGAAGCCGCGGAGACGGAAGCCGTGGCCGAGACGGTGGCCGAGAACGCGGTGGAAACGATCCAGCGGGAGATGACGGCCTTCGCCCGCCGGGCGCGGTCCACTGCGGGGCGGATGCATCCCGAGCTGTCCCTGGTGTCGTACACGCTGCTCGGGCATCTGGAGGAGAGCGGCGGTTGCCGTGCCACGGACCTGGCGTCGCACTACGGGCTGGACAAGTCCACCGTGAGCCGCCAGGTGAGCGCGCTGGAACGGTCGGGCCTGATCGAACGTCGGCTCGCACCGGACGACCACCGGGTGCAGCTACTGCACCTCACCCCGGCGGGCGACGAGATCCTCGCCCAGGTCACCCGAAGCCGCCGGTCCGCCTTCCGTGAGCGCCTCGCGGACTGGCCCGAAGCGGATCTGGTCCGCTTCGCCGCGTACCTGGAGCGGTACAACGCGGGGGCCTCCAGCTCCTGAGCCCTGCCGGAGCCCACCCGAGCCCTCCTGCCGCACTGCCCGAACCGAATCGGCTCCGGCAGGACGGCAGAACGGCGCCGACGGAACTCGCCGAGCAGTCGTGATGTCCGGGCTGGCAAGGGTGTTCCCACGCTTGCTGTGATCATTTTCCGGTGCCCGAGCCCTGCTGCGTCCATCGGTCTCCATGCCGGGAAACGGAGCAGGCAGAACACGGCGAGGAGGTAGGCGGCCTCCGTCACCTGTGCTTCGTTCCGGTTTGTCCTGAGCGCTATGTGACCTTGTCATCGAGGTCGTCGAGGTCGTCCGGGACGTCGTAGAAGAGGGGGTTGAACCAGGCTCGGGACGACCTGGGGAGGGCGAGGAGCAGCAGGCCGGGTATCACCCCGAAGAAGGCGGTCGCCACGAAGCGGGCCCCGCTGTTGCCCTGCCAAAGCCCGAGGACCGTGGCACCAGGGAAAAGAGCGCAGAGCACTAGTAACAGTGCGCGCGGGTCGCCCATGCCGATCGCGAGCACAATTCCGGTTATGCCTAGGCCAATGGCGAACAGCCCCACCCAGGCGATCATGACGATGACCGGAGGAGGCGGCTTCCGCTTCTGTGAGGCCGTGTTCGAAGGCTGCATGATGAGCAATATGCGGCTCGGGTCCTGGATCGGTCGAGGCCTTCCGGCTCTCTGTCACCGGACCTGCACAGGCGGCGCAGCCTCACACAATCGGAATGCCGGGCCGCGACCGGGACACCCTTCAGACCATTGACAGGGTGCCATTACCTTTCCTTGCTATTCGTTCGGGATGTCCTTGCTATTCGTTCGGGATGAGGAACCGATGGAGGCCAGTGACCAGAGATTTCCTGCCCCTGACCGACCCGGAGCCGAGCCCCGCCGGACCAGCGAAGGTCCCCGCCCAGCGGTCGATCACCATCCTGCCCGAGGCTGGAGACCAACCCCACCAAGCCCTACCCTGTGGCAGCGAAGACTGGCAGCGCGTCTGGTTCCGCCTCAGCAATAGCGTCGAAGGCTTCAACGGCTTCGCCAAAGGCCCACTTCAGGAAGCGATCGAACAGCCCGGCACCCTCCGCAAACGGCGGTATGGCAGCCCAGACCCTCCTGCTGGCCTTCGAACTCACCCACGCCAACCGACGCAAGATCGACCGCCGGCTCGCGGCCATCCGCCCGGTGGTCACCAACCCCACGGACACCCAACCCACCACCGACCGATCAGACCCATCGGCATCTGGAATCCCGCAGGCCACCTGACCAGCCAGTGGGATAGACCTCTCACCGGTAACCGGTAGAGAAATTACACAGCCGACAGTCCAGTCCACCCGGCGCCCCAGAGCCCCTCGGGCCGATCAAGCACGCACCCGGGACACCGTCCCTGCCCCAACCACGGCAGCAAAGAGGAACGGCCCCCACCGCGATCACGATGAGGACCGTTCCGTCACTGCTCAGAACACCGATTCGTCGGTGTCCCGCAGAGCGACAGGACCGCATGGCGTGACCCGGTGATCGTCGGCCGGACGCCGCTGGTCAGGTCAGGTCAGGTCAGGTCAGGTCACCGGCAACGGCTCCCCGTCGTGCGGCGGAGCGGCCGAATCACCGACCGGTCCGGCGTCCGTCGCACCCACATCCGCACCCGCACCCGCACCCGCACCACCGATAGCGGCTCCCCCATGTGCCCCGGGCACATGTGCCCGGCGCACATATGCCGCAGAGGGTCGTGCGCCCATGAACACCGTCTTTCGGCGCAACCGGAAACCGAGCGCCTCGTAGAGCCGGATGGCGTGGGTATTACCGGCACCGGTGTGCAGGAACGGGGTCTCGCCGCGTTCCCGGATGCCGTGGGCGACAGCAAGGACGAGCCGGGAGGCGAGGCCCTCGCCCCGGTGGGCCGGATCGGTGCAGACGGCGCTGATCTCGGTCCAGCCCGGCGGGTGGAGCCGCTCCCCCGCCATCGCGATGAGGGCGCCGTCACGGCGGATGCCCAGGTAGGTGCCGAGTTCGATCGTGCGCGGCAAGAACGGACCCGGCTGGGTGCGAGCCACGAGGTCCAGGATCTCGGGCACGTCGGCCGGGCCGAGCGGCACCGCCTCAGGGTCGGGCGCGGTGACGAGTCCGTCGTCCACGAGCTGGACGCCCTCGACCCGGAAGGTGATGTCCCAGCCGTCCGGCACCTCCCCGTGGAAGCCGAGCAGCGGTACCTCGGCGCCTGGTCCGGCGAGCACGACGGCATCGGCCCAGTCGTCCGCGTCCGGCTGCTCGGGCAGCGCCTGCCA
Organism: Streptomyces corallincola; assembly: GCF_019104725.1. Lineage (GTDB taxonomy): Bacteria > Actinomycetota > Actinomycetes > Streptomycetales > Streptomycetaceae > Streptomyces > Streptomyces corallincola. The sequence goes on along the minus strand of NZ_JAHRXF010000001.1, from coordinate 217,527 downwards.
GGGCGTGACGTCCGGCGGATAGCGCAGCACCCGGCCGCGCCGCTCGGCGAAGCGGGCGTGCGGGCCGGTCAGTGCGGCGAGGGCCGGTCGGTCGAGCACGTGTGTGTGGTCGGGCCACATGTGCTCGGCACCCACACCGGCGCAGGCATCAGTGGTGGGCGGCATGCCCGTCGGCGTGTCCGTCGCGGTCATGCGGAGGTCACCTCGATCACGATCTTGCCCCGCGTGTGCCCGTTCTCGACGGCGCGCAGTGCCTCGCCCGCGCGGTCCAGTGGGACGGTTTCGGTGACGTACGGGTTCAGTACGCCCCGCACGACGAGGTCGGCCACCGCGTCCAGGACGGCGGCGGTCCTGGCGCGCGCCACCCGCGCGCCGCCCAGCGCGGCGACGGTGTCCGGCGAGGCCGCCGCGGTGATCAGGCGGGCGGGGTCCGCGAGCAGTCCGGCGGCCTCGGTGAGCGTGTCACCGCCCACCAGATCGAACACGCCGTCCACTCCACCCGGCACGGCGGCGCGCACCCGTGTGGCGAGGTCGGGTCCCGAGGGGACGTGCACGGCGCCCAGCGACTCGACGAAGTCCTTCTTGGGCTCGCTCGCCACGCCCACCACCCGGATGCCGAGGGCGTGCGCGATCTGCGCGGCGGCCGCGCCGACTCCGCCGCCCGCGCCCGTGACCAGCAGAGTCGCCCCGGCGGGCAGGGCGAGCTGGTGCACTCCGTCGTAGGCGGTGGCCGCGGCGACCGGGAGGGTGGCGGCGTCCGTGAAGGACAGCGCGGCGGGCTTGTGGGCGGCCACGGTCACCGGGAGCAGGGCGAACTCGGCGTACCCGCCGTCCACGGTGTTGCCGAACACCTCGTCGCCGGGCCCGAAGCCGGTCACCCCCTCGCCGGTCTCCACCACCACACCGGCGGCCTCGCTGCCGATGCCCGCCGGGAAGGTCCGCTCGTCCTCGCCGGGACGGCGGTAACCGGAGCGCAGTTTCCAGTCGATGGGGTTCACTCCCGCCGCCCGCACGGCGATCAGGAGTTGGCCGGGTCCCGGCACCGGACGGTCCACCTCGGTCAGCGCCTCGGTCTCCGGACCGCCGTGGCGCGTGTAGACGTACGCCTTGGGCATCCTCGTTCCTCGCTTCCGTCGTACCGGCGCCGCTCGGCCGCCGACACTGTGCGGCAAGCACATGGGGCGGGCCACTATTCCCGGCGCCCGCGGAGTTCGTACGGCCGCGACGACCTGCGGCCCGACCTGGGCCGGAGCATGTGTTCCGACCACGTACCGTGGAGGCATGAACGTCACCCGAGGTTTCGCGGGCCGCCCGCGCGCGGCGGATCCGGGGCTGCCGCCGGGTCAGTACGACGCGCGCGACGAGTGGCCCGTGCTGTCCGCCGAGGTCACGCCGGACCTGTCACCGGCCGACTGGACCTTCCGCGTGGACGGTCTGGTGGAGCGGACCCGCACCTGGGACTGGGACGAGGCACGGGCGCTGCCCGCCTCCGCCTACGCGGGCGACATCCACTGTGTGACGGGCTGGTCGAAGTTCGGGGTGGAGTTCGGCGGGGTCTCCCTGGACGCGTTCTTCAGTGTGGTCCGGCCACATGGGTCCGCCACCCATGCCGTTGCCTACTCGCACACCGGCTACACCTCCAGCCTGCCGCTCGCGGACCTCACCGGCGGCCGGGCCTGGATCGTCTGGGAGTACGGCGGCAAGCCACTGCCCGCCGAACACGGCGGTCCGGCCCGGCTGGTGGTGCCCCACCTGTACTTCTGGAAGAGCACCAAGTGGATCGCGGGCATCACCCTCCTCGACCACGACGAGCCGGGTTTCTGGGAGCAGAACGGCTATCACGCGCGGGGCAACCCGTGGAAGGAACAGCGGTACTCCGGTGACTGACAGCACGACGTCCGTGAGAGAGGCCGGGACGACCCCGGCCGAGAGCCGATCGGCCGCCGGGACGGACACCGGCGGTACCGGACCGGCCGGGCCGGGCAGCACCCGTGCCGCCGTCTCCGCCGTGCCCCGTACCCGTTTCGCCGTGCCCGGCCGTATCGCGGTGGGCGAGGACACGGCGTCCACCTGGCAGACCGCCACGCTGGCCGGGGTACGGCGGGAGACGCCGCACGCGGCCACCTTCCGGCTCGCGGTGCCGGAGTGGGCCGGGCATCTGCCGGGACAGCATCTGATGCTCCGGCTGACCGCCGAGGACGGCTATGTGGCCCAGCGCCACTATTCGATCGCGTCCCCGCCGGACGACTCGGGGCACATCGAGCTCACCCTGGACGCGGTGCCGGACGGCGAGGTCTCGGGCTGGTTCCACACGGTGGCGCGGCCCGGTGACACGATCGAGGTACGCGGCCCGCTGAGCGGCTTCTTCGCCTGGCCGGGCGACCGGCCCGCCCTGCTGCTCGGGGCCGGTTCGGGCGTCGTCCCGCTGATGTCGATGGTCCGCCACCACCGCGCACGGCGCCTGGACGTGCCGCTGCGCATGGTGGTGTCGGCGCGCCGTCCCGAGGAGCTGATCTACGCGGACGAGCTGGGCGACGAGACGACGGTCGTCTACACCCGTGGAGCACCACACGGTGTGCCGGTGGGCCGTATGACGGCCGCACATGTGGCGCCCCTCCTGGCGGAACAGCCCGCGGGTGGGTGGGAAGCCTATGTGTGCGGCTCCAACGGGTTCGCCGAACACGCCTCCCGACTCTTGGTCGCCGCCGGACAGCCGGTTGATCGCATCCGCATCGAACGCTTCGGCTGATCACCAGCAACACCCGCCACCACCGTATCTCCCGCCCCACCTGGCGTTCCGCCTCGTAGCTCCGCCGTAGAACGGGCCGGAAGTGAGGACCGTCGGCCGTGCGCGAGGCGCTTCGTACGGGGTACGAGAGGTGGTGGACGCCCCGCACGGCGGACGGACGGATGTGTGCCGCGACCACACCGGTTCTCTCCCCCGCCCCGCCTCCGGCGTCCCCACGGCGAGGAGGTGGGGTATGCGCACCCGTATCCACGGCTGGCGCTGGCGGCGCAATCCCCTGCGGCGCCGTTCCGATGTCATCGACGCCTGGGCCGTGCTGGTCGTCGCCGTCCTGCTGACCGTGGCCGTCCCGCTGGCCGGGGTGATCGCCGGGCTGCTCGCCCATGACAGCGCGCGGGCGCTCGCGGAGCGGCAGCGCGCCGACCTGCACCCGACGCGGGCCGTGGTGGTGGCCGACCCGCCCGGCCGACCCACCCACGTCGAAGGCGAGCAGCGCCGCCCGTCCCGCGCAGAGGTCCGCTGGACCGAACCGCGTGGTGCGGTACGCACCGCCACCGTGGCGGTCCCTGTGGGAACCGGTCCCGGTGACACGGTCACCGTGTGGCGCGACCGCCTGGGCCGCGCCGTCGCGCCGCCGCCGAGCGACACCGCGGTGTGGCAGCACACCCTCACCCTCGGCGTGTGCGCGTCCGCCGCCACCGCGGGCGTCGTTCTCCTCGGCCACGCTCTCCGGCGCCGGGTGGCCCTCCGCCACCGGCTCGCCGAATGGGAGCAGGAGTGGGCCCGCACCGGCCCGGAGTGGACCCGCCCGAAGACGTGAACACGCCGCGCACGGCCTCCGCGACGGCACCGCGACCGGCGGTGCACGCACCACCCGCAACCACTCCGCATCACCTTTCCGGCCACGATCGGCCCCTCGCATACGGTGAGCACCCGCGGACAGACACACAGCTCACCACCCCGAAGGCGGTCCCCGATGGCCCTGTTCGATCTGCCCCTCGCCCAACTGCGCACGTACCGCAGCGACTCCAGCGCCCCGGACGACTTCGAGGAGTTCTGGGACACCACACTCAAGGACGCGAGGGCGTTGCCGCTGGACGCACGATTCGCACCGGTGGACGCGGGGCTGGCCACGATCGACGTGTACGACGTGACGTTCGCGGGGTACGGCGGTCACCCGGTGCGGGGCTGGCTGCGCGTACCGGCGGGCGCGACCGAACCTCTGCCGCTGGTCGTGGAGTTCATCGGCTACGGCGGCGGGCGCGGCCTGGCACACGAGAACCTGCTGTGGGCGTCAACGGGCCGTGCGCACTTCGTGATGGACACGCGCGGGCAGGGCAGCGTGTGGGGCGGCGGGGGCGCGACGGCCGACCCCGTGGGTGCGGGGCCCGCGCATCCCGGATACATGACGCGAGGCATCGACGCTCCGGAGAACTACTACTACCGGCGGGTGTTCACGGACGCGGTGCGCGCGGTCGAGGCAGCCCGTTCGCACCCGCTGACGGACGCGTCGCGCACGGCGGTGCTCGGGGCGAGCCAGGGCGGCGGCATCTCCGTCGCGGTCGGGGCGCTGGTTCCGGACCTGGTGGCGGTGGCACCGGACGTACCGTTCCTGTGCGACTTCCCGCGCGCGATCTCTCTGACGAACCGTCATCCGTACCGTGAGATCGGCCTGTTCCTCAAGACGCACCGGGGTCGCACGGCCGACGTCCTGCGCACACTGTCGTACTTCGACGGCGTCCATTTCGCAGCCCGCGGCCGGGCACCGGCGCTGTTCTCGACGGCCCTGGAGGACGAGGTGTGCCCGCCCTCGACGGTGTTCGCGGCGTTCAACGCGTGGGCGGGCCCGGAGAAGGAGATCGAGGTGTACGACTTCAACGACCATGAGGGCGGCGGCCCTTACCAGCAGGAGCGTCAGCTGCGCTGGCTGCGGTCGTATCTCTGAGCACGTCCCCCGGCGAGGTGCGGGCCGGTTTCGGCCGAACCGTCGGGCCACTCTTCCCACGTGGTGTAGACCAGTGTAGATCTGGTGGCGCACCGAGCCCGCGCGGCTACACCTCGTCATCGAAGAGAGGGCGGCATGGCCCGCACCACCCCGCGAAACAGTCCGGCCCGCACCACCCCGCACCACCTCCCCGCCCACCCCGTGCCGTACGATCCGCACGGTCCGCTGGAGACGCCGCTGTACCGGCGCGTCGCCTCGCTCCTCCTGGACGAGGTACGGGCCGGTGCCGTCCCACCCGGTGAACGCCTGCCCGGAGAGCGGGACTTGGCACGGCGCTACGCGGTGAGCCGGGAGACCGTCCGGCAGGCGCTGGACGTCCTGCGGCGCGGCGGGCTGGTCGCCACCGACCGGCGGGGCAGCCATGTCACGCTGTCCGGCGCCCCATTGGAGGACCCGGTGTCGCTGACGTTCCCGGTGGGCGCGCGATCCGCGGAGCTGGGCGCGGTGGACCGGGCCACGGTCGCCTGGGAGGAGCCACCGCCCGAGCACGCGGCGGCCCTCGATCTCGCCCCGCGCAGCCCGACGCTGGTGCACCGCTACCGGTCGGCCACGCCGGACGGCCGGTCGCTGCGTACGGCGGTGACGTCGTTCTCGGCAGTGGCGCTGGCGGAGGTGGCCGAGCTGGGCCGCTACCGGGACCGTGCCGACGGGGCGACGCCCGCCCAACTGCGCCGCGCCTACGACTGGATGCGGCGGGCCGGACTGACCCTGCACCACCGGGACGCGATCACCCAGATCGGCGCGGCCTCCTCGGTCCGCGTGACCCGGCGGGTGCACGACCAGCACGCGCGTCCGCTGGAGATCACCGATCTGGTGGTCAACGCCGAACGGGACGCGCTGGTCTACGAGTTCACACTCCCGGCGGCGGTGTAGGCGTACCGGGACGCACGGCCGTGACCAGCCGGGCGCGCGGGCTGCCGTCGTCCCGGTTCCCGAAGCCGGGCAGGGCCGTCAACTCCACGTCGAAGCCCGCGCCGCGCAGATCCGCGAGCACGTCACCGAGCCGGAAGGCGCGGTAGTACATGACGAACGACGGACGCCACAGGGCGTTGCGCACCCGCATGACGGCGTCGAAGCCGAGCAGCGTCCAGAACGCGGGGCTCGTCGGGCGCGGCGGTGCGAGGACGGGGAGGACGAACCGGCCACCGGGGCGCAGCGCGGTGTGCAACCCCGCGAATAGGCCGGGGAGTTCGCCGGGCAGGAAGTGTCCGAGCGCGCCGAAGCTGGCCACGAGATCGAAGGCGTCGCGGAACGGCAGCGCCCGCGCGTCGGCCCGCACCCAGGAGAGACGTGGCCCGGCGGCCACCACCGCGTCCCGGCTCCGGGCGGCGGCCACGTCGAGCATCCCGGCGCTGAAGTCCACGCCGGTGACGCTCCGTTGGCACAGTCCGGCGAGTACGCGGGTACCGGCGCCGGTGCCGCAGCACAGGTCGAGGCCGTCCTCGAAGGGACCGAGCGGCGCCAGTGCCCCGGCGACCGCGTCCAGTACCGCGTCGGGGGTGCGGAAGGGGGTGTGGTCGAACTTCGGGGCGAGCAGGTCGTAGCCGCGTTCGACGGACGACAGTGCCTGCACGGCGAGTTCGCGCAACGTGGGGCCTTCGGGGCTGAACATTCGGCCAGCGTAGGCGCTGGGTGGCCGTGGACAGGCGGATCATGGCTCACTACGCTCGTCGGCGTCCGAGTCCGGGCCGGACGGTCGGCCCCCTGACCAGAACAGACGAGGTGATCCGGTGCGCGCGTTCCGCGACGCGGTGGAAGCGGGAGACATGGACGCCGCCGTGGCGCTGCTGGCCGAGGACGTGGTCTTCACCAGTCCGGTGGCCTTCAAGCCCTACGCGGGCAAGGCCGTCACCGGTGCCGTCCTGCGTGAAGTGGCGCAGGTCTTCGAGGACTTCAGGTACGTACGCGAGATCGGCTCCCCGGACGGCCGCGACCACGCACTGGTGTTCACCGCGCGGGTGGACGGCCGCGAGCTGACCGGCTGCGACTTCCTGCGGCTGAACGAGGACGGACTGATCGAGGACTTCATGGTCATGGTCCGCCCGCTGTCGGCCGCGCAGGCGCTCGCCCGGGCGATGGGCGCGCGGTTCGAGAACATCGCGCGCCACGCCGGAGCCTGAGCGTCAGTCCCTGAGCCGGGCCAGGGTCGCCCTGCTGTCCGCCTTCAGCCAGTCGGACACGTCCGCGAGCGCGGGCGGGGCCTTGTCCTGCGAGTACGTGCTGAGGTACGCGCTGTAGCTCATCGTGTACGTCACCCAGCCGTCGCGCACGGCGAGGGTGGCGTAGCGGGAACCGCTGGTCGAACCGCCGCTGGAACCAGCGGTGGTGTCCTGGCTGACGAGGTACGCCTCGTCGCCGATGCCGCTCACCGGGCTGACGTCGTAACCGTCATGGCTGTCACCGTAGTTCTTCCAGGTGGCGGTGAACTCCGGTCCGGGGTCGGTCTTCCGGTGAAGATCGAGCTGGAGGGACAGATAGGCGTCGCTGTAGGTGGAGCCTGATTTCTTCATGCCCATGCTGCAGTAACTCTCGTCCAGCGCCGGGTCCTTGAGGGTGGTGTGCGTCGGGGAGGAGTCGGCCTGCGGGTACTCGTCCTTGAAGGAGGCGTAGTCCGAACGGGTGCACATGTCGGACGGGGCCGCGTAGCCGCGCAGTTCGGCGGCGGTGCCTGGGCCCGCGCCGAACAGGAAGACACCGGCGGCCCAGGCGGCGGAGGCCACGACGGCGCCGAGAGCCACCCACAGCACCGCGCGCCCCGCCGCTCCTGCTCCGCCGCCCGCACCGGGCTGCGGGCCACCGGGATAGGCGCCGTACGGGGGCTGCTGCGCGTAGGGGTTGCCGGGGAATCCGGGCGGCGGCGGACCCGGCCGGCCCACCAGGGTGGGGGTGGCGTGGATGTTCCCCGGCGGCGGGGACTGCGGGTGCGGATAGGGGTAGGCCGAGGGCTGCGGCGGAATCCCCGCCTGCGGTGCGGGCTGTCCGGGCGGCGGTGCGGGCCGGTCGGCCGGCTGCGGGGGCTGGGGAGGCGTGGCCATGAGGGGACGATAGTGCACCCCGACGGGTCAAGTCCCCCCAGATCCGGCATCGTTACGGGGTGGGGACGCCGGGGACAGGAGGGTGTCCTTCCGCTCCGGTTCCCAACGACGTTGAGGAATCAGCGAGCCGGGCGGCCGGGCATGTTCAGCCGCCGAGCCGAACGGGGAGTTTGTCCACGCTGTTTCCCACGAACCCTTCGTGCCAGGGGAGTTGGGCGTCGGGTACGGCGAGCTCCAGATCGGGGAAGCGGGCGAACAGCCGTTCCAGGGCGACGGTGGCCTCCAGCCGGGCGAGCGGTCCGCCCGGACAGTAGTGGGAGCCGTGCCCCAGGGAGAGATGCCGTACGGCGCCGGGGCGTGCGGGCCGGGTGACGTCGAAGCGGTCGGCGTCCGGGCCGTGTGCGGCCGGGTCGCGTCCGGCGGCCAGGTATCCGGCGAGGACGGGCGTCCCGGCCGGTATCCGGGTGCCGTCCACGGTGAGGTCGCGCACTGGGTAGCGGAACGGGAAGAGGCGCACCGGGGAGTGCAGGCGCAGGGTCTCCTCGACCACATCACCCCAGTCGGCCCGGCCGTCGCGTACCAGTTCGAGCTGGTCGGGGTGGCCGCACAGGGCGCGTACGGCGTTGGTGACGAGGTTCAGCGTGGTCTCGTGCCCGGCGATGATCATCAGGGTCAGGGTGCCGGTCAGCTCCTCGGCGCCGAGCCGGTCGCCGCCCTCGTCCCGCGCGGCGATCAGGGCACTCGTGAGGTCGTCGCCGGGGCGCTCGACACGCCGGGCGGTCACCTCGGCGAGAACGGCGACGAGTTCACGGTTGGCGGCGATCACCTGCTCCGGCGGGATACCGGTGGCGACGACCTGATTCGACAGCTGGTGCAGACGGCTCCTGAACTCCTCGTCCACGCCCAGGAGTTCACAGATGACGGCCATCGGCAGAGGGAGCGCGTAGTGGGCCCGCAGATCCACCGTGCCACCTCCCGCCTCGGCGGCGTCCGCCAGTCCGTCGAGGAGAGTTGTCGTCAACTCCTCGATGCGCGGACGTAGTTCCTCGACACGGCGAGGCGTGAACGTCCGGCTGACCAGCGACCGCAGCCGTCGGTGGTCAGCGCCGTCGGCGGTCGTCATGCCCGGCACCGTGGCGAAGGTCAGCAGGGGCCACCCGGAGGGCACCCGGCCTTCTCGTAATGCGGCGAAGTGGCGTGCGTTCTTGGCGACTTCGGGATGCTGGAGAAACTCTCGCAACGCCTCGTACCCGAGTACGGCCATCCCCTCGATCCCGCCGGGCAGGAGGACGGGCGTGACGCTGCCGTGCGTCTCCAGGCGGGCGTCGGCGGCATCCGGGACGGTCGGGGCACCCTTGACGGGCGGGATGTACGGGCAGCCGCCGGGGTGTGCCGTGCGGTGCGTCGCGCTGGCGGGGGTGGACTCCACCGGGCTCTCCCTGACGGCCGTGGGACGAGGAGGACGAGCCCGAGCGTAGGGGCCCGACCACCGTGCGGCACCGTACTCGACGGAATCGGCACGCAATCCGGTGCGGAGGTGACGTGACGGGAGCCGCCGGGCTGGTGGGAATAGCGGGCGGCCGTGTTCCGTTGACAGGTCGGTGGCCGCGTTCGACACGTCCGTGGCCGCGCCGCACCGATGAGTGGTACGGTGCGAGCAGCACTTGTGTACGCCCCTTCGTTCGGGCGCCGGTGCTGATCCCCTCCGAACCGACGCGTGACGCCCGTGTCCTCCCGTGACCCGGACCCGTCGGTCTCCCCGCGCCACCTCCTTGTGTCGAGGTGCCGTCGTTCCCGCCGCGCCGAGGCATACAGGCCCTCCCGGTCCGCGGCTCCCTCCCCCTCTCCTCTCTCGTCCGTACGACCGTCCGCTTCCGCGCGACCGTCCGCGAAAGGACCACCACCATGACCACCACACTCGAACCACCCCATCTCCGCGAGCAGAGGCCCGAAGCAGTCCGAACCCTCGTCGGCGTGCTGGACATCGACGCGCGGGGGAAGGGACGTCTGCGACGCCCCGACTGCCTGCCCACCCCCGGTGACCTGGAGGTTCCGCCCGCGCTCATCCGCCGGTACGGCCTGCGTGGGGGCGATCTGATCGAGGGCGTACGCGGTGCCCAGCGCGCGCTGGCGGACATCACCCTGATCGAGGGCCGCGAGCCGGGCGCCACTCGCGGCCGTCGCCACTTCCGCGATCTCACCCCGCTCCACCCCCACCGCAGGCTCCGCCTGGAGCACCCCGCGTCCGGTCTCGCGGGCCGGGTCACCGACCTCCTCGCCCCGGTCGGCAAGGGGCAGCGCGGGCTCATCGTCGCACCGCCGAAGACCGGCAAGACCGTACTGCTCCAGCAGTTGGCCGCCGCCGTCGCCGGGAACCATCCGGAGAGCCGACTGATGGTCGTGCTGCTGGACGAACGCCCCGAGGAGGTCACCGAGATGCGCCGGTCGGTGCGCGGCGAGGTGTACGCCTCCACCTTCGACCGCCCGGCCACGGACCACATCGCACTCGCCGAACTGGTGGTGGAGCGGGCGAAACGGCTGGTCGAGGCCGGTGAGGACGTCGTGATACTGCTGGACTCGCTGACCCGGCTGTGCAGGGCGCACAACAACGCCTCGGCCTCGGGTGGCCGCACGCTGAGCGGTGGTGTGGACGCGGGTGCGCTGATCGGCCCGAAGCGGTTCTTCGGCGCCGCCCGGCAGGCGGAGGAGGGCGGCTCGCTGACCATCCTCGCCACCGTGCTGGTGGGCACCGGCTCCCGCGCCGACGGCTACTTCTTCGAGGAACTCAAGAGCACCGGCAACATGGAACTCCGCCTGGACCGCGAACTCGCAGGTCGCCGCATCTTCCCGGCCGTCGATCTCGACGGCTCCGGCACCCGGCGCGAGGAACTCCTGCTCGACACCGCGGAGTTGGCGGTCAGCCGTGGGCTGCGGCGAGTTCTCCGCTCTCGGGACGGGGGTCCGGCCGCACTGGAGACCCTGCTGGAGCGGATGCGGGAGACCCCTGACAACGCGGCGTTCCTGCGGCGGGTGCGGCCTACTTTGCCGGTGGGGTGAGGGGGTGGGGTATGTGGGGTGCGCCTATGTGAGGTGGCGCTGTGTGGGGTGGCGCCATGTGAGGGGCCGCTGTGTGAGGGACCGCTATGTGGGGTGCCGCTGTGTGAGGTCGTGGTGTCTGGAGTCCTGACATATAGCGGCCCGGCACATGGGCGCCCAGCACATGATGACCTCGCACACGAAAGCTGGGCACGCAGGCCACCTCGCGCACAGCAGCCCCGCACACAGCGCTCCAGCACATGGCCCGCCACCACATCACATCGGGACATGCAGCCCCTTACTGCGGTTCACCCCACACAGGCTGACGCCACATACCCTCGCCGCCGCTCCCCCGGTGCGTCATCCGGGTTGCTCCCGTAGACCGTCCGGCCCGGACACCGCGCAGCACGGCGAACACCTTCCTAGGTTGATCGTATGATCACCGGATTCTCCAGACGGACGGTGTCCACGGCCTGCGCCCTGTGTGTCGCGGGGACGCTGGCCCTGGCGCCGGCCGCAGGCGCCGCCACCCACCGCGCGGGGGAACCCGCGCCCCCCGCACCGAGGGCGGCCGTCCCCCAGCCCGCTCTGCTGTACGGCGAGGGCACCCAGGTCCGACCGCACCCCGGCGCGCCCGAGGTCCCGTCGCTGACGGCGCTGTCCTGGCTGGTGGCCGACGCCTCCAGCGGCAACGTGCTCGCCGCCAGCGAGGCCCACCGCAGACTGGCCCCCGCCAGCACCCTGAAGACCTTGTTCGCGCTGACCGTGCTCCCGAAGCTCGCCGCCACCCAGCAGCACACCGTGCGCTACGAGGAGCTGGCGGACGTACCCGAGGGCAGCAGCCTGGTCGGGGTGGAGGAAGGCCACACCTACAGCGTCTCCGACCTGTGGCGCGGGGTGTTCCTCAGCTCCGGCAACGACGCGGTCCATGTGCTCGCCTCACTCAACGGCGGCTGGGACGCGACCGCCTCCCGGATGCAGACCGAGGCGCGTTCGCTCGGCGCCTTCGACACCCATGTCGTCTCCCCCGACGGGTACGACACGCCGGGCCAGGTGTCCTCCGCGTTCGACCTGGCCGTGTTCGGCCGGGCCGGACTGCATAACGCGGACTTCGCGCGGTACTGCGCCACCGCGCAGGCGGAGTTTCCCGGCGACGGCTGGCCGTTCGCCATCGAGAACACCAACCGGCTGCTCACCGGTGAGGACGGGGTGGCCAGGTATCCGGGCCTCATCGGCATCAAGAACGGCTACACCAGCAACGCGGGCAACACCCTCGTCGTGGCCGCGCACCGGGGCGGCCGTACCCTCGTCGCCACCGTGATGAACCCTCAGGAGGGCGGCGGGCTCGCCGTGTACGAGGAGGCGCGGGCGCTGCTGGACTGGGGGTTCGCCGCAGCGGGTCAGGTCGATCCGGTGGGCTCGCTGGACGCGCTGCGACCGGCCGCGCCGAAGCCGACCGCGTCGGCCGCGCCGGTCGCCGCCGCCACCTCGCCGCCGGAGGACTCAGGCTGGTCCCCCGCCGCCGTCGCCGGGTTCGCCGTACTCGGTGCCGGGGCGGTCGCGCTCACACTGCGGGCCAAGGGCAACCGGGCCGAACGCGGGGAGCGGGCCGACCGGAGCGATCCGGCCTGACCCGGCCGCAACTCCAACGGCAGTGCGACCGGCCGTCCCACCGGCAACCCGAACAGCAGGCCGAGCGTGATCCACGTATAGATGTTGGAGCCGAGGAAGCCGCCGACACCCGAGGCGTCGTCCGACCAGAGCCACACCACACTGGTGCACAGCACGCCGTACAGGGCGCCCGCCACGCGCGGGTGCCCGGCGCGCAGCAGGACCGCGAAGCACGGCAGCAGCCACACCAGATGGTGCACCCAGGTGACCGGGCTGACCAGGCAGGCCGCCGCCCCGGTGAGCGCGAAGGCCGCGGTCCAGTCACCGGCGGCCACCGCACGCCGTGTGCGCCACGCCCACAGGGACAGCACCAGCAGTGTGGCGACCGCCCACAGGACGCGGTCCTGGGTGCCGAGACGGGCGAGGACCCCTTGCAGCGACTGGTTGGAGACGTAGGCGAGGCGGCCGACGCGGTCGGTGTCCCACAGGGCGCGCGTCCAGTAGTAGCGGGACGCGGCCGGGTCCACGAGGGCGGCGAGCGCGGTCGCGGCGAGCATGACGGCGGTGGCCAGCGCGGCGGCGCGGCGCCTGCCCGCGAGCAGCAGCAGGACGACGAACAGCGCGGGAGTCAGTTTCACCGCCGCCGCGATCCCGATGCCCGCGCCCGCCCAGCGGCCCCGGCCGCTCCGCAGCAGCAGGCAGTCCGCGAGGACGAGGGCGAGCAGGACGAGGTTCACCTGCCCGAAGCTGACGGTGTCCCGCAGCGGTTCGAACAGGGCGAGCGCACATAGTGCCAGCGACCAGCGGTACCAGCCGATCCGCCGCCACCGGGGTCCGGCCAGCACCCTCAGCACGAACGCGAGCGCGGCCAGGTTGACGAGCACGGAGCCGACGACGGCCGTGCCCCGGCCGACCGTCACGAGCGGCAGCATCAGCAGCGCGGCGAACGGCGGGTACGTGAAGCCGTACGGGGTTCCCGGCACCCGGTAGTCGTAGATCCGGGCGCCGTGGCCGATCCAGGTGTGGACGGTGCCGTAGTAGACGCGCAGGTCGAAGAAGTCCCGCAGCAGGGGCACGGTCGCGGTGAACACGGTGACGGCGGCGGCCAGGGCGAGTACGCGCGGCACGCGCCCGCGGTCGGTGCGTGGCGGTGTCGGTGTCATGGCCCTCAGTGGGTGGGTGCGGACGGGGTACGGGCCATCTGCGGTCCCGGTGCCGGGGGCGAAGCTGGTCGTACATGGGTGGGACGCACGTGAGTCGCGGGGTTGGTGTGGGTCGGCGGCACATGTGTCGGGCGCCGGGGTGTGGGCGGTTTCGGGTGTGGTGGCGGACGCGGCCGTGTGACCTGGGCCTCCGAGGCCCGGGGCGCCGGTCATACGGTGTGTCCGGTGGCCGGTGCCTGCGCGGCGCTGAGGTGGGCCTGCCAGAGCACGACCACGCCGAGGACGCCGCCGCAGAGGGCGAGGACGAGTTGTCCGGGGTCGGCGGGGTCTCCGCTGGGCAGTACGGCGAGGGCCGCCACCCCGGCGAGGACGGTCACCCGGTGCCGTACCGGCGTGCTCGGCGCGGCAGCGGCGACCAGGAACAGCCCCCACAGCACATACCAGGGGCGGATCGCCGGGCCGAGTACGGCCACCGCGAGCAGGCTCAGGCCGAGGGCGTAGACGGGGCGTGGGCGCAGGCGGTGCCATATCAGGGCGGTGGCAAGGACGGTGGCGGCGAGGCCGAGCAGGTGCCAGGCGGGCAGGGCGAGCGGTGCGAGGCCGCTGCCGAGCCGGTCGAGGAGGGCACCGGTCGCGCGGCCGAGGAGGGTGGTGAGCGCCCAGTTGCGGGCGGAGACGGGGGTGTCGAGGACGCGCAGCCAGCCGTATCCGGTCCCGGCGACGGCGGTCGCGGCGGCCGTGGTCGCCACGGCTGCGGCGCCCGTGGCGACCACGGCGGCGACCGGGTGACGGCCGGATCTGCTCCGGAGGGTGACGACGGCGAGCAGGCCGAGGGCCGCCGGTGCCTTGACCAGCGCGGCCAGGGTGATCAGTACCGCGCCGAGCAGGTGGCGGCGGCCGAAGGCGGCGGCCAGGCCGAGGCCGAGCAGTCCGAGCATGATCGCGTCGTTGTGGGCACCGGCGATCAGGTGGAGCAGGACCAGTGGGTTGAGAGCGCCGAGCCAGAGCGCGGCGGACGGCTCGGCACCGCTGTGACGGGCGAGGCGGGGCAGGGCCGCCGCCATCAGGGCCACCCCGAGCAGGGCGACCAGGCGCATGCCGAGCAGTCCGGCGGGGAGTTCGCCGCGGGTGAGTGCGGACAGCGCGGAGGCCACGGTGAGGAAGGCGGGGCCGTACGGGGCGGCGGTGTGCTGCCACATGGGGGCGACCTCGTCGGCGAGCGGGCCGCCGAGGTGGGCGGGGCCGTAGGTGTAGACGTCCATGTGGGCGTCTACCATCGCGCCCTGGGCGAGGTAGCTGTAGACGTCGCGGCTGAACAGCGGTGGTGCGAGCAGCAGCGGGGTCGCCCATACGGCGAGGACCAGCACGAGTTGGCGTGGCGAGGGTGGCCGGGGGCCGTGTACCAGGCGGCCCAGCAGCAGCCAGGCCGCCATCAGCAGGACGATGCCGAAGTAGACGCCGACCAGGCCCAGCGCCGCCTGCGCGGAGGCCGGGGCGAAGAGGCCCCGGACGGGCAGCGCGCCCGCTGTCTCGCCGCCCAGGGCGAGGAAGGCGGTACCGGTCAGGCCGAGCACCTGGCAGCGGCGCAGATCGAAGGGAAAAGCCGTGGCCAACACTGGGGCAGCGTGTCAACGGCGAGTGGCCGGAAGGCGACGCGGTCTCCCCTGCCGGACGACTCCCACATGACCGGAACGTGCGAGGGGGTTGGGGGTGAGGGGCTGGGTTGCGTGGGGCCGGGCTATGTGGGGGCTGAACATGATCGGCGGGTGTGTATGTGGGGGGCGAACATGGTTGGCCGGGGTGCGTGTGCGGAGGCCACATGTGGGTTTGCACGCGGCCACCCTGTGCGGGCGGCGGCCTGCCTGTTGATGTGCGGGGCACCCATGTGGTCGATCACCATGTGCGCGGAGGCAACCATGTGTGCTCCGCCCATGTGGCAGCCGCCGTGTCTCGGACTCCGGGCGCGCTCCCCGGCTCAGCCTTTCAGCGGCTCAGCGCCTCCACCGGCCGTACGCTCCCCACCGGGCGCCCGCCGCCGAGCAGCGCCTGCCCGGCGAAGTCGGTGAGCAGGGTGGGGTCCACGCCCGCGTGGGCGAGAGCCGCCGCGGTGACCGGGACGCGGGCGCGGTCGGCACCGTCGGAGATCTTGACGGCGACGGCGCGGCCGTCCGGGAGCGCGGCCACCTGGACGCCCTCGAAGCCGTCCTTGGCGAGCAGTCCGGGGACCGCCCGCATCAGCGCGGCGACATCCCGTTTGGCACCCGAGGCCATCTCGGCGTGCTCGCGCATCGCGTCGGCCACGCGGGCCTCGGGGGTGCCGGGTGCGGCGGTGGTGAGGCGGGCGGCGGCACGGGCGAGCCCGAGCAGGGAGACGGCGAACAGGGAGGCACCGCAGCCGTCGGTGCTGACCCGCGCGATGTGCTGCCCGGTCAGTTCCTCGACGGTGTCCGCGATGGCCCGCTGGAGGGGGTGGGCGGGGTCGAGGTAGTCGGGGAGGGTCCAGCCGTTGAGACGGGCGGTCCACAGCATGGCCGCGTGCTTGCCGGAGCAGTTCTGCGCGAGCCGCGAGGGCAGTCGGCCGGTGCGCACCCATTCGTCCCGGACGGCAGGGTCGAAGGGCAGGTCGGGGACGTTGCGCAGGTCCTGTTCCGTGAGTCCGGCGCGGGCCAGGATGCGGCGGGTGCCGTCGAGGTGGCGTTCCTCGCCGGAGTGGCTGGCGGCGGCCAGGGAGAGGAGTTCGCCGTCGAGCGGGAGCCCGGCGCGGAGCATGGCGACGGCCTGCAGCGGCTTGACTGCGGAGCGCGGGTAGAACGCGGCGTCGATGTCGCCCAGCCGGAAGGACACCCGGCCGTCGGGGTCGAGCACGACGACGGAGCCGTAGTGGACGCCCTCGGTCATGCCGTCCCGTATTAGGCGGGCGACGGGGGCGTGCTGGGGTTCGCGGATCGCGGGGGCGTCCGCGCGGAGCTTGGTGTTCATCACTGCCTGAGACTGCCGGGGAGGGTGGATGGGGATGCGGCCGGTACGCGGGTCACGCGTCGGCCGTGGCGGCGGGTACGGGAGTCATGCGTCGGCCGTGGCGGCGGGCGCGGCTGCCGGGACATGGCCGGGCGCCGCGTCCGGATCTGCCACGGGGAGTAAACCGGCCGCCGGTACGGTGCCGGGCCGGGCCGGGACGCTGCTCGTGCCCGCCCGGACGATGTCGCTGAGGCTGCTGCCGACGCGGTCGAGATGATGGCTCATGGCCCGCGTCGCGTCGGGCGCGGACCCGGCGGTGAGGGCATCGACGACGGCCCGGTGTTCGCGCTCGGACTGCTCGCGTCGGCCGCCCAGTTCGTTGAGGAAGGCGGACTGGCGGGCCAGCGCGTCGCGGATCTCCTCGATGACCCGGCGGAAGACGGGGTTGTGAGCGGCCTCGGCCACGGTCAGGTGGAACAAGGTGTCCAGGGCGACCCACACGGTGGTGTCGGTCTCGCGTTCCATCCGCTCCAGGAGGCCGACGAGGCGGTCGAGATCCTCCGGGGTACGGCGGACGGCCGCGTATCCGGCGACCGGGATCTCCACATGGCGCCGGACTTCGAGCAGGTCACCGGCCGCGTAGTCACCGAAGGTGGGGTCCTGGACGGCGTTGGCGACGACGAACGTGCCGCTGCCGGTGCGGGACACGGTGAGGCCGACGGTCTGGAGCGCGCGCAACGCCTCGCGGAGCACGGGACGGGACACTTCGAGGGTGCGGCACAGCTCGGCCTCGGAAGGGAGCTTGTCGCCCACGGCGTACTCGCCGCGTTCGATGGCGCCGCGCAGGTGGCCGAGAACGGCCTCCATCGCGCTCACGCGCCGGGGTGCCGAGCCACCTGTCAGGCTGTCTGACAGGTCGGGGTTCACGGGTGCGATGGTGCGGCGGCCGGGGCGTCCGTGTCAAGGCGGGTGTCAAGGCCGCGCGGTGAGCGCACATGTGGACAGGTGGGCCGCCACCTGGACCCGCATGGGTGAGGCCCACATGGGCGAAGCACACATAGGGGCGGCTACGACTACGGGGCGCGGCGTCCCGGTGTGGGTGCCGCGCCCCGTGGGCGTGTCGGGTCCGGTTCAGCCGGCCAGGGTGCCGGTGGCGAGGAGCCCCAGGAGGGCGGCGCCGATGACGAGCCGGTAGATCACGAAGGCGTTGAAGGAGTGCTTGGCGACGAACTTCAGCAGCCAGGCGATGGAGGCGTAGGCCACGATGAACGACACGAGGGTGCCGACCGCGAGCGGGGCAGCGCCCACACCCGCGCCGAGGGCGTCCTTCAGCTCGTAGATACCGGCGCCGGTGAGAGCGGGGATGCCGAGGAAGAAGGACAGCCGGGTGGCGGCGACGCGGTCCAGGTCGAGGATGAGCGCGGTGGACATGGTGGCACCGGAACGCGAGAACCCGGGGAAGAGCAGGGCGAGGATCTGGGAGCAGCCGACCAGCATGGCGTCCTTGAACGAGGTGTCGTCCTCACCGCGCTTGTGGCGGCCCATCTGGTCCGCGACCCACATCACACCGGACCCGACGATGAGCGAACCGGCCACCACCCAGAGCGAGGCGAGCGGGCCGTCGATCAGCGGCTTGGCGGCCAGGCCCACGATCACGATCGGGATGGTGGAGGCGATGACCCACCAGGCGAACTTGTAGTCGTGGTGGTACCGCTCCTCACGGTTGCCGAGACCTCGGAACCAGGCGGAGACGATCCGCTTGATGTCCTTGAAGAAGTACACGAGCACGGCGGCGATGGCGCCGACCTGGATGACGGCCGAGAAACCGACGACGGACGCGTCATCGACGGGGATGTGCATGAGCCCCTCGGCGATCTTCAGATGGCCCGTGGAGGACACGGGGAGGAACTCGGTCACCCCCTCGACGACTCCGAGGACGACGGCTTGACCGACGGAGATGGCGCTCATGGATTCCAGTTCTGGGGAGAGTATCGGGCGACGACAGTGCTGTAGACACTACTCACGGAGCCCGGTCCCACGCCAAGCGCCCCACCCTCTGTGGCCCACATGGCGCTCCCCCCTGTGCGGCCGGGACTGGGCATGGCGCAGGACCACATGGTGCGGGGCACCATGAAGCAGCACGGCAGGACCGCGGCGAGTACGGCGACACGCTAGCGACCCCACGGGCGGTGACGTGCGGCGCTTACCGTACGAGCACGAGTGTGCGCACCCGCAGGAGACCGCTGGGCGGCCGGTATCGGGGCCCCGCCTCCACCGGGACGCACCGGCCGGGAAGCCGCCCCTTCACAACGAGTTCTTAACGGCCGGTCATCACGCCGACCGGCACTCCGACGCTCTGCGGCAGGGCGCACACCGCGAGCCCCGGCTCCGAGACGCTCCCGAGGACCAGTCGCCGCCCGACCCTGCACACACTGGTGACCATGCGGAACCCGGAGTGGTGGCGGGCGAGATGGTGCACGACGGCACCTCGGTCGTCCACCGCGGCCACCCCGACCGAGCCGCTGGGGCGGAACGGCACCCGCAGCGCGGCCCCCGCGACGGCGCGGCGCACGGCGAACGGAGTCCGGTGCAGCCCGTCCAGCACCCGTAGGCGCGGCAGCGGGAGCGCAACCCAGATCGGACCGTCGGCGCCGTCCCGCCACAGGTTGTCCGGCATGCCGGGCAGGTCGGCGAAGTGTTCGACGTGACCCGCGCGCGGGCCGGTGAGCGGGAACCTGAGCAGGCGGCAGGCGTTGGTCTCGGCGAGAACGAGGAAGGACTCGTCGGCGCTCGCCGCGAGCCCGTTGGCGAACTGAAGCCCCTCCAGCACGACTTCGGGTACGGAACTGCCGGGTGCGAGCCGCAGCAGGCGTCCGGTGCCGATGTGCTCCACGATGTCGCCCAGCCAGGAGTGCAGGGGGTAGCGGCGACTGGAGACGGTGAAGTAGACGGTGCCGTCGCGCAGGGAGACGACGTTGCTGCAGAACCGCAGCGGCTCCCCCGCCGCCGAGTCCGCGAGCACCTTCACCGCACCGCCGGGCGACACACGCAGCAGACCGCGTTCGGCGTCGCACACCAACAGATCGCCGTCCGGGAGGGGTTCGAGGCCGAGGGGACGGCCCCCGGTGGAGGCGAAGTCCTCGACACGGGCGAGATCGGGGTCCTCCACGTTGTGGACACGCACGACACGGCCGTCCGCGAGTCCGGCGAGAACCCGCCCCTCGGCGTCCACGACCACATCCTCGGGGCCCACACCACCAAGGCGCAGATTGTGGAGCGGAACAAGCGCCCTGGTCATGCGTGCCTCCTTCACGGACCCCGCCGGACCGGTACCGGCCGGTGCGGGATGTCTTGCCGGATACACCCCGGCGAAATCCTCACGGGGCCGGGGATTCCGCGTCGTACGGACCAACAGGCACTCCGGAAGCACCTCCGAGGCCACATAGGTCGGCACCCCACCAACACCGGGCCCGCAGTGGCGTCGGCCCCCATAGCGACACAGGCGCCGGAGCTACACGGGCGGCGGTACGGGGACGGAAGGCGAACGGCCACACCAGCACCAGCACCAGCACCCGCACCCGCACCCGCACCCGCACCCGCACTGACACTGACACTGACACTGACACCGGTCAGGATCGGAGAAGCGCCCACCCCGCCCCCCGCCCTAGCGTGGAACGCAGAAGCACCGGCGCCGAGCACCCCGCCTCCGCCGGACCGGACATCCCGAGAGGAGTGGTCCCATGACCGCCGGAGTACAGACGATCATCTACCCCGTCCACGACAAGGACAGCGCGAAGTCCCTGTTCACAGCGCTGCTCGGCGTCGAGCCGTACGTGGACGAGCCGTACTACGTCGGTTTCAAGGCCGCCGGGCAGGACATCGGGCTCGACCCGAACGGCCACGCGAAGGGCATGACCGGCCCAGTGCCGTACTGGCATGTGACGAACCTGAAGGAACGGCTCGCGGCACTGCGTGAGGCGGGTGCGGAGCTGCTTCAGGACGCCCAGGACGTGGGCGGCGGTCGGATCATCGCCTCGGTGAAGGACGCCGACGGCAACCTCGTCGGCCTGCTCCAGGACCCAGAGGCCTGAGCCTCGTAGCCCTCGCTCGGCCGCCTCGTACGGCCGTCTCGTACCGGCGTATCACCCGGCCGCCGTCGAACAACACAGCACACGAGCACAGCACATGTGCCGGGCACACATGTGCTCGGCACACACGTCCCGGCGCACCACACAGGCGCGGGACACACAGACGCAGCGCCCATGCCCCGCACACACTCACCCAGCAGCCCCAACAGCCACAACACCAAACCAGTTGCACGCTCAACCACTGACCGGGCCAGTGCTACCGTGCCCGTATGGCAGCCGACACGCCGGCTGACGACCGGCTGGAGGAGCGCTGGCGGGGCATCCTCGCCGTGCACGCGCGGACAATGTGCGAAGTGGACCGCGTTCTGCGTCCGCACGGCCTCGGGGCGAGCGACTTCGAGGTGCTGGACGTACTCGCCTCGGACCCGCCGCCCACCGCCACCTCTGCCGATACCTGCCGGATATATCGGGTGCAGGACCTGGTCGGCCGGGTGCATCTCAGCCAGAGTGCGTTGTCCCGTCTGATCAGCAGGCTGGAGCGGGACGGACTGGTGGAGCGGTCGGCCTGCACGGAGGACCGCCGGGGCGTCGCGGTCGTACTGACCCGCCGGGGCCGTGAGCTGCACGCCGAGGTGCTGCCGCTCCAACGGCGTGTACTTGCCCGCATGCTGCGCGGGACCGCCGGGGCCGGTTGAGGCCCGTCGGCGGTCCCGCGCGAGACGGGCACCCTCTCGCCGGACGGATTACCTGACGAGCAGGGTGCGTACGCCCTGGGAGGTCAGGGTGAGGCCGTGCTCGGAGTTGCCGTCGATGGCGAGCGACAGATCGTCGGCGGGCCACTGGGAGGCGAGGGCGCCAAGCGGCACCAGGCGGTAGCGGGAGACGAACGGCAGCAGCTCGGCCATCGTTCCTTCGGAGGTGAACACGGGCACGACCGAATCGCCCTCGGCCTGTTCCAGCACCGGCAGAGCGATCGTCGCGGACCCCGCGCCCTCGCTGTCCACGGCGTCGTCCGGGACGGGCACGAGCACATCGCTGTGGGCGAGGGTGTCCAGGGCTCCCTGGTCCTCGGCGTTCACGGCCAGCGCGTCGAGCGCCTGCTGGGCGGGCGTCGGAAGGTCGTCGTGTGCGGGAGTTTCCATCACAGATCCCCAGGTAGCGGCGGCATTACGGTCACGCACGGGCTGACACCCGGGCGTGCTTTCGGCACGCGTACCCGGTGCAGCGGGGGCCATGCGTCAGCGGCCGTCAGACCGGAGCGTGAGCTTCCGCAGGGCCCGCGACAGCGACCGCCGGACCGGTCGGCGCACCGCTCGGCAGTCCTACGGGGCACAGCACCCGCCCGCCGGATCGGTCGAGGGCGTGCCCCCAGCCGCTACGCGAGCAGCTCGTCCACGGTGATCACGCGGATCAGCGGGCCGTACGGCTCCATCACCCGCAGGGCCCGTTCATGCGCCGCATCGTCCGCGCCCGCGCAGGCGTCCGCGACCACGACGACCTCAACTCCCGCGTCGGCGGCGGCGAGCGCGGTGGACAGGACGCAGCAGTCGGTGCTGACGCCGGTGAGAACGAGGCGGGCGTCCGGGCCGCCGAGGAGTGTGGCGAGCCGAGGGGTCCACTTCCCGAAGGTGGTGGCGTCCACCATGTGTCCGGGGCGATCGGCGAACTGGTCGGTCAGGTCCCAGAGCGGGGCGTCCGGCGGCCGGAGCGCGAAGGGCCAGGCGTCGTAGTAGGCGCGCCAGGCCCCGGCCGGTTCCGCCGGGGCGACGAAGCGGGTGTAGACGACACGGTCTCCGAAGGCGGGCAGCAGTCGTACGATCCCGGCGGCGGCCTCGGCGTACCGGGGCGTGCGCCAGGGGCTCCCGGGGTCCGCGAACACGCGCTGCATGTCGATCACGGCGAGCAGGTCGCCGGGCGCGGGCCCGGCGGTCACGCGGTGTACGCCCCGTCGTTCGGTACGGGGCTGGGGG
Source organism: Streptomyces corallincola (assembly GCF_019104725.1). GTDB lineage: Bacteria > Actinomycetota > Actinomycetes > Streptomycetales > Streptomycetaceae > Streptomyces > Streptomyces corallincola. The sequence goes on along the minus strand of NZ_JAHRXF010000001.1, from coordinate 194,915 downwards.
CGAGGCTCTCCTGTGCGCGGACGCGGCCCTTGTTCAGCAGCCAGGTGCCGAGGAAGGCGAGCGCGAGGGCGACGAGGACGCCGAGGTTCGCGTATGCCCAGTCGCCGGTACGGCCGCCGAGCCCGACCGGGCCGAGGAGGTAGCCCTGCCAGGTCAGCCAGTCGGCGGCGGTGTTGGTCACCAGGCCCCAGCCGACGGCGGTGGCGCCGAGGGTGAGCAGCAGCGGTGCGGGCTGCACGTCGCCGTAGCGGCCGTGCGGCCGGAAGAGGTCGCCGTCGTCGTAGTCGCGGCGGCGGCGCGCGAGGTCGGCGAGCATGATGCCGCACCAGGCGGCGATGGGGACGCCGAGGGTGGTGAGGAAGCCCATGAACTGGCCGAGGAAGTTGTCGGCGAAGAACACGATGTACACGGACCCGGCGATCATCAGGACGCCGTCGAGGAGGGCGGCGAGGTAGCGCGGTACGCGCAGCCCGGCCGAGAGCAGGGCGAGGCCGGAGGAGTAGATGTCGAGGATGGCGCCGCCGACCAGTCCGAGGACGGCGACGACGGCGAACGGTACGAGGAACCACGTCGGCAGGATGGTGGTGAGGGCGCCGATGGGGTCGGCGGCGATGGCCTTGCTCAGGTCCTCGGACGAACCCGCCAGCAGAAGGCCGAACACCAGCAGGAGCAACGGGGCGACCGAGCCGCCCGCCGTGGTCCAGCCGATGACACCCCGGCTGGAGGAGGTGCGGGGCAGATAGCGGGAGTAGTCGGCGGCGGCGTTGACCCAGCCGAGCCCGAAACCGGTGATGACGAAGACGAGGGCGCCGATGAACTCCTCGGGCGACCCGGCCGGGATGGCGGCGACCGTGCTCCAGTGGATGTGGTCGGCGACCAGACCGATGTAGACCAGGGTCAGGACGCCGGTGATCACGGTGATGGCGGTCTGCAGCCGCATGATCAGGTCGAAGCCCATGACCCCGCCGACGACGGTCAGCGCCGCCACGACCATGAGACCGACGACCTTGGTCTCGGTGCCGCCGCCCCAGCCGAGCCGGTCGAAGACGGTCGCGGTGGCGAGGGTGGCCAGTGAGATGAGGACGGTCTCCCAGCCCACCGTGAGCACCCAGGAAATGGCTGATGGCAGCCGGTTGCCCCGCACCCCGTAGGCGGCGCGGCTGAGCACCATCGTGGGCGCGGAGCCGCGTTTTCCGGCGACGGCGATGAAGCCGCAGAGGAGGAAGGAGGCGATGATGCCGACGATCCCGGCGGTGAGCGCCTGCCAGAAGGAGACGCCGAAGCCCAGCGCGAAGGCGCCGTAGCTGAGCCCGAGAACGGAGACGTTCGCCCCGAACCACGGCCAGAACAGCGTGCGTGGAGTGCCCTTGCGCTCCGCGTCCCCGATCACGTCCAGACCGTGCGTCTCGACCTGCATCGGCCGCGCGTCGGATCTGCCGGACCCTGCGTCCTGCGAATGCGTCATCCTCGACCTACCACCTGTCCGGACGTGTGCGTCCGAGGCTAGGCGCGTGCTGGAACACCGTCAACGAAGAAGATCACGCGTTGTTGTCGCGCCGGGAGGTCGGGGCGAGGAGAAGGCGGGGCGTTGAGGGGGGCCGGCTCATGTGTGGCTCGCTCCCATGTGACTTGCCCATATGAGGCGCGCACGCCTTCGTGGGGCACACGCCTATGTGGGGCGCGCACATAGGCGGCGCGCACATGTGCGATGCGTCCAGGTGTGACGCCTCCGCCTCCACGTGCAGGCCACCCGAGTGCGGGCCGCCCGTGCCCGCCCCACCCGTGTACGGAACGCCTATGTGTGGAGCGCCTACGAACGGGGCGCGTCCATGTGTTGCGCGTCCATGTGCGGCGGCCCTACGTGCGGCGCCCCCACGCGTGCCTCGCTCGCCAGCAGCCGTTCGAAGGCCGTGGGCCGGGGACGGGGGCGTACGGCGAGGAGATCGCGGATACGGCGGGCGCACTCGTCGGCGTCGAGCACACCGGTGTCCACATCGAGGTCGTGGACGCCGTGGGCGTGCACCTGCGTGTACTGGAGCGCGGCCAGACCGGGTTGCCGGTCGCCCCGCTCGCGTTCGCGGCGTTCCAGCTCCGGCAGCGGGCACCGCACCGCGACCAGGACCGTGTCCTCGGGCACGAGCAGGCCGAGCAGATCCAGCAGGCGCCACCTGCGGCTGAGCGGGTGGTCCACGAGGACGTTGTTGCCTGCCGCGGCCATCCCGGCGACGGCTCGGTGGAACCCCTTGACCGTGCGGTCGATCTCGGCGGGGAGGTCGTCCGCCGCGACGGGTGAACCGCCGCGCATCCGGTGGAAGGCGTCCACCGGCAGGTGGAACCAACTCCCCGGCAGCATCGGGAGCAGCGCCCGCGCGATGCTCGACTTGCCCGAGGACGACGTCCCGTTGAGCAGGACGACTGCGCCGCGGGCCGAGGTCTCGGGGATGCGCTCCGCGGCCGACTCCGTTTCCCGCGAAGGGTTCCGGGGCTTCATCGTCCACTCCTCGCGTCCACGGCGACGACGGCCGGACCGGCCGTACTCGATCATCGTACGGAAGGCGAGAGCCGCCGGGCCTGGCCCACTTCCTGTGGACCCGGCCCGGCGGCGCGGTCACTCCCGAGGTCCGGCCCGGTTCAGACGGACGGATGCGTGGCCGGAGGAGGGGGTGGTGTCACCAGCCCACCGCCACCAGGAGCCACTGGGGGTCACCGTGGGAGATGAAGGAGGACTGACCGGCGACGTCGTCGTAGGGGAAGCCGTAGGCCAGGTTGTTGATCGCGTTGTCGTGCCAGAACTTGGCGTAGTAGTTGCCGGGCGCGGCCTTGTAGTACTGGGCCGGGTCCGACTGCTGGGACGCGGGGAGCGTCGCCACATGGCGGTTGAGCCCCGCGCACATGTCGGGGTTGGCGGCGAGCGAACCGGCGCAGCCGAAGATGTCCGAGGTGGCCGCGTTGACGCCGACCGACTGGGCGTACGAGGTGAAGTAGTTGGCGTTGGCGCCGCCCGCGCGGAAACTGGGGTCGCTGCCGGGCGCGATGATACGGAACGGGCCCTGGGTCTGGGCCAGCACCTTGAACGGGCCGGGTACGGCGTCGGTGAACCGCTGGAAGGTGGTCGCGCGGTCCTCGGCGAAGGTCTGCCGGTTCTCGCCGACCTCGGTGTCGTAACCGTCCTTGCTGTGCAGGCGCATGGCGAGCTTCAGCCCGAACGCGTCCACGCGGGTGGTGTTCCCGTTGAAGACGTTGTTGCCGACGGTGAACTCGATGAAGTCGAAGTACTGGCCGTTCGGGGAGCCGAGGTAGAAGTACATGCGGCCCGCCGAGTTGGCCGGCATGTCGAGGTACGGCTGCTCCGCGATGGAGTGCGTCTGGCCGTTGAAGCTCCAGTAGACCTGGCTGTCCGGGTACTTGCCGTTAGTGCGGTTGAGGATCTTCACCTCGACGGCGTTGCGCGCGGGCGGGATGTCGCTCGTGCTGCCCCAGAAGTCGTCACCGGGGTTGGAGGTGCCGCCGCCGGGGCCGTACACCTCGAACTCCCAGAGGGAGTAGCCGTACGAAGTCGCGCGGACCGTGCCATTCATCCGCACATAGCGTCCGCTGCCGGAGACGTTGAGGTTCTGGACGCCGCCGGTGCCGTTGGTGGTGGAGTAGACGTTGGTCCAGCGGGAGCCGTCGGTGGACGTCTGGATCTGGAAGGAACGCGCGTACGCGGCCTCCCAGTTGAGGGTCACGCTGGTGATCTGCCTGACCGAGCCCAGATCCACCTGGAGCCACTGCGGGTCGGAGAATGCCGACGACCAGCGGGTGCCGGTGTTGCCGTCCACGGCGGCACCCGCCGCGAAGGTCGCGTTCTCCGAGGAGGACGCGGTGGCGGGACGTCCACGCGACAGCAGACTGTCGGCGGCCCGCGCCGGGGACTGCGACATGGCGACGAAGCAGGTGGCGAGCAGAGCGAGGATGAGCAGAAGTGCCGTACGGGAACGTGCCGTTGAGGCAGGTGGTCTGGGTATGGCTGCGCTGGGGTGAGTCCGCATGGGGGGTCTCCAAAGCCGTGGCGGCCGGGCGGGGGGTGAGGACTGCGGGTGCTTGAGAGCGCTCTATCCGGGGTTGTACTCCCCGAAGGCATTGCGGTCAACAACTGAACACAGAACAGCGTGAGTTGAACAACTCGGCTTTCCTGGAGCCACGTTGACCGATCCGTCGCTTCGGCTCCGAGAGACGGCACCCGGCCGGGCCGGATCGGCGCGTTCACCTCTTGACCCGTGAAGAGGCACGGCGGGAGAGCCGAGCGTTCATCAACTCGCCTTTTCACAGCCCGTTCGCGTTCTTGACGGGGGTGGTCCGGACCTTTAGTTTCGCGGATCGTACGGCGTAGATCCCGCTAGGCAGCACCACCCGAGAGCATGCCGGGGCCGCGCACCGCGTGCGGTCCGGGCACCCCCCACCCCTGCGGCCCTCTGGAGCACACGTGCTCAACTCGCCCTCCCCCACCGGACTTCAGGACACCCCGGCCCCCACGCCGGGCCGCACACGCCGCCCGCGCCGAATCCGCCGCTCCGCCCTCGTCGCGGCCCTCGGCGCGCTGGCACTCGTCGTCGGCCTGCCCGCCCAGGCCGACGCCTCCGTGCTGCAACTGCTCCCGCAGAACGCGGACGGTCTGGAACAGTCCTTCTCCCCCGCCTACGACTACGACGGCGACGGCTGCTACGCCACGGCCGCCATCGGCGCGGACGGCACCCTCAACCCCGGCCTGAAGCTCGGCGGCGACGTCAACGGGCACTGCCACGACCCGGCGCAGCTCGCCAACGCCAACACCTACTCGCGCGAGAAGTGCAACAACGACTGGTGCGCCGTGATGTACGCCAGCTACTTCGAGAAGGACCAGGCGACGCTGGGTCCGCTGGCCATCGGGCACACCCACGACTGGGAGCACGTCGTGGTGTGGATCCACGACAACGAGGTGCAGTACGTCTCGGTGTCGCAGCACAGCGGCTACCAGGTGGCCGCGCGTTCCTCGGTCCGCTTCGAGGGCTCGCACCCCAAGATCGTCTACCACAAGGACGGCGTCTCGACGCACTGCTTCCGCTTCGCCAACAACAACGACGACCCCCCGGAGAACTCCACCGGCGGCTGGTTCTACCCGCGCCTGGTCGGCTGGAACGGCTACCCGGACGGCTTCCGGGACAAGTTGATGAGCGCGAACTTCGGCTCCGCCACCATCAAGATCAAGGACGGCGACTTCGAGTACGCGCTGGCGCACTCGATGCCCTCGGGCATTCCGTTCAACCCGAACGGCTGATCGGTCGGGGGCATCCGTTCCGGTCGGGCTGAAGTGGGTGTGAAGCAGGCCGACTTGCATCGGTCATCTGCTCAGCTCCCGCTCCGGCCGGAGCGGGTTCCGCTCCGAATCCGGGAGTTCGACTCCCATGCCGACAGTTCGGCTCCCACGCCGGGGGCGCCGTTCGCCTGCGCGAGGGGGCGGGCACGTACGCTGCCTCCCGTGTCCGTCACCCCGCTGCGCCGTGTCGCCGTTCTCGTCCTGGACGGGGCCAAGCCGCTCGACGTGGGTATCCCGGCGCAGGTGTTCACGACACGCGCGAGCATGCCGTACGAGGTGCGGGTGTGTGCCGCGCGCCCGGGTCTGGTGACCGGCGGCGACGGGTTGTCGTACCACGCGGCGCACGGTCTGGAGGCGCTGGTCTGGGCGGACATCGTGTTCGTACCGGGCTATCGCTTCCCGGACCGGGAGGCGCCCGCGAAGCCGGTGCTCGACGCGCTGACCGGGGCGCACGAGCGGGGTGCGCGGCTCGCCGCGATCTCCACCGGCGCGTTCGCGCTCGCCGCCACCGGCCTGCTGGACGGCCGCCGGGCCACCACCCACTGGCACTACACACGCGCCCTCGCCACCAAACACCCCGCTGTACGGGTGGACGAGAACGTGCTGTTCGTGGACGAGGGCACCGTACTCACCTCGGCAGGCGCCGCCTCCGGCATCGACCTGTGCCTGCACATCCTGCGCGGCGACCTCGGGGTGTCCGCCTCCAACCATGCCGCCCGGCGCCTGGTAGCAGCCCCCTATCGCAGCGGGGGCCAGGCGCAGTACGTGCCGCGCAGCCTGCCCGAGCCACTGGGCGAACGGTTCGCCGCGACGCGGGAGTGGGCGGTACGGCGGCTGGACCGGCCACTCACCCTGGAGAGCCTGGCCCGGCACGCGGCGGTGTCCCCGCGCACCTTCTCGCGCCGCTTCGCCGAGGACACCGGCTGCACGCCGATGCAGTGGATCATGCGGGCACGTATCGACCTGGCTCGTGAGCTGCTGGAACGCTCCGATCACGGTATCGAGCGGATCGCCACCGAGGTCGGGCTCGGCACGGGGGCCAACCTGCGGCTGCATTTCCAGCGGATTCTGGGGACGACGCCGAGTGAGTATCGGCGGACGTTCACGCGGGGGGAGTAGGGAGCGGGGCGGGGGGCGGCGGGTGCTGGGTGTCTGGTGCTCGGTGGCCGGTGCTGGGCGCGGCCTGGTGTTCGGCGCCCGGTTCGCGGTGCTCAGTGCTCGGTTGCTGTTTGCGCGCGGCACAAGGCATATCGCAGACGCGCCATGCGGCACACGGCACACCACACCGCACACGGCTGGCACGATCCTTGCGATGCCTGGCGATCCCGCCGCTGTCCGGGATGCGTACCGGCGGCGACGCTGGTCACGCACCGGATGACGGATCGAGAGGACAGCCATCACCATGACGCGCATCGCCATCAACGGATTCGGCCGCATCGGACGCAATGTGCTCCGCGCGCTGCTGGAGCGGGACAGCGACCTGGAGGTAGTCGCCGTCAACGACCTGACCGAGCCCGCGACGCTCGCGCGGCTGCTCGCCTACGACACGACGGCGGGCCGACTCGGCCGCCCCGTGACCGTGGACGGGGACACCCTCGTCGTGGACGGCCGTCGTGTCCGCGTCCTCGCCGAGCGCGAACCGGCGCGGCTGCCCTGGGCCGAACTGGGCGTGGACATCGCCCTGGAGTCCACCGGCCGCTTCACCTCGGCCGGGGCCGCCGGGGCCCATCTGACGGCAGGGGCACGGAAGGTGCTGGTCAGCGCCCCGTCGGACGGTGCCGATGTCACCCTCGCGTTCGGCGTCAACACCGACGCCTACGACCCCGGCGTCCACACCGTCGTCTCCAACGCCTCCTGCACCACCAACGCGCTCGCCCCGCTGGCCTCGGTGCTGGACGACCTGGCCGGGATCGAGCACGGGTTCATGACCACCGTGCACGCCTACACCCAGGAGCAGAACCTCCAGGACGGCCCGCACCGCGACCCCCGCCGTGCCCGCGCCGCCGCCGTCAACATCGTGCCGACCACCACCGGCGCCGCGAAGGCCATCGGCCTCGTACTGCCGAACCTGGACGGCAAGTTGTCCGGCGACTCGATCCGGGTGCCCGTACCGGTCGGTTCCCTCGTGGAGCTGAACACGACGGTCGGGCGTGACGTGACCCGCGACGAGGTGCTGGCGGCCTACCGCACGGCGGCGGAAGGACCTCTGGTCGGCATCCTGGAGTTCTCGGAGGACCCGCTGGTGTCCTCCGACATCACGGGCAACCCGGCTTCCGCCGTCTTCGACTCGGCCCTGACCCGTGTGGACGGCCGCCATGTCAAGGTCGTCGCCTGGTACGACAACGAGTGGGGGTTCTCGCACCGGGTGATCGACACGCTGGAGCTGCTGGCGGCCAACTGAGCCGCCGGGCACGGTACTTACGGGGTCACCGGGGCGGCTGGGTATCGCGTGCCGCGCGAGCGGGTCACACGATCCCGGTGACTGTCACGCTCACCTCCGCGCTCCTGGCCGGGTCGGCGACCGCTACGCACTCCGTGACGGCGCTGCGGGTGGCCCGGCCGACGTCGAGCACACGGGCGTCGGCTCGGGCGACGATCCGTACGTCGATACGCCACGGCCCGTCATCTGTCGGACGGTTGATCCGCAGCCCGGCGGACGACGCCCGGTCGGGGGTGGCACCGGGCAGCACCGACCTCAGCCGCCCGGTCAGACCCGGGCTGAGAAAGGCGACACCGGGTACGCCGCGTACGGCGGTGGCGATGGCTTCGCCCAGAATAGGGGTGTGGTCGAGGGGGGCGGGCTGGGTCATGGACCTGTTCCTTCTCCGCTGCCGTGGGGGGTGTTCGTGGGGGCGGGGCCGCTGGGGGGCTCTGTGGGGTGGGGGTCCATGTGCTGGGAGCCCATGTGGTGGTCGCCGATGCCGGGAGGGCCGATGTGGTGCGGGCCCATATGGTCGGGACCCATGTGGTCGGGACCCATGTGCTGGGGGTCCGTGTGCTGGGCGCCCATGTGCTGGGGGTCCATGTGCTGGGGGTCCATGTGCTGGGGGTCCATGTCGTCGGGCGGGTCGGTCAGATCCGTGATGCGGATGTCGATCGACACGACGTTCAGGCCGAGTCGGCCGTCGGCGGCCAGTCGCACGCGTTCCCGGACCTCGTCGGCCAGTGCGGGCAGATCGGGAGTGGTGAGCGGAGCACGGATGTCGAGCTGAACGGCGATGCGGTCGCTGTCCCGCACGACACGGGGTACCGCCTGCGGCGCCGCGAGCGGGAGTGCGGAACGGTCCGGGCCGGTCGGCTCGGCGGGGCTGATGCGGCAGGAGCCCGCGCGGACACCGGGCATCTGGTCGGCGGCGGCACGCAGAGTGCGGGCGGCCACCGACTCCATGACCCACAGGTCCTCGTCCGGTTCCCCCAGCGGCAGCGGGCGGCCGGGGCGCAGTTCCAGGCCGACCACGTCCATGACACGCCGGGTGAGCGGGGTGGCGTCGTAGGCGGCGAGGTCGTCGGTTTCGTCGCGGACCTGTCGTACCGCTGCTTCCAGGTCCTCCAGTTCCGCCGTGGCCCGCAGGCAGTGGGCGCAGGTGGCGGTGTGGCCGTCGGCGGTGCCCTCTTCCCACTCCGTCCACACCACTGACAGCAGCCGCCCGCACGGTAGTTGCTCGTCGTCGGGGTGCGGGGATTCGGGCGGGTGGATGCGGGTCGTCATCGCCAGGCTCCCAGGGTTGCGGTCAGATGGCGTCGGGCGCGGAACACACGTGCGCGTACGGCCTGTTGGGTGATGCCGACGGCGTCCGCGATGAACTCGTAGGACTGGCCGTCCAGTTCCCGCAGCACCCAGCAGGCGCGCTGCTCGGCGGAGAGCACGGCGAGCGCCCGTTGCAGGTCGCGCATGGCGGCGCGGGACTCGGTGATGCGCTCGGGGCCTACGGAGTGTTCGGGTGCGGCCAGGTATCGGGCCGCTTCGAGGGGCGCCTCGGATTTGCGGGCGCGCAGGAGGTTCAGGCACCGGTTGGTGACGATGCGGTACAGCCAGGTGCCGAAGGCGGACCCACCGCGGAACTCGGGCAACTTCCGCCAGGCGCTGATGAAGGCGTCCTGGACGGCGTCCTCCGCCTCGCTGCGGTTGCCGACCAGGCGGGTCGCCATCCGCACGAGCGCGGGGGCGTGCCGACGCACCAGGACGGCGAACGCCTCCTCGTCGCCCTCGGCCGCGCGGACGGTCAGCAGGGTGTCGTCCAGGTCGGCGTCGCGGAGACCGGTGTCGTCGGGTGTCGGCTCGGACGGATGGGGCGGGGTGGAGGGCTGGCCGGTGTGGGGGGCGGCACCATGTGGGGGCCCACCATGTGACGGGGCGCTGTGGGGGGCCGTACCGCGTGGCGACGTGCCATGTGGCGGCGCACTGCGTGGCGGAGGTGAGGCTCCATGTGGCCGGCCACCGGGCTCCGACCCGGACGCCTGTGGTCCGGGCACAGGTGCCTCGGATCCATGTGGCTCAGCTCCATGTGGCCCGGCCACATGTGCTCCGAATCCATGTGGCCCCGGCACCGGGGTTCCGGACACCTGTGGCGCGGTGGTCCATGTTCCGGCGTGCGGCGGGCCGCCGCCTGGTTCGGGCGGGCCGGTCGGTCTGCGCTCCCCCGACACGGGGCGGCTCCTTTCGTCGTCCTACGGGGTTGGACAACGCCACCCACCGTTCTGTGACGCGCCCGAACGGGGAAATCCGTCCGACCCGCCATCTCGACGTGGGCAAGCGGCGCTGGTCACCCTGCCACAGCGGGGCCACCCACCGACTGATCGAAGTTTTTCCGGGCATGCGCGTCACAGCCGCCGCTCGCCGGTGTCCATCCCTGTGAGAGCAGTTCGCGGCAACCGTCGGCAGGCGCCGACCCCAGAGAAGAGGACGCGCATCATGACCACGCAGCAGACCACCCCGGTGTCCCCGGCCGTGTCCGGCCCCCGTTCGGCCGGCTCGGCGCCCACCGGCACCACGGACGTCGCCCTCGGCAAGTCCGGCGCCGACCAGCCGGCCGACACTCGCGGCCGGACCTCCATCGCGGACGTGGTCGTCGTGAAGATCGCGGGTATCGCGGCCCGCGAGATCCCCGGCGTGTACGACATGGGCGGCGGCCTGTCCCGTACCTTCGGCGCGGTCCGCGACCGGGTGCCCGGCGGCCGTCCCAACGTCGGCCGGGGCGTCAAGGTCGAGGTCGGCGAGCGGCAGACCGCTATCGACCTGGACCTCGTCGTGGAGTACGGCGTGTCCATCACCGACGTCGCCTCCGACGTGCGCGAGAACGTCATCTCGGCCGTGGAGCGCATCACCGGGCTGGAGGTCGTGGAGGTCAATATCGCCGTCAACGACGTCCACCTTCCGGACGAGGACACCGACGGCGGCAACCCGGCCGAGTCCCGCGTGGAGTGATCAGCCGCGTCGTACGAGGTCCGCGGAAGCGGGCATGCGGGACGTGGATGCGTGAGGCGGATGCGGAGCGGCCGGTCCGGGCACCACGAGAGCGGGGCCCGGACCGGCACAGCCGGATCGGTACGACGGATCGGCACGACGGGATCATTACGGCGGAACGGGTCGCGGAGATCGTGCGACCCGGACCGGCACGGCGCGGAGAGCCCCGAGGACGGGGCCCGGCCGGAGAGGCGGAGTGAGGAATGTTGAGCAGAGCGACGGTCGGGATGTTCGCGGGCATGGCGCTGGCGTTCGCCGGGTACTTCGGTGGGTTCGTCGCCTTCCTGCTGGTGGCCGTGCTCGGCGCGGTCGGGTACGGCGTCGGGGCCTGGCTGGACCGGGGCGGCGACACGCACGACCTGCGGGAGATGTTCGACCGGGGCCGTCGATGACGGCCCCCGCCCAGCGGGGTCGGACCACGGTGGGCGCGAAGGCGGTACGGAAGATCGCGGAACGCGCGGCGGACGAAGCGCTGACCGCGACCCCGACCCCGACCCCGACCAGCATCACCGCCGACTCCGACTCCGACACCGGCACCGGCACCGGCGGGGGGCAAACGGGCGGCGGTCCGTTCGTACGCGGCTCGGCCGGTGGTTCCGCGACGGTCAACGGGCGGCGGGCGAATGTGGCCCTGCGCGTCACGCTGCCCTATCCGGCGCCGCTGTCCGACACGGCCCGGCGGGTCCAGGCTCACACGGCGGAGCGTACAAGCGCCCTGACCGGTCTGGACGTCGCAACGCCTCGGCTGACCGTGTCCCGTCTGGCTCCGACAGCGGAACGGGCCTCTGGGACAGCCGAGTTGGAGGGAGGCGGGCTCGCCGATGAGGCAGTTCCCTCCCCCGTTCACCACCCCGCCCGGCGCTGGTGGTCGGCGCGGCGGGTCCCTGTGGCCGTCCTCGTCCTGCTCGCCGCCACGGCCTGTACGGCGGTGACGGTCGATGTGGTCCGCGTCCATGTGGCGCACCTCCAGGTGGCCGACTGGCGGACCGGAGGCCTCGCCCGGCTGTACGAGCAGGGGCCCGGTGACCCGGCGGTCGTCATCGGGGGTGCGGTGCTGGCCGTGCTGGGGCTCTGGCTTGTCGTACTGGCGTTGACGCCCGGTCGGCGCGGACAGCTCACCGTGGCCGCGTCCGACTGGAACGCCGCGCTGGACCGCTCCACGCTGGCCGCGCTGGTCCGGGATACGGTCGGCGGCGTGGAGGGCGTGGAGACCGTACGGGTACGAGCGGGCCGCCGGGGTGTCGCGGTGCGGGCAGGACTCGCCTTCGGTGACCGGGACCGGGCCCGCGAGCAGGTGACCACGGCCGCACGGCGGACGCTGGACGAGTGCCGCCTGCGACGGGTACCCCGGCTCCGGGTCCGGGTGGTCACCGAGCCCACATGGCGCCCGCCCACACCTGCGCCTGCCGTACCAGAGGTTCCGGACACACCTCAGCCGAACTCCGTACCCACCCCGCAGGCCGGAGGCGTCCGTTGACGACCCAGCCCCGCACCGCCGTCAACCGCGCGGTGCTCGCCCTCACCGGATTCGCCCTGCTCGTGGGCGGCGTAGTGCTGTTCACGACCGCCCCCGGACTGGCGGTCCGCCGCCCCACGTGGTGGCCGTCCCCCTCCCTCTACCATCCGCTGTTCGACCGCGAGGTGCTGAGCGATCTGCGTGCTCGGGAGTGGTGGACGCCGGTCGTCATCGCCGTGGGCGCCGTGGTCTCGCTGCTCCTGGCGCGGTGGTTCGTCGCCCAGGTGTACGTACGGTCGCGGTCCCGGCTGCGGTTGGCCGCACCGGGCAGCGCCTTGCGCACCCAGGCCCTGGAAGCGGCGCTCGCCTCCCGCGCGGCGGGCGTGGACGGTGTCGCCCGGACCCGCGCCCGTATCCATCCGCGCCGTCGGCGTCTGCTGCTGCGTCTGCACGTGTGGCTGGACGCGGACACCCCGCCCGGTCACGTGCTCGACGCCCTGACGGCCATCACCGCCGAGGCCCAACGATCCGCCGCTCCCTATGTGCTGGACACACATGTGCGTTTCAGCCACCGCACCCATCGGATGCCGCATGTCCGCTGATCTGAAGCCGCTCCGACCGCGCGAGACCGCCGGTGTCCTCACCACCCCGCTGCGCACATGGTGGCCGGCCCTGCGCCGTACCCCGGTGACCATGTGGAACGACGACATCACCGACTACGCGGCGGCCCTCACGTATTACGCCATCCTCACGGTGCTGCCGTCGCTGCTGGTCACCGTGCTGGCGTTCGAGCTGATCAGTCCGGGCACCGCCGAGGGGTTCATCGCGCACGTCACGCACTACGCGCCCGGCCAGTCCGGGACGGAACTGCACGACGTGCTCGCCCGGATGCTCAGTCGGCACTCCGCCGCCTGGACCCTGCTGGCGGCCGGTGCGGCGAGCGCCCTGTGGTCGGCGTGCAGTTACCTGGCCGTCTTCCGGCGGGCGCTGCACGGCATGCACCGCATCCCCGACAGCCGCTCCCCGTTCCGGCGCGCGCACCGGATCGTCCTCACGGCGCTGCTGCTGCTCGCGCTGCTCGTCGTCAGTGCCCTGATGCTGATGCTCACCGGGCCGGTGGCCGAGTACCTGGGCCGTCTGATGCACCTGGACCGCGCGGTGCCGCTGGTCTGGAGCGTGGCCCGCTGGCCGTTGCTCGGCTTCCTGGTGGCGCTGCTGGTGGTGGTCGTCTTCCACACCGGACCGGCACCAGCGCGCCGACGCCGGTACAGCCTGCCGGGGGGAGCGCTGGCGGCCGTCCTGTGGCTGGCGGCTTCCGCCGGGTTCGCGCTCTACACCTCGGTTCTGGGCACCTACAGTCGGCTGTACGGCTCGCTGGCCGGTGTGGTCGTCTTCCTGATCTGGCTGTGGCTGTCGAACCTCTCGCTGCTGGCGGGCGCCCAGTTCACGGCGGAGCTGCACAAGAGTGACACGGGCGAGGAAACGCGGGAAGCGTGAGGTCCCGGCGGACGCGGACGCCCGCCCGCGTCAGGCGGCGTCCGCCTCCAGTTCCCGCTTGAGGTTCCGCAGCGTCGCGTCGATGTTGCGGACCTGGAACTGCGCGAACGTCCTGCCGCCGGTGGCGAACCGGTCGAAGGCGTTGGCGACGAAGTCCGGCCAGGCACGCCGGTCGTCGGTCCAGGTCTCGGAGATCCGCGTGCCGGTCCCCTCCGGTGCGAGACGGTACTCCCAGGTGGCGATCGGCCCGCGCAGCGTCGGCCGCTTGACCCCGATGGCATGCACGCGGAAGGCGAACCGACTGCCCGGCTCGGCGGCGGTCACGGTGCATCGCGTCACCCAGCGGAACGCGCCCCGCTTGTTCCGGCCCCAGAACGTCGTGCCCCGCTCGATCTCCCCGGCGGGCGCCTCACCCGCCGTGCCGAGGTTCTCCGGACTCCACCGCCCCATGTCCTCGGGTCGGCTGACCGCCCGGTAGACGGCGTCCGGCGGAACATCCACGATGATGGTGCGGGTCACGGAGAGAACACGCGTCACGAGGAGGGCCTCCCAAGGCACGACTGATGGCTACTGGCGAGTAGTCATCATGGCACGGGCGCCGTCCGCCCCCTCGGACGGCGGTCGGCCCAGGCCCCCACCCCGCCCCCACTCCAAGTGGGGCGAACATGGGCACCGGCCACATGTGGGCCCACCACACAACCAGCCGCCGATCGCATCACCAGCGCACATCCGCCACGGTCCCATCCGCCACGGCCCCATCCCCAGCATTCCAACCACCGCACCCCACCCCGGCGCACCGCACCACACCGTCCCCCAGCGCAACGCACCCCAGCCACACGCACTCCGCCCAGCACCTACGGCGGCGTGATCCGCGCCGACAGACTCGCCGCCTCCGCCCCGGAAAGTTCCTCAAGCGACCGCCCCCGCGTCTCGATCCGGAACAGCCAGGTCACCAGGAAGGCGAGGGCGCTGGTGACGGCGACGCCGTAGAGCAGTGGGGCCGGGCCGGTGGAGTCCAGGACGATGGGGAAGAGGAAGGTGCCGAGGGCGGCGCCGAGCTTGCCGAGTCCGGCCGCGAAGCCGTGTCCCGAGGCGCGCACCTCGGACGGGAAGACCTCGGCGGGCAGCGCGAACGTCGTGGCGTTCGGCCCCATGTTCATGAACGTGTTGAACAGTCCGAACCCGATGAGGACCAGCGGCAGATGGCCGTTGCCCCCGCCGGGCAGCTGGTCCGCGACGGCCAGCAGGCAGAGTGCGACGGTCATCACGGCGAAGCCGAGGAGTTGCAGCCGGACCCGGCCGACCCGCTCCACGAAGAGGATCGCCAGCAGGAAACCGACGACGAGGAAGAGGTCGAGGAACGCGGTGCCCTCGGTGGAGGCGATGTCGTCGGCGAGGAACGTGGCGTCGGGACCGGCGAGCGCGAGACCGGCGAGCAGGGTCGGGGTGAAGATGCCGACGCCGTAGGTGGCGATGTCCATCAGGAACCAGGGGACGGCCGTGAACAGGGTGCGCCGCAGCAACGGCGGCTTGAACAGCCACGGTTGGACGAACGTCCTCCAGCCCTCGTTCGGGATCAGGATGTGGGCGCGGTCCTGGTCGGTGACCCGGCACGGCGTGTGGGTCATCACCTCCGCGATGCCGACGGCCTCGGCGTCCCGGTGGTGCCGGGCGAGCCAGCGCGGGCTCTCGGGGACGTTGCGGCGCAGCCAGATGATGATCAGTGCGGGGATCAGTCCGAAACCGAGCATGATCCGCCAGGACCTGAAGTCGGGCCACACCGTGAGAATCACGACCCCGATGACGGCGCCGATCATGATGCCGACCGCCTGGAGGCTGAACGCACCGACGAGCCAGCGGCCCCGATTGCGGGACGGCAGGATCTCCGCGAGGTAGCTGGCGGCGATGGGGTAGTCCAGACCGACCGCGATGCCGAGCAGGAAGCGGAACGCGATCAGCGACCACAGGTCCCAGGCGAACGCGCAGGCCAGCGAGAACACCACGAACAGCCAGAGATCGACCTTGAAGATCCGGCTACGGCCGACGCGGTCGCCCAGCGGTCCCAGCAGCGCGGCGCCGAAGACGGCGCCCACGATGGCCGCCGCCGACAACAGCCCCCGTTCCGCCGGACTGCCGCCGAAGTCCTTGGCGATGAGCGGGTTGGCCACACCGATGATGAAGAAGTCGAACCCGTCCAGCAGTACCCCGAGCGCCGCCACCAGCCAGAAGCGCCGGTGCAGCGGCGAGATGGCCGACCGGTCCATCGCCTCGGCCAACGACACGGGCGCACGCGTCTCACTGTTTGTCACCACATGACCGGAGTGAACGCGAACCCGCACACCGGATCAACCAGCCACGCCACACGGCGGCGGCGCACCCCGTTGGCCGCGAACAGCCAGGATGCCGGGGTGCGGTGACGGTCGGTTCACGGGCCCGCGAAGGGCTGTTGGCGCCACCGTCCGACCTTCGTCTGTGCCCGCCCCACATGGTGGCCGCACGCACTTCCAGAGCCAGAACTATGGTGTCCCACCACATACGCCTCTGACCTGCGTGTTCCTACGGTGTCCCGACACACCGTCCCCACCGCACACGAGGAAGTGGCGCACATGGCATCCCCGACCACCGCTCCCCCACCCCGGAACAACCTCCCCCGCATCGTCGCCGCCAGCCTCATCGGGACCACCATCGAGTGGTACGACTTCTTCCTGTACGGTTCCGCGGCCGCGCTGGTGTTCAACAAGCTGTTCTTCCCGGACTCCGATCCACTGGTCGGGACGCTGCTGTCGTTCCTCACGTATGCCGTGGGATTCGCGGCCCGCCCGCTCGGCGCGCTGGTGTTCGGGCACTACGGCGACCGGCTGGGGCGCAAGAAGCTGCTGGTGCTGAGCCTGCTGCTGATGGGCGGCGCGACCTTCGCCATCGGGCTGCTGCCCACTCACGCCACCGTCGGCACCGCCGCGCCCGTGCTGCTGACCATTCTTCGGCTGGTACAGGGCTTCGCGCTCGGTGGCGAGTGGGGCGGTGCGGTGCTGCTCGTCTCCGAGCACGGTGACGCGCGACGCCGGGGCTTCTGGGCGTCCTGGCCGCAGACCGGCGCCCCGGCCGGGCAACTCCTGGCCACCGGTGTGCTCTCGCTGCTGACCGCCGTCCTCTCCGACAGCGCCTTCGGCACCTGGGGCTGGCGCATCCCCTTCCTGCTGTCCGGCCTGCTGGTGATGGTCGGCCTGTGGATACGGCTCTCCGTGGACGAATCCCCGGTGTTCAAGGAGGCGTTGGCCCGCGCCGAGTCCCGGCGCGCGGCGGAACCGGAGAAGCCGCCGCTCGTCGCCGTACTCCGTGACCACTGGCGGGACGTGCTCGTGGCGATGGGCGCCCGGATGGCGGAGAACATCAGCTACTACGTCATCACGGCCTTCATCCTCGTCTACGCCACCACCTCGGCCGGTGTCTCCAAGCAGAGCGCGCTGAACTCCGTCCTCATCGCCTCGGCCGTGCACTTCGCGGTGATCCCCGCCTGGGGCGCTCTCTCGGACCGGATCGGGCGGCGGCCGGTCTACCTGTTCGGTGCCGTCGGCATCGGCTTGTGGATCTTCCCGTTCTTCTCGCTCATCGACACCGGTTCCTTCGGTTATCTGGTGCTCGCGGTGACCGTGGGACTCGTGCTGCACGGCGCCATGTACGCACCGCAGGCGGCGTTCTTCGCGGAGATGTTCGCCACCCGGATGCGGTACTCGGGCGCTTCGATCGGTGCCCAGTTCTCCTCGGTCGCGGCGGGCGCCCCCGCTCCGCTCATCGCCACCGCGCTCCTCGCCGACTACGGGAGCGCGACCCCCATCGCCCTCTACGTCATCGGCGCGGTCGTCCTCACCCTGATCGCGGTCGGCGTCGCCAAGGAGACCCGCCACCGCGACCTCAGCCAGGTGGAGCCGGGCGACACCGACCGGAAACCGGCGAGCAGCACGGCCGGTGCCCCGAGCGCCTGATCGAGTCCGCCGCGACGAGGGACGGCCGTCCGGCGAGGTGGCCGGTGCCGCTTCCCGGCACCGGCCACACAGGTGCGCCCTACGCGGGCCGCCGGGCCGTGCTCCTCACGGCCCGGCGGACGCGGCCATCGCGTCATCGCATCATCGCTGGCCCGGCGCCGCCAACCGGTGCAGTCTCAGGGCCAGTTGGATCTCCAGGGTGCGGGCCGGGGTCTGCCAGTCCTCGCCGAGCAGGCGGCCAACGCGTTCGAGGCGCTGGGCGACCGTGTTGACGTGGACGTGCAGCGCCTCCCTCGTACGGACGGGGCTGGCGCCGCAGGCGAAGTAGGCGTCCAGGGTGCTGAGGAGTTCGGTGCCCCGGCGTTCGTCGTAGGCGACGACGGGACCGATGGTGCGGTCCACGAAGGCCCCGATGTCGCGTTCACCGGCGAGGAGGAGGCCGAGGAAGCCGAAGTCCTCGGCCGCCGCGCCGTCCCCGGCCCGGCCCAGCAGGAGGAGCGCGTCCAGGCAGCGGCGGCTCTCCGCGTAGGCGGCGGCGACCGTGTCGGGGGCGGAGACGAGCGCGGTGACGGGGGCCGAGGCGCCCACGGTGACCGGCTGGTGGACGGCGGTGCCGAGATGGCGCGCCGTTCTGCCGGCCAGGCCGGTCGCGGTGTCGCCGTCGGCCAGGGGCAGCAGCAGGACCGTACCGCCGTCCCGCGCCGCCGCGAGGCCGTGCCGGGTGGCGGCGAGGTGGGAGGCCGCCGACCACAGGCGCCGCCGGGCCGCCGCCTCCTCCTCGGCGTCGGCCGCCGGGCCGTCCAGGCGGGCGGCGAGGAGTACGTAAGTGGCGTCCGGGTCGGCGTGCAGCCGGACGGCCCGGTGCCGCAGGAGGCGGGGGTCGCGGTCGCGGGCGTCGAGGAGGTCGTCCAGGAGTTCACCGCGCACGCGCTGCTCCGCCTCGGCGGCGGAACGGCGGGCTAGAAGGAGCAGCGAGGTGACCATCGCCGCGCGTTCCAGGGTGCGCTGGTCCACCGGGTCGAGGGCGGGCTGTCCGCGTAGTTCCAGGGCGCCGAGGAGTTCGCCGCCCGCGGTGACGGCGGCGATCCAGTCGCTGCCGTGCCGTACGGCGTGGCCGTCGGCGCGGGAGCGTTCGAGGGGCGCGGCGGATGCCCGGTCCGCCTCCTTGAACTCGACCGTGCCGTCCAGGACTTCGGACACCGCGGCGGCCACGTCGTGGACGCCGCCGCCGCGCAGGACGAGTTCCGCGAGGCGGTCGTGCACGTCCGAGGCGCGTTCGATGACGCCGCTGCGGTCCCGGATGATCTCGTTGGCCCGTTCCAGGCGGCCGAGTGCGGAGCGGGTCTCGGTCAGCAGGTTGGCGGTGTCGATGGCGGACGCGGCGAGCGCGGCGAAGGAGCCGAGCAGGGCGATCTGTTCGCGCTCGAAGACGCGGGAGCGCCGGTCGGCGGCGTACAGGACGCCGATGACGTGCGGGCCGAGCATCAGCGGTACGCCCAGGATGGCGACCAGGCCCTCGTCGCGCACGCCGCCGTCGATGGGCAGGGTGTGCTGGAAGCGGGCGTCCTTGAAGTAGTCGTCGGTGACATAGGGGCGGGCGGTCTGCGCGACGAGTCCGCCGAGGCCCTCGCCCATACCGAGGCGGAGCTGCTGGAAGCGGGCGGAGACCGAGCCCTCGGTCACCCGCATGTGGGTGTCGCCCCGCACCGGGTCGTTGAGGCTGAGATAGGCGACGTCCGTGCCGAGCAGGGAGCGGGCGCGCTGGACGATCGCCTGGAGGACCGCGTCCACGTCGCGCAGGCCCGCCAGATCGTGGGCGGTCTCGAACAGGGCGGACAGCTCCGCCTCGCGGCGCCGCCTCCCCTCCAGTTCCGCACGCACCCGCAGCGCGAGCGGCTTGGCCCTTTCCAGCGCGTCGATCCGTTCGGCCGGTGCCCCCTCGGCGCGGGCCAGCAGCACCGGCTGGTCGTACGCCTCGGCCGAGGCTCTGCGGGCCAGCAGCCGAAGGTACGGTGCCTCCACGCCGCTGTCACCGGCATCGGTGGCGCCCTCGCCGTCGCGGAGCGCGTCTATGCCGCTGTCGGCGGGCCGCACCTGCTCGGGCACGGCGCGCACCGCCGGTACGGCGGACTCGGCGGACACGACGGGCACCCGGTGCGGGCCGGAAAGGCCGTTCAACGAGCCGTCGGAGGGGCTGCTCACAGCTTCGCGGTCGAGGGACATGACCACAGGATCGCGTATCCGGCGACCGGCCCGTCAGACCTGTGGATAACTCCCCCGCAACCCGGTTCGGGCGCCCTGTTCCACCGCCCGTCAATCACCGCCGACCACCACCGACCGCCCTTCGACACCCGCCCCGGCGTGGGCCGTCACGACCCGCCCGTACGTCTCCCACCGGCGCACCCGGCCTCTCCTCCCCCACTCGGCACGCGGTCTCAGTGCGCGGTCCAGCCGCCGTCCAGCACCAACGAGGTGCCGGTGACGAACGACGCCTGCGGAGCGCACAGATAGGCGACCGCCTCCGCGACCTCCTCCGGCTCGATGAGCCGCCGCACGGCGCTGTCCTTGAGGAAGACCTCGGAGACCACACGGTCCTCCGGGATGCCGTGCGCGGCGGCCTGGTCAGCGATCTGCTTCTCGACCAGAGGGGTGCGCACATAGGCGGGGTTCACACAGTTCGAGGTCACACCGTGGGGTGCGCCCTCCAGCGCGGCCGTCTTCGACAGACCTTCGAGGCCATGTTTCGCGGCCACATACGCGGACTTGAAGGCCGAGGCGCGCAGACCGTGGACGGAGGACACATTGACGATCCGGCCCCACCCCTGCTCGTACATGTGCGGCAGTGCGCCCCTGATCAGGCGGAACGGCGCCTCCAGCATCACCGTCAGCACGGTGTGGAAGACGTCGGGCGGGAACTCCTCCAGCGGCCGTACGAGTTGCAGTCCGGCGTTGTTCACAAGGACATCGGTCCCGGCGGCGGCTGCCTCGGCGGCGTCGAGGTCGGTGAGGTCCAGTACGCGCGGGACGATCCGCCCCGCCAGGTCCCCGGTCCGGTCGGCCCGCTCCACGAGTTCACCGAGGCCCGCCGCGTCCCGGTCCACAGCCCGTACCTCGGCCCCGGCGGCGGCGAGCCGCAGGGCACAGGCGCGGCCGATACCGCTGGCGGCACCGGTGACGAGAGCGACACGGCCGCCGAGATCGAGCGGATGCGACACGGCGCTGGGAGACAGGGACGGCGGCGGGCTGGACGAGGTCATATTCCGACCCTAAGCGGAACCCATGCGTCACCACATGTGGCCGCCATCCATACTTCAGTCGGAACTCATGGGGTCGAACCATGTGGGTGCGTCGGCCAGGGCCTGCTTGATCCGGAACCGCCCGAACTCGTTGAGGTCGGGCAGGGCGTCCACCGCGAACCAGGCCACCTCCAGCGACTCGTCGTCGTTGACGCGGGCCTCCCCGCCCACTGCACGGCAGCGCATGGTGATGTCCATGTACTGGCAGATGTCGCCGTTCTCGTAGGTGACCGGCTCCAGCCCCTGCACCAGCACCACCCGCTCCGGGACGCAGTGGACGCCGGTCTCCTCGTACACCTCGCGCACGGCGCAGGCCGCGGGCTGCTCACCGGGGTCGGGGATGCCGCCGAGCACCGCCCACTCGCGGGTGTCGGTACGCCGGTTCAGCAGGACCCGTCCCCGGTCGTCGAAGACGATGGCGGTCACACCGGGCAGCCACAGCAGTTGACGACCGGCGGACGCGCGGAGGGCGCTGATGTATTCGGGAATAGCCATGCCCTCGACCCTAACGGCCGCGGCCCGGAGCCCCGTGCCTGTTCAGAGCGCGTACGCCGGACGGCCCAAGCCCGTTACCGAACGCCCGTGCCCATCCCGGTGCCGCGCACCCCCGCACCCCGGCACCCCCGCCAGATCTCAGTCCCCGGACACCTCGTCCGCACCGGCCCGGCGCCGCCCCCGTACCCCGGCGGCGACAGCCCAGCCGAGCCCGCCCGCCGCCACGGCGACGAGCAGCATCTCCGGCAGAATCCCCATCCGTGTCGCGGGCGTCTCGGACGTGCGGAGCGGAATGCGCTGCACCAGATAGGCGGGGACGAACATGCCCGTCTTCTGGGTGACCGTGCCGTCCGGCATGATGATCGCACTGACCCCACTGGTGACCGGCACGGTGACCGCACGGCTGTGCTCGACGGCACGGATGCGGGACATGGCGAGCTGCTGGTAGGTCATCTCGCTGCGGTCGAAGGTCGCGTTGTTGCTCGGTACGGAGATCATCTCGGCGCCGTGGGTGACGGTGTCGCGCACGGCCCAGTCGAAGGCGGCTTCGTAGCAGGTGGCGAGGCCGACGCGGGTGCCGTCCATGTCGAAAACACCCGGTTCGGTGCCCCGGCTGAAGTCCTGCCGGATCATGCCGGTCCAGTTCTTGTTGATCGCGCCGATCAGGGAGCGCAGCGGCAGGTACTCGCCGAACGGCTGGATCTGCCGCTTGTCGTAGGTCTGCGTCGGCCCCTTCCTCGGGTCCCACAGGATCTGCTCGTTGTACAGCTTGCCGTCGCGCTCCACGACACCGCCGACCGAGATGGGCACGCCGACAGCGGTGGCCGCCCGGTCGATGACGGTGGCCGCGCCGGGGTCCTCGAAGGGGTCCACGTCGGAGGAGTTCTCGGGCCACAGCACGAAGTCCGGCCTGGCGACCTTGCCCGCCTTGACGTCGGCGGCCAGCTTCAGGGTTTCGCGCACGTGGTAGTCGAGCACGGCCTGCCGCTGGGCGTTGAACTCCAGGCCCGCGCGCGGCACGTTGCCCTGGATGACGGCGACGGTGGCCGTCCCCGCCTCGGCCTTGTCGCTGACCAGCGCGCGGGCGGCGACCGCCCCCACCAGGGGTACGGCCACGCTCAGCAGCGCGGCCACGGCGGCTCCGCGCCGCAGCTCGCCGCCCCGGCGCCGTTCCAGCACCAGCCGTACGGCCTCGTAGAGCCCGAACCCGCACAGCACCACCCCGAAGCCGAGCACCGGAGTGCCGCCCACGGCCGCGAGCGGCAGGAAGACCCCGCCCGCCTGGCCGAAGGCGACCTTGCCCCACGGGAACCCGCTGAACGGCACGCGGGCGCGCACCGCCTCACCCGCGACCCACAGGGCGGCGGCCCACAGCGGCCACACGGGCAGCCGGGAGACGGCTGCGACCCCCACGCCGACCAGGGCAACGAAGACCGCCTCGACGGCCACCAGGGCGAGCCAGGGACCCGGTCCGACCTCCACGCCCGTCCACACCAGCAGCGGCAGCAGGAAGCCGAGCCCGAACAGGTAACCGAGCCCGAGCGCCGCCTTCCAGCTCCGTCCGCGCAGCACCCACCCGAATCCGGCGAAGGCGGGCAGCGCGAGCCACCACAACGGCCGGGGCGGGAAGCTGGCGTAGAGCAGCACCCCGCACAGGGCGGCGGGGACTGCCGGGACCAGACGCAGCAGGCGGCGGCCCCGCGACGAGGACGCGGAGGGCTGGAGCCGGCCGGAGCGGTCCACGGAGTTTGCGGTGACGGTCACGCCGGTGAGTGTACGGCGGCCCGCTGTGCCACCGGGCGGACGGCCCACGCGGGTGACCGGCGCCGATGGCCCGCACGGAGAGTGTCTCCCCGGTCCTCGCGGGCTCCCGGCACCCGCCCCGCCGTCCCGGTCGCACCGAGCGCGGTCCTCGCTCACGTGTACGCCCGGCCCCCCGCTTCCCGCACAACTCGTACACAAGTCGGTCATCAGCCGTTACGGTGACCCCAGTCCCGGCGGTACGGCCGTAGACGGCCCCGCGTGGCCGGGGCTGCCACAGGTCGGGGGACCGGGTGCGAGGGGCAACGGGTGGGGTCAACGGGGACCGAGTCGAGGGCTGCTGCCGGTACGAACGGCGCGCAGAACCACGACGTGGAGCGAAACGTTTCGGACGGCGCGGGGATGGTGCTGCTCGGCGCCTGTGCCGCTTGGTCGCTGATCACGGCCGCGGCGGGCGGCGGGCGGCCCGAGGGGGTGCTGCTCGCGGTGCTCGCGGTGACGGCGGGCTGCGCGGTGGGGCGGATATCGGGGGCGCTGATGCCGGTGGCCGCGCCGGTCGTGGGGGCCGCCGCCGCGCTCGTACCGGCGGTGCTGCTGCCCGATTTCCCGTTCGGTCCCGGTACGGCCATTCCGCTCGGGCACACCGGGGCGACCGCCGCTCTGTTCGCCCTGGCCACCGGGGCGCTGTGCTGCGCTGCCTGGTCGGCGCCCGTCGCGGCGGTGCGGGCCGGGCTGCGGCTGGCCGCGCTGGGGGTGGTCCTGACGGCCGCGTCGGCGGGTTCGGTGGCGGGCTGCGCGGCCGGTGCCGTCGTCCTGCTGTGCTCGCTGGCCGCCGGTTCGATGCCGCAGCGGGGCGTCGGCGTCGTGGGGCTGGCCGTCGCGGTGGCCGTGACGGCCGCGGGGGTGTGGGCGGTCGCGGCCGGAGCCCTGCCGGGCGGTCTCGCGGACGCCGTGCGGAGC
Organism: Streptomyces corallincola; assembly: GCF_019104725.1. Classification (GTDB taxonomy): domain Bacteria; phylum Actinomycetota; class Actinomycetes; order Streptomycetales; family Streptomycetaceae; genus Streptomyces; species Streptomyces corallincola. Next base: position 170,668 of record NZ_JAHRXF010000001.1, on the reverse strand, counting down.
CGGGTCACCGCGCAGCGTGCCGAGGAGTGGCGGGACGCGCTCCGGCTGGCCCGCGAGCACTGGGCCCTCGGTGTCGGCCCCGGCCGCCTCGGCGAGCTGAGCGGTCTCGGCGCGCGGGCCGACGCCCGCCCGCACTCCGCGCCACTCCAGCAGGTGGCGGAGCAGGGAGTGACGGGGGTACTGCTGCTGGCGGCAGCGTTCGGCTGGGCGCTGCACGCGCTGTGGCGTTCGCAGCGGTCCACTCCGGTCGCCCTCACTGCGGGCGCGACGCTGACGGCACTCGCGGCGATCGCCGCTCTGGGCAACGCGCTGAGCTTCACCGTGGTGACGGCGGGCGCCGGTCTGCTGGTGGGCTGGGCCACGGCCCGCCCGTTGAGGCCATGAAGGAAGCAGCCGCGACGAACATCGCAGCAGCTACGGCCGACACGGAACAGCTGCGGACACGACGACAGTGGCTGAGGCCGACATCAGACAGCCGCGGAGGCAACGGCAGCAGCCGAGGCTGACGCCGAACACCTGCGGGCGGGAACGGAGCAGCTACGGCCGGGAACGCCGCCCACTCGAACACCGCACACACGCACCGCGCTCCTACCGGTGCGGCTCCCCCTGCCCGCGCGACCAGCCCTTGCCCACACCCCACCGCTCCCCCAAGCCGTCGCCCCTCAGCGCGCCGACCCCGGTGTGACCCCCCGCAGCCTGGCCCGGATCATCCGCACCGCCGACTCCGCGTTGTCCACGGTGATCGTGAACGTGTGTCCGTCCCAGAGGCTGAGCACCACGCCCTCGCCCCGGCGTACGACGACGGCGGTGCCCATCTCGGGGCGCCAGCGGTAGCCCCAGCCGCCCCAGTGGCGGGGGGTGACGAGGGGGGAGAAGTCGGCGCCGACCACTTCGGAGAGGGGGATGCGGCGGCGCGGCAGGCCGATGTGGCCGCAGCGGATCTCCAGGCAGTCCCGGTCGAGTCTCAGGTCCACGTGGACGAACGCGAGGGTGCCGAAGATGACGAGGAGACCGGCCGCGATGCAGCCGACGACGGACATCACCAGCGGGGCGATGCCGTTGCTCCAGGCGGAATCGACGGCCAGCTCGATGCCGAGCGCCAGGCAGGCGGCCCCGACCAGTGCCAGGACCCATTGCGCGCGGTTGGTGGCCCGGCCGGTCCAGATGTCGGCCTGCGGGGCGTCCTTGCCGTGCCGGTACTCCCTCATGCTGTCGAGGTTACTCAGATTCCGCTGCGCGGGGAGCCCATCGCTGAGGGTGACGCCGGGCGGTGGCCGGCCCGGCTCAGTGCCGGTCCGCGAACGGGCCCGGCGCGGGCAGCAGGCGGCCCTCGGCGTAATGCAGCGCCGCGGCGGGGAGCGTGCCCTCCTGGCCGCTCAGCAGGACGGTGAGGGCGCCGGTGGCGGATGCGCCGGGCCGGGCCGCTTCACCCAGTCGGCGGAGTGCCTGGGCAGCCACGGCGCCTGCGGAGCCGTGCAGGGCGAGGGGCGCCGCGCCGGGGCGCTGGACGGCGGCGCGGATACGTTCCGCCACGAGTTCGTAATGGGTGCAGCCCAGGACGACGGTCGTTACATCGTCCGGGGTGAGGGCGGCGGCGGCGGTGATCGCCGCGTCGATGGCCGCCTCGTCGGCGTGCTCCACGGCTTCCGCGAGGCCCCAGCAGGGCACCTCGGCGACGGTGACGCCGCCCGCGAAGTCGGTGATGAGTCCGCGCTGGTAGGGGCTGCCGGTGGTGGCGGGCGTGGCCCAGATGGCGACGGGGCCGCCCCCGGCCGCGGCGGGCTTGATCGCGGGGACGGTGCCGATGACCGGGACGCCGGGTTCCAGGCGGGCGCGCAGGGCGGGCAGGGCGTGCACGGTGGCCGTGTTGCAGCCGACGATCAGGGCGTCGGGGCGGCGGGCGGCGGCGGCCTCGGCGACGGCCAGGGCGCGGCGGGTGAGATCGTCGGGGGTGCGCGGACCCCAGGGCATGCCGTCGGGGTCGAGGGAGAGCACCAGATCCGCGTCGGGCCTGAGACGCCGTACCACTGCGGTGGCCGCCAGCAGGCCGATTCCGGAGTCCATGAGCGCGATCTTCACCCGGCCACGATAGACGATGGCCTCCGTGCGGCCCCTGCGGTGGGGCAGACTGCGGCTGTGAGCGCGATCGTGTGGTTGGCCGTCGTATCCCTCGCCGCCTGGTGCTGGCTGCTGCTGTGCCAGGGCTTCTTCTGGCGCACCGACGTACGGCTGCCGCCGCGCCGGGAGCCGCACGACTGGCCGTCGGTGTGCGTGGTCGTACCGGCGCGCGACGAGGCCGCCGTACTGCCGGACAGCCTGCCGTCGCTGCTCGCGCAGGACTATCCGGGCCAGGCGGAGGTCTTCCTGATCGACGACGGCAGCGCGGACGGCACCGGGGAGCTGGCGCGGGAACTGTCCGCGCGGGTCGGCGGGCTGCCGCTGACGGTGGACTCCCCCGGTGAGCCCCCGGCCGGGTGGACGGGCAAGCTGTGGGCGGTGCGGCACGGGATCGGGCTGGCCCGCGCGCGGGACCCGGAGTATCTGCTGCTGACGGACGCGGACATCGCGCACGCGCCGGACAGTCTGCGCGAGCTGGTGTCGGCCGCGCGGTCCGGTGGGTTCGACATGGTGTCGCTGATGGCGCGGCTGCGGGTGGCGAGCCCGTGGGAACGGCTGGTGGTTCCGGCGTTCGTCTATTTCTTCGCGCAGTTGTACCCGTTCCGCCGGATCGGCCGCCCTGGTGCGCGGACCGCCGCCGCAGCGGGCGGCTGTGTGCTGCTGCGGGCGGACGCCGCCGCGCGGGCGCGGGTCCCGGACGCGATCCGGCACGCGGTGATCGACGACGTGGCGCTCGCGCGGGCGGTGCGGGGCGGTGGCGGGCGGATCTGGCTGGGGCTGGCGGAGGGCGTGGACAGTGTGCGGCCGTATCCGCGGCTGCACGACCTGTGGCGGATGGTGTCCCGCAGTGCGTACGCGCAGCTGCGGCACAGCCCGCTGCTGTTGCTCGGTACGGTCGCGGGGCTGTGCGTGGTCTATCTGGTGCCGCCGGGCGCGGTGGTGGCGGGCGGAGTCCTCGGGAGTACGGCGGCGGTGGTGTTCGGCGCGGTGGCGTGGGCGGTGATGGCGGGGACGTATCTGCCGATGCTCCGTTACTACGGTCTGCCGTTGTGGCTCGCCCCGCTGCTGCCGTTCACGGCGTTCCTCTATCTGCTGATGACGGTGGACTCCGCGGTGCAGCACTACCGGGGGCGTGGCGCGGCCTGGAAGGGCCGTACCTACGCCCGTCCGGGTGCCGTGGCGGACGAGAGCCGGACCGGCCTCTGAACGGCAGTCACCGAACCCGCCCGCCACTACGCCCGTCCGCGCCCCCTGCGGTCGTCCACCGCTCCACTGCGGTCATTTGCGCCCCGGTGTCCAGTTCATGCCCCAGCCGTAGGCGCGGTCCACGGTGCGCTGCGGGCTGACACCGCGCTCGGGCACCAGATACCGCGCCTCGCGCTGGACGAGGAGGTCGCCGCCGGTGTTGGTGATGAGGGCGAGGGCGCACACGGTGGAGGGCACCGTGCATTCGTCGAGGGAGAACTCGATGGGCGCGCCGTGCTCCGGGCGCAGGGTGACGGTGGCGTGCAGGTCGGCGAAGGACGTGGCGCCCGCGTAGACGGTGACGAAGACGAGGATGCGCCGGAACTCGTGTGTGCGGTCGAGGTTGACGGTGAGGTTCTCGCCGTTCGACACGGCGCCGGTGCGGTCGTCGCCGTCGAGGTGGATGTACGGGGCCCGGTCCACGGAGCCGAAGGCGTTGCCGAGTGCCTGGACGACGCCCTTGCGGCCGTCGGTGAGTTCGTAGAGGGCGCACAGGTCGAGGTCCACGTCGCCCTGGCCGCCGCCCCATCGGCCGCCCCAGCCCTGGAGCTGTTTGCGCACCTCCCAGTTGAGGTTGACGCGGAGGGCGCCGGAGGTGCCGCCCTGTTTGGCGAGGGAGACGGCGGGAGCTGCCTTGGTGAGCGTGACCTTGGAGAGGCGGACCGGGACGGGCGGCGCGGCCGGGGGCGGCGGGGAGGACGGTGCGGCGGGGAAGGCGGGGAGTGTCGCGGGCGGCGTCGGCACGTCGGGGGCGGGCTGGGGCCACAGCGGTGCCGGGGGCGGGGTGGTGGGGGGCGCGGCCGGGGGTGTCTGGGGCGGGCGCGGGACCGCGCCGTGCCGGGGTTCGTCCACGGTGATGCCGAAGTCCGTCGCAAGACCTTCGAGTCCGCTGTCGTAGCCCTGGCCGACGGCGCGGAACTTCCAGGCACCCTGGCGGCGGTAGAACTCGCCGAGCACGAACGCCGTCTCCACGGTCGCGCCGGTGCTGTCGAAGCGGGCGACGACCGTGCCGGAGCCGTCGGTCACCTGGATGTACAGGCCGGGGACCCGGCCGAACGGACCGCCGTCGGCGGAGGCGGCCAGGACGATCCGGTCGATGCCGCTCTCGACGCGCGCGAGATCGACCGAGAGCGTGTCCGTGATGCCGTCCGCCGTGCGCTGTTTGCCCTCGTGGCGTACGGCGCCCGAGGTGTGCGCGGGCTGGTTGTAGAAGACGAAGTCCGCGTCGGAGCGGACCTTTCCGGCCGCGAGCAGCAGGGCCGACGCGTCGGCGTCGGGTACACCGGGTCCGCCGCGCCACCCCAGTTGGACCCGCAGGGCCGTGGTCGGCACCGGAGTGTTGGAACCCTTCGACATGGTCATGTCCGCCCCCATCGCATCGCATCCGCTCGCCCCGGACCCGGTCCGGGCGGTACTCGATCTTCCTTCTCCGGCTTCACCGTCGTACCCGTTTTCCCGGTGGCCGTTAACCGCGCCCGCTCGACCGGAAAGATCCACCCGGCGCGCAGGAGGGCAATCCGACCGGCACGGCGAAGATCGCCGGTCAACGGCCCGTTACCGGTGGGGAACTCAGCCTTTACACGATTCAAATGCCGATCGGCGTCCATTTTTGCCGAGTTCGCTCGGATTGGGGATACCGAGGCACCGCCGACACGGAAAACAACCCTCTTATCGGTCTCCCCAACCAGCACATCGTGGGCTTAACTTATGTGCCATGACCTCCCCCCGCTCCACGTATGGTGGCGGCTACTACTCCGCCTCCTTCCCGGACACCCCGATCTACGACTCGCTCGTCGCCGAGCGCGGTACGCCGCAGATCGCCCCGATCCGGGTTCCCGCCGCCTACGACACGGGCAGCAACCTCCCCGCCCTCCCGTCGGCTCTGCCCGCTCTCCCCGCGGGCCCCTCGCCGCAGGCCCCGTCCTACGGCTACCCCCAGGCCCAGCAGCCCGCCCCGCTCCAGCAGGCGCCCGCGGCCTACATCCCCCAGCAGGCGAGCGCCCCGCGCGGCTACCCCGGCCCGCAGGCTCCGCAGCAGCAGCGCCCGATGATGGGCGGCAACGGCTACGAGGCGATGCGTCCGGCCGCGCCCCGGCCGCAGCAGCAGTACCAGGACCCGTACAACAACCAGCAGCAGTACCGCGGCGGTTACTGACCCGCGGCCCCGCCGCCGGTGTCGGCTGGCACGATGGCGGCATGGGACACGCGCACCTGCAGTCGATCCACGTCCATCCGGTCAAGGCGTTCCGGGCCGTCGCGCTCCGCACGGCATCCGTGGAGCCCTGGGGGCTGGCCGGTGACCGGCGCTGGGCACTGATCGACGACGGGGGAAAGGTCGTCACGCAACGCGAGTATCCGCGTCTCGCACTGGCCGCCGCCGGGCTCCTGCCCGGCGGCGGCATCGTGTTGTCGGGGCCCGGACAGCGACCGCTGACGGTGCCGGTCCCACTGCCGCCCGCGACGGTCACGGCGGACGTGTTCGGCACCAAGGTGGACGCGGTGCCCGCCTCCGACGCGGCGCACGCATGGTGTGCGGAGTATCTGGGCCGCGCCGTGCGCCTGGTCCACATGGACGATCCGGCGACGCGCAGGCCCGTCGATCCGGCCTACGCGCGGCCGGGCGAGACGGTGAGCTTCGCGGACGGCTATCCGCTGCTCGTCACCACGAGCGCTTCCCTCGACGCCCTCAACTCCCTGATCGCGCAAGGGGATCACGCGGAAGACGGACCGCTGACGATGGACCGTTTCCGGCCCAGTCTGGTCGTCGCGGGCACCGCGCCGTGGGAGGAGGACGGCTGGTCGCGGATCGCGGTGGGCGAGGTCGCCTTCCGGGTCGCCAAACCGTGCGGCCGGTGCGTCGTCACCACCACCGACCAGGACACCGCCGCGCGCGGCCGGGAACCGCTGCACACCCTGGCCCGGCACCGCAGGCGGAACGGGCGCCTGGTCTTCGGCCAGAACCTGGTGCCCCTGGCACCCGGCACCGTACGGACCGGCGACCCGGTCCGCGTGCTGGAACGGCGGCAGGAAAACGCGCCGTAGAACGAACCTCTCCGGGTGAAAGGTCATCTACGTATTCGGGTCCGTGTGCGGGGAACCGTCGGGCGGGCTCCGGTCGTTGAGACGACATGAGAATTGCGTGAGAGACCTGGAACCGCTCCTGACGGACACGCACCGGCCGCGCCGGGGCGGCGTGCCGCGCGGGGCGGACCCGAGCGGAGAGGGGGTGGAGGCATGCGGGCGGTCAGCGGGCTGTGGCGGTGGCGGAGCAATCCGCTGCGCCGTGCGACCGATCTCGCCGAGGCGTGGGTGACGCTGGTGGCGGTGGTGCTGCTCGCCGTCGCCTCGCCCCTGGTCGGCTTCGCGGTCGGCACCAGTACCCACCAGGCGTTGCAGCGCACCGTCCGCGAGCAGCGGCACGCCCGCCATCTCGTCGTCGCCACGGTGGTACGGCGGCTCGGCGGCGGCCCGGTGGACACCGACTCCGACACCATCACCGCCCGCGACAGCCGCAGCCGGGTCCTGGCCGCCTGGACGGCACCGGACGGCAGCCACCACCGGGGCGCGGCCCACGTCGGCCTGAGGTCGCCCCGGCACGGCGACCGTTTCGCCCTCTGGACCGACCCGCACGGGCGAATAACCAACCGTCCGCTGGACGCGCCCACGGCGACGACGCACGCGGTGCTCGCCGGGCTCGGGGCCGCCCTGCTGGCCGCCGGGGTGGTCGAGAGCGCCCGGCGACTGGTCGTCTGGCACATGGTGCGCCACCGCTACACCTTGTGGGAGCGGGCCTGGGACCGCGCGGGCCCGGACTGGGGCAAGGCGGGCACGGGCTCCTGACGGGCCTTTACGGCTCTGGTCAACCCACCGTCCGCGCGCACGCTACGGTGGTCCGGCCGACTCGGTTTCGGCATCGACACCCGCGTACCACGAGGTGGGGGCACGGCAACGCCATGACACAGGGCACGGTCCAGGTGACGCACACCGGCACCTCGCGGTGGCGGCGCCGCACGGGTGAGTACGCTTCGCTCGCCGCGGCCCTGGAGGCCGCCGCCGACGGTGACGTCCTCACCATCGCGCCGGGCACCTACCGGGAGAACCTGGTGGTGAACCGGCCGGTGACGCTGCGCGGTCCCGAGGGCTCCTCCGGTTCGGTGCGGATCGCGCCGGTGGACGGAGTGCCGCTGACGGTGCGGGCCTCCGCGGTCGTGCAGGACCTGCATGTGGAGGGCCAGGACGCGGCGGCGCCCGCCCTGTTGATCGAGGAGGGCACCCCGGAACTGTCCGACCTGCGGATCGTCACGCGCTCCTCGGCGGGAGTCGAGGTGCGCGGCGGTGCCCGGCCGACCGTGCGCCGCTGCACGGTGGACAACCCGGCCGGTATCGGCATCGCGGTCCTCGACGGGGGCGGCGGGGTGTTCGAGGAGTGCGAGGTCGTCGCCGCCGGGCAGGCCGGGGTCGCGGTCCGCGACGGCGGTCACCCGCGTCTCACCCGCTGCCGGGTGCACCACGCCTCGGGCACCGGAGTGACCGTCACGGGTGAGAACTCGGCGCTGGAAGCGGTCGGTTGCGAGGTGTACGAGGTGCGCGGCTCGGGCGTGCAGGTCACCGGCCGGGCCACCGCGCACCTCACGGACTGCGATGTGCACCGGACGACCGCGGACGGGGTCACGCTCGACACGGACGCGGTGCTCACCCTCGCGGACTGCCGGATCCACGAGATCCCGGAGAACGCGGTGGACCTGCGCTCCCGCTCGGTGCTCACGCTGACCCGGACCAGTGTCCGCACGTTCGGGCGCAACGGCCTGTCGGTGTGGGACCCCGGCACCCGGGTGGACGCGCACCAGTGCGAGATCTTCGACAGCACCGGTGACTATCCGGCGGTGTGGGTGAGCGACGGCGCGACCGCCGTCCTGGACTCCTGCCGGGTGCACGACGTGCCCGACGCGCTGTTCGTGCTGGACCGGGGCTCCCGCGCCGACGTCGTGGACAGCGACCTGTCCCAGGTGCGCAACACAGCGGTGTCGGTGAGCGACGGTGCGACCGCCCAGCTCGACGACTGCCGCATCCGGGACGCGGCGACCGGTGCCTGGTTCCGCGACCACGGCAGCGGCGGCACGCTCAGCAACTGCACGGTGGACGGCACCCAGACCGGCGTGATCGTCACCAAGGGCGCCGACCCGACTATCGAGCGGTGCACGGTGGACTCCCCCTCCGAGGCCGGTTTCTACGTGTCGGCGGGCGGCCGGGGCAGCTTCCTCGACTGCCGGGTCAGCAACAGCGGCGGCTACGGCTTCCACGTCATAGACGGCTGCCGCACCACCCTGCGCAAATGCCGTACGGAGCGGTGCGCGCGCGGGGGTTACGAGTTCGCGGACGCCGGTCCGGACAATGGCGGCGCCGCCGGTCCGGTGGTGGAGGACTGCACGAGCGACCAGAGCGGCGGCGTACGCGCGTCCGCCGCGCGGGAGACGGCCGTGCTCACCGCCCCGGTCTCGGCCGGACTGCTGGCCCCGATCCCCGCACCGCGCCCGGTCGTCCCGGAACCGGCCGCCGCACCCGAACCCGGCCAACCGGCCCGCTCCTCGGAGGACGTGCTCGGCGCACTCGACGCCCTGGTCGGCCTGGACAGCGTCAAACGCGAGGTCAGGGCACTGACGGACATGATCGAGGTGGGCCGCCGACGGCAGCGCGCCGGGCTCAAGGCCGCCTCGGTGAAACGGCATCTGGTCTTCACCGGCTCCCCCGGCACCGGCAAGACGACGGTCGCCCGGCTGTACGGCGAGATCCTCGCCGCCCTCGGGGTGCTGGAGAAGGGCCATCTGGTCGAGGTCTCCCGCGTGGACCTGGTCGGTGAGCACATCGGCTCGACCGCGATCCGTACCCAGGAGTCCTTCGAACGGGCGCGCGGCGGCGTGCTGTTCATCGACGAGGCGTACGCGCTGTCCCCGGAGGACGCCGGGCGCGACTTCGGCAAGGAGGCCATCGACACGCTGGTGAAGCTGATGGAGGACCACCGGGACGCGGTCGTGGTGATCGTCGCCGGGTACACGGCGGAGATGGAGCGGTTCCTGTCCGTCAACCCCGGTGTGGCGTCCCGTTTCTCACGGACCATCACCTTCGGCGACTACGGCCCCGGTGAGCTGCTGCGGATCGTGGAGCAGCAGGCCGACGAGCACGAGTACCGGCTGGCGCCGGGTGCGACCGAGGCCCTGCTGAAGCACTTCACGGTGCTGCCGAAGGGGCCCGCGTTCGGCAACGGCCGTACCGCGCGCCAGACGTTCGAGGCGATGGTGGAACGGCACGCGAGCCGGGTCGCCCAGGTCGCGGACCCCAGCACGGACGAGCTGACGCTGCTGTACGCGGAGGATCTCCCCGAACTGCCTTAGCGCTCAGGGCGTGCTTCGAAAGTCCCGTCTGCCCGGCGACACCGTCATACGGGTGCTTCCGGTTCCGGCCGCTGGCCCGGCAGTCCGGGGTTCAGGCGGGCCAGCAGGTGGGCGCGTTCACGGGCGAAGGCGGGGTCGGCCTGGTAGTCGGAGTGGCCGAGGACGGGCGCCGGGAGCGGGTGGCGGGCGGTGCGGCCGTAGGCGAGCGGGTCGCGCAGGGGTGGGCGGTCCACCTCCGGGCCGATGGTGTCGGGCAGTCCGGCGGGTCCGCCGATGGGGTCGGTGCGGCGGTGGAGGTTGCGCCAGCAGGCCACGTCCCGGTGCAGCCCGGCGAGCGCGTCCGGCCCGAAGTGGGCGGGGAACCAGCGGCCGTAGAGGCGTTCCAGCGGGGAGCCGTAGGTGAGCAGGGCGATGCGCGCGCGGACCGGCGCGGGGAGCTGCCAGGCCGCGGCGGCGGCCAGCACGCTGCCCTGGGAGTGGCCGGAGAGCACGAGTCGGCCGCCGGTGCTCCGGGTCCAAGTGGCCATCCGCCAGGTCAGGTCCGGTACGGCGCGCTCGGCGTAGCAGGGCGGGGCGAACGGGTGGGCGGCGCGCGGCCAGAAGGTGCCGACGTCCCACAGGATGCCGACGGTGCGCCGCGCGGAGGCGTCCTTGTAGGCGCGCCGACCCCAGGTGACGAACAGCAGGAAGCCGACGCCGACCAGCCAGGAGCCGAGCACCTGCGCGGTCTTGGCTAGGGCGTGCACGGCGGCCGGAGTGGACCGGGCGGCGCCCTCGGGGGGCAGTCCGGAGGCCAGGGCACCGAGGAGCGCGGCGGCGCCGAGCACCAGGGTGGCGGCGGACAGTACGGCGATGAGCAGCGGGGCCCGGTCGGTGAGCGCGGCCAGCGCGCGGGCGCGGGCGATCTGCCGGGTGCGGGTGGGGTCCTCGGGTTCGCCGGGGTGCTCGTCGCGGACGCGCCCGCGTTCGGCGCGGGCGCGCAGCGCGGTGCGCCGGGCCAGGTGGGCGACGGCGGCCAGCAGCACGACCAGCAGGGGCGGGATCGTGGACGCCTGCCAGGTCAGCAGCACCGGCGGGCCGGGGAGCAGGGCGCGCGTGCCGTCCAGCCAGTCCGCGACCCGCTGGGCGAGCCCGCCGGACATGGCCCCGCCGAGGGCGCAGGCGAGCAGCGCGACCGCGGGTCCGCCGAGGCCGCGCATCGCGGCGCGCGGCTGGGGCGCCCGCCGGTGCAGCACGTGGGCGACGACGGCCAGGGCGAGTACGAGGAGGCCCTGCACCAGCATGAGGGCGCCGAAGGCGGGGTCGCCCGGCAGCCGTCCGGACGACCGCCAGCCGGGGCGTGCCCATCCGGCGTGGACCACGGCGAGCAGCAGCAGGGCGAGTGCGGCGAGCGGGAGTCGGCGTACGAGGTGGCGGTCGAGGCGCTGGTCGAGACGGTTCTCGCTGCGCCCCCGGCGGCAGACGACGGCCACCACGGCGACGGCGCAGCCGAGCAGCGCGGCGGCGAGGAGGGTGCCGAGCACGGCGAGTGCCGTGGTCTCGTCGGCGCGCCGGTCGAAGCGGAGGGCCGGGACGGTGACGGCGGCGGCGACGGTGAGCAGTCCGGCGGCGGTGTGGGCGGCGCGCAGCCGGGCGACCAGGCGGCGGCCGTACCAGAATCCGGGTCCGGCCAGCGCGCTCGCCCCGGTTCGGGGCGCCGGGGCGGCGGCGAGCGGCAGGTGGGACTCGTAGGCGGTCCAGGTGCGGTGCGAGAGGTACCACAGGAGTGCGGTGAGGGCGGCGGGGGCGGTCGCGGCGACGGCGAGTCTGCGGCCGGGCTCGCTCCACCAGCCGCCGGACACGGCGGGCGAGAGAACGCCCAGCCAGGAGTGGCGCCGGGCACACGCGGCGGTGCCCGCGCACTGCCAGGCGACGAGGTCGAGCGCGACCTCGCAGGCGGCGGCGACCAGCAGCACGGTCAGTGCGAGGGCGGCCAGCCGCACCAGCAGTCCGTACAGCCGGACGGCGCGGCCGCGGTCGTGGCCCGCGGGGCGCATCCAGTGCGCCAGGTTGACCACCATGAACGGCAGCAGGAGCAGCCACAGGGCGCGGCTGCCGTCACCGGAGGTGAGGTTGCACCAGACGTACGCCTCGCGGACCGGCTCGCCGGAGCGGTCGCGGTCGGCCTGGCCGTCCCCGGCCCGCCCGCGACCGCGACCGCTGCCGCTGCCGCTGCCGCTGCCGCTGCCGGTGCCGGTGCCGGTTCCGGGCATCTCGTCGGCGCGGCGGAACACGGCGGCGGTGTCGTCGCCGGTGACCCGGACGGTCCGCAGGTCGCCGAGCATCCCCTCGGGGGTGGCGCCGCCGACTCCGTGGACCAGCAGCTCCAGTTGGGGTCCGTCGGCGGGCCGTCCGGGCTCGTGGCCGATGGCTCTCTCCGGTGCTCGCTCCATCGCGTCGCACCCCCGTTCCGCGCCGCAGGTCAGGTGTCCGTGCGCGCAGGATCGCCGTTTCCGGCGCGCTCTACACATCACGGAACGGAATCGTGCCGTTCCGGCTGACACGGAGGCGCGGCGGCGCGGAAGCGCGCCGGGTACGCACCGGCGTGCCCCAGCGCGAACCGGCGTACGGTTCACCCGCGTCCGGGAGCCGACCGGCGGGGACGGCCGGTGTGCGGGACCCCCGCTGACGTGCACGGCGGTGGCGCGGTGGGCGTGCGCCCGTGAAAGGATGGGGGCGCCGTGCGCCGGGGCGGCCGGGTCGTCCGGGCCCGGGGCGGCCACGGCGGGCGGTCGGCGGAACGCGGCGAGAGGACCGGAGCGTACGTGAGCGAGAATCAGAACCTCCTCGCGGAGCAGCGCCGCGCCCTGATCCTGGACGAGGTACGGCGCCGGGGCGGGGTCCGTGTCAACGAACTGACCCGCAGGCTCGGCGTGTCGGACATGACCGTGCGCCGCGATCTCGACGCCCTCTCCCGCCAGGGCATGCTGGAGAAGGTGCACGGCGGCGCGGTACCAGTGGTCGAGGCGAGCACGCACGAGCCGGGTTTCGAGGCCAAGTCGGGTCTGGAGCCGACCGCCAAGGAGGACATCGCGCGGGCCGCCGCCCGGCTGGTCGCGCCGGGTACGGCGATAGCGCTGTCGGGCGGTACGACGACGTACGCGCTGGCCCAGCATCTGCTGGAGGTGCCGGATCTGACGGTGGTGACGAACTCGGTGCGGGTGGCCGACGTCTTCCACGCGGCTCAGCGGATCTCCGGTCAGCGGCCGGGCGCGGCCACGGTGGTGCTGACCGGCGGGGTGCGGACGCCGTCCGACTCGCTGGTGGGCCCGGTCGCGGACCGGGCGATCGCCGCGCTCCACTTCGACCTGCTGTTCCTCGGGGTGCACGGCATATCGCTGGAGGCCGGTCTGTCCACGCCGAACCTGGCGGAGGCGGAGACCAACCGGTGGCTGGTGCAGTCGGCGCGGCGGGTCGTGGTGGTGGCCGACCACACCAAGTGGGGCACGGTGGGCCTCAGTTCGTTCGCCTCACTGGATCAGGTGGACACCCTGGTCACGGACGCGGGTCTGCCCGCCGACGCGCGCGAGGAGGTGCGCGACCGGCTGCGGCTGACGGTGGCGGGCGAGGACGAGGACGACGAGGCGGTCTGACCGGGCCGCTCGGCACAGCGGCCCGACGACGCGTCAGTCCGGCCAGACGCCCGTGGCCAGCAGGGTGTCGATGGCCGCTGTGTACGGGGCGATGTCGAGGCCCTGTTCCTCCAGCCAGCTGTCGGAGTAGTACTTGTCGAGGTAGCGGTCGCCGGGGTCGCAGATCAGTGTGACCACGCTGCCGGTGCGGCCCTCGGCCACCATCTCGGAGACGATCTTCAGCGCGCTCCACAGCCCGGTCCCCGTGGAGCCGCCCGCCTTGCGGCCGATGGCCCGCTCCAGGGCGCGTACGGCGGCCACGGTGGCCGCGTCCGGGACCTTCATCATGCGGTCGATGGCGCCCGGTACGAAGCTCGGTTCCATCCGGGGCCGTCCGATGCCCTCGATGCGTGAGCCGCAGTCGCAGGTGAGGTCCGGGTCACCGGTCGTCCAGCCCTCGAAGAAACAGGAGTTCTCGGGGTCCGCGACGCAGACGCGGGTGTCGTACTGCATGTAGTGGACGTACCGCGCGAGGGTCGCGGAGGTGCCGCCGGTTCCGGCCGTGGCGACGATCCAGGCGGGCTCGGGGAACCGCTCCCGTTCGAGCTGGCGGAAGATGGACTCCGCGATGTTGTTGTTGCCCCGCCAGTCGGTGGCGCGCTCGGCGTAGGTGAACTGGTCCATGTAGTGCCCGCCGGTCTCCAGCGCGAGACGGGCCGACTCCTCGTACATCGTGCGGGAGTCGTCCACGAAGTGGCACCGGCCGCCGTGGAACTCGATGAGGCGGCACTTCTCGGCGCTCGTCGTGCGGGGCATGACCGCGATGAACGGGACACCGACGAGCGCGGCGAAGTAGGCCTCGGAGACGGCCGTCGATCCGCTGGACGCCTCGATCACCGGGCGGCCGGGCCTGATCCAGCCATTGCACAGGCCGTACAGGAACAGCGAGCGGGCGAGGCGGTGCTTGAGGCTCCCGGTGGGGTGGGTGGACTCGTCCTTGAGGTACAGGTCGATGCCCCACCGCTCGGGGAGCGGGAAACGCAGCAGGTGGGTGTCGGCGGAGCGGTTGGCGTCGGCCTGGACCTTGCGGACCGCTTCCTTCAGCCAGGCGCGGTACTCCGGGTCGCTGCGGTCCACGTCGAGGGTGGCGCCGGTGCGGATCTGTGGGGTGGTGCTCACGGCGGGGCTCCTTACGCTGGGCGCCGATGACGTCTCACGCGGTCGGCACCCCGATCATAGGCACCGCTCACACTGCTCCTCACCTGCATAAACGCATCTTTGGGCGCCCCCAAGCCGTCCTGGGGCACGGCTGTGCGAGGCATTCGGGGGGCGCATTGGCGCAAGTGCTCCGGGAGGCCGTGCCACGGGCCCCGGGTGCACTGGTGTTCCGCGCGGCACGCGGGCAGACTGCCACCCGGCGGGACGAACGTCCCGTTCCGGGAAAGGACACCGGAAAGCACCGGGGGTCCGGCGTGTCCCGGTCGGCACGGCCGTCCGGGGCCCGCATCGGAGCCCGTCGGGCCGGTGCCGGTGAGCGACAGGCAAGGGGGCGGCGGAGGATGGCGGAGCCCGAGTTCACGGCCAGGGGCGTGCGGATCGGCAAGCGGCTGCGGTCGCTGACCCGCGCCGGACAGGTCCGGATCAGGGGCGGGCGGCTGGAACTGCTGAACAGCCTCGGCAGCGAGATCGACAGCGCGCCGGTGCAGGCGGTGCGCACGGGGAAGCCGTGGTTCGCGGCGGACGGCAAGGCCCTGGCCGACCTCAACGGCCGCCGCTACTCCCTCACGCTCGGTGACCAGGACCCGCCTCCCGGCAAGCCCGGCCCGCCGTCGGCGCGGCGCTTCATCGAGGCGGTACGGCGGGCGGCCGGACGCGGTGCGTGAGGGGCGCGCGGGAACGCGCACCCGTCGATTTCCGGGCGTACGAGCACGGGGCGACCGAGCCGCTTCCTCCGCGAGACGGGCCAACTTCCCTTCCACGCAGGTCGTCCCGGCTGCCGCCGCCGTCCGGCCCGCGCGCGACACGGACCCCTCGGAGGTCTCCCCCGGCCCACGAGACTCCGGCCGGGGCTACCGGTTTCGGTCACTCCGCGTCCGGGCGAGTTGCGTCGGCACGTGTCCTACGTCACTCTGGTCTCACGTCACTCTGGGTTTACCGGCGATAACGCTGCGAACCAGCCCGCCGGACACAACAGCAGGCGGACGTTCGGACGCACGCACCCTGCTGATGCCGTTGTACTCCGTGTTCCTCCGGTCCTCCGGACCTCACACCTGGGAGTCGCAGCCGTGATCAGTCACCCGAGCAGGCACTGCACGGTGGAGCTCCAGGCCCTGCCGTCGCGGATCGGCCAGGTCCGCAGAATCGTATCTGCGCAGTTGCGCTACTGGCACTTGGACGCCTTGACGGACCACGCGGTACTCGGCGTGACCGAGCTGCTCAGCAACGTCCACCGGCACGCCCGGCCCGACAAGTCGTGCACGGTCGAACTCAGGCTGCTGGCCGACCGGCTCACGGTGTCGGTCCGCGACCACGACCCGCGCCTTCCCGTGCTGGTCGAGGGTGCGGCCGACGCCGTCCCCGAGCCGCACGCGGCGGCGGACGACGACGCGGCCCCGCTGTCCACCTGCGGACGGGGCCTGGCGATGGTCGCCGCCGTCAGCGAGAGCTGGGGCGCCAGGCCGGACGGCGACGACGGCAAGATCGTCTGGTTCACGCTGCCCGCGACGCCGGTGACGAACCGGCAGCCCGCCTCCCGTACCTCGCGGCGGGCGACGGAGCGGTCCGTGACGCCCCGGCGCACCGAAGTGCAGCCCGTGGTCACGACCGTCCCGCCGAAGCCGACCCCGGTCACCGTCGCACCGGCGGCCGTCACGGTCGGCCCGACGCCCGGCGGTGTGGCTCCGGCGGCCGTGGTGTCGCACACCCCGGTCTCGGCCGGCGTCTCGGCGGCCTCCGGCTGACCCGGAGAGCCAGTGCCCGGTGCCGCACCGCTTTCCAGTTTCCGGGCGAGGCGGCACCGGGCACTCTGGTGAAGAAGGCGCCAAGAGGGGTGGCCGGGGGCCGAGGCGGGTGCGGATTCAGGCGGACCCTGCCTTACGGACGGCCCCGAAGTGCTCCTCCAGTACGGACAGGCGGCGCCAGTACTCCTCCTCGTCGATCTCCCCGGAGGCGAACCGCCGCCCGAGGACGGAGAGCGGCGAGTCCCCCGCCGGACGCCCGCCGGTCATTCCCCGCCACCGCCCTCCCCGCCCCCGCCACGGCGCCGTACGCCGCAGAAACGTGACCACCCCGATCACCACGACCGCCCAGATGATGGGAACGACCATCACCCACGGCCCCGGTCCCCCATGCCATTCGGCCAACGTCCCCATCCCGGCTCCTCTCCCTTGCCCTGTCGGCGACATCTCGGTGTCTGCGTCGAGAGTGCTCCGCCGGAGGGGGCCGGGTCGTCGTGCCGGTGGCTGCTGTGCGGGTACGTCGTGGGGAGTACGCGGGAGGGGGCGCCCACGCGCTGAGGGCCCCGCGCGAACGCAGCCGAGTCGGGGATGCGACAACCGATGGCAACGCGGCCGAGGTGCCCCCTCTGGGGTGCGCGTGTCGGGGCCCCGCTGTCCCCGTCAAGATCCGGAAGAGAGCCCCCGGTGTCGGCGGGCTCAGGTGTCGGTGGTCAGGGTGCTCAGCGGGTCGTCCAGTACGGGCTGCCAGGCCAACTCGGCCGCGCCGACGAGGCTGTTGTGGTCGAGGCCGCAGGGGAGCACGGGGACGCCGCCGCTCTGGCCCCAGAGGCTGCGGTCCGCGACGACCGCGTGCAGGCGCTCGGGGTCGGTGGCCAGGAGGGTGCGGTGGAGGCCGCCGAGGATGATGCGGTCCGGGTTGAGGATGTTGACCAGTCCGGCCAGGCCCAGGCCCAGGCGGTCGATCAGGGTCTCGGCGGCACGGCGGACGGCCGGATCGGTGTACTGGGTGCGCAGGAGGTCGTCCGCCTGCTGGAGCAGGGACACCTCGGGGCCGGGGTCGCGCCCGGCCTCGATGAGCAGCGCGAGCGGATCGGCCTCGACGTCCAGACAGCCCCGGCTGCCGCAGTGGCAGGGGCGACCCTCCGGGTTGACGGTGAGGTGGCCGACCTCCAGGGCGAGTCCCGAACTCCCCGTGTGCAGGCGGCCGTCGAGGACGAGGGCACCGCCCACACCCCGGTGCCCGGTGGCCACGCACAGCAGGTCACGCGCGCCGCGCCCGGCGCCGTGCCGGTGCTCGGCGAGCGCCGCCAGGTTGACGTCGTTCGCGGCGAGGGCCGGCCCGGAGATACCGGCGGCCCGCACACACTCCGCGAAGATGCGGCGGACGGGCGCGCCGATGGGCCAGGCGAGGTGGAGAGGGTTGAGGGCGAGTCCTTCGGGCTCGGCCACGGCGGACGGTACGGCGAGCCCTGCCCCGACACAGCGGCGGCCGGTGGTCCGCAGCAGTTCGGCACCGGCCTCCACCACGGAGCCGAGCACCTTCGCCGGGTCGGCGTCCACGGTCTCGCAGCCGGGCGCGGTGGCCACGATCCGGCCGCCGAGACCGACCAGCGCGGCCCGGAAACCGTCGGCGTGCACCTGAGCGGCGAGCGCCACGGGGCCGTCCTCGGCCACTTCGAGACGGTGCGAGGGACGCCCCTGCGAACCGGCTCCCGCACCGGGGCTGGCATCCACCCTGATGAGGCCGAGCGCCTCCAGTTCGGCGGCGACCGCTCCGGCCGTCGCGCGGGTGACCCCGAGTTCCGCGGTGAGCACGGCCCGAGTGGGCGCCCGTCCGGTGTGCACCAGTTCCAGGGCGGGTCCCAGGGCTCCGCGCCCCCGGTCGAGCCGCGCCCTCGCGTTGCTCCCTTCCCCCGCCTTCCGGGGGTCAGCCATGCCGCTCATGACGGCGAGTCTCCCATGATCCGGTTGAGAGGTGAGTCGTACGGCGGCGGAGGCCGCGCGGACCGCCCGAGGGACCGCGTCACCGGCGGTGCGCCGGGGCCCGCAGCGGCCGCGCGATGCGCTGCCCGCTCAGGTCCCGGTGCGGATCGCGGGGAGGCCGCTCACCCGCAGGGTGATGTTCAGCCGCCCGGTCAGGCCCAGTTGGGGTGGTGCCGTGCCGGGGCGGACACGGGGGACGCCGTGGTGGGCGAGCCGCGCGGGGCCGCCGAAGACGAACAGGTCGCCGCTGCGCAGTTCCACGTCGGTGTACGGCTTGGTACGGGTCTCGGTGTTGCCGAAGCGGAAGACACAGGTGTCACCGAGGCTCAGCGACACCACGGGGGCATCCGACCGCTCATCGGCGTCACGGTGCATGCCCATATGTGCGTCGGCACCATAGAAGTTGACCAGTGCTATGTCGTACGGCTCCACGGGGACGGCGTCCCTTCCGAGCGCGTCGGCCACCGCGTCCCGGGCGAGCCGCTCCAGCCACGCGGGGAAGGGCTTCACCGGGCTGCCGTCGCCGTCCACGGCGGTGGGCGTGTAGGCGTACGGGTAGTGGTGCGGGCCGGGGCAGTCGGGGTTGTGCCGGACACCCCGCCCGCAGGTCGGGCACCTCGGTACGACTCCCCAGTGCAGGCCGAGACAGACCTGGCGGGCGCTCATGGTGCCCCCGCTCGGTGTGCGCACGGTACGCAGCCCGGCCGGGGGCCGCGCCCAGTCACGGCACGCGTCGAGCAGGGCACGCTGCCGCTCGGGGCCGAGCCAGTACGGGACGTGTACGGCACCCGGCGCGATCTCGGCCGGTTGCCGTTCGAAGAGTTCCCCGTCCATGTCGTCCATAGTGCCCCGGTCGGCCGGTGGGTGTCGGACGGATTCCGGACCACTGGATGCGAGGGAGGTTTGTGGTGCGAGCACACATGTGGCGCCACCACACTCTCCCGGCCCCTCACCGGTCGGTAGGGCAGCGGTAGCGGTCGTGTCGTAGCAAATGACCGGGCCACGTCCGCTCCCCGGCCAGACGCATCACCCAACGATCAGATGATCCGAAAGAGACAACCTGGGCCTGCTCGGGATCGCCCCGGCGGGATCGCATTCCCGCCGACCGCTCGGCCACCGGGTTCGCCCGAACGATGGACCGGGTCTGAGCTGGGGCTCCGCTAGCCTGGGGCGCGATGAACGACCGTATGACGACTCCGTGGGGCGAGCGCGAGCTGTCCCGTTTCCCCGAGGACCCGCGCGACCAGTTGCGCGCATGGGACGCTTCGGACGTCTATCTGCTGCGGTATCTGGCCGGGCAGGAGATCCCGCTGACCGGCGAGGTCGTCGTGCTGGGCGACCGCTGGGGCGCGTTGGCGACGGCGCTGGAGCAGTTCGGGCCGACGCAGATCACCGATTCCTTCCTCAGCCAGGAGGCGACGCGTGCCAACCTGGAGCGCGCCGGGGTGGCCCCCGGTGTCGTACGGCTGCTGACCACACAGGACGAGCCGCCCGAGCGGGTGGACGTACTGCTGGTGCGGGTGCCCAAGAGTCTGGCGCTGCTGGAGGACCAGTTGCTGCGGCTGGCACCGGCCGTCCACGCGGGCACCGTTGTCGTCGGCACCGGCATGGTGAAGGAGATCCACACCTCCACGCTGCGGCTGTTCGAGCGGATTCTGGGGCCGACCAGGACATCGCTGGCCGAGCAGAAGGCGCGGCTGATCTTCTGCACGCCGGACCCGGCACTGCGGCGGCCGGCGAACCCGTGGCCGTACCGCTACTCCCTCCCGGACGGGATCGGCGCGGTCTCCGGCCGGACGGTCGTGAACCACGCGGGGGTGTTCTGCGCGGACCGCCTGGACATCGGCACCCGCTTCTTCCTCCGGCATCTGCCCGCACCGGGCGCGGGGCGCGTGGTGGACCTCGGCTGCGGCAACGGGGTGGTCGGTACGGCGGTGGCGCTGGCCGACCCCGCCGCCGAAGTCCTGTTCGTGGACGAGTCGTACCAGGCGGTGGCCTCGGCGGAGGCGACCTACCGGGCCAACGGGGTACCGGGCCATGCCGAGTTCCGCGTCGGGGACGCGCTGACCGGCGTCGCGGCGGGCAGCGCGGACCTCGTGCTGAACAACCCGCCCTTCCACTCCCACCAGGCCACGACCGACGCGACGGCTCGCCGCATGTTCACCGGCGCCCGGCGCGCCCTGCGCCCCGGCGGTGAGTTGTGGGTCATCGGCAACCGGCACCTCGGATATCACACGCAACTGAAGCGGCTGTTCGGGTCCTGCGAACTGGTGGCCAGCGACCCGAAGTTCGTGGTGCTGAAGGCGAGGAAGCAGGCCTAGACAGTGGCCGCGTCCCGCACCGGCCCCCCAACCGGGGTCGCCGCGTACGGCACCCATCCCACCAACCGGGGCCGGTGCGACAGATACAGAGCCCCGAATCAGTAACCACTCAGATCAGCACTCACAAAACCCGCCCCGCGCTGGTCATTGCAGCCGTAGAGGGTGCGGCCCACGGGGTCGGGCCAGTTCTGCTGGGCCTGGAGCGCGACGCTGACCAAGGTCAGCAGGAGGTCCACGTCGCTGGCGGCGTCGAGGCGGAGGGTGACCCACTGCGAGCCCGGGACGATACGGACGACGCCGGAGCTCTTGAGGTTCTTGGCGAAGTGCCGGATCGCGCGGTTGGTGAGGCGCAGATCGACGTCCCGCTCCGAGTGGAAGTGGGCGATCTCACCGTGGGCGCAGGACACGGCCTGGCCGGTGCCGCAGCTCGGGGTGGCCGGTCTGAGGTCCGGCCAGCTCGCCAGTTGCGCGAACGCGCGCGAAGCTAACGTCATAGGGCCATCATGGCTTGCTCATCCCCCGGCAACCAGCGTGTGCGGGAGCATTCACCAAGCTGTATCCACCGGCACCTTGGCCGCAATTCGCCACAGAGCGGACGAACAGCCCCCACGAGGCGTCACGTTGAGCCGTCCCGGCACGTACGGCGAGCGAAGTCGGCCTCGATGGTGAGGATTTCGAAGCAGCGACTCACCGGCAGCGGGTCGCCTTGACAGTCGGACCAGAGCGGAACTCCCGCCCCTCCGCACGGACCTCCTTGCGCTCCCTCCTCCTCCCACCTAGCCTGATTTTGTGCCGCAAATAAACAAAACCCGAACGCACAGTGTCGTGCCGGGCAACGGCCTGCTCCGTCTGCGCGTCGCCATCACCGCCTTCTTCGCCCTGGACGGTTTCATCTTCGCGGGGTGGGTGGTGCGCATCCCCGACATCAAGGAACAGACGCACGCCTCCGCGAGCACGCTGGGTCTCGCGCTGCTGGGTGTCTCGGCGGGCGCCGTGCTGACCATGACGCTGACCGGGAGCCTGTGCCGCCGGTACGGCAGTCACCGGGTGACCATTGTGTGCATGACGGTCCTCGCACTCAGCGTGGCCCTGCCTCCACTGACCCACTCCGTGACGGCGTTGGGCCTGGTGCTGCTGCTGTTCGGCGCCGCGTACGGATCGGTGAACGTCGCCTTCAACAGTGCCGCCGTCCGTCTGGTGGCCGTGCTGGGCCGCCCGATCATGCCGAGTTTCCATGCCGCGTTCAGCATGGGCGGGATGGTCGGAGCGGGGCTCGGCGGGCTGGTCGCCGGGGCGCTGACACCGACCCGGCACCTGTTCGCCCTCACCGTGATCGGCCTCCTGGTCACCGCCGTCGCCGGGCGCGCCCTGCTGCGCCACGCGTCTCCGGAGCCGTCCGCCCCTCCGAGAGCGGAGCAGGGGGCCTCGGCGGACCCGGCGGAACGGGGCGCTTCGGGTCGTAGGCGCGGGCTGGTGGTGGTGTTCGGTCTGGTCGCGCTCTGCACGGCGTACGGGGAGGGCGCGATGGCGGACTGGGGCGCCCTGCATCTCCAGCAGGATCTGGCCGCCTCGGCGGGGACGGCGGCGGTCGGGTACTCCTGCTTCGCGCTCGCCATGACCGTGGGACGCCTCACCGGCACGACCCTGCTGGAGCGCCTCGGCCGGACCCGGACCGTGGTGACCGGCGGGGCCGTCGCCGCGCTCGGCATGCTGGTCGGCGCGCTCGCCCCTTCGGTGTGGGCGGCACTGCTCGGCTTCGCGGTGACCGGACTGGGGCTCGCCAACCTCTTCCCGGTCGCCATCGAGCGAGCGGGCGCCCTGGCCGGACCCTCCGGCGTCGCCGTCGCCTCCACGCTGGGCTACGGCGGGATGCTCCTCGGTCCCCCGGCAATCGGCTTCATGGCGGACTGGCTGTCCCTGCCCGCCGCGCTGACCAGCGTCGCGATGCTGGCGGGGGTGGCGGCGATGATCGGGGTGACAACGCGGCGGGTGATGAGCGCGGCGTAGGCAAGGCAACGGCGTTATGCGAAGGGGGACTTGGTCCCGTCGGCCGGACTACGCCCTCGACGGAGCAGGGCAGGGCAGGGCAGGGCAGGGCAGGGCAGGGCAGGGCAGGGCAGGGCAGGGCAGGATGAGCGTGCCTCCTAGGCTGGGCCGGTGACGACGACCGCATCCCAGGAAGCGTTCCTGCTGGCATATCACGCCGAGCATCCGACCGTGACGTCCGATGTGTTCGCCCACGGGCGTACCCCGGACGGCCGCTCCAGCTATGAGATGCTGCGCGACGCGGTACGGGGCAGCGCGCGGGTGCTCGATCTCGGGTGCGGGGACGAGCTGCTGCTGGAGCTGTTGGCCCGCGAGGAGGGTCGGCGGCTCGCCGGGGTGGACCTCTCGCCGCACTCCCTGGCCGTTGCCCGGCGGCGACCTGCCCTGGCCGGGGCGCGGCTGGAGGCGGCCCGGGCACAGCGTCTGCCGTTCGGGGAGGGCGAGTTCGACGCGTGTGTCAGCCACATGGCTCTGATGCTGATGAGCGAGATCGAGCAGGTCGCGGGCGAACTGGCCCGCGTCCTGAGTCCCGGCGGGGCCCTGGCGTGCGTCGTGGGCGGAGGTGCCGTCGCCGGTGAGGGTTACGACGCGTTCCTACGGCTCCTGCGCACCGCGATCGACCGGGCGCCCGCCGCGCAGCGCATCCCCTCCCTGGGCGACCGCAGGTCCCGCACCCGAGAGGGGCTGGGCGCGATCCTCAGCGGCGCCGGTTTCGTGAACGTCCGCTGGGAGACGGTGCCCGTGGACATCGGCGGTCCCCTGGAGAACCTCTGGTCAACCGTCTCGGGCGTCTACGACCTGGGCCCACTCGACCCACCCACCGTGGACCGCCTGGCCGACGCCTTCCGCGGGGAGGCCGCGAAGCTGGCGCGACCGGACGGCCACGTGCCGTGTGGGTTCAACATCCATGTGGTGACAGCACATAGGGGATGAGAGGTCGCGGGCGTGTCGTCCACGGCTCCCAGCACCGGGACGAGGGTCCTCCGCCCGTACCCGTGACCGCCCTGCCCGCGTCCCGCAGAATCGGACACAGCGACCGGGCGACGTCCGCAGGCGTCCTGCTCGCCCTCCGGGACGGCATCGACGGGCTGCCGACGCGTCGGCGGGGATCACCGGTACCGCTCGCGCCCGCGCCTCCGCGAAGACTGCTCAGACCGCGTCCGCCAGCATCTTCGCCAGTACCGCCCGCTGGGCCGGGAGCACCTCGCCGTGCAGGGTGCGGCCCTTTTCGGTGAGGGCTACGCGGACGCCGCGGCGATCCTCCTGGCACATACCCCGGGCGACGAGGCCGTCGCGTTCCAGACGGCCGATGAGGCGGGAGAGGGCACTCTGACTGAGGTGGACGCGTTCGGAGATCTCCTGGACGCGGTAGGAGGGGTGGGCGCGTGTGGTGCCCGTCGCGAGCAGGTCCAGCACCTCGAAGTCGCTGGCGCACAGCCCGTGGCCGTGCAGGGTCCGGTCGAGTTCGCACTGGGTGCGGGCATGCAGGGCGAGGATGCCCCGCCACTGATCGACCAGCGTCTGTTCACCGCGGTTCGCCGCCATGAACGCACCGTAGCAGAGGCGTGAATTCGGTCTCACACAACCGTTCGCCCCCCATCTCCCTTGCGTGCGAACGTGATTGCCGGGATGTCGCCCGGCTGCCAGACTGGCGGGTGTGAACGGTGACGCGGGACGGCGCAGCCAGGCACAACGCGACGCCATGACGGTGGAGATCGGATACGCGCTGTTCAGCGCGGCCTTCGCGGCAGCCGTGGTGTTCGGGGCGGTGACCGGTCCGGTGCTTGTCTTCGGTCTGTCGCGGCCGATCTCAACTGTGCTGATATATACGGGAGTCGCACTCGCCCTAGTGGTGTTCGCGGTGCGTGTGGCGAGTGTTCTGCTGCGTTTCAGCGCTGCCGGTCAGCCGAGCCAGCCAGGGCGTACCAACCCGGACTCATAGGCGAGGACGACGAGTTGGGCACGGTCGCGGGCGCCCAGTTTGACCATCGTGCGACTCACATGGGTCTTGGCGGTGAGCGGGCTGACGACCAGGCGCCGGGCGATCTCCTCGTTGGACAGGCCGATGCCGACCAACGCCATGACCTCGCGCTCCCGTTCGGTGAGCCGGGAGAGCGCGTCGGCGGCGGCCGGTTCCTTCGAGCGGGCCGCGAACTCCGCGATGAGCCTGCGGGTGACGCCGGGCGACAGCAGCGCGTCGCCCTCGACCACCGCCCTTACGGCGCGCACCAGTTCGTCGGGTTCGGTGTCCTTGACCAGGAACCCGGAGGCGCCGGAGCGGATCGCCTCGAAGACGTACTCGTCGAGTTCGAACGTGGTCAGCATGACCACCTTCACGTCGGCCGAGTCCGAGTCCTCGGTGAGGCGCCGCGTGGCGGCGAGGCCGTCGAGTACGGGCATCCGGATGTCCATCAGGACGACGTCCGGCCGGAGTTCGCGCACCCCGCGTAGCGCCGCCTCGCCGTCCGCCGCCTCACCGGCCACCTCGATGCCGGGCTGGGCGTCGAGCAGGGCCCGGAATCCCGCCCGTACGAGCGACTGGTCGTCGGCGAGCAGTACGCGGATCACGGGGCCTCCTCGGTGTGTGCGGGCGGTACGGAGGTGCGGGCGGGCAGGACGGCGCGCACCCGGAAGCCGCCGTCCTCGCGCGGGCCCGCCTCGATGGTGCCGCCGAGGGCCGCGGCCCTCTCCCGCATCCCGGCCAGCCCGTTCCCGCTGCCGCCCGCGTCGGCGCCGCTCGCGGGACCGTCGTCGTCGATGGTGAGCCGCAGCTCCCCGGGCCCGGCGCGCAGCGCGACCCGGGCCCGCCGCGACCGCGAGTGCCGCACCACGTTGGTCAGCGCCTCCTGGACGATGCGGAAGGCCGCGAGGTCGGTGCCGGGCGGGAGGGGCGGCGGGTCGCCCGTGATCTCCACGGTGAGTCCGGCCGTGGCCGCCTGTTCGGCCAGTTCGGGGAGCCGGTCGAGGCCGGGAGCGGGCGCGCGGGGTGCGGCCCCCGGCGCGCGGAGGGTGTCGAGGACCTGGCGGACCTCGCCGAGCGCCTCCTTGCTGGCGGCCTTGATGGTGGTGAGGGCGGCGCGGGCCTGGTCAGGGTTCTGGTCGAGTAGCGCGAGGCCCATTCCGGCCTGGACGTTGATCACGGAGATGCTGTGCGCGAGCACGTCGTGCAACTCCTGGGCGATACGCAGCCGTTCCTCGTCCGCCCGCCGTCGCGCGGCCCGGGCCCGGTCGGCCCGGTCGCGCGCCCACTGCTCACGGCGCAGCCGGACCAGTTCGCACAGCGCGGCGACGGCGATCACCCAGGTGGCGACCACGATCTCCTGGGCCGGCGTGGCCGCCCGGTCGCCGCGCGGCGGAAGGTACCGGTAGAGCCACAGCGAGATCAGCACATGCCCCGCCCACAGCAGCGCGAGCGCCGACCAGGCGGCCCGCCGGTGCCCGGTGACGACAGCGGCGAAGCAGGCCACGGCGACCGTCACGAACACCGGCCCGTACGGATACCCGGCGGCGAGATATCCGAGGGTGGCCAGAGCCGTGCCGAAGACGACCGGGACCGGATGCCTCCGGCGCCAGAGCAGCGCGACGGAGGCGGCCACCAGCAGGAGGCGCGCGGCGAGGTCCAGGGGTACGCGGCCGGGCTGGGCGTGCGCCGCGAAGGTGGAACCGGCCAGGACGAACACGGTGAGCAGCGCGGTGGACCGCCAGGGCATGCGCTCGCCGAAAGCCTCCGAGTCCGGGTGCGGGTGCGGGTCCGCCCCTGTGTCCCGGTCCCGCTGAGGGTTCCGGCGCCGTGCCCGCATCCCCGCGCGTCCGTCCCGCGAGCGCGAGCGCCCCTCGCCGTCACACCGCTGTTCCATGTCCGCCACGCTAGACGCAGGCGGGGCGCGCAGGCGTCGCCCGGGTGGGGTGACCAGGCGTACTCCCCGGGGAGTACGCGCCCGGACGGTCCGGTGATCCGGCCCGGGACCACCGTGGCCGCTGTGACCGCTGTGACCGCTGTGACCGCTGTGACCGCTGTGATGCTCGACGCGTCACGCGAGTACGTCGCCCTACGCGACCGGAGCCACGCACGGGGAGGCCGGCCGCCTCCGGTGCTACGAGTCGGCAGCCGGTCCGCGTCCGACCAGGCCGACGCCGCGCCCCAGTCGTTCCACCGCGTGGACGAAGAACGCCTCGCGCTCCTCCACCACACGGTGGAACTGGCCGAAGACCTCGAAGCCGATCAGGCCGAAGAGCTGGGCCCAGGCGGCGACGAGGGCGGCGGCGGTGCCGACGGGCAGGTCGGGGGCGAAGTCGGCCACCATGCGCTGGGCCTCGGTGTGCAGGGCGGCGGGCAGGGGCACGTCGGTGAGCTCCCCGCTCCTGCGGGCGTCCCGGACGATGCCGAGGAGGGACATGCTGACGCGGGCCGCCGCACGGACGGTGCTCTGGGGGGCGGAGTAACCCGGCACCGGGGAGCCGTAGATGAGCGCGTACTCGTGCGGGTGGGCGAGCCCCCAGGCGCGTGCCGCCGAGCAGACCGCCGTCCAGCAGGCGAGGGGGTCCGCGCCATCCGGCCCGGTGGCGGTGGCCCGTGCTTCCGCCCAGGCCCGTTCCGCCACCTCGCCCACCGCGTCGTAGGCGTCGATGATCAGGTCGGTCAGCAGGTCGTCGCGGCTGGGGAAGTAGCGGTACAGGGCGGAGGAGACCATACCCAGCTCGCGGGCGACGGCACGCAGCGAGAGCTTGGCGGCGCCCTCGTCCGCGAGCTGCCTGCGGGCGGTGTCCTTGATGGCGGCGGTGATCTCGGCCCGGGCCCGCGCGCGGGCGCCCTGGTGGGTGGTCATCCGGGCAGTGTGCCACGGGGGCGGAGCGGTGCACACCATTCAGAGCGGTGCACACCATGCGGAGCGGTGCACCTCAACGGGAACAGCGCCTACCGTACGGAGCAGCGCACACGAAAGAGAGCGGCGGGCAAATTTGAGAGCACCGCTCTTGCGATGGAGCGGCAGTCACTCCACACTGGGAGCAAGTGAGAGCACCGCTCTCGCGGCGAGTGCTTTCCCATCCGCCCGGAGGTCGCCATGTCCACGCCCGCCGTCCCGTCCCCGCACATCCATGTCAGGAAGCCCGGCTGGTTCACCGTGCACGTCATGAACCGGGCCGTCGCGTGGCTCACCCGGCGGGGCCTCAGCGTCTGGGGCTCGCGCGTCCTCGCGGTGCGCGGTCGCAAGAGCGGCGAGTGGCGCACCACACCGGTGAATCTGATGACGGTGGACGGGCGGCAGTACCTCCTCGCCCCGCGCGGGCACGTCCAGTGGACGCACAACATGCGGGCGGCGGGCGGCGGTGAACTGCGTCTCGGCGGGAAGGCCGAGGTGTTCACCGCCGCCGAGGTGCCCGACGACGAGAAGGTGCCGCTGCTGCGGGCCTACCTCAAGCGCTGGAAGGCGGAGGTCGGGATCTTCTTCGACGGGGTCGGGCCCGACTCCCCGGACGCGGAGCTGCGCCGCATCGCGCCCGACCACCCGGTCTTCCGGGTCACGATCACGGGCTGAGCTGCCGGGCGCGCAACCGGGCCGGCACCGGCCCGGACCCCGTCAGAAACCCGCGGGTCAGTCCTTCGGCGCGCCCGGAGCGCCCTGCGCCCCCGAGGCGCCCGGAGCCGCCGACGCCTCCGCGCCCTCCGTCTCCTCGGAGTCGTCCACGGCACCCGGCGCGTCGGACGTGACCGGAGTCGCCTGTCCCCGGTCCAGCAGGGTCAGCGCGCGCTGCGCGAACGGGTGCGTACGGACCAGTTCGCCCAGCGACGTGGACCCGCGGGTGATGTCGCGGAACGCGTTCCACGCCGGGCGGAAACCGGTCAGCACCGCGTGGAACAGTCCCGGACGGCGCTCGAACGCGGCCAGCATCCGCTTGCCGATGCTCATCTCGACGCCCAGGCCCGCCTTGATGGCGAAGGCGTAGTTGAGGGCCTGGCGGCGGGCGTCCACCGCGTCGTGCGCCTCGGCGATCCGGACCGCCCACTCCCCCGCCAGCCGCCCGGAACGCAGCGCGAACGAGATGCCCTCACGGGTCCACGGCTCCAGCAGGCCCGCCGCGTCGCCGCAGACGATGACCCGGCCCCGCGACAGCGGCGAGTCGTCGGCCCGGCAACGGGTGAGGTGCCCGGAGGAGACGGACGGCTCGAAACCGGCCAGCCCCAGGCGGGCGACGAAGTCCTCCAGATACCGCTTGGTGGCGGCACCCTCACCGCGCGCCGAGATCACACCGACCGTCAGCGTATCTCCCTTGGGGAAGACCCAGCCGTAACTGCCGGGCATCGGGCCCCAGTCGATGAGGACCCGGCCCTTCCAGTCCTCCGCGACCGTGTCCGGGACGGGGATCTCCGCCTCCAGACCGAGGTCCACCTGGTCGAGCTTCACCCCGACGTGCGCTCCTATGCGGCTGGCGCTGCCATCCGCGCCGACGACCGCGCGGGCGAGCACCGTCTCACCGCCCTGCAGGACCACGGCGACCGTGCGCCGGTCCGGCACCGCCGAGCCGTGCTGCTCGACCCGCTGCACCGTCACGCCCGTCCGCAGTTCGGCGCCCGCCTTCTGGGCGTGCTCCACCAACTGCTGGTCGAACTCGGGGCGGTTGATCAGCCCGAACATCATTCGCCGCGAGCGGCGGGTCCGGCTGAACCGGCCGTTGTTGGAGAAGGTGACCGCGAACACCCGGTCCTTGAAGGGGAGTTCGAAGCCGGGCGGAAGCGCGTCGCGCGAGGGGCCGATGATGCCGCCGCCGCACGTCTTGTAACGGGGCAGTTCGGCCTTCTCCAGCAGTAGTACGCGCCGTCCCGCGACCGCCGCCGCGTAGGCGGCCGAGGCGCCCGCGGGTCCCGCGCCCACCACGACGACGTCCCACACCTGCTGCACGTCGTCCGCCGACTGCACGTCGTCCGCCGAAGGGTTCTCGCCACTCACGATGGTCTACTGCTCCGATCAAGCCGCTGCCGCGCCCCCGCGCCGTCGGCTCAGCCGGGCCCGGGGAACCCCATTCCCCCCGCATCCTACGGCGACGATCGCCGCAGCTTGCTGTGGGAGGATCGGTCCTCCCAGCTCTACAACGTCGCACCCACGAGGAGCGTGCCCATGTCGTCGCATCCGGTCGCCGAGACCGTCGCCTCGCTGCTGCCCCGCGCCAAGGCGGAACTGGCCGAACTCGTCGCCTTCAAATCGGTGGCCGATTTCGCGCAGTTCCCCAGGAGCGAGAGCGAGGGCGCCGCGAATTGGGTGGCCGACGCGCTGCGCGCCGAGGGCTTCACGGACGTGGCCCTGCTGGACACCCCGGACGGCACCCAGTCGGTGTACGGCTTCCTGCCGGGCCCCGAGGGCGCCAAAACGGTTCTGCTGTATGCCCACTACGACGTGCAGCCCCCGCTGGACGAGACCGGCTGGACCACTCCGCCCTTCGAGCTGACCGAGCGCGACGGCCGCTGGTACGGGCGCGGCGCCGCCGACTGCAAGGGCGGTGTGATCATGCACCTGCTCGCGCTGCGCGCCCTCAAGGCGAACGGCGGCGTCCCGGTCAACGTCAAGGTCATCGCCGAGGGTTCCGAGGAGCAGGGCACCGGCGGCCTGGAGCGCTACGCCGAGCAGCACCCCGAACTCCTCACCGCCGACGCCATCGTCATCGGTGACTCCGGCAACTTCCGGGTGGGCCTGCCGACCGTGACGACCACGCTGCGGGGCATGGCGATGGTGCGGGTCCAGGTGGACACCCTGGCCGGCAACCTGCACTCCGGTCAGTTCGGCGGCGCCGCCCCGGACGCGCTCGGCGCGCTGATCCGCGTGCTGGACTCGCTGCGCGCCGAGGACGGTTCGACCACCGTGGACGGCCTGGAGCAGGGCGCGGGCTGGGACGGACTCGACTACACCGAGGAGCAGTTCCGCACGGACGCCAAGGTGCTGGACGGCGTCGCTCTGATCGGCGGCGGCTCGGTGGCCGACCGCATCTGGGCGCGTCCGGCCGTCACCGTGCTCGGCATCGACTGCCCGCCGGTCGTCGGCGCCACCCCGTCGGTGCAGGCGAGCGCGCGGGCCCTGGTCAGCCTCCGGGTGCCGCCGGGCGTGGACGCGGGCGAGGCGGCGAAGCTGCTCCAGGCCCACATCGAGGCGCACACCCCGTGGGGCGCCCGGGTCAGCGCCGAACAGATCGGTCAGGGCCAGCCGTTCAGCGCCGACCCCTCCAGCCCGGCCTACCGCGCGATGGCCGACGCGATGGCCGTCGCCTACCCCGGCGAGACCATGCAGTACGCGGGCCAGGGCGGCTCCATCCCCCTCTGCAACACCCTCGCCACGCTCTACCCGGACGCCGAGATCCTCCTCATCGGCCTCAGCGAGCCGGAGGCCCAGATCCACGCGGTCAACGAGAGCGTGTCTCCTGAGGAGTTGGAGCGCCTGTCCGTGGCGGAGGCGCTGTTCCTGACGAACTACGCGGCGGGCTGAGCGGGACACGCTCAGCGGAGTGGCCGCCTGCCTTCCGGGGGTGGGCGGCCTGCCTGTGTCGGGGCCGGTGACGCGCCGCGGGCGCGTGCCGTGGGGCCCGGCTCGCCTGCGAGGGCGGCAGGCCGAGCGGGGCCACCCGGCGGCGGCCCGATGACCGTCGCCGGGCTCCTCACGGTCGCCGGTCGGCGGTCTCCGCACCTCCCGGACGACAGTCCGGATACGGATCTGCCAGGAGCGGGGCGGGCGGCTCGCACGCGGAATGCCGGTGCCGCAGCAGCACAGCGGGGCGCCGCCCGACCGCGACGTACGCCCCTACGCGGCCCTCAGGCCGCCTGTCCGGCGACCGGAACCCCTGCCTCCAGGTAGAGGGCGCTGCCGCGCTCACGGGCCCGCAGTGCCCAGCGGAGGCGTTCGTAGCGGACCGGTGGCAGCAGGTCGGCGGCTTCCTGTTCGGTGGCGAACCGCCAGCCGCGCAGTTCGGGGCCGGGGAGCAGCACCCCGGACGCCTCGGCGGCGTCCAGGGTGCCGCCGTCGAACAGCAGGCGGAGCCCGCCGAAGCCGGGGGGCTCCGGGCGCTCCCAGTCCACCAGCAGCAGCCGGGGCAGTTCCCGGAGCCGTATACCGGTCTCCTCCGCGACCTCGCGCACCCCGGCCCGCGCGGGCGCCTCACCGGGTTCGACCACACCGCCGGGGAACTCCCAGCCGGGCTTGTAGGTCGGGTCCACCAGCAGCACCCGGTCGTACTCGTCGAAGAGGAGCACCCCGGCGGCGACCGTCTCACCGGCCGGTTCGGGGGTCTGCACGATCTCGCACGGAGCGGCCTCGCCACTGCCCACCGCCTCCGCGACCCTGACCGCCGTCTCGTACGGGGTGAGACCGCTGGTGTCCAGGAGATACGCGTCGGCGCTCAGCCAGGAGGCGAGGGCGTTCCGGTAGGGCTCGATGCGGTCGTACGTCTCCTGGTCCCGCCGGGGTTCGCCGTCCGGCGCGGCCGGTACGGTCTCCCGCGCGGCGATACGCGCCCGCAGTATCGTTTCGGCCGGGGCGAGGAGCAGATGGCGTACGGCGATACGGCGGGCGGCGAGGCCCCCGAATATCTCGTCGCGGTACTCCTGCCGCAGCAGGGTCATCGGAACGACGAGGGTACCGCCCAACTCGGTGAGCGTCGCGGCCACGGTGTCGATCACGAGCCTGCGCCAGATCGGCAGGTCCTGCACATCGCCCACGTCGTCCAGCCGCTTGGGCGGCAGCAGATGTGCGAGCGTCCCGCCGACGACCTCGGGGTCGAAGAGCGTGCTGTTCGGGATCAGGTCGATCAGTTCGCGTGCGGCGGTGGTCTTCCCCGCACCGAAGGCGCCGTTGATCCAGACGACGGTCACGGACTCCCCCTCTGCTGTTGGCCCCCTGTGGCTTGCCCGCTCCACCCTGCCACGGAAACCAGTTCGCGTTGAGGGTGCGCACGGCGGTGCCGGTGCCCCCGCGACAGGGGCACCGGCACACGGACCGGCTGGAGCCGGGAGGGATGGGGCTCCGGCGGGCGGGGCCGGAAGCACGGAGGTCGGAGGCTGTCCGGCGCTTGCAGCACTGAAAGTCCCCTACGGGCAGGAGGACTCGGGAAGTGCCGGACACGGCGAGGGGCGTGGAGCACGGGGTGCGTATACCGGAGCAACTGGAGCTGACCCTGCTGCCCCTGACTACTCCGGTGCCGCTCCCCCGTGCCTACTTCTGGCCGAGCGCGTTCTCGTCCACCGCGAGGCTGTCCTGGCTGACCAGATGATCGACGTTGTCCACGGTGCCCGCGACGTTGAGGTCATTGAGCGGCGCGTGGTCCGCCGCGTGGGAGGGGGTGACGGCCGCCACGACGAATCCGGTGGCCAGAGTGGCGAGGGCGAGCATGCTGCGCTTCTTCATGCCTGGGTCAACTACCGAAGCGGCCGGGGGTCACGCGGATTCCCGCGATTGCCCTGCGCCGGGCCACGCGAAAACGGGCGAGAACTCGGTGAGGGCGTCGGAGACCGTCGCCGCCCCCAGAGAGAAACTGCCTGATCCGCCGTGCTCGCGGCCCAGTATCGTCGGGCCGCGACCGACCGCCCTCCCGACCGGCGCGACCTGCCCGACCTGCCCGACCTGCCCGACCTGCCCGACCGGAATCGTGCGTGACGGAACCGCGCCCTGCGGACGGGTCCACCCACCCACCGAAGACCGCCAAGGATCAGCCATGCCCGGAACCCCCACGACGACGACCCTCTGGCGTCCCACGAGCCCCCGAGAGCTGGACCTCGTCACGGAGCTGGGCTGGCGGGCCTGGCCGCCGCGCCTGCCCGAACAGCCGATCTTCTACCCGGTCTGCAACGAGGACTACGCGATCCGGATCGCCCGTGACTGGAACGTCAAGCACGACGGCGCGGGCTTCGTGACGCGCTTCGAGGTGGACTCCGAGTTCCTGCGCCGCTACCCCGTCCAGCAGGCGGGCGGCGAGACCATCCTGGAGCTGTGGGTTCCGGCGGAGGAACTGGACGAGTTCAACGCGCACATCGTGGGCCGGATCGAGCTCGTCCACATCTTCCGGACGACGGAGGTCTGACCACGGGCGGGCGACGTCACCACGCCCCGGCCCCCACCGCTGTTCAGCGCGCGGAATCCAGCGTCAGGTCACCGTTCGTCGTGGACAGGTCCAGGCGGTACCCGCCCGACGGGTCGTCCCGGAACGCCAGGCGCTTCTCGCCGCCGGTACCGCGCGCGGATATCCGGTACCTCGCGGGCGGCGCCGTGACCGTGAGACCGGCGTTGGTCGTGCGGGCCTTGATGTCCTGAGCGTTGGCGGTACGGATCGTCATCTCACCGTTCGTCGTGCGGGCGTCGATGCCGCCGTGCTCGACGTCCGTCACCGTGACTTCCGCGTTGGTCGTACGCAGCTTCACGGGCCCCTTCGCGCGGGTCACCTCGATGTTCCCGTTGCTGGTGTGCACATCGGCCGGGCCGACTCCGGTGAGGGCGATGCCGCCGTTGGAGGTGCCACCGGTCACCGGCAGACCGGCGGGCGCCTTCACCACGTAGGAGACACCGCAGTTCCTGCCGCAGCCGCCGAGCGTCAGGACTCCGTCGGCAACACGGAAGGACGTGCCGGACGGTTCGTCACCCCGGTAACTCACCTTGCGGTTCACGGAGATCACGGAGGAGTCGGCCGTGGCGTCCACCTTGACACTGCCGTTCGTGTTGTCGATGCGGACCGAGGTGACTTCCTTGGACACCTTGGCGTCGTCCTCGAAGGTGTGCTGCGTGAGACCGGAGCACGCGGACAGCCCGGTCGTCATCAGCGCGGCCAGCACCACCGCTGACAGAACGCGGGTGCGTGAGCGTAGACGTAGGCGTGGGCGTAGGCGTCGCATGGGAGTCCCCCGTGTGGTGTGAGCACGACCGTCAACCGGTGATCACGATGCTACGGAGTCACAGCCCCCGTCCTCACTGGGGAAAACCCCCCAATACGAGAGGGGGAACACCCCAGGTGCCGGTGCGGAGCGGAGTGAGAGCGAGCGGACCTCGGTGAAGGCGTTCGTAAGCGCGTCAGCCGAAATGCGCGCCGCGCATCAGCCCCACACGTGAGGGCTGCACCTGGTCACCGCCGGGGCCCGGCGCGCGGCCCACCCAAGGGCTCCACATGTGCGGGCTCCACATGTGCCGAACCCCCACCCCCACGCGCCGACGCCACATGTGCCAAGCCCACAGAGACCGACACCCCTGCCGACCTCACACAAGCGGACCCCTCACACGTTCCGCCCCCACACCCAAGGCCCGCCTACAGCCCCAGGCTCCCTTGAAGCCCCCTCACACCCCCGCCGCCGCGGTCTCCACCCCGGCCCGGCGGTTGAGCGCCGCAGCCGCCGCGCCCACCAGCCCCGCGTCCGTCCCCATCTGCGCGGGCACGACCGTGAGCCGCTGGACGAAGGAGAGCGTGGCGTAGTCGGCCAGGGCCCTGCGGAGCGGGGTGAAGAGGACGTCCCCCGCCTTGCCGACGCCGCCGCCGACGACGGCGATGTCGATCTCCACGAGCGTTGCGGTGGCCGCGATCCCGGCGGCGAGGGCCTGGGCGGCGCGCTCGAAGGAGGCCACGGCGACCGGGTCACCGGCACGCGCGGCGGCGGCCACGGCGGCGGCGGTGGTGTCGCCGTCCGGGCCGGGCTGCCAGCCCTGGTCCAGTGCGCGCCGCGCGATGTTGGGACCGCTGGCGATGCGCTCGACGCAGCCGCGCGCCCCGCACGGGCAGAGGTCGCCGTCCAGGTCCACGCTGATGTGCCCGATGTGCCCAGCGTTGCCGGTGGGGCCGGAGTGCAGTCGGCCGCCCAGGACCAGGCCGCCGCCCACGCCGGTGGAGACGACCATGCACAGCGCGTTGTCGTGGCCGCGTGCGGCGCCCTGCCAGTGTTCGGCGGCGGTGATGGCGACACCGTCGCCGATCAGCTCGACCGGGAGGCCACCGGTGGCCGAGCGGACGCGCTCGACGAGAGGGAAGCCGCGCCAGCCCGGCACGTTCACCGGGCTGACCGTGCCCGCCGAGGCGTCCACCGGGCCCGCGCTGCCGATGCCCACCGACACCGCGCGCTCCCAGAGGGGCGCGGCGGCGAGATCGGCCAGTACGTCCTCGACGGCCCGCATGACCGTTTCGCCGTCCTGCTTGGCGGGCGTCGCGCGCTGCGCACGCACCTGGATGCGGCCGTGGCCGTCCACCAGCGCGCCGGCGATCTTGGTACCGCCGATGTCCAGGGCCGCCACGAGGTCGGTGTGCATCAGAGTCAGATCTCCCCGTCGAACCTTGAAAAGTCAGAACTTCAGAAAAGCGGCAGGCCGGTCGTGCGGTGGAGGCGCAGGCCGGAGACAGCGTTACTCAGTCTCTCGCGCATCTGACAACGTTGTCCAGGCTCTATGCTCGACGCCACATCCTCAGACGGTCCGCCGGAACCGTACCGGACGCCGCCGGACCGTACGTACGACAGGAACAGGACGCCGCATCGTGCCCGACACCACCCGCCGCGCAGACCGCAACTCCGGGCCCCGTTACGGCAATCGTCCCACGATGAAGGACGTGGCCGCGAGGGCCGGGGTGGGGCTGAAGACGGTCTCCAGGGTGGTCAACGGCGAGCCCGGTGTCACCCCGGACACCGAGCGGCGGGTGCAGGAGGCCATCGACGCGCTCGGTTTCCGCCGCAACGACAGCGCGCGGGTGCTGCGCAAGGGCCGTACGGCAAGCATCGGACTGATCCTGGAGGATCTGGCCGATCCCTTCTACGGTCCGCTGAGCCGCGCGGTCGAGGAGGTGGCCCGTGCGCACGGCGCCCTGCTGATCAACGGTTCCAGCGCCGAGGACCCGGACCGGGAGCAGGAGTTGGCGCTGGCGCTGTGCGCGCGGCGCGTGGACGGTCTGGTCATCATCCCGGCCGGTGACGACCACCGGTATCTGGAGCCGGAGGTGCGGGCGGGGGTGGCCACGGTGTTCGTGGACCGTCCGGCCGGGCGGATCGACGCGGACGTGGTGCTGTCCGACAACTTCGGCGGGGCGCGGGACGGTGTGGCCCATCTGATCGCGCACGGGCACCGGCGGATCGGGTTCATCGGTGACATGCCCCGCATCCATACGGCGGCGGAGCGGCTGCGCGGCTACCGGGCGGCGATGGACGAGGCGGGGATAGAGGTCGAGGAGCCGTGGATGTCGCTCGGCGCCACCGATCCGGACCGGGTGCGCCGGGCCGCCGAGGACATGCTGTCCGGGCCGGACGCGGTGACGGCGATCTTCACCGGCAACAACCGGGTGACGGTGACCGTGGTGCGGGTGCTGGCCGAGTTGGAGCGTCCGGTGGCGCTGGTCGGCTTCGACGACATCGAGCTGGCCGATCTGCTGCGGCCCGGTGTCACGGTGGTGGCGCAGGACGCGGCGGCGCTGGGGCGCACGGCGGCCGAGCGGCTGTTCCGTCAACTCGACGGCACGCTGCTCGCGCCGGAGCGGATCGAGCTGCCGACCCGGCTCGTGACGCGGGGCTCGGGCGAGCTGCCGCCCGCGCGGTGAGCCGATGACGACCGGCCGTTCACTGGTGGAACTGGGGCTCGCGGAGGCGCCCCGTGACCGCCCGCTGAGCTATCCGGGCGTCTGGCCCGCCGGGTCCGGTCTGCTGCACGGCGACCGGATGCTCCCGCTGGACCGCCTGACGTACCCCGACCGCTCCCCCGTGCTGGCGGTCGGCTCCAACGCCTCACCGGGCCAACTGCGGCACAAGTTCGCGGAGTTCGGACTGACGACTCCGGTGCCGATGGTGCGTGTCCGGGTGACCGGGGTGGAC
Source organism: Streptomyces corallincola (assembly GCF_019104725.1). Taxonomy (GTDB): domain Bacteria; phylum Actinomycetota; class Actinomycetes; order Streptomycetales; family Streptomycetaceae; genus Streptomyces; species Streptomyces corallincola. Next base: position 133,198 of record NZ_JAHRXF010000001.1, on the reverse strand, counting down.
GTGGGCGTCTCCGCGCATGTGAGCCGTATGGGGTACGTCTCGGCCGCTCCGGTGAAGTCCGCCGGATCGGCACGGGAGTTGTTCCTGATCTGGCTGGACCCCCGGCAACTGGAGGTCATCGACGCCAGTGAGGGCGCGAGGCTGCCCGAGGGCAACTTCCGCCGTGTCTGGGTGCCTTCGCCCGGCGTATGTCTGGAACTGGCGGACGGCACGCTGCTGCCGGGTGCGTATGTGTACGTCAACCGGCACGGCGTACTGCGTGACGGCGACGGCGCGCCGCGTCGGCATCCCGGTCAGCTTCCGCTGCTCACCGAGCTGTTGCGGAGGTCGGCCGGGCTGCGTGAGCTGTTCGGGGACACCCCGGAGGAGTTCAGCGCCCGCGCCCGTGCCGACGTCACCCGGTGCGCGCGGGGTACGCGGCTGTTCGCGGAACTGGGGTGGGTGACGTCGTCCGGTCTGGAGGAGTACGCGCCCGGCCACCCCGGGGGCACCGGTCCGGGCGCCGAACTCCCGCCAACTGAAGGCTAGTCGCCGATCAGGTCACCGCGCCGACGCGGTGAGATCTCCGGGCCGGGGTGCCGCGTGGCTCTCCAGGTCGGACCGGGTCATGCCGCTGAGCCGGGCGACCTCGGCGGTGTCGAGGGCGCCGCAGTCGAGGCCGCGCAGGAGGTAGCCGCTGAGGGCCCTGGCGGTGGCGGGCTCGTCCATCACGTCGCCTTCGGTGCGGTGGGCGTAGCGGGCGAGCCGTCCGGCGGCCTGCTCGAAGCCCTCGCGGTAGAAGGCGAAGACGGCGGCGTAGCGGGTCGGGAGGTGGCCGGGGTGCATGTCCCAGCCCTGGTAGTAGGCGCGGGCGAGGGCGCGCCGGGTGAGGCGGTGGTGCAGCCGCCACGCGTCGTGGACCCGGGGCGTGGGGCCGACGGGCAGGACGTTGGTGGAGCCGTCGCAGACCCGGACGCCGGTGCCCGCCGCGGCGACCTGCATGACGGCCTTGGCGTGGTCGGCGACGGGGTGGTCGCTCGCCTGGTGGGCGGCGGAGACACCGAGGCAGGCGCTGTAGTCGAAGGTGCCGTAGTGCAGACCGGTGGCACGGCCCTCGGCGGCCTGGATCATGCGGGCGACGGTGGCGGTGCCGTCGGCGGCCAGCACCGCCTGGCTGGTCTCGATCTGGATCTCGAAGCCGAGGCGTCCGGCGGGGAGCGCGTGGGCCCTCTCAAAGGCGTCGAGCAGCCGGGCGAAGGCGGTGACCTGTTCGGCGTAGGTGACCTTGGGCAGGGTGAGGAGGAGTCCGCCGGGCAGACCGCCCGCCGCCATGAGGCCGGTGAGGAAGATGTCCAGGGTGCGGATGGCCCGGTCGCGGACGGCGGCCTCCATGCACTTCACGCGGATTCCGGCGTACGGGGTGGCGGTCCCGTCGGTGTGTGCGCGGGCGATCAAGTGGGCGGCGCGGACGGCGTGTTCGTCCTCCTCGGCGTCGGGGCGGACGCCGTAGCCGTCCTCGAAGTCGATGCGCAGGTCCTCCACGGGCTCGCGTTCCAGCTTGGCGCGGACGCGGTCGTGGACCGGCCCGGCGAGGGCGTCGGGGAGGCCGAGGACGGCGGCGAACGAGGCGGCGTCCGGGGCGTGTTCGTCGAGGGCGGCGAGAGCGCGGTCGCCCCAGGCGCGGGCGGTGTCGGCGGTGAAGGTGTCGGCGGGGACGTAAACGGTGTGCACGGGCTGCCGGGTGCCGGGGTCGCCGGGATAGCGGCGCTCCAGTTCGGCGTCCACCGGTGCGAGCAGGGCGCCGATCTCCTCGCTCACGGAACCCGCGAGACTCGTCGCGGCCTTCTCCTGCTGGCCCATCCCGCGCCCTCCAGATGTCCCGCCGTACGGAATCAACAATCCGTTGAATGACGCTATCCGGCCCGCTTCCGGGAGGTCAACACCTCTCCTCCGGAGGCGGGGTGCCACGCCGAGCCCGGCCGGGGCCTACGCGCTCTCCAGGATGCACCGAGGCCCCCGTGACCTGCGCGGTCGCGGGGGCCTCGGCCCGGATCGGCCGCCGGGACGCGCCCGGCGGTGGGGGGACCGGCCCTCGCGGGTCCGGGTCCCGGCGGAGGTCAGCCCTTGCGGGTCTTGATCTCCTCGGTGAGCTGCGGGACGACCTCGAAGAGGTCACCGACCACGCCGTAATCGACCAGGTCGAAGATCGGGGCCTCGGCGTCCTTGTTGACGGCCACGATGGTCTTCGAGGTCTGCATACCGGCCCGGTGCTGGATGGCGCCGGAGATGCCGTTGGCGATGTAGAGCTGCGGCGAGACGGACTTGCCGGTCTGGCCGACCTGGTTGGTGTGCGGGTACCACCCGGCGTCCACGGCGGCGCGGGAGGCGCCGACGGCCGCGCCGAGCTGGTCGGCGAGGGCCTCGATGACCGAGAAGTTCTCGGAGCCGTTGACGCCACGGCCGCCGGAGACCACGATCGCGGCCTCGGTCAGCTCCGGGCGGCCGGTGGACTCGCGCGGGGTGCGGCTGGTGACCTTGGTGCCGGTGGCCTGCGCGGAGAAGGTCACGGAGAGGGCCTCGACCGCACCGGCGGCGGGGGCGGCCTCCACGGCGGCCGAGTTCGGCTTGACCGTGATGACCGGGGTGCCCTTGGCGACGCGGGACTTGGTGGTGAAGGACGCGGCGAACACCGACTGGGTGGCCACCGGGCCCTCGGCACCGGCCTCCAGGTCCACGGCGTCGGTGATGATGCCGGAACCGATGCGGAGCGCCAGGCGGGCGGCGATCTCCTTGCCCTCGGCGGAGGACGGGACGAGTACGGCGGCCGGGGAGACGGCTTCGTGGGCGGCCTGGAGGGCGTCCACCTTGGGTACGACGAGGTAGTCGGCGTACTCGGCGGCGTCGTGGGTGAGGACCTTCACCGCGCCGTGCTCGGCGAGGGTGGCGGCGGTGTCGGCGGCGCCGTTGCCGAGCGCCACGGCGACGGGCTCGCCGATGCGGCGGGCCAGGGTCAGGAGCTCCAGGGTGGGCTTGCGGACGGCACCGTCGAGGTGATCGACGTAGACGAGGACTTCAGCCATGCGAATGCTCTCCTGCTAAACGAAGTTGAGGGGCGGGCGGCGGGGGCCAGGGGGTGTTTCGAAAGTGGCGCCGGGCAGACGGGACTTTCGAAACGCGCCCTAGATGAACTTCTGGCCCGCGAGGAACTCGGCGAGCTGCTTGCCGCCCTCGCCCTCGTCCTTGACGATGGTGCCTGCCGTGCGGGCGGGGCGCTGGGTGGCGTCCTCGACCTTGGTCCAGGCACCGTCCAGGCCGACCTCCTCGGCCTCGATGTCCAGGTCGGACAGGTCCCAGGACTCCACCGGCTTCTTCTTGGCCGCCATGATGCCCTTGAAGGACGGGTAGCGGGCCTCTCCGGACTGGTCGGTGACCGACACGACCGCCGGGAGCTGCGCCTGGAGCTGCTCGGAGGCGGTGTCGCCGTCACGGCGGCCCGTGACCGTGCCGTCCTCGACGGAGACCTCGGAGAGCAGGGTGACCTGCGGGACACCGAGGCGCTCGGCGACCAGCGCGGGCACGACGCCCATCGTGCCGTCGGTGGAGGCCATGCCGGAGATCACGAGGTCGTAACCGGCCTTCTCGATCGCCTTGGCGAGCACCAGGGAGGTGCCGATGGCGTCGGTGCCGTGCAGGTCGTCGTCCTCGACGTGGATGGCCTTGTCGGCGCCCATCGACAGCGCCTTGCGCAGCGCGTCCTTGGCGTCCTCGGGGCCGATGGTGAGAACGGTGACCTCGGCGTCGTCCGCGTTCTCCGAGATCTGGAGGGCCTGCTCGACGGCGTACTCGTCCAGTTCGGAGAGCAGACCGTCCACGTCGTCGCGATCGACGGTCAGGTCATCGGCGAAGTGCCGGTCGCCGGTGGCGTCGGGCACGTACTTCACAGTGACAACGATCCTCAAGCTCACGCCGGCTCTCCTACTGCATCGTCTTTTTCCGGGCTGCCTCTTGCCAGGCAGCATAGGCGCCTGAAGCGGCCGATCCCGGTCCGGGGCGTCGGGGCGCTCCGGCCGAAATATTACTCGTCAGTACACTCAGTTCATGCCCGCTGAGCAAGCGCTTTGAACTGTGACCTTCGCAACGCAGCGTAACCGGAACTCGTCTCCGCCGCCGAAGCGGGCGGGGTGATCAGTCCCGCAGGCCGTTGAAGCGTCCCTGGTGGTAGAGGAGGGGCTGTCCGGCCCCGTTCGCGTCCCCGACGACGACCTCCGCGAGCACGATCCGGTGATCACCGGCGGGCACGCGGGCCACCACCCGGCACACCAGCCAGGCCAGCACGCCGTCCAGCACGGGGACGCCGTGCGGCCCCTCGCGCCACGCCGTCGGCCGCCCGAACCGGTCGGCCCCGCTGCGCGCGAAGGTGGCGGCCAGGTCGCTCTGGTGCTCGCCGAGTATGTGCACGCCGACGTGTTCCGCCCCGGACACCGCGGGCCAGCTCGACGCGCCGGTGCCGATGCCGAAGGAGACCAGCGGGGGTTCGGCGGAGACCGAGGTGAGGGAGGTGGCGGTGAAACCGGCCGGTCCGGCGGCGCCGGACGCGGTGACGACCGCGACACCGGCGGCGTGCCGCCGGAAGGTGGAACGCAGCAGGTCGGGCGTGGCGGTCCGGAGAGCGCCGAGGTCGGGTGTGGCCGTCATGGGGTGTCCTTCTTCCGCGGTGGCAGGCGTACGGGTCCGTGGGTGCTCAGCGGCCCGGACAGCGCGCGTCGGCGATCCGGGCGAGGTCCACGGGGACCCTCGCGGCGAGAAGGAGTGGGATCGGCACCCCGCCAGGCTGACGAAGGGGGGTACGCGCGGTCAAGGGCGTTCCGTCATGCGGGAGATGTCCCGCCGGGCGCGCCCGGCGCGTGCCGCCCCGGCCGTCCGCCGGGCGCACACCGCCCGCGCGGACCCGCGGCCCGCTCCTCGGATCGCCTCTCACATCGCCTCCCCGAGCGCCGCGATCACGTCCGCCCGGCGCGGCTGCCCCGCCGCCCGCCGCACCACGCGTCCCTCCGCGTCGAGCACCAGCACGGTGGGGGTACGGGCCACCTCCGTCCGCCGTACGAGGTCCAGGTGCGCCTCGGCGTCGATCTCGACGTGGGCCACGCCGGGGACCAGCGCGGCCACGTCCGCGAGGACGCGCCGGGTGGCCCGGCAGGGCGCGCAGAACGCGGTGGAGAACTGGACGAGGGTGGCCCGCTCCCCCAGTGCGGTGCCCAACTCGGCCGCGCGCAGCCGCATTTCCTGGTCCTGCCCGTGCACCGGGCACCCTCCGCTTCTCCGCTCGCGCGGTGTCCGGACGACGCGCACGGGGTCGGACCCGCGGCGGCCGCCCTCGGGTCGTCACCCCCGGACAGCGTCCGCCGGGCCGGGAAGATTCCCGCGCCGCGTCCGCGTCACGTGACGAGGATCTCCCCGTGGCCGGGCACCGGAGGTGGTCCCCCGTCCGTTCTTGGGGCACGATCTGCGGGACGCCGTAACCTACGGCCGCGTAAGTTACCCGCCTCCACCCGCCGGGAGCCCCTTTCCCGAGCAGAGCAGAAAGGGCCCCTCCCCGAACATGGCCGAGTTGGTCTACCGCCCCGTCATCGGATTCGCCAAGACGATGTTCAAGGTCTGGGACCTGAAGATCGACTGCCAGGGCGCGGAGAACATCCCGCGGACGGGCGGCGCCGTGCTGGTGAGCAATCACATCAGCTATCTGGACTTCATCTTCAACGGGCTGGCGGCCCTGCCGCAGAAGCGTCTGGTGCGGTTCATGGCCAAGGAGTCGGTCTTCCGGCACAAGGTGTCCGGGCCGCTGATGCGCGCGATGAAGCACATCCCGGTGGACCGCGGGCAGGGTGACGAGGCGTACGCGCACGCGCTGGACTCGCTGCGCTCCGGGGAGGTCGTCGGGGTGTTCCCCGAGGCCACGATCTCGCCCTCGTTCACGTTGAAGACCTTCAAGTCCGGTGCGGCCAGGCTCGCGCAGGAGGCGGGTGTGCCGCTGGTGCCGATGGCGCTGTGGGGCACGCAGCGGCTGTGGACGAAGGGCCATCCGCGCAACTTCCGCCGCAGCCACACCCCGATCACCCTGCGGGTGGGCGAGCCGGTGCGGGCGGCCGACGGCGACCCGGCGGACGGCGACCTCACGGGCGCCCTCACCCGGCGGCTGCGCGAGCGCGTGCAGGAGCTGCTGGAGGCGGCCCAGCGGGCCTATCCGGCGCGGCCGAGGAACCCCGAGGACTCCTGGTGGCTCCCGGCCCACCTCGGCGGTACGGCACCCCTGGCGGAGTAGGCGCCCCCCGTACACAAGTGAGCGGCCACCCGGGGGAGTTCCCCGGGTGGCCGCTCGTCGCCGTGCCGTCAGCGGGCCATCTCCTCCTTGAGCGCGGCGACAAAGAGGTCCACGTCCTCCTCGGTGGTGTCGAAGGCGCACATCCAGCGCACGACACCGGCGTTCTCGTCCCAGAAGTAGAAGCGGAACCGCTTCTGCAGCCGCACGCTCACCTCGTGCGGGAGCCGGGCGAACACACCGTTGGCCTGCACGGGGTAGAGGATCTCCACCCCGTGCACCGCGCGGACGCCCTCCGCGAGCCGCTGGGCCATCTCGTTGGCGTGCCGGGCGTTGCGCAGCCACAGGTCCTTGGCGAGCAGCGCCTCCAACTGCACCGAGACGAAGCGCATCTTGGAGGCGAGCTGCATGGACAGCTTGCGCAGATGCCTCATGTGGCTGACCGCGTCCGGGTTCAGCACGACCACGGCCTCACCGAACACCGCGCCGTTCTTCGTGCCGCCCAGCGACAGGATGTCCACGCCGACGGCGTTGGTGAACGTGCGCATCGGCACGTCCAGGGAGGCCGCGGCGTTGGCTATCCGGGACCCGTCCAGGTGCACCTTCATGCCGTGCGCGTGGGCGTGGTCGCAGATCGCGCGGATCTCGTCCGGCGTGTAGAGGGTGCCGAGTTCGGTGCTCTGGGTGATCGAGACGACCTGCGGCATGGCGCGGTGCTCGTCGTCCCAGCCGTACGCCTGCCGGTCGATCAGCTCGGGGGTGAGCTTGCCGTCCGGGGTGGGCACGGTGAGCAGCTTGAGGCCGCCCATGCGTTCCGGGGCGCCGCCCTCGTCCACGTTGATGTGGGCGCTCTCCGCCGTGATCACCGCTCCCCAGCGGTCGGTGACCGCCTGGAGGGCGACGACGTTGGCACCGGTGCCGTTGAAGACGGGGAACGCCTCGGCGGATGCACCGAAGTGACCGCGCACGATCCGCTGGAGGTTCGCGGTGTAGTCGTCCTCCCCGTACGCCACCTGGTGGCCGCCGTTGGCGAGGGCCAGGGCGGCCAGCACCTCGGGGTGGGCCCCGGCGTAGTTGTCGCTGGCGAAACCGCGGACGTCCGGGTCGTGGTGGCGACGCGCGTCGGTCCTGGGTGGGTTCACGGCTTCTCGGTCAGCCACAGACGGTTTCCGTTCACTTCGGCGGCGGGCCGCTGCCAGACGCCCTCGATGGCCTCGGCCAGGTCCTTGACGTCGGTGAAGCCCGCGAACTTCGCGTTGGGGCGTTCGGCGCGCATCGCGTCGTGCACCAGTGCCTTCACCACCAGGATCGCAGCCGCCGAGCGCGGTCCGTCCTCGCCCCCCGCCTTGCGGAAGCCGTCGGCCATCGCCAGCGTCCAGGACTCGGCGGCGGCCTTGGCGGCGGAGTACGCGGCGTTCCCGGCCGTCGGCTTCTGGGCACCGGCGGCGCTGGTGAGGACGTAACGGCCCCGGTCACTGCGCTGGAGGGCGTCGAAGAAGGCCAGCGAGGTGTGCTGCACCGTGCGGATCAGCAGCTTCTCCAGCAGGTCCCAGTCGGCGAGGTCGGTCTCGGCGAAGCCGGAGCTGCCGCGCCAGCCGCCGACGAGGTGGACCAGGCCGTCGATCCGGCCGTGCTCCTTCTCGATGCGCGCCGCCCACTGCCGGGCGGAGTCCAGGTCGAGCAGATCGACCGTCTCACCGGTGACGGTGGCGCCGCCGCGGGCGTAGCGCGCCGCGTCCACCGCCTCGGCCAGCCGCTCGGCGCTGTTGTCGGCGCCGACCACGACCGCGCCCGCCTCGGCCAGCCTGACCAGCGTCGCCTGTCCGGCGGGACCGCCCGCACCGGCCACCGCGATCACCGCTCCGGTGAGAGACCCGTTCCCCATGTTCTTCCCCTCTGGTGCTGCCTGCTGGACGCGGTCGCTCACGCGGCGAGCCGCTCGGCACTGTCCGCCGTGATGCCCTTGGTGGAGGCGATCACGTTCTTCAGCTTCTTGGACAGGGCCTCGTAGAACATGCTGAGCGGAAACTCGTCCGGAAGCACGTCGTCCACCAGTTTGCGCGGGGGCTGGGTGAGGTCGAGGGCGTCGGGGCCCTTGGCCCACTTGGAGCCGGGGTGCGGGGCGAGGTAGGTGGCGACCAGCTCGTACCCGGCGAACCAGTGGACGATCTTCGGGCGGTCGATGCCGTCGCGGTACAGCTGCTCGATGTCGGCGCACAGCTGGTTGGTGACCTGCGGGGCGCGCTCCCAGTCGATGGTGAGCTTGTTGTCCGTCCAGCGGACCACGTCGTGCTTGTGCAGGTAGGCGAAGAGGAGCTGGCCGCCGAGACCGTCGTAGTTGCGCACCCGGTCGCCGGTGACGGGGAAGCGGAACATCCGGTCGAACAGGACGGCGTACTGCACGTCACGGGCCTGCGGGACGCCGTCGGCCTGGAGCGCGACGGCCTCCTTGAAGGCGGTCAGGTCGCAGCGCAGCTCCTCCAGGCCGTACATCCAGAACGGCTGGCGCTGCTTGATCATGAACGGGTCGAACGGCAGGTCGCCGTGGCTGTGGGTGCGGTCGTGGACCATGTCCCACAGCACGAACGCGTCCTCGCAGCGGCGCTGGTCGTGGACCATCGCGGCGATGTCCTCGGGCAGTTCCAGACCGAGCAGGCCGACGGCGGCGTCGGTGACCCGGCGGAAGCGGGCCGCCTCGCGGTCGCAGAAGATGCCACCCCAGGAGAAACGTTCCGGCGCTTCGCGGACGGCGATGGTCTCCGGGAAGAGGACGGCCGAGTTGGTGTCGTAACCGGCCGTGAAGTCCTCGAAGGTGATGCCGCAGAAGAGCGGGTTGTCGTACCGGGTGCGCTCCAGCTCGGCCAGCCACTCGGGCCAGACCATGCGCAGCACGACCGCTTCGAGGTTGCGGTCGGGGTTGCCGTTCTGGGTGTACATCGGGAAGACGACGAGGTGCTGGAGCCCGTCGGCGCGCTGGGCGGCGGGCTGGAAGGCCAGCAGGGAGTCGAGGAAGTCCGGCACCGCGAAGCCGCCCTCGGCCCAGCGGCGCAGGTCGCCGACCAGTGCCTCGTGGTAGGCCGCGTCGTGCGGGAGGAGCGGGGAGAGCTGCTCGACGGCACCGGTGATCCGGCGGACGGCGGCCTCGACAAGGGCGCGGTCGGGGGCGCCCTCCGCGTCGAAGTCGATCGATCCGTCCTTGGACTGCGATGGCCGGATCTGCTCCACGGCCTCCTTGAGCTGGGTCCATGCGGGGTGCTCGACCACCCTGGTCTGCGAAGGAGCGCGTCCTTCGGTAGCGGCCTGCTCAAGAATTTCCGTCATGTCCCATCCTCCACGGGAGAACCTCGCGTATGGACACCGTATGCGTACCCGGTTTCCCGCATCAAGAGGCATTGCGGGAAATTATTCTGCGCGACCGCATGGTCACCGCTGATTTTCCTGCGCGAAACCGTGATGGCGGTCACTTCGACGTTGGGCGTACGGGGTGGACGGGTGGGGTACGAGGGGCGGAATCCAGCCGGGGGACACGCGTGCGTCCGGACAGCGGTGGGGCGGCGGTCGCGGCCGTCTCCGGGTGAGCGCGGGGGCGGAAACACGCCAGGCGGAGCGCGCTTCGCACTCCCGTCCGGGCGCGTACGCGCGGGTCGAACCGGGAAGGGCGCCGTTAGGCTGCGTAGCCTGCCGCGCGGACGACGGAGTCCCGTCGGATACGCGGGTGCCCGAACCGCCGCTGACGGAAGCGAGTCGAACCTTGAACTTCCTTACCATCGGTCATCGCGGGGTCATGGGCGTCGAGCCCGAGAACACCCTCCGTTCCTTCGTCGCCGCGCAGCAGGCCGGCCTCGACCTCATCGAACTCGATCTCCATCTGAGCAAGGACGGCGCGCTGGTCGTCATGCACGACGCGGACGTGGACCGTACGACCGACGGCAGCGGGCCCATCGCGGAGAAGACCCTCGCGGAGCTGCGAGCGCTGGACGCGGGCCGGGGTGAGCGGGTCCCGGTCTTCGAGGAGGTGCTGGACGCGGTGGACGCGCCGCTCCAGGCGGAGATCAAGGACGTGGCGGCGGCCCACGCGCTGGCCGAGGTCATGATCCGGCGGGAGCTGGCCGGGCGGGTGGAGGTCTCGTCGTTCCACGACGAGGCGGTCGCCGAGATCGGGCGCCTGGTGCCGGGGGTGCGCACGGCGCTCATCGCGGGCCGCTACGGTCCCGAGGTGGTCCGGCGCGCCCTGGACGCGGGCGCCTCGACCCTCGTCCTCAATATCCGCCGGATCACCCTGGAGGTCGTCGAACGCGCACGGGCGGCCGACCTCCGCGTGATCGGCTGGACCGTCAACACCCAGGACCAGCTGCGGCTGGTACGCGCGCTGGGGCTCGACGGCGCGACGACCGACTATCCGGACATCAAGCGGACGGGGCGCTTCACGGCTTGAGCGTGAAGCGGGGTGCGGGAGCGGGTACGGGTGCCGGGAGTTCGGGGCGCCGGGGCCCTGCGGTGGACCGGGCGCCCATGTGGGGTGACAGGTGGATGGCGCGCACCTGGCGCATGGGGAAAGCATGGTGCGGGGGCACATGGCTCCCGCCCACATGGCGCGTTGCCGTACCCCTTACGGCGTCCGGTCCCCGAGTCGCCCCGCCCGCTCTTCGAGCCGCTTGATCAGCAACTCGAAGCGGAGGTCGTCCCGCTGAGGGATGCCGAAGCGCTCGTCGCCGTACGGGAACGGGGTCGTCCGGCCCGTACGGCGGTACCCGCGCCGCTCGTACCAGGCGATGAGGTCTTCGCGTACGGAGATCACGGTCATGTGCATCTCGGCGGCGCCCCAGGTCTCGCGGGCGCGGCGCTCGGCCTCGGCGAGGATCACCTTGCCGAGTCCGGCGCCCTGGAGAGCCGGGGTGACCGCGAACATGCCGAAGTAGGCGTGGTCCCCGCGGTGTTCGAGCTGGCAGCAGGCGACGATGCGGCCGTCCCGCTCGACGGTCATCACATGGCTGTCCGGCGACTTGATCACCTGGAGCACACCCTCGGGGTCGGTGCGCTGCCCCTCCAGGATGTCCGCCTCGGTCGTCCACCCCGCCCGGCTGGAGTCCCCCCGGTAGGCCGACTCGACCAGCGCGACGAGCTCGTCCACATCGGCGTCGGTGGCGTCCCGGAAGGTCACCCCTGAAGCGGCGGTCTCCATGCGTGCGGCTCCGATCTGCGGCAGGGGGTACCGGGGACGAGGGTAACCCCGGCGGGTACGGAGCCGACCCGGGGACGACACAGGTACCGGGGCCGCCCCGGTACTGGGAGCGGCGCCACGGTCCGGGGATACGCGGAGGTGTCACCCCTTTCCCACCAGGTGTGCTCCGTCGAATGCTCCCCGTGTACACCCTTGCGCTCGCGTGCGCTCCGCCCGGTGTGGGCATCGCATCCCTCGACCGGGTGTCGAACGGGTGGAGGAGCAGGTGCACGGACCGGTGTCGGCCGCCTGGCTGCTGGTCGCGCTGTGCGCGGCGACCGGGGCCTACTGCCTGCTGCGCATGCGCAGCGGCGTCGAGAACCAGCGTCGCGCGGCGGGCGGGGAGGCGCTGATGGGCTTCGGCATGGCCGCGATGGCCGTGCCCGCCACGGTGTTCCGGCCTCCGGAGTGGGCCTGGCCGCTATACGCGGCGGTGTTCGGCGCCGCCGCGCTGCGGGCGCTGTGGGTGGCCCGGCGCGACCCGCACCATCTGCACCACGTGGTGGGCACGGCGGCGATGATCTACATGTCCCTGGTGATGGCGGCGGCGCCCGCCGTCACCGGCTCCCACCACCACGACCACACGGCCACCGGCATACCCCTGGTGACCGGCGGGCTCCTCCTCTACTTCGGCGGGTACGTCCTGCTCTCCGGCGCGCGTCTGGTTCCGACGCACGGTGACGCACAGGCCCCTGCCGCACCGCGCGCCCGCTGGGGGGACCGGCCGGAGCTGGTGCGCGCGTGCCGGTTGTCGATGGGGATCGGGATGGTGGCGATGCTGTTGACGGTCTGAGGCCCACGACACGCGGGTGCGGAACACATGGGCGGACGCCACATGGACCCGGGGCACATGGGCCCGGGGCATGGGGGCGGAGCACATGGGCGCGGGGCACACACGGACGTTCGGCGCCTCACGTTGCCTGCGTCACTTCCCGTCGCTACTCCCCCCATGAGCACCTCGGCGCTCATAAGGTGCTGCGCATGATGGTCCCCGTGGCACTGTTGCTGCTCGGCGCGCTGACCGCCGTCGTCGCTCCGCGCTCACTGGCGCGTGCCGACTGGCGGGACCGGGAGCCGGTCGTGGCCCTGTGGGTGTGGCAGTGCGTGGTGGTGGCGGTGCTGCTGTGCTGCGCGCTGTCGATGACGCTGAGCGCGGCGGCGGCCTGGGACGCGGTGCGCGCGTATCTGTTCGCGTCGGCGCCGCGCGCGGTGGTGGACGCCTACGCGCTCGGCACCGCCGGGCCGTGGGCCGCCGCCACGGCGATCGCGCTGGCCCTGGGCGGGGTGTGGACGCTGGCCATGCTGGTGCGCGAGGTCCTGCGGGCGCGCACGCGCAGGCGGCGCAGGCGCACCGAACTCCTGGTTCGCGCACCGCTGTTGCCCGGCGAGGAGTCGGAGGCCGATCGTCTGGTCGTCCTGGAGGGTGAGCGGCCGGATGCCTGGTGGCTGTCCGGTCCCGCCCCTCGACTGGTCGTCACCACGGCCGCGTTGCGCCGGTTGAAGGGCCGTCAGCTGGACGCGCTGCTGGCGCATGAGCAGGGTCACGACCGGGCCCGGCACCACTGGCTGCTGCACTGCTCGGCCGCGCTGGCGGGCGGGTTCCCGCAGGTACCGGTGTTCGCCGCGTTCCGTGACGAGATGCACCGGCTGGTGGAGTTGGCGGCGGACGACATGGCGTCCCGGCGTTTCGGCCGCCGGACCACGGCGCTCGCGCTGGTCGAACTCAACGAGGACCGAGGCGTGTTCGGCCCCTCCCCCGCCCCCGGCGCGCAACTGCGTGAGCGGGTGGACCGGCTGCTGACGCCGGCGGACCGGCTGCCCGCCGTGCACCGGCTGCGTCTGACGGCGGCCGGAGCGCTGGTGCCGGTGGTCCCGTGCCTCGTCGCCCTCGTACCGGGGTTGCACGCCCTGGGCTGACCACCGGGCGCGGGGCCTACGGGCGGCCGACTCGGCGCCGCCGGGTGGTGGCGACTGGCCGTCGAGTGGACGAAGATCGCCGCATGTCCGACCAGCCGACGCACGACCGTCCGTCCCACCGGAGGGAACCGCGCGACCGGGCGATCGTCGGCGCCGTGGTGCTCGCCGTCTGCTCCGCGCTGCTGCTGGCGCTCGTCGCGGCGCGCTGGCGGCCCCTCATGGATCTGGACGGCGCGGTGGCGCGCGGCGCGCACGGCCCGGCGGTCCGCGACCACGCGCTGACCCACGCGCTCCGTGTCCTGTCGGACTGGGTGTGGGACCCGCTGACCATGCGACTGCTGTGCGTGGTGGCCGTGGTCTGGCTGGTGTGGCGGAGATCCATGTGGTGGACCGCCATGTGGCTGGCGACCACTGTGGCGGTTTCGGCCGTGGTCCAGCAGGCGCTGAAGGCGGCCGTGGGGCGCCCGCGTCCGCACTGGTCCGACCCGGTCGCGGTCGCGCGGTACGCCGCGTTCCCCTCCGGGCACGCGATGACGGCGACCGTGGTCTGCGGGCTGCTGCTGTGGCTGCTGCACCGGTACGGCGCCGCGCGCCCGGTACGGCGTACGGCGCTCGCCGTGGCCGTGGTGTCGGTGCTGGGTGTGGGGCTGACCCGGGTGTGGCTGGGGGTGCACTGGCTGTCCGACGTGGTCGGCGGCTGGTTGCTGGGGGCGCTCCTGGTGGCCGTCGCCGTGGCGGTTCTCGAAGGACGGACCCGCACGGGCGCGCGCTCACCGCGCCGCTAGTGCCGCGACCGGAAGGTTCACCGGCCAACCTTTCCGGTCGCGGCACTAGAGTGCGCGCATGGCTGCCGTCCTCTTCGACTTCTCCGGGACCCTGTTCCGTATCGAGCCCGCCGTCTCGTGGCTGCGCGCCGCGCTGACGGCGACCGGTCACACCCTTCCCGACGCCGAAGTCGTCCGGATGGCGGCCGAGTTGGAGGCTGTCGGCGCACAGCCCGGCGGGCTCTCACCGGTGGAGGTGCCGGAGGATCTCGCGGAGATGTGGGCGGTGCGCGACGAGAGCGCCGAGGCCCACCGCGCCGCCTTCACCGGGCTGTCCCGGCAGGTCCCGATGACCGTGCCGGGTCTTCATGACGCCCTGTACGCACGGCACATGGAGCCGGAGGCGTGGGCGCCGTACCCGGACGCGGCGCCGGTGCTGCGCACCCTGCGCGAGCGGGGCGCGGGGATCGCGGTGGTGAGCAACATCGGCTGGGACCTGCGCCCGGTCTTCCGCGCGCACGGCCTCGACGCGTACGTGGACGCGTACGTCCTGTCGTACGAGTACGGCGTGCAGAAGCCGGACGTACGGCTGTTCGCGGCGGCGTGCGAGCGGCTGGGGGTCGCGCCGGAGGAGACGCTGATGGTGGGCGACAGCAAGGAGGCCGACGGCGGCGCCGCCGAACTCGGCTGCCGGGTGCACTTCGTGGAGCACCTGCCGGTGGACGAGCGCCCCGACGGACTGCTTCCGGCGCTGGACCAGGCGCGCTGAACGCCCTTCGCGCGAAACCGACTTGCCGAGACGACGTTCCAACCGGCATGCGAAAGCCGTTCGTTCCGAGGCGATCCCCCGCGTCGCCCCGGAACGAACGGCAGCATGATGCCGACTCCGCCCGAGGGGAGCCCGCGCCCTGAGTATAGTTGGCTGCCAGCCAGTCAACGCAGGAGTTACAGGATGTCCCCGCGCAGCGCGTCGGTCAATGAAGAGTTGCGCCGCCGTTCGCGCGAGCGGCTGTTGCAGGCGGCGGTGGAACTGGTCGATGAACGCGGTTTCGAGGCCACGACGCTGGCCGGAATCGCGGACCGGGCGGGTTCGGCGCGCGGTCTGGTCTCGTACTACTTCCCCGGCAAGCGCCAGCTCGTGCAGTCGGCCGTGCACCGGCTGATGCACCGCACGCTGGAGGAGGCGCTGGAGCGCGAGCCGCGCACGGAGGACGGCCGGGAGCGGCTGGCCCGCGCCATCGACGCGATCCTCGGCCTCACCCAAGACCACCCGGCCCTGATGCGCCAGCACATGGCCGGGCTCCTCCAGGCCGAGGGATTCGTCCAGTGCCCGGAACAGCGCCGCCTCTCCGAACTCCTCGGCGACACGGTCGCCCGCTACGGCTCCCAGAACGTCACCGCCGACTACCCCATGCTCCGCGCGGCCCTGATGGGCGCCGTCTTCGCCGCCCTCGTCCCCGGGGTGCCCATGCCCGTCCCCGCACTCCGCCGCGAACTCTTCGGCCGCTACGCCCTCGACTGGGACCTCGGCGTCCCTCCGGGCAGCACCCCCGAGTCCCCCGGCGGCCGGGACCTCTCCCGCTTCTTCGCCACGGAGAACCGGGACGACCGACCGGAGTCCGACACCGCGTCCTGACACGGCACCCCGGACCCGCGCCTCGAACCCGTCTCCTGGACCCGCGCCCTCAGGCCCCGCCCGAGCCCCGCTCCAGTGCTGCGGACAGGTCCCGCTGGTAGGTCGCGTACGCCGTGCGGAGTTCCTCGCCCGGCCAGTCCGGCGGGAGGAGTTCCGGGGGCAGTACCGGGTCGGTGAGCAGGTGGCGGAGGGCCGCGGCGTAGGCGGTGAGGCGGGCGGGCGGGGTGTGGGCGTGGGCGGCGCGGGCCAGGAGGGTGCGGGCGGTCGTGGCCCAGGGACCGAGGGGCCAGAGGCGGGCGGCCAGTTCGTGCGGGGAGCCGTCGGGGCGGGCGCTGGCGGTGAGGGCGGAACCGGCGAGGTCGGCGGGGAGCGGGCGGGCCAGGTTGGCGGGGCGCAGCCAGACGCCCTCGCGGAGTTCGGCCAGGCGGAGGGCGGCGAGGCGGGCGCGGAGGTCGGCGCGTTCGGCGGGGCCCCGGCCGGTCGCGGTGACGGCGAGCATCTCCCAGTCGCCATGCCACGCGCGGGTGCGGGGACGCAGGGCCTCGTCCTGGCGGCGCTGCCGGTCGAGCAGACGGTCGCTGAGCCGGTAGACGGCGTCGGAGCGGCGCAGGTCACCGGCGGCCACCATGCGGCTGAGGGCGGCACGGAGCGTGGAGCCGCCGACCCCGAAGGACTCCACCAGGCCGACGAGATCCCTCACCGGCAGCTCGGGCGGGTGCGTGCCGAGCAGCAGACTCAGCACGACCGACCGGGCCGACAGCGGCCGGAGCCCGGCGGTACCGGCCTCCACCTGCTCGTTCGCACGCATGGACACGTACTGTACGTCCGCCCCGATGTTGCAGCATTGCTACAGTCGCAGGAAGAGTGCAACATGGCGTCATGGACCCGCACTCCGCGCCGCAGTCGCCGTCCCCGTCCGCAGCCACCCACGACGTCGTCAACCAGCCCCCGCCCCTCGCGCCGTACGACGCCTCGACGGACGCGGCACTGCTGGAGGGGCTGCGCCGGGAGGGCGCGGGGTGGGCCGAGGAGGACGTGCGGCGCGTCGGCCGGGCGGCGGGCGGCGCGGAGGCGCAGGAGTGGGGTGAGCTGGCGAACCGGCACGAGCCGGAGCTGCGCACCCACGACCGATACGGAAATCGGATCGACGAGGTGGAGTTCCACCCGAGCTGGCACCACCTGATGCGCACCGCCGTCGCCGAGGGGCTGGCGGGCGCCCCCTGGGCCGACGACCGCCCCGGCGCGCATGTGGCCCGTACGGCGGGCGGGCTGGTGTGGCACCACACGGACGCCGGGCACGGCTGCCCCGCGTCGATGACGTACGCCGCCGTCCCCGCGCTGCGCGCCCAGCCGGAGCTGGCCAAGGTGTACGAGCCGCTGCTGACCAGCCGGGTGTACGACCCGGAGCTGCGCGTTCCGTCCCAGAAGCCCGGCCTGCTCGCCGGGATGGGCATGACGGAGAAGCAGGGCGGCTCCGACGTGCGCACCAACACCACGGTGGCGACGCCCACTGCCGAGGAGGGGGTTTACACGCTGCGTGGGCACAAATGGTTCACGTCGGCGCCGATGTGCGACGTGTTCCTGGTGCTGGCGCAGGCGCCGGGCGGGCTGTCCTGCTTCCTGGTGCCGCGTGTGCTGCCGGACGGCACCCGCAACACCTTCCGTATCCAGCGGCTGAAGGACAAGCTCGGCAACCGGTCCAACGCGTCGTCGGAGCCGGAGTTCGACCGCACCGTGGCGTGGCTGGTGGGGCCGGAGGGGCGGGGGGTGAAGACGATCATCGAGATGGTCAACTACACCCGGCTGGACTGTGTGATGTCGTCCGCGACCCTGATGCGCAAGTCGCTCGTGGAGGCGGGCCATCACGCCCGGCACCGCAGCGCGTTCGGGGCGCGGCTGATCGACCAGCCGCTGATGCGCAACGTCCTGGCCGATCTGGCGCTGGAGTCGGAGGCGGCGACGACGCTGACGCTGCGGCTCGCGGGCGCGGCAGACCGGGCGGTGCGCGGTGACGAGGGCGAGCGTGCGTTCCGGCGGATCGCCACCGCCGTCGGCAAGTACTGGGTCACCAAGCGCGGTCCGGCGTTCACCGCCGAGGCACTGGAGTGCCTGGGCGGCAACGGGTACGTCGAGGACTCCGGGATGCCGCGCCACTACCGTGAGGCCCCGCTGCTCTCCATCTGGGAGGGCTCGGGCAACGTCAACGCCCTCGACGTGCTCCGCGCGCTGGGCCGGGACCCGGAGACGGCGGAGGCGCTGTTCGGTGAACTGGGCCTCGCGCACGGCGCGGACGCCCGCCTGGACGCCGCCGTGGCCGGGCTGCGCACGCGGTTGGCGGAGGCGGATCAGGTGAGCGCGCGCCGCCTGGTCGAGCGGATGGCGCTGGTCCTCCAGGCGTCCCTGCTGGTCCGGCACGCCCCGCACGCCGTCGCGGACGCGTTCTGCGCGTCCCGGCTGGACGGCGACTGGGGGCACGCGTTCGGCACGCTTCCGGCGGGCAGCGGCCTGGACGCCATCCTGGAGCGGGCGCT
Organism: Streptomyces corallincola; assembly: GCF_019104725.1. GTDB lineage: Bacteria > Actinomycetota > Actinomycetes > Streptomycetales > Streptomycetaceae > Streptomyces > Streptomyces corallincola. Next base: position 114,834 of record NZ_JAHRXF010000001.1, on the reverse strand, counting down.
GCCGGGGATGTGAGGCGGGGCGCCGCGCTGCCGGGCGGAGGGAACGCGTTCCGGCCGGGGTGCCGGGGCCACAGCCCGACGGGCACCGGCCACCGCACCCGGCCGCACCCGCACCCGCACCTCCATCCGCGTCCCCGGTCTCACCACGGCATCCGCCGCCACTGCGGTCCCAGGCGTGCCCATTCCGACTGCCAGCGGTCCAGGCGGCGGCGTTCCATCCGCCCGCGCAGGACCTCACCGGCGACGAGCGGGACGGCGGCGGCGCTGAGGCCGACCAGGCCGCCCACGAGGGTGGCGCGGAAGGTGGCTTCGGCGGGTGTGGTCGGCCGGGACACGAGGTGTCCCCACGAGTCGGTCCAGACGGTGACCGTCGTACCGGCCGCGCTGCCGGGCTCCACGCGGGTGCGGCCGGTGTGCGCGGAGCCGTCGGGCACGGTCCAGCGGACCCGCGCCCAGACCCGGCCGCCGTCGGCGTCGCCGTTCCCGTCGTCGCCGGTGTCGGCGGAGCGGCCCGGCGCGCGGGCGAGGAGTTGGGCGGCGGCGGGCTGCCAGTCGGCGCGTTCACGGGCGAGACCCCGCTCGACGGACCCGGCCGAACCGAGCCCGGCGAGTACGCCGGTCAGCGCGGTCAGCAGCCAGACGGCGACCACCACCCAGCCCTCCAGCAGGTCCGCCCGGCGTCTGAGCGGGTTGCGCCGCCAACGCCACAGCCACACCTTGGGACCACGGAACGCCTTCAAAGGCATCCTCCTCACCGAGCGCACCGACAGGCCGGACCGGTCTCCCTTACGTGGGGAACCGGCCCGTTGCTCACGACGAGCCGTCGTCTCCGACGGTCGCACGGGACGCGCCCTCCGCGCAGGCACATTCCGCAACGCACCGCGCCTATCTCGTCACCCGGCCGACGACACCCCCGGTGACCTGGGGCGACACGGCACGCGGGGGCGGCTGTCAGTGGTGGGGTGCACACTGGCCGACATCCGAGGGTTTACCCGGACGACGGCGTCCCGGAGGTGATCGGCATGACCGAGGTACTGCTCGCCGTGGGCACCCGCAAGGGTCTGTTCATCGGGCGACGGCGCGGCGGCGCCTGGGAGTTCGACGACAGCCCGTACTTCAACGCGCAGGCGGTGTACGCGGTCGCGGTGGACACCCGGAGCCCCCGGCCCCGGCTGCTCGCGGCCGGGGACAGCGCGCACTGGGGTCCGTCGGTCTTCCACTCCGACGACTTGGGCCGTACGTGGAGCGAACCCGCGCGCCCGGCCGTCAGGTTCCCGAAGGACACCGGGGCCTCACTGGAGCGGGTCTGGCAGTTGCACCCGTCCGCCGCCGAACCGGACGTGGTGTTCGCGGGGACGGAACCGGCGGCGCTGTACCGCTCGGAGGACCGGGGCGAGAGCTTCGAGCTGGTCCGCCCGCTGTGGGAGCATCCGACGCGGTCCCGATGGGTGCCGGGCGGGGGCGGCGAGGGGCTGCACACGGTGCTGACGGACGCCCGCGACCCTAAGACGGTCACCGTGGCGGTGTCCACGGCCGGGGTGTTCCGCACGACGGACGGCGGGGCGAGCTGGGAGCCGTCCAACTCCGGTGTGCAGGCCGTGTTCCTGCCCGATCCCGACCCGGAGTTCGGCCAGTGCGTGCACAAGGTCTCGCGGGACGCGGAGGACCCGGACCGGCTGTATCTGCAGAACCACTGGGGTGTGTACCGCAGCGACGACGCGGGCCGGCGGTGGCGGGACATCGGCGCGGGGCTGCCCTCGACGTTCGGGTTCGCGGTGGCCGCACATCCGCACCGGGGCGGCACGGCCTACGTCTTCCCGATCAACGCCGACGCCGACCGGGTCCCCGCCGGACACCGCTGCCGGGTGTTCCGTACGACCGACGCGGGCGGGACCTGGGAGCCGCTGTCGCGCGGCCTGCCCACCGGCGACCACTACGGCACGGTGCTGCGCGACGCGCTGTGCACCGACGACGCCGATCCGGCGGGCGTGTACTTCGGCAACCGCAACGGCGAGGTGTTCGCGTCCGCGGACGACGGGGACAGCTGGGAGCAGATCGGGGCCCACCTGCCGGACGTACTGTGCGTGCGGGCGGCGGTGACCGGGTGAGGCGGGCAGGCCGGGTGGCAGCGGCGGAAGCGGGTCCGGGCGGCCGTGCGCGGACGGGGTCGTGCCACGGCGGCGGTCCCGCGAGAACGCCGAGGCCGGGGCCCGACCCCGCCGACCGGAAACGATCACATCCGCGAACCGACCGGTCGTCCGCGGTCACCCGCGCTCGCTGCTTGATCACCTGTCGGTGTACGGCAGTAGGGTGAATCCCGTGGCACCACGACCTTTGCACGAGATCGTCGAACCCGGCTGGGCCGAGGCCCTGGAACCCGTGGCGGGGAAGGTCGCCGAGATGGGCGACTTCCTGCGCGCGGAGATCGCGGCCGGACGCACGTACCTCCCGGCGGGACCCCATGTCCTGCGCGCGTTCCAGCAGCCCTTCGACGACGTCCGCGTCCTGATCGTCGGTCAGGACCCCTATCCGACCCCCGGCCACGCGGTGGGCCTGTCCTTCTCGGTCGCGCCCGAGGTACGACCGCTGCCGGGCAGCCTGATCAACATCTACCGCGAGCTGGGCACCGACCTGGGCCTGCCCCAGCCGTCCAACGGCGATCTGACGCCGTGGACGCGGCAGGGCGTGCTGCTGCTGAACAGGGCGCTGACCACGGCTCCGCGCAGTCCGGCGGCCCACCGGGGCAAGGGCTGGGAGGAGGTCACCGAGCAGGCGATCCGGGCGCTGGCCGCGCGGGGCAAGCCGCTGGTCTCCATCCTGTGGGGCCGGGACGCCCGCAATCTGCGTCCGCTGCTCGGCCGGTTGCCCGCCGTGGAGTCGGCGCACCCCTCCCCCATGTCGGCGGACCGGGGCTTCTTCGGCTCGCGCCCGTTCAGCCGGGCCAACGACCTGCTGACCGAGCAGGGCGGGCAGCCCGTGGACTGGCGTCTGCCGTGACCCCGCCCGGTTATCTGGCCGTGGACTCCGGCGGCTCCGGCCTGCGGGTCGCGGTCGGCGTACCGGGCCGGGAACCGGCGGCGCGCGGGGAGAGCGCGGAGCCCGTCCGCACCGGCCCACGGGGCATCGACCCCGCCCACCTGATGGCCCAACTCGCGCCTCTGGCACGCGACTTGACGGCACGGTCCGGGGTGGACGGGCTGGTGACGGCCGTGGTGGGCGCCGCCGGGTTCGCCACCCTGGGCGACGCGCTGCGCGCCGAACTGCCCGGCAAGCTCGCCCGCGAACTGGGGGTGCGGACGGTGGCGCTGGCCGCCGACGCGGTGACCGCGTACGCGGGCGCCCTCGGCTCACGGCCGGGCGCGGTGGTCGCCGCCGGTACGGGGCTCATCGCCGTCGGCACCGATCTGACCGGCTGGCGGCGCGCGGACGGCTGGGGGCACCTCCTGGGCGACTGCGGCAGCGGTGCCTGGATCGGCCGGGCGGGGCTGGAGGCGGCGTTGCGCGCCCACGACGGCCGGGACGGCGGCTCCGGGGCGCTGCTGGCCCGCGCGGAGGAGCGGTTCGGGCCGATGCCGGGGTTGCCCGCCCGCCTCTACCCCCGCACCGACCGGGCCGCCGTGCTGGCGTCCTTCGCGCCGGACGTGGCCGCCTGCGCCCCGTACGACCCGGTGGGCGCGGACATCCTCCGGGAGGCCGCCCGTGGCATGGCGGAGTCGATGGCCGCCGTCTGCCCGGCGACCGGCAGACCCGAAGTGTCCTTGACCGGCGGGGTGTTCAAGATGGGTGAGCCGCTTCTCGGCCCGTTGCGGGAGGAGTTGGCACGGCGGCTGCCGCAGGCGCGGCAAGTGACGGCCGAGGGTGATCCGTTGGACGGCTCGGTGCGGATCGCGTCCGAACTGGCCGTCTGGAACTGCGCCCTGCCGCGCGAGCCGTCGTACCTCCATGTGGTCACCGCACCGGCGGGCTGACCCCCCGCTTTCAACCCCCTTGTCCTGTGCGCCCGTTTCCCGGCGACACGTACCCCTCGTAGCACTCAAAGCCGTTCCGCGTCCGGCACATGACAGTAAGAACCTCCTCGTCAAGCGCACCGCACCAGACAAAACCGGACGGATGACGCTCACCCGCACCCTCCCCGAACAGGGAGGCCCGGTGAGCCAGTAACATGCGGCGCCATGAGCTCCCCCACTGGGCCCGCGTCCGGCCTGCCAGTACGAATGCCGCGACCCCGTCAGCCCGGAAGGCACCGCCGACCGGAACCGCTGGTCGCTCCCGAGGGCGCGCCCGCGCTCGTCCTCGCGGTGCCCGGTGCGCCCAGCGCCGGTACGCGCGGCCTGGCCGAGGAGGTCGTGAGCATCGCCCGCTCCGAGCTTCCCGGCCTGGACGCCCGCATCGGCTACCTGGACGGGGACGACGCCGAGTTCCCGAGCCTGAAGTCCGTGCTGGCGCGTGCCGCCGAGGAGCGCACCGCCCGCTTCGAGCAGGCGGTCGCCGCCGGACTCGACGTCAAGGAGCCGGACGGGCCCGTCGCGGTCGTCGTCCCGCTGCTCGCCGGTCCCGACAACTCCCTGCTGCGCCGTATCCGGCAGGCCGTCATGGACAGCAGGGCCGCCGCAGACCTGACCGACGTCCTCGGGCCGCACCCGCTACTGGCGGAGGCGCTGCACGTGCGGCTGTCCGAGGCCGGGCTCGCCCGCGCCGACCGTGCCCGGCTGTTCACCGTGGCCACGGCCGCCGACGGCATCATCCTCGCCTCGGTGGGCGGCGACGACGCCGTGCAGGCCGCCGGGATCACCGGCATGCTGCTCGCCGCGCGGCTCGCGGTGCCGGTGATGGCCGCCGCGCTGGACGACGACGGGGCGATCACCTCCATCGCCGAACAGCTCCGCGCCTCCGGTTCGCAGCAGCTCGCCCTCGCGCCGTACCTGATCGGCCCCGAGGTGGACCAGGCGCTGCTGGCCGCCGCCGCCGAGGAGGCGGGCTGCTCCGTGGCCGAGTCGCTGGGCGCCTACCCGGCGATCGGCAAGCTCGCCCTCGCCAAGTACACGACCGCGCTGGGAATCGCCCCGGCGCAGGCCCAGAGCATGCCGAGCCACTGAAGCCGCGAGGCACGTACCCGTACCCCCGTATCCCGGAAGGGTCCGCTCCAGAACATCTGGGCGGACCCTTCTCTCTGTCCCGTCGCCGGGCCTCGGACCCCGGCCGCGCCCCGTTGCTCGGCGGCCCCGCCGTCCCGGCGCCTCAGCCGAAGACGACGCAGGAGGCCGCCGCCAGCTCCACCGAGCCGTCCCGGCGCGGCAGCCCGGCCGCCTCGTCCACGGCGAACCAGCTGACGTCGCCCGAGCGCTCGTTGGCGACGTAGAGGAACCCCTCGTGGTGGGCGAGCGCGCGCGGCCAGTGGCCGCCGCAGGGGACCGTGCCGACGAGGCGGAGGGTGTCGTCCTGGACGGCGAGGACGGACAGCACGTCCTCGCCGCGCGTCGCGGCCCACACGAAACGGCCGTCGGGCGAGACGACGATGCCCGAGGCGTACGCGTCGCCCGCCGGGGCGCCGGGCAGCAGGGCGACCTCCGCGACCGGCTTGAGGTTGCCGGAGCCCGCGTCCCAGCGGCAGACGGTGACCGTGGGGGTGAGTTCGTTGACGACGTACGCGTGCTCCCCGTCAGGGTGGAACACCAGGTGCCGGGGCCCCGAACCCGGCCGCAGCGCGACCTCGCGGTGCAGCACCGGGACACCGGCGTCCAGCTCGCAGACCCGGACCGAGTCGGTGCCGAGATCGATGCTCACCGCCCAGCGCCCGGTGGGGTCGGCCTGCACCTGATGGGCGTGGGGGCCGCGCTGGCGCCGGTCGTGCGGGCCCGCGCCGATGTGCCGGAGGACACCGGAGGGCCGTGCGGCGAGGGTGCCGTCCGGGCGCAGCGGTACGGCGGTGACGCTGCCGGAGCCGTAGTTGGCGGTCAGCACATGCCCGTCGTACACGGCGAGGTGGGTGGGACCGCTGCCCTCGACCGGCACGGGCGGACCCGCGGGTTCCGGCTTGTCCCGGCCGACGCGGAACGCGGCGACCGCGCCCTCGGCGGTCTCGCTGACCGCGTAGAGCATGCCGCCGTCCGGGGACAGGGCCAGGTAGGAGGGGTCGGGCAGCTGGCCGAGGCCGCCGGTGACGGTCAGCGCCCCGGTGCCGGGATCGACGTCGGCGACGGCGATTCCCGGGCCGCCCGCCGCCGTGAACGAACCGATGAACGCCCTGTGCCGCCGGCTGCCTGCTGCCACCGCTGTCCCTCTCCGCCGAATCCGCCGAAACTCCGTCGCGTGTTCCTGGGTCGAGCCAGTGCCGACGGTAGCAGTCGATCACGTTCGGTCTAGACCACAGGGGGGATCGGTGCGCGCGGGGCCCGGAGCTCCCGTCCGGCACGGCAGTACCGTCCGGTCAGGCCCTCACCAGCGACGATTCCGGCGGGACGCGCAGCGGCTCGGCCAGCTCCGCCAGCGCGCGTTCCAGGCCGTGCAGGTGGGCGAGGACGGGCTCGGACGGCGTGTCGGTGCGCTGCGGAGCGTGCTCGGCACCCCGCCCGGTGAGCGCCTCCACCGCCGTCTCCACCCGTCGGCAGGCGTCGGTGAGGCGGGTGTCGTGCGAGGCCACGGGGTCGGCGGCCACCGCGACCAGGCCGCGCACCTCGCGGGCGCAGTCGTCCAGCAGGCCCAGCACGCGGCGGGCGCGCCGCTTGCGGCCCAGCAGCGGGTTCAGCGGGTGGGTCAGCGGCGCGACCGCGAGCCGTACCCGGCCCAGCAGTTGCTCCAGCTCCGCGACGTGCGGCGCCGGGTCGGCGGTGACCGCCCCGGCCAGCCGGGCGGCGGCCTCGGCGGTGCAGGCGCGCACGGCGTGCAGCGCGCGGTGTATCCAGGCGTCGGTGGTGGCGTGCGTGGTGACGGGCAGCACGACCAGTACGGCGAGCATCGCGCCGAACGCCCCCACGGCGGTCTCCGCCAGCCGCAGCACCAGCAGGGCGGGGCTGAGGACGCCGAGGAGCCCGTAGAGCATGGACGCCATGACGGTGACGCAGAGCATCATCCACGTGTACGACACGGCGGCCGTGTAGAAGATGCCGAAGACGGCCACGGTGACGATCACGGCGGTCGGCACCGGCGCGCCGTGCACGGGCGCCGCGAGCAGCAGGCCGAGGGCGACGCCGATCAGGGTGCCGAGGACCCGGCGGAAACCCCGTACCAGGGTCTCGCCGCGCGAGGCGGTGTTCACGAAGACCCACCAGGTGGCGCCCACCGCCCAGTACCAGCGCTGGCCGGACACCACCTGGCCGACGGCCAGCGCGAACCCGGCGCCCGCGACCGCCTGCGCGGCCTGCCGGGTGGTGGCCCGCGCGAGCCCGGTCCCGCTGAGCAGGGCGGGCGGTACGGCCTGGGGACGGCGGCGTTCGTAGCACCACAGGCCGAAGCGGACGACGGCCGCGCAGAGCAGCGACAGGAGCAACGCGACGTACAGCGTGGGCAGTTGACCGGGGGTGGCATGCACGAACTGGGCGACGAAGAACATCATGAACGCGAACACACCGAGGCTGTGGCCGCGCGGTCCCCAGCGCCGGGCGTAGACGCCGATGCCGACGACGGCGAGGAACGCCAGGTCACGGGCGACCGGGACGCCGTGCAGCACGGCCGCGAGCGCCAGCACCGGGACGCCGACGGCGGGCAGCAGCGCGGTGGTGACCGCCTGCTGGCGCACGGTGGCGTCGGTGACGGTGAAGAGGGCGAGCAGCGCGGCGAGCCCGCCGGTGACCGCGCCCGGCAGCGACTGCCCGGCCAGCCCGCACGCGACGACCGCCAGACCGATGCCCAGGACGGCCCGCGCGGCGAACCGCAGCCGTGTCCGTCCTGGGTCCGGAGCCGTGAACACCCGCTTGAGCACCGAAGTCCCTCCCCTGGGATGGCCGCCGGTACGCCCCTCGGGCGGTCCACCGGCACGGAAAAGGCGCCACGGAAGACTCCGCAGCGCCATCGACCTCTCCATGAGAGCACCTGGAGGACTGATGGCTCAAATCGGACTTCGAGGAGTGGGCCATTGGCTCAATCGACGAGCACTCCGGCTGCCATACCGGATGCCAACGGCCCAGGTCAGCCGCGTCTCCGGCCGTCATGGCGGCTGGGCCATTGGTACAGTCCGGCTCCATGAGCGTGGACGAACTCGACACCCGCATCCTCCGGCTCCTGCTGGAGCAGCCGCGTACCAGCGTGCGCGAGTACGCCCGTGTCCTCGGGATCGCGCGCGGCACCCTCCAGGCCCGCCTGGACCGCATGGAACGGGACGGTGTCATCACCGGCACGGGCCCCTCGCTCTCCCCCGCCGCCCTCGGCCACACGGTGCTGGCCTTCGTGCACATCGAGGTCACCCAGGGCCACCTGGACGACGTGGGCGACGCGCTGGCCGCCGTACCCGAGATCGTCGAGGCGTTCTCCATCACGGGCGGCGGGGATCTGCTGGCCCGCGTGGTGGGGCGGGACAACGCGCATCTGGAGGACGTCATCCAGAAGCTGATCCGGGTACCGGGGGTCGTCCGCACGCGCACAGAGGTGGCGATGCGCGAGCGGGTTCCATACCGGCTGCTGCCCCTGGTGGAGTCCTTGGGGCGGGCGGGGCGGCCCTGAGAGCGAGGGCTGCGGGTGAGCGGCGGTCTGGCTGGGGCTGTCGCCCGTTCGGCGCATGCCCGGCCGACGAATCGGCACGGGGCGCGGCCGAGGCGGGGGTCCCCCGGATGCCGGGCCGTGTCCGTCCCTGCGGGTGCCGGGCGGCGCGCGGGGCGTCCGTGGTTGCGCGCGCCGGGGGCGGTGGCTGCTTAGCGTGACCACATGACCACAGCCCAGGCCCGGCCCATCCCCGACGACCGGCGGTGGAAGGCGCTCGGGGTCTGTCTGACGGCGGGTTTCATCTCGCTGCTCGACACCTCGATCGTGAATGTGGCGCTGCCCTCGATGGAACGCGGGCTCGGCGCCTCGGAGGCCGCCCAGTCGTGGGTGGTCTCCGGGTATGCCCTCACCTTCGGTCTCGCGCTGGTACCCGCCGGGCGGCTCGGGGACATGCGGGGCCGCCGTCAGGCGTTCCTGATCGGGCTCGCGCTGTTCACGGTGGCCTCGCTGGCCTGCGGGCTGGCGCCCGGCGCGTCCTGGCTGGTGCTGTTCCGGCTGATCCAGGGCACGGCGGCGGGCATGGTCGCGCCGCAGACCTCGGGGCTGATCCAGCAGATGTTCCAGGGCGCGGAGCGGGCGAAGGCGTTCGGGCTGCTCGGCAGTGTCATCGGCATCTCGACGGCGGTCGGCCCGCTCGCGGGCGGCCTGCTGATCCACGCGGTCGGCACGGACGACGGCTGGCGCTGGGTGTTCTTCGTGAACCTCCCGATCGGTGTGGCCGCCCTGATCGCCGGTTTCCGCCTCCTGCCGCGTCTGCCCGCGACCAACTCCCGGCGCGAGGAGTTCGACCTGTTCGGCGTGCTGCTGCTCGGCGCCGGTGTACTCGCGCTGATGCTGCCGCTGGTGCAGGAGCAGCAGTGGACCGGCCGGGCCAAGTGGGCGCTGTTCCCGGTGGCCGCGCTGCTGCTGGGCGCGTTCTGGGTCTGGGAGCGGCGCCAGGGGCGGCTGGGCCGGGCCCCGCTGCTGGACCTCAGGCTGTTCTCGTTGCGGTCCTTCACGCTGGGCGCGCTGATCAGCCTGACCTACTTCGCGGGGTTCACGACCGTCTTCTTCGTCTTCACCCTGTTCCTGCAGAACACCCTCGGATACAGCGCGCTGGCCGCCGGTGTCACCGTGCTGCCCTTCGCCGCCGCGTCGGCGGTCGGGGCCGCGATGGGCGGCAAGATGGTCGTACGGCACGGGCGCAAGCTCGTCGTCATCGGCCTCAGCGGCGTGGCCGTCGGCCTGCTGGGCGTGATCATGGCCGTACGTCTGGTGCCCGGCGACCGGCTCGGCTGGGCAACCGTCCTCCCCATGCTGATCGGAGGCATCGGCTCCGGTCTCACCGTCTCGCCCAACACGACGCTGACTCTGACCCGCGTCCCGGTCCGCCGCGCGGGCGCGGCGGGCGGTGTCCTCCAGACCGGCCAGCGGGTCGGGTCGGCGGCGGGCATCGCCATCGTCGGCGCCGTCTACTTCGCCCACCTCACCGGTCACGGCCGCTCCACCACGGCCATCCAGCTCGGCCTGCTCACCGCCGTGGGGCTCATCCTCATCGCGCTGGTCCTGGCAGTCGCCGACCTGCGCGAACGTTCGGTACATCCGGAGCCGGGCCCTGAGACGGCGGGGCGGCCGGGGGCGGTGGCGGGTGGGGGTACCGGGGAGACGGTGAAGCAGGGGTCTTGAGGGGGCGGGGGGCGACTCGCGGGGGGGGCGGGCGCGGTCCTCGCGGGCGCGGAGCTTGCGGGAGGGGGCAGGTGCGGACCTCGCTGGGGCGGAGCTTGCGGGAGGGAGCGGGCGCGGACCTCGCCGGGACGGAGCTTGCGGGGGCGGGTTCGCTCCGGAGCATCCGCGTACGGTCGGCTGCCGTATGCGAGTCCGTCCCACAGCGCCGAAGCCCTGATCCGCAGCTACGGAACCACCGTCTCTACGACTTCCGGCGCGGCTTCCCCCGCTTGGCAGCACCGGCGGACGCGCCCCGCCCGCGAGCCGGACGCCCGGACGACTTGCCGCCCGTCTGCTTCGCACCCGTCTGCTTGCCCCCTCCGCTCTTGGGAGCGCCCTGCTTCTGCCGGGCCGTTCCGCCCGCGCGCTCGGGGCGCTTCTCCTGCCGGGTGCCCTCGCCCTGCTGCGGGGTACGGCCGCGCGTGCTGTTGACCGTGCGTCCTCGGACGATGCCGATGAAGTCGTCCACCCGGTCGGTGGTGGCCTCCTCGGGCCAGGACAGGGCGACCTGGGACTGGGGAGCGTCGATGACCGGACGGTAGGTGAGGTCACGGCGGTGGTGGAGCCGGGCCAGGGACTGCGGGACGATCAGCAGGCCGACCCCGGCGGCCACCAACTCGATCGCGTCCGGCGTCGTGGCGGGCCGTTCGAACGCTGGCTCGCCGGGCGGGGCATCCCAGTCGAAGACGTCGTCGAGCGGGTGGAACAGCACCTCGTCCGCGAGATCGGCCAGGGTCACCTCGTCGGCGGCGGTGATCACGTGGTCCTTGGGGACGATCACGACCGTGGTCTCGGCGTAGAGCGGGATGGCGCTGAAGAACGTACGGTCCACGGGCAACCGCACCAGACCGGCGTCGGCCTCCCCCGCGCGCATCAGGTCCGCCGCCTCGGGCGGGGCGACCTGGAGCAGGGTGAGCGGGCTTTCGGGGAAGCGCTCGTTCCAGATCCGCACCCACTTGGCGGGGGTCGCTCCGGGGACGTAGGCGAGCCGGAACGGCGGGTTTTCCTGCGCATCTGTCACAGGGGCCAGGTTACCGGCCGCTGTACGGGGCGGTCGTCGGCCGGGGTCGATGGGCCGGGTCCGGCGGATGGACGTGGTCGGGCGCTCGGCGGACGGTCATGGTCGGACGCTCGCCGGATGGCCGTGGTCGGGCGCCCGGCGGGCGGCCGATACCCTTGACCACATGAGTTCGCAGCAGAACGCCCAGACGATGAAGCCCGCCACCGCGGCGAAGAAGCTGGGTGTGTACCTCCCCGCCACCCCCGCCGACTTCCAGGAGGGCGTGGTCTCGCGCGCCGAGCTGAACGAGTTGCAGGCGAATCCGCCGGAGTGGCTGCGCGAGCTGCGGGAGAACGGCCCCCACCCCCGCCCGGTGGTCGCGGCCAAGCTGGGCATCTCCATCGCGGGCCTCACCCGTGGCGGCGTCACGGACGCCCTGACCAGCGACGAGATCGAGGCCCTCAAGAACCAGCGCCCCGAGTGGCTGGAAAAGGAGCGCGCCACCCAGGCGGAGGTCCGCAAGGAGGCGGTCCGGGTGAAGAACCTGCGCCGGGAACGCGAGGAAAAGGAAGCGGGCAAGAACTGAGGTTTGAACCTCCCCCGCCCACAAAGCTTCCGTTTTCCGGCGTCGTTTCCTCAGCACATGGAGACGTAAGTCCTCGGAGCGGTCAGCCCGCGAAGCCGTCGCCCCGAAAAGCCCCGTGCCCCCGGACCGTCGTCGGCCCGCACATCGCGGACCCCTGAGACAGCTCACGGCTCCCCAGTCCCTTGCTCCGGCTTGACGGAAGAAGGCAGGCGGTTCACGGGCTGCGTGCCAGGCAGCGGGTAGGACGGCCACCCCGAGAACGCTCCCGCTCAACCCAGGAAACTGAGCCGCACCTTCCGGTCCGGGTTGTCGCGGTTGGTGTCCACCAGGCAGACCGACTGCCAGGTGCCCAGTTCGAGGTGGCCGCCGATGACAGGCAGGGTCGCGTGCGGCGGGACGAACGCGGGCAGGACGTGGTCACGGCCGTGGCCGGGGCTGCCGTGGCGGTGCTGCCAGCGGTCATCGGCCGGGAGCAGGGTGTGCAACGTGGTCAGGAGATCGTCGTCGCTGCCGGAACCCGTCTCGATGACGGCGACTCCGGCGGTCGCGTGCGGTACGAAAATGTTCAGCAGGCCGTCGCGGCCCGCCGCCGCTTCGCGCAGGAACTCCTCGCAGTCGGCCGTCAGATCGACGACGCGCTCCCGCGACCCCGTGGTGACGTTCAGCATCCGGGTGGTGAAGGCTTCTGACATGACTTCATCCTGACCCACTGGCCAGGGTTCACACGAGGTGACGCGTCGGTGGGCAGCCCGCGTACCGCTGTCGGCGCCCGCTTTCGCAGCCCCGCGCCTCAACTCCTCGTCCCCGCCGCCGCGCGCCGAACCCGGTTGCCCCGCTGGCTGTTCAGGGCCGCTGAGGATCTGGTGGGCACTCCCGTGCAGATACTGCGCACAGTGCCGTTCGTCGGTCTGCCCCCGCTGTTCATCATCAGGTTCGGCTCATCATCTGGTTCGGCATCGGCGAGGCGCCGAAGATCGCCATCCTCACCCTCGGTGTGACCTTTCCGCTCTGCCTCAACGTGTACGCGGGAATCCGGGGCGCCGATGCCCAACTCATCCAGGCGAGCCAGCCATTGAGCCTCCCCCACCGGGGTCTGATCCAACATGTCGCCCTGCTGGGCGCGGTGACGGCGGACGGTCGCCGCGTGCCCGGTGGGGAAGATCCCCGCCCACCCCACTGTTCGTAGAATCGTGAACGAAATACGCGAGGTGGACGCGCGCGAGGTGGACGTCATGGTGGTCGGCGCCGGACAGGCCGGGCTGTCGGCCGCCCACCATCTGCGCCGGACGGGGTTCGAGCCGGACCGTGACTTCGTGGTCCTGGACCACTCCCCCGCGCCGGGCGGTGCCTGGCAGTTCCGCTGGCCGTCGCTGACGTACGGCAAGGTGCACGGCATGCACGCGCTGCCGGGCATGGAGCTGACGGACGCCGACCCGGACCGGCCCTCGTCGGAGGTGATCGGCGCGTACTTCGACCGCTACGAGCACGCCTTCGACCTGCGGGTACGGCGCCCCGTGGACGTACACGCGGTACGCGAGGGCGCGTCGGGCCGCCTGCTCGTGGAGACCTCGGACGGGGACTGGTCCACCCGTGCGCTGATCAACGCGACCGGCACCTGGGACCGCCCGTTCTGGCCGCGTTATCCGGGCCAGGAGACGTTCCGCGGACGGCAGTTGCACACCGCCGGTTACCGGGGCCCCGAGGAGTTCGCCGAGCTCCGGGTGGTCGTCGTGGGCGGCGGCGCCTCCGGTACCCAGCACCTGCTGGAGCTGGCCCCGTACGCGGCGGCCACCACCTGGGTCACCCGGCGCCCGCCGGTCTACCGCGAGGGTCCGTTCAACGAGGAGCTGGGCCGGGCGGCGGTCGCGCTGGTGGAGGAGCGGGTACGGCAGGGGCTGCCGCCGAGGAGCGTGGTCTCGGTGACCGGGCTGCCACTGACCGACGCCGTCCGCCGGGGACTCGCGGACGGGGTGCTGGACCGGCTGCCCCTGTTCGACCGGATCACCCCGGACGGCGTCGAGTGGGACGACGGGCGACGCGTGGACGCCGACGTGATCCTCTGGGCCACGGGCTTCCGCGCCGCCCTCGACCATCTGGCACCGCTGCGGCTGCGCGAGCCGGGCGGCGGCATCCGCGTCGAGGGCACCCGCGCCGTCGTCGATCCGCGCGTCCACCTCGTCGGCTACGGCCCGTCCGCCAGCACCGTCGGCGCCAACCGGGCGGGTCGCGCCGCCGTGCGGGACATCCGGCGGCTGCTGGCCGGTGAGCCGGTGGTCCCGGCCGCCTGAGGTACCTGCCGCCTGCCGGTCCGCCGTGCTCAGCGCGGCGGCTGCGAAGCTGGCAGACTGCCGGTGCCGCCGCTCGGTTCGGGTCGGCCCGAGCGTTCGCTGTGGGCGTTGAACTCCGCCACATTGCGCAGGTGTTCGGAGTAGTCGGCGGTGAAACGGGTGTCGCCGGGCTTGACGGTGACGAAGTACAGCCAGTCCCCGGCGGGCGGGTTGACCACGGCCCGCATCGCGTCCTGGCCGGGATTGTCGATGGGCGTCGGCGGCAGCCCCATGCGCTGGTACGAGTTGTACGGGCTGTCGGTGCGGGTGTCGTCCGTGCTGGTGCGCAGGGTGCTGCGGTTCAGCGCGTAGTTGATGGTGGAGTCCATCTGGAGCGGCATGCCGCTCTGCAGCCGGTTGTAGACGACGCGGGCCACCTTGCCCATGTCCGTCCTGGTGGACGCCTCCGCCTGGACGATGCTGGCGATGGTGACGGCCTGGTAGACGTTCATCGCGTTGCGCTGCGCCCCGGCCGCGACGGGCGCCCCGTTGAACCTGTCGTTGGCGGTCTCGACCATCGACCGCAGCAGGGCATCGGGGGTCATGCCCTTCTTGTACGGGTACGTCGCCGGGAAGAGATACCCCTCCGGGTTTCCCCCGGCCTCGCCGGGCAGTTTCAGACCTGCCTTGGCGACGCTCTTGCGTGTGGTGCCGGTGGGCGCTTCGAGGGCCTTGTCGATGGCGCTGTAGACCTGGTTGGCGCGCCATCCCTCCGGAATCACCAGGGTGGCGGGCTTCTCCTGGTCGGACCCGCCCGCGATGCTGAGGAGCGGTACCGCCACGGCGGTACCGGCCAGCGCGGTGCCGGCCACGACGAGGACGAGCCTGCCCCTGCGGGTCAGTCGGACCGTGCCCCGCGGCGGAATGTTCATCTGCATGCGGGCACGGTAATACGCTTAACGCCTCCAACCCGACATATCGTCAGCTTGTCGGCCGCCCTGGCGTGTCATCCCGTCGGCTCCAACTGGGCGTCCCGCCGCACCAGCGCCGCGTAACGCCCGTCGCGCGCGAGCAGTTCCTCGTGCGTCCCGCGTTCGGCGACCCGGCCTGCGTCCAGGACCACGATCTGGTCGGCGTCGCGGACCGTGGAGAGCCGGTGGGCGATGGTGATGGTCGTCCGGTCGGCCGACAGCGCGTCCAGGGCGTCCTGCACGGCCGCCTCGGTGCGGTTGTCCAGGGCGCTGGTCGCCTCGTCCAGCAGCAGGACGGGCGGGTCGCGCAGAATGGTCCGGGCTATCGCCAGGCGCTGCTTCTCGCCGCCGGAGAAGCGGTGCCCGCGCTCACCGACCACCGTGTCGTACCCGTCGGGCAGTGCGGCGATGTGGTCGTGGATCTGTGCCGCGCGGGCCGCCGCGTGCAGCTCCCCGTCGGTCGCGTCGGGCTTGGCGAAGCGCAGGTTGTCGGCGACGGAGGCGTGGAAGAGGTACGTCTCCTGGGAGACCACGCCGACGGCACGGGCGAGGGTGTCGAAGTCGAGGTCGCGGACATCGACGCCGTCGATGGTGACGCGTCCGCCGGTGACGTCGTAGAGACGCGGGACCAGGCAGCCGAGCGTGGACTTGCCGGCGCCCGTCGGCCCCACCACGGCGAGGCTGCCTCCGGCCGGGACGGTGATGTCCACCCCGTCCAGCACCGGCCGGGACCGCTCGTCGCCGTCGTACCGGAACTCGACCTTCTCGAAGCGGACCTCGCCCTTGACGGTGTCGAGGCGGGTCGGCCGTTCGCGTTCGGTGATGTCGATGGGCAGGTCGAGGTACTCGAAGATGCGCTGGAAGAGCGCGAGGGAGCTCTGGATCTGCACACCGGTCGCCAGCAGGCTCACGGCGGGCCGGAACAGCCCCTGCTGGAGCGAGACGAAGGCGACGACCGTACCGAGCGAGATCTGCGGTCCGCCGAGTTGCAGCGCGACACCGGCGGTCCAGTAGATGACGGCGGGCATCGCGGCCATGACGATGGTGATCACGGCCATACGCCAGCGGCCCGCCATGTTCGATCTGACCTCCAGATCGACCAGCTCCTCGGACTCCGCCGTGAAGGACCGGTTGAGCGAGTCGGCACGGCCCATCGTGCGGCCGAGCAGGATGCCGCTGACCGACAGCGACTCGGTGACCGTGGCCGCCATCGCGGCCATCTGTTTCTGGCGTTGCGTGGTGATGCGCTTGCGCTCGTTGCCCACTCTGCGGCTGATCCACAAGAAGACCGGCAGCAGTAGGAGCGAGACCACGGTGAGCCGCCAGTCCAGGGCGATCATGGCGACGATCGTGGCGACGACGCTGGTGACGTTGGAGACCAGGGAGGTGGCGGTGGAGGTGACGGTCGCCTGCATGCCGCCGATGTCGTTGGCGATACGGGACTGCACCTCACCGGTGCGGGTGCGGGTGAAGAAGGCGAGCGACATGCGCTGGAGCCGGTCATAGACGGCCGTGCGCAGGTCATGCATGACGCGCTGGCCGACGGTGGTGGAAATCAGCGTCTGCAGCACGCCGAAGACGCTGGACAGGACGGCGCTGAGGATCATGCCGAGCGCGAGCAGGCTCAGCAGTCCGGTGCGGCGGTCGGGGATGGCGACGTCGAGGATCGCCCTCAGCAGGAACGGCGTCGCCACCGAGACGAGGGAGGCGGCGCCGACCAGCAGGCCGACGACGGCGAGCCGCCCCCGGTAGGGGCGGAAGAGTCGGAGGATTCGCCGCACCTGCCGGGGCTGTTCCCCGGCATCGGTCGGCGGCTTCCACGAGGTGACGTGTTCGGGGTGCATGGGCTCCTTCGGAGGACGCGTCGGAGGTCGGCGCGCGTGGCGACCGACCCTGCATTACGGATCATAGCTCATTGTTACCTACGCTCACAATGAATTGCGTCCTGATATTGTTCCCGCATGACCACCCCCGATCCCGACGGCCTGCTCGCCGAGCAGTTGCTCCGGCTCACCCGTCGGGTGCACCGCATCCAGAAGCGCCACTTCGAGCGGCGCGATCTGGGCGTGACACCGGCTCAGTCCCGGCTGCTGCGCACCCTCGCGCACTGCCCGTCACCGCCCCGTATGGCCGACCTCGCGGAGCGCCTGGAAGTGGTCCCGCGCGCGGTGACGACGCTGGTGGACGGCTTGGAGGCGCACGGCAAGGTGCGCCGGGTCGCGGACCCCACGAACCGGCGGGTGACTCGCATCGAGCTGACCGACGAGGGCCGGGACACCCTGAGGGAACTGCGCGGCGCCCGCCGCTCGGCGGCCGAGGAGATCCTCGCCCCGCTGACCGAGAAGGAACGCGCGGTGCTCGGCGTCCTGCTGGACACGCTGATCGAGGTGGAGCCGCCCCGCCACGAGTGAGGGGGCAGGATCGCCTCCCCGGCACGACTGAGGGAGCAGGCCCGCCTCCCCGGCCCTCAGACCAGCAGCTCCTCCCTGTTCCCCATGATCACTACGGGGTGCCGGGCCGGGTCGAGCGTGCGCAGCAGATGCTCCATGACCTCCTCCGCGACGCTGACGCAGGCCGCCGTACCGTCCCCGTGGTCCACGTGCAGCCAGATGCCACCGCCCAGTTCACCGCCCCAGGGCCGGACCCGGTCGTGCGGTGGAGCGCCCCGGACCCGGTTGTAGTCGATGGCGACGACGTAGTCGAAGTCGTGCAGATGCGCCGGGTCCCACGCGTAGGGAGGCGCGTAGGCCCCGGTGTCATGGGTGTACGGCAGCCTCGTACCCGGATCGGGCAGCGCCCCGCCCGCGTCGGTGAGGGAGAAGACGCCTACGGGGCTGCGTTCGTCCCCCGCGTGATGGTCGGTCGTCCAGCCCTGGCGACCGTTGTGGGCGGCCCAGGCACCCGCGGGGCGCCAGCCGTCGCGGTGGCGCGTGTAGAACACGACGGTGGACTCGGCGGAGTCGCGGCCCTCGCCGTACACGACGAGAACCTGCCCGGTGGTGGCGGGAATCCTCCGCTGCAACAGCCCGCCGACGCCGGGGATCGTGACCGTACCCGCCTCCGCCGGACCGGCCGGACCACCGGCTTCCGGCACCGGGCCCCGGCGGGAGGCGTCCCGTCCGGCCAGGTCACGGCCGACCGCTTCCCCGGCTGCCGGACCGGCCCCGGCGGCGGGCGGAGGGCCCGGTTCCGTGCCTCCGCACGCGGTGAGCGAGCCGAGCAGGATCCCGAGGGCCGCCACCGCGCCCGCCGCGCGCCGCGCGCTGTCGATGTGCACGCGATCATGATCACGTACGCCCCCGGTCGTCGCGCGGTGGGCGGACGAACGGCTGACGGAGCCAGAGGAAAGCGCTGCCGGTGCTGTCGGCGTGCGCGGGCGGGAAGGGCGGCGCAATCTCCGTCCGGCAGGAAAACTGGTTGAAATTCCGCGCTCGGTACGGCGAACCTTTCACGGCTTGCCACTCCCCCCACCCCCTGACACGAGCCACTGGGACGCCATGCGCATTCAAGACCTTCCGTATCCGGACCCCGGCGTTCCCGACGCCCGTTCGGGTCCCCGCTTCCTGTGGTGGCTCTGGCGCAACCAGCGCGGCGGTCAGCTCAAGGCGCTCGCCTGGGGGCTGTTGCACTTCGTCTCGGTCTCCGCGCTGCCGTTCTGCGTCGGACTCGGCGTGCAGTCCGTCGTCGAACGCTCCGGCGCCCGGCTCGCCCTGACGGGCGGTCTGCTGGCGCTGTGCGGTGCGGGCATCGCGGTGGGCGACACCTTCCTGCACCGGGCTGCCGTCACCAACTGGATCACCGCCGCCGCCCGCGTCCAGCAACTACTGGCCCGCAAGGCTTCCCTGCTGGGTTCCGCGCTGAACCGTCAGGTCGCCAAGGGCGAGGTCGTCGCGGTCTCCACCGGTGACGTGGAGCGCGTCGGCTGGTTCGTGGAGTCGGTCTCGCGGTTCACCGCCGCCGCGCTCACCGTCGTGATCGTCTGCGTCGGGCTCGCCCTCTACCAGCCCGCGCTCGGCGTGATTGTCGCCGTCGGCGTGCCGCTGGTGGGGCTCGCCGTGCTGCCGCTGCTGCCGCGCGCGACCCGGCGGGCCGATGTCCAGCGGGAGAAGGCGGGACGGGCCACCGAGCTGGCGTCGGACACCGTGGCCGGACTCCGGGTGCTGCGCGGCATCGGCGGTGAGGAACTCTTCCTCGACCGCTACCGCCGGGCCTCGCAGGACGTACGGCACGCGGCCGTGCGCAGTGCCCGCATGTGGTCGGTGATCGCCGCCTTCCAGGTGCTGCTGCCCGGTGTACTGATGATCGTGGTCGTCTGGCTCGGCGTGTCGCTCGCGGGCGAGGGCCGGATCAGTGTCGGCGATCTCGTCACCGTCTACAGCGCGGTCATGGTGCTCGCCTATCCGCTGCGCCACTTCGAGGAGATCGCTATGGCGTACTCCTTCTCGCGCCCCGCCGCCAAACGGGCCGCGAAACTGCTCGCACTGGAGCGGCCGGTGGACGCCGGGGGCGTACGGGCGGCCGAGGCACCCACCGGTGACCTCTACGACCCCGGTACCGGTCTGCTCGCTCCGGCGGGGCTGCTCACCGCCGTGGTGTGCGGCGATCCGGACGCGGCCGGGCTGCTGGCGGAGCGGCTGGGCGGACACCCGGCCGAGCCGTCCGCCCCGGTCATGCTCGGCGGGGTGCCGCTGGACGAATTGCCGCTCGACAGTGCCCGCACCTCGGTGCTCGTCCAGGACAAGGACCCGGTGCTGCTCTCGGGCACCCTGCGCGAACTCCTCGACGTGCCCTCCTCCGGCTCCGTCGCCGCCGAGGACGCGCTGGCGGCGGCGCAGTGCGCCGATGTGCTGGACGCTCTGGTGCAGGGCTCCCTGGACGCCGCGGACCCGATGGACGCCCGGATCACCGAGCGCGGGCGCTCCCTGTCCGGCGGGCAGCGGCAGCGGCTCGCCCTCGCCCGCTCGCTGGTCACCGACCCCGAGGTGCTGGTGCTGGACGAGCCCACGTCCGCCGTGGACTCGCACACCGAGGCCCGGATCGCGGACGGACTGCGGCGGTTGCGCGCGGGGCGCACCACCGTCCTGTTCACCTCCTCGCCCCTGCTGCTGGACCACGCCGACCGGGTCGTACTCGTCCACGCGGGCACGGCCGCCGTCAGCGGCACCCACCGGGAACTGCTCGACGGCGACCCCCGGTACCGGGCGGTCGTGACCCGCGAGACCGACGAGGAACTGGCCGCCGCCGACACCCGTGCGAAGCCCGAGGACTCCCTGCTGGGCGCCCTCGCGGAACTGGAAGAGATCGAGGAGAGCGCATGATCGGCGTCGCACCGCCGCAGTACGACCCGGCGGCCCCGACGACCGCCACCACCCTGCCCGTCGGCGCGGCCTCGACGGTCCGCGCGTACGTGCTGGAACTGTTCCGCAGGCACCGCCGGGCGTTCCTGCTGCTCATCGCCGTCAACACGGTGGCCGTGATCGCCTCGATGGTGGGCCCCTACCTGCTCGGTGATCTGGTCGAGCGGGTGTCCGACGGTACGCGGCAGCTCCGGCTGGGCCTGACCGTTGGCCTGTTCGCGTGTGCGCTGGTCGTGCAGGCGTCCTTCGTCCAGCAGGTACGGCTGCGCGGGGCGATGCTCGGTGAGCGCATGCTCGCGGACCTGCGTGAGGACTTCCTCGTCCGCTCGGTCGGCCTGCCGCCCGGGGTACTGGAACGCGCGGGGACCGGCGATCTGCTCTCCCGCATCACCACCGACATCGACCGCCTGGCCAACGCCATGCGGGAAGCCGTACCCCAGCTGGCGATCGGGGTCGTCTGGGCGCTGCTGCTGCTCGGCGGCCTGGTGGTGACGGCTCCGCCGCTGGCTGCGGCCGTACTGATCGCGGTGCCCGTCCTGGTGCTCGGCTGCCGCTGGTACTTCCGGCGCGCCCCCGCCGGCTACCGCTCGGAGGCCGCCGGGTACGCCGCCGTCGCCGGTGTCCTCGCGGAGACCGTGGACGCCGGTCACACCATCGAGGCCCATCGCCTCGGCGCCCGCCGCGTCGCCCTCTCCGAGCTGCGGATCGAACAGTGGACCGCGTGGGAGCGGTACACGCTCTGGCTGCGGTCGGTGCTGTTCCCCGTGATCAACGCCGTCCATGTGATCGTCCTCGGCTCGGTCCTGATGATCGGCGGCGTGTTCGTGCTCAACGGCTGGATCGACGTGGGCCGGATGACGACCGGCGCGCTCATCGCGCAGATGCTGGTCGATCCGGTGAACCTGATCCTGCGCTGGTACGACGAGGTCCAGGTGGCCCAGGTGTCGCTGGCCCGACTGGTCGGCGTCCGCGACATCGAGCCGGAAGCGGGTGACGCCGCGCTGGTCCCCGAGGGACGTGCCGTGCACGCCGACGCGGTGCGGTTCGGCTACCGCGAGGGTGTCGATGTCCTGCGCGACATCTCGATGCGGGTCGCGCCGGGCACCCGGCTGGCACTGGTCGGACCATCCGGTGCGGGAAAGTCCACCCTCGGGCGGCTGCTCGCCGGGATCTACGCGCCCCGCGCGGGCCGGGTCACACTGGGCAACGCGGAGCTGTCCCGGATGCCCGCCGAGCGGGTCCGCTCCCATGTGGCGCTGGTCAACCAGGAACACCACGTCTTCGTGGGTTCGCTGCGCGACAACCTTCTGCTGGCCCGGTCCGGAGCCGAGGACGCCGAGCTGTGGGCGGCGCTCGGTGCCGTGGACGCGGACGGCTGGGCACGCGGCCTGTCCGACGGTCTCGACACCGAGGTCGGCTCCGGCGGGCTCGCGCTGACCCCGGCGCAGGCCCAGCAGATCGCGCTGGCCCGGCTGGTGCTGGCCGACCCGCACACCCTGGTGCTGGACGAGGCGACCTCGCTGCTCGACCCGCGCGCGGCCCGGCATCTGGAACGGTCCCTGGCGAGCGTCCTCGACGGGCGCACGGTCGTCGCCATCGCCCACCGGCTGCACACCGCGCACGACGCCGATGTGATCGCGGTGGTGGAGAGCGGCCGTATCAGCGAGCTGGGCAGCCACGACGAGCTGGTCGCGGCCGGTGGCGCGTACGCGGCGCTGTGGCGGTCCTGGCACGGGTGACCAGCGGTCTTGCCGCGCGGGCCGGATATCCCGAACGGCCGGGCCGGGTGGACCGATGAGCGGCCGGTGGCCGGGACGCGCCCTCGTGTGCGGCTCCCGGCCACCGGCCGTGCCGTTGCGCGGTGCCGAGACCAGATGGAACGCTGGGACTGCGGCACAGGCTCCGGGAACGGCCGGGAGCCCCTCGGTCCGTGCCGGGCGAAACCCGTACCGGGCGAGCCGACGGTACGCGGGCAGTCGCGGACCCGAGGCCGCTCTCAGCAGTGGGAGGTACCCGTGAGCAGCGACGACGGCTGGGGGGACGACGTCTACCAGCCCGATTCCTCGGAGATCCGCGAGGACTCGGGCGTGCTGGACGTCGAGGACACCCTGGACTACGACGGCGTCGGCGATCCCCTGGACCGCGGCTGGTCTCCTCCCGAGCGTCCGTGGGCGGTCGAGCACAACGGTGTGACGGCGGGGGAACGGCTCACCGGGGAAACCCTGGACGAGCGGCTGGCCGAGGAAGTGCCCGACACGGCGGTCCTGGACG
The DNA here is from genome assembly GCF_019104725.1 of Streptomyces corallincola. GTDB lineage: Bacteria > Actinomycetota > Actinomycetes > Streptomycetales > Streptomycetaceae > Streptomyces > Streptomyces corallincola. The sequence continues at coordinate 91,984 of NZ_JAHRXF010000001.1, read as the reverse complement.
GCGACGGTCTCGGTGACGCCGACGGCACCGACGGCGAACTCCTCGACAGCGAGGTCGGCACGGTCCGCTCCGGCCGCCTGATCGCGCCCGACGAAGGGGCGCACGAGGACGAGGAGAGCGCGCTGATCGCCACCGACGTCGGCATCGACGGCGCCGCCGCCTCCGCCGAGGAGGCCGCGATGCACGTGGTGGACGACGACTCGGCGTTCGGCTGACCCGGACACCTCGCCCCGCCCCCGCACGACCGTCCCGTACGAGGAGCCGCCATGCAGCAGGACCAGCAGCCCGACTACCACCCCGTGGTCTTCCGCGACCGTGCCGCCGGATACGCCTTCCTGACCCGGTCCACGGCACAGAGCGCGGAGACCGTCGAGTGGGACGACGGCGAGACCTACCCGGTGATCGACGTGGAGATCTCCTCGGAGAGCCACCCCTTCTACACCGGCAGGGCGCGCACGGTGGACGCCGAGGGCCGCATCGCCCGGTTCGAGCGCCGGTACGGCGGGACCGGACCTGGGCCGTCGAGCTGACCGGGCGGACCCGTCGGTCAGATCACGTTGAGGGCCGCGGCGCAGCCGATCCCGCCGAGCACCATGAACACGGGCATCAGGACCTTCAGTTCGACCCAGCTCCCGGCACGGAACCGCATGGCCTTCGGCGGACCGACCGGGTACCAGCGCTTGCGGCCCAGCGGGATGGGCCACAGGATCGGGCAGCCGGACACGGTCAGCGCGTCCCCGATGTCGTGCACCAGTGCGCCCAGGATGATCGGCAGTCCCAGCCACACGTACTCCTGGCCCGGCGCGTCGAACAGCCAGTCGGCGCCGTTGCCCGGCTTGTCCAGGATGCCGGCGAGTATCCAGGCGCTCGTCGCGGCCAGCAGCCAGACCAGGACGTCGCTGCTGGAGCCGCGGGCCGCCCGCCAGAGCAGCCCCTCGATCGCCAGCACCATGTGCACGAACAGGATGCCCAGCACCGCCCACCGGCCGCCGAAGATCGCCGCCGCCGAGCTGCCCGCGCCGATGAGGACCGCCCACAGCCAGGTGTGGGTCAGCGTGCGGTGCCCACCGGAGCGGCGGGAGTCGCCCTGCTTCCTGGTCGCCTTGTAGACGCTGTACGACAGCCGGTCCACGATCTCGCAGAGCCACCGGGACACCGGTCCGAAGGCGCGGGAGATGGTGGCCGCCTTGTGGTCCAGGTCCGGGGCGAGCGCGGCACCGGCGCTGATCAGGGCGCCGACGAGCAGGACCGGCCAGGGCATCGGGTACCCGGCGGCGGCCGCCGCCGCTCCGACGCCGAGCCAGGCCGCGGCCCCCGACAGTGAGTGTGCTGGTCCCATCATGGCCGCTGTACGCCCCATTCCTCGTACGCCGGTGCCCAGTTGACCCGGCTCGCTGACGTGCTGTCGGCGCCACAGCGTAGCGTCCATGATCGTCGGGACCGCAGCCGATTCCCCCCTCGGCCGCCGGGGCAGGCAAGATGGGGGCGTGACCCTCATCGATCAGCTCCCGCCGACCGCCGACCCCGACGCCCTCTACGAAGCCTTCGAGTCGTGGGCCCAGGAGCGGGGCCTCACCCTCTATCCCCACCAGGAGGAGGCGCTGATCGAGGTGGTCTCCGGCGCGAACGTGATCGTCTCGACGCCCACCGGGTCCGGCAAGAGCATGATCGCCGCCGGTGCGCACTTCGCGGCGCTCGCCCGTGACGAGGTCACCTTCTACACCGCTCCGATCAAGGCGCTGGTGTCGGAGAAGTTCTTCGAGCTGTGCAAGATCTTCGGCACCGAGAACGTCGGCATGCTCACCGGCGACGCCTCGGTGAACGCCGACGCGCCGGTGATCTGCTGCACGGCGGAGGTGCTGGCCTCGATCGCGCTGCGCGACGGCAAGGACGCGGACGTCGGCCAGGTCGTCATGGACGAGTTCCACTTCTACGCGGAGGGCGATCGCGGCTGGGCCTGGCAGATCCCCATCCTGGAGCTGCCGCAGGCGCAGTTCGTGCTCATGTCGGCGACGCTGGGCGATGTCTCGTTCTTCGAGAAGGACCTCGCCCGCCGCACCGGCCGCCCCACGGCCGTGGTCCGTTCCGCGACCCGCCCGGTGCCGCTCTCCTACGAGTACGAGCTGACCCCGCTCACGGAGACGCTGACCGAGTTGCTGGAGAACCGGCAGGCGCCCGTGTACATCGTCCACTTCACCCAGGCGCAGGCGGTGGAGCGGGCGCAGGCACTGATGAGCATCAACATGTGCTCGCGCGAGGAGAAGGACCGGATCGCCGAGTTGATCGGCAACTTCCGTTTCACCACCAAGTTCGGCCAGAACCTCTCGCGTTACGTGCGCCACGGGATCGGCGTGCACCACGCGGGCATGCTGCCCAAGTACCGGCGGCTGGTGGAGAAGCTGGCCCAGGCCGGTCTGCTCAAGGTGATCTGCGGCACCGACACACTCGGCGTGGGCGTCAACGTGCCCATCCGTACGGTGCTGTTCACCGCGCTGACCAAGTACGACGGCAACCGGGTGCGGACGCTGCGGGCGCGCGAGTTCCACCAGATCGCGGGCCGGGCGGGCCGGGCCGGTTTCGACACGGCGGGCCTGGTCGTGGCGCAGGCGCCCGAGCATGTCATCGAGAACGAGAAGGCGCTCGCCAAGGCCGGGGACGACCCGAAGAAGCGCCGCAAGGTGGTCCGGAAGAAGGCACCGGAGGGCTTCGTCGGCTGGACGGAGAGCACCTTCGAGAAGCTGATCGCGTCCGACCCCGAGCCGCTCACCTCCCGGTTCCGGGTGACGCACACCATGCTGCTGTCGGTGATCGCCCGGCCCGGCAACGCCTTCGACGCCATGCGGCATCTCCTGGAGGACAACCACGAGCCGCGCAAGCAGCAGCTCCGGCACATCCGCCGGGCGATCGCCATCTACCGTTCGCTGCTGGACGGCGGGATCGTGGAGAAGCTCGACAAGCCGGACGCCGAGGGCCGCATCGTGCGCCTGACGGTCGATCTCCAGCAGGACTTCGCGCTCAACCAGCCGCTGTCCACCTTCGCGCTGGCCTCGTTCGAACTCCTCGACCCCGAATCGCCGTCGTACGCGCTGGACATGGTCTCCGTGGTCGAGTCCACGCTCGACGACCCGCGCCAGATCCTCGTCGCCCAGCAGAACAAGGCGCGCGGCGAGGCGGTGGCCCTGATGAAGGCCGACGGCGTCGAGTACGAGGAGCGCATGGAGCGCCTCCAGGACGTGACGTACCCGAAGCCGCTGGAGGAACTCCTCTTCCACGCCTACGACACGTACCGCAAGAGCCATCCGTGGGTCGGCGACCACCCGCTGTCCCCGAAGTCCGTCATCCGGGACATGTACGAGCGGGCGCTCTCCTTCACCGAACTGGTCTCGCTCTACGAGCTGGCCCGTACCGAGGGCATCGTGCTGCGCTACCTGGCCGGTGCCTACAAGACGCTCGACCACACGATCCCGGACGACCTGAAGTCCGAGGATCTGCAGGACCTGATCGAGTGGCTGGGCGAGATGGTGCGCCAGGTGGACTCCAGCCTGCTGGACGAGTGGGAGCAGCTCGCCAACCCGGAGACGATGACCGCCGAGGAGGCGCAGGAGAAGGCGGACGAGGTCAAGCCGGTCACGGCCAACGCGCGCGCCTTCCGGGTGCTGGTCCGCAACGCCATGTTCCGCCGGGTGGAGCTGGCCGCGCTCGACCAGGTGGACGCGCTGGGCGAGCTGGACGGCGACTCCGGCTGGGACGCCGACGCGTGGAGCGAGGCCCTCGACGCCTACTGGGACGAGCACGAGGACCTGGGCACCGGTCCCGACGCGCGCGGGCCCAAGCTCCTGATCATCAAGGAGGAGCCGGAGAACGGGCTCTGGCGGGTCCGGCAGATCTTCGACGACCCGAACGACGATCATGACTGGGGCATCAGCGCCGAGATCGATCTGACCGCCTCCGACGCCGAGGGTCGCGCGGTCGTCCGCGTCACCGATGTCGGCCAGCTCTGACCCGAGGGGATCAGCACCGATGACGAACCCTGCCGAGAAACTGGTCGATCTGCTCGACCTGGAGCAGATCGAGGTGGACATCTTCCGCGGGCGCAGTCCGCACGAGTCGATACAGCGGGTCTTCGGCGGACAGGTGGCCGGACAGGCGCTCGTCGCCGCCGGGCGTACCACGGACAGCGAACGCCCGGTGCACTCCCTGCACGCGTACTTCCTGCGGCCGGGCCGACCGGGCATGCCGATCGTGTACCAGGTGGAACGGGTCCGCGACGGCCGTTCGTTCACCACGCGCCGGGTGACGGCCGTGCAGCAGGGCCGCACGATCTTCAATCTGACCGCCTCCTTCCATCTGCCCGAACAGGGTCCGTTCGAGCACCAGTTGCCTCCGGTGCGCAAGGCGCCGGATCCCGAGTACCTGCCGCCGGTGGCCGAGGAGATCCGCGAGCACCTCGGCGCGCTGCCGGAACAGCTGGAGCGGATGGCTCGCCGCCAGCCCTTCGACATCCGCTATGTGGACCGGTTGCGCTGGGACGCCGCCGAGGTGCGGGGGGCCGAGCCGCGCAGCGCCGTGTGGATGCGCGCGGTCGGCCCGCTCGGTGACGATCCGCTGGTGCACACCTGCGCGCTGACATACGCCAGCGACATGACGCTCCTGGACGCGGTGCGCATCCCGGTCGAGCCCCTGTGGGGCCCGCGGAGTTTCGACATGGCGTCGCTGGACCACGCCATGTGGTTCCACCGGCCGTTCCGGGCGGACGAGTGGTTCCTGTACGACCAGGAGTCCCCGATCATCACGGGCGGCCGGGGGCTCGCTCGCGGGCGTATCTACGACCGCGAGGGGAGCCTGCTCGTCTCCGTCGTTCAGGAGGGGTTGTTCCGGTCGCTGTGAGCCGCGTGGGCCTCACCTGCCGGAACGAGTGGCCTGCTCGCTCCGTGCTCCCGGCCCGGTCGCACGGCAGCTCCGGCGGCGGAGCCAGGCCCGGAGGCCGCGCGGGGGCAGACCGGCTCCGCTGTCCGGCTGTTGGGCGCGGGGCGTCGCCCGCCGCCGGGGTACGGCCAGCCGGTCACCGTAGTCACGGCGCGGCAACCCGGGTCGTGTCACCCGGCTTCCTCCGGAGTCGGCGCTCCGAGGGATGCGCGTCGGCGCCGGGTGCGGGTGTTCTCCCGACGGGCCGCGCGGGGGCGGAGGTTGCTCGACCGCCGTCCGGGCCCGCCTTCCGCCGGTCCGGGCGCCTGTACTCGCGTCCGGGCGAGGGGCGGGTTTCTCGGTGCGGGCCAGTTCGACCTCGGCGGCCAGTTCGCCGCGCAACCAGCCGATCTCGTCCGGGTCCTGGGCCGTGGTGAGGGACTCCGCGAGGTGCGCGGACGGTGATCCGGGCGCGGCATGCCCCGGCGGGGCCACCCGGAGGCGGTTGACGTAGGAGCGCTCGTAGGGGTCCGGGACGATGTCCGCGACTTCGACGGCGGCCAGGAATCCGGCCACGACGCCCGCCCTCGCCCAGGCGTCGGGCGCCTGCCGGAGGAGAAGTCCGAGGTGCCTCCCGCGCCAGTTCCGGGCGCGCAGATCCACTCCGGCTTCCAGTTGGCCGCGCAGCGTCTCCGGTGTGCGGCCGGTGAGCGCCGGGCCGCTGTCGGCCCTGGCCGCGAACTGGGCCAGTTCGTGGGCGAGATACAGCCACACGACGGCGCGGTACCGATTGCGGTAGAAGCGCACGGGGATCAGGAATCCGAGGCGGGCGAGCCGGGTGAAACGGCCCGGCGAGATGCCCATCAGGGCCGCGCCCTCAGCCGTGCCGACGATACGTACGCGCTCACGGAGCGTGCTGGGGAAGCCCGGTTCTCCGCGTAGCCGGTCGAGTTCCGCCTGTTCCACACGGCGCCCTCCGCCCCCTCCGGCGTCCGGCAGGACGCGGATGCCGCCGAGGTGGACGGCGAGGTCGAACTCCTCGCGCTTCAGGCCGAGTTCACGTGCCGCGTGGGCAGGAGTGAGGGTACCGGGGTGTGCCGGGACGTCGATGGTGGTCTGCTGCATGGTCGTACTCCCCCGTGGAGCGGTTCGCTGACGCCGTGTGCTTCAGCCGTGCACACACCGTAGCCGTCACGCGACTCCGCCCGTCGGGCCTGTGGATAACTTCCCCGAAGTGGAGACGAGTCCAGCTCAGAGGTCCGGCAGCGGGGCGCGTTCGGGCTGCCGGGCGTCCACTCCGAGGTGCTCGCCGACGCGGTTGACCAGCAGCGTCATCTCGTAGGCGATCTGGCCGATGTCGGCCTGGGCACCGCTGAGGACGCACAGGCTGCTGCTCGTCCCGGCGGAGGTCACGAACAGTACGGCCTCGTCGTACTCGATCATCGTCTGCCGTACCTGACCGGCGCCGAAGTGGCGGCCGGAGCCCTTGGCGAGGCTGTGCAGACCGGAGGCGACGGCGGCCAGGTGTTCCGCGTCCTCGCGGCGCAGCCCCGTGCTCGCCCCGGTGACCAGGCCGTCGTTGGACAGGACCAGGGCGTGCCGTACGTGGTCCACTCGTTCGGTCAGATCGTCCAGGAGCCAGCCGAGTCCCTGGTTCTGAGCCATGTTCCGTCTCCCCGTGTGACGTCTCCCCCCGGCTGGAGGATCTGTCCGCCAGCCTTCCCCACGACCGGCGCCGGGGCAAGCAGGATGGAGGCATGGCACAGAAGATGACCGATGAGGAATGGCGGGCGTTCGTCTCGGACGGCACCCGGACCGGCAAACTGTCCACCGTCAACGCCGACGGAAGCCCCCATGTCGCCCCGATCTGGTTCCTGTTGGACGGTGACGACGTGGTCTTCAACACCTTCGACAACAGCGTGAAGGGGCGCAATATCGCCCGTGACGGACGCGTCGCGCTCTGTGTGGACGACGAGCGTCCGCCCTTCCATTTCGTGGTGTTGTCCGGACGCGCCCAGGTGTCGGAAGACCTGGACGAGGTGCGCCGCTGGGCGACCAGGATCGCGGCCCGGTACATGGGCGACGACCGCGCGGAGGAGTTCGGCGCCCGGAACGGCGTCGCGGGCGAACTCCTGGTCCGGGTGTCCGTGGACAAGGTCATCGCCGTGAAGGACATGACCGCCTGAGACCCGGCACGGTCGGCTGGGGCCGGGAGGTTCTTTACCGCCCGGCCCCACCGTGCGAACCGCTCCCCGAGTGGCAGTCGCGCCCGAACCCGCCGGAAACACGTGCGCACCGCTGCCGAGGAGTCCCCGGTGCGCGATCATGCGGTGCATGAGCGAAGCCCACCATCACGTCCGTGAGTTCTTCACCGCCCGCGCCGCCGACTGGGACCGGAAGTTCCCGGACGACGGTCCCGCCTTCGAGCGGGCCGTTTCCGGGATGGGCCTGCATACGGGCGACCGGGTGCTCGACGCGGGATGCGGCACCGGGAGGGCACTTCCGCCCCTGCGTGACGCCGTCGGGCCGTCGGGTGTGGTCATCGGCATGGACCTGACCGCCGCGATGCTGGAGGCGGCCGTCGAGGCGGGCCGGGACCAGGACGGAGACTTGCTGCTGGCCGATGTCGCGGCGCTGCCGCTCCGCGCCGACTCCCTGGACGCCGTGTTCGCGGCCGGTCTGATCGCCCACCTGCCGGACCCGGCCGAGAACCTGCGTGAACTGGCGCGGGTGGTCCGGCCGAACGGGCTTCTCGCCCTCTTCCACCCCATCGGCCGCGCAGCCCTGGCCGCCCGTCAGGGACGCGAACTGACTCCCCAGGATCTACGAGCCGAGGGCAACCTGCGTCCCCTCCTCGCCCGGTCCGGCTGGCGCATGACCTCGTACGTCGATGAGGCCGACCGCTTCCTGGCCTTGGCCGTCCGCGAGGTCTGACGGCGGAGCGGCGAGACAGCACACCCCCGGCTTTCCGAACGTGCACGCCTCCCACACATGCTCCCTCGGGTATTTCGCCCCGGTCCAGGTGGAAAACCGCAGCTCTCCTTGGTCCCCGGAGTCGTGACAAGTGGCTCACGGCCGCAATAAGGTGCGCGCCGTCGGACGAAACCACTGGGGAGGCAGGGATGGCCGAGACGGACGAGGAGGCCGTCGCGGCGGACGACGCGCTGTACGTGCTCACGGCGGTGCTGTTGACACCGGCGCAGTTCCCGAGCGTGCTCGGCGACGACTATCCGGAGGCATGCGCCTCCCTGGGACTCGCGCCGCGCGCCGACGGATACGGGCTGGTGATCGGCCAGGACGGCACAGGAGCGCGCTGGACCGTCGTGATCGACGATGTCTCCCTGGTGGCCGTGGCGATCGCGTCGTGGGACTGCGGCATGGAGTACGACCTCTCCCCGGACGAGCGGTCCGTCGTCGCCGCGCTGCCCGGCTGGCCGCTCGCCGTGGCGGTGTCCGCCCCCAATGTGCCCGCACCGCACGATCCCGCGCCCGAGATCTCCGGCGGACCCGCTCTGACCCCGCCGGACGCCACGTCCTGGGGGGCGGCGCAGCGACGGCTCGGGGCGGACGAGATCGCGCTCCAGTGGGCGGTCTGGCGCGAGCAGTTGGGCAAGGCGTTCGGTACTTCTCCGGCCGAGACCGAACCCGCGTCGGGCGGGACCGCCGAGGCGGGCCCCACTACGGCAACCGCTGCGGGGAGCGCCCCCAGCCCCAACGCCCACAGCGTCAAGCGAGCGCTGGCCGAGGCCCATGCCTACATCGACTCGCCACCGCCGCTCGGCCGGGTGCGTTCGTCATTCGCTCCGGGTGACGCCCGTACCCTGCGCGCGGACGGTCCCGGCTGGTCGATCGTGGCCCGCACCGACGACATCGCGTTCGTCCTGCTGGACGAGAAGCCGCGCGAGGTCCTGCCGGTGGGCCGGGGTCCGGAGCTGCCCGGCCTGCTGGAAGCGCTCGACAGACTGGCCGTACGCCCGAACTGATCCGGTTGGCGGTAGAGCGCCGGGACACACCCGGCCCTCGACCACCCCTCACCCCGGCGGCCCTGGGCACCGCCGACGGCGGGGCGGAAGGAGCTGTCCGTCCGCCCCGCCGGTTCAGCGGCCTATTTCCTTGCGGGTGACTCTGCGCAGCCTGCGCCGCTGGGAGGGGTCCAGAGCGAGGTACGCGGCCACCGGCACGCCCACCACGATCAGGAACGACACCCACCAGGGCAGCCACAACAGCAGGATCAGCCCGACCGCCACACCGCCCACGGCGATCTTCGCGTTGCTGGACATGAGGTGTCGCCTCCTTCTCGTCATTGCGTCTCTGTTCTGAGAACGGCTCCCGACTTCCGCCGGTTCCACAGCCGAACCCTGAGACTCCCCTGAGACGTGCCCCTAATGGTCACAGTTCCCGGAGCGAGGTGCCATGCCCGTCACACGGAGAGGGCCGGTCTCCTCAGCCGCGTGCCGCCAGCAGGTGGTCCATAGCGAGCTGGTCCAGCCGCTCGAAGGCCATGCCCCGTGCGCCCGCCGCCTCCACGTCGAAGTCCTCGAAGGCCGCGCGGTCGGCCAGCAGTGCCTGGAGTCCGTCGGCCGCCGTCGGCTGCGCGAGCTGGTCCAGGCGGGAGGCGCGCAGAGCGTCCCGCACCTCGGGGTCGGCGCGGAAGGCGGCGGAACGCTCCTTCAGGATCAGGTAGTTGCGCATGCAGCCGGCCGCCGAGGCCCACACCCCGTCCAGGTCCTCGGTGCGCGGCGGCTTGAAGTCGAAGTGCCGCGGGCCCTCGTACCCGGCGCTCTCCAGCAGATCGACCAGCCAGAACGCGGCGCGCAGGTCTCCGGCGCCGAAGCGCAGGTCCTGGTCGTACTTGATGCCGGACTGGCCGTTGAGGTCGATGTGGAAGAGCTTGCCCGCCCACAGGGCCTGCGCGATGCCGTGCGGGAAGTTCAGCCCGGCCATCTGCTCGTGGCCGACCTCGGGGTTCACGCCGAACAGCTCGGGGCGCTCCAGGCGTTCGATGAAGGCGAGGGCGTGCCCGACGGTGGGGAGCAGGATGTCGCCGCGCGGTTCGTTCGGCTTGGGCTCGATGGCGAAACGGAGGTCGTACCCCTGACCGGTGACGTACTCCCCCAGCAGGTCGAACGCCTCCTTCATCCGGTCCAGCGCGGCCCGCACGTCCTTGGCACCACCGGATTCGGAGCCCTCGCGTCCGCCCCAGGCGACATAGGTCTTCGCGCCCAGTTCGGCGGCGAGGTCGATGTTCCGAATGGTCTTGCGCAGGGCGTAGCGGCGCACGTCACGGTCGTTGGCGGTGAACGCGCCGTCCTTGAAGACGGGGTGCGTGAAGAGGTTGGTGGTGGCCATCGGGACGGCCATGCCGGTGTCGTCCAGGGCCTGCCGGAAGCGCTTGACGTGGGCGTCGCGCTCGCTCTCCGTGGCGCCGGAGGGGATGAGGTCGTCGTCGTGGAAGGTCACGCCGTGAGCGCCGAGTTCGGCCAGGCGCCGTACCGTCTCGACCGGATCGAGGGCACGGCGGGTGGCGTCGCCGAAGGGGTCCCGCCCCTGCCAGCCGACGGTCCACAGGCCGAAGGTGAACCTGTCCTCGGGGGTGGGCTGGTGGTTCATACGGCGGCTCCTCGTCAGCTACGGCTATTTCGTCATGGCCATTTACAAATTAGTATGCGCACGCGTCCGGGGGAAGGGACAGGGTGTGCCTGGAAGGCCGCCGAGCCGCGTGAGAGGGAGAACCCGATGTCAGCAGCCGAGGGACCGCTCGTCGTCGGCGTGGACACGTCCACCCAGTCCACCAAGGCGCTGGTCGTGGACGTGGCCACGGGGCGGGTCGTGGCCAAGGGACAGGCACCGCACACGGTGTCGTCCGGCGCGGCGCGGGAGAGCGATCCGCGTCAGTGGTGGGAGGCACTGTCCGAGGCGCTGGGTCAGTGCGGCGAACCGGCGCACGAGGCCGCGGCCGTGTCGATCGGCGGCCAGCAGCACGGTCTGGTGACCCTGGACGGCCGGGGTGAGCCGGTCCGTCCGGCGATGCTCTGGAACGACGTCCGTTCCGCGCCGCAGGCCGAACGGCTGGTCGCGGAACTGGGCGGCGCGCAGGGCTGGGCGGAGCGCACCGGGAGCGTGCCCGGCGCATCCTTCACGGTCACCAAGTGGGCGTGGCTGGCCGAGCACGAACCGGAGGCGGTGCGCGCCACCCGCGCGGTGCGCCTGCCCCACGACTACCTCACGGAACGGCTGACCGGGCAGGGCACCACGGACCGGGGCGACGCCTCCGGCACGGGATGGTGGGCGTCGGCCACGGAGGCGTACGACGAGGAGACCCTCGCGCACGTGGGCCTCGATCCGGCGCTCCTGCCCCGAGTGGTGAAGCCGGGCGAGGTGGCGGGTACCGTGCGCGAGCATCACGAGCTGCCGTTCTCCAGGGGGACGCTCGTAGCGCCGGGGACGGGTGACAACGCGGCGGCGGCTCTGGGCCTTGGGCTCCGACCGGGCACTCCGGTGCTGAGCCTGGGCACCTCGGGCACGGTGTACGCGGTCTCCCGGCGTCGCCCCACCGATCCGACGGGCACCGTCGCGGGTTTCGCGGACGCGCGCGGTGACTGGCTGCCGCTGGCCTGCACCCTGAACTGCACACTCGCCGTGGACCGTGTGGCCGCGCTACTGGGCCTCGACCGCGAGGCCGTGGAACCGGGCCACACCGTCACGCTGCTGCCGTACCTCGACGGCGAACGCACCCCCAACCTGCCGCACGCCACCGGTCTCCTGCACGGGCTGCGGCACGACACGACCGGCGGCCAGCTCCTCCAGGCCGCCTACGACGGCGCCGTGCACGCCCTGCTGGGCGCGCTCGATCTCGTACTGGAGGACGACGCGGACCGCACCACTCCGCTGCTGCTGATCGGCGGCGGAGCCCGAGGTTCCGCCTGGCAGCAGACGGTACGGCGCCTGTCGGGACGTCCGGTGCAGGTGCCGGACGCGCGGGAACTGGTCGCGCTGGGGGCCGCGGCGCAGGCGGCGGCACTGCTGACCGGCGAGGATCCGGGTGCGGTGGCGCGGCGCTGGAACACGGCGGCGGGTCCGGTGCTCCCAGCCGTGGAACGCGACGAGGCGGCGCTCCGGCGGATCGGCGGGGTACTCTCCGACGCGGCCCCGCTGCTGGCGCGGAACCCGGAGCCACGCTGAATCGTCCCTGTTCACCGAGGTGGCACCAGAGTTTCGCGGAGACCACACAGGGGCCGAGGCGCCTGTCACCGAACCGAGGACCGACCACGCGATGACCGATTCCCCGCACGAGAGCCGTCCCGTCGGCAGGGGGCGGTCGTCACAGGACACCCAGCAGGGCATCCGGCGGCGCAATCTCGCGCGCGTGATGCACGCCGTGCGTGCGGCGGGACCGCTGTCCCGCGCGGCCGTCGCCTCCCACATCGGTCTGACCCGTGCCGCCGTGTCCACGCTGGTGGACGACCTGATCCGCTGGGAACTGCTGGAGGAACTGGGTCCGGAACGACCCGGCCGCGTCGGTCGGCCCGGCTCGGCACTGGCGGTCAGCGGCCGGGGCCCGGCCGGGATCGGCGCGGAGATCGGGGTCGATCATCTGGCGGTCTGCGCGGTGGATCTGACCGGCGCCGTCCGCGCTCGGGCCGGACGGCGCGGATCGAACCGGGGGCGGCCCCCCGAGGCAGTCGCCGAGGAACTGGAGGCGCTGGTCCACAAGGTCGCGGCGGAGGCGAAACGCGAGGAGCTGTGGCCCGCCGGGCTCGCCGTCGCCGTACCCGGTCTCGTCGCGCGGGACGGCCGCACGGTCGTCCGGGCGCCCAATCTCGGCTGGCAGGACACGGATCTCGGCCGTCTGCTGCCCTCGCCGCTACCGCTGACCGTGGACAACGAGGCGAACTTCGGGGCGCTGGCGGAACTGTGGCTGTCCCCCGGCACCCCGGCCGACTTCCTGCACGTCTCGGCCGAGATCGGCATCGGCGCGGCGGTGGTCGTGGACGGCGCGGTGTGGCGCGGCACGCGCGGGTTCGCGGGCGAGGTGGGGCATGTGCCGGTGTATCCGGACGGCCCGGGGTGCGCGTGCGGGGGGCGCGGGTGTCTGGAGCAGTACGCCGGTGAGGAAGCGGTCCTGCGCGCGGCCGGACTGGACACGCGCGAGGACGCGGTCGCGCTGCTCGGGGAGCGTGCCGGGGCGGGCGACGAAGGGGCGCGGCGGGCGCTCCGGAACGCGGGGGCCGCTCTGGGGATCGCGCTGACCGGGGCCGTCAATCTGCTCGATCCGCGGACCGTCGTGCTGGGCGGCGCGCTCGCCGCGCTCTCGCCGTGGCTCCTGCCCTCGCTGGAGGCGGAGTTGAGGGGGCGTACGACCGGTCCCGCGTGTCCGGTCTCGGTGTCGCGGCTCGGCTCGCAGGGGCCTCTGCTGGGGGCGGCGCATTCGGTGGTGCGGGGCGTTCTGGATGACCCGGCGGGGGTGGCGGAGCGCGGGTAGGGGGCGGGCTGCGGAGGTTGTGGGCGGGACAGGAACCCCGATGGGGCGCGGGTGCGGGGTGCGGGGTGCGGGGTGCGGGGTGCGGGGTGCGGCGGGCTCCTCCCCGCTTCATGGCTGAGCGTCACTCCATCGGGTGATCGAGTTCTCCACATTCATCGACTTGTCCACTGTTCCGGGGTACGCCCTTCTGTCCAACTCGACGGCACCGTACGGTGATTCACACGCGGTGCGAACGGGTCGTCACGACCGGGACCGGAGAGCGCCCGAGGCGTGCACACGTTCCGTGACGCTGGACGGAAACCGAACGAGCGGGGGAAGTCATGCGGGCGACCGACGAAGAAACAGGCTCTCTGCATCAGGCCTTACGCAACTCCGGTGACGAAATCCGTGGTGGTCGTGTACGACACCGGCCCCGGCGGGTAACGCCTGTGACGATGCATCAGTGCTTCAGGCATGTGACACCCCACATCCATCCCTGAAAGGCGGCCGATCATGGACTCCAACCTGCCAGGTGCGCGGCTCGGCAGACGACGCATCCTCCAGGGCGCTGCCCTCGCCCTCCTCCCCTACACAGCGCTTCCCGAGGTCCACGCGAGCGCGGCGGGAACCGTGGACTACCCGTCGGCGGAGTGGAGACCGGCTGTCACCGGGAACTACACCGTGTCGAAGCGTCCCGCGAGCTACACCATCGACCGTGTGATCATCCACGTGACGCAGGAGACGTACACGAACACCGTGGGGATCTTCCAGAACCCGGCGAAGAAGGTGTCCGCGCACTATCTGGTCCGCTCGGCCGACGGTCACGTGGCGCAGTGCGTGCGCGAGGCCGATGTCGCCTGGCACGCGGGGAACTGGGACTACAACACGCGCAGCATCGGAATCGAGCACGAGGGATGGGTGGATCAGCCCGCCTACTTCACCAACGCTCTCTTCGAGCAGTCCGCCAAGCTGACGGCGTCGGTCTGCGACCGGTACGGCATCCCCAAGGACAGGGCGCACATCCTCGCCCACGCCGAGGTACCGGGCACCGACCACACCGATCCGGGTCCGAACTGGGACTGGGTCCGCTACATCAGGCTCGTGAATTTCGCCTAGCCGGAGATCACCCCCTTTCCGGACGGGCATGTCGAACCGGTTGTCCGCGTCAACACGTCGCGTGACGATGGGTACAGCTACTTCTTCGTCCGGGGAGGGCGCCGTGACAGATCCGTGGGTGGCTCTGGAACCGGGGGCCGACCCTGCCGAGCGCATCCGGGTGCTGCGCCGGGCGCACGAGACGTTCACCTCGGCGGGGACCGTGCCGCGTCCGGTGCGCGAGGTGGTCGCCGATTCGTGGCGGCGCAGCGCGCGGGCCGGGGTCGGGCCGGACGGCACCGCCGACGTGGAACTGACCGACGACGATCTCGGCGGCTACCGGGCGGAGCATCCGCTGGCGCGGGTGATGCCGCTGTTCCGGGAGCTGATGGGCACATTCGCCTCCGACGGTGAGCATCTGCTCGCGGTGTGCGACGCGCACGGCAGGCTGCTGTGGGTGGAGGGGCATCCGGCCACGCGGCGCCGGGCCGACGGGATGAACTTCGTGCCGGGTGCCCGCTGGTCGGAGAGCGCGGTGGGGACGAACGCGCCCGGTACCGCCGTCGCGCTGGACCGACCGGTGCAGGTGTTCGCGGCGGAGCACTTCATAAGGAGGGTGCAGCCGTGGACCTGCGCGGCGGCGCCGATCCATGATCCGCACACCGGCCGGGTACTGGGCGCCATCGACATCACCGGCGGGGATGGCCTGGCGCATCCGCACAGCCTGGGCTTCGTGCAGGCGGTGGCGCGGGCGGCCGAGTCGCAGCTCGCGCTCCTCGCTCCCCCGCTCCGTACCGATGGCGCGGTCGTACTGAGCGCGCTGGGCCGGGACGAGGCGGAGCTGCGGCGCGGGGGCGACCGGGTCCGGCTGAGCCGCAGGCACAGCGAGATCCTGGTGCTGCTGGCTCGCCATCCGGAGGGGCTGACCGGGGACGAGCTGCTGTGCGCGCTGTACGCGG
Organism: Streptomyces corallincola; assembly: GCF_019104725.1. Classification (GTDB taxonomy): domain Bacteria; phylum Actinomycetota; class Actinomycetes; order Streptomycetales; family Streptomycetaceae; genus Streptomyces; species Streptomyces corallincola. Next base: position 76,564 of record NZ_JAHRXF010000001.1, on the reverse strand, counting down.
ACGAGTCGGTGACCCCGGTGACGCTGCGCGCCGAACTGGCCCGGCTCCGGCGGCTGCTCGAGCCCGCACTGCTCGCCTCGCGGCCCTACCGGCTGACGGCGCCCGTGGAGTGCGACGCGACGCTGGTGGAACGGCGACTGGAGACGGGGGCGCTGACCTCGGCGGTGAAGGCGTACGCGGGTCCGCTGCTGCCCGGATCGCAGGCGCCCGCTGTCGTGCGGCTGCGGCAGCGGCTCGCCGACGGCCTGCGGACCGCTCTGATCGCTCACCGCGACCCCGATCTGCTGGCCGACTGGGCGCACACTCCGTGGGGCGAGGACGACCTCGACATCTGGCGGGCCCTGGTGGCGGTACGGCCCACCGCACCCGCGCTGGCACGGCTCACCGCGCTCGAATCGGAGCTGGGTCCGCCGGGTCTCCGGGCTCCGGTGCGGGGCTCCGTGTCGCAACCTGCTCGCAACGTTCGTCCGGTTAGCCTCGCGCCGAGAGCTGTCCAACGGCGGGCAGCGCTTCACTCGGGAGGCAGACCAGCATGACCCGTTACGCGGCGCCCGGCACCGAGGGCGCGATCGTCTCCTACCAGCCCCGTTACGACCACTGGATCGGTGGCGAGTACGTACCACCGGCCCGCGGGCAGTACTTCGAGAACCCGTCGCCGGTCAACGGGCAGCCGTTCACCGAGATCGCGCGCGGCACCTCGGAGGACGTCGAGCGGGCACTGGACGCGGCGCACGAGGCCGCACCCGCGTGGGGGCGCAGGTCGGTCACCGAGCGGGCGGACATCCTGCTGAAGATCGCCGACCGGATGGAGGCCAACCTCGAACAGCTCGCGGTGGCCGAGAGCTGGGAGAACGGCAAGCCGGTCCGGGAAACACTGGCCGCCGACATTCCGCTCGCCATCGACCACTTCCGCTACTTCGCCGGGGCGATCCGTGCGCAGGAGGGGTCGCTGGGCGAGATCGACGACGACACAGTGGCGTACCACTTCCACGAGCCGCTGGGCGTGGTCGGGCAGATCATCCCGTGGAACTTCCCGATCCTGATGGCCACGTGGAAGCTGGCCCCGGCGCTGGCGGCGGGCAACGCGGTCGTGCTGAAGCCCGCCGAGCAGACTCCCGCGTCCATCCACTTCTGGATGAGCCTGATCGCGGACCTGCTGCCGCCGGGCGTCGTCAACATCGCCAACGGCTTCGGCGTCGAGGCGGGCAAGCCGCTGGCGTCCAGCCCGCGCGTGGCGAAGATCGCGTTCACCGGTGAGACCACGACCGGGCGGCTGATCATGCAGTACGCCTCGGAGAACATCAAGCCGGTCACCCTGGAGCTGGGCGGCAAGTCGCCGAACATCTTCTTCGACGACGTGTGGGCCCACGACGACGACTTCCGCGACAAGGCGCTCGAAGGCTTCACGATGTTCGCGCTCAACCAGGGCGAGGTGTGCACCTGCCCGTCGCGCGCCCTCGTCCAGCGCGGCAACTACTCCGAATTCCTGGAGGCGGCAGTCGCCCGCACCGAGCTGATCAAGCCGGGCCATCCCCTGGACACCGACACGATGATCGGCGCCCAGGCGTCCAACGACCAGCTGGAGAAGATCCTCTCCTACCTGGACATCGGCCGCCAGGAGGGTGCCCGCGTCCTGACCGGTGGCGAACGCATCGACTACGACGGCGAGTTGAAGGGCGGCTACTACGTCCAGCCGACCATCTTCGAGGGCGACAACCGCATGCGGGTCTTCCAGGAGGAGATCTTCGGTCCCGTCGTCTCCGTCGCGGCGTTCGACGACTTCGACGACGCGATGAAGATCGCCAACGACACCCTGTACGGCCTCGGCGCCGGTGTCTGGACCCGCGACATCAACACCGCCTACCGCGCGGGCCGCACCATCCAGGCGGGCCGCGTCTGGACCAACTGCTACCACGCCTACCCCGCCCACGCGGCCTTCGGCGGCTACAAGCAGTCCGGCATCGGCCGCGAGACGCACCGCATGATGCTGGAGCACTACCAGCAGACGAAGAATCTGCTGGTGTCATACTCGCCGAAGAAGCTCGGCTTCTTCTAGAGGCACGCGAAAGGTGCCTGACCTGGAGACTTCCCGGTCAGTCGCCTTTCACTGAGCCGCTCGACGGTCAGGAGCGGGCGGTGGCGGTGGTTGTGGCCGCTGTCGGGGCGGGCGGGAGGGTCCAGTTCTGGGCCGCTGTCGCGTTGCAGGTGTAGATCTGGAGTTGCGTGCCGTTGGCGGTGGAGGAGTTGGGGTCGTCCAGGCACTTGCCGGAGTTCGGATTGGTAAGGGAGCCGTTGGAGCCGGTCCTCCACTGCTGAGCGCCGCTGCCGTTGCAGCGGTAGAGCTGGACGAGAGTGCCGTTGGCGGTGCCGCTGTTGCTGACGTCCACGCACTTGCCGAGGACACGCAGCGTGCCGTCGGCGGCGATGGTCACATCCTGGGCGTAGGACTGGTTGCACTGCCAGGTCTGGAGGTGGGTGCCGTCTCCGGTGCCGGAGTTGGCGACATCGAGGCAGAGTTTGCCGCTCGTGCCCGCCACGCCCGAGGTGAGCGGTCCGACGCGCGGTGTCGCAGGGGCCGCGACACCGCCGCCGTACGACGGAGGTGCGGCGGAACTACTCGAGGCCCAGTCGGTGTTGGCGGTTGTGCCCAGGGTGTAGCCGAGAGTGCCACCCGAGGTGAGGGCGCTGGTGGGTGCGTAGGCGTTGTTCCAGGAGCCGCCGTTCCAGGTGGCGGACTGGACGTAGGGCGCGTTGTCGGCGGCGCCATTGCCGTTGACGGTGAGGGTCGCGCCCGACGAGAGGGCGATGACGGCCTGAGGGAAGAGCGGTGAGCCGAGGGCGAGGTCGGCGGTGCCCGGGGTCTGCGGGAACATGCCGAGCGCGGACCAGACGTACCAGGCACTCATGGCGCCGAGGTCGTCGTTGCCGTCGGCCAGTCCGGCGGGGGTGTTGGACCAGATCTGGTCCTGGATCGCGCGGACCGTGCCCTGCGTCTTGTACGGCGCGCCGGTGTAGTCGTATTCCCAGGGGAGTTCGATGCTGGGTTCGTTGCCCACCCACGCGTAGCCGTTGTCACCCTTGAAGCTGCGCAGCACGGTGTCGAGGTAGTGGTTCATGGCCGTGTTGCCGCCCTTGGCGCGGGCGAGTCCGGCGACGTTGAAGGGGACCATGCCGGTGTAGATCCATGAGTCGCCCTCGACCATGTCGGTGCCGCTGGTGGGGTCGAAGCCGCCGAGCCAGGAGCCGTTCGCGTTGCGGGGCTCCGCGAAACCGGAGGCCGGGTTGACGACGTTCCGCCAGTTCTGCGCCCGCGCGGCGTACGTCTTCTGGTTCGCGCTGTCACCGAGGGCACCGGCCAGCGCGGACAGGGCGAAGTCGGCGGTGTTGTACTCCAGGGTCGTGGCGACCGGCCCGTAGAAGTTGCAGCAGCCGTAGCTGCCGTCGTGCGGCATCCAGCCGGGTGAGTTCAGGTAGTTGAGACCGGGGCGGTCGTTGTTGGTCTTCGACGCCTGGGCGACCAGCGCGCTCAGCGTCTCGGCGGCGTCGAAACCTCGGGCACCGAAGGCGTAGTAGTCCGCGATGATCGCGGCGGCCGGGTCACCGACCATCACGTACGACTCGCCGTTGTACTCGGACCACTTGGGGAAGATGCCGGTCTGCCGGTAGTCGTCCAGCATGGACTGCGCGGTGTCGGACGCGGCCTGCGGATCGACGAGCGCCTCCAGCTGCGCCTGGGAGCGGTAGATGTCCCATCCGGAGTAGTTGCCGTAGACGGCCCGGTGGCCGGAATCGACGGTGTGCGTCCGCCCGTCGAAGCCCGCGTACTGGCCGTTGGTGTCGCTGACGATGTTCGGGTGCAGCAGCGAGTGGTACAGCGCCGTGTAGAACATCCTCTGCTGGTCGGTCGTGCCACCGCCCGTCTGGATCTTGCCCAGTTCGGCGTTCCAGGTGTTCTGGGCGGCGGTGCGGGTGGCGTCGAAGTTCCAGTTCGGGTTCTCCGCCGCGCGGTTGGCGGTGGCGCCCGCGACGGAGACGTAACTGATGCCCACCTTGGCCTGGACGACGGGATGGGCGGTCGCGTCGAAGGTCACGTAGCCGTTCTGCGCGGCGGCCTGGGGAGTCGCCTTCGTAGCGGCGGAACGCGCCCTTCCGTTGGGCGGTGCGACGGACGGATCGCCGTGCAGCTTCGGTTTGTTGGGCTTCTCGGCCGCGTTCCGACCGGCGCCCCGCTCGGCAGGACTCCGCAGTGTCGGCGCGGCGGAGGGAGTGCCGCTGGTCTTGAACGGCTGGTCGAAGACCATGTCGAAGTAGATCGTGTACGTATTCCCGGCACCGCAGAACCGGCCGCTGGTGACCTGCCCGCTGACCTCGGTTGACGAGACCACGTTGAACTGCGTGTTGCTCGCGCCGTTCTGGCTTCCGGTGAGCTTGAAGACCAGGTTCGCCTGCGTGGTCGAGGGGAAGCTGAAGCGCGCCATGCCGCTGCGGCTGGTGGCGGTCAGCTCGGTGGTGACCTTGTTGTCCAGCGCCACCTTGTACGTGCCCGCCGACGCGCTCTCGTTCGTGTGCGAGAAGCTGTCGGTCGCGGAGGTGCTGACCGCGCCGATGGTGGGAAGCACCGGGATGTCCCCGGCCGCGCCGCAGCCGGGTCCGGCGATGTGCGTCAGGCTGAAGCCGGTGATCGCCTTGTCGTTGTACTCGTATCCGCCGCCGGGCGGCCGGGAGGGCGTGTCGGGGCTCCACTGCACCATCCCGAACGGGACGTCCGCGCCGGGGAAGTCGTTTGCCTGGTTCGAGGTGCCGATGAACGGGTTGACGAGCCCGGCGGGCGCGGTGACCAGCGCGGCGGGTGCGGCTGCCGCTCCGGGCGCGGGAGCGACGAGGAGCGCCGCCGCCAGCGCGGTCGAGGCGAGCAGCCCCGTGCCCAGGGCCGCCGGCGGGCGGGGGGTGAGTCTCATGTCCGTCGTACTCCTTGCGTTCGTGCCCACCCGGTCGTAGGGGCCGGCGGGCAGCGGGAGGAACGGGACTGTGCGAGCGGGTGGTACGGGCCGCGCGAGCACTGACAACGTTGTCGATCGACAACCGGGTCTACGTCCGATACGGAGGCGCGTGAGAGGTTCCGCGCGTCGGGCGTCCCGTGCGCGACGGGGTGGCCGTTGAGGTCCGAGCTGAGCGCGTGCCTCTCGGGAAGTTAGGGGGTTAGCAGGTTCACGTCAATGGCTTCGTGGGGAGTTCGGGGCGGAATTCGGCACGAGGACGAGTCGCGGGTGAGTGCGCGAGGGCAGGAGGTATCGGGCAGCGTCCGTAGCCCCTGCTCGGCCGCTGACCGATGGCGGGCGAACGGTCCGGGAGAGTGCGTCTTGCACACCCCCACTGACCGCGCCCATCGACCGCATCCTCGGCCGGTAACAGGGCGCTCGGACGGAGGAGTTCACGCACACGATGGCGCAGCGGTGCAGCAAGGACACCCCTCCCCCACCGCGCACGAGCCCGCACCCGCACCCAGCCGTCAATCAGCCGCACGTCACACACCTGCGCGTCTACGCGCTCCGAGCTGGCGCACCGGCCCCGGCCGCCGTGAACCGTTGGCCTCCGGGCCGACCCTGACCACCCTGCACATTCGACTCACCCCGTGATAGACGCCCGGAAGTGATAGCGGTCGCCACGGAAGACCGCCGCGGTGTACTCCAGAGGCTGGGCCTTCTGGTTGAAGGCGAGCTGGGTGGCGACCAGGACGGGGGTCGCGTCGGTGATGTCCAGCAGTCTGCCCTCCTCCTCCGTGGGATGCCGGGCCTCGACCGAGTAGTCCGCGACCTTGGGGAGTTGGGGCGGATCGGCGCGGCGGAGGGTGGCGAAGAGGGTGTCCTTGGTGAAGTCGGTCTCCGCCAGTTCCGGGCACAGCCCGAGGGGCAGCCGGTTGTGCTCCAGGACGACGACGAGGCCGTCGAGGAAGCGGAGACGGCGCATCTCGAACAGCGCGGCGCCGGGGCCGATCCGTAGGAGTTCGGATTCCTGGACGGTGGCCGCCCGCACCGTCGAGTCGAGCACCTTGTCGCGGAGCCGGAAGCCGTACTGATCGGCGTAGTCCGCGAACCCCCGCACCGACTGTCCGCCCGCGGCGGTGGGCGCGGGCGGGGCGTCCGGCGCCGCGTGCGAGTAACCGGCCGCCAGGAACCAGCCACGAGCAGGCGCGGACTCGATGATGTCCCGCTCGGCCAGTTCGGTCAGGGCGCTGCGCAGCGTGACGCGGGAGACGCCGTACCGGCCGGCCAGTGAACGCTCGGACGGCAGGCGGTCGCCCGGCCGGGCACCGTCGGCGGAGATGTCGTCCAACAGGCGTCCGGCGACGCGGGAGTACAGCGGCAGGGAGTCGTCACCCAGCAGGCCCTGCGGGAGACCGTTGTCCGATGGCATACCAGTTGTATACCAGATCGAGTGAAACCAGTCCAATACCAGTCTCAGGCCATTGACGGCCGCTAGACATACCAATAGCATTCCGGAAACGTTGCCGGTGCGGACATGCGTACCGATTTCGGACGCGTTCACGCACGAACCTGGAGCGGATCATGTGGAATCCCCTGGACGAAGTGGTGCGAGGCCAGAAGGCGGGCCGCCCGCACGGTGTGACCTCGGTGTGCTCCGCCCATCCGCTGGTCATCGAGGCAGCCGTGCGCCAGGCGCTCTCCTCGGGAGGCCTCCTCCTGGTGGAGGCGACCTCCAACCAGGTGGATCAGTACGGCGGTTACACCGGTATGCGGCCGGAGGACTTCCGCGAGCTGGTGCTCGGCATCGCCGCCGAACACGGCCTGCCACAGGAGCGGATCGTCCTCGGCGGAGACCACCTGGGGCCGAACCGGTGGCGCTCGCTGCCGCCCGAACAAGCGATGGCGGAGGCGGACGCGCTGGTCGCGGCCTACGTCCGGGCCGGTTTCACGAAGATCCACCTCGACTGCAGCTTCCCGTGCGTCGGTGACCCCGCGCCGCTGACCGACGACCTGGTCGCCGAGCGGACCGCGCGGCTGGTACGCGTGGCCGAGGAGACGGCGGGGCCCGCCGCCCTGGGTCTCCGCTACGTCATCGGCACCGAGGTGCCGGTGCCGGGCGGGGCCCACGAGACGCTGGAGGGCATGGCGGCCACCACACCTGGCGCGGCGCTTCTCACGCTCAGGCGGCACCGGGACGCCTTCGCCGCGCACCGCGTGGACGACGTCTGGCCGCGCGTGCTGGCTCTGGTGGTGCAGCCGGGTGTCGAGTTCGACCATCTCCAGGTGTTCGACTACCGGCCCGAGCGCACCGCCGAACTGCGGGAAGTCCTCGCGGACGAGCCGCACATGGTCTTCGAGGCCCACTCGACCGACTATCAGACCGCCGAAGGGCTCGCCGCCCTGGTCGCGCACCACTGGGCCGTGCTCAAGGTGGGCCCCGGTCTGACGTTCGCGCTGCGCGAGGCCCTGTTCGCGCTGGCAGCCGTGGAGGACGAACTCCTCGGCCCCGAGGAGCGGTCCGGCATCGTCGAGGTGGTGGACCGCCGGATGCGCGAGGACCCGTCCCGGTGGCAGGGGTACTACAACGGTGACACCGCCCGGCAGCGGCTGGCACGGCGCTACAGCTACAGCTACAGCGACCGCGTCCGTTACTACTGGCCCGATCCCGAGATCACCGCCGCGCAGGAGCGTCTGTTCGCCAATCTCGTGGCCGTCGGCATACCGCTCCCCCTGCTGAGCGCCCATCTGCCCGACCAGTACCGGCGGGTACGGGCCGGTGCCCTGGAGGCGACGCCCCGGGCCCTGGTCGTCGATCACATCCGAGACGTGCTGCGCGACTACGACCGCGCATGCCGTGTCCCAGACAAGGAGTACGTGTGACCACCTCCACCCAACAGGCGGCGCCCCGCAGCGGCGGGGCCGACCACACGGTCGCGGAGATCGTCCAGCAGCCCGCGGTATGGCGGGAGGTCGGCGCGATCGTGACCGGCGCGCGGACCGCACTGGACGCTTTCCTCGGTCCGCTGCTGGCCGAGCGGGAACTGCGGATTGTCCTGACCGGAGCCGGTACTTCCGCGTTCGCCGGTGAAGTGGTCCGGGACGCGCTGGCGCGGACGACGGGACGGCGGGTGGACGCGGTGTCCACCACCGACATCGTCGCGGACCCCCGCGCGGCCTTCCCCGACGACGTCCCAACGCTGCTCGTGTCCTTCGCGCGCTCCGGGGACAGCCCGGAGAGCGTGGCGGCCACCCGCCTCGCCGAGCAGGTGCTCGGCCGGGTGCACCACCTCGTCATCACGTGCAACAGCGCGGGGCACCTGGCCCGGACGCACGGGGAGAACGCCGCGTCCCACGTCCTGCTCATGCCTGCCGCGGCCAACGACCAGGGCTTCGCCATGACGTCGAGCTTCACCAGCATGCTGCTGGCGTCGCTGCTCGCCTTCGGCGCGACCGGCGCCGAGGGCGTGGAGGCGGCGGCCGTCGCGGCGGAGCACCTCACGTCGGGCGGTCTGGACCCGGCCATCGACGCCCTGCTCGCCCGTCGGCCCGAGCGGCTCGTCTACCTCGGCAGCAGCAGCGCGCTGAAGGGGCTGGCCCAGGAGTCCGCGCTGAAGCTGCTGGAGCTGACCGGGGGCGCGCTGGTGGCGTCCTCGGAGTCCTCGCTCGGCTTCCGCCACGGCCCCAAGTCGGTGCTGAACGAGCGCACGACGGTGGTGGTGTACGTCTCGAACGACCCGTACACGCGCCGCTACGACCTCGACATCATCGCGGAACTGCGCGCGGGGCTCGCGCCGGGCAGCGTCGTGGCCGTCACCGCGTCCCCCGACGGCCTGTCCGAGGACGGGACCTGGACGCTCCCCGGGCTCGCGGGCGCCGACGACGCGGTCCTCGCCCTGCCCGCCGTGATCACCGCGCAGCTGGTCGCGCTGCGTTCCTCGCTGGCGCACGGCATCACGCCCGACAACCCGTTCCCCTCGGGAGAGGTCAACCGCGTGGTGCAGGGCGTGACCGTGCACCCGCTCCCCGAGCGCGGCATCGCGTAACGGCGTCCGAGAAAGCCGAGTTGGAGGACCAACGATGTTTCTGGGTGTGGACGGCGGAGGTACGAAAACGGCCTTCTGCCTGGTGGACAGTACCGGCACGGTCCGGGGCCGGGCACTGGGCGAGGGCGCGTACTACTTCGCGGAGAACGCCGACGGCGGCGTCGATCACGTCGTACGGCTCCTGGCGGACGGCGTCCGGGCCGTGACCGGGGCCGCGGGCGTCACGCTCGCGGACATCGACCACGCGTTCCTGGGCCTGCCCGGATACGGGGAGGTGCCCGGTGACATCGCCGCTCTGGACGCGGCCCCCGGCCGGGTGCTGGGACACCGGCGGTATGCCTGCGACAACGACATGATCTGCGGCTGGGCCGGTTCGCTGGGCGCCGTGGACGGCATCAACGTCATCAGCGGCACCGGTTCGATGACGTACGGCGAGCGCGCCGGGCTCGGTGTCCGCACTGGCGGCTGGGGCGAGCTGTTCGGTGACGAGGGCTCCGCGTACTGGATCGCCGCCCGCGCGCTGAACGTGTTCTCCCGGATGAGCGACGGCCGCACGCCCGAGGGGCCGTTCGCGGCACTGCTGCGCGAACGGCTCGGGCTCACCTCCGACCTGGAGGTGATCGACGTCGTGCTCAATCGCTGGCAGGGACACCGCAGCGAGATCGCCGCGCTGACCCCGCTCGTCGTCGAGGCGGCCGAGGCGGGCGACACGGCCTGTGCGGCGGTCCTCACGGAGGCCGGTGGCGAGCTGGCGGAGCTGGTGCACAGCACCCGGCACCGCCTCGGTTTCTCCCCCGGTGAGCGGGTGCCCGTCTCCTACTCCGGCGGTGTCTTCCGATCGGCGCGCGTGCTCGACGCGTTCACGAGCGCGCTGACCGGCGGTGCGGCGGAGTACGAGCTGCGCCTGCCCCAGTTCGAACCGGTGGTCGGCGCCGCGCTCTACGCGGCCAGGCTCGCCGGTACCCCCCTCAGCACCGAGGCCCTGGCCGCGCTGCGTTCCAGCACGGCTCTCACCACCACGGAGGACAGCGATGAAGCGTGACAGGAGTACCTGGATCCTCTGGGCGGGCCTGCTGGTGCTGTTCTGGGGAGTCTGGGGAGCGTTCTCCAGCCAGCCGACCGAGCGGTACCACTACCCGGACGAGATGATCTACGTCATCTGGGCGTTCACCATGCTCGTCCCGGCCGCTGTCGCGCTGCGCAAGGACCGGTTCGACCGGCGCCCGATCGCCGCGGGATACGGGCTGGCGGCCGGACTCACCGGCGCGGGCGGCCAACTGCTGCTGTTCCAGGCGCTGTCCGGCGGCCCGGCGTACCTGATCTTCCCCGTGGTCTCCCTCTCCCCGGTGATCACCGTGCTGATGGCGGTGGCCCTGCTCCGGGAGCGGATCGGGAAACTGGCGGTCATCGGGGTGATCGCCGCTCTGATCTCCATCGTGCTGCTCAGCATCCCCGCCGGCACCGACGGCTCCGCGAGCACCGGTACCTGGCTTCTGCTGGCCGTGCTGGTCTGCGTGGCCTGGGGAGCGCAGGCGTTCTTCATGCGCAAGGCCGCGCTGGCGGGCGTCAACGACGGCACGACGTTCGGCTGGATGACGATCAGCGGGCTGCTCCTCGTCCCTGTCGCCATCTTCATGATGGGCGGCCTGCCGAGCGCCCCCTGGCAGGCTCCGGCGCTCACCGCCGCCACGCAGATCCTCAACGCCGTGGGAGCGCTGTTCCTGGTGATGGCGCTCAGCCGCGGCAAGGCCAGTGTGGTCGCGCCGGTCACCAACGCGCTGGCGCCGGTCCTCACGATCGTGCTGTCCCTCGCCGTATACCGGACGCTGCCGACGATATGGGCGACCATCGGCATCGTGCTCGCCCTGGGCGGTTCGACGCTGATGGTCTACGCGGACGAGAAGCGCGAGGACGCTCCCGAGACTCCGGAGCCGTCACCCGTCGGTTCGTGAACCGCGCTTCCCGGTGACCGGGGCCGCCGCAGGTCCCGCCCTCGCCCCCGGTCCGGTTGCCCGGCGCGGCCATCCGGACCCGGGTGCCGGGGCACGCCGGGACCAGACTCCCCCCACCCGCACAGAAGTCGGGCCTCCCCCGTACGAGGAGTACGCATGTCCTTGGTCCCCACCGGTGACCTTGTCGGCCGGGCCGCCGCCGAGCGCGGCTGTGTCGCGGCGTTCAACGTCATCACCCTGGAGCACGCCGAGGGCATCGTGACGGGCGCCGAGGCGGCCGGGCGGCCGGTGATTCTGCAGATCAGCGAGAACGCCGTGCGCTACCACGGCGGGCGGCTCGCACCGCTCGCCCTCGCGGCGTCCTCGATGGCCGGGTCGGCGGCGGTCGAGGTGGCCCTGCACCTCGACCACGTCACCGACACCGGGCTGCTGCACCAGGCGGCCGACGCCGGGTTCTCCTCGGTGATGTTCGACGCCGGTGCGCTGTCGCACGCCGACAACCTCGCGGCCACCGCCTCGGCGGCGCGCTGGGCGCACGGGGCGGGACTCTGGATCGAGGCGGAACTCGGCTACGTCGGAGGCAAGCCGGACTCCCCCGCGAGTGCGCACGCCGACGGAGTGCGCACCGATCCGGCGGAAGCCTCGGCCTATGTGGCGGACACCGGGGTGGACGCGCTCGCGGTCGCGGTGGGCAGCAGTCACGCCATGACGGAACGGTCGGCGTCCCTGGACCACGCGCTGATCGCGCGACTCCGGGAGGCCGTCCCGGTGCCGTTGGTGCTGCACGGCTCGTCCGGCGTGCCCGACACGGACCTCCGTGCGGCCGTGCTCGCGGGCATGGCCAAGATCAACATAGGGACGGCGCTGAATGTGGCGCTGACGCGTACCGTCCGTGAGGTGCTGGACGGGAAGCCCGCGCTGACGGATCCGCGCAAGTATCTCGGCCCGGCCCGCGAGGCCGTGGCGGTCACCGTGCGGGAGATGCTCGCGGTGCTGGCTCCCTGAACCCCGGGCCCGGCATCCGGTCCGCGTGGCCGGACCTCTGCGCCTCGTGACCGGCGGGGCACTCCACGCGATTGCGGGGGCTCGGGACAGGGCGAGAGAATTACGCCGAACGGATGTACGTTGATCCGTGTTGGCCGCGTGGCCGCCGCAGGGAGCCGTATGGGGCATCGGGCTCGCGGCAGGGGTAACCGAAGGGGTCTTTCATGGCATCGAAGCACGCGTCGTCCCGTGTGTTCAGGGGGAAGCGGGCACTTCTCTGGCCCGTCCCGGTGCTGGCGCTCTCGCTCGCCGGTGCGGGCCTGCACGGCGCATACACCTCGCACGCCGAACCCGCCATGTTCGCGTCCGGCGCCCCGGCGTCGGGAGCGGCGGCCAGGAGCGCGGCGACGGCCTGCGTGGACAAGGTCTACGGCTCGATGTCGAGCGCGCAGCGGGTCGGGCAGCTATTCATGGGTGGCGTGAACGCGTCCAAGCCGGACCAGAAGCGCATAGATGTTCTGCGTCAGTACCACGTCGGCTCGGTGTTCCTGGCCGGGCGCAGCTCGGCAGGTACGAAGGCGACCAAGAGCCTGGTGGACGGCCTCCAGGCGAAGGCCGACACCGTGTCGAAGCACCGCGTGGGCCTGCTGGTCTCCACCGACCAGGAGGGCGGCCAGGTCCAGGTGCTCTCCGGGCCCGGTTTCTCGACCATGCCGAGCGCGGTGACGCAGGGCACCTGGTCGGCCTCGAAGCTGCGTGACGAGGCCACCGCGTGGGCCAAGCAGCTCAAGTCCGCCGGTGTGAATCTCAACCTCGCACCGGTCGCCGATGTCGTCCCGGCGAGCCTGGGCCGCAACAACGCGCCGATCGGGCGCTACGACCGGGAGTACGGACACACGGCCGCCGCCGTGACCCCGCACAGTGACGCCTTCGCCGCCGGGTTCGCGCAGGCGGGCGTCCTCGCCACGCTGAAGCACTTCCCCGGATTGGGCAACGTGCGCGGCAACACCGACACGACCGCCAACGTGGTGGATTCGGTGACGACGACGAAGAGTTCGAGCCTGACCCCGTTCAGTTCCGGGATCAAGGCGGGGGCGCCCTTCGTGATGATCTCCCTGGCCACCTACAGCAAGATCGACTCCAAGCACCAGGCCGTCTTCTCCTCCACGGTCATCCAGCAACTGCTCCGCAAGGACCTGGGCTTCAAGGGCGTGGTGATCTCCGACGACCTGGGCAACGCCGTAGCCGTCAAGTCCATAGCCCCCGGCACCCGTGCCGTCAACTTCATCGCCGCGGGCGGAGACCTCGCCCTCACCGTCGAGCCGAACCTCATCCCCGCCATGACCAAGGCCGTCCAGACCCGCATGACTCAGAGCGCCACCTTCCGCAGCCAGGTGGACCAGAGCGTCCACCGCGTCCTGGCGGCGAAGCAGCGCGAGGGGTTGCTCACCTGCAGCTGAGCGAGAGGGACCGGGACCGAAGCGCGAGCGACTCCCGGTCGTGGGTGATCACTGGATTTCCGGTGTACGGGTGCGGCAGGCCGAGGAATCTGTACAGCCGTCAGCCACCTCCGCTGCGTTGGGCCGAGAATCGGGCTCGTCAACGCGTTGGTGGCTGGGTGGCGCGTCTCCTCGACGCACCCGCTGGAGACACTCGTGCCCCACCGCTCCCTGCTGCGTACCGCAGGCATCGGTTTCTTCCCCCTGGGATTCCTCGCCCGCCTGCCGTACGCGGCCTCGGCCCTGTCCAGTCTCCTTCTCCTCCAGGCATCGACACACAGTTACGGCTTCGCCGGTCTCGCCTGCGCGGCCCAGAGCATTGCCATCGCCGTCGGCGGCCCATTGGTCGGTGCCCTCGCCGACCGCCACGGTCACCGGACGACCGGAATCGTGGCTGGGGGTGCCAACATCGCGGCCTGGGCGCTGCTGCTGATCACCAGTCACGGCAGCCGGGGGAGCATGCTCGCCGCAGCGGTGCTCGTCGGGCTAACCCAGCCGCAGGTCGGCCCACTCGTACGAGTGCACTGGTCGCGTTTGCTGTCCCACGGCCAGGACAACCAGTTGCCCGCGGCCCTGTCCTACGAGGCGTCCGTGGACGAACTGAGTTTCGTCGTCGGCCCCGCACTTGTCGGGCTGCTCGCCTCGCTCAGCCCGCTCGCACCCGCCACCATCTAAGCCAACGAGATCGGTGGCCTCTGCGCGGGCGGGCCCCTCGGCGCTGCTGCGGGGCAGGCCGTGTCGGGCAGCCTGGCCGAGAGGCACGGCCTGGAGGGCGCTCTCCTGGTCGCCCTCGCCGTTGCCGCAGGGGCGCTCCTCCTCGCGCTCTCGGCCTTCCTGATCGACCGGCGCCGCGATGTCTGGATCATCGACACGGTGCGGGTGCAGGTGAGAAGCGGCGGGTGACGGCCTTCGCCCGGCAGGTCATCAGTGCACCTGGCCTGCCGGGCGGACGCACGGTAGCTGGATCAACCATGTGCGCACGCGGCCCAGCGGTCAGGACACTGGAACCGCCCGCCCGCGCACGCACGCATCGCTCACGGCACCGTTCGCCCCCGGTGTCCGGCGCCGCATGCCGTGGTCAGCGGTGGGGGCGGTGGCCGGGTTCCTGGTGGGGGAAGGACTGGTCGGCGCCGGGGAGGATGGGCTTGGGGAGGGTGGCCACCTCTTGCTTGGCCTTTTCGAGCTGTTGCGCGGTGTCGTGGGGCAGGCGCGGCGGGTGGGGGCGGGCGTGGGGGAAGCGGAAGGCGCTGGTGAGGTCGCCGAAGGTGTCGCGGCGCCAGTCGGTGACGTTGGGCGCCTCGACGCCGGTGAAGCGCTCCAGGAACTGGAGGGCGGAGGTGTGGTCGAAGGCCTCGGTGGCGACCCAGCCCCCGACGGTCCACGGGGAGACGATGATCGCGGGTACCCGGAACCCGCCACCGATGGGGAGGCCGCCGATGAACTCACCGGGGGTGCCCGCGGGCGGGGTCGGCGGGGCGACGTGGTCGAAGAGGCCGTCATTCTCGTCGTAGTTGAGGATGAAGGCCGTCTTCTGCCAGACCTTCGGGTTGGACGCGATGGCCTCGATCTTCGACGCCACGAAGTCCGCACCGGCGGCGGGGAGGTAGTCGGGGTGCTCCGACTGGAAGCTGGTCGGCATGATCCAGCTGACCGCGGGGAGGCGGTCGTTGCGCGCGTCGTCCTCAAAGGTGCCCTCGGGCTGGGGGCGCACTCCGCGCTCGTAGAGGTCGGAGCCGGGGGCGGCGTCCTTGAACGCGGCGAACTGCTCCAGCATGTTGCAGCCGTAGTCGTCGTCCTGCTGGTAGACCTTCCAGCTGACGCCCGCGTCCTGGAGGCGCTCGGCGTACGTGGTCCAGCGGTACGGACTCGGCGCCTTGTTGCTGATGACCGGGCCGCCGAGGGTGCCGCCCGGATCGATGGAACCGGTCATCCACATCAGGCGGTTGGGCCAGGTGGGCCCAAAGACCGAGCAGAAGTAGTTGTCGCAGATGGTGAAGGTCTCCGCGAGGGCGAACTGGAACGGGATGTCATCGCGCGTGTAATAGCCCATGACGTATGGGCCGTTCACGCCGTCCGCCTTGCGGTGGGCCGGCAGCCACTGGTCCATCTTGCCGCCGTTCCACGCCTCGTGCTGGACGGACCAGGCGTGGCTGGTGGACGGGATCGCCTGCGCGCTGGACGTGTGGGTGTCCAGGTGGAAGGGGAGCAGATAGCCCTTGGGGTTGGCGGAGTCCGGCTGGTAGAAGACGTTGCGCCCGTTGTCGAGTTTCAGCGCGCGCGGATCGGCGAAGCCGCGTACTCCGGAGAGGGTGCCGAAGTAGTGGTCGAAGGAGCGGTTTTCCTGCATCAGCAGGACCACGTGCTCGATGTCCCGCAGCGAGCGGTGTCTCGGCGGTTCGGCGGCCACGGCCTTCTGCACACTGGGCGGGAGGAGGGAGAGCGCCGCCGCGCCTCCCAGCGCCCCGGCCGCCGAACCCAGAAGCCTGCGACGAGTCAACTCGGCCATTGATTCCCCTTCTTGAGCGTGCTCGCGTAGTGGACCGCGAGCCACTCTCCAGCGGGGCGGCGGACGCCATCAGGGGGTGGACGATGAACTCGCGCACAACGCACGGCATGCACTTGGCCAAGCCATGACACATGCACCCCGCACGTAACCCTGTCGCCCCCTCCCCTTCACCCGAGCCCTTGTCCAGGCGCCTTGGCACCAGGCGGACGACGAACGCCGCGCCAATTGCCCCTCCCCCACAGCTCGCGCGAACCAAACCCCCGCCATCTGGGAAAATGGAGCGTTCCCGCAGCGTCGCGCAGCGTGGCGTTCACCACCCGACAGGAGCCCGTACGGTGCCCGACCCGGCCGTCCCACCCTCCCCGCACCACGAGTCCGCAGGTCCAGGGGGCTCCCCCGGCGCCCACCCCAGCCCCACCCGCTCCGACCTGCGCGCCGACTGCGCGGACTGCTTCGGCCTGTGCTGCGCGGCCCTCCCCTTCGCCCGGTCCGCCGACTTCGCCGCGGACAAGGCCGCCGGAACACCCTGTGCGAACCTGCGGACCGACTTCCGCTGCGGTATCCACGCCGACCTGCGTGAGAAGGGCTACCGGGGCTGCACCACGTTCGACTGCTTCGGCGCCGGACAGAAGGTCTCGCGGCTGACCTTCGGCGGCACCGACTGGCGTACGGAGCCCGGTACGGCGCGCGTCATGTTCGAGGTCTTCCCGGTGATGCGCCAGCTGCACGAACTGCTCTGGTACGTCACCGAGGCGCTCGAACTCGCCCCCGCGCGCCCCGTGCATAAGGAACTTCGGCGCGCGCTGGACCGTATCGACAAGCTGACACGCACCGACGCCGAGGCACTGACGGCACTGGACGTGAACGCGCTGCGCGGTGAGGTCAACGAACTGCTGCTCCGGGCCTCCGACCTCGCGCGGGCCCTCTTCCCCGGCCGCAGGAAGAACCACCGTGGAGCGGACCTCGTCGGCGCGCGGCTCTCCGGCGCCGATCTGCGCGGGGCGAGCCTGCGCGGCGCCCTGCTCATCGCGGCTGACCTCGGCGGGGCGGACCTGCGCGGCGCGGACATGATCGGGGCGGATCTGCGGGACACCGACCTGCGCGGCGCCGACCTCACCGACGCCCTGTTCGTCACCCAGTCGCAGGTGAACGCGGCCAGAGGCGACGCGGCGACCAGACTCCCGGCCTCGGTGGAGCGCCCCGCCCACTGGTAGCCCTCGCGGTTCCGTGTGCCGTGTGCCGTGTGCCGTGGACAGGCCCTGGCGGGAACCTGACAGTCGCACACAAGCCTCGACGCGAACCATCGAGCCTGTGGATGGGGTGATGGGGTGACGGAGCCACGAGCAACCGCACGCGAACTCACCCCCGTCCGGTCCGCGCCACCCCGTTCGCGCCATCCCGTCCAGGCTGCGCGGTCCGCACTGCGCACCGCGCACCGCACCGCGCCACACGGCCCCGCACCGCACACCGCCGTTCAGTCCGTCATGTACCGCGCCAGAAAGTCCAGTTCCGGCTGCGAGATACGGCGCGGGCGGCCCGTCTCCAGGTCGTACGCGGCCATCGTGATGAGGGCTTCGGCGTAGACCCGGTCGGTGTCGCGGATCTCGTAGCCGAGTTCGAGCCGGGCGCCCCGGCAGCGGACCACCCGGACGTCCACGTCCACGGATTCCTCGCGGTAGAGGAGGGGCGCGCGGTAGTCCACCACGGAGCGGCCGACGACGAACGCGCGCCGTCGGCGCTCGGCCTCATCGGTGGGCAGCATCGCGTGGAACATCCGGGTCCGTGCCTCCTCCATGTACCTCAGGAAGACGGCGTTGTTGACGTGCCCGTACGCGTCGGCGTCGGCCCAGCGCAGCGGAAGACGCTAGGTGTACGTGTTCATCGGGGCTCGGGCCTCTCTGCGGTTCGGGGGGGGGTGCGGCGCTCTGGGCGGTCAGTATGGCCGCTCTTGATCACGAACGGGGTCCGGCCCGGCTCACCGGCCACTCACCCGGCACATGCGACCCACCCACACATTTCAGCCATTCGCCGGGCGCCCGGCCGCCTTGTGGGACAAGGACGGTTCCCTGCCGAGGGGGCCCGGCACCGTGAGGCGCCGCCAGCCCAACGCGGCCGAAAAACATGTGTTCGATAGGGAAACTCCCTCGTTGTACCTCGTGACGGCAGCACAACGCGACGGGGGGAAACAGCGTTGGTCACGAAAAAACCGGTCGGCGGTCCACCGGAACCGAACGACGACGGGATCGAGCGGCAGGACGGGCTCCAACTGCGGGACGGACGTCCAGAGCCGGGAACGGACGCGGCCGACCCCGACGACTCCGGCGGCCCCGACGACTCCGGCGAGTCCGGCGACTCCGGCGGCCCCATCTCGGACGCGGAACGCGAGCTGTACGGCGGACGGCTGCGGTACGACCAGATGTACCTGCGGCATGAACGCCCGCTGAGCAGGATGTCCTTCGGGCGCATGGCCGCCGCGCTGCCCCGCATGGTGGCGATGGTGTTCCGCACCGGACGCGCGGCCGACCCACGGGCGCTGACCGGTGTGGTGGTCGCCCAGCTGGGGCAGGGCGCGGCGGCGGCCTGGGGACTCTTCGCGGTGAACAACGTGCTGACCGAGTTGTTCGCGGAGGGGCCCACGGCGCACAAGCTGCGGGAGAGCCTGCCCTCACTGGCCGTGCTCGGTGCCGCGTCGGTGATCACCGCCCTGCTGTGGGCGTGGTCCACGGCGATGTCGGGTCGGCTGCAGCCGCAGGTGGAACGGGCGGTGTCGGCGCGGTACTACACGGCGGTCACGCGGGTCGAGGTGGCCGCGACCGAGCAGCCCGAGGTACAACGCGTCCTGGAGGCAGGGAAGTTCGGCACGGACTCGGCCCGGCGCATGCTCCAGTTGTCGGTGGGCGTGGGAAACGTGCTCATCGGAATGGTCGCGGCGGCCGTCGTACTGGTGTCGCTGCACTGGGTGTTGCTGCCCATGCTGCTGGCCATCGCGCTGCCCAAGGGCTGGGGCGCGGTCCGCTCCGCACGCCGCGAATACGCCTCGCGCCAGACCTGGCTAGATCACCGCCGCGCCATCGCCTCCCTGCTGTCGAGTCTGACCCGGCCGCACGCGGCGGGTGAGATCCGCGTCCACGCGGCCGGTGCGAGGCTGCTGTCCGGCTACGAGGAGATGTCCCGCCAGTCGGAGGCCGAGCAGCGGCGGCTGGCCCGCGCCCAGGCCACCACCGACCTCGTCGCGGGGACGTTCGCCGGGCTCGCCTCGCTCGGCTGCTACGCGATGCTGTGGTGGCTGCTGGCCAGCGGCTCCCTGCCGCTGGCCGTGGGCGGTACGGCGGTCATCGCCATCCGTACCTCGACCGCCCGCCTGACCTCGCTGGTGCAGCAGGTGAACCAGCTCTACGAGCAGTTGCTCCTACTCACCGACACCGAGACGGCGATCAGGGTGGCCGGTGAGAACGCCATCCCGTCCACCGGTACGGCGCTGCCCGCCGCCGTGGACCGGGTCCGCGTGGAGGAGCTGTCGTTCACGTATCCCGGTGCCCGCTCCCCCGCGCTGAGCGGGGTGAGCGTGACGGTGAGACGTGGCGAGGTGACGGCACTCGTGGGCGCCAACGGCTCGGGCAAGACGACGCTCACCAAGGTGCTGGCCGGACTGCTGCTGCCCAGCGAGGGGTGCGTGTGGTGGGAGGACGGCACGGGTCGGCGGACCGAACTGCGTGACGCTGCCCGGCAGGACGTGTTCGCGCAGGTGGGCGTGTTGGCACAGGACTTCCCGCACTGGGAGATGACGGCCGCCGCGAACGTGTCCATCGGCGTCGGCGACCGGACGCGGGACATGCCACGGGTCGAGGACGCGGCTCGCGCGGCCGATGTGCTGTCCCTGGTCGAGGGGCTCCCGCACGGCTGGGACTCGATCGTGTTCAAGGGCTACGAGCGGGGTGTGCAGCTCTCCGGCGGCCAGTGGCAGAAGCTGGGCACGGCCCGGAGCCTGTACCGCGACGCGCCGTTCCTCCTGGTGGACGAGCCGACGTCGGCCCTCGACCCGCACGCGGAGATCGCCGCGTTCGAGGGGCTCTGGTCGCTGGCCGGAAAGGGCCATGCGGTGGTCCTCGTCACCCACCGGCTGGCGGCCACCGCGAACGCGGACCGGATCTACGTCCTCGACGGTGGCCGCCTGGTCGAAGAGGGCACGCACACCGAGCTGATGGCCGACGCGGACGGCTTGTACCGGGGCATGTTCCTCGCCCAGGCGGCCCAGTTCGGAGTCACCGAGCCGCCGGGCACGGGGCTGGTACCTCGGGCCCGGCGTCCGGCCGTACCGGAGGAGACGGCGTGAACGGTACGACGGCTCGCACCCATGCGGGGACTGCCCGGCGCCGCCCGACAACCGTGTCCGCCCGCCCCGCGACCCCAACCCCCGCAGACCTTCGATGCCCGGCAGACCTCCCATGCCCCGCAGACCTCACGTCTCCGCAGATCCCATGCCCCGCCGACTCCCCGTCCCGCCGACCGAGGTGACGTCATGCCGCCCCACCACTCCGACATCCGCAGCGCCACCGAGGCGTATCTGACCCGCCACCCGGAGGAACGGGACACGCTCGCCGGTCTGCTCGCCACGCTCGACGGTGTGACCGATCCGTGCGATCCGAGGACGCTGCCCGGTCACATCAGCTGCTCGGCGGTCGTCGTGGACCGCGACCGCCGCGTGCTGCACCTCGCGCCCGAGGCGGGCGGGACGTTCCGTACACCGGGCGGTCACGCGCGCGCGGAGGACCGCACCCTGTTGGGCGCGGCGCTGCGGGAACTGCGCGAGCGGACGGGTGTCACGGCGAGCGAACTGTGTCTTACCCCGCGGCTTCTCGACACGCCCCTCAATATCGAGGTGTACGACGTTCCCGCCGACCCGGCCGCCGGAGAACCCGCTCACCGGCACTACGACTTCCACTTCGCCTTCCATCTCGCCCACGACCACCACCCGGCGCTGAAGCTGCCGGACCGGGCGGGTGGCGCCGAGTGGCAGCCGACCGCATGGGTCGCCGCGCCCCTGCGCGACGAACTCCTGGGCTCGGGCATCGACGGCCGGACCGAGCCCGGGGAAGCGTCCGCCCTGATCCACGACGGAACCGGGCGCTACCTGCTCCATCTGCGGGACGACGTCGAGGGCATCCGGCAGCCGGGGGCGTTCGCGCTGCTCGGCTGCGGCCGGGAACCGGGTGACGCCTCGCTGGAGGCCACGGTCCTGCGTGAACTGGCCGAGGAGGCTCCCGGTCTGGAGCCCGCCGGACTGGTGCCGTACGGCGTGCGGATGGAACCGGGTGCGCACGGGCTCATGGTGCCGATCCAGGTCTACGAGGGCCGCTGGCACGGTGACCCGGACTCCGTCGAACTGCGGAAGGGCGTGCTGCTGCGGTGGTTCGCGCCCGACACACTGGACCGGCTGCGCATGAGCCCCGACCTGCGCGACCTGATCCGCCGTCACGCGCTCGACCGCCGGGCGCCGGGGCGGTCGGCCAGCCCGAGCGGTGGACGGGTGACCGGCACGAGCGAGGAAGGGGCGTCCGCCGCTGGCGGCGGACGGGTCTGGCTTCCGCCCGAGCAGTATGCCGAGACCGTTCTCAAGGCGACCGCCTTCGCCTGCGTCTACTTCACGGACGAGGAGGATCGGCCGCTCCAGCTTCGCTCGACGTACTCGCCCTCGCATCCTTGGCAGTTGGTGGGCGGCACGATGGACCCCGGTGAGCGGCCGTGGGAGACGGCGGTGCGGGAGTGTGTGGAGGAGACCGGGATCACGGTGTCCGGGCCGCCGCGTCTGCTGGCCACGGTGTTCGGGCTGCCGGGCGCCGCGTGGCCGTACAGCACGGTGGGCCTGGTGTTCGACGGCGGGCGGCTGTCGGCCGAGCGGATCAGGGGCATCGTTCTCGATCCGCACGAGCACGACGGGGTGCGTGTACTGCCGCTCAAGGAGTGGGAGGCGCTGATGCCGCCCCGCGACTTCGCCCGGCTCGGTGCTGTGGCGGAGGCCCGCCGGACCGGGGTGGCCGCGTACTTCGACGTGTGGGACTGGGAGGACTAGCGGCCGGGCGCCCGGCGCTCGTCACACCCGCCGCTCGTCACACCGGGCGGGCCCACTCCTCTCCGGACTTCGTGAGGCGGAAGGAGGCGACGGTGACACCGGCGAGGAGGAGCGTGGCGAGGAGCAGGGGCAGCGACGGGATGCCGTTGAGGATGGAGAACGCACCGGCCAGGCCGCCGATGAACAGTGCGGCGGTCGCCAGCAGGCGGCGCGGCAGCCGGGGGTCGTGACCACCTGCCGCCCTGCTGTCCGAGACGATGCCGGTGATGGTGAGGGTGAGGACGGTGGTCGTCAGGTCGGGTACGGCCACGGTCCGGGCGGTGGCGTTCTGCCCGCCGAGCGCGATGCCGAGCACCGCGATCAGGGCGTACTTGGCGGCGTCCTGGTGTGCCGGGTCGGTGTTCGCGGCGACCAGATAGGCGGCGAACACCAGGATCGTCTCCAGGAAGAGCGCACGGCGCAGAATCACACCCCGCTGGGCCCCGGAGCGGTGCGCGATGACTCCCCCGACGAACGCGCCCGTCACGAACGCGGCGAGGGCGGCGAGCGATGCGCCGGGGGTGAATCCGGGGGCACCGGCGAGCGCGAAGCTGGAGAAGACCACGTTGCCCGTCATGTTGGCGACGAAGACATGGCCGAGGACGAGGAAACTGAAGGAGTCCACCAGCCCGGTCGATACGGTCATGGCCAGCATCATCGGGGGCAACGGAGTGTGCCAGTCGCGCAGTTCGAAGACCACCGTCCCCATGCCTCCCAGATTTGACACGTCCGATTGGTACGCCATCGTATTCCAGAATCAGATGGAACGGGTGGTATGTCCTCTTGTACGGCTGGTTCTCGCCCATGCGACAGGCGCCCGCCTCCGGTGTACTGCCGGAGAAGGCGGGCGCCTGTCGTGCGGTTCAGCGTGCGGTGAGGCAGACCATCGCGCTCGTCACCGTGGAGCCGACCAGCCACACGCAGGCGAGAGCCACATGACGGCACAGCAGGGACCGGCGCAGATCACGGTAGCGGGTCTCGTACTCGCCGCGGAGCCGCTTGGCCCGGTCGGCGGTGGCCTGGAGTGCCTGCCGGGTGAGGCCGAGCCGCTGCTCGCAGTAGCGGGCGGTGAGGTCCTCGGCCTGTCCTCCGGTCAGCCAGGGCAGGCGGTCGCAGAGGTGCACCGCCTCCCGCCGGGCCTGCTCGCGCTCGGCGTGCAGCAGGAGGAAGCCCTCCGCCTCGTTGGCGAGGCGGGCGGCGTCCTGTCCGACGAGCGGGCCGTCGGGCCGGTGCGGCGAGGTCACCGCCGGCCACCATCGGGTTCGGCCAGGTCACGCTTGCCGAGGTTGCCCTCGTGTTCCATCCGGGCCACCTCGGGGTGGTGCAGGTCGAACGCCGGGGATTCGCTGCGGATACGGGGCAGGGTCAGGAAGTTGTGGCGCGGGGGCGGGCAGGAGGTCGCCCACTCCAGCGAACGGCCGTAGCCCCACGGGTCGTCCACGCCGACCGGCTTGCCGTACTTGGCCGTCTTCCACACGTTGTAGAGGAACGGCAGCACCGACAGGCCGAGCAGGAACGACCCGATGGACGACAGCGTGTTCAGCCCGGTGAACCCGTCGGCCGCCAGGTAGTCCGCGTACCGGCGCGGCATGCCCTCGGTGCCCAGCCAGTGCTGGACGAGGAAGGTGAGGTGGAAGCCGATGAACAGCGTCCAGAAGTTGAGCTTGCCGAGCCGCTCGTCGAGCATCTTGCCGGTCCACTTGGGCCACCAGAAGTAGAAGCCCGCGAACATGGCGAACACGACGGTGCCGAACACCACGTAGTGGAAGTGGGCGACGACGAAGTACGAGTCGGAGACGTGGAAGTCCATCGGCGGCGAGGCCAGGATGACACCGGTGAGACCGCCGAAGAGGAACGTGACGAGGAAGCCGGTGACCCAGAGCATCGGTGTCTCGAACGACACCGAGCCTTTCCACATCGTCCCGATCCAGTTGAAGAATTTCACGCCGGTCGGCACCGCGATGAGGAATGTCATGAAGGCGAAGTACGGCAGCAGCACCGCGCCGGTGACGTACATGTGGTGCGCCCACACCGTCACCGAGAGACCGGCGATGGCGATGGTGGCGGCGACCAGGCCCATGTAACCGAAGATCGGCTTACGGGAGAAGACCGGGATGATCTCGGTCACGATGCCGAAGAACGGCAGCGCGATGATGTAGACCTCTGGATGCCCGAAGAACCAGAAGAGGTGCTGCCACAGCAGCGGCCCGCCGTTGGCGGCGTCGTAGACATGGGCGCCGAACTTGCGGTCGGCCTCCAGCGCGAACAGCGCGGCGGCGAGCACCGGGAACGCGAACAGGACCAGGACCGAGGTCAGCAGCACGTTCCACACGAAGATCGGCATGCGGAACATCGTCATACCGGGGGCGCGCAGGCAGATGATCGTGGTGATGAAGTTGACCGCGCCGAGGATGGTGCCGAATCCGGAGAAGGCCAGGCCCATGATCCAGAGGTCGGAGCCGACACCGGGACTGCGGATCGCGTCGGACAGCGGCGCGTACGCGAACCAGCCGAAGTCGGCGGCGCCCTGCGGGGTGATGAACGCGCTCACCGCGATCAGCGAGCCGAACAGGTAGAGCCAGTAGGCGAACATGTTCAGCCGGGGGAACGCCACGTCGGGCGCGCCGATCTGGAGCGGCATGATCCAGTTGGTGAAGCCCGCGAACAGCGGGGTGGCGAACATCAGCAGCATCACGGTGCCGTGCATCGTGAACGCCTGGTTGTACTGCTCGGCCGAGACGATCTGCAGACCGGGTCGCGCGAGCTCCGCCCGCATCAGCAGCGCCATGATGCCGCCGAGCAGGAAGAAGCCGAACGACGTGGACAGATACAGCGTGCCGATCGTCTTGTGGTCGGTGGTCGTCAGCCACTTGACCACCACACTGCCGGGTTTGCGCCCCCGGACGATCAGCTCGTTCTCGTACGCTTCCTCGGAGGCCGCGTCGGCATCCTGAGGTTCATTGACAATACTCACAAGTCGCCCGTCTTCCGCTAACGCGCCCTGCTCAGTGCAATCCCGCCCATCCTCGCGGGGTGCCGCGCGGGGGCGGGAGCCGCAACCGCCGACACGCCGCCATACGCGTGACGGACTCACACGAACGGCGCAGTTGCGGCAACGTCCGGCCGGGGCAGGCCCGGACGGTACGGAGCGGACCGGGGCGGTTCGGACCCGACCGGGGCGGGCCGAGGCGGGCCGAGGCGGGCCGGGCCGGGGGTGTGCCGTGATGCCCCCTCTGCATCGCGGCACGCCCCCAACGCGGTGGGCCGGGACCGTCAGGCGGAAGTCGGGCAGGGTCAGGCGGAAGTCGCCAGGCCGGGGACGAGGAGGTCGGCGGCGATGCCCGCCTTGTGCGGGGCGTAGTAGTCCTTGATGGCCTCCACCCAGGTCGTCACCAGGACCTGATCGGTGACGTCGGGCCCGAACGCGTCGAAGAGGTCGTCGATGTTGTCGCGCGCGAAGCCGATGGCGGTCATCAGGGCCACGAACAGCGGGCGTTCGATACGGCCGTCGCCGTCCGGATCGCCGAGCGCGGCGAGGGACACGGCGAACTCCGCGACGGTGTCGTCGAAGCGCTCTGGCGAGAGCACGCAGGCCGCGAACTCGTCGAAGCTGATCGTGCCGTCGCCGTCCGCGTCGAGCTCGGTGAGCAGGGTCGTCCAGTAGCGGTGGAAGGCCGCCCGCATGGCGTCCTTGGCCGCCTGGTCGGACTCGGACGCCACGGCGACGACACGGTCTCCCATCAGCGTGAAGTCCTCGGCGTCGAGCACGCCGTTGCCGTTCGCGTCGAACAGGGAAAACACGAGCGCGACCCGCTGGGTGGCCTCTGCGCGCATAACTCCGTCACCTTTCTCGCTGCTGGTGCCCGGAGCGGCCGTGCGGACACCGCCGCCACCGCTCCGTCCTGCCGGGCGGTGCCCGGCCGCAGGGAGGCTGTCCCCGTGACCGGCGCATATGCGGGCCGGTCGGCTCATTAGCCGGAAAGGGTGAACCAGGCGCGAAAGCAGACGAGTTGGAGTGCGGTGTGCCGCACGCCGGTCCGTCGCGCGCCCCTGAGACAGGCTCGGGGCCAATCCTGGGGCCGACCCTGGGGCGAACCCCAGAGCCGACCCCGGAACCGGCCCCGAAGCCGACCCCGGAACCGGCTCCGAAACCCACCTGGGGCCGCCCCGAGGCACCCCGTGACGCACCCTGACGCACCCCTGGACGATCACCGTAAGTGATCACCACGCCCCCTCCCCGACCAGTCGTCCACCCGCTCCGCCGACCCCCGCCGACGGCGTGCCGACGGTGTCCCCCGGCCGCCATTCGAGTGATCCCTTAGGGGTCCCGGCCGTCCGACCGGCCGCACAACGCCGGGCTGTACGGGGGTTTCCGGGGGAAATCGGTGATCCACGCGAAGTGGCACCCCATCGGTGCCCGACTGAGACTGATCTCGTCGGTTCGTGATCAGAAACAGAGCACGCGCTGTGAGCTTCCGATGGCTCGCCGGTCCGCCCGACGGACCACGAGCACCGGGGCCCGCCACCGGCGGTCACCGGCGACCGAGACGTCCTCCAGGAGATCGAATGGTGGAGCAGTCCTCCAAGATCCATATATCCGGGCCGGACGATGGCGCCATATCCGGACCGGACGCAGGCGCACTCACCGGACGCCGTACCACGGTGGCGGCGGAACCCGGCAGGGGGTGCGATCCCCGGACCGAGTGGATGACCCGACCCGAGCGGACGGCGGAAGCGACCGCCCCGGCCGCCGAGCGAATACAGACGACCGGCGAGCCGGTGCAGCGGACGGCCGAAGAGATACGGCCGAACGGCACGGCCGACACGACCGCCGACGCAGGCGGCACAGGTGGCAGCACCACCGCCCCGGTACCCGCGACAGGCCCCGAGCCCGCCGCCGTCACCCCCGAACCTCCCGCCGAGACCGGCCCCCCGGCCGACGGCACCGAGCGCGAGCTCGCCGCCGCCCTCGCGGACGTGATGGGCACCGAGAGCGTTCTGCCCGAGGCCCACTTCTTCACCGACCTCGGCGCCAACTCCCTGGTCATGGCGCAGTTCTGCGCACGGGTGCGCAAGCGGCCGGACCTGCCGTCGCCGTCCATGAAGGACATCTACAAGAATCCGACGATCCGCTCCCTCACGGTGGCCTTCGCGGAACAGGAGCGGGCGCGGACGGCCGAGGCACAAGCCCAGGCCCAGGCAGATGCCCAAGCACAGACAGAGGCACAGGCACAGGCAGCCGAGGCCCAGTCCCACTCCCACCTCACCGCCGAAGCCCACCCGCTCCAGCCCCAACCCCCCGCATCCGCAGCGGTGATGCCTCCGCCGCACGGCACGCCCCGCACAACTCCGGCCGCCACCAGTGCCGTCGAGGCCCCCCTCAGCACCCCGGATCTCGTGGCGCCGCTCCCCGTGCGCCCCCTGACGCACTTCCTCTGCGGCACCTTCCAGGCCCTCTTCTTCCTGGCCTACTCCTTCGTCGCCGGTTTCGTCGCCGCGCGGGGATACGAGTGGATCGCCAGCAGCAAGGGCCTGCTGACCGTCTACACGCGCTCCCTCCTCTTCGGCGGCGGTGCCTTCCTGACGCTCTGCGCCGTGCCGGTGCTCGTCAAGTGGCTGCTGATCGGGCGCTGGAAGCCGCGCGAGTTCCCGGTGTGGGGCGCGACGTACCTGCGCTTCTGGGTCGTGAAGGTGCTGCTGCACGCGAACCCGATGGCCCTCATGGTCGGCAACCCGCTGTACGTGCTGTACCTGCGGGCGCTCGGCGCGCGGATCGGGAAGAACGTGACGATCCTGTCCCGCACCGTCCCGGTCTGCACGGACCTGCTGACGATCGGGGAGGGTACCGTCGTCCGCAAGGAGGCGTATCTCCTCGGCTACCGGGCGCACGCGGGACGTATCCAGACCGGGCGGATCACGCTCGGCCGGGACGTGTTCATCGGGGAGAAGACCGCGCTGGACATCGACACCGCGATGGGCGACGGTGCCCAGCTCGGACACTCCTCCGCGCTGCACCGGGGCCAGGCGGTACCGGACGGCGCGCGCTGGCACGGCTGCCCTGCCGAGCCCGCGCAGGTGGACTACCTGCGGGTGGCCCCGGCCCCCTGCGGGACCGGACGCCGCTTCCGCTACGGCCTGATGACGCTCGCCCAGCTGTTCCTGCTGTACGTGCCGGTGGGCGTCGGCGGTCTGTACATGGTGTTCACCGAGGTCCCGGCGATCGGCAAGCGGCTCGATCCGCAGACGGCCGCGCTGTCCCGCTCGGAGCTGCTGTACGACGCGCTGATCCTGTCCGCCGTGCTGTTCGCCGGGTTCCTGGTGATCGGCGCCGCCGCCCTGGTGACGCTCCCCCGGCTGTTCGGCCTGGCGCTGAAGCCGGACCGGGTCTACCCGCTCTACGGATTCCGGTACGCGCTGCACCGCACGTCGTCCCGGCTGACGAACATCAAGTTCTTCTCCTGGCTGTGCGGCGACAGCTCGTACATCGTCCCGTACCTGAAGAGCATCGGGTACGACCTGTCGCGGGTGGAGCAGACCGGGTCGAACTTCGGGACCGAGGTGCAGCACGAGAGTCCGCTGCTGGTGAAGGTCGGTAGCGGCACGATGGTGGCGGACGGACTGTCCGTGCTGAACGCGGACTTCTCCAGTACGTCGTTCAAGCTGTCGCGGGCCGAGATCGGGCCGCGCAACTTCCTCGGCAACAACATCGCGTACCCGGCGGGCGGCCGGACCGGCGACAACTGCCTGCTGGCCACGAAGGTGATGGTGCCGCTGGACGGCGAGATCCGGGAAGGGGTCGGGCTGCTCGGCTCGCCCTGCTTCGAGATCCCCCGGTCGGTGGAGCGGGACAGCCGGTTCGACGACCTGCGCACCGGCGAGACGCTGCGCCGCCGCCTGGCCGCGAAGAACCGGTACAACCTGCGCTCGATGGTGCTGATGCTGTTCGTGCGCTGGGCGCACACCTTCGGGCTGACGCTGCTGGCGCTGGCCTCGGTGGATCTGTACGGGGTGGTCGGGCACGTGGTGATCGCGCTGTACCTGGCGCTGACGCTGACGCTCTCGACCCTGTACTACGTCGCCGCCGAGCAGCTGCTGCGCAGGTTCCGGCCGCTCACGCCGCAGTTGTGCTCGATCTACGACCCGGTGTTCTGGTGGCACGAGCGGCTGTGGAAGATCCCGTCCGAGTATCTGAACATCTTCAACGGCACGCCGTTCAAGAGTCTGGTCTGGCGGCTGCTGGGGGTACCGATCGGGCGCCGGGTCTTCGACGACGGCTGCTACCTGACCGAGCGGACGCTGGCCACGATCGGCGACGAGTGCACGCTCAACCTGGGCAGCAAGATTCAGTGCCACTCGCAGGAGGACGGCACCTTCAAGTCCGACGGGACCGTGCTCGGCGCGGGCTGCACCCTCGGCGTCGCGTCCCACGTGCACTACGGCGTGACGATGGGCGACGGCGCGGTGCTGGCCCCGGACTCCTTCCTGATGAAGGGCGAGGAGGTCTCCGCGCACACCCGGTGGGGCGGCAACCCGGCGGTGGACCTGCCCGATGCCGCCGCCCCCTCCCCCGGCGCGGTGCGCGCCCCGTCCCTGTCCGCGTCCGACGCCCCTGCGGCGACCGTGAGTTGAGAGGCCGATCCGATGGGAGTGCTGGTGGAAGAGGACCGGGAGTTCTGGAGCCGGGTGCTCGGCGCGGGTGGCGGCACCCCGCTGCCCCGCTGGACCGCGCGGCCGGTGCCGGGTACGGCCGGGTGCGAGGTCCGGGTTCCGGACGGTACGGCGCGGGCGGTCCGCGAGCTGGCGGAGTCGCTCGGGGCGCCGGTGGAGGTGCTCGCGCTGGCCGCGCACGCCAGGGTGCTGGCCGCGCTGTCGGGTGAGCGCGAGGTGGTCACCGGACGTGCGGTGGGCGTGCGGGGCGAGCCGCTCCCCTGCCGTCTGGGCTGCGGCGCGCGGTCGTGGCGCGACCTGGTCGCGGTGGCGCGGCGCGCCGACGCGGACGTGCTCGCGCACCGTGCCTTCCCGGTGGCCGGTCTGCGGCGCGAACTGGCCGCCGACGAGCCCTCGGCCGAGGCCGCGTTCGGGCCGCTCCCGTCCGGCGACTCCCTGGCACCCGGCACCGCCCTGCACGTGGAGTGCGCCGAGCGGGACGGCCTCATGGTGCTGCGGCTGCGGTACGACACGCAGGTGCTGGACGCCGGGAGCGCGGCCCGCGTCGGCGGCTACCACCTGGCGGCGCTGGCCCTGATGACCGCCGACCCCGACGCCGCGCACGCCCGGCAGAGCCTGCTCTCCCCCGAGGAGGTCCGCGACCAGCTCGACGGGCTGGCGGGGCCGGAGCGTGCGCTGCCGGACGCGCGGGCGCACGAGCTGTTCGAGGAGCGGGCGCGCGCCCACCCCGACGAGGTGGCGGCGGTCTGCGGCGAACAGCGGTGGACGTACGGCGAGTTGAACGCGCGGGCCAACCGGCTGGCGCGGGCGCTGCGGGCCCGGGGTCTGGGCCGCGAGGACGTCGTCGCGGTGGTGACGGAGCGGAACCTGGACTGGATGGCGGCGACGCTGGCCGTGTTCAAGGCGGGCGGGGTCTATCTTCCCATCGAGCCGCACTTCCCCGCGGACCGGATAGCGGCAACGTTGTCACGTGCCGAGTGCCGCCTGGTGCTGACCGAGTCGGACAGCACGGCGACGCTGGACCGTGCGCTGGAGTCGGTGGCGGGCGCGACCCGCCTGCTGATCGGGGAGGCGTACGCCGAGGACCACGCCGACGGCGATCTCGGTACGGCGGTGGAGCCGGGGCAGCTGGCGTACATCTACTTCACGTCGGGTTCGACGGGGGCGCCGAAGGGCGCGATGTGCGAGCACGCGGGCATGCTGAACCATCTCTTCGCCAAGATCGACGACCTGGGGATCGGCGAGGGCGCGGTGGTGGCGCAGACCGCTCCGCAGTGCTTCGACATCTCCCTGTGGCAGATGATCGCGGCGCTGCTGGTGGGCGGGCGGACGCTGCTGGTGCCGCAGGACGTGATCACGGACGTGGAGCGGTTCGTGGACACGCTGGCCGAGGGCCGGGTGGCGGTGGCGCAGCTGGTGCCGTCGTATCTGGAGGTCGTGGTCTCCTACCTGGAGCAGCAGCCGCGTGAACTCCCGGACCTGCGCTGTGTGTCGGTGACCGGTGAGGCGCTGAAGCGGGAGCTGGTGCAGCGCTGGTTCGCGGTGCGGCCGGGCGTGAAGCTGGTGAACGCCTACGGGCTGACCGAGACGTCCGACGACACCAACCACGAGGTGATGGACGCCGTCCCCGAGCGGGTGCTGCTGGGCCGGGCGGTGAACAACGTGCGGGTGCACGTGGTGGACGAGGACCTGGCGCTGGTGCCGCTGGGCGCGCCCGGTCTGATCGCGTTCGCCGGTGTCTGTGTCGGCCGGGGGTACGTCAACGACCCGGAGCGCACCCGTGAGGCCTATCTGACCAGCCCGTTCGCACCGGAGGAACGGCTGTACCTGGGCGGTGACTGGGGACGCTGGCATCCCGGCGGGAAGCTGGAGTTCCTGGGGCGCCGGGACAGCCAGGTGAAGATCCGGGGCTTCCGCATCGAGATCGGGGAGATCGAGAACGCGCTGCTGGGTGTGGACGGCGTACGGGACGGCGCGGTGGTCGTCGCGGAGCGTGCCGGGCACAGCAAGCATCTGATCGCGTTCTGCTCGGGACGGCAGGTGCCCGTGGAGGACGTGCGGGCCGCGCTGGGCGCCGTACTGCCCGCGTACATGGTGCCGTCGGCGGTGCACTGGCAGGACGCGCTGCCGCTGACCGCGAACGGGAAGATCGACCGCAAGGCGCTCACCGCGCTCGCGGAGGCGGAGCCGGAACCGGCCGGAAACGCAGCCGACGACGCGGCGCCGCTGACCCCGACCGAGCGGCGGCTGGCGGCGGCCTGGGCCGGTGTGCTGGGGGTGCCGGAGGAGCGGATCGGGCGGCGGGACCACTTCTTCGACTGCGGCGGCACCTCGCTGACGGCGGTGAAGCTGACGATCGCGCTGGAGCGGGCGGTGTCCCTGAAGGACATCACCCGGCATCCGGTGCTGGCCGATCTGGCGGGGCTGCTGGACGGCACCGGGCGGCAGCGCCCGGAGCTGCTCCAGCCGCTCACCCCCGCGGGCGGGGCGGATGACCGGGTGCTGGTCTGCTTCCCGTACGCGGGCGGCAACGCGGTGAACTTCCAGCCGATGGCGAGCGAGCTGGCCGGGCACGGGGTGCGGGTGCTCGCGGTGGATCTGCCGGGCCACGATCTGGCGGTGCGGCGGGAGCCGTTCGCGTCCGTCGGCGAGGTGGCCGACCGGGTCGTGGCCGAGATCGGCGCGCACGGTCTGACGCGGGTGATGCTGTGGGGCCAGTCCTCCGGTTCGGTGCTCGCCGTGGAGACCGCGCGCCGTCTCCAGGAGCGCGGGGTGGCCGTGGAGCGGGTCTTCGTCGGCGCGCAGGTGCCGGGTACGGCCGCCGGGCGGAAGGCGGGGCTGGCGGAGCTGGAGAACCTGAGCGACGCGGGGATCGCGGCCCGGCTCACCGCCGACGGCGGGTATGCCGAGCTGTCCGAACTCGACGCCGGGCACGCCGAACAGGTCGGGGCCGCCTACCGGCACGACTGCGCGGGCGCCCACCGCTGGTTCCTCGCCGCGCTGGAGTCGGGTCCGGCGGTGAAGCTTGCGGCGCCGGTGTCGGTGGTGCTCGCCGCCGACGATCCGCACACCGCCCAGGACCCGGACGGGCACCAAGGCTGGCTGCGGGTCTCCGACCGGGTGGACCTGCGCGAACTGGCCGACGGCGGGCACTACTTCACCCGCACCCGCCCGGCCGAGGCGGCCCGCGCGGTGGTCGCCGCCGTGGCACCCGTGACCTCCCCCTGAACCCCGGAAGGCCGGAAGGCCCCAGGGCCGGGTCCCGGCCACGGCACCAGGCCACCGCGCGACCGATGGACCGATGGACCGATGGACCGATGGACCGTCCCACGGACCCCACGGACCGACCGGCAGAAGTCTCCTGACCGCCCCGCCGAAGCCTCGCAGAACGGCACGACGGGCAACCGAAGGGAAACCGAGATGTCGTCCTCACCTCTGGCACCAGCACTCGACGTCGAGCGGCGGCCGGACGGACCTCCGGTCCTGCGCGTGGACCCGCCCGCCGATCCTGGCGAGTGGGCCGCGCGGCACCGCGAGGCGCTGCGCGCGCAGGTCGCCGAGCACGGCGTGCTGCTGGTACGCGGGCTGGGCCTGCGCGAACCCGCTCAGGCGGGCGCCGCGTTCACCGGGCTCGCGGGCCCCCTGATGACGGAGCGCGAGGCGTTCGCGCCGCGCGAGACGCTCGGCGGCGGGGTGTACTCCTCGACGGCGTGGCCCGCGAACCAGCCGATGTGCATGCACCACGAGCTGAGCTACGCGCTCCAGGTGCCCGGCCTGATGCTGTTCGCCTGCCTGACCGCCCCCGCCTCGGGCGGCGCCACGGCAACGGCCGACGCCGAGCAGGTGCTCCAGGCGCTGCCGACCGCGCTGGCGGAGCGGTTCGAGCACGAGGGCTGGCTGCTCACCCGGTCGTACAACGACGAGATCGGGGCGTCCCTGGCCGAGTCGTTCGGCACCGAGGACCGCGCCGGGATCGAGCGGTACTGCCGGGAGAACGCCATCGAGTTCGCGTGGCAGCCGGACGGTTCGCTGCGCACCCGTCAGCGCCGGGCCGCCGTGGTGCGGCACCCGGTGACCGGGCGGCGCTGCTGGTTCAACCAGATCGCGTTCCTCAACGAGTGGACCCTCGCCCCCGAGGTCCGCGAGTACCTGACCGACGTGTACGGGGAGGACGGCCTGCCGTTCAACACCCGTTACGGCGACGGCTCCCCGATCGGGGAGGACGTCGTACAGCTCCTCAACGCCACCTATGAGCAGCACACCCGGCGCGAGCCGTGGCAGGCGGGCGACCTGATGCTCATCGACAACATCCGTACCGCGCACAGCAGGGAGCCGTTCGACGGCGAGCGGCAGGTGGTGGTCGGCATGGCCGATCCCCGCAGCCTGACCGATTCCTGCCCGACCCCGGAAGCGAGCCGGCGATGACCGACATGATCCTTTCCCCCGAAACCCGGAGCGGTGTCCCGGACGATCCGGCGCCGGTGCCGACGTTCGCGGTGCTCTCCGGTGCCCAGGTCCAGCACGCGCTGGCCGGGCGCGAGCAGCAGATCGTGGACCTGGTGGAGGCGACGTACCGGCTGCACGGCGCCGGTGAGACGGTCAACCCCCCCTCGTACTTCCTGCGCTTCCCGGACCGCCCGAAGTCGCGGATCATCGCGCTGCCCGCGTCGGTGGGCGGCTCGGTGCACGTGGACGGGATGAAGTGGATCTCCAGCTTCCCGGACAACGTGCGCACCGGGCTGCCCCGCGCGTCGGCGGTGCTGGTCCTCAACGACCCGGAGACGGGCTACCCGTTCGCGTGCCTGGAGAGCTCCATCATCAGCGCGGCGCGTACGGCGGCCTCGGCGGCGCTGGCCGCGGACTGGCTGAGCCGGAACCGGACCCGCCCCACCCGGGTCGGCTTCTTCGGCACCGGTCTGATCGCCCGGTACATCCACACGTTCCTGGCGGGCAGCGGCTGGACGTTTGACCAGGTCGGCGTGCACGACCTGTCCCCGGAGAGCAGCGCGGGCTTCCGCGGCTACCTGGAGCAGTCCGGCGCGGCCGGGCGGATCACCGTGCACGAGCGGGCGGAGGACCTGGTCCGCGAGAGCGACCTCGTCGTCTTCGCCACCGTGGCGGGCGAGCCGCACGTCACCGACCCGGCGTGGTTCGCGCACAACCCGCTGGTCCTGCACGTGTCGCTGCGGGACCTCTCCCCCGAGGTGCTGATGGCGTCCGCGAACTACGTGGACGACGTCGAGCACTGCCTCAAGGCGGACACCTCGCCGCATCTGGTCGAACAGCGCACCGGCAACCGGGACTTCCTGAACGGGACGCTGAACGACGTGATGCTGCGGCGCTCCACCCCGCCCACCGACCGCCCGGTGATCTTCTCGCCGTTCGGTCTCGGCGTCCTCGACCTCGCCGTCGGCAAGTACGTCTACGACCAGGCGACCGCGTCGGGCGACCTCCGCGTCATCGACGACTTCTTCCACGACCTGCGCCGGTACGGCTGAGACACGACCTGCGCCGGTACGGCCCGCAAGCCCAGGCACCAGGAGGTCAACCGTGCCCGTAGTTTCCACACCCCATGACTTCAACGAAGGCCGTCTCTTCGTCGATCTGGAATCGATCTTCGACTGCCCCCTCTATCTGAAGTGCGAGGGGTTCAACTTCGCCGGCTCCATCAAGCTGAAGGCCGCGAACGAGATGGTGGAGAGCGCCGAGCGGGAGGGGGTCCTCAAGCCGGGTTCCGTCATCGTCGAGTCCTCGTCCGGCAACCTCGGTGTGGCGCTCAGCATGATCGCCGCCAGCAAGGGCTACCAGTTCCTGTGCGTGACCGACTCCCGCTGCAACCTGTCCACCAGGCTGATGATGGAGTCGCTCGGCAGCCAGGTGCACGTGGTGGCGGACCTGGACGCGAACGGCGGATTCCTCGGTACGCGGATCGAGTACGTGCGGTCGCTGTGCGCGTCCGACGACCGGTACGTGTGGCTCAGCCAGTACACGAACTCCGGCAACTGGCGGTCGCACTACCGGACCACCGGCCCGGAGATCGCCGAGCACTTCCCGGAGCTGGACGTGCTGTTCGTCGGCACCGGAACGGCCGGAACGCTGATGGGCTGCGCCCGGTACTTCCGGCAGTGGCACCGCCCGGTGCGGATCGTCGCCGTGGACAGTGTCGGCTCGGTCGCGTTCGGCGGCCCTCCCGGCCGCCGGATGATCCCCGGCCTCGGGATGAGCATGCGGCCCCCGCTGCTCGACGAGTCCCTGGTGGACGAGGTGATCCGGGTCGAGGAGGCGGACACCATCCGCACCTGTCACCGGATGGCCCGGCGCGGCTTCCTGTTCGGCGGCTCCACGGGCACGGTGGTCAGCGGTGCGAAGGACTGGCTGGCGCGCCACGACAGCCGGGGCATGACGGCGGTCGCCATCGCGCCCGACCTCGGTGAGCGGTACCTCGACACGATCTACCAGACCAACTGGCTGACCGATCTGTACGGGGAGCAGATCCTCGACCTCGACGGCACGGGGCAGATGGCCCCGACACCGCCGGGCGGGGAGTCCGCACCCCCCGAACCGGACCGTCGGCCCAGCGGCTGACCGGCAGTCACGGCACCGGCGGCGCCCCTTCACAGGGGTGCCGCCGGTGCCGTTTCCGCGTTACGACGGTTACGCGGAGAAGGCGTTCACACCGGTGCGCTCCGCCGACAGCTCCCACAGCCGGGCGGCCTGCTCGGGGTCGGTGGCCCAAGCGCGGACGCCGGTGCGCTCGCCCTCCTCGGGCGCGGGCTCGGCGATGTCGCAGTCCTCCAGGTAGACCCCGCCCATGCCGTCGAGCTGGGGGGAGGTGGCGGCCCAGACCTGGGTGGCGGCGCCCTGTTCGGGCGACTTGAAGCCCTCGGGGTTGAGCGGCTTGCCGTCCTCGTCGATCCAGCCGCGCTCGACCATCTCCTCCTTGGGCAGGTGGCGCTGGAGCGGGGTCATGATGCCGCCGGGGTGCAGCGAGAAGGCCCGTACACCCTGGTCCTTGCCGAGCCGGTCCAGGTGCACGGCGAACAGGGCGTTGGCGGTCTTGGCCTGGCCGTAGGCGGCCCACTTGTCGTAGTCCCGGGTCCAGTCCACGTCGTCCCAGCGCATGCCGGAGATGTGGTGGCCGCGCGAGGAGACGGAGACCACGCGGGCGCCGCCGGGGGCGAGGGCCGGCCAGAGCCGGTTGACCAGGGCGAAGTGGCCGAGGTGGTTGGTGGCGAACTGGGCTTCCCAGCCGGGCCCGACGCGGGTCTCCGGGCAGGCCATGATGCCCGCGTTGTCGATCATGATGTCGATGGTGCGGCCGGAGGCCAGGAACCGTTCCGCGAAGGCTCGGACGCTCTCCAGGTCTCCGAGGTCGAGTGCGTCCACCTCGGTGCGCCCGATACCGGCGAGGGCCTCGCGCGCGGTGTCCGGGCGGCGGGCGGGGACGACGACATGGGCTCCGGCCGCGCTCAGCGCGCGGGTGGTCTCCAGGCCGAGCCCGGAGTAGCCGCCCGTGACGACGGCGAGTTTCCCGGTGAGGTCGATGCCCCGCAGGACCTCGTCGGCGGTGCTCTCGGCGCCGAATCCCGATCCGATGGTGTGCTGTGGAGTGCTCATGCGGGAGACGCTACGGATTGAAGCGCACTCGAAGTCAAATGCGGCAAATGCGATGTCCCGCTTGTCATAGTGCCGCCATGAATCCTCCGACTGCCGGTTTCCGGACCCGGCGCGCGGCCCTGGCCCTCACGGGGGCGGCCGGTCTCACCGGAGCCGCCGTCCTGGCCCTCGCCCTGACCGACGGGCCGCCCTCGGCCACCGCGTCCCGCCCCGCGCCGGGCGCCTCCCCCCGCACGTCCGCCGCCGAGCGCCCCTCCCCCGGCGCGCCGGGACTCGGCGACCCGCTGATGCCGCTGGACGGCAACGGCGGCTACACCCTGCGCCACTGCACGCTGGACTTCGACTGGCGGGCGCCGGGCACCCCGTTCCCCGCCACGGCCACCCTGAAGGCCACCGCCACGCAGGCGCTGTCCCGCTTCGACCTGGACTTCGCGGGCAACACCCTGCACACCGTCACCGTGGACGGCCGCCCGGCGAAGGCGGTCCGCGACGGGGACGAACTCGTCGTCACCCCCGGCCGCCCCCTCCCGCGCGGCCGGACCTTCACCGTCCGGGTCTCCTACACGGCCGACCCCACCCAGCACCGGCACCGCGACGACGCCATCCAGGACTACGGCTGGATGCCCACCGCCGACGGCACCGTGCTCGCGCTCCAGCCGAACGGGGCGCGGATGGTGTTCCCGGCCGACGACCACCCCAGTGTGCGGGCGCCGTACACCTTCCACGTCACCACCCCGCCCGGTCTGACCGCCGTCGCCAACGGGCGGCTGGTCGCCCGGACGTCCGTGCCCGGCGGGCGGACCCGGTGGACCTACGACTCCGAGCAGCCGCTCGCCGCGCAGTTGGTGCAGCTCGCGGTCGGCCGGTTCACGCTGGTGGACGCCGCGGGGCCGGGCGGGCTGCCGGTGCGGGACGTGGTGCCGGACGCGCTGGTGGACGGCACGGCGGAGTACCGCGCGCTGACGGCCGACCATCTGGCCTGGCTGGAGAAGCGGCTCGGGCCGTACCCGTTCCGGCGCTACGGGGTGCTGGTCGGCGACCCGGACCTGCCGGTCGCGCTGGAGACGCAGTCGCTGTCGGTCGTACCGGGCGCGGATCTGCTGGGCGACCGGGTGTCCGCCGAGCGGAACCTCGTGCACGAACTCGCCCACCACTGGACCGGGGACAGCGTCGCC
The DNA here is from genome assembly GCF_019104725.1 of Streptomyces corallincola. Classification (GTDB taxonomy): domain Bacteria; phylum Actinomycetota; class Actinomycetes; order Streptomycetales; family Streptomycetaceae; genus Streptomyces; species Streptomyces corallincola. The sequence goes on along the minus strand of NZ_JAHRXF010000001.1, from coordinate 38,026 downwards.
CTGGCCCGCTGGTCGGACCTGTGGCTCAGCGAGGGGCACGCCCGGTACTACGAACGCCTCTACACCGACGAGCACGGCGGACCGGACATGGAGGACGCCCTGCGGGACGCCTACGCACAGCACGACCAGTGGCGGCACGACGACGGCGCCCCCGCCGAGCCACGCGCCGGGACCCTGTTCCGGCAGATGCGCTACGACGGCTCCGCGCTGGTTCTCTACGCGCTCCGCGAGGAGGTCGGCCAGGCCGTGTTCGACCGAATCGAACGGTCCTGGGTGACGACGTACCGGGGCCGTGTCGCGGGCACTGCCGACTTCGTCCGACTCGCCTCCGACCTGGCCGGACGCGACCTCGCGCCGTTCTTCCGGCAGTGGCTGTACGGGGCACACACCCCGCCCATGCCGGGGCGTCCCGACTGGCGGACGGCCCCCGTCGAGGAGTGAGCGCCCGGCCGGGGCCGCGGTGCCGCCGACCGGGTGGCCTGTGTCCGGAGGCTGGTCCAGGACGGTGACGCTCGGCGCGACGTGGCGCGCGAGGCACGGAAACGTACGGGGGGTGACGCGCGGGGCCACCCCCGGACGGGCCCCCGGCCCGGTCCGCGTCCGACCTGGCCACGCTGAACCTCATCGGAGGCTCCTCCATGAAAAAGCGCGTCACCCCCCGCGTCCCCGGTGCCCTGCGCGGGCACCGGGGGATCATCTGTGTGACCGCTTCGGCGGCCCTCCTGGCGCCGCTGCTCATCGACGCCACCGGGGACGGCGGCGGCCCCACGGACCTGCCGCTGCAGGACGAGTACGCGGCGGCGGCCGACGAGTACCACGTGCCCCGCAGCATCCTGCTGGGCGTGTCGTACCTCCAGTCGCGGTGGGACTCCCACCAGGGCTCCCCCAGCGTGGTCGGCGGCTACGGGCCGATGCACCTGGTGGACGGCGGCACCCCGAAGACCGCGCCGGAGCGGCCCGGCGGGAACGCTCCCGTCGCGGTGACGGCCGGTCAGCCCGCGCCGACCGCCGGGCTCCCCGCCGACCTGCACCGGGCGGCGAGCCTCACCGGACTGCCCGTCGAGCGGCTGCGCACGGACAACGCGGCGAACCTGCGCGGCGGAGCGGCCCTGCTCGCGGCGACCCAGCGGCAGCTCGGCAAGCCGCTCAGCGCGAACCCGCAGGACTGGTGGGACGCCGTGGCCCGCTTCCCCGGCTCCGGCGACCGCGCCTCCGCGACGGCGTACGCCAACGACGTGTTCGAGCTGATCCACCGGGGGGTGCGGCGGACCACCGACGCGGGCCAGCGCGTCACCCTCGCCGCGAACCCGGCGGTCCGTCCGCGCAGCGTGGCCGTGGACCCCGGCCGCCCCAAGCAGGTCGAGTGCCCGCCCGAGGTGGCCTGCTCCTGGCTGAGCGCGCCGCTGGTGCAGATCGACGAGGAGGAGTACGGCAACCACCAGCTCGCCGACCGGCCCCGCGACCAGGGCATCGACTACATCGTCATCCACGACACCGAGGCACCGCTCGCCTCGATGCTGATGACGATCCAGGACCCCGAGGAAGCCTCCTGGCACTACTCGCTGCGCTCCAGCGACGGGCACATCACCCAGCACATCCCGGTCAAGGACGCGGCCTGGCACTCGGGCAGCCAGTTCGTCAACGCCCGCTCCATCGGCATCGAGCACGAGGGGTTCCTGCGTCAGCCGGACGCCTGGTTCACCGAGGAGATGTACCGTTCCTCCGCCCGGCTGGTGCGCTACCTGGCCGACAAGTACCGGGTGCCGCTGGACCGGCAGCACATCTTCGGGCACGACAACGTGCCGTCGCCCACCGAGGACACCATCGCGGACATGCACGACGATCCGGGGCCGTTCTGGGACTGGCGCCACTACTTCGACCTGCTCGGCGCCCCGCTGAAGGCCACCGCCGGACCGGACAGCGACATGCTGATGATCCTGCCGGACTACAAGTCGTACAAGCCCGCCTTCACCGGCTGTGCGCGCGGTGGCGTGGCTTGCGCGCCGCACGGCTCCAGTTCGGTGCTGCTGCGCACCGAACCCCGCGACGACGCCCCCTTCATCCAGGACCCCGGCCGCCACCCGGACGGCGAGGACACCTCGGACGACATCGACGACATCGGTTCGCGGGTGTCGGCGGGGCAGACCTTCGCGGTCGCCGGGCGCAGCGGCGAGTGGACGGCGATCTGGTACCAGGGCCGCAGGGGCTGGTTCCGCAACCCCGCCGCGCACCCGGCCGCGGTCGGCGCCAAGGGCCGCATGATCACCCCGAAGCCGGGCTCGCGGGAGATCCCGGTGTACGGCCGCGCCATGCCCGAGGAGTCCGCCTACCCGGAGGGCGTGGACGAGCAGACCGAGTCGCCGCTCCCCTACACGCTCCGCGAGGGCCAGCGGTACGTCACCCAGTCACGCGTCCTCGGTTCCTTCATGGAGCCCGCCTCCTCCGACAGCAGCCCGTCCGAGATCGTCAAGGGCAACGAGGCGTACTACGAGATCCAGCTCGGGCACCGGCTGGCGTACGTGCGGGCCAGTGACGTGGACGTGCTGAAGTCGTCGGTGGCCGCGGCGGGACCGGCTGGGAAGGCGGCGAAGCCGGGGCGCTGAACCGTGTCGCCCGGCGCCCCCGCCCGCTGGACGGGTTCCGCGCGACGCACGAGACTGGAGCCGTTCCGACGACCCCGGCCCGGAAGGACGGTTGTCATGGACGAGGTAGCGGACAGGACAGTCCCGCGTGTCGAACTCACCGACGAGGCAGCCGAGTTGGTGCGCAGGCTGCGGGCCGCACACGGACCGCTGATGTTCCACCAGTCCGGCGGCTGCTGCGACGGCAGCGCACCCATGTGCTATCCGGCGGGCGAGTTCCGCACCGGCGGCTCGGACGTCCTGCTGGCCGAGCTGGTGGTGCGGGGCGTCGAGGAGCCGGTCGGGTTCTGGATGTCCAGGAGCCAGTTCGAGGTCTGGAGCCACACGCGGCTGATCGTGGACGTGGTACCCGGACGGGGCAGCGGCTTCTCCCTCGAAGCGCCCGAGGGAGTGCGTTTTCTGATCCGTTCGCGTCTCGTGGACGCCTAGCCACCTCGCGTACCACCCGCGTCTGGTCCACTTCCCCCTGAGTCCGTACAGCGTTGACGAGACGTCAGGGGGCGCGGGTGGCGCGTGTACAGCGGAAGAAGAGAGCGGGCGGACGGCCCGGCGGATCGGTTCTCACGGTCCTCACCGTGTGCGGTGTCCTGGCCGGTGCGGCCCTCACCACGGGGGCGGCACCGGCCAGGGCCGTGTCCGGGGACCAGCGGATCGCGCCGGGCGTCGGCTACCGGCAGTTCGACATCGCGGCGGCGGCCGGGACCGCGCACGCGCATCTGCTCACGGTCGATCTGCGCGATCCGCGGGTACGGCTGGACCTGCTGCACCCCGGCGCGGTGGCCGCCCGCGCGACCGTGTCCTCGCTGGCCGACTCGACGGGCGCGGTCGCCGGGATCAACGGGGACTTCTTCGACATCTCCGAGACCCAGCATCCGGGCGTCCCCGCGACCGGCGCCAACGTGGGCCCCTCGATCGCGCACGGCCGGGTGCTCAAATCGGCGGTGCCGACCGGGCAGCGGTTCGGCCCGTCGCTGCCGCCCGGCACCGACACGCGGGAGGTGCTGGGCGTCGGCCTCGACCGGCGGGCCCGCCTGGACCGGCTCACCCTGGCCGGCTCCGTCTCCTCCGCCCACGGGCGCGTCCCGCTGGGCGGCCTCAACCAGTACGCCCTGCCCGAGGGTTCGGTCGGGGCGTACGACGCCCGCTGGGGTGACGCGTCCCGGCTGCGGTCCGTCTGCGGCACGGACACCGACCGCGCGGCGGGCTGCACGACGGACAGCTACGAGGTGACGCTGCGCGGCGGCCGGGTGGTGTCGGTGTCCTCGACTCCGGGTGCCGGACCGATCCCCTCCGGTACGACCGTGCTGGTCGGCCGGGAGGAGGGGGCACGGCGGCTGCGCGAGCTGACGCCGGGCGAGCGGGTCCGAGTCCGCGGGACCCTGCGGGCCGCCGCCGCCCGCGTGCCCTACGTCTTCGCCCTGGGCGGCTACCCCGTGCTGCGGGACGGCACCCCGCTCGCCGGTCTCGACGACACGGTGTCCGCCGTGCGTACGGCGGTGGGGTTCAGCGCGGACGGGCGGCGCCTGCTGCTCCTGGCGCTGGACGGCGGTGCGGACTACCGGCGCGGGCTGACCGTCGCCGAGGAGGCGGCCACGCTGCGCGGGCTGGGTGCCTACGACGCGTTCAACCTCGACGGGGGCGGCTCCTCGGAGTTGGTTGCCCGTGCGCCGGGCGCCGCTGCCGTCTCGGTGCGCAACCACCCCAGCGACGGCGCCGAACGCCCCGTCCCCAACGGCATCGGTGTCTTCTCCTCCTGACCCCCGGCGCCCTGTCTCACGGCCGCAGACTGCCCACCAGGTCGGCCGTGGCCGTGAGACCGCTGTGGATCGTCGGCGCCATGCTGCTGCTCGCCAGATAGAACCCCAGCACCACGCACACCAGCGCGTGACTCACCTTCAGCTTGCCGTTCCTCATGAACATCACCGCCATGATCAGCAGCAACAGCACCACAGAAATGGAAATCGCCATGACACCCTCCTCCACCACAGCCGCCGTCACCGGCCGCAAGTGTGGCGCAGCCCGCTCCGGGGACAGCGGGGTGACATGTCCTCCAAACGAGTGGTGTACGGGGACCGGGAGGGCACCCCGCGAGGCGCAGGGCACCTCAGCGGGCCGGTGTGCGTGGCTGCGGCGCCCTCACGGAGCGGGCAGGTCCACGAGGGCCGAGAGAAGCGCCCGGTGCGTCCCAGCCGTGCCGTAGGAGAGGGAGTCGGACTTGGCGCGCTTCACGTACAGATGCACAGGGTGTTCCCAGGTCATCCCGAGCCCTCCGTGCAGTTGAAGCGCCTCCTCGGTGACATGGACGGCGACGCCACCCGCGTACGCCTGCGCGACGGAGACGGAGACGCCCAGGTCCTCCCCGGAGGCCAGCGCCCCCGCTGCGGACCGCGCGGCGGCCCGCAGATTCACCACCTGAAGCCACAGGTGGGCGAGCCGGTGCTTGAGTGCCTGGAACCCGCCCACCGGACGGTTGAACTGCCGCCGTTCCTTCAGGTACCGAACCGTCTCGGTCAACGCCCATTCCGAGAGCCCGAGTTGCTCGGAGGCGAGCAACCCCGCCCCGGCGAGCAGCGCGCGCTCGACGGCGGGACCGGCGGACCCGAGGGCACGCCCGGCCGCCCCGTCGAGCACCACGCGCCCGAGCGGCCGGGTCGGATCGAGCGAGGTCTGCGGCACGACGGAGACCCCCGCGCCGGAGGCCTCGACCTCGTACAGCACCCCGTCGTCCCCCGGCACGAGCAGCACGCCGACACCCACCGCGTCCGCGACCCCCGAGACCTCGCCGTGCAGCACACCGTCCCGTACGACGACATTCCCCGGCCCCGTACCGGGCGCCACGTGCAGCCCGACCGCGAGCGCGGCGAGCTCGCGTCCGGACGCGAGCCGCCCGAGCAGATCCGGGTCGCCGCAGGCGAGCACCGCTTCCGTGGCGACGACGGCGCTGGTCAGGTAGGGGACGGGGGCGACGGCGCGTCCCAGTTCCTCCAGGACGACGGCGGCTTCGCGGTGCGAGGCGCCCTGGCCGCCGAGGTCCTCGGGGATCAGGAGTCCGGCGAGCCCCATGTCCTCGGCGAGGGACTTCCAGAGGGCGGGTTCGTAGGGGGTGGGACGCTCGACGCGGGCGAGCACGTCGGTGGCGGCGCAGTGGTCGGAGAGCAGGTCGCGGACGGCCGCGCGGAGCGCCTCCTCCTCCTCGGAGTACAGCAGATCCGTCATCGGGCGAGGTCCTTCCAGGCGACGTCCTTGTCGGTGCGCGGCTCGGCGGGCAGTCCGAGGACGCGTTCGGCGACGATGTTGAGCAGCACCTCGCTGGTGCCGCCCTCGATGCTGTTGCCCTTGGAGCGGAGGTAGCGGTATCCGGCGTCCCGCCCGGTGAAGTCCACGAGTTCGGGCCGCCGCATGGTCCAGTCGTCGAACAACAGCCCTTCCTCACCCCGCAGTTCGACCTCCAGGCCGCTGATCTCCTGGTTGAGCCGGGCGAAGCCGAGCTTCATGGCGGAGCCCTCGTGGCCGGGGTGTCCGGCGGCGAGCTGCTGCCGGAGGCGTTCGGCGGCGAGCCGGGACACCTCGGCCTCCACCCACAGGGTGAGCAGCCGCTGATGCAGGTCGTGGGTGCGCAGTTCGGGGCGTTCGCGCCAGGTGCGGGCGGCGGGACCGATCATGCCGCCCTCGCGGGGCAGCCGCATGCCGCCGATGGAGACGCGCTCGTTCATGAGCGTGGTCTGCGCGACCCGCCAGCCGTCCCCGACCTCACCGAGCCGGTGGGCGTCGGGGATGCGGACACCGGTGAGGAACACCTCGTTGAACTCGGCCTCGCCGGTGATCTGGCGCAGCGGGCGCACCTCGACACCTGGGTCGGTCATGTCGCAGACGAAGTAGGTGATGCCCGCGTGCTTGGGCACGTCCGGGTCGGTGCGGGCGATGAGGATGGCCCAGCGGGCGAGGTGGGCGCTGGAGGTCCACACCTTCTGCCCGTCCACGATCCAGTCCCCGGACGTCTCCTCCCGGACGGCGCGGGTGCCGAGCGCGGCGAGGTCGGACCCGGCGCCGGGCTCGCTGAACAGCTGGCACCAGACCTCCTCCCCGGTCCACAGGGGGCGCAGGAAGCGTGCCTTCTGCTCGTCGGTGCCGTACCGCAGAACGGTCGGCGCGGCCATGCCGAGCCCGATGCCGATGCGGCGCGGGTCGTTGTCGGGGGCACCGGCCGCCTCCAGTTCGGCGTCCACGACGGCCTGGAGGGAGCGCGGGGTGCCGAGACCGCCGAGGCCGGGCGGGTAGTGCACCCAGGCGAGCCCGGCGTCGAAGCGGGCCCGCAGGAAGTCCGGCGGCGCGGTGTCGGCGGGCGGGTGGTCCGCCAGCAACTCCTGTGTGCGGCGGCGCAGTTCGTCGGCGTCGGTCATGCGGCTGCTCCTTCCTGGGGCAGTACGGCGATCCGGCCGGTGGTGCGGCCGTCCGCGACGCGTCGCACGGCGTCGGCGGCGCCGCCGAGCGGGACCCGTTCGCTGACCAGCGGCCTGATCGCGCCGCGCGCGGCCAGCTCGGTGAGCCGCTCGTGGCAGTGCGGGACCAGCTCGGGGTTCTTGGTGCGGTAGAGGCCCCAGTGCAGGCCGAGGATCGAGTAGTTCTTCACCAGGGCGTGGTTGAGCGCGGGGCTCGGGATGGTGCCGCTGGTGAAGCCGACGACGACGATCCGGCCCTCGAAGGCGACGAGCTTGGCGGACTGGGCGTAGGCGTCGCCGCCCACCGGGTCGTAGATCACATCGGCGCCCCGGCCGCCGGTGGCCTCCTTGACGCGGGCGACGACGTCCTCGGCGCGGCGGTCCACGACCACGTCGCAGCCGAGGGCACGCGCGACGGCGGCCTTCTCGGCGCCGCCGACCACGCCGATGACGGTGGCCCCGGCCGCCTTGCCGAGCTGGACGGCCGCGCTGCCGACCCCGCCCGCCGCCGCGTGCACGAGCAGCGTCTCGCCCGCCTCCAGCCGGGCCCGGCGGTGCAGGCCGAACCAGCCGGTCTGGTAGCCGATGTGCAGCGCGGCGGCCTCGGCGTCGTCCAGGGAGTCCGGTGCGGGCAGCAGCGCGCGGGCGTCGGCGACGGCGTACTCCGCGAAACCGCCGTACGGCAGCGCGGGACTGCCGATGACACGGCGGCCGTCCTCGGTCTCGGCGCAGATCTCGACACCGGGTGTGAACGGCAGCGGCGGCCGTATCTGGTACTGCCCCCGGCAGAGCAGCGCGTCCGGGAAGTTGACATTGGCGGCCCGGACCCGCAGCAGCACCTGGCCCTCGCCCGGCGTGGGCGGCTCGACCTCCGCGAGCCGCATCACCTCGCTCGGCTCGCCGTTCTCGTGCACCTGCCATGCCTGCATGCGGGGCCTCCACGGGCTGTGTCGTCCGACCGGGTTCCGCTCGCATACTAAGCGGTCGCTTGCCGAGAGGGAACAGTCGGTCCGGGGCGCCGCGGGAGCACGCCCGCCCCGAGCGGCCCGGCCCGTACGGAGCCCCTCACCGCCCCTTCGGCCGCGCCCGCACATGCATCCGCTCCCCCTGCGGCCCGAACAGGCTCAGGAACTCCGCCGGGCCCTCCCCCGCGGAGCCGAACCAGTGCGGGACACGGGTGTCGAACTCGGCGACCTCGCCCGGCCCCAGCACCACGTCGTGCTCCCCGAGGACGACCCGGAGCCGCCCGGAGAGGACGTACAGCCATTCGTACCCCTCGTGGCTGCGCGGGTCCGGTTCCTGGCGGCGCACGGGTTCGAGCACCTTGAACGCCTGGAGTCCGCCGGGCTGCCGGGTCAGCGGCCAGAAGGTGCGGCCGTGCCGCTCCACCGGGCGGGCCCGCACCCGCGGATCGTCCACCGGCGGGGCGCCGACCAGTTCGTCCAGCGGCACCCGGTGGGCGCGCGCGATCGGCAGCAGCAGTTCCAGGCTGGGCCTGCGCAGCCCGGACTCCAGCCGGGACAGCGTGCTGACGGAGATCCCGGTGGCTTCGGACAGGGCCGCGAGCGTCACGTCCCGGTCCTTCCGCATCCGGCGCAGCCGGGGCCCGACCCCGGCCAGGACCTCGTCGGTGCCGTCGGTGCCGGTGCCGGTGTCGTCGTGGGGCGTGGAGCTGTCGTCACTCATGCGGGCATTGCAGTTTCGGCAAGCCCGTTTGTCAATCCGGCAGCCGGACGCGCGACGGGCGCGGGCCCCCGAAGCCCACACCCGCAGGCCGTGCCCCACGGCCGACACCCCGCCGCCGCACCCCCGGACCACCCCAGGTGTGGACACCCTCCCTCCGGTGCACCATGACTGCATGCTGCTGTCCCGGCTCGCCGAGGTGTCGCGGGAGGTCGCCGCCACGGCGGCCAGGTCCCGGAAGACCGAGTTGCTCGCGGAGCTGTTCCGGGAGGCGGAACCGGACGACGTGCCGGTGGTCATCCCCTATCTGGCCGGGCGGCTCCCGCAGGGGCGGATCGGGGTCGGCTGGAAGGTGCTCGGCCACCCGGTGCCCCCGGCGCGGGAGCCCGCGCTGACCGTGCGCGAGGTGGACGCCCGCCTCACCGCGCTGGCCGGGGTGTCGGGTCCGGGTTCGCAGGCCGAGCGGAGCCGTCTGGTCGGGGAGCTGATGGGCGCGGCCACGGAGGGCGAGCAGCGGTTTCTGCTCGGGCTGCTCACCGGTGAGGTCCGGCAGGGCGCGCTGGACGCGGTCGCCGTGGAGGGGCTGGCCCGCGCGACCGGGGCCGGGTCCGGTGACGTACGGCGGGCGGTGATGCTCGCGGGCTCGCTCCGGGCGGTGGCCGAGGCGCTGCTCGCGGACGGCCCGGCGGCGCTGGAGCGGTTCCGGCTCACCGTGGGCCGCCCGGTGCAGCCGATGCTGGCGCACAGCGCGTCGTCGGTCGCGGAGGCGGTGGAGAAGCTGGGCGCCTGCGCGGTGGAGGAGAAGCTCGACGGCATCCGCGTACAGGTGCACCGGGACGGCGACACCGTACGGGTGCACACGCGGACGCTGGACGACATCACCGACCGGCTGCCGGAGGTGCGGGCCGCCGCGCTGGGGCTGGCGGGCGAGCGGTTCATCCTGGACGGCGAGGTGATCTCGTTCGGCGCGGACGGGCGGCCCCGGTCGTTCCAGGAGACGGCCGGGCGGGTCGGGTCGCGCACGGACGTGGCACGGGTCGCCGGTGAGGTCCCGGTCTCGCCCGTGTTCTTCGACGCCCTGTCGGTGGACGGCACCGATCTGCTGGACCTGCCGTTCGCGGCGCGCCACGCCGAGCTGGCCCGGCTGGTGCCGGAGCCGATGCGGGTGCGCCGGACCCTGGTGGCGGGGCCGCCGGACGCGGGGGCCGCGGAGGCGTTCCTCGCGGACGCGCTGGCACGCGGGCACGAGGGTGTGGTGGTGAAGGCACTGGACGCGCCGTACAGCGCGGGCCGCCGGGGCGCATCCTGGCTGAAGGTCAAGCCGGTGCACACCCTGGACCTGGTGGTGCTGGCCGCCGAGTGGGGGCACGGGCGGCGCACGGGCCGGCTCTCCAACCTGCACCTGGGCGCCCGTACCGCGGACGGCGGGTTCGCCATGCTGGGCAAGACGTTCAAGGGCCTGACGGACGCGCTGCTCGCCTGGCAGACCGACCGGCTGGCCGCGCTCACGGTCGAGGAGCACCCCTGGGGTGTCACCGTACGGCCCGAACTCGTCGTGGAGATCGCCTACGACGGACTCCAGCGCTCCACCCGCTATCCGGCCGGGGTCACCCTGCGGTTCGCGCGCGTGATCCGCTACCGCGAGGACAAGACGGCGGAGCAGGCCGATACGGTGGAGACCCTGTTGGCGGCCCACCCGGAGGTCGGGGCGTGAGCGCACGGACGAAACGAAGTGCCGGACTGCTGCTGTTCCGCCGCACCGGCGGGGAACTCCAGGTGCTGCTGGGGCACATGGGCGGCCCCTTCTACGCGCACAAGGACGCGGGCGCCTGGGGCGTGCCGAAGGGCGAGTACGAACCCGACGAGGCGCCGTGGGACGCGGCCCGCCGGGAGTTCGAGGAGGAGCTGGGGCTCGCGCCCCCGGACGGCGAGGCGCTGCCGCTGGGCGAGGTCACGCAGGCGAACGGCAAGATCGTCACCGCGTGGGCGATCGAGGCGGACCTCGACCCGGAGTCCGTCGTGCCGGGCACCTTCACGATGGAGTGGCCGCGTGGTTCGGGCCGGGTCCAGGAGTTCCCGGAGCTGGACCGGGTGGCGTGGCTGGGTCTCGACGCGGCCCGCGCGGTGATCATTCCGGCGCAGGGCGCGTTTCTCGACCGGCTGGCCGAGCACCCGCTCTGAACAGCGGCTCACGCGTTGCGGCCGGTAGGTGCGCGCGCGAAGGTCGAAGCAAGCCCGCTCCCACGGAGGTCAGCCATGCCCATCGAGACGGTGAACCCGGCGAACGGCGAGACGCTCAAGACGTTCGAGGCGCTGGGCGAGGAGGAGGTGGAACGGCGGCTCCAGCTCGCCGAGGCGACGTTCCGCACCTATCGCACGACCTCGTACGCCGAGCGCGCCCGTCTGATGAACCGGGCCGCCGATCTGCTGGACGAGGACGGCGACGAGATCGCCCGCGTGATGACCACCGAGATGGGCAAGCCCGTCAAGCAGGCCCGGGCCGAGGCCGCGAAGTGCGCGAAGGCGATGCGCTGGTACGCCGAGCGGGCCGAGGCGCTGCTCGCGGACGAGGAGCCGGACGAGGCGGACGTGCGGGACTCCGGGGGTTCGCGGGCGGTGGTGCGGTATCGCCCGCTGGGTCCGGTGCTGGCGGTGATGCCGTGGAACTTCCCGCTGTGGCAGGTGATCCGGTTCGCGGCGCCCGCCCTGATGGCGGGCAACACCGGGCTGCTGAAGCACGCCTCCAACGTGCCGCAGACCGCGCTGTATCTGGAGGACCTGTTCCACCGGGCGGGCTTCCCGGAGGGCTGTTTCCAGACGCTGCTGATCGGGTCGGGCGCGGTGGACGAGATCCTGCGCGACGACCGGGTGAAGGCGGCGACGCTGACCGGCAGCGAACCGGCCGGGCGGGCGGTGGCCGCGACCGCCGGGGAGATGATCAAGAAAACGGTGCTGGAGCTGGGCGGCAGCGATCCGTACATCGTGATGCCCTCGGCCGATCTGGACCGGGCGGTGGAGGTGGCGGTGACGGCGCGGGTGCAGAACAACGGCCAGTCCTGCATCGCCGCCAAGCGGTTCATCGTGCACACGGATGTCTACGACGCGTTCGCGGAGCGCTTCGCGGCGGCCATGCGGGCGCTGAGGACGGGCGATCCGCTGGCGGAGGACACCGAGGTCGGGCCGCTCGCCACCGAGCAGGGGCGGGCCGATCTGGAGGAGCTGGTGGACGACGCGAAGCGGTCCGGCGCCGAGGTGCTGTGCGGCGGCGAGCGCCCGGACGGGCCGGGCTGGTACTACCCGCCGACCGTGCTGGCCGGGATCACCCGCGAGATGCGTGTGCACCGCGAGGAGACGTTCGGACCGGTCGCCACGCTGTACCGGGCCGGTGACCTGGACGAGGCGGTCCTCATCGCCAACGACTCGCCGTTCGGACTGAGTTCGAACGTGTGGACCCGCGACGACGCCGAGGTGGAGCGGTTCGCCCGCGACCTGGAGGCGGGCGGGGTGTTCGTGAACGGGATGACCGCGTCGCACCCGGCGTTCCCGTTCGGCGGGGTGAAGCGGTCCGGGTACGGGCGTGAGCTGTCCGGGCACGGAATCCGCGAGTTCTGCAACATCACCACGGTTTGGCAGGGTGCGTGAGGAGCGCACGGATACCATCCCGTCTGTGAACCGCGAAGTGACCCTGCCTCTGATCGTCGATGACCGCGGTACCTTGCAGGTGGCCGCGGCCGACGTGAGTAAGTTGTTGCGGACCGTGGGCGGGCGGTGGCTGCATCTGGTCGAGGCCGGGGAGCAGCGGCTCGACGAGGACACGGTCGCCGCGCTGACCATCGAGCTGGCGAAGCTGGCGGACCGCATCGACGTCGCCTGCATCGCGCACAGCAGCGGCGCGCCGTGACCCTCCGATCGTCAACTCCCCTTCCCCGCACGGTGGTTGACCGTGCCCGCCGGGCCGCCCGGCACGCGCCGGACGCGCACCCCCGCCCGCTGGGCCGAGTGGGTGCGGCCGTCCGGGCGGCAAGCCTCTGACGTGCTGTTCTCTGTCGCGCCGTCCCCGGTTCGGAGTAATCCGACGCGAGATCGTCGCCCCCACGGGTGAACCTGGGTGGACCACCTTCTGACCGGCGGGCACCGGCCTGCCGGACGGCGAAAGCAGGGACGGCTCATGGCGACTTTGTGCAGACCCTCGGTGTCCGTACCCGAACACGTGATCACGATGGAGGAGACGCTGGAGCTGGCGCGCGAGCACCACGCGGGCCACCCGCAGCTCCCCCTGGCCCTCCGGCTGATCGAGAACACGGGCGTCCGCACCCGGCACATCGTGCAGCCCATCGAAGAGACCCTGAAGCACCCGGGTTTCGAGGACCGCAACAAGCTGTACGAGCGGGAGGCGAAGTCCCGCGTCCCGGCGGTGATCCAGCGGGCGCTGGACGACGCCGAACTCCTCACCTCGGACATCGATGTCATCATCTACGTGTCGTGCACCGGCTTCATGATGCCGTCGCTGACCGCGTGGCTGATCAACGAGATGGACTTCCCCAGCAACACCCGTCAGCTCCCCATCGCCCAGCTCGGCTGCGCGGCGGGCGGGGCGGCCATCAACCGGGCGCACGACTTCTGCACCGCGTACCCGGAGGCCAACGCCCTCATCGTGGCCTGCGAGTTCTGCTCGCTGTGCTACCAGCCCACCGACCTCGGCATCGGTTCGCTGCTCTCCAACGGCCTGTTCGGTGACGGCATCGCCGCCGCCGTGGTCCGCGGCCAGGGCGGCACGGGCGTCAAGCTGGAGCGCAACGGCTCTTACCTGATCCCCAAGACCGAGGACTGGATCGCGTACGACGTCCGGGCGACCGGCTTCCACTTCCTGCTGGACAAGCGGGTGCCGACCACGATGGAGCCGCTCGCCCCGGCGCTCCACGACCTCGCGGGCAACCACGGCTGGAACGCGTCCGAGCTGGACTTCTACGTCATCCACGCGGGCGGTCCCCGAATACTCGACGACCTCAGCAAGTTCCTGGTGGTCGAGCCGGGCGCGTTCCGCTTCAGCCGCTCGACGCTCACCGAGTACGGCAACATCGCCAGCGCCGTCGTCCTGGACGCGCTGCGCCGACTGTTCGACGAGGGCGGTGCCAGGCCTGGTGACCGCGGGCTGCTCGCCGGGTTCGGACCCGGCATCACCGCCGAGATGACCGTGGGCCGCTGGGTCCAGAACGGCGAGAGCGACTGATGAGCGAAGAGACACTCACCCCCACACTTCCCCCGGTACGGCAGTGGCCGGCCCTCGATCTGACCGGCACCGACTTCGACCCGGTGCTGACCGAGCTGATGCGCGAGGGTCCGGTCACCCGGATCCAACTGCCCAACGGCGAGGGCTGGGCGTGGCTGGTCACCCGGTTCGACGACGTGCGGATGGTGGCCAACGACCCCCGGTTCGGCCGGGAGGCGGTCATGGACCAGCCGGTGACCCGGCTGGCGCCGCACTTCATCCCGGACCGGGGCGCGGTCGGCTTCCTCGACCCGCCCGACCACAACCGGCTGCGCCGCTCGGTGGCCGCCGCGTTCACCGCCAAGGGCGTGGAGCGCGTACGGGAGAAGGCGCGCGGCATGCTGGACGAGCTGGTGGCGGGACTCCTCGCGGCGGGCCCCCCGGCCGATCTGACGGACGCGGTGCTGAGCCCCTTCCCGATCGCGGTGATCTGCGAGCTGATGGGGGTGCCCGCCGCCGACCGGCAGGGGATGCACTCCTGGACGCAGCTCATCCTGTCGTCCTCGCACGGCAAGGAGGTCAGCGAGAAGGCCAAGCGCGAGATGAGCGCCTACTTCTCCGACCTGATCGGCCGCCGCGCGGACAGCACCGCCGAGGACGTGACCTCGCTGCTCGGCGCCGCCGTGGGCCGGGCGGAGATCACGATGGAGGAGGCGGTCGGACTCGCCGTGCTCCTCCAGATCGGCGGCGAGGCGGTCACCAACAACAGCGGGCAGATGTTCTATCTGCTGCTGACCCGCCCCGACCTGTGCGAACGGCTGCGCGCCGAGCCGGAGATCAGGCCGAAGGCCATCGACGAGCTGCTGCGGTACATCCCGCACCGCAACGCGGTGGGCCTGTCCCGGATCGCGCTGGAGGACGTGGAGATCAGGGGCACGCGCATCCGTGCGGGCGACCCGGTCTACGTGTCCTACCTGGCCGCCAACCGCGACCCGGACGTCTTCCCGGACCCGGAGCGGATCGACTTCTCGCGCAGCCCCAACCCGCATGTGTCGTTCGGTTTCGGGCCGCACTACTGCCCCGGCGGCCAGCTCGCCAAGCTGGAGTCGGAGCTGCTGGTGGACGCGCTGCTGGACCGGGTGCCGGGGCTGCGGCTGGCGGTTCCGGCCGCCGAGGTGCCGTTCCGCAAGGGCGCGTTGATCCGGGGGCCCGAGGCCCTTCCGGTGACGTGGTGAGCGGCCGATGACCGCGACCGAGGGACTGCTGGTACCGCCGGGTGACGGCCGTGTGGTCGCCGCCCCGGCCCAGCGGGTGACGTTCAAGGTCACCGGCGACCACTCGCGGATGGCCTCCGCCTTCGAGGTGGAGGTCCCGCCGGGGTTCGACGTGGGCGCCCACGTCCACACGCGCAGCGAGGAGCTGTTCTACGTGCTGGAGGGCGAGCTGGACGTACTCGCCTTCGAGCCGCGCATCCGGACCCCGGACAACTGGCAGAAGTGGGAGTCGAGTTCGGGCAGCAGGGTGGTGCGTGCCACTCCGGGCACCGTCATCGTCGTACCGCCCGGCTGCCCGCACGCGTTCGCCAATCCGACGGACACGCCCGCGAAGATGTTCTTCCAGGCGTCTCCCCCGCCGGACCACGAGCGCTACTTCGAGGAGCTGCTGGAGATCCTCTCCGCGGGGGGTCCCCCGGACCACGCCGCCATCGAGGCGCTGCGCAAGCGGTACGACATCGAGCAGCTGACGCCGCTGCGGCACGGTTGAACCGACGCGGCGTGCGCCCCGCGCGGCCGACCTGTCTCCTTCCGGTCGGCCGCGCGGCGGTTCGGGGTCTGCGGCCGTCCGTCCCGTGCGGGCCTGTCGTGGCTCGTCGCGCAGTTCCCCGCGCCCCTGGGGAGTCGCGGCCCGCGTCAGCTGTGTGGCGTCGGCAATCCGACGAACGCAGGCGGTCCCCACCCAGGGGCGCGGGGAACTGCGCGAACGCCCCCACAGGCCAGCGCAAAACGAACAACCGCAACCACTCCTGAGGGGCGCGGGGAACTGCGCGACCAGTACGAGCGGGCCCGCACCGGAGGGACGACGTGGGCGACTCCTAGCGGATCGGCATGCCCGCGAGGGTGCGGGCGATGACGAGGCGCTGGATCTCGCTGGTGCCCTCGAAGATCGTGTAGATGGCAGCGTCCCGGTGCATGCGTTCCACCGGGTACTCACGGGTGTAGCCGTTGCCGCCGAGGATCTGGATGGCCTGGGCGGTGACCTTCTTGGCGGTCTCGCTGGCGAACAGCTTGGACATGGAGCCCTCGGCGGCGGTGAAGGGCCTGCCGTTGACGGCCATCCAGGAGGCGCGCCAGACCAGCAGCCGGGCGGCGTCGATCTGGGTGCGCATGTCGGCGAGCTGGAAGGCGATGCCCTGGTTGTCGATGATCGGGCGGCCGAACTGCTCGCGGCTCTTGGCGTAGTCGAGGGCGTAGTCGTAGGCGGCGCGGGCGGTGCCGACGGCCATCGCGCCGACGGCCGGGCGGGACGCCTCGAAGGTGGCCATCGCCGCGTTCTTCACGCGCTCGCCGCCGGTACGGGCCCGCTCGCGGGCGCGGGCGAGCCGCTCGTCCAGCTTCTCCTTGCCGCCGAGCAGGCAGGAACCGGGGACACGCACGCCGTCGAGGACGACCTCGGCGGTGTGCGAGGCGCGGATGCCGTGCTTCTTGAACTTCTGGCCCTGGGAGAGGCCGGGGGTGCCGGGCGGGACGATGAAGGAGGCGTGGCCCTTGGAGCCCAGTTCCGGATCGACGGCGGCGACCACGACATGGACGTTGGCGATGCCGCCGTTGGTCGCCCAGGTCTTGGTGCCGTTGATCACCCACTCGTCCTTGGCCTCGTCGTAGACCGCGCGGGTGCGTATGGAGGCGACGTCGGAACCGGCGTCGGGCTCGGAGGAGCAGAACGCGGCGACCTTCACATCGTTGGCGTCGCCGTACATCTGGGGAATCCAGGTGCCGATCTGCTCCTCGGTGCCGTTGGCGAGGACGCCGACGGCGGCGAGGCCGGTGCCGACGATGGACAGGCCGATGCCCGCGTCGCCCCAGAAGAGTTCCTCCATCGCCATCGGCAGACCGAGTCCGGTGGGGTCGAAGTACTGCTGGGCGTAGAAGTCGAGGGAGTAGATGCCGACCTTGGCGGCCTCCTGGATGACCGGCCAGGGGGTCTCCTCGCGCTCGTCCCACTCGGCGGCGGCCGGACGGATCACGTCGGCGGCGAACCCGTGGACCCAGTCGCGCACCTCTTTCTGCTCGTCGTTGAGCTCCATGATGAACTCGGCCATGACCCCTCCAGAGCGGCGTAACAAGCACAGTTACTAGCGGTAACGAAAGTATGTTACTGGCCGGTAGTGGAAGTCAACTCCGCTCGGGACCCGCTTCGCCCCGTTCACCTGCGAGAACATCGGCAGTGTTAGTTTGCGAAGGCGTCACCGAATCAGCACGGGTGGGGAGAGTACATGGACACCACACAGCGGACCGAGCAGCAGAGCTCCGCCGACCGCCGCCGACGCGAACTGCTGGAGGCGGCCGACCGGGTGGTGCTGCGCGACGGCCCCGGAGCCTCCATGAACGCCATCGCCGCCGAGGCCGGGATCACCAAACCCATCCTCTACCGCCACTTCGGCGACAAGGGCGGGCTGTACGCGGCCCTCGCCAAGCGCCACACCGACGCCCTGCTCGCCTCCCTGCGGGCCGCGCTGGACGCCCCGGCCGCCCGGCGCGAGCGGGTGGAGGCCACCCTCGACACCTACCTCGCGGCGATCGAGGCCCGCCCGCAGGTGTACCGGTTCCTGATGCACCCCGCCGAGGGCGGCACGGGCACGGACCCCGGCTTCGACACCGGCAAGCACAGCGTCCCCCTGCTGCGGCGGATGGGCGAGGAACTGGCTCAGGTCATCGAGGAGCGCGTGGACCTCGGCCCGGCGGGCGGGCAGTTGGCGCGGGTGTGGGGCCACGGGATCGTCGGCATGATGCACGCGGCCGGGGACTGGTGGCTGGGCGAACGGCCGTGCTCCCGCGCGGAGTTGGTCCGCTCGCTCGCGGACCTGCTGTGGGGCAGGCTGGCGGCGGCGGGCGACCGCGTGGGCGGCCCCGGCTTCTGACCCGGCCCGCCCGGAGCGCCACGCGGACCACACGGGCCACGCGGTCGTTCAGTTCTCGCCGCGATCCTCTCCCCGGTTCTCCCCCACCGGCCGGTGCCAGGGTGCCTTGGCGATCCGCCGCTCCAGCTTGCGCCGACGCCGTCCCGCGAGACGGTCGGCGTACACCGTCCCCTCCAGGTGGTCGTACTCGTGCTGGAGACAGCGGGCGAAGAAGCCCGTGCCGCGCACGGTGACCGGTTCGCCGGTCCTGGTGAAGCCCTCGACCACCGCCTCGTCGTACCGCTCGGTGCCCGCCTCCAGGCCGGGCAGGGAGAGGCAGCCCTCCGGGCCGCGCAGCACCACGCCCTCCGTCGCCACCAGGCGCGGATTGACGATGTGCCCGAGGTGACGGACGTCCTCGTCGTCCGGGCAGTCGTACACGAAGACCCGCAGCGGCACCCCGATCTGGTTCGCCGCCAGGCCCACGCCACGGGCCGCGTACATGCTGGCGAACAAGTCCTCCACCAGCTCCGCGAGTTCCGGACCGAAGTCGGTGACCTCCGCGCAGGGGCGGTGCAGTACGGGCGAATGGAGCAGGGTGAGGGGCCGGACGCGCCCGTGGGCGCCCGCGATCGAGCCGTGTCGCATGGCGGCAAGGGTACGGTTCGTTCGGCCCGTGCCCGCCGCGAGGCATGGGGCCGGGATTCGGGCACGCGTATGGATCTCGATAGGCTGAGGTCCACACCACGTTGCCGGATGGCTCAGGCGAGGCGCGGCGCGTACCAAGGAGGATCGAGAACTGATGGCAGGCAACTCGGACCCGCTCACGCCGCGGGCCAAGCTGGCCGTGACCGCGGGCAAGGCGGTCGCAGCGGCGTCCCGTGCCGCGGGGCGCGGCAGCGGGTCGGTGATCGGCGGCAAGGTCGCACTGCGGCTCGACCCCGACCTGCTCGCCCGGCTCGCCCAGCACCTGGACGTCGTCCTCGTGTCGGCGACCAACGGCAAGACCACCACCACCCGGCTCATCGCGGAGGCGCTGCGTGCCGCGGGCCCGGTCGTCTCCAACGCGCTCGGCGCCAACATGCCCGCCGGTATCACCTCGGCGCTCGCGGGCGGCTCGGAGTCGAAGTTCGGCGTCATCGAGGTGGACGAGAAGTACCTGGCCGGGGTCGCGCGCGACACCAGCCCCAAGTGCATCGCCCTGCTGAACCTCTCCCGCGACCAGCTCGACCGCGCGGCGGAGACCCGCATGCTCGCGGAGAACTGGCGCGAGGGGCTGGCCGGTTCGAAGGCGGTCGTCGTCGCCAACTGCGACGACCCGCTGGTGGTGTGGGCCGCCTCCTCCTCCCCCAACGTCGTCTGGGTCGCCGCCGGGCAGATGTGGAAGGACGACGCCTGGTCCTGCCCGTCCTGCGGCGGTGTGATGCAGCGCCCCGGTGACGACTGGTTCTGCGGCGAGTGCGGGTTCCGCCGCCCGACCCCGTCCTGGGTCCTCTCCGGCGACCACGTCCTGGACCCGCACGGCTCGGCCTGGCCGATCCACCTCCAGCTGCCGGGCCGCGCCAACAAGGCCAACGCGGCCAGCTCGGCCGCCGTCGCCGCCGTGTTCGGGGTGCCGCCGCAGGTCGCGCTGGAGCGGATGTACCAGGTGCAGGCCGTCGCGGGCCGCTACGACGTGGTCCAGTTCCAGGGCCGCGACCTCAGACTGCTGCTGGCGAAGAACCCGGCGGGCTGGCTGGAGACCTTCTCCCTGATCGACCCCCCGCCCACCCCGGTGGTGCTGTCGGTGAACGCGCGCGGCGCGGACGGCACCGACACCTCCTGGCTGTGGGACGTGGACTACACCCGGCTGACCGGCCACCCGATCTTCGTCGTCGGTGACCGCAAGCTCGACCTCGCGGTCCGCCTGGAGGTCGCCAACCAGCACTTCCAGGTGTGCGAGAACCTCGACGAGGCCGTCCAGGCCGCACCGCCCGGCCGCATCGAGGTCATCGCGAACTACACCGCGTTCCAGGACCTGCGCCGCCGCGTCGGCAACTGATCGGAAGGACGATCACCTCATGAGCGACAACCAACTGCGGCTGGTGTGGATCTACCCGGACCTGCTGAGCACCTACGGCGACCAGGGCAACGCCCTGGTCGTGGAGCGCCGGGCACGCCAGCGGGGCCTGGACGTGGCGCGGCTCGACGTGCGCAGCGACCAGCCGATCCCGACCTCCGGCGACATCTACCTGATCGGCGGCGGCGAGGACCGGCCGCAGCGGCTGGCGGCCGAGCGGCTGCGCCGTGACGGGCATCTCCAGCGGGCGGTGGAGAACGGCGCGATCGTCTTCTCGGTCTGCGCCGGGTACCAGATCCTCGGCCACGAGTTCATCAACGACCTCGGCCAGCGCGAGCCGGGCCTCGGTCTGCTCGACGTGGTGTCGGTGCGCGGCGAGGGCGAGCGGTGCGTCGGTGACGTGCTCGGGGACATCGACGCCCGGCTCGGGCTGCCCCCGCTGACCGGGTTCGAGAACCACCAGGGCGTCACCCACCTCGGCGCCACCGCCCGCCCGTTCGCCAAGGTCCGCATGGGCAAGGGCAACGGCACCGGCGACGGCACCGAGGGCGCGTACAACGGCACGGTGTTCGGCACCTACATGCACGGCCCGGTGCTGGCCCGCAACCCGCAGATCGCGGACCTGCTGCTGAAGCTGGCCCTCGACGTGAACGCGCTGCCGCCCATCGACGACCGCTGGTACGAGGCGCTGCGCGACGAGCGGATCGCGGCGGCGCAGGAGCAGCCTGCCTGAGCGCACCCCGTACGTCCGCGCGTCCGCCGGACGCCGAATGCCGAATGCCGAATGCCGCGTGACGGTCCCCGTGACCTGCCGCGCGGCATTCGGCGTAAGCGGCGCCTCAGCGCCGTATCAACACCGTCTCAGCGTGGAAGGGCACCCTGCACAGAGGGTTCGCCTGACGGCTCCTCCGCTCACATGTGCGGGTGCGTCCATCAGGCGGACTCCCGCTGTGGAGCCACCCCCTCCCGCCGGTAGGGTGGCCGGGAACCCGCCGGACGACGTGGTCCGGTCACACCCGGCCCACGTTGAGAAGGTATTCGGGCTATGCGTATTGGTGTCCTCACCTCCGGTGGCGACTGCCCCGGTCTGAACGCCGTCATCCGGTCCGTCGTGCACCGTGCCGTCGCCGACCACGGCGACGAGGTCATCGGTTTCCTGGACGGCTGGAAGGGCCTCCTGGAATGCGACTACACCAAGCTCGACCTGGACGCCGTCAGCGGCATCCTGGCGCGCGGCGGCACCATCCTGGGTTCGTCGCGGGTCCGCCCTGAGCAGTTGCGGGACGGAGTGGCCCGCGCGCGCGGGCACGTCGAGGAACTGGGCCTGGACGCGATCATCCCGATCGGCGGTGAGGGCACGCTCAAGGCGGCCCGGCTGCTGTCGGACAACGGGCTGCCGATAGTGGGCGTCCCCAAGACCATCGACAACGACATCGCGGTCACCGACGTCACCTTCGGTTTCGACACCGCGGTCGGGGTCGCCACCGAGGCCCTGGACCGGCTGAAGACCACCGCCGAGTCGCACCAGCGGGTGCTGATCGTCGAGGTCATGGGGCGGCACACCGGCTGGATCGCGCTGCACTCCGGCACGGCCGCCGGTGCGCACGCCGTGGTCGTCCCGGAACGGCCCTTCGACATCGAGGAGCTGGCCGAGCGGGTCGGCGCCCGGTTCGCGGCGGGCAAGCGGTCCGCGATCGTGGTGGCCGCCGAGGGCGCCAAGCCGCGTGCGGGGTCGATGGAGTTCGACGAGGGCGGCCGGGACGTGTACGGCCACGAGCGGTTCGCGGGCATAGCGCGCCAGCTCTCCGTCGAGCTGGAGCAGCGGCTCGGCAAGGAGGCCCGGCCGGTCATCCTCGGCCATGTGCAGCGTGGCGGAACGCCGACGCCGTACGACAGGGTGCTGGCCACCCGGTTCGGCTGGCACGCGGTGGAGGCCGTGCACCGGGGCGAGTTCGGGAAGATGACGGCGCTGCAAGGCACCGAGATCCGGATGGTGCCGCTCGCGGAGGCCGTGGAGACCCTGAAGACGGTGCCCGCCGAGCGGTACGCCGAGGCGGAGTGCGTGCTGTAGCACCCCTGGTGACGCGAAGGCGCCCCCGGTCACGGTCGTGACCGGGGGCGCCTCTAGTGTGGGGGCCGGACAGACACGCACAACCCCCACGAATCAGGAGCCGGCGGATGGATCACAGCGGGCACGGCATGACGATGGATCTGCCGCCGTTCACGCTGGGACGGGGGCTCGCCTGGTCGGCCGACCCGTTCTTCCTGATCGCCTGTCTGCTCGGGCTCGGCCTCTACGGCTGGGGCGTGCTGAAGCTCCACCGGCGCGGCGACGCGTGGCCGGTGGGCCGCACGGTGTCGTTCACCCTCGGGGTGCTGACCATCGGGCTGATGATGTGCACCCGGCTGAACGACTACGGCATGGTCATGTTCAGCGTGCACATGGTGCAGCACATGGTGATCAGCATGCTGTCGCCGATCCTGGTGCTGCTCGGCGCCCCGATGACCCTGGCGCTGCGCGCGCTGCCGGTGGCGGGCCGGGGCCGCAAGGGGCCGCGCGAACTGCTGCTGGCGCTGCTGCACAGCCGGTACATGCGGATCGTCACGCATCCGGCGTTCACGATCCCGCTGTTCATCGCCAGCCTCTACGCCCTGTACTTCACGCCGATCTTCGACTTCCTGATGGGGTCGCGCACCGGGCACATCGCCATGATGGTGCACTTCCTCGCGGTCGGCGTGGTGTTCTTCTGGCCGATCATCGGCGTGGACCCCGGCCCGCACCGACCGGGTTATCTGATGCGGATGCTGGAGCTGTTCGCGGGCATGCCGTTCCACGCGTTCTTCGGCATCGCGCTGATGATGGCGTCCGCGCCGATGGTCCGCACGTTCGAGCATCCGTCCGCCTCGCTCGGCATCGACGCCCTCGCGGACCAGAACGCGGCGGGCGGTATCGCCTGGGCGTTCAGCGAGATCCCGTCGGTGCTGGTGCTGATCGCGCTGCTGTTCCAGTGGTACCGCTCCGAGCAGCGGCATGCCCGCCGCACCGACCGGGCGGCCGACCGGGACGGCGACAAGGAGCTGGAGGCGTACAACGCGTATCTGGCCTCCCTCAACGGCCGCCGGAGCTGACCCACCGGACGCCGGAACCGGCCGACGTGTCCCGTGCGGGCTGCCTTCCGGGCCGGAATCGGGGCACCATGAAGGTGGACACGCAGGTGGACCGATGACGAGGAGGGTGCCGCGATGCCCGGTTCCACGAACGGTTCCACCAAGGCGATGGGCGCGCTGACCATCGGCGGGCTCGTCGTCGTCTCCGCGTACACGGTCGCGCTCGGCAGCAACGGCTGGCTGTGGTTCGGCTGGGTCGTACTGGGGCTGCTGACCGTCGCCATGATCCTCACCAAGCCGTAGGCCGTGTCCGCGGGCCCTTCCGGCACGTTCCCGCGCGGGCCGGGCGCCGACCCGGCCCGGCGCTGATTACAGTGCCCGCATGAACAGCAGGGCCGCGTCCTTCGACGACCTCGACCGCAAGATCATCACCGCGCTGATGGCGAACGCCCGGACCAGCTTCGCCGAGATCGGCGCCGTGGTCGGGCTGTCGGCGACCGCGGTGAAACGGCGGGTGGACCGGCTGCGGGAGACCGGGGTGATCACCGGGTTCACGGCGACCGTGCAGCCCTCCGCGCTGGGCTGGCGCACCGAGGCGTACGTCGAGGTCTACTGCGAGGGCGCCGCCCCGCCCCGGCGGCTCGCGGAGGTGGTCCGCAACCATCCGGAGATCACGGCCGCGATGACGGTCACCGGTGGCGCGGACGCCCTGCTGCACGTGCGGGCGCGGGACGTGGAGCACTTCGAGGAGGTGCTGGAGCGGTTCCGCGCCGAGCCGTTCATCCGCAAGACGGTCAGCGTCATGGTGCTCTCCCATCTGCTCCCCGACAGCCCCGAGGCCGGTGCCACTCAGGCCGCACCCGAATGAGCGCGCCGTAAACCCCGAGCGGCGCATTTCTGTTGCGTTTCGGCTGCTCAGGACGCAGCGATCCTGCGCCGACACGCAAGATTCCGCGCTTGTGGAGCCTCCCCCGCGCTTTCTACCGTGGTGACACACCTCAGTGACGCACTGGAAAGCGGAGGAAACCCTCTGTGCCCACCACCCGTGTGCCGCGCCTCCGGCGCTTCCTGGTCTGCGAACCCCGCCACTTCGCGGTGCAGTACGCCATCAATCCGTGGATGCGTCCCGAATCTCCGGTGGACACCGGGCTCGCCGGGGAGCAGTGGCAGGGGCTCGTCCGTGCCTACCGCGAGCACGGCCACCGTGTCGAGACCGTGGAGCCGGTGCCCGGTCTGCCCGACATGGTCTTCGCCGCGAACGCCGCCTTCGTGGTCGGCGGCCGGGTGTTCGGCTCCCTGTTCCACGCCCAGGAGCGGCGCCCCGAGTCCGAGCACTACGCCCTGTGGTTCACGTCGGCCGGATACGAGGTGCACCGCCCGCTGGCGGTCGCCGAGGGCGAGGGCGACCTGGTGTGGACCGGCCGGTACGTCCTGGCGGGCACCGGGTTCCGCACCACCAGGGACGCGCACCGCGAGGTCCAGGAGGTCCTGGGCCACCCGGTGATCGGGCTGACCCTGGTGGACCCGTACTTCTACCACCTGGACACGGCCCTGTTCGTGCTGGACGACGACAACATCGTGTACTACCCGGAGGCGTTCTCGGCGGGCAGCCGGGAGGTGCTGCGGCGGCTCTACCCGGACGCGGTGCTGGCCACCCGCGACGACGCGATGGCGTTCGGCCTGAACTCGGTGTCCGACGGCCGGAACGTCTTCATCGCACCCCAGGCCGAGGTGCTCGCCGAGCGCCTGGCCGAGCACGGTTACGACCCCGTCCCCGTCGATCTGTCGGAGTTCCACAAGGCAGGCGGCGGCATCAAGTGCTGCACCCAGGAGATCCGCTGATGACCGCACCCGCGCGCCCCGCCACGTCCGAGGACCTGATCAAGGCCGAGGAGCCGGTCCTCGCGCACAACTACCATCCGCTGCCCGTAGTCGTCGCTGAGGCGGAGGGCGCCTGGGTCGAGGACGTGGAGGGCCGCCGCTATCTCGACCTGCTGGCCGGTTACTCGGCGCTCAACTTCGGCCACCGCCACCCCGCGCTGGTCGAGGCGGCGCACCGCCAGCTGGACCGGCTCACCCTGACCTCCCGCGCCTTCCACAACGACCGGCTGGCCGGGTTCGCGGAGCGGCTGGCCGCGCTGATCGGCCTCGACATGGTGCTGCCGATGAACACCGGCGCCGAGGCGGTGGAGAGCGGCATCAAGCTGGCCCGCAAGTGGGCGTACGACGTGAAGGGCGTCCCCGCCGACCGGGCCACGATCGTCGTCGCGGCGGACAACTTCCACGGGCGGACGACCACGATCGTCAGCTTCTCCACCGACGAGTCGGCGCGGGCGGGCTTCGGCCCGTTCACACCCGGTTTCAAGGTCGTGCCGTACAACGACCTGGCCGCGCTGGAGGCGGCCGTGGACGAGACGACGGCGGCCGTGCTGATCGAGCCGATCCAGGGCGAGGCCGGGGTCGTCATCCCCGACGACGGTTATCTGACCGGGGTGCGGGAGCTGACCCGGCGGGCCGGGTGCCTGTTCGTCGCGGACGAGATCCAGTCGGGGCTGGGCCGCACCGGGCGCACCCTCGCCGTGGACCACGAGGGGGTCGTCCCCGACGTGGTGCTGCTGGGCAAGGCGCTGGGCGGCGGCATCGTGCCGGTGTCGGCGGTGGTCGCCCGGCGCGAGGTGATGGGGGTGCTGCACCCCGGCGAGCACGGTTCCACGTTCGGCGGCAACCCGCTCGCGGCGGCCGTCGGCACGGCGGTGGTGGAACTGCTGGAGACCGGTGAGTTCCAGCGCCGGGCGGCCGACCTCGGCGAGGTGCTGCGCGACGGTCTGACCGGGCTGGTCGGCCGGGGCGTGACCGGGTTCCGGGCGCGCGGACTGTGGGCCGGGGTGGACGTGGACCCGGCGCTCGGCACCGGCCGCGAGATCAGCGAGCTGCTGATGCGCGAAGGTGTCCTGGTCAAGGACACACACGGCTCCACGATCCGGATCGCACCGCCGCTGACCATCACGGCGGACGAACTGCGGGGCGCGCTGGGTTCGTTGGAGAAGGTGCTGCGCGCGGCGGAGTGAGGCTGCGGGAACGGGGGTGGGGGTGGGGCACGGCCGTCAGTGGCCGTGCCCCACCCTTGTGCCCGGACCGGCCCCGCTGTGGCGTTGTCCTGTGTGTGGTGGTGCCGGGTCTTGTCTGTGGCGGTGCCGGATGCCGGGGACTAGCCCGGCCGATCGCGGCAATCGATGATGGCAGGGGCACGACGATGTGCCCGGCCGGAGCCGCCGGTCCCGAGCCGCCCACGGAGGGTGCCGTGTTCTATCACCTGCTCAAGTACGTGCTGCTGGGGCCGCTGCTGCGGCTGGTGTTCCGGCCGCGTATCGAGGGGCTCGACCATGTGCCCGAGTCCGGCGCGGCCATCGTCGCGGGCAACCATCTGTCCTTCTCGGACCACTTCCTGATGCCCGCGATCCTCAAGCGGCGCATCACGTTCCTCGCCAAGGCGGAGTACTTCACCGGACCGGGCGTCAAGGGCCGGTTGACCGCGTTCTTCTTCCGCAACGCCGGGCAGATCCCGGTGGACCGCTCGGGCAAGGAGGCCGGGCAGGCGGCGATCCGGGAAGGGCTCGGGGTACTGGACCGGGGCGAGCTGCTGGGCATCTACCCGGAGGGCACCCGTTCGCACGACGGGCGGCTGTACAAGGGCAAGGTGGGGGTCGCGGTGATGGCACTGCGGGCGGGCGTGCCGGTGGTGCCGTGCGCGATGATCGGCACGTTCGAGGCGCAGCCGCCCGGCCGGAAACTGCCGCGTGCGCGCCGTATCGACATCCGCTTCGGCGCCCCCCTGGACTTCTCGCGCTACGCGGGCATGGAGAACGAGAAGGCGATCCTGCGGGCGGTCACCGACGAGATCATGTACGCGATCCTCTCTCTGTCGGAACAGGAGTACGTGGACGAGTACGCGGCCGTGGTGAAGGAGGCCGCGGCAGCCGAACGCAAGGAGCAGGGCCACAGGAGGGCCCGACTCGGCTGATCTCCGGGCGTGTTGTCCGCTCTCGGCTGATCGGCTCAGCTCCGAGCGGAACACTCTCCTTCCCCGTCCCGGGTGCCTCCTACGCTCCCGGCATGAGGACAGCGGTGGTGATCGGAGCGAACGGACAGATCGGGCGGCCCGCGGTGCGGGCTCTGGAGCGGGACGGCTGGGAGGTGACGGCCGCCTCGCGGGGCGGCGGACGGGACGCGTCCTGGGGCGAGGGGGTGCGGACCGCGCGACTGGACCGGTCCGACGAGGCGGGGCTCGCGGCCCTGGTGGGCGACGGCTGCGATCTGGTGGTGGACGTGGTCGCCTTCACGGCGGCGCACGGACGGCAGCTGACCGCGCTGGCGGACCGCGTCGGCTCGGCCGTGGTGATCTCCACGGTGGCGGTGTACGAGGACGACGCGGGGCGCGGTTTCGACACCCAGGAGCAGCCGGACGGTTTCCCGCACTACCCGGTGCCGATGGCGGAGACCCAGCCGACGGTGGCCCCGGGCGACGCGTCGTACGCCACGGGCAAGGCGGGGCTGGAGCGTGAACTCCTCGCCGCCGGGGACCGGTTGCCGACGACGCTGCTGCGGGCGGGTGCCGTGCACGGTCCGCACAGCCCGCTGCCGCGCGAGTTCTGGTTCGTGGGCCGGAACCTGGACGGGCGTCGGCGCCGGGTGCTGTCGTACCGGGGTGACTCCCGGTTCCATCCGGCGGGCGCGCGGAACATCGCGGAGCTGGTCCGGCTGGCGGCGGCCCGGCCGGGGTCGCGGGTGCTGAACGCGGTCGATCCGGACGCGCCGACGGTCGCGGAGATCGGTGTGGCGGTGGACGCCGTGATGGGCGTGGAGACCGAGACGGTGCTGCTCGACGGGCCGCCCGCCGGATCGGTGGGCGGAACTCCGTGGTCGGTGCCGCTGCCGACGGTGCTCGACATGTCCGCCGCCGAACGGGAGCTGGGCTACCGGCCGCTCGCTTCGTACGCGGAGGGCGTGGCCGAGACCGTGGAGTGGCTGGCCGCCACGGCACGCGGCCGGGACTGGCGGGAGTGCTTCCCGACGCTGGCCGGCGCCTACCCGGACCTGCTGGACTACGCCGCCGAGGACGCGTGGCTGGCGGAGCACGACGCGTAGGACGCACGGGGGGCGGTGGGCGTAGGACGTACGGGACGCGGCGGGCGTACGACGCGACGGTCGGCGTACGACGGGACGATGGGCGTACGACGGAGGGGGCGGCCGGTGACCGGCCGCCCCCTCCTTCTCACCGTGTGCCCGTGCCGTTACGGCTTGGGCGTGGCGTGCGGCGCGCAGGACACGTCGGAGCGGTCCAGCCTGCCGGTGAGCAGGTAGGTGTCCACCCGCTCGTTCACGCAGGGGTTCACCAGGTTGGTGACGCCGTGCGAACCGGCGCCCTCCTCGGTGATCATGCGGGAGTTCCTGAAGCGCTTGTGCAGGTCCACCGCGCCCTCGTACGGCGTGGCGGCGTCCCGCGTGGACTGCACGATGAGCACCGGCGGCAGGTCACGGTGGGACTTGACCTCGACCGGGGTGTGCTGCTTGGCGGGCCAGGTGGCGCACGGCAGGTTCATCCAGGCGTTGGCCCAGGTCAGGAACGGGTACTGCTTGTCGAGCCTGGTGTTGTCCCGGTCCCAGGTGCGCCAGTCGGTGGGCCACTTGGCGTCGGCGCACTCGACGGCGGTGTAGACGGCGTTGCCGTTCTCCGCGGAGATGTTCCCGGCGGTGTCGGACATGTCCGGGGCGGCGGCGTCCACGAGGGCCTGGCTGTCACCGGCGACGTACTTGCTGAACGCCGTGGCGACCGGCACCCACGAGGAGTCGTAGTACGGAGCGCTCTGGAAGAACGAGATCAGCTCGGCCGGGCCGACCACACCGCCCAGCGGGTGCTTGGCGGCGGTGTCGCGCAGCTTGAGCCACTTGTCCTGGACGGCGCCGCGCGTGGTGCCGAGGTGGAAGGTGGCGTCGTTGGCGGCGACCCAGTACTGCCAGTCCTCCCAGCGGCGCTCGAAGGCGATGTCCTGGTTGAGGTTGGCCTGGTACCAGATGTTCTCGCGCGACGGGCCGACGACGCTGTCCACGATCATCCGGCGGACGTGGTCCGGGAAGAGCGTGCCGTAGACGGCGCCGAGGTAGGTGCCGTAGGAGACGCCCAGGTAGTTGAGCTTGCGCTCGCCCAGTGCGGCGCGGATGACGTCGAGGTCGCGCGCGGTGTTGGGGGTGGTCATGTGCGGCAGCATGTCGCCGCTGCGCTCGGCGCAGCCGTCCGCGTACTCGGCGGCGAGCTTGCGCTGCGCGCGCTTGTCGGCCTCGCTGCTCGGCACCGGGTCGGCCTTGGGGGCCTTGACGAACTCCTGCGGGTCGATGCAGGAGATGGGCGCCGAGTGGCCGACACCGCGCGGGTCGAAGCCCACGAAGTCGTACGCCTTGGCGGTGTTGACCCACAGCGGGGCCTTGTTGACGATGCGGAGCGGGAAGCGCATGCCCGAACCGCCGGGGCCGCCGGGGTTGTAGACGAGGGCGCCCTGGCGCTCCTTCCTGGTGCCGGTGCTGGTGACCCGGTCCACGGCGAGCTTGATCTTCTTGCCGTTGGGCTTGGCGTAGTCCACCGGCACGGTGACCCAGCCGCACTGGACCGGCTTGGCGAAGCCCCAGTCGGCGGGGCAGTCGCGCCAGTCGATTCCGGCACGCGCGGCGCGGGCGGCGGCCAGGTCGGCGCCGAGCGCCTCGGCGTCGCGTCCGTGGCTGGTCGCGGCACCGGCGACGGGCGCCGAGACGGTACCGGCGATCAGCGTCGCGGTGACGAGCGCTCCGGCCGAACCCAGCGCCAGCAGGCGGCTCTTCGGTCTGTTGTCCCTCAAGTGGGGCCCCTCCCCGAATTCATGGCTGCGAGTGCGTCAAGCGGGGATCCTCCCGGCTGTGAGCCGCCTGAGAACAGGGGGGTTGGGGTTTTCTTTACCAATCCGATAAACGGATGGTCGGGTCCCGCTGAGCGGCTTACGGGCGGCGGAGAGCAGGACAGGAGGACCGGTACGGGGGTCGGGCGCCGGTCCGCCGGTGCGGTCGCCGCCGGTCAGCCGAGCAGCGCCAGCGCCTCGTCCAGGACCTCGCGGAGCCGCAGCGCGTCGGTGGCCACGGCGCTGACCAGCACGGCGGGCCCGGCGAGCGGCATCAGCGCGGCACACTCCCCGAGCATCCGGGCGGTGGCCGGATGCTCCGCGAACTCCGGTCGCACAAGGAGGAGTTGCCCCACGGCACGGTGTCCGGCGAGCACGGCGGGCCCGTCCCAGCCGCCCGGAGCACCGGGGCCGCAGGCCAACTCCTGGTCCAGCAGCGGGCGTCCGCCGACGCGGACGGTGAGACGGCTGCTGAGCCGTCCGGGACTCTCGCCGGTCCGGCCGAGCACCTGCTCCTCACGCAGCACCAGGCGGCCACCGGGGGCCACCTCGACCCGTGTGGCGACCCGCAGGTCGCTGCCGCATACCGAGATCAACTGCTCGGGCAGCCAGCGCAGTTCGCCACCGTCGGCCACGTCGAGGCGTACGTCGTAGTGCGCCTCGCCGCCCGACTGCCCGGGCAGCGCGAGGGTGGCGGCAACCGAGCCGACGTGCAGCCGCGCACCCCCGGCGACGTGTACCTCCACGCCGAAGCGGTCGCCGCCGAGCGGCCCGCTCATGGCGCCGACGAGCATCACCCGTGCCGCGTCCCCGCTCCCCCGCGTCCGGCGGGGCGCGAGCGGGCCCTCACCCTCCAGCACGGGCAGCGCGGTGCCGCCCCGGCCGTCGGGGCGGGCGTGCAGACGGGCGCGGGCACGTACGCCGGTGGGGGCGGGGGCGCCGGTGGGGGCGGTGGCGTGGGGTGCCTGACGGCCGGACGCGGTGGCCGAGGACGCCGGACGGTCGGGCACGGTGGCTGGGGAGGCCGGACGGTCGGACACGGTGGTCGGGACTGAGGGGGTGCCGGTGTCGGTGATGCCCGCCGCCCCCTCGGCCTGCGCGACGCCAGCGTCCGTGCCCTCCGCCTCAGCGCCCCCGTCCCCCGCTCGCACGCCCGCCGCTCCCCCGGTCGCCACCCTCACGCCCGCCACGCGCCCAGCTTCCCCCGCACCCACGCGGCCACCTCGGTGACCCCGGCCTCGCCGCGCAACGACTGGAACACGACGGGAAGTTCGGCGCGTTGCGCCTTCGCGTCGGCGGCCATCCGGGCGAGGTCGGAGCCGACGTGGGGCGCGAGGTCGGTCTTGTTGACGACGAGGAGGTCGGCGGTGGTGACGCCGGGGCCGCCCT
Source organism: Streptomyces corallincola (assembly GCF_019104725.1). Classification (GTDB taxonomy): domain Bacteria; phylum Actinomycetota; class Actinomycetes; order Streptomycetales; family Streptomycetaceae; genus Streptomyces; species Streptomyces corallincola. The sequence goes on along the minus strand of NZ_JAHRXF010000001.1, from coordinate 6,457 downwards.
TGCGGGGGATGTCGTCGCCGCCCGCGACGTCGATGACGAAGATCTGGGCGTCCACCAGGCCCTTGGAGAAGGTGGCGGTGAGGTTGTCGCCGCCCGACTCCACGAGGATCAGGTCGAGCGGCCCGACAGCGTCCTCCAGGTCCTCCACGGCTTCGAGGTTGGCGGAGATGTCGTCGCGGATCGCGGTGTGCGGACAGGCGCCGGTCTCGACGGCGGCGATCCGCTCGGGCGGCAGCACGGCCTCGCGGAGCAGGAAGTCGGCGTCCTCGCGGGTGTAGATGTCGTTGGTGACGACGGCCAGCGAGAGTTCGGTGCGCAGGGCACGGCAGAGCGCGGCGACGGTCGCGGTCTTGCCGGAGCCCACGGGGCCGCCGAGACCGATGCGCAGCGCGCGCCGGGTGCCGTCGGGGCGGTGGGCGTCGGCGCTGACGGCTCCGGGACCGGTGTGGGTGTGGTCGAGGTGCATGTGCGGCTCCTGTGGGTGGTTCATGAGGCGAACAGGCGGACCGGCCAGGCGGCGTGTCCTTCGGCGCCAATCTCCAGCAGCGGTCCGGAGGCGGCGGGAAGCGCGTCGGTGCCGTCCAGTACGGCACGGCGCGCCGCCGCCACGGCCGCTTCCACGACGGCGTCCAGTTCCGGGGCCAGCCGCGCGAGAACGGCGGTCGCCTCGAAGGGGTCGAGGGAGAGCAGCCGTACGGTGGCGGTCGTCGGACCGCCGACGCTCTCGTAGGCGGCGCAGTGGGCGGCGTCTTCGGGGCCGAGTCCGGCGGACCGGGCGGTGAGGCCGAGCACCACCGGCTGATGCGCGCCCTTGGGGAACGCGGCAGCCAGCGCGTCGAGTTCGGGTGAGGGCCAGCAGGCGCGGGCGGCGCGCAGAAGCTGTCGGCCGAGTCTGCGGGCGGTGGCGCGCAGGGCGGGCGAAGGAGTGCGGGCGTCGGCGGCCGCGTCGAGTTCGGCGGGGTCGATGCCGAGCGCGGCGGCCGCGGCGAGGGCCGCCGCGACCCGTCCGACGGTGTGCAGCCGTCCCCGGCAGAACTCCTCCAGAGTGGCGGCGGAGGTGACCCGCCCGGCCTTGACCGCGGCCTCCGCCCCGCCGGAGTGGGCGTGCCCTCCGGCGGGGAAGCGGCCGTCGGCCAGTACGAGCAGCGCGGCCCGGCTCATCGGCGCCCCGGCGGCGCGGACCATCGGTGTCCGTCCGTCACCGGCGAGCGGTGTCGGTCCGTCACAGACCATCGGCATCCGTGCGTCACCGACCCCGTCAGAAGAGGAAGTACCGCTGGGTCATGGGCAGTTCGGCGGCGGGTGTCGCCTCCACCAGCTCGCCGTCGATGTGCACGGCGAAGCTGTCGGGATCGACGGTGACCCGGGGCCGCGCGTCGTTCTCCCGCATGTCGGCCTTGGTCACCGCGCGCGTGGAGTCGATGGCGACGAACCGTTTGCCGAGCCCGAGCCGCTCCGGGAGCCCGTCCTCGACGGCGAGCGGTGCCACGAAGTTGACCGAGTTCGCGGCGGGCGCCCGGCCGATGGCACCGAACATCGGGCGCGGCAGGATCGGCTGCGGGGTGGGGATCGAGGCGTTGGCGTCGCCCATCTGCGCGTAGGCGATCTGGCCGCCCTTGAGGACGAGCAGCGGTTTCACGCCGAAGAACGCGGGGTCCCAGAGGACGAGGTCCGCGAGCTTGCCGGTCTCCACCGAGCCGATCTCACGGGAGAGTCCCTGGGCGAGCGCGGGGTTGATGGTGTATTTGGCGACATAGCGACGCACTCGCCGGTTGTCCGCGCGGCCGTCGCCGGGCAGTGCGCCGCGTCGCCGCTTCATCACGTGCGCGGTCTGCCAGGTGCGCAGCACCACCTCCCCGACGCGGCCCATCGCCTGGGAGTCGGAGGAGATGATCGAGATGGCGCCGAGGTCGTGCAGCACGTCCTCCGCTCCGATGGTGGAGGGCCGGATACGGGACTCCGCGAACGCCAGGTCCTCCGGCACCGCCGCGTTGAGGTGGTGGCACACCATCAGCATGTCGAGGTGTTCCTCGGCGGTGTTGACGGTGTACGGGCGGGTCGGGTTGGTGGAACTGGGCAGTACGTGGGGCTCGGAGACCACGGTGATGATGTCCGGTGCGTGCCCGCCGCCCGCGCCCTCGGTGTGGTACGCGTGGATGCCCCGGCCTCCGATCGCGGCGAGGGTGTCACCGACGAACCCGGCCTCGTTGAGCGTGTCGGTGTGGATGGCGACCTGGATGCCGGTCCGGTCCGCGACGGTGAGGGCCGCGTCGATGACGGCCGGGGTGGACCCCCAGTCCTCGTGGAGCTTCAGACCGAGGGCGCCGCCCCGGATCTGGGACAGCATCGCCTCGTGCGAGACGGTGTTGCCCTTGCCGAGCAGCCCGATGTTGAGCGGGTGTCCCTCCATCGCCTCCAGCATCCGGGCGAGGTGCCAGGGTCCGGGGGTGACGGTGGTCGCCTTGGAGCCCTCGGCGGGCCCGGTACCGCCGCCGACGAGGGTGGTGACACCGGACGCGAGGGCCTCGTCCGCGATCTGCGGGCAGATGAAGTGGACGTGCGCGTCGATGGCACCGGCCGTGAGGATGCGCCCGTTGCCCGCGATGACCTCGGTCTCGGGGCCGATGACGAGGTCGGGGTGGACGCCGTCCATCGTGTCGGGGTTGCCCGCCTTGCCGATGCCGGTGATCCGGCCGTCGCGGATGCCGATGTCGGCCTTGACGACGCCCCAGTGATCGACGACGACGGCCCCGGTGATCACCGTGTCCGGGGTGCCCTCGGCGCGGGTGGCGCGGGACTGGCCCATCGACTCACGGATGACCTTGCCGCCGCCGAACACCGCCTCGTCGCCCGCGTGTCCGGGCCCGCCGGAGCGGTCCTCCTCGATCTCGATCAGCAGATCGGTGTCCGCGAGCCGGATGCGGTCCCCGGTGGTGGGGCCGAACAGGTCGGCGTAGGCGGCGCGGGAGATCTCAGGCATCGAGCGGGCCTCCGGTCTCGCCGCGCAGCCCCGGCACGATCCGGGCACCGGCGAGCGGTACGAGTTCGACGGCGACCGGGATGCCGGGCTCGAAGCGCACGGCGGTGCCCGCGGGCACGTTCAGCCGCTTGCCGCGCGCGGCGGCCCGGTCGAACTCCAGGCCGGGGTTGGCCTCGGCGAAGTGGTAGTGGGAGCCGACCTGGACGGGCCGGTCGGCGGCGTTGAGCACGGTGAGCCGGGTGACCTCGCGGCCCTCGTTAACGACGATCGGGCCGTCCGCGAACAGCACCTCTCCGGGAATCATCGCGGCCCCCTCAGACGATCGGCTCGTGCACGGTGACGAGTTTGGTGCCGTCCGGGAAGGTGGCCTCGACCTGTACGTCGTGGATCATCTCCGCGATGCCGTCCATCACGTCGTCCCGGCCGAGGACGGCCCGCCCAGAGGCCATCAGCTCCGCGACGGTCCGGCCGTCCCGCGCGCCCTCCAGGACGTGCGAGGTGATCAGGGCGACCGCCTCGGGATGGTTCAGCTTTAGTCCCCTGGCCCGGCGCTTCTCCGCCACGTCGGCCGCCACATGGATCAGCAGCCTCTCTTGTTCGTGCGGGGTCAGTTGCACGTCCCACCTCACAGTCCTCGCTCCGGACCGTGCGGGGTCCGGTTGCCGCGGCCACCACGACGGGACACATGTAGCACGTGGAAAAACCCGCCCGAGCGCGATCGACGCGGGTGGAGAATCCCCTGATGGCGTGATCGGGAACGCTAGTTCGCCGGAGTTTCCGGGACGTTAACCGGCGCTCGCCGCCCGCGTGACCGGGCGGAGCCGGTATACGGAGCGCGCGCGGCGGCGGGGGCTACGGCGCGTCCGGGCGCCGGTGCTCCGCCGCGATGCCGAACCGGTGCCGCTCGGGGGCCGCCCGACCCGCGTCCCGGATCACCGACACGGAGCGCGCGACCGGCTCCTCCCCCTGCCCGTGGACGTCCTGCTCCCGCGCGCCCTGCTCGTCCAGCGCGGCCAGCCGCTCCAGGTCGGCCGCCGAGACCAGCGCGACGAGCGGCTTGCCGTGCCGGGTGACGACGACGCGCTCACCGCCGTACACCACCCGGTTGATCAGATCCGCCAGCTCGGCCCTGGCTTGGGTCACCGGAATCTCGTAGGCCATACCCCCATCATAACGTCAAGTACGTCCTGTACATTTTTTACAGATGCGGGATCGCCGGTGGTCCCGTCATGAGGAGGGGTACGCCCATGCGCCGACCGACCGCCCGTCACGTCCTGCCCGAGTTCACCGAGCGCACCGGCGCCGGGTGGACGCGCACGCTCGACCCGTACTCCAAGCTGTTCGAGAACCGGGTCGTCTTCCTCGGCAGCCCGCTCGACGACACGGCGGCGACCGATGTGATCACCCAGCTTATGCACCTGGAGCACGCGGCCCCGGACCAGGACGTCACGCTGTACGTCAACTGTCCCGGCGGCTCCTTCTCCGCACTGACGGCGGTCTACGACACGATGCGCTACGTCGGCTGCGACGTGGCGACCTACTGTCTGGGGCAGGCCGTGTCCGTGGGCGCCGTCCTGCTCGCGGCCGGTACGCCGGGCAAGCGGTTCGCGCTGCCCGGTGCGCGGGTGGTGCTGGAGCAGCCCGCGCTGGTGGAGCCCGTCCGGGGACAGCCGAGCGACCTCGCGGTCCAGGCCGACGAGCTGGTCCGCACCCGCGCGGTACTGGAGGAGATGCTGGTCCGGCACACCGGGCGCACGCCGGAGCAGGTCCACCGGGACCTGGAGCGCGACCTCGTCCTCGACGCGCCGGGCGCCGTGGCGTACGGCCTGGTGGACGGCGTGGTCCCGAACCGCCGGGACACCCTCGGCGGCGGCCGGGACGCGGGGTGAGCCGGGGATGCTGCCGGAGCTGCCGCCGCTGCCCGCCCTGACACGGGCCGAGGGCGAGCTGATCGACCGTTATCTGGAGGCCGTGGATCTGCTGGGCCGGATCAATCCGGCCGCGTCCGGCGACACGTACCGCGTGCTGCGTGCCGCCCAGGCCCTGGTGGGCGTGGCCGGTGCCCTGCGCGACGCGGTCACCGTGATGCACGGCCGGGGCGAGGCGGAACTGCACGGCGAGACCCTGGGGCGCGCGCTGCGCGTTCTGGACGGGGAGCGGAGGACGGGCCGGGTGGCGCTGCCCCGGCAGGGGGAGGTGTCCGACTGAGCCGGACAGGATCGCTCCGCCCGGATTCGCGCGGCCGTCCCGCCACACCTCCGCGAGGTCGCCCGTGCCCGGATTCCCAAGATCACCTTCGGCCGCGTCCGCGACTCAAACGACCCGAACGAAGGACCCCCGCCCGGCTCAACGCCGTGACTTTCTCCGGGCTCCACGAGTTGCCGGAGACACTCGGCCCACCCCTGCCCCACCCGCTGTCTTCCCAGGTCCGGGGCCACGCAAGGGAACTGACGTTCACTCCAATGTCGTAGCGTCCACCCAAACGGGTGAGTCGTGAGTAACGCCACAAAGTACCGGTTCCGTTGGGATTTTCCGACTGTTGTACGTGAAGATCCCTGACTGACGACAAGACCCCGCCACAGCGGCGGGGCGATCCGGGCGGACGCCGAGTCCTGCCGCCGCCCGGATGACCGGTCGAAGGAGTGGATCGGCAGGAGTGGAGGACCCAGGCAAGACGGGTCGCCGGAACGGACGCGCGTCGCACGACGGGCGGACGGGCCGAGCGGTCCTTGGGGTGAAGCCGTGGTGACACGGCCGGGCAACTTCGCCAGCCCGAATCCGACAGGTCATCCTTCACAGGCGGCTGACGAAGGGTTGCGCATGACTGCGCTCAATCGTGTCCCGTCGCTCATGGCCCGAGCCGGTACGGCCTCGGCCCTCACCCTCGCCGCCGTCGGCGGCTCCATCGCGCTGCCGGGGCTGGCCACCGAAGCCTCCGCCGCGACGATCGCGTCGAAGGCACTCCAGGTCGCGGCCTCCAAGAAGGGCGCTCCGTACCACTACGGGGCGACCGGACCGCGCCGCTTCGACTGCTCGGGGCTGACGCTCTACTCGTTCAAGAAGGCGGGCAAGTCACTGCCGCGCACGGCCGCCCAGCAGTACAACAAGACGCACCACGTCTCCGCGAGCGGGCGCAAGGTGGGCGACCTGGTGTTCTTCCACTCGGGTTCCAGCGTCTACCACGTCGGTATCTACGCGGGCAAGGACAAGATCTGGCACGCCCCGAAGACCGGGGACGTGGTGCGGCTCCAGAAGATCTGGACGAAGAGCGTCTGGTACGGCCGGGTCGGCTGACGCCCGCGGGCGGCCGGGCCGGGCGACGCACGGGGCGTCGGTGGGGCGCCCCGGCGCGCGCGACGGCGGCCCGGGCACGGCCCGGGACACGAGCAGACGGCTACGGCGGCGGACTCCCGCGCAGGAGGCCGCCGCCGTACCGGCGGGGCGCGGGGAGGGCGTACGCCGCCCCGGAGCCGACGC